>NZ_QJSP01000017.1 GCF_003217475.1 Williamsia limnetica | reverse complement strand
CACGGACTCACCCCCGCCGAGTTCGCCCTACAGTGGACCACGACCCACCAACCCCAAGCCGCATAGCGACTGGACCATAGAATGGGTCCCCCTCAGCTGGACAACAAGACCGAAATAAATCTGTCGAGGTCTTTTGGTAGAAGTATAGAGATTACGGCTGGCCGGATGCTGACGTATCTCCACAAACAGAAGTCTCCTGGCTCCAAGGAGGGGCCGCAGTGGTATGTCAGCATGACCGGGTCGCTCCCGGATCAAGATCTCGGTGTGACGCTGATGATCCAGCGTGCTGTCTCGTCGTTGTGGAGCGTATCTAGGCGGCGCTACACGGCTGAACCGGGCGAGGTGTACATCATGACTCCGCTTGGAGTGCAAGATGCGATCTACGCCCCTATCGCCGCTAGTTTAAACGTGGTGCGGACGTTAGGTCTCGAACTGCCAAAGCAGGACCTAGACGGGGAGATCATCAGAGGGCAGGAGCATGAGCTATACGGCGAACATGTCCCGAAGGGCTGGATTGAGGCCAAAAAGGGTGACTTTCGAGAGTCTGAGATCAAGTTGATCCATCTTCCAGTGCGGCAAAAGGACAAGCGGCCGATCAACCCGTCCCGCCGAAGTCTGCTGCCGTTCTCACCAGACGGGTCGTCGAGGGTATGAGCGGGGAACCAGGTATGCCACCCCCCAGTGAAATGATCACGCAATGTTGAAACAATCCCGCGCTGAACGGTGGCTGAAGGTTCTGGAGACGGCCGAGGGGCTTACGAGCGGCACGCTCCAGTCGATGAGCGCCCTACGGGGGGTCGGTCGGGTCCCAGAACAGGGTCAAAGACTCCTGGTATCTGTCGGCAGCGATCCGATCAACTTGATCGCGGTCGCTGACCCACCAATCGAAGGCACTGCTCTTGCGGAACAGCTGCAAGATGTCATCCAGCGAGCAGGGGAACTAAGGACCGGTCGTCGATTTACTGAGGGGGTCGAAGCTCTGCTGAGTTCACTTCGCGCTGTCATCCCTGTTCTGAAGGCAATAGAGGAGGACGACGTGGAGACGGTCGACGACATCATTGCCGATCTAGATCGTAGCTTCATGCTCTCGCTCATCATGTCGATGTCGGCGCACAACGCGATCGCCAATAGGGTCGAGGAGTGGGAGAAGCAGCACGGAGAGTTCATCCAAGGGCGCAGCCGGCGAGACGTCGGTCACTACTTCTCGATGCGTGCCACGAACTACGACGCCCAGGGGCGGATGATCGGTGGTGGTTGGGATGCATTCCCGGAACCGCCAAACTTTTACGCGGACAAGTCCGGACCTGGTCGAATCCACATGCAACACCTGGTTTCCGCAATCCATTCGGGAGCGAACATCATGGTGATGGGTGGGGGTTCTACGAACACTGACTACTACCCCGAAGCCCAAGGCATCGAGTACGCCCAATGGTTCACCTACATGCACAGCTTGTGGGACGAACAGTTCCGCCCCCGCCTAGCTGCGTTCTATAACCGTGACGCAGCGGAGGCAGAAGTTGTCAGCAAGAATGATGTCCGCATCGAGTTCTTCAATGACATCCGGAAGATCCGTAACGACTTCGTTCACCATCAGGGGATCGTGAAGAACGCAGCAAAACTTAAGTTTTTCGATTGGGGATTCAAAGAGGGCGAAAGACTAGCTGTAACCATGGATCAGATGATCGAGATGATGGACTCGTTCCCTCGTAAGCAGCTCACCGTTCGGCCTGCTCCAAGCACCTCTAAGCCAGTGCGTAAGAACATGACCACGAGTTTCGACATCGAACTCGTCCATGCTTACTCGAAGTATGTGAATGACTCACCTGGTGTCCGATTTGAGAAAGCGAACGATGAGATGATCACCGACTGGTTAATCAAGAAGGGTGTCATCGAGAGAAGTATTGATTGAAATTCGACTCGGTTCTATTCTAAGAGTAGATGTTCGCCGCCTTCCCCCTCGGTTCTATCCCCATCGCTGGTTTCGCGGTCCGGCGTCTTGGCATTGTCGCTGTGCGATCGACACTCTTGACCGCGCCATCTAACACCGCCATACTGAAAAGTGTTAAGCGGTAATACAATTCATGGCGACAAACCTTCAGATCGAATCATTCTCAGACACCAACCTCGCGGGACAGCCGCGAACCACGTTGACTGCGCCAGTCGACGGTGGATCTTCAGCACTTGTTGTAGAAACTACAGAGGCTTTCGTGCCAGGCCAGGTCGTCTACGTCGGCCTGCCCAGCCGTGAGGGCTGCGAGCGCGCTGTTGTAAGCGCTCTCACCAACGACACGACACTCGCACTCACTACGCCGCTCAAGTACGCACACGGGCGCTCAGAACCCGTCACAGGCGTGATCGGCGATCTGATCCACGTGTACCGGGCGATCAACGTTAATGGCCAGGCCCCGGCGCTCGACACGTTCTCCGTTCTCGCGACCCGATCGATCGATGCAGAGAAGGAAACGACGTACTACACCGACAGCGCCGGGGGAGCCGGGTTCTGGTATCGGTTCACGTACTACAACGCGTTGAGCAACGTCGAGTCTGACCTCGAAGACTCCGTCCCTGTTCGCGGTGACGACTTCGGCCACTATGCCAGCGTCACGGAGATCCGCAACGAGGCTGGGTTTGGCAATGCGCAGAACCTTTCAGACGTAACCATCGACCAGCAACGCCGCGCTGCTGAGGCTGAGATCAACGTGGCTCTCGGCACGAAGTACACGACACCGTTCACTCCCGTCCCAGACATCATTCACACTCTGACCATCCAGCTGGCCGCCGGCCTCCTGCAAGCCAATGCCTACCGTGGCACGACTCGCGGTTCCGACAAACTGAAGGAGGCGCGAGCACTTATCAAGGCGCTCCAAGACGGGGACCAAACGATCAACGGCGAAGACGGCACGTCGATCACTACGGGTGAGGCGATCTCAAGCTGGCCCGGTGAGGATCAACCTCGTGCGTTCTTCATGGGTGACAGGTTCTAGCCATGGCGGACGCTCTCGAAATGAAGATGGAGCTGAAGAACCAGGAGGTGGTCAAGAAGCTCCTGACGACCATTGGTCGCGACACGCGCGACCCCTACGTGGGGCGATGGATGCAGTGGGTCGAGCCACGATCAACTACTTCAGTGGCCAGGTGTTCGCATCACGGGGCGACACGATCAACGGTGGACAGCGGTGGCAGCGGCTGAATGACTCTTACGCTGCGCAAAAGGCCAAGGACTACAGCGGCCGACCGGTGCTGGTCCGTACTGGTCACATGCAGTCGTCGTTCAAGCACAAGGCGGACGATAGCTCCGTTGTTGTCCGAAACACTGCGAAGTATTTTCCGTACCACCAGTCATCAGCGCCTCGAACCAAGTTGCCGCGTCGCGTGATGATCGGTGTCTACCAGGGGATGCAAGCTGACGTCACGGCGACGATCGCTGCCGCGCTGTCGAAGAAGATCCGTGACAGGACTGGCCGCTGATGTGGGCTCAACCGATTGAGAAGCTCATTGGCTTCCTGCGGGAGGAGTTCGGTTCGTACTTCATGGCCTACTACGACGGTGACCCCAACCTTGGCTGATTGCTCACCGACACCGCGTCGTGGGTTCCTGCGTCCGCAAGGCGGATCTATCCACAGTTGTGGTGGGTGTGCACAGGTCGGTGGCGGGTGGGGTTGTTGTCTGGGGTTTTGTGGGTGTGGGTGGTCATGGTTGGTTCATGGATCAGTCAGGGGTCGGTGGTGCTCGGCGTTCGCGTCGTGAGGTGGGGCAGTTGGGTGAGGATTTGGCTGCTGATTTTCTCGATGGCCTGGGGTGGGTGGTGTTGGTCCGCAACTGGCGGTGTCGGTATGGCGAGTTGGATCTGATTGCCGCCGAGGGCCCGGACCTGGTTGTGGTGGAGGTGAAGACGAGATCTGGGGCGTTGTTCGGCGATGTGGCCGAGGCGGTGACGCCGGCGAAGTATCAGCGGATGCGCCGGTTGGCTGGGATCTGGCTGTCAGAGCAGGATGTGCGTTGGCCGGTCATCCGGTTTGATGTTGTTGCAGTGCAGCTTAATTGGGGTGGCCTTCCGTCGGTGTCTCATTTGCGTGGAGTGTTCTGAGGTGAAGTTGGGCAGGGTGCGGTCGGTGGCGATCGCGGGGGTCGAGGGCGTGATCGTGGAGATCGAGGCGTCGATCGGTCAGGGGTTGCCGGGGGTGCATCTGGTGGGTCTCGGTGATGCGGCGCTCAAGGAGGCGAAGGATCGCGTGCGGGCAGCGATCACCAACACCGCGGCTGCGCGTAAGGCCGGCGGTGGTTCGGGCGAGGGCGATGGTGGCGGTGATCCGGACAAGTGGCCGGAGGGACGGATCACGTTGGCGTTGTCGCCTGCGACTTTGCCGAAGTCGGGGTCGACGTTTGACCTGGGTTTGGCGTTGGCTGTGTTGGCGGCGAACAGTGGGTTTGCGTCGGGGTTGCTGGAGACGACGGTGTTCGTGGGCGAGTTGGCCCTGGATGGTCGGGTGCGGCCGGTTCGGGGTGTGTTGCCTGCGGTGGTGGCTGCGCGGTCGGCGGGTTTCACGCATGTGGTGGTTCCGTTGGCGAATGTGGCGGAGGCGACGTTGGTGTCGGGGATCGAGGTGGGTGGGGCCTCGCATCTGCGTGAGGTGTTGGGGTGGTTGCGGGGTGTGGGGGTTTTGGACACGGTGGGGCCGGCGGTAGCGCGTGCGCCGGTGGTCGCGGGTCCCGATCTCTGTGATGTGGTGGGTCAGGATGAGGCGCGGTACGCGATGGAGATCGCTGCGGCGGGGGCGCATCATTTGTTGCTGACGGGTCCGCCGGGAATCGGTAAGACGATGTTGGCGCGGCGGTTGCCGGGTATTTTGCCGCCGTTGAGTGAGTCGGAGGCGTTGGAGGTCACGGCGATTCATTCGATTGCGGGTGGTCTGCCTGCTGATCATCCGTTGATCGTCGATGCGCCGTTCATCGCCCCGCATCACAGTACGACGGTGACCGCGATGATCGGTGGTGGCACGGGGATGGCCAAGCCGGGGGCGGTGTCGCGGGCGCATCGCGGTGTCTTGTTCCTCGACGAATGCGCCGAACTCGGTGTGAAGGTACTCGAAACACTGCGGACTCCGCTCGAGGACGGCGAGGTTCGCGTGGCACGCCGCGACGGGATGGCGCTGTTCCCTGCTCGCTTTCAGCTGATCCTGGCGGCAAACCCGTGTCCATGCGCACCGGCCAACGACGTCAACTGTGTGTGTTCTCCCTCTGCGCGACGGCGTTATCTCGGGAAGTTGTCCGGGCCGCTGATGGACCGGGTGGACATCAGGGTTCGGATGGACCCTCCGGGGAACGCTGCACTCACCGGCGGCGCAGCCGAATCGAGCGCACAGGTCCGCGAACGGGTGGTCGCCGCGCGGGCGCGGGCCCGGAAGCGCTGGGCGGCACATGGCTGGCAGACCAACTCAGAGGTGCCGGGATCGGCGTTGCGGCGCGGCGACTTTCGGCTTCCACCGACGATCACGAGACCGGTCGAACTGTTCCTGCGTGACGGCAGGGTCACCGCGCGTGGCGCCGACAGAGCGCTCCGATTGGCGTGGACGCTGTGCGATCTCGCAGGAACCGAGCAACCCACCGAAGACCATGTGGCACAAGCCCTGATGTTCCGCGATCGCGGATACAGCTGAGAGGAAGAACGTGATCGACGAACAACAGCGGCGCGCCTGGGCCTATCTGGCCGCCGTCGCCGAACCACCGAACGCCGCGATCGTGGCCTTGATAGCCGATGTCGGGGTATTGGAAGCAGCCAGGGCAGTGCAGTCGAGGTCGGTACCGCCCTTGCACCAAGCCGTCCTGCAGGTCACAGAAGCCAGGTGTGCGACCAATACCGCAGCCGCGGACCTCGACGCAGTCGGTCGAATCGGTGGACGACTGGTGACTCCGGACGATGACGAGTGGCCGGGCTGGCAGTTGCTGAGCCTCGGCAACGCCGACACTGCGGCCAAGGGCGGCGAGCCAACGGCACTGTGGGTGCGGGGCCCGGCGCGGCTCGACGACGCCGTGGCGCGCTCTGTGGGCATGGTCGGATCGCGGGCGGCATCAGCCTACGGTGAGCACGTCACCGCATCGATCTCCGGGGACCTGGTGGTAGACGGTTGGTCCGTGATGTCCGGCGGTGCTTACGGAATCGACGGGGTCGCCCATCGCAATGCGCTGGCCGGCGACGGTACGACCGTGGCGGTCCTGGCGTGCGGCATCGATCGCGACTATCCGACCGGACATGCCCGCCTTCTCGCCGAGATCGCTCGCACTGGTCTTGTCGTGAGCGAGTACGCGCCCGGAACCTCGGCCGCCAAACATCGATTCCTGACGAGAAATCGGTTGGTGGCAGCGCTGTCTCGGGTCGTTGCGGTCGTCGAGGCAGGCCGGCGCAGTGGCGCCGCCAACACGGCGGCCTGGGCGCGCAAGCTCGGCACACCGCTCGGAGCGGTGCCCGGTCCGGTCACCTCGGCGACATCGGTCGGCTGCCATCGGATGATCGCGGACGGACTGGCGCAACTCGTCACCGATGCGAGCGACATCGTGCGGCTGGCCGAGCCGGACGGGGAGAGCGGGGCCGGTGCGGTCCCGGGTGTTCCTGCTCGCGGCGGATCCGGAAAGCGAACCGACGGAATGGATCCCCGGCAGCTTCGTGTCTATGACGCGATACCCGCGAAGGGTGCTGTGACCATCGGCGAGGTTGCGTTTGCGGCCGGCCTCGACATCGGCGCCGTTCGATCGGGGCTGGCAGCGTTGGAAGCACGCGGTTTCGTCACGTTGGGCGGATCCGGGTGGATGCTGGCCCCGCGCCAGTGAGCCTCACGGACGTCGAGGCACGCCGGTCACGGTGCGGATCACCCTGTCGGACAGGCTGGTCGGCATGGCGCCGACCAGCGCGGCCTGGACCTGGTTTGCTCGCCCGACCACATACCGCGCGCGGGGTCGTTTGGCGCGCAGCGCGGTTTCGATCGATGCAGCCACCGAGTCGGCGGGCACGGCGACCTTCTGGGAGAGCGGGATCGACTTGCGATAACCGTCGATCTGCCTGGCATACAGGGCGCTGTGCTCGGGCGTCATGTCCTGGACCGTGCTCTCGAGAGTCGTCTCGGCATCGCGCCAGATGTCGGTGTCGGTCTGTCCTGGCTCGATGAGGACCACCCGGATCTGCCACGGGGCCAACTCCATACGCAGCGCGTCGGCCATGCCTTCCAGCGCGAACTTCGAGGCGTTGTAGGCGCCGGTCATCGGGGTGGCGACGCGACCACTGATCGACGACACAAAGACGATACGTCCCTGCGATGCCCGCAACCGCGGCAACACCGCTCGGGTGACCGCATGCTGGCCGATCACATTGACGTCGAGCTGGTGTCGGAGCTGGTCCGGGGTCAGCGCCTCCACCGGACCGCCGACAACGATCCCGGCGTTGTTCACCACGGCATCGAGTCGCTGGGGCAACACTCGGTCCAGATCGGCAACGTGATCCGGGTTCGTGATGTCGAGGATGACGGGCTCGACGTGCGGCGCCTTCAGCCCGTCTGCAGACCGTTCGTCTCTGACACCTGCGATGACGTCCCAGCCCGACGCCACCAGGCGCTCGGTGATGGCGAGACCGATGCCGCGTGCGGCGCCGGTGATGAGGATTGTCGGCATGCCCATGAGGCTAGCGGTGGTACGCGTCTCTTCGGGCGACTTAGGGTGCCCTACTCTTGGGGTACGGTGGAGACGGCGGCCAGAGTCGATGAGAAATCACAGCTCGACCGAAGGTGCCGCCGACGAGAGGACTTACGCGTGGCCAAGCGAGAAAACGCCATGACGGTGCAGCGGACCGAACAGATCGCCCCCCATCTCGTTCGGGTGTACCTCGGTGGCGACGGATTCGATGACTTCCAGGCGTCCGATGACACCGACATGTACGTCAAGTTCGTCTTTCCCGCCGACGCGGCGGAACGAGTGAAGAAGTCGGGGTACCAGAAGCTCCGAGAGAAACTGGGTGCCGACGAACCCACGATCCTGCGCACCTACACCGTGCGCAGGGTCGACCATTCCGCGCGCGAGATCGCTGTCGATTTCGTGGTGCACGGCGACGAAGGAGTCGCCGGTCCCTGGGCGGCCAATGCCGAGCCCGGTGAAGAAATCCGATTCCTCGGTCCGGGCAGCGGTTACCGGCCCAAAAGCGACGTGGACTGGCATCTGCTGGCTTCCGACGAGGCGGGCCTGCCCGCACTCGCTGCAGCCCTCGAGTCGATGCCCGCCGGGACCATCGCACGAGCGTTCATCGAGGTTGCCGGACCCGAGGACGAGATCGAGCTCGCCGCTCCGGACACGGCCGAGATCACCTGGCTTCATCGGGGCGTCAGCTCGGACGCCGTCACCGACGCACAGGGCGGCGCGAACGCACCGCTCGTCGCGGCGGTCCGCGACGCGGAGTGGCTGCCCGGTTCGGTCCAGGTATTCATCCACGGTGAGGCCGAAGTGGTGATGCAGAACCTGCGTGGTTACATCCGAAAAGAACGCGGCGTACCGGCCGGCAATGCGTCGATCAGTGGGTATTGGCGACGAGGGCATACGGAAGAGGGCTTCCGCGAATGGAAAGCCAGTCAGCGTAGTCGCGACGAGAAAGCCGGAATCACCGCCTGACCCGTGGTCGCCTGGGCCGGAGTGGCACCCCCGGTGTGACACCGGTAGATGGTTGTCTGTGTGGGTGAGTGCGACAATCATCGACGACTACGAGAGCCATCTGCGGCTCGAATGCGGTCACAGCGAGCACACGGTGCGCGCCTATCTCGGTGACATCCGTTCCCTGGTGAGCTTCGCAGGCGCCCGGGGACTGTCGCCGGCCGCGATCGATCTGTCCGTGCTCCGTGCGTGGTTGGCCTCGCACAGCAAACAAGGGGCCGCCCGCACGACCATTGCCAGACAGGCCTCCGCCGCCAAGAGGTTCACCGCCTGGGCCACGCGCGAAGGCATCTTGGAGGCCGACCCCGGCACGCGCTTGCAGGCGCCGCGGGCGCACCGGACCCTGCCGGGCGTCCTGAGTGCAAACCAGGCCGCCGCTGCGATGGAGCCGTCCGGGCCTGATCATGACCCCGACGCCCCCATCTCCCAGAGAGACCGGCTGATCGTCGAATTGTTGTACGCGACGGGCATCCGGGTGGGGGAGCTCTGCGGTCTTGACATCGACGACATCGATTCGTCGCGAAACGTGTTGCGCGTCATCGGCAAAGGCAACAAGGAACGGACCGTTCCCTACGGCGCGCCCGCTGCTACCGCCCTCGACACCTGGCTGCGCAGCGGCCGTCCCGCACTTGCACACGCCAAAGCAGGCAATGCTCTGCTGGTCGGCGCCAAAGGCGGTCGGCTCGATCAGCGGATGGCCCGAACCGTGGTCCATCAGGTACTGGCGGCCCTGCCGGACTCGCCGGATCTCGGCCCACACGGACTTCGGCACAGCGCAGCAACCCACCTGCTCGAGGGTGGAGCCGACCTGCGCGTCGTCCAGGAGTTGCTCGGTCACGCCAGCCTGGCGACAACTCAGCTGTACACCCACGTCAGCGTCGAACGGCTGCGCAAGGTCCACGATCAGGCGCACCCGCGCGCCTGACGGTGCTCAGTGCTGCTTGTGTGTTCACCGGTTTGAGGCGGACCTGAACCCTGCCGAGCAGCGCGAGCGGATCGAAGTACACCGCCGATGCCCCGGCACCCCTGCGCGCACCCCAGTGCAGGCAAGGGCTCGTGCACCCCGCATGACCCGCCAGCAGCATCCCGATGGACCCGCCGCGGCTCACCGGCGGGCCCGTGGTGACCGTCGCTGTCACCGGTTCGTAGGTGGTCAGCAATCCGTCAGGGTGACGGATGGACACGACGTGCTTGCCGCCCACCATCCCGGCGAAGTTGATCACCCCGTGGCCCGCTGCGCGCACCAGGGCACCTGCGGGAGCGGCCAGGTCGACACCCCGATGCCCGGGCAGCCACCGCTCGGGCGGTGGCGCGAAACCGTTCACGACGGTCGGGGTCGGTGACAACGGCCACCCGAAGTCGGCAGATCTCGTCGGGGCCGAGTGAGCGGGTGACGCAGACAGATCCGCGAAAAGAGGCGGCGCCACCGCGAGCACCGTCAGGAGTACTGCCGCCCGTACGAGGGCCCACCAGAATCGCATGGGTCAACGATGAGGGATGAGAATCGAACAAGCGCGGACGAAGACACAGGTGGGGATGGATTTTGGTAACTGTCCCCAGACCGCTGTGCGGCCTTGACAACAGGTCGAGAGTGCGCCCCGGCAGCGATTTCGTCTCAGGGGCCTGCGAGCGTAGACTCATGTGGCGCTCTCGCTGCGGCGGGAGTGACTTCGCGCGCCTGCGGTCTGCCGATTCACCTCGGACGACACAGCGTGTGGGCAGTCCCGGGCAGTGGCAATGCTCCGCTGCGGGTTCCACACGTGTCAGGTGCCAGGGTCGGCGACCAACCGGGAGCCGACGACAAACTGCACATGAAAGTGAAGTACATGGCTGTCGTAACCATGAAGCAGCTGCTTGACAGCGGCGCTCATTTCGGGCATCAGACCCGTCGTTGGAATCCGAAGATGAAGCGATTCATCTTCACCGATCGCAACGGCATCTACATCATCGACCTGCAGCAGACGCTGACGTACATCGACCAGGCGTACGAGTTCGTCAAGGAGACGGTTGCCCACGGCGGCACCATCCTCTTCGTCGGCACCAAGAAGCAGGCTCAGGAATCCATCGCCTCCGAGGCGCTGCGCGTCGGCATGCCGTACGTGAACCAGCGTTGGCTCGGCGGCATGCTCACCAACTTCTCCACCGTCCACAAGCGTCTGCAGCGTCTCAAGGAACTCGAGACCATGGAGCAGACCGGCGGTTTCGAAGGTCGCACCAAGAAGGAAATCCTCATGCTCACGCGTGAGATGACCAAGCTGGATCGCACCCTCGGTGGTATCCGTGACATGTCCAAAGTCCCCTCGGCCGTGTGGATCGTCGACACCAACAAAGAGCACATCGCTGTCGGTGAGGCTCGTAAGCTGAACATCCCGGTGATCGCCATCCTCGACACCAACTGCGACCCCGACCTCGTCGACTACCCGATCCCGGGCAACGACGACGCCATTCGCAGCGCAGCGCTGCTCACCCGCGTCATCGCTTCTGCGGTCGCCGAAGGTGTGCAGGCACGTGCCGGGCAGAACACCGGTGCCGACACCAAGCCCGAAGGTGCCGCCGGTGAGCCACTCGCCGAGTGGGAGCAGGAACTGCTGACCCAGGCCACCACGCCTGCAGCAGAAGCCCCCGCAGCAGAGGCACCGGCAGCAGCCGAGGCCCCCGCAGCAGCCGACGCGGAAACCCCCGCCCAGGCCTGATCCACCTCTGGCTCATCGATCCATACACATTCGACAGGAGGCTCGCCCACCCATGGCGAACTACACCGCCGCTGACGTCAAGCGGCTCCGCGACCTCACCGGCTCCGGAATGCTCGACTGCAAGAACGCACTCGCCGACAACGACGGCGACTTCGACAAGGCTGTCGAAGAGTTGCGTATCAAGGGCGCCAAGGACGTCGGCAAGCGTGCCGAGCGGTCCACCGCCGAAGGTCTGATCGCCGCCAAAGACGGCGCGATGATCGAGATCAACTCCGAGACCGACTTCGTGGCGAAGAACGACGAGTTCCAGGCGCTGGCCGCCAAGGTCCTCGACGCCGCGGTCGCTGCGAAGACGTCTGATGTGGACGTCCTCAAGGCCGCAACGGTCGCCGACAAGACGGTCGACGAGCTGATCCAGGAACTCTCGGCCAAGATCGGCGAGAAGCTGGTCCTGAACCGGGTGAGCTACCACGAAGGCAACGTCGCGTCGTACCTGCACAAGCGGGCGTCGGATCTGCCGCCGGCCGTGGGCGTCCTGGTGGAGTACACCGGTGACACCCCCGAGGCTGCCGAGGCCGCTCGCGGTGCTGCAATGCAGGTCGCTGCGCTGCGTGCCAAGTACGCCACCCGCGACGAGGTCCCCGAGGACGTGATCGCTTCCGAGCGTCGCATCGCCGAGCAGACCGCACGCGAGGAGGGCAAGCCCGAAGCGGCCTTGTCCAAGATCGTGGACGGCAGGCTCAACGGATTCTTCAAGGACGTCGTGCTGATCGACCAGGCGTCGGTGCAGGAGTCGAAGAAGACCGTGAAGGCCGTACTCGACGAGGCGGGGGCACAGGTTGTGTCGTTCACCCGTTTCGAGGTCGGACAGGCCTGACTCTCGTGAGAAGAACCCCGTGCGAATCGTCTGATTCGCCGGGGTTCTTTTTGCGCTCGACCAATGATCTTCACCTTGTCCGATCTTTACCCTTGTCCGATCTTTACCCTTGTCCGATCTTTACCCTTGTCCGATCTTTACCCTTGTCAATGACGCTGATCTGTTCGCACTTTCGAGAGGGATCCCCATGACCGAGAACGCCACGCAGGAGCGCACCGGATTTCGACGGGTCGTCCTCAAACTCGGGGGAGAGATGTTCGGCGGTGGCAAGGTGGGCCTGGACCCCGACGTGGTGTCCACCGTCGCGGATCAGATCGCCGAGGTGGTCAACACCGGAGTCCAGATCGCGGTGGTCATCGGTGGCGGCAATTTCTTCCGCGGTGCGGAACTGCAGCAACGCGGTCTCGAACGGGCGCGGTCCGACTACATGGGCATGCTCGGCACCGTCATGAATTCCCTCGCCCTCCAAGACTTCCTGGAAAAGCGGGGGATCGTCACCCGCGTGCAGACCGCCATCACGATGGGGCAGGTCGCCGAACCCTACATTCCGTTGCGCGCACAACGGCACCTGGAGAAAGGTCGCGTCGTCATCTTCGGCGCAGGCATGGGCATGCCCTACTTCTCCACCGACACCACCGCCGCGCAGCGCGCTCTCGAGATCAAAGCGGAGGTCGTCTTGATGGCGAAGGGCGTCGACGGCGTCTATTCAGCCGATCCGCGAACCGACCCCGACGCCACGCTGTATCGGGAGATCACTCACCGTGAGGTCCTCGAAAAGGGCCTCAAGGTCGCGGATGCGACTGCCTTCAGTCTGTGTATGGACAACGAGATGCCGATGCTCGTGTTCAATCTTCTCGAGCAGGGCAACATCGCTCGAGCGGTCGCGGGTGAGAAGATCGGAACACTGGTCAGTTCCTGATCGGTATCTCGCGCAGCACAACCTGACCGCATCCCCACAAGTCAACGGAGGACACCATGATCGACGACGCGCTCTTGGACGCCGAGGAAAAAATGGAGAAGGCCGTCATCGTCGCGCGCGACGACATGGGCTCGGTGCGCACCGGCCGTGCCAATCCGGCCATGTTCAATCGGGTCACCATCGATTACTACGGTTCCCCGACGCCGATCGGGCAGGTGTCTTCGATCAACACCCCCGAGGCCCGCATGATCGTGATCAAGCCCTACGAGCCTTCGTCGCTGGGATTGATCGAGACTGCGATTCGCAACTCCGATCTGGGTGTGAACCCGACCAACGACGGAAACATCATCCGCGTGTCCATTCCGCAGCTGACCGAAGACCGTCGTCGCGATCTCGTGAAGCAGGTCAAGGCGAAGGGCGAAGACGCCAAGGTCTCGATCCGCAACGTTCGACGCAAAGCAGTGGATGAACTCAAACGCATCCAAAAAGACGGCGAGGCCGGTGAAGATGAGGTGACGCGCGCCGAGAAGGATCTCGACAAGACGACGGCGTCGTACGTCAGTCAGATCGATGAACTGGTCAAACACAAAGAGGGTGAACTGCTCGAGGTCTAGGTCATCGCATGCGATGACCGATGGCGGGGCAGTGGCGAAGGGGTAGGCAGACGACAGTGACCGACACAGACCGGCCGGGCGGCGCAGCGACGCCGGCTCCCAAGGGCTCTACCTCGCGGGCCGGCCGCGACCTGCCTGCCGCCATCGGTGTCGGCGGCACGCTCGGCGTCTCGCTGATCCTCATCTTGGTGTTCATCCCCGAGGTGTGGTTCGGGGTCGTCGCGGTGGCGATCGCCGTGGCGAGCTGGGAGGTCACCAAACGCCTGCGCGACGGTGGGATCAAGGTCGCGCTGATCCCGATTCTCGTCGGTGGCCAGGCGATCATGTGGGCCAGCTGGCCCTGGGGAATCTCCGGCTCGGTGGTCGCGCTGGCGGCGACGGTGCTGGTGTCGATGATCTGGAAGTTGCTGTCGCAGGGCCTGCAAGCCGCCCCTGAGAACTACCTGCAAGATCTTGCCGGGACAACGCTCGTGCTCGCATGGCTACCGCTGATGGGCGCATTCGGGGCGTCGATGGTGCTGCAGGACGACGGAGCGGCCAGGGTGTTGACCCTGATGATCGTCGTGGTGTGCTCTGACGTCGGCGGTTATGTGGCCGGCGTGACCTTCGGCAAACATCCCATGGTCCCGGCCATCAGCCCGAAGAAGTCGTGGGAGGGCATGGCCGGGTCGATGGTCTTCGGCATTGTCGGCGCAGTGCTCACCGTCATGTACCTGCTCGACGCACAATGGTGGATCGGACTGGTCCTCGGCCCGGTCCTCGTCGTCTGCGCCACCTTGGGAGACCTGGTGGAATCCCAGGTCAAGCGTGACCTGAAGATCAAGGACATGGGTACTTTGCTGCCGGGTCACGGCGGCATCATGGATCGCCTCGACTCCGTCCTGCCCTGCGCCTTCGTCGTCTGGGCGATCCTGGGAGCGCTTCTCTGACGAGCGACTAGGGCCGGGCCTTCTTGACCGCCCGTCGGACCTGCAACATCCGCAGGCTGCCCACGATCGCCGTGATCACTGCGCCGAGGATGGCTGCGATCAGCAGACTCACGCCCACCGGCAGATTGACCGTCCAGAAGAAGAGGTCGATGTTCTGGCTGTCGAGGTTCTGGACGATGAAGATCAGCAGGATGAGGGTGACCAGCGCGCCGACGATCAAACCGACCCAGGCTGCCCGCGTGCGCGTGTGCCTGACGTCGTCGAGAGCCTGTCTACGTACCTCTTCGCGGTGATCAGCCGCGGGTGGGGCGGCGTCGGTGGGGCCGGTCGGGTATGCGACATCGGGCTGGGTGGGGTCCGGCTTCACCGGGTTGTAGTCGGGGCTCGGCTGATAGCCCTCGGGCGGTTGATACGTCATCGCTCTATGGTGCGCTGGAGTGGGGGAAACGACAATCACAGTGATCAAATTGGCATCTGTGGCGGATCTACGTCACGCTTTGATGATGACTGGTCCGTTGCCGCTGGTATTCGACGCACCTAAACGCGGCAAACCGCCGCAGCACCTCGCCGACCTGGACGCCGCAGGCCGCGTTGCCGCGGTGACCAAGCTCGGTTTGCCCAAGTTCCGTGCCGACCAGTTGGCCCGCCAGTACTACTCGCGGTTCAACGCCGACCCGGCGGAGATGACAGATCTGCCCGCTGCGATGCGCGAGTCGGTGGGTCAAGCTCTCTTCCCCGAGCTGATGACCGTGATCCGGCACATTGCGTGCGACGACAACACCACACGCAAGACCCTGTGGCGGTTGCACGACGGCACACTCCTGGAGTCCGTCCTCATGCGGTATCCGGACCGCGCGACACTGTGCATCTCGAGCCAAGCGGGTTGCGGCATGGCGTGCCCGTTCTGCGCCACCGGCCAGGGCGGGCTTGATCGAAACCTGTCCACGGCCGAGATCGTCGATCAGGTGCGCTCCGCGGCGCGTGCGATGCGTGATGGAGAACTCGGTGAACCCGGCCGACTGTCCAACGTGGTGTTCATGGGTATGGGCGAGCCGCTGGCCAACTACAAGCGCGTGATCGACGCCGTCCGCAAGATCACTTCGCCTGCCCCCGACGGGCTCGGTATCTCGCAACGATCGGTGACGGTGTCGACGGTCGGTCTGGCACCCGCGATACGCCGGATGGCCGACGAGGGACTCACGGTCACCCTTGCTGTGTCCCTGCACACCCCGGACGACGAGCTCCGCGACACCCTGGTCCCGGTCAACAATCGCTGGTCGGTCAAGGAGGTGCTGGACGCCGCGCGCTACTACGCGGACAGCACCGGTCGTCGGGTCTCCATCGAGTACGCACTGATCCGCGACATCAATGATCAGCCCTGGCGGGCAGATCTGTTGGGGGAGAAGCTTCGTAAGGCGCTCGGATCTTTGGTACACGTGAACCTCATCCCCCTCAACCCGACCCCTGGATCGAAATGGGACGCGAGCCCCAAGCCGGCGGAACGAGAGTTCGTCAGAAGGGTGATTGCGCAAGGTGTGTCGTGCACGGTTCGAGACACCCGCGGCCAGGAGATCGCCGCTGCCTGCGGTCAATTGGCAGCCGAAGAGAAGTAGTCGTCAGTCGCTGAGCAGGCGCGCGATGTCGATCTGACCGGATTGTTGCGCGATCTGCAGGGCCGTTCGCCCCTGCGCGTCCAAGATGTCGCGATCGGCACCTGCTGCGAGCAGCCGGGACACAATGTCCTGATACGTCGGTGAGCCGTCGCCGTAGACGACCGCCTCGAGCAGAGCCGTCCACCCTGAGTTGTTGATGTGGTCGATCCGAACGCCCGCATCGATCAGGAGCTGGACCGTGGACGGATGGCCCTTCTCAGCTGCAGGGATGAGCGCCGTCCCGCCGAACCTGTTGGTGGAGTTCACATCTGCGCCGTGATCCAGGGTCAGGACGAGGATGTCGTCGAGTCCCTCGGCCCCGGAATAGAGAAACGCGGAGTCCTGCATGTTGTCTTTCGCGTTCACGTCCGCCCCTGCCAGGATCAGTGCGCGAGCGGCGTCGGTGTCCCGGGCCTTGGTTGCGATCACGAGCGGTGTCCGGCCATCGGCGTCCCTGTTCTCCAGGGCGGGGTCGGGCGTCATCGCAGTGGTCTGGGTCGCCGAAGGTGACGTGACGGGCGCCGCAGTCGACGCGGGGCTCGATGCGGACGAACCGGGATCGGGACCGTCGGGGCGATTGGCTGCGGGGCGATCGGCAGTGGACGTGCAGGCACTGGTCACGATCAGCGCAGACGCGACCAATGCGGCTGCAATGCCGGCCGGAATTCGACCCGCAGGCATGTCGGCGGTGGAGAGGTGTTGTGGCTCTACTTCTTCTTTTTCCACTTGCCACGGCTCAGGACCTCACCGCGGACGAGGAGGAAGACGATCACTGCGGCAAACCCGATGAGGTACCAGTCTTCGACGTGGCCCTCGTGATTGCCGATGATCATGCCCAGCAGCGCGACGACCGACACCCACGCGGCGATCTTGTACGTCTTCATGCCTTCGCCGTGCCAGCCGAATCGGGCCGACGGCGCCTCTGCGGGCTCGGGCTTGTACTCGACCTCAGTGCTGGCCACGGCTACTCCTGCTGGTTGCGATCGGACTTTTCTCGTCCAGAGCATATCGTGCGCGGTGACCCATGGCCTCTGACGGGTTCGGCAGCTGTGGCGCGCCGCGGCAGGAAGCCTCGTCTTCTGCGCGGCCAGGGCCCCGGTGCCAGAATGAACGCCGTGCCGACCGAGAGATATGCGCCGTCCGACTACCCCCGCGACATGATCGGATACGGCCGCACCCCGCCACATCCACAGTGGCCGGGTCAGGCGAACATCGCGGTCCAATTCGTTCTCAATTATGAAGAGGGTTCGGAGAACAACGTCCTCGAAGGCGACCGCGGCAGCGAGACGTTTCTGTCGGAGATGGCGGGCGTCGCCGCGTTCCCCAACCGTCACATGAGCATGGAGTCGCTGTACGAGTACGGGTCTCGCGCAGGCCTGTGGCGGTTGCTCCGGGTGTTCGACCGCCGTGACCTGCCACTGACGATCTTCGCCGTGGCGCAGGCCATGGCCCGTAACCCCGAGGCCGTGGCGGCCTTCATCGAACGGGGCGACGAGATCGCTTCGCACGGGTTGCGTTGGCTCAACTATCAACTCATCAACCCGGCCGTCGAACGGGCTCATATGGCCGAGGCGATCGAGATCCTGACCGACCTCACCGGTAGCGCGCCGCTGGGCTGGTACACCG
Organism: Williamsia limnetica; assembly: GCF_003217475.1. Lineage (GTDB taxonomy): Bacteria > Actinomycetota > Actinomycetes > Mycobacteriales > Mycobacteriaceae > Williamsia > Williamsia limnetica. Next base: position 105,764 of record NZ_QJSP01000017.1, on the reverse strand, counting down.
GTCGTGATTCGCCGAACACCCGCGGGCTCGTCGTCGAGCACGGCGGTTTCGTCTATGACTCCGACAGCTACGCAGACGACCTCCCGTACTGGGTCAAGGTGCCGACGGGCGGCCCGGCGGTGTTGCCCGATGCCTCGCCGGGACACGTCGTCGATCACCTCGTGGTGCCCTACACGCTCGACACCAACGACATGAAGTTCTCATCACCCGCCGGGTTCGGGTCCGGTGATCAGTTCTTCGCACATCTGCGCGACGCGTTCGATGTCCTCTACGCCGAAGGTGCCGCGGGGTCGCCCAAGATGCTGTCGGTCGGACTGCATTGCCGCCTGGCCGGGCGTCCGGGCCGCACCGCGGCACTCGAACGATTCCTGGACCATGTGCAGTCCCACGACAAGGTCTGGATCACCCGTCGCATCGACATCGCGCGCCATTGGATCGACCGGCATCCTGCACCGGGCTCGCCGGATCAGGAGTCGGCCGGCGCGGACGCAGGCGGATCGACCACACTGGAGCGGTGACCACTCGTGTTCTGATTCTCGGCAGCACCGGATCGATCGGTACGCAGGCGCTCGAGGTGATCGCTGCCAACCGCGACCGATTCTCGGTAGTGGGCCTCGGGGCCGGCGGCGGGAACGTCGACCTTCTTGCCCGGCAGATCGCCGACTGGCAGTTGCCCGGTTCGGCCGTGGCGGTCGCGGATCGGGTGGCCGCCGACAAGGTCGCCCTGGCTGCGGGAGTCGAGGGCATCGTTTCGGGTCCGGACGCGATGGTCGAGCTGATCGAGAAGACCGGCGCCGATGTGGTCCTCAACGCGGTGGTGGGGTCGCTGGGACTGCGGCCGACGTTGGCGACGCTCGCCACCGGTGCCCGGCTGGCCCTGGCGAACAAAGAATCGTTGGTCGCGGGAGGCGCGCTGGTGCTCGCGGCTGCGGCGCCCGGACAGATCGTCGCCGTCGACTCCGAGCATTCGGCCATCGCGCAATGTCTGCGCGGCGGCAGCGCCGCGGAGGTCGACCGACTGGTGCTGACCGCCTCGGGCGGACCTTTCTTCGGCTGGGATGCGCAGCAGTTGAAGGACGTGACCCCCGAGCAAGCGGGCAAACATCCGACCTGGTCGATGGGGCCGATGATCACCTTGAACTCCGCGACCCTGGTCAACAAGGCGCTCGAGGTCATCGAGGCGCACCTGCTGTTCGACGTTCCGTACGACCGCATCGACGTGACCGTGCACCGGCAGTCGATCGTCCACTCGATGGTCACATTCGTCGACGGCGCAACCATCGCGAAGGCCTCCCCTCCATCGATGAAACTCCCGATCGCCCTCGCGCTGGGATGGCCGGACCGGATCCCTGGCGCCTCGCAGGCCTGCGACTTCTCGCAGGCCAGTACCTGGACCTTCGAGCCTGTCGACAACGCGGTCTTCCCGGCCATCGACCTCGCCCGGGAGGCGGGGACGCGGGGCGGCTCGCTGACCGCGGTGTTCAATGCGGCCAACGAGGCCGCCGCCGACGGTTTCTTCGCCGGGGCCATCGCCTTCCCGCGGATCGTGGACATCGTCGGCGAGGTGCTCGCCGCCGCAGATCAGTGGACCGCCGATCCAGGTACGGTGGATGAGGTTCTGGCGGCCGACGCCTGGGCGCGAGAGCGCGCCCGGCAGCTCGTCGCCGGTGCACTGACGTAGAAGTTCACCAGAAGGGTAAGTGCGGCCGATGATGTTTGCGTTGGGCGTGGTGCTCTTTGCACTGGGACTGTTGGCCTCGATCGCGTGGCACGAATGCGGCCACATGTGGGCTGCCCAGCGCACCGGGATGAAGGTTCGCCGCTATTTCGTCGGATTCGGACCGACTGTGTGGTCCACCCGACGCGGGGAGACCGAGTACGGCGTGAAGGCCCTCCCGCTGGGCGGTTTCTGCGACATCGCCGGCATGACCACCCACGATGAACTCGCACCCGAGGATGAATCCCGGGCGATGTACAAACAAAAGGCCTGGAAGCGGATCGTCGTACTCGCCGCGGGGCCCGCGCAGAACCTGATCCTCGGGTTCGCGCTGATCGTCATCATGGCGTTGGCCTGGGGACTGCCGAGTCTGTCGGAATCGCTCCCGGCCAAGGTCGGGTCGGTCGCCTGTGTTGGTGACACCATCAACAAGGGTGAGCTCGCCCCGTGTTCGGGCGAGGGTCCGGCGCAGCGCGCCGGTCTGGAGCCCGGCGACACGGTGGTCGCGGCGAACGGTGAAAAGATCAGCAGCACCACCGAATTGAGCACGGTCCTGCGGGCGGGTACCGATCCGGTCACCCTCGCCGTGGAGCGCGACGGAGTGACGCGTGAGGTAACTCTCACCCCGCAAGAGGTGACCGTCAACGGCGTCGACGACAAGGGTGCGCCGAAGACCGAGACCATCGGCATGGTGGGCATCGGCTACGACGACGGCTGGCAACACCCATCTGCCGCAGGTGCCATCCCGGCTGCCGCCGGATTCACCGGTGACCTGGTCGTTCGGACCTGGGATTCGCTGCTGTCGCTCCCATCGAAGATCGGAGCCCTCTGGACGTCGGTGACCGGCGGCGAGCGCGCGGCCGACACCCCGGTGAGCGTCTATGGCGCCTCGGTGATCGGTGGCGACGCCGCCGACCACGGTCTGTGGTGGTTCTTCGTCTTCCTGCTGGCCAGCATCAACTTCTTCCTGGCGCTGTTCAATTTGGTGCCGCTATTACCCTTGGATGGTGGGCACATGGCCATCGTGGGCTACGAGAAGGTGCGCAACATGCTGCGCCGGTCTCGTGGACTCGGTGTCGGTGCGCCCGTGGACTACCTGAAACTGATGCCGATCACATACGTTGTGCTCGTGATCATGGGCGGATACATGGCCCTCACCCTGACCGCAGACATCGTGAACCCCATCAAGGCCTTCTAGGACCCGCCAGACTTTGTTCTCCACACCAACGAGTTTTTCCACAGTCAACGAAGCAGGAAGTGACCAACGATGAGTCCAGACGCCACCGCGATCGGTTTGGGGATGCCCGCGGCACCGCCGCCGGTGCTCGCACCCCGGCGCAAGACCCGTCAACTCCAGGTGGGAACCGTCGCGGTCGGCAGCGACCACCCGGTGTCGGTGCAGTCGATGACCACCACCAAGACTCACGACATCAACGCGACGCTGCAGCAGATCGCCGAGCTGACCGCGGCGGGCTGCGACATCGTACGAGTGGCCTGCCCACGTCCCGAGGATGCCGAGGCCCTGCCCGCGATCGCGAGGAAGTCCCAGCTGCCGGTGATCGCCGACATCCACTTCCAGCCGAAGTACATTTTCGCAGCGATCGACGCCGGTTGCGCCGCCGTGCGGGTGAACCCGGGCAACATCAAAGAGTTCGACGGCCGCGTCAAAGAGGTCGCCAAGGCGGCCGGCGACGCTGGGATCCCGATCCGTATCGGTGTCAACGCCGGGTCTCTCGATCCGCGGTTGCTGCAGAAGTACGGCAAGGCGACCCCCGAGGCGCTGGTCGAGTCCGCGCTGTGGGAGGCAAGCCTGTTCGAGGAGCACGGCTTCGGCGACATCAAGATCTCGGTCAAGCACAACGACCCGGTCATCATGGTCGAGGCGTACCGACAGCTCGCGGCCCAATGCGACTACCCACTGCATCTCGGTGTCACCGAGGCCGGTCCCGCATTTCAGGGCACCATCAAGTCAGCGGTCGCCTTCGGAGCCTTGCTCGCTGAAGGCATCGGCGACACCATCCGCGTATCGCTGTCGGCCCCGCCGGTCGAAGAGATCAAGGTCGGCAACCAGATCCTGCAGTCCCTCAACCTCCGACCCCGCAAGCTCGAGATCGTCTCCTGCCCGTCATGTGGTCGCGCCCAGGTCGACGTGTACAAACTCGCCGACGAGGTCAGCGCGGGACTCGAAGGTATGGAGATCCCGCTGCGCGTGGCCGTGATGGGTTGCGTCGTGAACGGACCGGGCGAGGCCCGCGAGGCCGATCTCGGGGTCGCCTCGGGCAACGGCCGCGGTCAGATCTTCGTCAAAGGCGAGGTGATCAAGACCGTTCCCGAAGCGCAGATCGTCGAGACGCTCATCGAAGAGGCCATGCGGATCGCAGAAGAGGCCGGTGATTCCGGAGACGGTGAGTCGGCGGGCGCACCGATTGTCACGGTGAGCTGACCGCAGGCATACCGGCCTGGCAGAATGATCGGGTACACCCCGTACACCTGCTACGAACCTGGGAGCCGCAGTGCTGAAGCTGTTGGGTGACCGTCCGCTCGGAGAGCGGGACTTCGATGCGGTCGCCCGTGCCCTTGAGCAGGATCCGGTGTCGGCGTGCATGGTTGCCGCGAGGGTCGAAGACCACGGCATCAACCCCAGGTCGCTCGGCGGCGAACTCTGGAGTAACAACCAGCCCGGTACATCCCTGTGTTTCTCGGGGGCGAATCTCGTGCCGCTGATCGGAACCGGTGACGACGTCCGTACCTTTGCCGAACGTGCTGTCCGCAATCCGCGGGCCTGCTCGTCGATCGTCGGCCCTGCCGATCTCGTCATGCCGCTCTGGGATCTGACGCGGGAGTACTGGGGCCCGGCGCGCGAGATCCGGATGGATCAGCCGCTGCTGGCGCTCGCCGGCGCTCCGGCGATCCTGGGTGACCCGTTCGTGCGGCGCGTCCGGCTCGATGAGATCGATGCGTATCTGCCGGCCGCGATCGAGATGTTCATCGGGGAGGTCGGAATCGATCCCTGTGCCGGCGATGGTGGCCGCTCATATCGGCGTCGAATCGCGGGCCTGATCAACGCAGGCCGCGCCTATGCCAAGTTCGAACGTGGCGAAGTGGTGTTCAAGGCAGAAGTCGGGGCGCTCTCGCGGCGGGTCGGCCAGATCCAGGGCGTCTGGGTTGCGCCCGATCGTCGCGGCCTGGGCCTCGGCGCATCCGGTACCGCTTCGGTCGTCGAGGCGATCGTCGCCGGTGGCCGGACGGCGAGTCTGTACGTCAACTCGTTCAACACCCCTGCCCGCGAGGCCTACCGACGTGTCGGTATGAAGGAAGTCGGGACGTTCGCAACCGTGCTGGTCGACTGACCTGCGCCGCGGAAGCGGATCGAGCTCCGCTCCGTGTGGCTGCGCCCCTGCGTGGCAACCGGGTTCGCGGCGTCGCCGCAAATACGATGAGCGGTGATGATCCGTTTCCTACGTCGCCGGCCCGCCCGTCTGCTGGTGATCACCGCCACGCTGGTGCTCGGCACGTCGATGCTGGCGTGTTCGGCTGACGACAACGGCCCCGGCGCGGCTGCCGGTCGCTTCCTGTCCGCGTTCGCCGACAACGATCCGCAGCAGGCGGGTGCGTCGACGGACCGACCCGACGATGCCGCGTCCGCTGTGACCGCAACCTGGGATGGGTTGTCTGCCACAGACATGACGGCGAGAACCGCGGGGGTGAAGGTGACGGGGGACACCGCCACTGTTGCCGCCGACTACACGTGGACGCTTCCCGGGAACCGGACCTGGGAATACCGGTCGACGATCGCGATGTCGCGGACCGACTCGGGGTGGCAGGTCCGCTGGATCCCAGCTGCGATTCATCCCAAGCTCGGCGGCAACCAGACGATGGCCCTGCGCACGATTGACGCCCAACGCGCCGCGGTACGGGAGAACGACGGATCGAATGTGTTGGTGCCCGGAACCGTGCACGAGGTGCGGTTCGACGCCGCGCTCGCCGCCCAGTCGGGTGCGGTGGTCTCCACTGCCGGCGACCTCGCGCAGGCGCTCGGACGTTTCGACCCGTCATTGACCGCGCAGGCGATCGCCGAACAGGCGACCGGGCTGGGCGGTCAGTACACGGTGATCACGTTGTCGCAACGGGACTTCGACCTGGTCCGAGATCAGCTTGCCGGGTTGCCGGGCGTCAGTACGGTCGAACAGGCGGATCTGGTGGCGCCGGATCCAGAGTTCGCGCCGACGTTGCTGACCCAGGTCAAGAAGGAGGTCTCCGCGGATCTCGACGGTAAAGCCGGCTGGCGTGTGGTGTCTGTGAATCCGAACGGCTTGGACGCTGACGTGCTCGCGGAGACTCCGCCGGATCCGGCACCGTCGGTGCAGATCTCGCTGTCGCGCCAGGTGCAGGACGCTGCACAGCGGGCCGTCGATCAGCGCAAGGACTTCCAGGTCGCGATGGTGGTGATCCAACCGTCCACCGGACGGATTCTGGCGGTCGCGCAGAACGAACTCGCGGACGCCGACGGGCAGATAGCCACGATCGGCCTCTACCCACCGGGCTCCACCTTCAAGATGGTCACCTCGATGGCTGCCATCAGTACGGGGCTGGCCCGCCCGTCCACGATGGTGGGTTGTCCGAGTGAGGTGACCATCGGCGAGCGCAGCGTGCCGAACTACAACGGCTTCGGACTGGGTACGGTGCCGCTACAGACGGCCTTCGCCCGCTCGTGCAACACCACTTTCGCGAAGCTGGCCAGCGAGATGGGCCCGTCGGACCTGACAAGGACGGCGGCGTCGTTGGGTATCGGACCGGAATACGATGTCGTGGGTTTGCCGACCGACAGCGGGTCTGTGCCCATCGCACCCGAACTCGTGCAGCGCACCGAAGACGGCTTCGGCCAAGGCAAAGTGCTGACCAGCCCCTTCGGGCTCGCCATGGTGGCGGCGACGGTGGCCAATGGCGCCACCCCGACGCCCCAGTTGATCGTCGGTCGTGAGACCACGATCGCCGGCCCGCATCCGGCGATGGATCCGGCTGTGCTCACACAGATGCGGCCGATGATGCGTGAGGTGATCTCCTCGGGAACCGCATTGCGGATGCAGGACCTCGGCGAGGTGTACGGCAAGACCGGTGAGGCCGAGGTCGAGGGCGGGTCGCATGCGTGGTTTGCCGGCTATCGCGGTGATCTGGCCTTCGCGACCCTGGTGGTGCTCGGCGGCAGTTCCGACAACGCGGTCGCGGTCACCCACGAGATGCTGGTCGCACTGCCCGAGTGAGCCCCGCGAACGTGTAGATCACCGCGTTCTCGAATTTTTCCGGCCGGACGAGGGAACCAACAGCCGAACGTTTCCGTCAGATCACTACTCGGGTCGGCGGGGCGCTGGAGGGGGGTACCCCGCCGTCCCGGGTGTTCGATCCGGGAGCACGACGAACTGTCCGGTGTCAGGATGGGTCCACGTCAGCACTGGATGGTCGTAGATCTGCGACAGCAATTCGGCGTTCATCACCTTCTTGGTCGGCCCGGACGCGACAATTCGACCGGCCTTCATGACGAGTACCCGGTCGGCATAGGCAGCGGCGAGCGACAGGTCGTGTACGACGATCAGGATGGCCGCGCCCGTCCGCCTCCGATCGGCGAGGATCGTCAACAATCGTTCCTGATGGTGGATGTCGAGCGCTGCGGTCGGTTCGTCGAGCATGAGGACGGGGGCCTGCTGGGCGAGGGCCCGCGCGAGTGAGACGCGGGCCTGCTGCCCGCCGGACAGCTGACTGAACGGACGATCGCGCACGCTCTGAAGGTCGCACTGGGTCAACGCCTGTTCGACGAGTTCGGCCGACCGGGCCGCCTCCGCGGTCCGCGTCCACGGGAATCTGCCCATCTCAACCACTTCGTGCACCAAGAACGGTGTGTCCGCGCGATTGAGTTGGGTCACCAGGGCACGCAGGCGCGCCAATTCGATCGGGGCGATATCGGAGAGATTCACGCCCGCGAAGCGGACAGCGCCCCGGGAGACCCGGCGCACACCGGCGAGGCCGGACAGCAAGGTCGACTTGCCGCATCCGTTCGGCCCCACGAGTGCCACGATCTCGCCGCCGTCGACCTCGAGGTCGACACCCGTGACGATGTCGCGCCCTCCGATGGCCACATGTACACCTGCCGCGGACAGCGCGGGCCCGGTCGCCGTCACCAGCCCGCCCCGCTGTGCCTACTGCGGCGCAGGAGCAGGAAGAACACCGGGCCGCCGATCAGCGAGGTGAGCATCCCCAACGGCAGATCGGCGTTGTCCATCAGGGTCCTGGCGCCGAGGTCGGCGGCACAGACCACGATCGCACCGCCGATCACGCTGGCAGGCAACAGGATCACGTGTTTGGGTCCCACGATCAGGCGCATCAGGTGCGGTACCACCAGTCCGACGAACATGACGATGCCGGTGAACGCCACCGCCGCCGCGGTGAGCACGGCAACCAGCAGGATGACGATCCGACGGACGCTCTCGACCTTCACCCCGAGGGCGGCGGCCTGGATCTCACCGAGCGACAACAGATCAAGACGGCGCACCAGCAGCATGCTCACCCCGATGGCGCCTGCGGCCAGGGGAAGGACCACCCACACCGGCTTCCAGCCGACGCCTTGGAGCGACCCCAACTGCCAGAAGACGATTTGCTCGCGATCGCTGGTGTCGGCGAGAAAGGTCAGGAACGCGATGATGCCGGAAGCGAAGGCGTTGACCGCGATGCCGATGAGTATCAACATGATCGGCGACGACGACCCGTCGCGCATCGACAGGGTGTAGACCAGCGCGACGGTGACCAGCGCACTGATGAACGCGGCACCGGCCAGGCCCCAGACGCTCGCCCAGATGCCGCCGGACACGATCGCGATACAGGCGCCCACCGCTGCACCGGCAGACACCCCGATGACGCCGGGCTCCGCCAGGGGATTGGCCAGCACGCCCTGGAGCAGGCAGCCCGCGCAGGCGAGGGTGGCCCCGACGATCAGTCCCATGACGATTCGCGGAAACCGGACCGTCCACAGCGTTTCCTCGCCGTTGGGGGAACTCGGCATCGGCCCGATGTCCAGCCCCAGATGGTGCATCACGGATCCGAAGACCTCCGCGGGAGGGATGTAGACCTGGCCCACCGCCGCGGACCAGCCGACGAGCACCACCAGCAGCGCGAGCATGGCGACGATGATCATGACGTTGCGCGGCAGCGGCCGGCGATCGCCGGCCGTACTCTTGCGGACCGCTTCGCGCACGGAACTCACACGTAGATCGCTTCGGACAACGCGGTCAGGACCCGTCCGGTGTCGGGCCCGAAGGTCAGGATCTCCGCTTGGTCCATCTGCACGACGCGGTTGTTGCGGCCGGCGTCGGTCTGGGCGAGCCCGGGCAGCTTCAGGACCTGCTCGAGACCACCGACGGAATCGGCGCCCTGGGTCATCACGAGTATGACGTCCGGGTTGGCGTTGATCATCGCCTCGGTGTTCACCGTGGTGAACGCGGAGGTGAGGCCGGCAGCGGTGCCCGCATCGACACCGCCGAGCGCGGCGATCAATTCGTCGGCCCCGGAACCCGGGCCGGCGAGCAACTGCAGCCGGGGGCCACGCAGGTAGAGGAACGCCATCGTGGCACCGCGGGACTCGGCCGGGACCTGATTCTCCGCCGCGGTGATCTGTTCGGTGGTTCGCGCGGCCAGGGCTTGACCCTGCCTCGGTACACCGAGCGCTCCGGCGACGGTCTCGATGAGCGGACCGGTGCCCGAGATGGTGCGGTCTTTCGTGAAGACGACCACCGTCAGACCCGCTGCTCGCAGCTGGTCGACGGTGCCCGGCGGATTCGTGGCCTCGTCGATCAGGACGACACTGGGATCGGCGGCGAGGACGGCCTCGATGTTGACCGAGTGACCGTTGTCGGTGATCACCGGGAGATTCTCGGCCTCCGGGATCACCGTCGACCGGTCTCTGGCCACCACGTTGTCACCGAGGCCCAGTGAATACACGATGTTGGCCAGGGTGCTCGATCGGTCGATCGCGATGATCCGCCCGATGTCGGTGACGGTGACATCGCCGCCGATGGACTTCGCGGTGGCGGGAAGCGTCGGAACGGGGTCCTGGGCGACCGGGACGACGGCGGGGCCGGAAAGCCGTGCGGTCTGCGGTCCCGTCCGCAGGGTGTCGTCTGCCACCGGCGCGCTCGTCGCGGTGTCCGTGATCGGCGCCGTCGAGCATCCCGCGGTGACGAGTGCGAACGCGATGAGCAGCGCGGCGGTGATCCGGGTCCGCCCGCGAACGGGCAACCTGGTGTCGGTCATTCATCACTCCATCTCGCCGGCTTGTGAGTGTCACCTTACTTGCCGCCCGCCGCAGGGCTGCCCGAGTGGGGTGAGGCAGGCGGGCGGGGTCCCGGGAGAAGCAGATAGGCTGGGGACATGCCTGTTCGTGCCCCACTCGCCCCCGGCGAGATCTCGCCGACCCTGCCGGTGCCGGCCACCATCGAACGACCCGAGTACGTGTGGAAGTCGACCGTCGCCGAAGGGCACGAGCCTTGGGTGCAGACCCCCGAGACGATCGAGAAGATGCGGCTGGCGAGCAAGATCGCGGCCAATGCGCTCGCCGAGGCCGGCAGGGCGGTGGCGCCGGGGGTGACCACCGATCACCTCGATCGGGTGGCGCACGACTACATGATCGATCACGGGGCGTACCCGTCGACCCTGGGCTACAAGGGATTTCCGAAGTCGTGCTGCACCTCCCTCAACGAGGTGATCTGCCACGGGATCCCGGATTCGACGGTGATCGAGGACGGCGACATCGTCAACATCGACGTCACGGCTTACATCGACGGTGTCCATGGAGACACCAACGCGACATTCCTCGCGGGCGACGTGGCACCGGAGGTGATCGATCTCGTAGAACGCACGCGGGAGGCGACGAACCGCGCCATCAAGGCCGTTCGCCCGGGTCGCGAACTCAACGTGATCGGCCGCGTCATCGAGTCGTATGCACATCGCTTCGGATACAACGTCGTCCGTGACTTCACCGGCCACGGCATCGGCGAGACCTTCCACAACGGGCTGGTCATCCTGCATTACGATCAGCCGAACATCGACACCCTGATCGAACCCGGCATGGTGTTCACCATCGAACCGATGATCAATCTCGGTGCCCTCGAATACGAGATCTGGGATGACGGCTGGACGGTCGCGACCGCCGACCGCAAATGGACCGCCCAGTTCGAGCACACCCTCGTCGTCACCGACACCGGAGCCGAGATCCTCACCCTGCCGGACGCCTGACTTGCATCCCCAGCCACGGGGCGCTCTGCTGGTTGCGGGCACGAGTTCAGATGCGGGGAAAAGTCTGATCGTCGCGGGACTGTGCCGCGCGCTGCACCGCGCCGGCGTGTCGGTCGCCCCTTTCAAGGCGCAGAACATGTCGAACAACTCCGTCGTGACGCTCGACGGCGGCGAGATCGGGCGGGCGCAGGCCATGCAGGCCGTCGCGTGTGGACTGGCACCGTCAGTGCGGTTCAACCCGGTGCTGCTCAAGCCCGGCAGTGATCGCCGATCGCAGGTGATCGTGCGGGGGCAGGTCGACGGCACGGTCGGCGCGGCCGACTATCACACCCGCAGGGTGGCGCTCGCGGGCGTGGTGTCTGACGAATTGGCTTCTCTCCGGAGTGATTTCGATGTCGTGATCTGCGAAGGTGCCGGTTCACCGGCAGAGATCAATCTGCGGCGCAGCGACATCGCGAACATGGGTCTGGCCGAACTCGGCGACCTCCCGGTGATCGTGGTGGGGGACATCGACCGCGGCGGGGTGCTCGCGCACCTTCTCGGGACCCTGGCGTGCTTGGGGCCGTCGGACCAGGCCAGGGTCGCCGGATTCGTGATCAACAAATTCCGGGGCGATCGATCGATCCTCGAACCCGGTCTGCAGCAGTTGCTGGACCTGACGGGTCGTCGCACGATCGGCGTCGTGCCGTACGCCGACGGGTTGTGGCTCGACGCAGAGGACTCACTGGCCAGCGTCGTGGGCATGCCGGTGGGTCGGGCAACGCCTGCGGTCGGTTCAGCCCGTTTGTCTGTCGCCGCGGTCCGGTTGCCGAGGATCTCCAACTCGACCGACGTCGAGGCGCTCGCATGCGAACCCGGTGTGGACGTGCGATGGGTGGACGATCCGTCGAGCGTCGCGGCGGCTGATCTCGTCGTGTTACCGGGAAGCAAGGCGACGGTGTCCGATCTGGGCTGGCTACGTGGCCGCGGCATCGATGAGGCCCTCACCGAACGCGCCAGGCGCAACCGACCGATCCTGGGCATCTGCGGCGGCTACCAGATGCTCGGGACCAGCATCGTCGACGACATCGAAGCGCGTGCGGGGACGGTACCCGGCCTGGGCATCCTTGCGTTGCACGTGCAGTTCGCCGCCACCAAGGTGCTGCGCCGGTCACGCGGCCTCGCAGCGGGAAATCCCGTGAGCGGCTACGAGATCCATCACGGGCGCGTGGTGGCCGGTGATGCCGGGCCACTTCTGTACGACGACGAACTCGGACCCGAGGGCAGTGTCGCGGGCGCCGTCTCCGGGACGCATTGGCATGGGCTTCTGACAAACGACGATTTCCGCCGAGATTATCTGCGCGAGGTCGCCCGGTGGGTGGGCAGTGCTGGCTTCGAGGTCGGCCACGTCTCGTTCGAACAGGCCCGGATTGCCCAGCTCGATCTCATCGCCGACCTCGTCGAAACCGAGCTCGACATGGAGTTCGTCGCCGATGTCATCAGCTCCGGCGTGCCCCCCGGGTTGCCGCTGATCACCACGACGCTGAGTTGACCCGCAGGCCACCCGTCGACACGTAGGCTGGCCGGGTGAGCATCGAACATCGCACCATCGCCGTCGGTGACCTTGAATTCGACGTCCGGATCGGGGGGCCGGACACCGGGCCGACCGTGCTCCTGCTGCACGGATTCCCCAATACCGGAGCTTGTTTCGACACCGTGATCGGACGACTGCACGACTCGGGACTGCGTACGATCGTCCCGGATCAGCGCGGGTATTCACCGGGTGCTCGACCCGGGGAGGTCGAGGCATACGAGCTGCGACACCTCGCGGCAGACGCGGTCGGCATCCTCGACGCACTCGGTGTCGGATACACGATGGTCGTCGGACACGATTTCGGATCGCTTGTCGCCTGGCATCTGGCGGGCCACTACCCGCACCGCGTCACCGGATTGGTGGCGGCCAGTGTCGGACATCCCTCATCGATTGCAGCATCGCTGGCGGGGAGTGATCAGCGTGATCGGTCGTCCTACATCCTCGATTTCGTGAAGCCAGATGCCGAGGACACGCTCCTCGCCGGCGACGCAAAGATCTTGCGGGAGCTTGTCCCGGACGACAGTGTGCTGCCGCTCACCGAGCGGCCGGCCCTGTCCGCCGCACTGAACTGGTACCGCGCGAACTTCACCGGTGACATCAAGGCCAAGCTCGCCTGCCCGCCGATCGAGGCGCCGACCACGGTGCTGTGGGGCGATGGCGATCATGCGTTGGGCCGTGAACAGGCCGAAGGCAGCAGTCGATTCGTATACTCCGACTACCGATTCGCAGCGCTGGAGGGTGTTGATCACTGGATCCCGCAGAACGCCCCTGCGGCTCTGGCGAGCGAGATCGCGCTACGGTCGGCGGTCTGGTGACCCGCTGAAGAAGCCCCTAGATCTCGAGGCCGAGTAGGGCGTTCTCCAGTACCTCTGGCATACCCGGGTGGATCCAGTATTGACCGCGGGCCATCGTGGCGGCGTCGAGCCCGAAGGACATCGCCTGGATCACCGGCTGGATGATCGAGGGTGCCTGCGGGCCGATGATGTGGGCGCCCAACAGGCGGCCGGTGCCCTTCTCCGCGATGATCTTGCACAGACCGGTCGTGTCCTCCATCGCCCAGCCGTAGGCGACGTCGCCGTAGTTCTGCACCTTGACGGTGATGTCGAGGCCGGCGTCGCGCGCCTCGGTCTCGGTCATCCCGACCGAAGCGATCTGCGGGTGCGTGAACACCGCCGCGGGCACGAAACGGAGATCGAACGGCTGCAGATCGGCACCATCGAAGTCCCGCAACAGGTTTGCCTGGACGACCCGCCCCTCGTGATTGGCCACATGTTTGAGTTGGTACGGCGAGCTGACGTCGCCCAGTGTCCATACGCCATGGGCGGCGGTGCGGCCGTAGGCGTCCCGCTCGATGCGGCCGTCTTCGTCCACGCCGAGACCGATCGACTCGAGACCGATCTTGTCGGAGTTGGGTACCCGACCGACTGCGACCAGCAGCGCGTCCCCCTCCAGCACGGTGTCGTCGGCACACGTGATCCGGATCGCACTGCCGACCGATTCGACAGCAACGATCGCTGACTCGAAGTGCACATCCCATGCGGCCGTGGCGATGTCGGTGAACCGTGCCGAGATGTCCGGGTCCTGGGTGCGGAGCAGGGCGTCGCTGCGAGCGATGATCGATACCTTCGACCCCAGTGCCCCGAAGACATGTGCGAACTCCGCGGCGATGTAGCCGCTACCGACGATGATCAGTCGCTCCGGCAGCTCCGGCAACCGCATGATGTCTTCGTTCGTGTGGTAGGTCACCCCACTGTCGGCGATGATGTCGGGGATGACCGGCCGCGAGCCGGATGCAATGACGACCCGCGACGCCAGCACCACATCGCCGTCACCGGTTCGCAGCCGGTAGCGGCCGTCCGGGTCGACCCCGTCGAAGACGACGTGGCTGCTGTAGACGGTGATGTTGTCGCAGTCCTCGATCCGGTAGCGCCTGCCGCCGGCGGAGATCGGATCGATACGGCCGAAGACGCGATTGACGATTCCCGGCCAATCGACCTTGTCGACGGTGCCGGTGACGCCCAGTCGCTCGCCTTCGCGAATGGTCTCGGCGACCTCGGCGGCATAGACGAACATCTTGGTCGGGATGCAACCCACGTTGAGGCAGGTACCGCCGTAGATGCTCTCTTCGAAGATCGCGATTTGCTGATCTGCGAACCGTTCGTCGGGGATCGAGTTCCCCGTACCCGAGCCGATGATCGCCAGGTCAACCGATGTGGACTCACTCATGCAAGGCTCCTCGTATCCGATCGTTGTTGCTCAGCAACCAATTGTCGAGCTCGGTGTATGCGGTGTCCCTGGCCTCCAGCCTGGACAAGAAGACGTCATGTCGCGCGCCCGGGACGGGAACCACACTGACCCGATTTCCCAGGCACCCGGACCACCGGGCGATCTGGCGGGTGTCCAGCACTCCGTCGGCGCTGTCGATGTGTGGACCCGGGCCATCCGAGCCGGGGCCGGACAGGGTCGTCGCGTCCGAATGCAGCACCAGAGACGGCACCCCGATGTCGAGGCCGCGGTGCAGGCTCGCGTGCCCGCGGCGGACCCCACTCAAGAATCCGAACGTGACCGGATATCCGTGCAGGGGTTTGTAATCGAGGTCGTACTCCCACTCGCCGTGCACGCTGTTGTGCAGGCTCTCGCCATAGGCTCCCGCGATCTTGCGAGGGATGGTGGACAGGGGACGCACCCGCGCAACCGCGTTCACCACCGTGGTTCCCGCACCGCGCAGGATCGGGGCTCCCTGCAGGTCGAACCAAGGGGAGTTGAGTACCAGTCCGGTGGGCGAGGGTGTGCCGACCGCCGGATCGCGATGTGTGCGATCGGGCCCACGACGGAGTCGACCGAGCCCACGACGGAGTCGATCGAGCCACAGTGCTGTGATCAGGCCGCCGGTCGAGTGCGCGGCGATCAACAGGGGCCGGTTGCCGCTGGCGGCGTTGATCTCCTGCGCGGCGAGGGTCAGTTCCACGTCGTACATCGCCAGATCGGTGATGTGATGTGGCGTCTGGCCTGGGCGCTGCGAGCGACCACACTTGCGTAGGTCCAGTGCATAGAAGGCAAAGCCGCGTTGGGCGAAGAACTCCGCGAGAGGCCGCTGGAAGAAGTAGTCGGTGAACCCGTGGACATAGAGAACGGCAGCAGTGACAGCGGACTGCTGCTCGTGCCGGACGAGGGTCGCCGAGACCTGGCCCTCGCCGTCGGGGTCGGCACCGAGGTCGATCGTCAGTGCCGAGAAGTCTGGGCCGAGGATGTCGGGCTGCCAGCGGGATGAGGCCACGATTTCCCACTGTAGGCCCAAGCGGTGGAACCGGCGATGGCGTTGGGTTCTTCTCGACCGCATTACAGTCTTGCGGCGCCGATAAGGAACAATGAATGTCATCTGAAGGTTCGCCGAAAGAGGAAGTTGAGCTGGAGTGTCTGAGTCTGCAACCCCGCGCGACGGCGGAGTCACCACAACCGACATCGTGCTGGTAGGCGCCGGAATCATGAGCGCCACCCTGGGCGCGCTTCTGCATCGTCTACAGCCCGACTGGTCGATCACCGTCTTCGAGCGTCTCGATGCCGCCGCCGCAGAGAGCAGCGATCCGTGGAACAACGCCGGAACCGGCCACTCGGCGTTGTGTGAGTTGAACTACACCCCGCAGACCGCCGACGGCGATGTCGACATCACCAAAGCGATCACGATCAACGAGCAATTCCAGGTGTCGCGTCAGTTCTGGGCGAACTCGGTTGAGTCGGGTGTGCTGCGCACGCCGAGCGAGTTCATCAACCCCATCCCGCACGTCAGCTTCGTGCACGGGGAGTCCAACGTCGACTACCTGCGCAAGCGCTACGACAACCTGGCGGGCGAAACCCTGTTCAAGGGGATGGAGTACATCACCGATCCCGACGAGTTCACCAAGCGGCTCCCGCTGATGTCCGCGGGCCGGGACTTCTCCGATCCGGTGGCCCTGAACTGGTTCGACGGCGGTACCGACGTCGACTTCGGTGCCCTCACCCAGCAGTTGATCGGCTACCTCGGGCATTCCGGTGCGACGGTCAATTTCGGTCATGCTGTCACCAACATCACAAAAGAGTCCGACGGCAGCTGGCGGATCAAGGTCAAGAACCTCCGTACCAAGGAAAAGTCCACTGTCAAAGCCGGTTTCGTCTTCGTCGGCGCCGGTGGCGGGGCCCTGCAGCTACTGCAGAAATCAGGCATCAAAGAAGCGAAGGGTTTCGGCGGCTTCCCGGTCAGCGGTGCATTCTTCCGCTGCACCGATCCTGCTCTCATCGCCGAACACTCCGCGAAGGTGTACGGCAAGGCCGCGGTGGGCGCCCCGCCGATGTCGGTGCCGCACTTGGACACCCGCGTGATCGGTGGCACACCCGGACTGCTGTTCGGGCCGTACGCCGGCTGGTCGCCGAAATTCCTCAAAGAGGGCAAGAACACCGATCTCCTCGCGTCGGTCAAGCCCGGCAACGTCCTGCCGATGTTGTCGATCGCGCCGAAAGAGTTCGGTCTCCTCAAGTATCTGATCAGCGAGCTGGCGGCAGGTCCGGCCGATCGGGTCGAAACGCTCACGGAGTTCGTGCCGCGAGCCGACGGCAAGGACTGGGAGATGATAGTCGCCGGTCAACGAGTTCAGGTGATCCGCAAGAAGGGCCGCGGCGGCGCACTGGAGTTCGGTACCGCTGTCGTGGCGGCCGAGGACGGCAGCATCGCAGGCCTGCTCGGTGCCTCTCCCGGTGCCTCCACGGCAGTGCCCGCGATGCTCGACGTGCTCGAGCGTTGTTTCCCGAAGCACTTCACGGCCTGGAAGCCGGTGCTCGGCGAGATGATCCCGTCGCTCGGTTCGAAGTTGAACGACAATCCTGAACTGTTTGCGCAGGTGTGGGATTGGACATCCAAGGTGCTGCGCCTCGAGGACACCCCGGCTCCGGTGGCCGATGAGGGCAATTCTCATCTGGCGACGCCCACCGCCGTGTGATAGGCACTTGCATATGACCGCAACTGCAAGCCTGCACCGTCACTGGGCCCAGGACATCGACATGTCGACGCTGTACAAGATCTTGCAGCTGCGGGTCGAGGTGTTCGTCGTCGAGCAATCGTGCCCGTACTCCGAACTCGACGGACGTGACCTCGACCAGGACACGCGCCATCTGTGGCTCGAGGAAGACGGTGAGATCATCAGCACACTGCGTCTGCTCGAGGAGCACGACGGAGGCAAGTCGTACCGGATCGGCCGGCTGTGCACCGAGCGTTCACATCGCGGCCAGGGACACACCACCCGGTTGCTGCAGACCGCTCTGGCCGATGTCGGGTCGGACATCTGCCGCATCCATGCGCAGACGTATCTCGTCGAGATGTACGCCAAGCACGGATTCACCGTCGAGGGTGAGGAACATCTGCTCGACGGTGTCCCGCACGTACCCATGATTCGTGGTGGCGCACATCGCTGAGACGCCTTTTCCGTTCAGCGCGGTCGTCGGGCAGGAGCAGCTCAAGCTCGCCCTGATCCTCTCCGCGATCGCCCCCGAGATCGGTGGGGTCCTGGTCCGAGGGGAGAAGGGGACCGCCAAGACGACGGTCGTCCGCGCGCTCGGCCCGTTGTTACCGGGGCCTTCGGCGACGGTTGTGGAGTTGCCGATCGGTGCGACCGAGGACCGCGTCATCGGGTCCCTCGATCTGCAGAAGATCCTGTCCGAGGGCGAGAAGGCGTTCACACCGGGTCTGCTGGCAACTGCTGATGGTGGCGTTCTCTACATCGACGAGGTCAATCTGCTGGCCGATCATCTGGTCGACGTCTTACTCGACGCCGCCGCCACGGGGCGCGTCGTCATCGAACGCGACGGGGTGTCCCACACACAGGCAGCCCGATTCGTACTCGTCGGCACGATGAATCCAGAGGAAGGGGAGTTGCGACCGCAACTCCTCGACCGGTTCGGGTTGGCGGTGGACGTCGCCGCGCCCCGTGAAGTTGCCACCAGGGTGTCGGTGATCGAGCGCCGGCTGGCGTACGAGTACGACCCGGCCGGGTTCGCGGCCGGGTTCGCGGATCAGGACGCGGCAATTGCCTCGGCGATCGGGCGAGCACGAGCGGGTCTGGACTCCGTCGAGTTGCCGCCCGCCCAGCTGCGCAGAATCGCCGCCGTGTGTTTGGAACTCGAGGTCGACGGTCTGCGAGGTGACCTCGTTGTCGCCAGGACCGCCCGCGCGCATGCGGCGTGGCGGGGCGCGGATCGTGTCGAGGACATCGACGTGCGGCGCGCTGTGGAATTGGCGTTGCCCCACCGCCGCCGACGCGACCCGTTCGACGAGCCCGGTCTCACCGAACAAGAACTCGACGAGGCCATGGACAAGGCGGACGAACAAAGCGCTCCGGACGAGCCTCCGCGATCGGGCGAGCCAGAAGGATCTGATCCGGACTCGACGCCAGAACACGACCCGTCGAATGACCGGACCCCGGCAGAATCGTCTGGGCCGCAATCGGATACCCCGGCCGATCCAGAGCCTGATCCGGATCCCGACGGTCCCGGCGGCGGAGGCGTGGCGCCTCCTGGTCCGGGATTCGCGCCGACTGCGGCCAGCGCAGCGGTCAAGACACTGAAGGTGCGTGGCGTCGGCAACGGCGAACCCGGGCGACGGTCTGCGTCGCAGAGCATTCGCGGCCAGGCGGTTCGCGCCGTACGGGACGGCGGCAGCGGGATCCACCTCGTCGGAACGGTGTTCGCCGCTGCCGACAATCACGCCCGGCGTCAGAACGCGAGGCTGCAGGTGTTGCCCGAGGACATCCGCGGCGCCCTGCGTCGTGGCAAAGAGGGCAACCTCGTCGTGTTCGTACTCGACCTGTCCGGATCGATGACTGCTCGAAAGCGCCTCGACGCGGTGTCGGGTGCGGTGGTCTCGATGCTCCGGGATTCCTACCAACGGCGCGATCGCGTCGCCGTGGTGACGATGCGCGGAGCGGGCGCCGAGATCACGGTGCCGCCGACGCGTTCGGTCGACGCCGCGGTCCGCCGGCTGACCGGGCTCCGCACCGGTGGTCGGACCCCACTCGCCGAAGGACTGCTCACGTCCCGGGACGTCGTGCGGCGCAACAGCCACAAGGAGCCGAATCGGCGTCCGATCGTCGTGGTACTGACCGACGGACGAGCAACCGCAGGACCGGCGGCGCTCGCGCGCGCCGGCGCCGCGGCGGACCGTCTGCGGCGTGAAGGGACCTCGGCGATCGTCATTGATTGTGAACAGGGAATGGTCCGACTGGGCCTCGCTCGGGTCCTTGCGGGTCAACTCGGTGGAGAATGTGTGCAGATCGCAGACCTGACCGCCGGGGGAGTTGCCGGCGTGGTCCGGTCCGCCGCGTGAGGTGAAGATCACATCAGAAGGGAAACATTGTGCCGCAGGGTGTTCCATCGGTCATCCCCGATGACGGTCTGACCACCAGGGCAAGACGCAATCAGCCGGTGCTCGCAGTGCACACCGGCGACGGCAAGGGGAAGTCGACAGCTGCCTTCGGCATGGCCATGCGGGCCTGGAACGCGGGTCTGGACATCGGGGTCTTCCAATTCGTCAAGAGCGCGAAGTGGAAGGTCGGAGAAGAGTCGGCCCTCACCGCGCTCGGCCGACTGCACGAGGAGACCGGCCAGGGGGCACCCGTGCAGTGGCACAAGATGGGCGAGGGCTGGTCGTGGATCCGACACGCGGGCGGGGAGACCGAGCATGCGGAGCAGGCGGCGCAAGGCTGGGCCGAGATCCGCCGCCGGATCATCGATCAAACACATCAGTTCTATGTGCTCGACGAGTTCACCTACCCCCTGAACTGGGGCTGGATAGATGTTGACGACGTGGTCGAGGTGCTGCGCGCACGCGAGGGCAGACAACATGTCGTCATCACAGGCCGTCGAGCGCCGGCGGCACTGCTCGATGCGGCCGACCTGGTGACGGAGATGGTCAAGACCCGCCACCCGATGGACGCCGGTCGTAAGGGACAGCGAGGCATCGAGTGGTGAGCGGCGCGCCACCGGCAGTGGTCATCGCGGCGCCGTCTTCCGGCAGCGGCAAGACCACCGTCACCACCGGTCTGATCGGTGCGCTGGCGCGGTCCGGGCACCGGGTGGCGCCGTTCAAGGTCGGCCCCGACTACATAGATCCCGGATATCACGGACTCGCTGCCGGAAGGCCGGGTCGCAATCTCGACCCCGTACTCGTCGGCGAGGACCTGATCGGTCCGCTCTATCGTTCAGGCAGCGCAGGCTGCGACATCGCGGTGGTGGAAGGCGTGATGGGTCTGTTCGACGGCCGCATCACCGAAGAGCACATGCCGGCGGTCGCACCGGGTTCGACAGCCCAGGTGGCAGCACTGCTCGGCGCCCCGGTGATCTTGGTCGTCGACGCCGCCGGACACAGTCAGAGTCTGGCTGCGATCCTGCACGGTTTCGTCAGCTTCGACCCCGGTATCGACATCCGGGGAGTGATCCTCAACCGGGTCGGTTCACCGCGGCATGAGTTCGTCCTGCGGCAGGCGTGCGCACGGGCCGGGCTCGACGTGTTCGGAGCGGTGCCGCGGAACGCGAGTATGGCCGTCCCATCCCGGCACCTCGGGCTCATCCCCGCGGCCGAACGTGGTCCCGAAGCGCTCGCAGCCATCGACGCCATGACCGAGTTGATCGGCGGCTCTGTGGATCTGCCCGCCATCGTGGCGGCCGCGGACATCGGTGCAGGCCGAAGCGGTCCGGTATGGACACCGGCTCTGGAGGTCGGCGCCGACCACGACGAGTACAGCGGTCCGCCGCCCGTTGTGGCAGTCGCCGCCGGTGCGGCATTCACCTTCGGCTACGCCGAGCACACCGAGTTGCTCACCGCAGCGGGTGCCGAGGTGGTGCCATTCGACCCGCTCGGTGATCTGTTGCCCGCCGATTGTGGCGCCGTGGTGATCGGAGGAGGCTTTCCGGAAGAGCACGCCGCAGCGCTTGCCGCCAACCGTCGCCTGCTGACCCAGCTTCGCGCAGCCGCGGGCGCAGGGATACCCATACATGCAGAATGTGCCGGTCTGCTGTACCTCGCGCAGAGCCTCGACGACCATACGATGGCCGGAATCCTGCCGCTGCGAGCAACATTCGGGAAAACCCTGACCCTCGGTTACCGCGACGCCGTCGCTCTCACCGATTCGATCCTCTTCGACGCCGGTATGCGGATGCGAGGGCACGAGTTCCATCGGACAACCGTCACCGCCTTGGACGGGTCGACGCCGTCGGCGTGGGGCTGGCGCCGGGAAGGCATGGCGCAGACGGAGGGTTGGACAGCAGGACGCGTGCATGCGTCGTATCTGCACACCCATCCTGCCGCTCACCCCGAGGGTGTGGCCCGCTTCGTTCGGGCGGCCCGGAAAGTGGTCGACCGCGTTTCCTCCCGGTGAGGCGCGGGTGGCCATCATGGTGCGGGACAGGTTGGCGGACAGCCTGGTTGCGGTGGTGAATGTCACTCCTATGAGGGCACGGGTCGGGCTTCTGCGGGGGGACGCGCAATCGGTTCGCGGACCGGGCGAGAGTGCCATCGCGGTGAGCCGACGCCGCGTGGGTACGGTCTACCCATGTCGAAGCCTCAGTCAGGCCCAGTGCAGCCGAGTTCCGAGGGCTCCGGGGACCATCACTACCTGGTAGGTCTCGAGCTCACCGGCCGAAAGGTGGTGATCGTCGGTGCGGGCTCGGTGGTGCAGCGCCGACTGCCCACCCTGGCCGACAGCGGGGCCGACATCCATGTGATCGCGCCGGTGGCGACGCCGACGGTCGAGTCGTTCCCGAACATCACGTTGTACACACGGGGTTACCGCGACGGTGATCTCGAAGGTGCCTGGTATGCCCTTGCGTGCACCGACGACGCAGAAGTCAATGCCGCGGTCGTCGCCGAGGCCGAATCGCGCCGGATCTTCTGCGTCCGCGCTGACGACGCCAGATACGGAACAGCGGTCACCCCGGCGTCGCTGAGTCACGACCGACTCCGGATCGGGGTCCTCGCCGCGGGCGATCATCGTCGTTCCGCGGCCGTGCGCACTGCGATCGGGCAGGCACTCGGCGGGGGAGAATTGGGAGCTGCGGGTCTCGAAGCCGCCGCGCGTGAACCCCACCCACCGGGCGTCGCGTTGGTCGGCGGTGGTCCGGGTGACCCTGATCTGATCACCGTCCGCGGCCGCCGACTGCTTGCTGCGGCCGACGTCGTCGTCGCCGATCGGCTGGCTCCACCGGCGCTGCTGGCCGAACTCGGACCCCACGTCGAGATCATCGATGCCGCGAAGGTGCCGTACGGGCGGGCGATGAAGCAGGAGGCCATCAACGAGGTCCTCGTGGACCGGGCCAAGGCGGGTAAGTTCGTGGTCCGGTTCAAGGGCGGCGACCCTTACGTCTACGGGCGCGGATTCGAAGAGCTGGAAGCCTGTGTGGCGGCCGGGGTCCCGGTCACCGTGGTGCCGGGGATCACGAGCGCGATCGCAGGGCCTTCGGCGGCCGGGATACCGGTCACCCATCGCGGCGTCACGCATGAGGTGGTGGTGGTGTCCGGTCACATACCGCCCGGCCACCCCGATTCGCTGGTGAACTGGCAGGCCCTTGCGCAGATGCGCGGCACCATCGTGCTCATGATGGCGGTCGAACGCCTCGACGTGTTCACCTCGGCGCTGATCGACGGCGGTCGCCCAGATGATCTGCCGGTCGCGATCATCGAGAACGCGACCCTGGGTAGCCAACGACTTGTCCGATCGACGCTGGCGCGGGCCGCGGTCGATGCCCGGACCCAGAACGTGCGTCCGCCCGCCATCGTGGTCATCGGTCCCGTGGCCGGATTCGACGGGGAGTCGGGGAGTACGGGGTATGCGCGACCATGACCGTGACAAGCGTGATTGTGACATGGCGGTCCGACGACGGTAGCGTCGTTGCCCATGACTCCACCGACGCACATGGCTGCTGAGGTCGGCCAGACACGCGTCTGGGGACCTCAGATCGTCGTCCTCGGCGGGATGCAGCTGCTGGTCGTCCTCGACGGGACCGTCGCCGCGCTCGCCCTGCCACGAATCCAGAACGCCCTCGGGCTCTCTGACAGCGCGGGTGCCTGGGTGATCACCGCCTACGTGTTGGCGTTCGGTGGGCTGATGCTCCTCGGTGGCCGCCTCGGGGACACCTTCGGTCGCAAACGGATGTTCGTCGCCGGCGTCGCTGCGTTCACCCTCACGTCCTTGCTCTGTGGTCTGGCCTGGGATCCGATCAGCCTGATCGTGGGCAGGGCTCTCCAGGGCGCTGCCGCGGCGGTTGCGGCGCCCACTGCGATGGCGCTGGTCGCCACCACCTTTGCCCCCGGAAAACCCCGCAACCAGGCCTTCGCGGTCTATGCGGCGATGACGGGTATCGGATCTGTCGCCGGCCTCATCGCAGGTGGCGTCCTCACCGAACTGTCGTGGCGTCTGGTGTTCCTCATCAACGTGCCGATCGGCGTGATCGTCGTCGCAGGTGCGGTGATGTATCTCAGGGAATCCCAGGGGGAGAGGTTGCCGCTGGATGTCCGTGGCGCCGTCCTGGCAACCCTCGGCTGCACGCTGGTGGTGCTGGCGGTGAACGAGGGCCCCGGCGGCTGGCTGCGGCCCCTCGTCGTGGTCCCCCTCGTCATCGGCCTGGCCTCGCTCCTTGCCTTCGTGATGGTCGAGCGACATGCGGACAATCCGATTCTGCCCTTCTCCTTGTTCCAGAACGGAAGCCGCGTCGCCGCGCTGGTGGCCATCCTGCTCGCGGGCGCCATCATCATGTGCATGGCGGTGTTCATCTCGCTGTATCTGCAGGGCATCTTGAAGTACTCACCCATCCAGAGCGGTCTGGCCGTCGTCCCGTTCGCCTTCGGGCTCGGTACCGCTGCCGCGATCGCCTCCAAACTCGCGTTGCGCTTCCAGCCGCGCTGGCTGGTGCTGGCAGGCGGTGCGATCGTTTGTGCCGGTTGCGGCTACGCGGCGAGCATCGCCCGGGATGCACCTGCCTACTTCCCTCACATCCTCTTCCCGGTCATCGTCATCGGTGCAGGGGTCGGCTTCGCGGTGATCCCGCTGACCCTGTCCGTTGTGGCCGGTGTCGGGCCGACGGAGATCGGCCCGCTCACGGCACTGGCACAGGTCGCCCAGAACCTCGGAGGTGCGGTCGCCCTGGTCGCGGTCGGCGCGATGGTGACCAGCAGGACCCTGTCCGAAGGCGGCGTCACCGGTCCGGTGGATCAGATGAACGACCTGGAGTTGGACGCGCTGGCGAGCGGTTACGGACTGGCTTTCATCTGTTGTGCACTGATTGCCGTGGCCGCGGGAATCGTCGTCGTGTTCATGCGCTTCACCCCCGAGGAGATCGCAGAGGGGCAGGCGGCACAAGAGACCGCCCACACCTCGATCGACCCGGACGACCTCACTGCCTAGCCCGACGTCAGTCGGTCAGGATGATCAGCTCGTGATCTGAGGCGACCTCGGCTCGTTGGCCCCCCGCGGTGGCGGTCGCGGCGAGAGAGTTCACATCCCGGATCTGTCGACGGGAGCTGACGAGCGATCGCGCGAGAATGCCCTTGTGGTGCTTGTTGAAGTGGCTCACCACCGTCCGGGCACCCGTCGGCCCTTCCGTCAGGACGGTCACCGTGATCGCACCGGGCAGCGGCCCGAGTTGCTGGTAACCACCCGAGCGCAGGTCGATGACGACGTCTTCGCCGAGAGCGGTCAGTGCGTCGGTGAGTGCGGGCTTCCACACCGACGCGAGGGTGCCCATCCCCGGCAGCTTGGAGCCCGAAGACAGGCGATATGCCGGGATCGGATCAGTCGCACGCACGACCCCGAACAGTGCCGAGCCGACGGCCAGTCGTTCGGAGGCCTTGGTTTTCGATGCCCTCGTCAACGTCGAGTGATCCAGCGCATCGAACAGCACGCCGGTGTAGCGCTCGATGGCGGGGCGGGTCGGCGACGACCACAACTGCGCATTCCGCTCGATCTCGGCGATCTGGGACACCCCGAGACCGAGCGCCTGCTGGCTTGCCTCACTGTCGGCGGCGAGCGTCACCAGCGCGTCCGCGAGCTTGCGCCGGATCGGGGTCAGGGTGGGCAGCGACAACTGGTCGAGGTCGAGGGCGGCGCCGCGGCCACCCTCGGCCTTGGTCTCGGAGGGAGGCAGCACGATCAACACATCCAGAACCGTATCGCGCGCCCACCTGCCGCCGCGGAGAGGTGGCGCCGGAGGCGGCGTTAAGGTGACAGTCGTGATCACACGCATGTCGACCCTGTTCCTGCGCACCCTGCGCGATGACCCCGCGGACGCCGAGGTACCCAGCCACAAGCTGTTGGTCCGGGCGGGATACGTGCGCCGCGTCGCACCAGGTGTCTACAGCTGGCTACCACTTGGCCTGAAGGTACTGCGCCGCGTCGAAGATGTGGTGCGCGAAGAGATGAACAACATCGGCGGCCAGGAGATATCGCTGCCCGCACTGTTGCCCCGCGAACCGTACGACGTCACCGGCCGGTGGACGGAGTACGGGGACGCACTGTTCCGCCTCAAGGACCGCAAGGGCGCGGACATGCTGCTCGGGCCCACCCACGAGGAGTTGTTCGCGCAGTTGGTCAAGGGCGAATACTCCTCGTACAAAGACCTCCCGGTGACTCTGTACCAGATCCAGACCAAGTACCGCGACGAAGAGCGCCCTCGGGCAGGCATCCTCCGGGGCCGCGAGTTCATCATGAAGGACTCGTACTCCTTCGACCTCGACATCGATGGCTCCAAGGCGTCGTACGACGCCCACCGCGAGGCATACCAGGAGATCTTTCGCCGGTTGCAGGTGAAGTACGTCATCGTCGCCGCCACGTCAGGTGCGATGGGCGGCAGTGCATCCGAGGAGTTCCTCGCCGAGAGCGAAGTCGGCGAGGACACCTATGTGCGCAGCCCCGAATCGGGTTACGCCGCCAACGTCGAAGCCGTCATCACCCCGGCACCGCCCGCACTGCCCATCGAGGGGCTACCTGCGGCGGCCGTCCACGACACCGGCGACACCCCGACCATCGACACCCTCGTCGCGTGGGCGCAGGAGACGTTCCCGGACCGTGGTTTCACCGCCGCGGACACGCTCAAGAACGTGGTCGTCAAGCTCCGCAGTCCGGGCGGTGAGGAAGAGCTCCTCGCGATCGGTGTCCCGGGAGACCGCGAGGTCGACTTCAAGCGCCTCGAGGCGGCGGTCGAACCTGCCGCAGTCGAGCTCATCACCGACGCCGACTTCGCGAAAAACAGCTTTCTGGTCCGCGGTTACATCGGTCCGAAGGGCCTGCAGGACAACGGTGTCCGCTATTTGGTCGACCCGCGAATCGTCGACGGAACCGCATGGATAACCGGAGCCGACGCGCCGGGCAAACATGTCGTGGACTTGGTGGCGGGTCGCGATTTCGAACCCGACGGCACCATCGAGGCCGCCGAAGTGCGTGACGGTGATCCCTCGCCGGACGGGGCCGGGACCCTGGTGACCGCCCGCGGTATCGAGATCGGTCACATCTTCCAATTGGGCACCAAATACACCGATGCGTTCGACGTCGGCGTGCTGGGCGAGAACGGAAAACCGGTACGGCTCATCCAGGGCTCCTATGGGGTCGGGGTGTCGCGGATGGTCGCGGTGATCGCCGAACAGCACCACGACGACAAGGGGCTGCGCTGGCCGAAAGAGGTGGCGCCGTTCGACGTCCACCTCGTGATCGCGAACAAGGACGAGGGTGCTTGGAGCGGCGCCCGTTCCCTGGCCGCAGACCTCGATGCCGCCGGTTTCTCGGTGTTGATCGATGACCGTAAGGCCTCGCCCGGCGTCAAGTTCAAGGACGCCGAACTGCTCGGGATGCCGGTGGTGGTCGTGGTCGGCCGTGGCTGGGCGAACGGGACGGTCGAGATCCGGGACCGCTTCACCGGTGAAGCGACCGAGGTCGCCTCCGATACCGCCGTGGCCACCATCGTCGCGAATCGCTGACTCTCACAGACCCACGCCGTTCAGGCACACCCAGGTGCTGCAACACCTGGGTGTGCCTGGACAGGCTGGGTTCGTGTGTCAGACCGAACCGGGCAGGGCGACGGTGACGGGGGAGATACGCAGCACTAGACGCCAATTGGCCGCGCGGCCCGCAGAGTCCGTCAAACCGTCGAGGCCCAGTCGACGGGCCCCCACGTCTTCGGCCTGCTCGATGAGCGCCCGATAGGCGACCGCACAATCCTCTTCGGCCGTCAGTGCCACGGTCAACGCCGACACCGGGTCGGTGATCGGGGCGCTCAGGTCGTATCCGGCTGCCGCCGGGGGTACCTCTGCCTGTGCCGCGTTGAGGGCGGCAACCAATTCCTCACGCCGGGAACGATGTTCGGCAGTGTATTCGGCGACGGTCTGCGACCGCGACGAGGCGGCATATGCAGCGACCACCCCGTAGCTGAAGATGGCGGCGTTCTCGGCGTTCACTGCGTCGGTCAACGCGTCCTTTTGGCTCATGCGAGCTGCACCGCCACCGCGGTGGTGACCCCTGCACTGATCGATCCGAGCAGACCCGCGACATACCCGTCGAGTTCGAGCGCGAGATCGCCGGCCGACCTCGCCGAGGCCGACAGCTGCGCGCGCAACGCATCGAGGCCGGGCGGAGCGGGCGCCACAGAACTCGGGGCCGCCGAACTGGAAGCGACCCGAGCCCTGCCGGTGTCCAGTCGGGTGATCTCCTCCGCGAGGACGCGAGCGTGTTCGGTGCGTTCTGTGGCCACCACCGCCAGGGCCGCTGCGCGATCGGGATTGGTGGCGATCGCGGCGGTGGCCGCGACTGCGTCGGCCTGCGCCGCGGCGACCTGGGGGAGCAACCGGTCGGCGAGCTGCTGCTCGGCGCTCACACCCGAACCGGAGCCGCAGGCCCCGACCGCGGTGATCGCCAGCGCACCTGCGGACAACGCGGCGGCCGATCGCACGAACGAGCGGCGCGAGGGTCGAAACCCGCTTTCTGCTGCCTCCCGGAGGCCACTGACCGTCACAGAGACACATAGTGCCAGCAGTCCGGGACAAGCGTGGGACCCGCCGCCCACGGGCATGGTCGGCGAGACCCCACGGCCGCGATGGGCGAAAGCACCCCCGCCGGGGCGTTAAGCTGAGTGCACCTGCGACCGCGGGCGCGGGGAAACCTCCGGGCCCGCCGGTCCCGCTACACCGACAACTGCACACGGAGGGAACGCCGAATGCCTGGGGCAATCGACCGCGACCGCATCAGCGAGCTACTCGAACCGGTGGTGACCGGCAAAGGATTCGACGTCGAGGAGTTGACCGTCGTCGCCTCGGGTGAGGAAAACGTCATCACACTGATGGTCGATCGCGACGGTGGCGCCGGTCTCGACGAACTGGCCACTCTGAGCCGGTCGCTCTCCGAAGTGCTCGACGGGGATTCCGACGACGACGGCGGCTCGGGCCACGAAGCGGTCGCGGCGCTGCCGACGTACACGCTCGAGGTCACCTCGCCCGGGATCGACCGACCGCTGACCGCGCCCCGGCACTGGCGTCGGGCAGCGGGCCGCAAGGTGGTCATCGACCTGGCCACCGAACCCGCAGCACGGGTGTCGGGTCGCATCGGGCCCCTGAACGACGACGAGACCACGCTCACATTGGTCACCAAATCGGGGAAGGGCCTCTCCACACAGGAGGTGCCACTCGAGACGGTGCGCGTCGCCCACGTCCAGGTCGACTTCAGTGACCCCGGTGCAGCCGAATTACAGATGTGCGGCCTCGATGCCGAACAGATCGAGGCAAGACGGAAAGGGAACAAATGAATATCGACATTGCTGCTCTCCGGATGATCGAGGCGGAGAAGGGTATCTCGATCGACACCGTGATCGAGACCATCCAGTCGGCACTCCTGACGGCTTACCGGCATACGGACGGATTCGCCCAGCACGCCTACATCGACGTGGACCGCAAATCCGGTTCGGTGCGCGTGATGGCCCAAGAACGGGACGAAGACGGCAACACGATTTCCGAGTGGGACGACACTCCCGAGGGTTTCGGGCGGATCGCCGCCACCACAGCTCGTCAGGTCATCTTGCAACGCTTGCGGGATGCCGAGCACGACAAGAACTTCGGCGAGTTCTCGACTCACGAGGGCGAAATCGTCGGCGGTGTCGTCCAGCAGGACGCCAGGGCCAACGCACGCGGACTGGTCGTCGTCCGTATCGGTAGCGAGGCGACCGGCCAGGAAGGCGTGCTGCCTCCTGCCGAGCAGGTGCCCGGCGAGAAGTACGTCCATGGCGAACGCATCAAGTGCTACGTGGTCGGAGTGACCCGAGGCCAGCGCGGTCTGCAGATCACCCTCTCGCGCACCCATCCCAATCTCGTGCGCAAGTTGTTCTCTCTCGAGGTCCCCGAGATCGAGGACGGTTCCGTGGAGATCGTCGCCGTGGCACGTGAGGCCGGACACCGGTCGAAAATCGCGGTTCACACCGGAGTCTCGGGTCTCAACGCCAAGGGAGCATGCATCGGCCCGATGGGGCAGCGGGTCCGCAACGTGATGCGCGAGTTGGGCGACGAGAAGATCGACATCATCGACTACGACACCGATCCTGCCGTCTTCGTCGGAAACGCGCTGTCACCGTCGAAGGTCGTCTCGGTGACCGTCGTCGATCTGGTCGCCAAAGCGGCTCGGGTCGTCGTGCCCGATTACCAGTTGTCGCTGGCCATCGGCAAGGAAGGCCAGAACGCCCGCCTCGCCGCGAGGCTGACCGGGTGGCGGATCGACATCCGCAGCGATGCCCAGAGCGATGCCGACAGCGCCACGTCAGACGCTGGTGCGAGCTGAGCCAGATGGTCCTCGGCGGGTCTCATTGGCATCTGACGTGCTGCGGACGGTAGACTTGTCGATGGTCCACAGTGATCCTTCGCTCCACCGCGAAAAACTTCCGATGCGTACCTGCGTCGGATGTCGTCAGTGTCGCCCGGCCGCCGAACTCGTTCGGCTGGTGGCGGACACGGGCGTGAACCCACCGGTGGTCGTGATAGACCACCGAAAGACCATGTCAGGGCGTGGCGCCTGGCTTCATCCGGATCCCGAATGCTTGGGGCTCGCGGTGCAGCGGAAGGCCTTCGTCAGGGCATTTCGGATCGGCGGGCTGACCGTCGACTCCGATCTACTGATGCGAGAGATCGAATCGGTAGCCACACAGAGAGGCCGGCACAAGCCGGCCACTGAGGAACAGGTAGCAGAAGACATGAGCACACCGTGAAGTTCTTGCGATGAGCGAGTTTCGGACGTAAACCGAGGTCGTAGCGGGCAATGCCGCTCGACCTCCAAGTGAGGAGAGCAGTGGCAGGCAAGGCCCGCGTGCACGAATTGGCCAAAGAACTAGGTGTGACGAGTAAAGAAGTTCTCGCGCGTCTCAGTGAGCAAGGTGAGTTCGTCAAATCCGCGTCGTCGACCGTAGAGGCCCCCGTGGCCCGTCGACTTCGCCAGTCCTTCCCCGGGAAGGACGCTCCCGCCGCAGACGGCGGGACCCAGGGCGGCAACGCCCCGGCAGGAAAACCATCAGCAGCCAAGCCGGGCGGCCCACGCCCGACGGCAAAGCCGGCGCCGGCATCCAACGGCGGAGCCCCGACCCCAGGTGGCCAGAACTCAGGGGCTCAGACCCCGGGTGCACCAACACCGGGAGCCCCCACATCGGGAGCCCCGACCCCGGGTGCCAGGCCCGGCGCGCCCAGGCCGACTCCGGCGGCACCGGCAGCTCCCGCAGCGCAATCGGCTCCGGCCACCCCGTCGGCTCCGGCCCCCGCGGCACGTCCGGCGGCGCCGGCACCGGCCGCTCCGGCGCCGAAGGCACCTGAGCCGGCTGCTCCGCAGGCCCCCGCGGCCTCCGCGGCTCCGGCTCCGCAGACCCGCCCGGCTCCCGGCGCAGGTCCAGGCCCCAAGCCAGGTCCTCGCAAGCCCAAGGTCGGCAACAACCCTTACTCGACGGCCGCTCCAGTGGAGCGCCCCGCGTCTCGTCCCGCTCCCGGAACCGGTGGGCCCCGTCCAGGTGGCGGAGCACGTCCGGCCCCCGGCGGCGCAGCCGGTGGCGGTCGGCCCGCTCCGGGTCAGGGCGGTCCCCGTCCCAGCCCCGGCAGCATGCCTCCCCGCCCGAATCCCGGCGCGATGCCTGCTCGTTCAGCTCGGCCCAGCGGTCCCGGTGGACCCGGCGGCGCACGTGGCGGACCGGGTGGAGCACGTGGTGGACCCGGTGGAGCGCGCGGTGGTCCCGGTGGCGGCGGCGGTGGATACCGCGGTGGTCCCGGTGGTGGCGGCGGCGCGGGTGCGCCGACCGGTGCTCCCGGTGGTCCTCCCGGTGGTTTCCGCGGTCGTCCCGGCGGCGGTAACCGTGGTCGCGGCGGTGCCGCAGGTGCCTTCGGTCGTCCGGGCGGAGCAATCCGTCGCGGTCGCAAGTCGAAGCGCGCGAAACGCGCCGAATACGAGAGCATGCAGGCGCCCGCGGTCGGTGGCGTAAGGCTGCCCCGCGGCAACGGCGAGACCATTCGCCTCGCCCGTGGTGCGTCGCTGTCGGACTTCGCAGACAAGATCGACGCCAACCCGGCCTCGCTGGTCCAGGCGTTGTTCAACCTCGGCGAGATGGTCACGGCGACCGAGTCGGTCAACGACGAGACGCTGGAGCTGCTCGGCGGCGAGATGAACTATGTCGTCCAGGTCGTCAGCCCGGAAGACGAGGATCGCGAACTGCTCGACTCCTTCGACCTCACCTACGGCGAGGACGCCGGTGGCGAGGAAGATCTCGAGCAGCGTCCGCCGGTGGTGACCGTCATGGGTCACGTCGACCACGGTAAGACCCGACTGCTCGACACCATCCGTAACGAGAAGGTCCGTGAGGGTGAGGCAGGTGGCATCACCCAGCACATCGGTGCCTACCAGGTCCTCACCGAACTGGATGGCAACGAGCGACTCGTCACCTTCATCGACACCCCCGGTCACGAAGCGTTCACCGCCATGCGTGCCCGTGGCGCCAAGGCGACGGACATCGCGATCCTCGTGGTCGCGGCCGACGACGGTGTGATGCCGCAGACGGTCGAGGCGATCAACCACGCACAGGCGGCCGACGTGCCGATCGTCGTGGCGGTCAACAAGATCGACAAGGAGGGCGCAGATCCGCAGAAGATCCGCGCTCAGCTGACCGAGTACGGTCTGGTCGCCGAGGACTTCGGTGGCGAGACCATGTTCGTCGACATCTCCGCCAAGCAGGGCACCAACATCGACGCACTGCTCGAAGCGGTGCTGTTGACTGCGGACGCATCGCTCGACCTGCGTGCCAATCCCGACATGGACGCCCAGGGTGTCGCCATCGAGGCGCATCTCGACCGCGGTCGGGGACCCGTGGCAACCGTGCTCGTGCAGCGCGGAACCCTCCGGGTCGGCGACTCGATCGTGGCGGGCGACGCGTACGGACGTGTGCGTCGGATGGTCGACGAGCACGGTGCCGACGTCACGGCGGCACTGCCGTCGCGTCCGGTGCAGGTCATCGGTTTCACCTCGGTGCCCGGTGCCGGCGACAACCTGTTGGTCGTCGACGAAGACCGCATCGCCAGGCAGATCGCAGATCGGCGTAATGCGCGTAAGCGCAACGCGCTGGCCGCTCGCAGTCGCAAGCGGATCAGCCTGGAAGATCTGGATTCGGCGCTGAAGGAGACTTCGCAGCTGAACTTGATCCTCAAGGGTGACAACTCGGGAACCGTGGAGGCCTTGGAAGAGGCTCTGCTCGGCATCGAGATCGACGACGAGGTGCAGTTGCGGGTCATTGATCGTGGTGTCGGTGGTGTCACCGAGACCAACGTCAACCTGGCGTCCGCATCGAACGCGATCATCATCGGGTTCAACGTGCGGGCCGAGGGCAAGGCGACCGAACTCGCCAACCGCGAGGGTGTCGACATCCGTTACTACTCGGTGATCTACCAGGCCATCGACGAGATCCAGAGCGCGCTCAAGGGCATGCTCAAGCCGGTCTACGAAGAGGTCGAGTTGGGCCGTGCGGACATCCGCGCGATCTTCCGCTCGTCCAAGGTCGGCAACATCGCCGGTTGCCTCGTCACGTCGGGCATCATGCGTCGTAACGCGAAGGCACGGCTGCTCCGCGACAACGTCGTGGTCGCCGAGAACCTCACCATCTCCTCTCTCAAGCGTGAGAAGGACGATGCCACCGAGGTTCGCGACGGTTACGAATGCGGTCTGACCATCACCTATAACGACATCAAGGTCGATGACGTCATCGAGACGTACGAGTTGCGAGAAAAGGCTCGGGACTGATCCGGGCCGGTAGGGCGTGATGTTCGTCGGTTCGCTGGAAATCGACCTGCTACTCGGCGACATCCACTCTCTCAAGCAGAAGCGCTCAGTGGTGCGACCCATCGTCGCAGCGCTGGCGCGTCTGCGGGTGGCCGTTGCGGAGGTCGATGACCACGATCTCCACCGACGTGCCCGGATCGGGGTCGCGGCGGTCGCGGCGGATGCCAGGCACCTCGGTGAGATCCTTGATGCCAGTGAGGCGTTGGTCGCCGGCCGCCCCGAGATCGAGGTGCTGTCGGTCCGTCGTCTCGTGCGCGGCGGTAGTGATGATGATTAGAGCTGTCGACAGCGTCGGAGATTAGAGTTGCGGTAGCGACGTAGATCGACAAAGAGCCGGTGCGTCAGAACGTCTCGAACAAACGGTGGGACGTCCAGGGGCACCGGCGAACGTCTTGAACAAGGAAGTGAGCTGGAGATGGCAGATCCCGCCCGGGCACAGCGGATGGCAAAGCGGATCTCTTCGATCGTCGCCTCGGCCATCGCCAAGGAGATCAAAGACCCACGCCTCGCCTACGTCACGGTGACCGACGCAAAGGTGACCGGCGACTTGCACGACGCGACTGTGTTCTACACCGTCATGGGCCCGTCACTGAACGTCGAGCCCGACTATGCCTCGGCCGCTGCCGGTCTCGCGAAGGCCACCGGCATCTTGCGCTCCAAGGTGGGCGCCGGTACCGGTGTTCGGTTCACCCCGACGTTGTCGTTCGTGCTTGACAAGGTGCCGGACACCGCCCGCGACATGGAAGAACTGCTGGAGCGCGCGCGATTGCAGGATGAGGAAGTCGCCAGGCTTGCGCGCGACGCCGCTCCGGCCGGTGACCCGGATCCGTATCGCGAACCGCGGGCGGCCGATGACGTCGAGGATTCGGCCGAGGGCGCCGCAGAGGACACTGGCGAACGGTGAACACCACAGAGGCCGCCGAAGCCGTCGCGCTGCGTTCTGTCGTAGACGTGTTGGCTGCGGCCGATCACGTCACGGTTCTCTGTCATACGCGTCCTGACGCCGACACGATCGGTAGCGGACTCGCCATCGCGGGGGCGTTGCGCAGCCGGGGCACGGTGGTCGAGGTCAGTTTTCCCGGTCCCACCCGATTGCCGTCCGCGCTGGCAGCGCTCCCCGGAGCCGACCTGCTCATCGAGCCGGAGGACGTCGTCGGGTATCCCGTAGTCGTCGCCGTCGATTGTGCGAGCATCCACAGGCTCGACACATTGGCCGGAGTGCTCGAATCGGCGACGGAGTCCATCGTCGTGGACCACCACGCGTCGAACGCCGGTTTCGGCACGGTCAACCTCGTCGATCCGGGTGCGGACTGCACCGCGGAATTGGCACTGGCGATCATCGACGCGCTCGACGTGCCACTCGACGTGGGTGTGGCGACCTGCCTGTACGCCGGGGTTGTCACCGACACCGGATCGTTCAAATGGGCACAGCCGAAGTCACACCGGATCGCGGCTCGGCTCCTCGAGCTCGGCGTCGACGGCCGGACGTGGACCCGCCATCTTCTCGACACCCATCGTTTCGCCTGGCTCTCCATGGTGTCGGCTGCACTCGAGTCCGCGGTCCTGGTCTCCGAGGCATTCGACGGCCGGGGTCTGGTGTATGCAGTCGTCGACCACGGCTCGACCCGGGAACTGGGTTGGGAAGAGAGTGAAAGCGTGGTCGACATCGTCCGGACCACCGCTGAGGCCGAGGTCGCCGTGGTGTTCAAGGAAGCCTCACCCGGTGACTGGACTGTGTCGATGCGCGCCAAATCCGAGGTCGATCTGGTCCCGATCGCACGCACCCACGGCGGCGGCGGTCATCGACTGGCGTGTGGGTACAGTGCCTCCGGCTCGGCCGACGAGGTGGTCGGACAGTTGTTGCGCTCGGTGTGAGCGCTACGCCGAACGCGTCGTCGACAGCCGCTGACGACCGCGACAGCTATGACCCGACCAGTCGCAGGATCTTGCGGTTGTCGTTGTCCGCGCTCGTGGTGCTGGTGGCCGAACCCCTCTACCTGATGCTCGATCTGGCTGTGGTCGGACGGCTCGGTGGTCTCGATCTTGCTGCGCTGGGCGTCGGAGTGCTGGTGTTGTCGGTGGTGAGTACGCAGCTGACCTTCCTCTCGTATGGCACGACCGCACGGTCGGCACAGAAGTTCGGTAAGGGCGACAGGGCGGGCGCGGTCGCCGAAGGGGTGCAGGCGAGCTGGATCGCGCTCGGGGTCGGCGCGGTGATCGTGGCGATTGTCGGCGTGTGCGCCCCTTGGATACTGAGCGCACTCACCGGCGGGGGAGAGGTGGCCTCCGAGGCCACCACCTGGCTGCGCATCGCAGTGTGGGGCGTGCCGCTGATCTTGCTCTCCATGGCGGGCAATGGCTGGATGCGCGGAGTCCAGGACACCCGGCGGCCGATCATCTACGTCGTCATAGGTCTTGGTGTCTCGGCCGTGTTGTGCCCGGTGCTCGTGCACGGCCTACTCGGTGCACCGGCGCTGGGGCTCGAGGGCAGCGCGATCTCGAACGTGGTGGGCCAGAGCATCGCGGGTGTTCTGTTCGCTGTCCGGGTCTGGCGCGAGAACGTACAGCACCCGACTGCCGGCGGCTCGCGCCCGCAGTGGTCGATCATCCGGATGCAGCTGGTGCTGGGCCGCGATCTCATCGTCCGCAGCCTTTCTTTTCAGATCTGTTTCCTCTCCGCAGCCGCGGTCGCGAGCCGATTCGGTGTCGCCGCCGTGGCCTCGCATCAGTTGGTGCTCCAGCTCTGGAACTTCGTTGCGCTGCTGCTCGACTCGTTCGCGATCGCGGCCCAGGCGCTCGTCGGCGCCGCGTTGGGTGCAGGGGCGATCCCGGCGGCGTGGCGGGTCACCAGACGGGTCACGGTGTGGTCGCTGGGTGTCTCCATCGGACTTGCGGCGATCTTCGCAGCGGGCAGCGTGGTGATCCCGGAGATCTTCACCGGCGACGCCGAGGTGCTCCGGGCAGTCGGTACTCCCTGGTGGTTCTTTGTCGCGATGCTGCCGATCGCCGGTGTCGTCTTCGCGCTCGACGGGGTGCTCCTCGGCAGCGCCGACGCGGCGTTCCTGCGGAACGCGACCCTCGTCAGTGCCCTTGTCGGCTTTTTGCCCATGATCTGGTGCTCGCTCCTGTTCGACTGGGGCCTGGCAGGGATCTGGAGCGGGTTGATCCTGTTCATGGTGTTGCGACTGCTCACGGTTGTCTGGCGGATCCGCAGCGAGAAATGGACGACCATTGCCAACCCTGCGCCGGATGACGCTGGGGTGCAAGGCCTTTGACTCGGAGGGTCGGCCTCGGCAGTTCCGCCATTGGCGCGCAATGGATTTCGTGAGGATAACTAAAGTTATTCATCTCCCTCGGCTTGCGTGGGCAGCCTAGAATCATTGCGTGGCACGCACATGGCCGTTGATCGAACGCGATTTGGAATTCAGGACGATCCAGGCGGCTCTCGATTCCGAGACGGCCGATCTCGGAGTGGTACTCACCGGTGACCCCGGCGTGGGCAAGACAACACTGGCCCGATACGCGACCGGATCGATGCCCGGGCAGGTCCGGTGGGTGGCCGGGACCGAATCGGCGCGCAGCATCCCCCTGGGCGCGTTCGCGCACCTGGTCGGACCGACCACCGCCACCGACCCGGTGACCTTCATGTCGGCGGCGCGTGAGTCGCTCCTGGCCGGGGGAGACACGGTGATCGGCGTCGACGACGCACACCTGCTCGACGAACTGTCCGCCACCCTGCTCCACCAGCTCGCCATCGACCGGGCGGTGCGCATCATCGCCACCGTCCGCAGCGGTGAGACCGTTCCCGATGCCGTGACGTCGCTGTGGAAAGACCGCCATCTCGTACGCATCGTGCTGTCACCCTTCAGCAAGACCCAGAGCCTCGAACTTATCGAGTCGGTTCTCGGGGGCCGGCTGGAGGGCCTGAGCGCCGACGTCATCTGGGATGCCTCCGGTGGCAACGCGTTGTTCCTCCATCACCTGGTGGAGGGTGCACTCGAGTCGGGCGCCTTGCGACAGGTGCGAGGGGTGTGGCAGCTACGTGGTCGAGCGGCGGTCACCTCCGAACTGGCCTCGCTCCTCGAGGGCAGAATCGAACAGCTCGACGACGACGCCCTGTCGGTACTCAAGCTCCTCACCTTCTGCGAACCGCTCGACCTCGATGTGCTGTGCGAACTCGCCGGTGAAGCGGCCGTCGACGACGCCGAGGCCCGTGGCCTCATCCGGGTCGCGCGGGACGGACAACACTTCGACGTCCACTACACGCACCCACTGTTCGGCGACGTCATCCGTCGACGACTCGGGATCGCATCGGCAAGACGTCTGCGCGGCCGGCTGGTCACCGCGCTGCTCGCGGACGGCGTCACCACGGCGTCCGAGCGTATCCGGCTGGCGGAGCTGTCACTCGACAGCGATCAGAGTCTCGATGTCGAGCTGTTCCGCGCAGCGGCGCACGACGCGATCGCCCTGGCCAATCTCCCGCTGGGCGAACGGTTCGCAGAGGCGGCGCTCACCGGTGGCGGGGGACTGGCGGCCGCCGATCTTCTCGCCAGGGCGTTGCTGTGGCAGGGCCGTGCGGAGGACTCCGACGCTGTGCTGACCGCCTTCGATCCGGCGACACTCGATCAGCTCCAACTGGTGCAGTGGGGCCTGACCCGTGTCGGCAATCTCTTCTGGTCCATGGGGGACAGCGATCGCGCCGACGAGGTCCTCGAACTCGTGTCCTCGCGGGTCGATCACCCGGCCCTGCTGCTGGTGGTCGAAGGGATGTCGTCGGCGTGTGCGCTGTTCGAAGGTCGGCTCGAGGAAGGGTTGCGGCGCGCTCAGGTGGTCCTCGACTCGCCGAGCGCCAGCCCGTGGGCAGTGGAGTGGGCATGCTTCAGCGGTGGTCTGGCGCGCGCACTCTCCGGTCGGGGCGACGAGGTCGCCGCGCTCGCCGAACGAGGACAGGCGGTGGAGTCCAAGACCGACGGACTACTCCGCTTCCCGACAGGTTTCGGCGAGATTCTGGGCCTGACCCTGACCGGTGGGTTCGATGTCGCGCAGCAGCGCGCCGGACGTTATCTCGCGTTCTCCACCGCCGGACAATTCCTCGGCTGGGCGCTGGCCAACATCGTGATGGGCACCGTGGACCTCGCCCGGGGCAGGCTGCGCGAGTCCGCCGCCCGATATGAACAGAGCCTCGCTGCCCTGGACACCACTGCAGGTGCCGCGTGGGGATTTCCGGCCCAGATCGGACTCGTCCAGTCGTACGCCGCCCTCGGCAAAGCCGATGCCGCTCAGCGCGTCCTCACCGACGCCCGCGGACGCACCGGACGCTATGTGGCCGTGTTCGATCCGCAATTGGAACTCGCGGCGGCCTGGGTCGCCGCGTCCCAGGGGGTGACAGGAGAGGCGACGGCGCGTGCCCGACTCGCGGCGGACAGTGCCTCGGTGGCCGGTCAGTTCGCCGTGGAAGCCGAAGCGCTGCACGCGGCGGCCCGGTTCGGGGACGATACCGTCACCGCTCGGCTCAGCGATCTGATGGGGCGAGTCGACGGTGTGCTGGTCGGTGCCTACGCCCGGCATGCCGCAGCGGTGGCCTCCGGCGACGGAGCCTTTCTCGATCGCAGCGCGACCGAGTTCGAGGAGCTGGGCGCAATCGCGTCGGCGGCCGACGCATCTGCCCAAGCCGCGAGTGCGCACAGCGGTGCGGGCGAGAGGGCCGCGCTAGCCACCTCGTCGGCGCGGGCCAACCGACTCGCAGCAATGTGCGGGGGGCTGCGCACACCCGCGATGGTCGCCGCCGCCAATCCGTTGCCGCTGACCGCCCGGGAACGTGAGATCGGCACTCTGGTGGCGGCGGGCCTGTCGAACAGGTCCATCGCCGAAAGGCTCACCGTCTCGGTGCGCACCGTCGAAGGGCACATCTACCGAGCCTGCACCAAGCTCGATCTCACCGACAGGGCCGATCTGGCGACCCTGCTGTCCGGACGCAGTCGAGAGACCTGAAGGCGACCCGCGTATGAAGAATCTGATCATCTGCTGCGACGGAACGTGGAAACGCGCCGACGACCAGTATGTCTCCAACATCGAGAAGATCGCACGTGCCATCGAGACCACGCCTGCCGGCGGCAACATGCAGATCGTCTTCTACACAAGCGGGGTGGGTACCGGAGCAACTGCGGCAGAACGCATCCTGGGTGGCGCGTTCGGCATCGGCCTGGATGCGGCCATCGTCAGCGCCTACCGTTTTCTGGCGCTGAACTATGAACCCGGCGACTCCGTCTTCGTCTTCGGCTTCAGCCGCGGCGCGTACACGGCTCGCTCTCTGGTCGGTATGACAAAAGCCATCGGGCTGTTGACCCCCGACGGTCTCGCCGACAACAAACTCCGATCCGCGATCTCGCTCTACCGCGGGCGCCCACGTCCGGACGAAGAACCCTCGCCCGACTTCCGCCGAGCCAAAGAGGACTTCGCCACCTCCTGTTACTCCGATGAGGACATCGAGATCCGTTTTCTCGGGGTCTTCGACACCGTCGGTGCGCTCGGTGTCCCGGGCCTGTCCCGCCAGAAGTACAAATTCCACGACGTGACCCTCAATCAAAGGGTCAAGTGTGCGCGGCAGGCGCTGGCCATCGATGAACAACGCCGGACCTTCGCTCCGTGCATCTGGCAACAGGTCCGGGGAGATGACGGGACACTCGAGAACGCCCTCACCGATGTGAAGCAAGTGTGGTTCGAGGGCGTCCACACCGACATCGGCGGCGGATATGAGGAGAGCGCGCTCTCGGATCTCGTCCTCAACTGGATGGTCGGCGAAGCAAAGCAGTGTGGTCTGGTGATCGACTCCGCACGGCTGGCGAAAGGGCAACGGTCGTCGCCACTGGTGGTGCACAACTCGCTCACCCTGGCCTACCGAGTCATGAATGCCCTCAGCCGTGGCCAGCAGAAGTTCCGGAGATTCCCCAAGGCGGCGATCTGGCGGTTCCGCGGCGACCGCCGGTTGCTGGAGTCGAGCGCCGAAGACTGGGGCGTCGCGATCGCCTCGGGTGCCCACCGGCGCTGGACCGACGCAGCTGACATGGGTGAACCCAGCGCCGTCAACGTGAGCTGGTGGATCCAGTGGCTCGGTGACCACGGACTCGACCCCTCGGCGCGCGTGGAGAAGGTCGACTGACCTGGTCGACGCACAGATGCACACCGTTGCGTCACAGACACATGTTTGAACGAGTGTTTGTGGCGCAACGGTGTGCATCTGTGGTGCGGGTGAGTCGGCCGATTTGACCACCCCGGTAGAAATGCAGGAGGGGGCTACCGGAAGGATCTGACGTCATGGCGACATTGTGGGCGATCAGTGACCTACATGTCGCGCACCGCGGCAACGAATCGGTGATCGACCGCATCCACCCGTCAGAGGAGGGCGACTGGCTGATCGTCGCGGGTGACGTGAGCGAGCGCACCGACGACATCTCCGACACGCTGCGCCGGCTCAAGGCGCGGTTCGACACCGTGATCTGGACTCCGGGCAACCACGAGCTCTACACCACGGCGAAGGATCCGATGCAGATCTACGGGGTGGCACGTTACGACTACCTCGTGCAGATGTGCCGCGACCTCGGTGTGGTGACGCCCGAGGACATCTATCCGTTGTTCGATGCCGGTGACGGTTCGCGACCGGTCCGGGTGGTCCCCATGTTCCTGTTGTACGACTACACCTTTCGGCCGAAAGGTACCGTCAACAAGCTGCAGGCCCTTGCCGTCGCCCGCGAGAACAACGTGGTCGCGACCGACGAGTTCTTGCTCTCGCCCGAGCCATTCCAGACCCGCGACGCGTGGAGCCGGGCCCGGATCGAGCAGACCAGGAAGCGGCTCGACCAACTCGACCCTGCCGAGCCGAAGGTGCTGATCAACCACTGGCCGTTGCGCAGGGAACCGACGGACACGCTGATGTACCCCGAGTTCGCGCTGTGGTGCGGTAGTGAACTCACCCACGATTGGCATCAGCGCTACAACGCCTCATGTTGCGTCTACGGTCATCTGCACATCCCTCGGACCACCTGGTACGACGACATCCGGTTCGAGGAGGTGTCGGTCGGCTACCCGCGCGAGTGGAGCCGCCGAGGATTGCCTGACCCGTTGCTTCGCAAGATCGCGCCGGACGAGGGACTTCGCCCCGAGCATCTTCCGGAGCACGGTGCGCGGTTCGAGTTGCCGCCGGACTACAAAGAACGCGCAGAGGAGTTCGCCCAGAAGTTGGCCAAGAAACGCGAGGACACCAGAGCACGCCGCGCGGAGCGGGAGCAGAAGCGAGACGGGACGCCATGATCGAGAAGCTGTTGCCCAGCGGGGTCGCAGTGGCTGAATCCTTCGGTGAGATGCCCGATGTGGCGCCGCTGGCCGCCGAGGCCGGTCTCATCGCCCGAGCAGTGGACAAGCGCCGCAAGGAGTTCGTCACCACCCGGAACTGTGCTCGAGAGGCATTGGGTCAGTTGGGAATCGACCCGGTACCCATCATGCGCGGTGAGAAAGGCGAACCGCTCTGGCCGCGGCAGGTGGTAGGAAGTCTCACCCACTGCGACGGCTACCGCGCCGCCATCGCGGGCTACGCGATGCAGGTCCGCTCCCTCGGGATGGACGCAGAGCCGCACGGTCCGCTGCCCGAAGGGGTGCTCGAACACGTCAGTGTCGAACCCGAACGCCACGTTCTCGCCACCCGCGGCGACGATCTGCACTGGGACCGGTTGTTGTTCTGCGCCAAGGAGGCGACCTACAAGGCCTGGTTCCCGCTGACGAAGCGCTGGCTGGGTTTCGAGGACGCCCACATCACCTTCGAACGGACCGAGGAGTTCGCGGGGACCTTCCGCACCGAACTACTCGTCGACGGCACCACCGTCGACGGCGGCGACCCGCTGCTCGGTTTCGATG
Organism: Williamsia limnetica; assembly: GCF_003217475.1. Lineage (GTDB taxonomy): Bacteria > Actinomycetota > Actinomycetes > Mycobacteriales > Mycobacteriaceae > Williamsia > Williamsia limnetica. The sequence goes on along the minus strand of NZ_QJSP01000017.1, from coordinate 62,947 downwards.
GTCGGTGGCTTATCGACTCGGGGCTGGTCATCGCCGTGATCGCACTATGAGCGCGCCCAGGTCCGGACTCGACGGTGCCGGACTGCTGGTCATCGACAAAGAGCAGGGTGTCACCAGCCACGACGTTGTCGCCGCGTGCCGAAAGCTCCTGCAGACCAGGAAAGTCGGTCACGCGGGAACCCTGGATCCGATGGCGACGGGTGTCCTGGTCCTGGGCGTGGAACGAGCCACCAAGATGCTCGGGCTGCTGTCACTGACGACGAAGGCCTACACCGCGACCATCCGCCTCGGGGCCGACACCGACACCGATGACGCCGAGGGAAAGGTGCTGACCCGCACCGACTCCGCAGCGCTCGATCACGACCGCATCGCAGCGCAGGTGCGCACCCTCACCGGCGACATCAGCCAGATCCCGGCGCGGGTCAGCGCCATCAAGGTCGACGGCAAACGCGCCCATGCGCTTGCCCGTGACGGCGCGGACTTCGAATTGAAGCCCCGCCCGGTGACCGTCTCGCGTTTCGAGGTCGGGAAGATCACCCTCACCCCGTGGGACGGCGGTGGGACAGGTGTGTTCACCGATATCGAGGTCGAGGTCGAGTGCTCGGCTGGTACCTACATTCGATCACTGGCCCGAGATCTGGGGGCTGCGCTCGGAGTCGGCGGTCATCTGATCGCGTTGCGCCGCACCAGAGTCGGGCCCTTCACGCTGGCCGAGGCGCGAACCCTCACCGAACTGGCCGACGATCCCGCGGTCAGTCTCGGGATCGACGATGCCGCGCAGTTCGCATTCTCCCATCGCAACATCAGTGCGGAGGAAGCCGAGTCGATCAGCCAGGGGCGCTGGCTCGAGCCCATCGGGATGGCAGGAACATATGCTGCCATCGATCCGGACGGCCACACGATCGCCCTGCTCCAGGAGAAGGGCAGACGCGCGTCGTCGGTGATGGTGGTGCGGCCGGCGACACTGCGGCAGTGATCGCCGAATCGTCAGGGACCGTCAGGGGCCCTCACGCGGACACCAGCCAAATTGCCTGAGCTGCGATGTCGCCCAGGTCGATAGGGGTCCCACCGTCGATGCAGATCTCGATCGTGCCGGCAAACGGACGCCGTTCGCGGACGACGATGGTGCGATCGAGCGCGATGCCGACGGAGTCGAAATAACGCAGCATCTCCGGATCTGAATCGGCGATCCGGGCGACGGTTCCGCTGACGCCGGCGTCGAGGTCGGCCAGCACCTTCGCCTCGGGCGTCGGCACCGAGCCGTCCAGCGCCGGAATCGGATCGCCGTGGGGATCGCGGGTCGGGTGGTCGAGTTTCGCATCCAGCCTGGACAGAAAGCGGTCGGAGACGGCGTGTTCGAGCACCTCGGCCTCGTCGTGGACCTCATCCCAGCCGTACCCCAGCTCTCGGACCAGGAACGTCTCGAGCAGGCGGTGTCTGCGAACCATGAGCACGGCGGCCATCCGGCCCGTCTCGGTCAGCGTGATGGACCCGTAGCGTTCGTGGACGACCAGACCTTGGTCGGCGAGCTTTCGGATCGCCTCGGAAGCCGTCGACGGTGAGACGCCGAGCCTCTCGGCGATCATCTTGGTCGTGATCTTTTCCGGCTTCCATTCCTGTCCGGTCCAGATCACCTTCAGATAGTCCTGGGTCACCGAGGACAGTTCGGCCAGCGCCTTCAAGCCTGCGGTGTCGACTGTTACCTTCCCGGCGTCCGAGGAATCGGTTGATGGCGGCACCCTTCGAGTTTAGGGCTCGGGTGGCCAGGAGTGGGGATCGGGCGCGCAGGGGAACCGCCGGTGATCGAGCACCGGCGCGATCGGAGGGGCTGCTCCGGTGCGGCAGTGTCGCGGCCGCAGGGGTGTGGTCGTAGGCTTACCGATGTGTTGCGTTGGCGAGGGCTCGACGATATCCCCGCGGACTGGGGCAGATGCGTGGTCACGATCGGCGTCTTCGACGGCGTCCACCGAGGCCACGCCCAGCTGATCACGACGGCCACGAAAGCGGCGACCGAGCGCGGGGTACCTGCGGTCCTGATGACGTTCGACCCTCATCCCGCGGAAGTGGTGCGTCCGGGTACTCATCCGCCGCAGCTCTCCACCCTGACCCGGCGGGCCGAATTGGCCGAGGAACTGGGCATCGATGTCTTATGCGTGATGCCTTTCACCGCGGTGTTGGCAGCGCAGAGTCCGAAAGATTTCGCCCACGAGGTGCTGGTGGAGCGGCTGCACGCGCAAGAGGTGGTGGTCGGCGACAACTTCACGTTCGGCAAGAAGGCGGCGGGAGATGTCGGGGTCCTGCGGACTCTCGGCGAGAAGTTCGGGTTCGGGGTGCAGGCGGTCTCACTGCTGGCCGAACACGCCGTGACCTTCTCGTCCACCTACATCCGATCCTGCGTGGACGCGGGTGATGTCGCCGCGGCGACCGAGGCGCTCGGTCGACCCCACCGCGTCGAAGGCGTCGTCGTGCGCGGCGACGGGCGAGGGCGGGAGCTGGGCTTTCCGACAGCGAATGTCGCGCCGCCGATGTACTCGGCGATCCCGGCCGACGGGGTCTATGCCGCCTGGTTCACCGTGCTGGGCGCCGGGCCAGTGGTCGGCCAGGTCGAACCGGGGGAGAGCTATCGCGCGGCGGTCTCCGTGGGAACGAACCCGACGTTCTCGGGGCGGACGAGGACCGTCGAGGCGTTCGTCCTCGACACAAAAGCGGATCTGTACGGCCAGCACGTGGCGGTCGATTTCGTCGCGCGGATCCGGGCGCAGGAGAAATACGATTCGGTCCAGGTGCTCATCGATCACATCGCAGCCGATGTCGAGCAGATTCGGACCTTGTTGCCGTAGCACCTTGCTGTTCGCGGTCGCACGTTCGGTCGCCGAGCGATTTGGCCGCGTGGTCGATCCGGCTGTACTGTTCCTCGTTGGTGTGTGCTGCGGTTCGCGGCGGCTGCACCTGGAGAACGGTGGCGGTGGGCAAATATCGCCCGGTTCTCTCACACATACGTACGCGATCATCATCACCAGGAGTTTCTGTGGCACTGACCGTTGAAGAGAAGAAGACCATCCTGGCCGAGTACGGCCTGCACGAGACCGACACCGGATCTCCTGAAGCTCAGGTCGCGATGCTGACCAAGCGCATCGTCGATCTCACCGAGCACCTCAAGAAGCACAAGCACGATCATCACAGCCGTCGCGGACTGCTGCTGCTCGTCGGCAAGCGCCGCCGGCTGCTCAAGTACGTGGCCAAGGTCGATGTGCAGCGTTACCGCACGCTGATCGAGCGCCTCGGCCTGCGCCGATAGGTACGATCCGGCCCGCCACGGCGGGCTGCTGAACGACAACATTGCAAGCGCCGAGGGTATCGAGTGATACCCTCGGCGTGGCTTTTGTGCAAGGAAGAATGTTCGTCCGTGCGCCCGCACTGGTGAGCGGTCTTCGGTAGTGGCTCCCGGAACGCGGACCTCCGCGTCCGGCGGCTTCGATCGATGGCCGTCACCCTCGGCGCCGACAAACCTCTTCCCTGGCTCAGGGCCTGCTCGCGTGTGTTTGCCCGCGAGTCACAGACCGTACGCAGGTCGGACCTGCCGTACGACGAGAGGAAACCCCAACACATGACCGACGTCACCACCACCACCGACGCTGTGGAGTACGACGACGAGATCACCGAAGCGACCGCCATCATCGACAACGGCAGTTTCGGAACCCGCACCATCCGTTTCGAGACCGGGCGTCTCGCTCAGCAGGCCGCCGGTGCGGTCGTCGCCTATCTCGACGAAGAAACCATGCTGCTTTCGGCCACCAGCGCCGGCAAGCACCCGAAAGACCACTTCGACTTCTTTCCACTGACCGTGGACGTCGAAGAGCGGATGTATGCCGCAGGCCGCATCCCCGGATCTTTCTTCCGCCGCGAAGGCCGTCCCTCCACCGACGCGATCCTCACCTGCCGTCTGATCGACCGGCCGCTGCGCCCGTCCTTCGTCGACGGTCTGCGTAACGAGATCCAGGTCGTCGTCACGATCCTGAGCCTCGATCCCAAGGACCTGTACGACGTGGTGGCCATCAACGCCGCCTCCGCGTCCACCCAGATCGCCGGCCTCCCGTTCTCGGGCCCGGTCGGTGGCGTCCGCGTCGCACTGATCCCGACCGAGGAGAACAAGGCCGGCCAGTGGGTCGCATTCCCGACCGTCGAGCAGCTCGAAGGCGCCGTCTTCGACATGGTCGTCGCGGGCCGCATCGTCTCCGGTGAAGGCGACACCGCCGATGTCGCGATCATGATGGTCGAGGCCGAGGCCACCGACAACGTGATCGAGCTCATCGCAGGCGGCGCCCAGGCTCCGACCGAGGCGATCGTCGCCGAGGGACTGGAAGCCGCCAAGCCGTTCATCGCCCGCCTCTGTGAGGCACAACAGAAGCTCGCCGCCGAGGCCTCGAAGCCGACCGGCGACTTCCCGTTGTTCCCTCCGTACGGAGACGATGTCTTCGCCGCGGTCGAGACCGCCGGTGCGGCCAAGCTCTCCGAGATCCTGACGATCTCGGGCAAGAAGGACCGCGACGACAAGACCGACGAGCTCAAGGCCGAGATCCTCGCCCAGCTCGGCGATCAGTTCGAGGGCCGCGAGAAGGAGATCGGCGGGGCTTATCGCTCGTTGACCAAGAAGCTCGTCCGCCAGCGGATCCTGACCGATCACTTCCGGATCGACGGTCGCGGTGTCACCGACATCCGCTCGCTGTCCGCGGAGGTCGCCGTGATCCCGCGTGCACACGGCAGTTCGCTGTTCGAGCGTGGCGAAACCCAGATCATGGGCGTCACCACCCTCGACATGGTCAAGATGGCCCAGCAGATCGACTCGCTCGGACCCGAGACCAGCAAGCGCTACATGCATCACTACAACTTCCCGCCGTATTCGACCGGTGAGACCGGCCGCGTCGGTTCGCCGAAGCGTCGCGAGATCGGGCACGGCGCACTTGCCGAGCGCGCTCTGATGCCGGTGCTGCCGAGCGTGGAAGAGTTCCCGTACGCGATTCGTCAGGTGTCCGAGGCCTTGAGCTCGAACGGCTCGACCTCCATGGGCTCTGTCTGTGCGTCGACGATGTCGCTGCTGAACGCCGGGGTGCCGCTCAAGGCTCCGGTCGCCGGTATCGCCATGGGTCTGGTGTCCGACGAGATCGACGGCCAGACCCGTTACGTGGCGCTCACCGACATCCTCGGCGCCGAGGATGCGTTCGGCGACATGGACTTCAAGGTCGCAGGCACCAAGGACTTCGTGACCGCGCTGCAGCTCGACACCAAGCTCGACGGAATCCCGTCGCCGGTGCTCGCCTCTGCGCTCTCGCAGGCAAAGGATGCGCGGATCACGATCCTCGAGGTCATGGCCGAGGCCATCGACGAGCCCGACGAGATGAGCCCCTACGCGCCGCGCGTGACCACGGTCAAGGTCCCTGTCGACAAGATCGGTGAGGTCATCGGGCCCAAGGGCAAGATGATCAACTCGATCACCGAGCAGACCGGTGCGAACATCTCCATCGAGGACGACGGCACCGTGTTCGTCGGTGCCACGGATGGTCCGTCTGCCCAGGCCGCGATCGACATGATCAACGCCATCGCCAACCCGCAGTTGCCCAAGGTCGGCGAGCGATTCCTCGGAACCGTCGTCAAGACGACCACGTTCGGTGCGTTCGTGTCGCTGCTCCCGGGCCGCGACGGTCTGGTGCACATCTCGAAGCTCGGTAAGGGTAAGCGGATCGGCAAGGTCGAAGACGTGGTCAACGTCGGCGAGAAGCTTCGTGTCGAGATCGCCGACATCGACGATCGCGGCAAGATCAGCCTCGTCCCGGTCGACGACGACGCAGACGCCGATGCGCCTGCTGACGCGGTTGCTACCGAGGCGCAGGCCTGAGTAACACAGTCGGTTTGACGGAGGCGCAGCGTTCCGCGCCGCCGAACACCCACCGGGCAGTACGGAGATCCGTACTGCCCGGTGGGCTGCGTGTGGTGACCGAGTATCTGCCGGGCGTGCGGTCGGCGTCTGTCGGGCTGTGGGTCGCGGTCGGCTCACGTGACGAAAAACCCTCGGTCGCGGGCGCGGCGCACTTTCTCGAGCATCTGTTGTTCAAATCGACACCGACGCGGTCGGCGGCGAGTACCGCGCAGCAGATCGACGCGATCGGCGGCGAACTCAACGCGTTCACCGGCAAAGAGCAAACCTGCTACTACGCGCATGTGCTCGACGAGCACCTCGCTACCGCCATCGACATCGTCGGTGACGTGGTCCTGCGTGGGCAGTGTCGTTCGGACGACGTCGACATCGAGCGGGCAGTGGTTCTCGAAGAGATCTCGATGCGGGACGACGACCCGGAAGATCTGCTCGCCGACCTGTTCATGACAGCCATGTACGGCGATCACCCCATCGGCAGGCCGGTGATCGGTTCGATCGAGTCGGTCACGGGCATGAGCCGGGGACAGATCCGTTCGTTCCACCAGCGCCGGTACACACCCGACAAGATGGTGCTCTCCGTGGCAGGCAACGTCGACCATGCATCGGTCCTCGCCGCCGTCCGGACCACGTTCGCCGGTCATCTCTCGGGAAAGGTGCCCCCGGCACCGGTCCGGGTGGGAGCCAAGGCCATCGGCGGCAGGCCGGCGCTCGAGGTCTCGTATCGGGACACCGAGCAGGCGCATCTGCTCCTCGGCGTCCGTGGGCCCGGCCGCGGTGATCCCGACCGCTGGGCGCTCTCGGTACTGAACACCGCGCTGGGCGGGGGATTGAGTTCGCGGCTGTTCCAGGAGGTGAGGGAAATCCGAGGGCTCGCGTATTCGGTGTACTCCTCGGTTGACTCCTTCGCCGACATCGGGGCTTTCTCGGTCTATGCCGGTTGTTCGCCCGACCACTTGTCCGAGGTCGTTGTCGTGATCGATGAGATCTTGACCCAGGTGGCGGCAGACGGCATCACCGAAGAGGAACTCGCGCGCGCAAAAGGATCTTTGCGCGGCGCGATGGTGCTCGGTCTCGAGGACTCGCAGTCGCGGATGCACCGTAACGGGCGCGGCGAGATCAACTACGGCAAACAGATGTCGGTCGAACAGACCCTGCGCAAGATCGATCGGGTCTCGGTCGCCGACACCCATCGGGTGGCGCGAGAGTTGCTCTCGCGTCCGTTCGGGGCAGCGGTGGTCGGACCGTATCGCAGCCGCAGGCAACTGCCCAAGTCGCTGACGTCACTCGTGAACTGACCACCGACGTCTCGGTGACCGCGCTCTCGCGACGATGAGCTGGCACGATGAGCGGATGGTGTCGATCGCAGAGTTCCTGTCCGGGTACCCACCTTTCGATTCGCTGGCTGCAGACGAGCTCGCGCGGATCGCTGCGGCGTCTCGCCTGGAGGATCATGCGTCCGGCAGCCAGATCATGGACGGGTTCACCGATCAGGTCGAAGAACTGGCCGTGGTGGTCGCCGGACAGGTCGAGCTGTGGAACTCGCCGGATCACAAGCCTGACGGTCCCGACGAGATCCTCGGCCCCGGAGGCGTTTTCGGCTATTCTGCGATGCTGACCGGATCGTCCATCGGACCGCTTGCCATCGCCGCCGGGCCGGTCCAGGCCTGCCGGATCCCGGGCCCGATCGTCCGTCCGGTGTTCTCCTCGCTGGCGGGTGCGGAGTTCTTGGCCCGCAAGTTGACCGTGGCGCAACGCACCGATTCGTTGTCGATCAACGACTACGGCACCGTCGACGAATTGATCCGTACGGCACCGGTCGTCGGTCGCGGCGACATGACGGTGCAACAGGCCGCCCAGAAGATCTCCGAACACCACAGTGGCTACATCGTGATCCCCTGCGCGGACGGCCGTTTCGGGGTGCTCACCGACCGGGACATCAGGGCCCGAGTGGTCGCAGCGGGCGGTGACCTGCAACAGCCGGTCGAGCAGGTGATGACGTTCCCGGCGATCACCGCCGCCACCAGTGCACCTGCCTCCGATGTCCTCGTCGACATCCTGGAACAGGATCTGACGTGCGTTCCCGTGGTGGACCCGGGCGGTCGGCTCAAGGGTGTGGTGTTGCCAGGTGACTTCGTCAACGCCCCGGCCGGCGTCAGCGTGACTCTGCGCGAACAGATCTCCCGGTCGGATTCGATCGAGACGCTGCAGGAGCGGGGGCGGCGGATGCGTTACCTCGTGGCAGATCTGCTGCGTCGCGGGCGGCCGTCGTTCGAGGTGACTGCAGTGCTCTCGGTGGTCACCGACGCCGTGGTGCGCCGCGCGCTGGAAATGGTGCTGGCCGAGCATCCCGAGCTGGATCCGGCCGCGTTGACCTGGTTGTCGCTCGGAAGCAACGCGCGGCGCGAGCCGGTGCTCAGTTCAGACGTGGACAGTGCGGTGTCGTTCGACGAATCGGTGTCGAGTCCCGACGAGATGGCCCGGTATCGCGCCGCCTTCGGGGAGGTGGGTGAGGTGCTGCGTGGATGCGGGCTGGCCGGCGACAGGAACGGCGCCACCGCTGCCATGCCGTTGTTCGCGCGAACGCACGGGCAGTGGCGGGAGGCCGCACAGCAGTGGCTGGTGTCGCCACTGGACAACAAGGGCATGATCCTCGCGTCGCTACTGCTCGACGGTAGGCCCATCTGGGGTGACCCGGGCGCGACGGCGGTGTCGGAAGTCTTCGGCGAACTGCGCAAACACCCTGGCACCATGCGGCTACTGCTCGCCGAATCCCTGTCGTATCGCGCAAAAGTCCGTTCGATGCGCGACGTCCTGTCGCGGCGCGGGGGGACGTTCGACATCAAGGGTCACGCACTCATCCCCGTCATCAACATCGCCAGGTGGGCTGCGCTCAGTGTGCAGAGCCCGGAGTTGGGCACCCGCGCGCGACTCGCGGCGGCGGCGGGCAGTCCGATGTTGACCGACGACAACGCGCACACGCTCATCGAGGTGTTCGAGGTACTGCAGAAGATTCGACTCACCTACCAGGTGGCGCAGGTCGACCGTGGTGAGGTCGCAACAGATGTGCTGACCATGCAACGTCTTTCGCCGCTGGACCGCAGCCTCGTCGGCCAGGCTGTCCGGGAGGTTTCTGCGGTTCAGCGACGCATGGAGAACATGTCGCACTATCTGTCGGTCAAGGAGTGGGCCGAGCCGGACACGTGACCGGGCGACCCGATTTTGGTGGGTTGTGGCGCCGCCGAGCTGCGCGAACGGTCGCCAGAACCCACCACGATCGGGTCAGGCCGTCAGTGGTGAAGTTCCAAGCGGGATGTCCAGGGCCTCGGAGACGTGCGGGCACAGCAGTTCCCCCTGGTGGGTGCTCAGTCCCTTGGCCAGGGCGGGGTCGCGGCGCAGGGCATCGACCCAATCGAGATCGGCGAGGCGCAGCACATGGGGCAACGTCGCGCCCGTGAGCGCCATCGTCGAGGTACGGGCAACGGAACCGGGCATATTGGCGACACAGTAGAAGACCGAGTCGTGGACCATGAAGGTCGGATCGTCATGGGTGGTGGGCCGCGAGTCCTCGAAGCAACCACCCTGGTCTATGGCGATGTCGACGAGAACCGATCCCGGCTTCATCTGTGCCACCAGGGAGTTCGGGACCAGGACCGGTGCCTTGGCGCCGGGGACCAGCACGGCGCCGATCACGAGATCGGCTTTCTTGATGGCCTCGTCGAGGTCGAGTTTGGTGCTGTAGCGGGTGTGGACGCGCCCGCCCCAGCGTGCATCGATGGCGCGGAGTTTACTGATGTCGAGATCGAACACGGTGACTTCGGCGCCCATACCGACTGCGATGGTGGCGGCGTTGACGCCGCTGACGCCGCCTCCGATCACCACGACCTCGGCGGGTGCGGTGCCGGGGACGCCGCCCATGAGCACGCCGCGGCCGCCTGCTGAACGCATGAGGTGATACGCACCCACCTGGGGTGCCAGGCGTCCGGCGACCTCGCTCATCGGGGCGAGCAACGGCAACGACCCATCGGCGGCCTGAACGGTTTCGTAGGCGATGGCGGTCGTACCCGAGGTCAGCAACGCGTCGGTGCAGGGCCGGCTGGCAGCGAGGTGGAGGTAGGTGAAGATGGTCTGACCCTCACGCATGAGCTGGTACTCGGGTGCGATCGGCTCTTTGACCTTGAGCAGTAGGTCGGCCTGCTCCCACACCTCATGAGCGGTGCCCAGGATCTGCGCACCGGCCTCTTTGAAATCGGTGTCGGCGATCGCCGAACCGGTGCCGGCCTCGTGCTCGATGACCACGTCGTGGCCACGCCGCGTGAGTTCGGCGACCCCTGCCGGGGTGATCGCAACGCGGTACTCGTTGTTCTTGATCTCGCGTGGGATGCCGACGCGCATGGCTGACTCTCCTTGACTGGACGGGCCTCGACTGGACGGGCTCGGTGTGTGTTCCAGCGTGAACAAACGTCGGGAAAGCCGCAATACATCTGAATATAATTCTCCGCAGTCGTAGTATTGGGGAGAATTCTTCATGGAAAGGCGCCGTCATGGCACTCGAGCCGAATAATATTCGGGCCCGGACGCCGGGCCTCGACGACATCGACCGACGCCTGTTGACCCTGCTCCAGGCCGACGCCCGTGCGTCGAACAGCGCACTGGCTGCCGAGGTGGGAATCGCAGCGTCGACGTGCCACGGTCGGATCCGCCGACTGATCGAGCTCGGCGTCGTGCGCGGATTTTTCGCCGACATCGATCCGGCCGCGGTGGGCAGGCCCCTGCGGGCGATGGTGGCGGTCACCCTGCAATCCGATGCGCGTGGGCAGATCCGCCGCTTCGTCGCAGAGATCGGTCAGAAGGACGACGTGATCGACGTGTTCTTCCTGGCGGGCGCCGACGACTACCTACTGCACGTCGCCACCGCGGACACCGAGAGCCTGCGTCAATTCGTCGAGATGCTCAACTCTCGGCCCGAGGTGTCGGGAACCACGACGTCATTGGTGTTCGACCATCTGCGCGGCTCGGCGCCGGTCTTCTGAACGGTCGAGTTCTTTGCGCAGCCGCGTGAACAGACGTCCACCGTCCAATGCCACCACTGCCGAGGGTTCGGGGTCTGCGCCGAACGTCGCGACGAAGGAGTCCGTATCCGGTCCGCCGTCGAGGTAGACGGGAGCCGTGCCAGTCGGTACTGCGCCGCTGACCTGCAGTCTGGCGCCGTACTGATCCGACCAGAAGTATGGGGCGACAGTTTTCGGCGCAGGCAGGCCGAGCAGTCGGCGAGCTGCACGACGCGAGTGGTCGAGTGCGCCCGACCAGTGTTCTTGGCGCAGGTGCAGCCCGGTCTTGGGATCGTGGACACGGGCGCAGTCGCCCACCGCGTAGACCCCGGCCACCGCGGTGGCGCAGTCGGCGTCCGTCAAGATCCCGGCGTCGAGGGCCACGCCGGACGCCGTCAGCCATTCGGTGTTCGGAACGGCGCCGATCCCGATGACTACCACGTCGGCGGGCAACTCGCTGCCATCCGCGAGGGTCACCGATTCGACGCGTTCGGATCCGTTGATGGTGTCGATCGCGGCGCCGGTGAGCAGACGCACGCCGTGCGCGGCGTGCCTGCGATGTAGGCGGGCCGCCAGTTCCGGCCCCAGAATCGCAGCGCCGGGCGTCGTCGATGCCTCGACTATGGTCACGTTCTTGCCCAGGGCAACCGAGCTGGACGCCACTTCGCATCCGATGAATCCGGCGCCGATGACCACGACATTCGTGCCGTGGCGCAAGGACTCTGCCAGTGCGGCGGCGTCGTCCAGGGTCCGTAGCGTGTGCACCCCGGCAAGGTCCGCTCCGATCAGGGTGCGTGCGCGGGCACCGGTGGCTGCGATCACGGCGTGGGCTTCCACCGTGCCTCCGTCTGCGAGTTCGACCTCGTGTCCGGTGTCTGTGTGGCGGAGGCCGGCGGCCCGGGCGCCGAGCCGCCAGGTGAAAGCGCTCTGGTCATCGGAATCGGCGAGCATCAGCGATTCGGTCGACTCAGTCTGTTGCAGAATGCTTTTCGACAGTGGAGGGCGATCGTACGCGTAGTGGTTCTCGGCGCCGATCAAGGTGACCGGTCCGGTGTGGCCGAGCGTCCTGAGTTCGCGCGCGGTGGACAAGCCGGCCAGCGAAGCCCCGACGATCGCGACCGATGCGGCAAGAGGTGGTGGTACGCCCTCACCACTCATGCGGCGTCGGGCCTGCTCAGACGCAGATAGATGCTCCCGCCGTCGACGACGGTCTGATGCGTGCGGACCGGCAGCTTGGCGGGTGGGCCGGACGGCATCCCCGTCCTCAGGTCGAAACAGGCCTCGTGAAGAGGGCACTCCACAGCGCAGTCCTCGACCCAACCGTCGGCGAGGGAGGTGTCTTGATGGGTGCAGGTGTCGTCGATGGCGAATACGCCGTCGCTGGTGTGGAACACCGCGATGGGTGCCCGGCCCGGCGGTGTCACCCGTATGACCTCACCCGCGGGGAGGGCGTCGGTGGTCGCGACCAGGAAGTGGGTGAGGTCTTGCTGGGGGAGAAGAGTCATGGCGGCCTCGCGAAGTCAGGGTTATCTGCGATGACAAGTTGCGTAGGTTGCAACAAAAATCGTCATGCGCAACAGATTGGCAGCCATGGGCTCCGTCGTCAAGCGCCGGGGCGCGTGTTTTGCATTACCCGTGCGCATGGGTGCGGAACGGGTCGTCGTGGGGGGCTACAGGCGTCCGATTAGGGTGAACGGTGATGACTGATGCCGAGAACGAAACCCGACCCGCGTCGATCCAGTCGGTCGACCGCGCGCTCCAGGTCCTCGAGATCCTGGCCCGGGAGGGGCAGGGCGGAGTCTCCGACATCGCCGACACCCTGGGTGTCCACAAGTCGACGGTGTCCCGATTGGTTTCCGTCCTCGAGGCCAGGGGCTTCGTCGAGCAATTGGCCGACCGGGGGAAGTACCGGCTCGGGTTCACGCTGGTACGACTCGCCGGAGCGACGATGGCGACCCGGGACCTCGGGAAAGAAAGCCGTGACGTCTGCGAGCCGCTGGCGGCAGAAGTGGGCGAGACGGTGAACCTGGCAATTCTCGAGGGCGACCGCGCCATCAATATCACCGAATCCAGCGGCCCCTCGGGTATTGCCCTGCGCACGTGGGTAGGGCAGAGTTCGCCTGCCCATGCCACCTCCAGCGGAAAAGTGTTGCTGTCCGCGCTGACCGATTCGGAACTCGGAGTTGCGCTTGACGAAACGCTCGAGCGTTTCACCGATCGGACGATCGTCGGACGAGACGCCTTGCGCGACGAACTGCTCGTCATCGCTGCACGAGGTTGGTCGGCTGCGGTGGAGGAACTCGAGGAGGGCCTCAACGCGATTGCCGCACCGGTGCGTGATCACACGCGGGATGTTGTTGCTGCGCTCAGTATTTCGGGCCCGAGTTTCCGTCTGACACCGGACGCCATGGAGCTGCTGGCTCCCCGGGTCAGGGAAGCGGCGCTCGAGGTCAGCCGGCGGATCGGCTTTCCCGGTTGATCGAGGTCTCGGTCTCGGTTCGAGCTTGTCGGCTTGACACCGGGGCACACCCGGGCTCACCATTTGTTGCGTAGGGAACAACGTGTTGCATATAGCGCAACAAGTGGTCCTGCTTCGATGGTCAGCAAGATTGGGAGACTTCTGGTGGGACAACCGCGATACCTCATCATCGGCGCAGGAGTGGTCGGTTCGTCTCTTGCCGACGAGCTGACGGCACTGGGCCACTGCGACGTGACAGTCCTCGACCGCGGGCCTCTGGTGCCCGGGACGACAGCGATGACAGGAGGCTCGAGTTCGCATGCGCCCGGACTCGTGTTCCAGACCAACGTCTCCCGGACGATGTCCGGCTTCGCGCAATACACCGCAAAGAAGTTCGGATCACTCAACCAGCCGGGTGGCTTGTCGTACAACGCCGTCGGGGGTCTGGAGGTCGCGACCACGCCCCAGCGTCTGGCCGAGCTGGCCCGCAAAGAAGGTTGGGCCAAGGCGGCTGGGATTCCTGCCGAACTGATCTCACCCGACGAGTGTGCCGCTCTGCACCCCTTGCTCGATCCCACAGTGATCCTCGGTGGTCTGCACACGCCGACCGATGGGCTGGCCGGAGCTCCCGCGGCGATCACCGCGCAGATGAATCGTGCCATCGACCGTGGCGCGGTCTTCGTCGGTGATCAGGTGGTCGTCGAGGTACTGCAACGCGGCGGTTCGGTGACGGGGGTCAGGACGGCCGACCGTGTCTTCGACGCTGACGTCGTCGTATCCTGTGCCGGGTTCTGGGGAGCGCAACTCGGCGACCTCGTCGGTCTGGTGGTACCCCTGGTACCGATGGGTCACCAGTATGCGAAAACCTCTGTCGTGGAGTCACTTGCGGCCTATCCGGACGCCGGCCGGGGCCACGCCGACGCCACGCTGCCGATACTGCGGCATCAGGATGCAGATCTCTACTACCGTCAGCACGGTGATCAGATCGGCATCGGCTATTACGGCCACCGACCGATGCCGGTCGACATGGACCGGCTCTACGAGGCCACCGCCGCCGAATCCATGCCATCGATGTTGCCCTTCACCGCAAAGGATTTCGACCCGGCGTGGGCAGAGACCGTGCGCATCTTGCCGGGCGTCGCCTCCGCCGAAGTCGTCGACGGCTTCAACGGCATCTTTTCTTTCACCCCCGACGGCGGACCGATGATGGGCGAACATCCCGGCCTCGAGGGCTTCTGGGTCGCCGAGGCGGTGTGGGTCACCCACTCGGCGGGAGTGGCGAAGACCATGGCGCAGTGGATCACCCACGGCACCCCCGACGTCGACGTGCACGGCTGCGACCTCGCCCGGTTCACCGACGCGCAGGTGCAGCCCGATTATGTGGCGGACACGAGCGCGCAAGCGTTTGTGGAGGTGTACGACATCATTCATCCACGGGAACCGCGCTCGGTACAACGCGGCGTCGCCGTCAGCCCTTTCCATGCCCGCCAGGTTGCTGCCGGCGCCGTCTTCCATGTAGGTCGGCAGTGGGAACGACCCGCCTGGTACGAGTCGAACGCCAACCTCGTCGATGCTCGACAGCCCTACCCGGCCGACGCCTGGGCGCAACGGCATTGGTCACCGACAGTTCTCGCGGAAGCCGCGGCAACCAGGGCGCGCGTGGGGTTGTTCGACATGACTTCGCTCATGAGGATCGAGGTGAGGGGACCGGACGCGGCGACCTTCCTCAGTGGACTGCTGACCCGCACCGTCGATCGCCCGGTCGGAACCGTGGTCTACGCGCTATTGCTCGACGACCGCGGTGGCGTACGCAGCGACGTGACCGTCGCGCGGTTGGGGGATGATCATTTCCAACTCGGGATCAACGGCCCGATGGACATCGACTGGTTGGGTCGGCGCCGCGGCTCGGAAGAGGTCACGATCACCGACATCACGGCGTCGACCTGCTGCATCGGTGTCTGGGGGCCGCGATCCCGGGATCTGGTGGCACCGTTGTGCTCGATCGAATTGCGCGACAACACGCTCGGCTACTACAAGGCTGCCCAGGCCACCATCGCCGGTGTTGCCGTCACCCTGATGCGCATCTCGTACGTAGGGGAGCTGGGATGGGAGATATACGCCGACAACGCCGACGGACTTCGCTTGTGGGACCGCCTCGCGGAGGCCGGGGAGCCGGTCGGTGCCGTCCTGGCCGGACGTAGTGCCCTCGACGTGCTCCGCATCGAAAAGGGTTATCGCTCATGGGGACATGACATGAGTGCCGAGATGACCCCGGACGAGGCGGGAATAGGATTCGCAGTCGGCCGCAAGCACGCGTTTCTCGGTCGGGAAGCCCTCGCGCAACGTCCGATCCGGTGTCGGTTACAGACGGTGGTGGCCCTCGACCCGGATGCCATCGTCCTCGGTGGCGAGCCCGTTCTCCTGGACGGTGCAGTGGTCGGTCACGTCACCTCGGCCGCGTTCTCGCCCACGGTCGGAAGAACCGTCGCGTACGCCAAGGTGGCACCGGGGATCGACGTCGGCGACCGGGTGAGCATCGAGTACTTCGGGCGCCCCCTCGCCTTCGTCGTCTCAGAACCGGTGCTCGTCGATCCGGCAGGCGATCGGGTCAAAGGACTGATCGGAGTGAACGGTTGAACAACACGACCTATGACGTCATCGTGCTGGGCCTCGGCGGGATGGGATCCGCGGCTGCCTACCACCTGGCGTCCCGTGGCGCGCGAGTCTTGGGTCTCGAGCGATTCACCCCGGCCCATGATCAGGGTTCCAGCCACGGCGGATCCCGCATCATCAGGCAGTCGTATTTCGAGGATCCAGCTTATGTTCCGCTGCTCCTCCGCTCATACGAACTGTG
The DNA here is from genome assembly GCF_003217475.1 of Williamsia limnetica. Lineage (GTDB taxonomy): Bacteria > Actinomycetota > Actinomycetes > Mycobacteriales > Mycobacteriaceae > Williamsia > Williamsia limnetica. The sequence continues at coordinate 46,655 of NZ_QJSP01000017.1, read as the reverse complement.
GGAGAAGCTGAAGCAGGACAGCGAAATCGATGTCTACTCGATCACCGGCGGCCTCTTCATGGGACCCGAGGAGTCCATGACATTCTCGGGCTCCCGCCGGGCCTCGGAGCAGTGGGGTCTGGCACACGAGGTGCTGACCGACCGTGAGGTGCATCGGCGCTTTCCTGCCTTCGACCCGGCTCCAGGACACATGGCTGTGTATGAACGCATGGCCGGCTTCGCCCGCCCCGAGTCCACCGTGCAGGCGCACATCGGCCTCGCGCAGCAGGCCGGCGCCGAACTGCACTTCGGCGAACCGGTCACGTTGTGGTCGGACACCGGCGACGGTGTACTCGTGACCACGGAGGCGGGGACGTATCGTGCCGCCCAGTTGGTGGTGTGCCCCGGTGCCTGGGCGCCGAAGCTGCTCGCTGACATAGGAATTCCCATCCGAATCGAGCGGCAGGTGATGTATTGGATCGCTCCCGTGGCGGAATCGGCGCCGATGGACGGGGGCCCGATCTACATTCACGAGACGGACGGGTTCGAACAGATCTACGGGTTCCCGCCCATCGATGGACCCGGCGGGGGTGCCAAGGTCGCATTCTTCCGCAAAGGCGAGGATTGCACGCCGGAGACAATCGACCGAACGGTGCATCGACACGAGATCGAGGCGATGGTCGAACGGGTGGGTCGGTTGCTGCCCGGATTGACAGGGTCGGTATTGGATACCGCGACCTGCATGTACTCGACCACCCCTGATGAGAACTTCGTCATCGCACGGCACCCCGGTCACCGCAATGTCACCGTCGCCTGCGGATTCTCCGGACACGGGTTCAAGTTCGTCCCGGTGGTGGGCGAGATTCTCGCGGATCTCGCAATCGATGGCGTCACCGACCATCCCATCGACCTCTTCGACCCGAACAGGCTGGCCGACGTATGACGATTTCGGGATCTCAACAGGATCAACACGACTCGGGTACGGCGGTGGCGGCCTCCGGTGACCGCGCGCTGCTGCCGACCCTGGGAGGGCAGGCGTACACCGATCCGAATTACTTTGCCGCCGAACAGGCGACCATCTTCGAGCAGATGTGGTTCTGTGCGGTGCTCGCCGCCGACCTGCCGAACACCGGCAGTTTCAAGACGGTGATGGTGGGGCGGGAAAGTGTGATGATCGTACGCGGTCGCGATGGCCGATTGCGTGCCTTCCTCAACAGCTGCCGTCATCGCGGGGCATTGGTGTGTACCGAATCCGAGGGGCAGGTGCGCCGCAACCTGCAGTGCTCCTACCACGCGTGGACCTACGGACTCGACGGCGCATTGGTGGCAGCGCCCAACCTCGCCGACCTGGGGGAGATCGACCGTACGGCATACGGTCTCATCGCCGTCGCGACACAGGAGTGGCTCGGGTACGTGTGGGTCTGCTTGGCCGACGACCCAGCCTCGTTCGCCGAGTCCGTCGAAGGTGCTGTGACCGAGCGTTTGGGCGACGCGGAGTCGATCGAGCGATACGAGGTCGATCAGCTGGTACTGGGCAGGCGAGAGCGCTATGAGGTGGCGTCGAACTGGAAACTGATCATCGAGAACTTCATGGAGTGTTATCACTGCGCCACCATCCATCCCGAGCTGACCGAGGTGCTTCCCGAGTTCGCCGACGGACTCGCTGCCCAGTACTACGTCGGCCATGGCGCGGCGTTCGGTGAGGGCATCGACGGCTTCACCATCGACGGCTCAACCGGATTGGGCGTTTTGCCGGAATTGTCGGAATCGCAGGATCGCAAGTACTACGCGATCACCGTCCGCCCGCAGGTCTTCATCAACCTGGTTCCCGACCACGTCATCATCCACCGGATGTACCCGACGGCCGTCGACAAGACAGTCGTGGAATGTGATTGGCTATATCACCCAGACGTTTTGGCCTCCGGCGCCGATCTGGACAAATCGGTCGAGCTTTTTCATCGCGTGAATCTGCAGGACTTCCAAGCGTGTGAGCGAACGCAACCGGGTATGAGTTCGCGCGCCTATCGACGTGGCGGCGCACTCGTTCCCGCCGAACACCATATCGCCGAATTTCACGATTGGGTGCGCGCGATTGCCGGTCCGGCCGCATAGTTGACCCGTCGCCGTGCACTGGTTCGGCGACCGGAAGGACGTGCGGCAATGACCACCACGCAACCAGAGGGCCCGCCCTCGCCACGTTCTGCACCTGCCGTCGCCGATGACGGAATGGAGCACTTCGGCTACAAACCGAGCCTCAACCGCAGCATCGGCAAGTTCGCGAGCTTCGCCGCAGGGGTCAGCTATATCTCCATCCTCACCGGAACGTTCCAGCTGTTCTACTTCGGCTTCGGCACAGCCGGGGCCGCGTATCTGTGGTCGTGGCCGATCGTCTTCGTCGGCCAGTTGGCGGTCGCACTCTGCTTCATGGAGTTGGCGGCGAAGTATCCGATCGCCGGCTCGGTCTACAACTGGGCAAAGATCTTGGGCAGCAAGTTCGTCGGCTGGTTCTCGGGGTGGATGATGCTGACGGCTTCCATCGTCACCATCGCAGCGGTGGTGCTCGCCCTCGACTCGACACTGCCCCGGATCTGGCCCGGCTTCCGCGTGATCGGGAGCGACGACCTGTCCGTCACGTCGCCGGAAAATGCAGTCCTGCTCGGAACGGTCCTGGTCATCTGCACCACTGTCATCAATGCCTTCGGGGTGAAGTTGATGTCGATGATCAACAGCACCGGTGTGTTCATCGAATTGATCGCCGCAGTGCTCATCGCGATCATCCTGGCGTTCAACATCGAACGTGGACCCGACGTGTTCTTCTCCACGAACGGGTACGGAGACGGCGTCAGTGGCGGCTATCTGGGGGCATTCCTGATCGCCTCACTGGCGTCGGGTTACGTGATGTACGGCTTCGACACCGCGAGTTCACTGGGTGAGGAGACCAATGAACCGAGGAGGACAGCGCCCAAGGCGATCCTGCGCGCAATCCTGGCCTCGTTCGTCATCGGCGGCGCGATTCTCGTCTTCGCCATCCTTGCCGCGCCCGACCTGAACGACCCACTGCTGGCCGAAAAATCAGGCGGCCTGCAATACCTGGTCGAACAGGTGATGGTCAGTCCACTCGGCACGATCTTCCTGATCTGCATCGTGATCGCGGTCTTCGTGTGCACCCTGGCGGTGCACACGGCGGCCATCCGGATGAGTTTCGCGATGGCCCGCGACAATGCGCTGCCGTTCGGAGAGTCCTTGGCCAAGGTGCATCCCAGGTACCAGACGCCCGTCGTACCTGCCGTGACGATCGGCGTGCTGGCGATCGCGATCCTGGTGATCAACATCAATCAGCCGCAGATCTTCACGGTGCTCACCTCGATCGCGATCATCATGATCTACATTGCCTACCTGTTGGTCACCGGCCCGCTGTTGATCCAGCGTTTCAAGGGGAACTGGCCGCCGCCTGATCTGAAGCAGGGCGGATTCTTCACCATGGGCAGGTGGGGGCTGATCGTGAACCTCTTCGCAGTGGTCTGGGGATTCCTGATGGCGCTGAACCTGGCGTGGCCGAGGGAAGCTGTGTACGGCGTCGGCTGGTACAACGCCTGGGGCGCGTTCATCTACATCGGGATCATCGCTGCTGTGGGTCTCCTCTGGTACTTCACCGTGGGTAGCCGAAGTATGGGAGTCCTCAAATCGCATGCAGCCGAGTCGAGAGCGACACCGACCGCTGACTAGACTCTGCGGGGTGAGCGACCAGATCAAAGTAGGCGTACTCGGTTCCGGCGGAAAAGTGGGCCAGGCCATCGTCGCGGCAGTGGAGGCCGCCGACGACCTCGACTTCAGTGCTGGGGTCGATCAGGGCGATCCGCTCTCGCGGTTCATCGAGTCCGGCACCACTGTGGTCGTCGATTTCACCCATCCCGATGTGGTGATGGACAACCTCAAGTTCTTGGTCGAAAACGGCATTCATGCGGTGGTCGGTACCACCGGGTTCGACGACGAACGACTCGGCATCGTCCGTGGATGGCTGGCAGATCATCCCGGTGTCGGTGTCCTCATCGCGCCCAACTTCGCGATCGGCGCAGTGCTGAGCATGAGGTTCGCCCAACAGGCCGCCAAATTCTTCGATTCCGTCGAGGTGATCGAACTCCATCACCCGCACAAGGCGGACGCGCCGTCGGGCACCGCGTACCGAACAGCTCGGCTGATCGGGGAAGCCCGAGCTGCTGCCGGCGTGCCGAAGAGTCCCGATGCCACCAGCACGGAGCTCGATGGTGCCCGCGGCGCCGAGGTCGACGGCGTGCGGGTTCACTCGGTGCGGTTGGCCGGGCTCGTCGCCCACCAGGAGGTCCTGTTCGGAACCCAGGGCGAGACCCTGACCATCCGTCACGACTCGATCGACCGGACGTCGTTTGTTCCCGGAGTGCTCTTGGGGGTGCGCGACATCGGCGCGCGGCCGGGTCTCACCGTTGGTCTCGAGGAATTGATGGACCTGTGAGCGAGTCCTTCATATGACCCAGAAACCGAAAGATGCCCGACCGATCGTGATCGGGATCGGCGTGCTCGTGCTGGTGCTGGGTTTCTACTTCGTCCTGCTCGGTTCCCGCGCGGTCGATCTGTTGACCAGCGGCGACCCGGTCGGCATCGGCCTGGGGATCGGGGTGCTGATCCTGCCCCTGCTCGGCGTCTGGATGGTGGTCGCAACGCTGCGCGCCGGATTGGCTCATCAGCGACTGGCCCGGCGGATGGACGAAGAGGGCCAGGAACTCGACGTCTCTGAACTGCCCCGTAGACCATCAGGCCGGATCGAGCGCGATGCCGCCGACGAACTGTTCGCCACGGTCAAAGCAGAGTGGGAAGCGGACCCCGGGAACTGGCGCGCGACCTATCGGATCGCCCGTGCCTACGACTACGCCGGCGATCGGTCACGCGCCCGCGAGATGATGAAACGTGCTGTGGCACAGGAACGTGACTCAGGTTCCGATGTCTGACGAGGCGCCGCTGCCGACATTGCTCGTCGTGCACCACACGCCCTCACCGCCGACGCGTGAGCTACTCGAAAAGGTACTCGAAGGCGCCGCCGACCCAGAGATCTCCGGGGTCCGGGTCAAACCCATCGCGGCACTGGCCGCCACCGTGCCGGATGTGCTCTCCGCGGACGGCTTCTTGTTCGGTACACCTGCCAATTTCGGTTACATGTCCGGTGCACTCAAGCACTTCTTCGACACCGTGTACTACCCGGTCCTCGGGTCCGTGACCGGTCGACCGTATGGCCTGTGGGTACACGGGAACAACGACACCGCCGGCGCGATCACTTCGATCCAGAAGTTGGCGACCGGACTCGAATTGGAGGCGGCGGCCGCGCCGCTGGAGATCACAGAGCTGAGCGGGCGAGCACGCGAGGCTTGTTATGAATTGGGTGCGGTTCTCGCCGCGACACTCGCGTAGCGAGTCTTTCCACTTTCAACTTATAGCGCACCCCGGGGCTTGCGGCAAGACCCGGGGGAGGGCGCAGAATCTCTCGCCGTGGCCAACAATGTGCACGTCCCCAGTGTTTTCGACCTTCCACCCCGGCTCGCGGACAAGGCTGACCCCGCGCTGATCGCCGCCGACGAAGAGCACTTCACGGCCATCTCCCGAAGCCTCTACCGCACGATCACAGACCTGGCCGGCCGGCTGGACACCACACGGAAGTCGCCCGGCGGCAGTGGCCGCGAGGCGATGGACCGCGATATGGAAGTTCACCGATTGAGCGCTCGGTTGCGCGCACTGCGCCGGTTCGGCGTGGACCTGTGCCTCGGTCGGATGATCCCGGTCGACGGCGGGGATCCGGTATATGTCGGGCGGCTCGGACTGACGGACAGTGATGGGCGTCAGTTGCTGCTCGATTGGCGGTCGCCGGCCGCAGAGCCCTTCTTCGGTGCGACCCATGCGAACCCCATGGGATTGTCGAGCCGCCGTCGATACCGATGGACGCGCGGGCGGGTCACCGACTACTGGGATGAAGTTCTCACGTCGGCGGGACTGCGGAACCGGGCGGCGCTCGATGACCAGTCAGCGTTCATCGCGAGCCTGGGCACCAACCACTCGCCCCGTATGCGGGACGTCCTCGGCACCATCGCGGCGGATCAGGATGCCGTCATCAGGGCGAGTTCGCGAGGAGCACTCGTCGTCGACGGAGGGCCCGGCACAGGTAAGACCGTCGTCGCGTTGCACCGTACGGCTTACCTGCTCTACTCGGATCCTCGCCTCGGTCATCAGAAGGGTGGGGTGCTGTTCGTCGGTCCGCACCAGCCCTATCTGGCCTACGTGGCGGATGTCCTACCCAGCCTCGGTGAAGAAGGTGTGCAGATCTGCACCGTGCGGGACCTCGTCGCAGAAGGCGCACGCGCCGCAGGAGAACTCGATCCGGAAGTGACACGCCTGAAGTCGTCGGCCGAGCTCGTGCGAGCAATCGAAGCGGCAGTGAAGTTCTACGAACAACCGCCGACCAAGGGCATGATCGTCGAGACCGACTGGTCGGACGTCTGGCTCCGCCCGGAAGACTGGACGGTCGCCTTCGAGGCGCCGACTCCGGGCACCCCACACAACGAAGCGCGCGAGGAGATCTGGTCCGAACTCCTCACCATCCTGTCCGACGGACAGGACGCCGTCGGTGTCCGGCAGATGCGTAGGTCTCTGCAGGAGAACGAGGATCTGCGCGCCGCGCTGAATCGGGCGTGGCCACTTATCGAAGCGACCGACCTCGTCGCCGACCTCTGGTCGGTGCCCGCGTATCTCCGCATGTGTGCCCCCTGGCTCAGCGCCGACGACGTCGCGACACTGCAACGCCCGGATCCGTATGCCTGGACGGTCTCCGATCTGCCCTTCCTCGATGCCGCACGAGCACGGCTCGGTGATCCGGGGGCCTCACGCCGGGAGCGCAATCGCGCAGCCGCCGCGGACGCGGAGTACGAGCGCCGGTCCGCGGTGGTCGACGACCTGATCTCATCCGACGATTCCGAGCTCATGGTCATGTCGATGCTGCGCGGCGACGATCTGAGCCAGGCACTGCTCGATCCGGACGTGGTACATATGCCTGACCCGGATCTCCTTGCCGGGCCGTTCGCGCACATTGTCGTGGACGAGGCGCAGGAACTCTCCGACGCGCAGTGGCAGATGTTGCTCTGCAGGTGCCCGTCCCGGAGTTTCACCATCGTCGGCGACCGCGCCCAGGCCAGAGGCGGATTCACCGAGTCCTGGCGACAGCGCCTCGAGCGGGTGGGCTTCGACCGGATCGAGCTGTCGACACTGACGATCAACTACCGAACCCCGGAAGAAGTGATGGCCCGTGCCGAGCCCGTCATCAAGGCTGCGATCCCGGATGCCAATGTGCCCACGTCGGTCCGCAGCAGCGGGAACCCGGTCGAACGCGGCCTGCCAACAGACCTTCGTACGATCCTTGATTCCTGGGTGTCGTCGAACCCTGACGGGACTGCCTGCGTGATAGGTGATCCCACGTTCGCGGGTACCGAACGGGTCCGGTCGCTGACTCCCCAACTGGCGAAAGGCCTCGAGTTCGATCTCGTTGTTCTCGTCGAACCGAGTGCGTTCGGGGAAGGTGTCGCGGGTGCGGTCGACCGCTACGTAGCGATGACGCGAGCGACCCAGCGACTGGTTATCCTGGCCCGCGACTGACCGTGCTACAAACCCAGGTAGTGCAGGCAAAACCAGCTGCTGCGGCACCTGGGTTTGCCTGCACGGGCTGGGTTTGTGCGAGGGATTAGACTCGACCGCGTGACGGATGCGGCGAAGATTCCGACCCCCTATGAGGACCTGTTGCGGCTGGTCCTGGACACGGGCACTCCGAAAGCGGACCGAACCGGGACCGGGACCAGAAGCGTATTCGGCCATCAACTCCGGTACGACCTGTCCGAAGGGTTTCCGCTGATCACCACGAAGCGGGTGCACCTGAAGTCGATCGTCTATGAATTGCTGTGGTTTCTTCGCGGGGAATCCAATGTGCGCTGGCTCCAGGACAAGGGCGTGACGATCTGGGACGAGTGGGCAGATCCCGACGGCGAACTCGGTCCCGTCTACGGCGTGCAATGGCGGAGCTGGCCGACGCCGTCGGGTGAGCACATCGACCAGATCAGCGCTGCACTCGAGTTGCTCAAGACCAATCCCGATTCACGTCGGAACATCGTGTCCGCGTGGAATGTGGGGGAGATCCCGCAGATGGCGCTTCCCCCGTGCCACGCGTTCTTCCAGTTCTACGTCGCTGATGGCAAGCTCTCGTGCCAGTTGTATCAACGCAGCGCCGACCTGTTTCTCGGCGTCCCGTTCAACATCGCCTCCTATGCGCTCCTGACCCACATGATGGCCGCTCAGGCGGGACTCGAGGTCGGGGATTTCGTGTGGACCGGCGGTGACTGCCACATCTACGACAACCACGTGGAGCAGGTCACCACCCAACTGGCGCGCGACCCGTATCCATATCCGAAACTGGCCCTGGCTCAGCGTGATTCCATCTTCGACTACGAGTTCGACGACATCGAGGTGCTCGATTACCGCTACCACCCGGGGATCAAGGCGCCGGTGGCGGTCTAGGATCGCTCCGATGACCATCGCACTGATCTGGGCGCAAGCCAACGGTGGCGTGATCGGTCGCGACGGCGACATGCCCTGGCACCTTCCCGAAGACCAGAAGTACTTTCGCGCGACCACCGGCCACCACCCCGTCGTGATGGGCAGGCGCACCTGGGATTCACTTCCGGAACGATTTCGTCCCCTGCCGAACCGGGCCAATCTGGTGATCACGAGGCAGCACGACTGGCAGGGCGTCGGCGCGCAGCGCTTTCCCGACGTGGCGTCGGCGCTGGCGTCGGCCCAACAGCTCGACGACACCGTCTTCGTCATGGGTGGAGGCGAGATCTATCGCGGCGCAATCGACCTCGCACACGTCGCCTACGTCACCGAGATCGACATCGACGTCGCGGATGGCGACACAATTGCCCCGGAACTCGATTCGAGTCGCTGGTATCTCGACGCGGACGAGGATTGGCTGACCTCGGCTTCAGGCCTTCGGTACCGCTTTCTTCGCTACTCGGCACAGCGCTGATGGTGGAGAAGGTCGTAGTCGCGACTTCTGCAGGCGCACAAGATCTCTCGGCGACGCAGGCTCGTCGTCTGGCTTTGGCGGCGCAGGGATTTGCAGATCGACAACCCACCGCGGCGGTCAACCGCCGGCACCTACAGCGCATGATGTCCAGAACGAGGCTCATCCAGATGGACTCGGTCAGTGTGGCGGTCAGAGCCCACTACATGCCGATGTTCAGTCGGCTCGGTCCGTACGACCGGACGCTCCTCGAGCAGGCGGCATGGGAACCCACCACGCGCCGCCCGGCCCTGCTGGTCGAGTACTGGGCTCATGAGGCCGCGCTGATCCCGATCGAGCACTGGCCGCTGTTCCGCTGGCGCATGGAGGATTACGCACACGGGCGGTACCGCGAGGCCGTCGGCGACAAGAAGGCCGCCGAGTTGCGGACGCGCATCCGAGACGCTGTCGCAGAGATCGGCCCCAGCACCAGTGGGATGCTCGAAGATCACCTGGGTCATGAGAAACGGCCGAAGAAAGGGGCCTGGTGGGACCGCAGTCACGTCAAGTATCTGTGTGAGGTGATGTTTGCGGCGGGTGAGCTGTCGGCGACGCGCCGAAGCGGTTTCACCCGTTACTACGATCTCACCGAGAACGTCGTCGGCGACTACGCCGACGTGTACATCCCCCGCGAGGACGCGGTCAGGTCGCTGGTGGCAGGCGCGGTCGGGGCACTCGGGGTGGGTACCGAAGCGGACATCCGTGACTATTACCGGTTGAAACCCGCGCCGGCGCGGGCCGCGCTGGCGGACCTGTTGTCGATGGGGGAGATCGAGCAGGTCCGCGTCGAGGGCTGGGACAAGCCCGGTTATCTGCACCCCGGCGCCAAGATCCCGCGAACCGTGAGTCGGTCGACTCTGCTGAGCCCCTTCGACCCGCTGGTGTTCTTCAGGCCGCGGACCGAGCGCGTCTTCGACTTCCACTACCGCATCGAGATCTATGTTCCCGAGGCCAAACGAGTCCACGGCTACTACGTCCTGCCGTATCTGATGGGAGATCAACTCGTCGCCAGGGTGGACCTGAAGACGGACCGGCCTGGCAATCGTCTGCTCGTCCTCGGTGCGTTCGCCGAACCCGGCACAAATGCGGCGCTGGTCGCGGACTCGCTGGCAACAGATCTGTTGGACATGGCGAACTGGCTCGGCGTCGAAGAAATCGTGGTGGGCGATCGCGGCGGCCTCTGCGTGCACTTGCACAAGGCGACCCGGCGGCGCTGAACCGGCCGGCGCAATGCACCGTCGCGAGGTCGCGTGTGGCCGACGTCGGCGGGTAGGAGACAATCGGCACTGCTCACCCGTGGCGAGAAAAGAGGAACTGCAGTGTCGGAAATGGTGCCGTTGAAGGTGCAACTGGTGGCGAAATCGTCTTTCGAGGCGCCCGCCGATGTGCCCTGGAGCACCGACGTCGACGGCAGCGAGGCGCTCGTGGAGTTTGCCGGCCGGGCCTGCTACCAGAGCTGGGACAAACCGAATCCGCGGACAGCGACGAACGCCGGATACCTGCGGCACATCCTCGAGGTCGGTCATCTGTCACTGCTCGAGCACGCGACGGTGACGTTCTACATCTCGGGGATCTCCCGGTCGTGCACCCACGAACTCATCAGACATCGTCACTTCTCGTATTCGCAGCTTTCGCAACGTTTTGTACCAGAGCACGATTCGAACGTGGTACCGCCTCCGGCGATCCGTGGCGACAAAGAACTCGAGGCGCTGTTCGTGGCCGCCACCGACGCCAGCCGACAGGCCTACTCCGAGCTGCTGACCGCGCTCGAGGAGAAGTTCTCCGACGTACCGAACAACATCCTCCGTCGCAAGCAGGCGCGGCAGGCAGCCCGCTCGGTGCTGCCGAACGCCACCGAGACGAAGATCGTCGTCACAGGTAACTACCGCGCATGGCGTCACTTCATCGGGATGCGGGCAACCGAGCACGCAGACGTCGAGATCCGGCAGTTGGCCATCGAATGCCTGCGTCAGCTGATCGAGGTCGCGCCGACGGTGTTCGGTGATTTCGAGATCGGGAGGCTTTCCGACGGTACCGAGGTGGCTACATCCCCGTTCGTCTTCGAAGGCTGAGCCGGTCATCGCGAGTGCATTGAGAGCGATGGACGCCGCGGCGTCACTCGGTGCCCTATGGCTCCGGTAACCTTACCGACCATGACCACCGGTGAGATGCAACCGCAGAGCTTCCCTTTCGGGACAGTCAGTGTTGCCATGGTGACGCCGTTCACCGTTGACGGAAAGCTTGACCTCGACCGAGCCGCAGAGCTCGCAGACAAGTTGGTGACAGGCGGCTGCGATGGACTCGTCGTCTCCGGGACCACCGGCGAGTCCCCGACGACGTCGCCGACCGAAAAGCTCGATCTGCTGCGCGTGGTTCTCGACACCGTCGGCGACAGGGCCCGGATCGTGCAGGGTGCGGGTAGTTACGACACCCGCGAGAGTGTCTGGTTCGCCAAGGAGTCCGCTGCGCTCGGCGCGCATGGGCTGTTGGTGGTGACGCCGTACTACTCCAGGCCGCCGCAGACGGGTCTGTTGGCCCATTTCACCGCCGTCGCCGACGCCACCGACCTGCCGGTCCTGCTCTACGACATCCCGCCGCGCTCGGTGGTCCCCATCGAACACCGCACGCTGCTGGAGTTGTCGCGCCACCCGAACATCGTCGGTGTCAAAGACGCCAAGGGTGATCTCAACTCGGCGGCGGCACTCATGGCTGACACCGGGCTGCAGTATCTGTCCGGTGAAGACGCACTGAACCTGCCCTGGCTGTCGATCGGGGCTGCGGGATTCGTCAGCGTCATCGGACACCTGGTCCCGGATCGGTTGCGCGACATGCTCGAAGCCGTCAACAAAGGAGATCTGGTGCGCGCCCGCGAACTGAACGTTTCGATGATCCCGCTCGTCAATGCGATGGGTCGCCTCGGCGGTGTCACCATGGTCAAGGCGGCGCTCCGCATCGTCGGGATGGACGTCGGTGACCCCCGGCTTCCGCAGGTGCCGGCCAGCGGCCCCCAGATCGAATCGCTGATCGCTGATCTGCGTGCAGCCAAGGTGCTTTCATGACCACCGCAGACGGCGGCGGACGTCGGCGCGGCAGGGTGGTCCGGCAAGCCGGACCGCCGTCGGACCCGCCACCGGTCAACGCAGCGCCGCCGGTGAACGTCGAGCCCGTGTCCCAGCCACCGGCAGAGCCTGTGGCCGAGGCCCCCGCGGCCAAGGCCCCTCGAGCCGCGAAACCTGCTGCTGCCAAACGGACCTCGCGTGAGCGCAAGGGTGGCAAGTCGGCTCCGCAGAAACGCAACGAGCCAAAGGTGGTCGAGGGAACCGACAGACTCGGACTCCCGCCGAAACTGCCCAAGGGCGGCATGCGGATCGTGGCGCTCGGTGGCATCGGTGAAATCGGCCGGAACATGACCGTGTTCGAGTACGACGGTCGCCTGCTGATCGTCGACTGTGGCGTGCTCTTCCCTGAAGATGCCCAGCCCGGCGTCGACCTGATCCTGCCCGATTTCCGCTACATCGAGGATCGCATCGACGACGTCGAGGCGATCGTGTTGACCCATGGTCACGAAGACCACATCGGCGCGGTTCCGTTCCTGCTCCGCCTACGTCAGCAGATACCGGTCATCGGCTCCAAATTCACGCTGGCACTGCTGGCCGCGAAATGTAAAGAACATCGCCTGCGACCGAAGTTGATCGAGGTCATCGAAGGTGAGCACACCACACACGGGCCGTTCGACTGCGAGTACTTCGCGGTCAACCACTCGATTCCTGATGCGCTGGCGGTCGCGATCCGTACCGGTGCGGGCGTGGTGCTCCACACCGGTGACATCAAGCTGGATCAGCTGCCGCTCGACGGCAGGCTCACCGACCTGGCCGGTTTTTCCCGGCTCGGTGACGAGGGCGTCGACCTCTTCCTGGTCGACTCGACCAACGCCGAGGTCCCAGGGTTTGTGATGCCCGAACGTCAGATCGGCGGTGTGCTCGATCAGGTCATCGGCAAGGCGAAGCAGCGGGTCATCGTCGCGTCGTTTGCCTCACACGTCCATCGCATCCAGCAGGTCGTCGACGTCGCGCACACCCACGGCAGGCGAGTCACATTCGTGGGTCGCTCGATGGTCCGCAACATGCAGATCGCCCAGGAGCTCGGTTACCTGCGCGTTCCCGATGGCGTGGTCGTCGACCTCGACACAGCGGCGAGTCTGCCGGATCACAAGCTCGTGCTGATCTCGACAGGCTCGCAGGGCGAGCCGCTTTCGGCGCTCTCGAGAATGGCTCGTGGCGAGCACCGTCAGATCAACATCCGCGCCGACGATCTCGTGGTGCTGGCCTCCTCGCTCATCCCGGGTAACGAGAACTCCGTCTTCGCCGTCGTCAACGGACTCGCCCGTCGCGGAGCGACCGTGGTCACCCAGCAGAGTGCGAAGGTCCATGTGTCGGGCCATGCGTCTGCGGGTGAACTGCTGTATCTCTACAACGCGGTGCGTCCATCGAATGTCATGCCTGTGCACGGCGAATGGCGCCATCTGCGTGCGAACGCCGCGTTGGCCGAGGCAACAGGCGTGCCTGCCGACGCGGTCGTTTTGGCCGAAGACGGGGTCGTCGTCGACCTTGTCGACGGCAAGGCCCGAATCACCGGCCGGGTTCCGGTCGGCTACGTCTATGTCGACGGCCTGTCGGTCGGCGATGTGGGGGAGTCGACCTTGTCCGAGCGGCTCGTTCTCGGTGAGGGTGGCTTCATCGCGATCGCGATCGTCATCGATGCGGCCACGGGCAGGGCGATCAGTCCTCCCGAGGTGTCCGGACGCGGATTCTCCGACGATCCGACAGCACTCAAAGAAGCTGCGGACCTGGTCGAGCAGGCATTGACGCAGATGGCGACCGAGCGGGTGACCGACACCCACCGCATCGCGCAGACGATTCGCCGGATCGTCGGTCGCTGGGTTGCCGACAAGTACCGGCGCCGTCCGATGATCATCCCCACGGTGCTCACGGTGCGCGACGGATCTGGCGACTGAGGCCGGGAAACAAGCAGTCTGGCAACTAGGGTGGTCACATGACCATTGCCCAAGATGAACGCGCCGCCCTCGCAACCACCCTGCGAGCGGTGGGCCCAGATGCGCCGACACTGTGTGACGGTTGGACCGCGCGAGATTTGACCGCGCACATGATCGTGCGCGAATACCGGCTGGACGCGTCGCCCGGCATTCTGATCTCCGCGTTCGCCGGGCACACCGAAAAGGTCCAGAACGAGGTCGCGGCGGGGGACTGGGACTCGATGGTCAGGAAATTCGCCGCAGGTCCGCCCCTGTTCTCCCCTCTGAAGCTGGTTGATCGATTTGTGAACATCACCGAGATGTTCGTCCATCACGAAGACGTTCGACGCGGTGGTGCCGAGTGGGAGCCACGCACTCTGGACACCGCCAGCACAAAGGCGATACTGGGTCCGTTGAAGGCGATGGGCAAGCGGGCGATCGCGAAGTCGCCCGCGACGGTCGAGCTGGTGACCCCTGCGGGCGAACAGATCGGTGTCGGAGGTCGCGGACCGGTGGTCCGGGTCACCGGCGAACCTCTGGAACTGCTCTTGTTCGTCTTCGGACGCTCTAAGACCGTGCTCGACTTTTCCGGCGATGTGGACGCGATCGCAGCCGTGAAGGCGGCCAAACGCGGCTTCTGAGCGAAGTCTGGAGGTGCCCCGACGGACGTGGTGCTCTTCCATCACGAATCTGACACGGCCCGCGATACGCGTGTTGTTGATGAGGTAGGTGTGACTGATGCCGACTAGGCTGTCAGCCATGGCAACCAAGTCCACCGCCCGTCGTTCTGGCGCGTCGGCTCGAAGTTCTGCGCCGGCGACCAAGGCCGGCGCCAAGAAGGCTGCGCCGCGCAAGGCCGCACCGAAGAAGGCCTCACCGGCCACCGGGCCGAAGAAGAGCGCTGCGAAGAAGCCCACCACAGCAAAAAAGGCCGCGGCGAAGAAGTCTTCTCCGAAGCGTGCCGCGACAAAGAGAACGGCAGCGACCTCGGCGCGGCCGCAGCGTGAGCGCCGATCCGTCGCCAAGACCATGGGCAGCGGTGTCGGGGCCGGCTGGGGAATGCTGGCCAAGGGTGTCGGCGCGGTCGCCCGGGTGGGTTCGCGAGGCGGTGACCCGAACTACGACGAACGCATCTACGACACCGATGACGGCTGGGACGAGGCCGCCGGCGATTTCGGCGACGGCTGGGACGCGCAAGCCGACGGCGATCAGGGGCCGGAGCACACCCAGGGCAGAGACGGGATCGCACTGGTGCTGATCGCGACCGCGATCGTCATGATCGCTGCGATCTGGTTCGACGCAGGTGGTCCCGTCGGTGCGTTCGTGGACTCCGCCACCCGTGCGGTGCTCGGATCCGTCGCCGCAGTGGTCCCGGTCGTGTTGATCGTCATCGGGTTCCTGCTGATGCGACATGCGCCGAACCCGCGCGGTCGCGGTCGCTTTTTCGGTGCGGCACTGCTCATCGGATTACCGCTGCCCGGACTGTTCCATATCTTCTCGGGTGCGCCGAGTGACTTCGACGGCAGGCAAGGCGCCGGGGGCTTCATCGGTTTCGCGGTGGGCGGCCCACTCACCGATGGTCTCACCGCGTGGCTGTCTGTCCCGATACTGCTGCTGTGCATGGCCTTCGGGCTGTTGCTGCTCTCGGGTCTGACGGTGCGCGAACTCACCGCGGTCATCGGTTCCTACCTCGGAATCGGTGTCGATCGTGAATGGGACGAGGAAGAGCCGGACGATGATGACGTCGACGGCGGCTACGCGGACACCGCGTTCGGCAACCCGTACGACAACTATCCTCCCGACGACCACCCGACTGCCGCCGGATCAGAGGCGTTGCGTAGGCCGCCACGCCGCCGCCAGGCGTCCGCTGTGCCGCCGGCGACCGCCGTGACTGCGTCGGAAGCGATGACCGAGCCGATCATCGATGACGACGGCAGTCCGACCGCGGTGACGTCCGCAATCACGAATCCACCTGCCGGAGCGAAGCCGGTGCGCAAGCGTCCGGTGCCCAAGCCGACGCCGAAGGCCGCGCCGATCGATGATGACGACGACGATGACCTCGGTGGCGATCACGACGCGCTGGTGGTCGACCGAGCGGTCGAGGGCGATTACAAGCTGCCGCCGGCAAGTCTGTTGATCGACGGCGACCCACCGAAGTTGGGGAGCGCCGCCAACGACGAGATGATCGATCGCATTTCGGCCGTGCTCGAGCAGTTCAAAATCGATGCCGCCGTCACGGGCTTCACGCGTGGACCGACGGTGACCCGCTACGAGGTGGAACTCGGTCCCGGGGTGAAGGTCGAGAAGATAACCGCGCTGCAGCGCAACATCTCTTACGCGGCAGCCACCGACAACGTCCGTCTGCTGGCACCGATCCCCGGCAAGTCCGCGGTGGGCATCGAAGTACCCAACAGCGACCGGGAGATGGTCCGGCTCGCGGACGTGCTGACCGCGAGTTCAACCCGCAAGGACAAGCATCCGCTGGTCATCGGTCTCGGTAAGGACATCGAAGGTGACTTCGTGACCGCGAACCTCGCAAAGATGCCGCATCTCCTGGTCGCCGGCTCCACCGGTTCGGGTAAGTCCAGCTTCGTCAACTCGATGCTGGTGTCTCTGCTGACCCGCGCCACCCCGGATGAGGTCAGGATGATCCTGATCGATCCGAAGATGGTCGAACTGACCCCGTACGAAGGTATTCCGCACCTGATCACGCCGATCATCACGCAGCCGAAAAAGGCCGCTGCTGCCCTCGCGTGGCTGGTCGAGGAGATGGAACAGCGCTACCAGGACATGAAGTCCTCCCGTGTCCGCCACATCGACGACTTCAATTCCAAGGTGCGTTCGGGCGAGATCACGACGCCGCTCGGATCCGAGCGCGTGTACAAGCCGTATCCGTACATCCTGGCGATCGTCGATGAGCTCGCCGACCTGATGATGACCGCGCCGCGCGACGTGGAGGACGCGATCGTCCGGATCACCCAGAAGGCCCGAGCGGCGGGTATCCACCTGGTGCTGGCGACGCAGCGTCCCTCGGTCGATGTGGTGACCGGTCTGATCAAGACCAACGTCCCCTCGCGCCTCGCGTTCGCGACGTCGTCGCTGACCGACTCGAGGGTCATCTTGGATCAGCCCGGCGCGGAGAAGCTGATCGGTATGGGCGACGGGTTGTTCCTGCCGATGGGTGCGAGCAAGCCCGTCCGCATGCAGGGCGCCTTCATCACGGACGAGGAGATCCAGGCGGTCGTCGACTTCGCCAAGGACCAGAGCGAGCCCGATTACACCGAGGGCGTGACGGCCAAGAAGGTGTCGGACAAGAAAGACATCGACTCCGACATCGGTAACGACCTCGATGACCTCCTACAGGCGATCGAACTCGTGGTGTCGAGTCAGTTCGGTTCGACGTCGATGCTGCAGCGCAAGCTTCGGGTCGGTTTCGCGAAAGCCGGCCGCCTGATGGACCTGATGGAGACCAGGGGTGTTGTCGGACCGTCCGAGGGTTCCAAGGCGCGCGACGTGCTCGTCAAACCGGAGGACCTCGCCGGAGTCATCGCCTCCATCACCGGCGGTGGCGGATCCGACACCGATGACGAGACAGGCGACTGAACTCCAGGCCCGCCGTATTCCGGGCTCGTCGCACTTGCGGGGCTCGCCGCACTTCAGGCTCGTCCGGCGCTCTCGAGCACCAGGTGAGCGAGACGGTTCGGATCACTGAACGGTGACATGTGTCCGGCGTCGGCCAGCACCGTCATCCGGGCGCCGGCGATCCGGCCGCACATCCCGCGCATCGCGGTGACGGTGGCCACGGGGTCGTGCTCGGCTGCGATCAGCGTGGTCGGTGCGCTGATCGCGGCGGTACGCGCCGAGCAGTCGAAACGGGAGATCGCAGTCAGCGCGATGGCCCATTCCGCGCGGTCGGCCTGGTCGAGTGTGTCCCGGGCGTAGCGCACGGCAGGCCCGTCCGCCGCGATCTCAGCGGCGCTGAACCAGCGTCGGACCGACGCCGAGGCGTCGACCGGCGCTCCGCGCACGGTCTCGGCCAGTTGCGCGAAAGCCGGGAATGGGGTGTCGCGGGTGCACATCAGAGTCAGTGATGCCACCGATTCAGGAGCACCGAGGGCGAACTCGAGCGCGACCTGACCACCGAATGAATGCCCCACAACATGCACAGGGCGGGGACCCTGCCGGGCTTCGTTTATCAGGTTGCGGGCCAGTTCTGCCTGAACATCGGGTGAACTCTCGGTGGCCACGAGGGTTGGAGTTGCGACGTCGCCTGCCGTCGCTGCGGGCAATCGCTGCACTAGGGGCGCCCAAACCGCCGGTGAGAGGGGGACTCCGTGTAGCAAGAGCCAGCCGGGGGTCGTGCTCGCTGACATTCAGATCTCCCAAACATTCGGTAAAGTGACCTTTACTGTTCGACTGGAACTGCTGCTTGGAGGCAACGACTGTGCACGTGTCATCGACCGTGTGGATCATCACCATCCTGGTGATCCTGGGCTTGTTCGTTTTCGACTTCTTCGCCCATGTGCGAGTGCCGCACGCCCCCTCGATCAAGGAGTCGGGCTTCTGGTCTGCCTTCTACATCACGGTCGCCCTCATCTTCGGCGGATTCGTGTGGTGGAAGTGGGGGTCGACGTCGGGTACCGAGTATTACGCAGGCTTCGTCACCGAGAAGGCCCTTTCGGTGGACAACCTGTTCGTGTTCGTCATCATCATGGCCAAGTTCGCGGTGCCGCGTGAGTATCAGCAGAAGGTGCTGCTGTTCGGCATCTTGATGGCGCTGGTCATGCGTGGAGCCTTCATCGCTGTCGGTGCCGCGGCCATCAACGCGTACTCCTGGGTGTTCTATCTGTTCGGCGCGTTCCTCATCTACACCGCGATCAAGCTCGTTCGCGAGTCCGGTCACGAAGAAGAAGCCGAAGAAGAGCGCGACAGTCGCATTCAGGTGTTCGTGAAGAAGGCGCTGCGCACCACGGACAACTACGACCGCGACAAGCTGTTCACCAAAGAGAACGGCAAGCGTCTCGCCACTCCGATGCTGATGGTGCTCATCGTCATCGGCTTCACGGATGTCCTGTTCGCGCTCGACTCGATTCCGGCCATCTACGGACTGACCTCCGAGCCCTACATCGTGTTCACGGCCAACGCATTCGCTCTCATGGGTCTGCGTCAGCTCTTCTTCTTGCTGGGCGGCCTGCTCGACAAACTCGTGTACCTGTCCTTCGGCCTCTCGTTCATCCTCGGGTTCATCGGTATCAAGCTGGTCCTGCACGCCTTGCACGAGAACACGCTGAGCTTCATCAACGGGGGCGAACACGTGAAGGTCCCGGAGATCTCGACCCCGCTGTCGCTGTCGGTCATCGTCGGCACACTGGTGATCACGACGGTGGCCAGCCTGCTGAAGTCGAGATCCGTCGCCCGCAAGGAAGAAAAGACCGAGCTCAGTCCGTAACCGGCTCCGGAATCAGTCGGTGATGGGCCCGAACACCGGTGTCCACTCCGTGATGGTCGTTGCGTCGATTGCAGCGACCGGCACATAGGGATCACCGGCGAGGATCGACGACAGGGCATCGGCGTCGGGCGCGGCAAAGATCAACAGCGCGCCCGAGGAGTCGGTGTACGGCCCCGACGCCTTGAGCACGCCCGTGTCGAGGAGCGAGGCGAGCCAGGCGCGATGGGTGGCCCGGGTGTCATCCCGGACCGACGCGGTGGCGGGCGAGAAGGTGTAGGTGACGAGGAATGTGGCCATGGTTCTACTTTCGTCGTGTCGGCTTACAGGCTTGCGATCATCCTGGTGTTTCCAAGGGTGTTCGGTTTGACGTAGCTGAGGTCGAGGAACTCGGCGACGCCGGCATCGTAGGAACGGCACATCTCCTCGTACACCTCTGACGTGACAGGGGTGCCGGCGATCTCGGTGAAACCGTGTCGTGCGAAGAAACTGGTCTCGAATGTCAGGACGAAGACCCGACTCAACTGCAGCTCCCGTGCCATGTCCATCAGGCGGGCAACGAGTTGATGTCCGACACCGTGTCCGGCGTGCGCCTTGTCGACGGCCACCGTGCGCACCTCGCCGAGATCGGCCCACAGGACGTGCAGGGCACCGCAGCCGACGACGGTGCCACCGAACTCCGCAACCCAGAACTCCTGGACGGCCTCGTAGAGGGTGACGAGGTTCTTCTCCAACAGGATCCGGCCCGCGTACTGGTCGATCAGCTCTTTGATGCGCGGCACATCGGAGGTGCGGGCGCGTCGGACCGTCACCGCGGTCACGGGTGCGGCGGCAGCCTGCTGTGTGGAGCGCTCGTCAGATGCCATGGATGAACAGTAATACGAACGCCGTGTACCCCTGCCGGTGACCGCAGGGGGCGCCGCCTATCCTGTGCGTGTGGCTATTGGGCATCGTGTATCACCGGAACCAGGTGTTGCTCATGGCTGATCGATTGCGGCGCGAGGTCAACGACCCCGAAGCCGACCCCATCTCAGACCCGGTCAGCACTGATGTTCCGGTTCTCAATCTCGCGAACATCCTCACGATGTTCCGCATCGCATTGGTGCCGGTGTTCGTCGTGGTGTTGTTCGTCGACGGTGGCGACGATCCCCGGTGGCGAACGCTGGCCTGGGGAATCTTCGCTCTGGCCGCTGTCACCGACCACTACGACGGCCGAATAGCACGCCAGCGCGGACTGATCACGGACTTCGGCAAGCTGGCAGATCCGATCGCGGACAAAGCTCTGATCGGCTCGGCGTTGATCGGTCTGTCGCTACTCGGTGAGCTCCCGTGGTGGGTGACGGGAGTGATCCTCGCGCGGGAACTCGGAATCACCGTGCTGCGGTTCTGGGTACTGCGCCACGGGGTGATCCCGGCGAGTCGCGGTGGCAAGCTCAAGACCCTATTGCAGGCCGTCGCGATCGGGCTCTACATCTTGCCGCTGCCGGGCCTGCTGCATTGGCTCGCGGTGATCATCATGGCCGCTGCGCTCATCGCGACGGTTGTCACCGGCTTCGACTACGTCTGGCAGGCCTTTGCCAAGCGGGCGCAACGACGCCGGGATGCGGCCGCCGCCCGGCAGATGGACGGCCGCAGCCACCGTTGATGGTGGATCGACTCACCGGTGTCTGAACGCATGTCGCTGTCCGGCGATCGATAGAATAGTCGTCTAGTCTCGTGCACACGGTCGATCGCCGAACCACTCGACCGGCCCGAGTGCGTGCATGGCGCGCTCGTAGGGACCCGGGAACGGAATCGAGCCGTGTGGCGTTGGACAGACTGACGTGTTGAGGAGGACTCAAATGGCACTGCTTTTGCGGGAAGCGCTCGGTGGCAGCCTGCGGCGGGTCCGCATGGATCAGGGTCGGACGCTGCGCGAGGTCTCGACAAGTGCGCGGGTGAGTCTCGGGTATCTGTCGGAGGTCGAACGCGGCCAAAAGGAAGCGTCGAGCGAATTGCTCGCGGCGATCTGCGATGCGCTGGCAGTGGAGATCGCGGACGTGCTGCTCGATGTGCGGGACACGCTGCGCACCGATCCGGAACACGCGGCGCCCCAGGGCGGGCACGCAACCATCGCCACGGAAACCAAGGTCGTCATCCCGGCGCCGGCTGCGCTCGCGGCCGCTTGATTCGTGTGTGACACCCCCGTCTTGCGACCTCTGCTGTTTCAGGTGGGACCAGACGATAGATTAGACATCGAACTGCTCGGAAACGGACTTCAAGACAAGGCAGGGCAATGGCTAACCCATTCGTGAAGGCGTGGAGATACTTGATGGCGTTCGGCAACGCCAAGATCGATGAGAATGCCGACCCGAAGATTCAGATTCAGCAGGCGATCGAGGACGCGCAGCGTCAGCATCAGGCGCTGTCACAGCAAGCGGCAGCGGTCATCGGCAATCAGCGCCAGCTCGAGATGAAGCTGAACCGACAACTCGAGGACATCGAGCGGCTGCAGGCGAACACCCGTCAGGCACTCACCCTCGCCGACAAATCTGCTTCGGCAGGTGACACGGCCAAGGCGACCGAGTACACCAATGCCGCGGAGGCCTTCGCGGCGCAGCTGGTGACCGCGGAGCAGAGCGTCGAGGACCTGAAGAATCTGCACGATCAGTCCTTGCAGGCGGCGGAGCAGGCCAAGCGCGCTGTCGAGCAGAACTCGATGCAGCTCCAGCAGAAGCTTTCCGAGCGGACCAAGCTTCTCAGTCAGCTGGAACAAGCGAAGATGCAGGAGCAGGTGTCTGCGTCGCTCAATCAGATGAGTGAGCTCTCGGCGCCCGGCAACACCCCGAATCTCGAGCAGGTGCGCGACAAGATCGAGCGTCGGTACGCCAATGCCCTCGGTTCTGCCGAGCTGTCCCGCAACTCGGTCCAGGGTCGGATGATGGAAGTGCAGCAGGCCAGTGTGCAGATGGCAGGCCACTCGCGCCTGGAGCAGATCCGCGCCTCCATGGCCGGCGAGTCGCTGCCCGCCGGCGAGTCCAGTGCGACTGCGGCGAGCGATCCTGCGGCGGCCGTCAAACCCAACATCGAGAAGCCGCAAGCGAACTGAGCGGTCTCGACCGGTCGGCAGATCTCGGGGTAGTCCCTGATCTTCCACCCATCTTGACGGTGTGACCGTGACATCGACGTCCGCCCCTGGCAACGTGGTGGTCACCGGAGACGAACGCCGGAATGAGGAGAGCATCATGTGGTGGAAAGTATTGCTGGCGGTTCTGGTGGTGTGGTTGGCCTTCGGCCTGATCATGGCGCTGGTCAAGGGGTTGCTCTACATCTTGGTGATCGGCCTTGTCGTCCTCGGCGTCGTGTCCGTCGTCAAGTGGGCGAGTTCGGACAAGCAATCCACCCGTTCCGGCCTGTAGTTGACCCGTTCTGGAGTCGACCCACTGCGGGTCGCACTCGTGGCAGGCTCGGATGCGGGACATGCGCTGCCGGTACTCGCCTTGGCGGAGCTGTTGCAAGGCAACGGTTTTGATCCCGTTGTTTATACCGGTTCAGGCTGGATCGAGATTGCGGGGGCCCGCGGTCTACAGGTGAGGGAACTGCCGGGTCTCGTTGCGGACTTCGGCGACGACGATTCAGACGCGGGCGCAAAACTCGGCGTCCGTGCTGCACGTATGTGTCAGCTCCTGGTCCCGCTGTTCCGCAACGATCCGCCCGATCTCGTGGTGTGCGATGTCATCACGGTGTGCGGGGGCTGGGCCGCCGAAACGCTCGACATCCCGTGGGTGGAGTTGTCGCCCCATCCGCTCTACATTCCTTCGCGCGCGCTGCCACCTATCGGCAGTGGCCTCGCGCCCGGAACCGGTGTCGGCGGACGACTGCGGGACACCCTGATGCGGGCCGCCACCGATCGATCGATCAAAGTCGGGCGGCGACAGCGACAGACTGCCCGTCGTCAGATCGGTCTGCCGGCACGTGAACAATCGCCCAGGGCCAGACTGATCGCCACGTTGCCCGCCCTGGAGGTCCCGCGACCGGACTGGCCGCACGAGGCCGAGATCGTCGGTCCGCTGCTCTGGGAGCCGACCGGCGTGGAGTTCACGCCGCCGCCGGGCGATGCGCCTTTGGTGGTGATTGCCCCGTCCACGGCCACGACAGGTGCGGTCGGTCTCGCCGAGACTGCTCTGCAGGCACTTGCTCCCGATCTGCTGGGCAGGCAGGTGCGCGCAGTGGTCTCCGGCCTGGCGCCTGCGGTGACCGATCTGCCGTCGTGGGCGATCGCCGGGCACGGCAGACAGGACTTGCTGCTGGCGGAGGCTGATCTGGTGATCTGCGGTGGTGGCCACGGGATGCTCGCCAAGTCACTGATTGCCGGGGTTCCCCAGGTGCTTGTCCCCGGCGGCGGCGACCAGTGGGAACTCGCCCAGCGAGCCCGCCGATGGGGGAGTGCGGAGGTCGTACGGCCCGCGGGTGCGCAGGCGTTGAGTGCTGCGTGCCGAAAGGTGTTGGACAGCAAATCGTTTGCTGAGTCCGCCCGACGCGCGGGCGCCACGGCGGCCGATACCGTCGACGCCGTGGCGGTCTGTGCCCGCGCGGCGGGCCGCGGCGCGTTTCGCTAGTCTCGGTGTCGTGCGACTCACCGAATTCTCCGAACTCATCAGCTCTGAGTTCGGCGCCACCACCGCGGATTCGCTGCTCGTCGACCACGTGCTGACCGATCTCGGTGGCCGGACGGCAGCGCAAGCCCTCGAGGCGGGCGTCGATCCGAGGGACGTCTGGGTCGCGCTGTGTCGCGACTTCGACGTGCCTCGCAGCCGCTGGTAGGCCTTCCGATCTTGCGGCGTCATCCCTGATCTTTTCGGCGTGTCATCACCGTATGTCTTTGACTCGAACACGCGTTCGCCTACAGTGGATGGCAGATAGAAGCGACGATGGGAAATGTCGAGACCGGGATTCGCCGGACAAGTGAATTGTCAGAGGGCTGCTCTAGCGTGACGCCAGTGCGCAAAGAGACGCCGAATACGCGAAAACGAGCCCGATCCCGCCAGACCGGCGGCACCACCGCCGACAACTCGGCCCAACCACCACTAGGGGTAACCATGGCAGCTCAACCAGACCGCGAAAAGGCCCTCGATCTGGCCTTGGCTCAGATCGACAAGAACTACGGCAAGGGTTCGGTGATGCGTCTCGGCGAGAACGCTCGCCAGCCGATCGCCACCATCCCGACCGGCTCCATCGCGCTGGATGTCGCGCTGGGAATCGGTGGTCTGCCCCGTGGCCGTGTGGTCGAGATCTACGGCCCGGAGTCGTCAGGTAAGACCACCGTGGCGTTGCACGCGGTCGCCAATGCCCAGGCAGCCGGTGGTATCGCGGCCTTCATCGACGCGGAGCACGCGCTGGATCCGGATTACGCGCAGAAGCTGGGCGTCGACACCGACGCGCTGTTGGTGTCGCAGCCCGACACCGGTGAGCAGGCACTCGAGATCGCCGACATGTTGATCCGATCCGGTGCGCTCGACATCCTGGTCATCGACTCGGTGGCCGCGCTGGTCCCCCGTGCGGAGATCGAGGGCGAGATGGGCGATAGCCACGTCGGCCTGCAGGCACGTCTGATGAGCCAGGCGCTGCGAAAGATGACCGGTGCCATGAGCAACACCGGCACCACCGCGATCTTCATCAACCAGCTGCGCGAGAAGATCGGTGTCATGTTCGGTTCGCCGGAAACGACAACCGGTGGTAAGGCGCTCAAGTTCTACGCCTCGGTACGGCTCGACGTGCGCCGGATCGAAACCCTGAAAGACGGCACGGAGGCAGTGGGCAACCGCACTCGCGTCAAGGTGGTCAAGAACAAGGTCGCGCCGCCGTTCAAGCAGGCGGAGTTCGACATCCTGTACGGCCAGGGCATCAGCAAGGAAGGCTCGCTCATCGACATGGGCGTGCTGCACGGCTTCATTCGCAAATCGGGTTCATGGTTCACCTATGAAGGTGAGCAGTTGGGTCAGGGCAAAGAGAACGCTCGTAAGTTCCTGCTGGAGAACACCGAGATCCGCGATGAGGTCGAGAAGAAGATCAAGGAAAAGCTCGGTATCGGTGCTGTCCTGACCGCTGAGGACGAGGTCGCCCCGGCACCGGTCGAGTTCTAGAACAGACCCAAGCTTGGAACAGATCGAGTTCACGAAAACGTAGAGATATGAACGACTCTGAGGGAGAGGATCCTCTCGCGAGCGCCGCCGAATTGCGGTCGGCGACCGAGGCGATCCTCTCCCGCAGTGCATCTGAGCACCAGGGGGCAGCGGCTCTGGAGAACGCCCCGGGTGGTAGACGTGACACCGGTGTCGGTGTCGGTTTCGGCTCCAGCTCGGCGTCTGCGTACGACGCAGCACTTCGATTGCTCGGGGTGCGGGCACGAAGCCGATCCGAGTTGCAGAAGCGATTGCAGGACAAAGATTTTCCTGAAGAAGAGATCGACGCGGTCATGGACCGCCTGGAGCGGGCACAGCTGCTCGACGACAACGACTTCGCACAGCAATGGGTCCGGTCGAGACACCTGCACAGTGGCAAGGGCCGGACGGCGCTGCGACATGAGTTGAGGAACAAGGGCGTCGATCAGGTGATCATCGAAGACGCCCTCAGCCAAGTCGACGACGAAGCCGAACACGATCGAGCGGCGGAGATGCTGCGTCGTAAGACGAGTCGGCTGACCGCAGACGACCTGTTGGAGCGCGCCGATCGGGACAGGCATACCCGACGTCTCGTCGCAATGCTGGTGCGTCGGGGATACTCGCCGTCGCTGGCGTTGGGTCTGGTCAAAAGCGAGATCGACCGGCTGCGCGACTAGCGCAGCCGGTCGACCGGGCCGTTTCAGCGGTCGGCGGTGATGGCGTCGTCCTTGATCGTGACGTCGCCGACGGTGCCTTTGCGCTTACCTTCCCGAACACGACGCTCGACGACCGTCGCGAAGGACGAGAGCCCGAAGTTCAGCGCGATCATGATCAGCGCGACCACGACCAGCGCCGGCAGATAGTTTCCGTAGAACGATGCGGACTGGATGCCCGATCGCACGACCTCGATGTAGCCGATGGCGTACCCGAGCGCGCTGTCCTTGAGCGCGATGACCATCTGTGAGATCAACGCCGGGAGCATCGCCGTGACCGACTGCGGCAACAGGACCAACCGCATGGTCTGCGACTTCCGCATGCCCAATGAGTTGGCGGCCTCGAGTTGTCCCGAGGGTAGCGAGTTGATACCCGAACGGAGAATCTCCGCGATCACCGACCCGTTGTAGAGCGTGAGTCCCGTGACGACGGCCGCGAACGCAAGTTGTTCGGCCGGGAAGACCGCGTATTCGGCGAACAGGTAGTAGGCGAAGATCATCAGGATCAGCACCGGGATCGCACGGAAGAACTCCACGGTTCCGCCGCTGAGAATGCGGATCGCGCGATGGTCCGACAACCGGCCGATCCCGAGGATCGCCCCCAGCACCAACGCGAAGACGATGGACAGCACGGCCGCCTTGATCGTTCCCCACAGGCCGGGCAGCAGGTACGTCGTCCACGTGTCCAACTGGATGAACGGATCCCATTTCTCGGCGGTCAGCTGACCGTTGTCACCCAGGGCCACCAGCACGTAGACGGCGACAGCGAGCACAATCGCGCCGAAGACGACCGCGATGACACGATTTCGCCTGCGTGCCTTCGGCCCGGGTGCGTCGTACAGAACAGTTGAGCTGCTCATCGTTTGACCGCCAATCGCTTTGCGAGATAACCGAACACGAAGCCCTCGGTGAGTGTCAGCACCATGAAGCCGGCGGCGATGATGGCGAAGATCCAGATGACCTGGTCGGCGTGGTTCTCGATTTGCTCCTTCATGAGCAACGATGCCTCGGCGACACCGATCGCCGACGCGATGGTGGTGTTCTTGGTCAGAGCGATCAGCACACTGCCCATCGGGCCGATCACCGACCTGATCGCTTGAGGCAGCACGATGAGTGCGAAAACCTTGCTGAACGGCAGACCGAGCGATCTCGCCGCCTCGGCTTGTCCGAGCGGAACGGTGTTGAAGCCGGACCGCAACGTCTCGCAGACGAATGTCGAGGTGTAGAACGTGAACCCCAGCACCGCGAGCCAGAAATTGTTGTTGTCGATGAAGTTCTCGTTCTCGGGAGCCAAGGCCAACCCGAGATTCTGGTACAGGCCGACCGAGCAGAAGATGATGATCAGGGTCAGCGGGGTATTTCGGACGATGTTGACGTACCAGGTACCGAAGAAGCGCATGACGGGCACCGGAGAGACCCGCATTCCTGCGAGAACCGTGCCCCACAGGAGCGAGCCGATGGCCGAGAAGAAGGTCAGTTTGATCGTCACCCAGTAGGCGGGCCACAACCCTGGGCCGATATCTGTCCAGAGTTCGTTCATGACAGTCCCTCCGGGCAGGGGGTGGACTTGGACTCGAGGAATTCCAGATTTCCTGGCTCCGGGGTGAAGGCGTACGTCGAGTCGGGTCCCTCCGACCGTTCGATCATCGAATCGACCTGCGTACTACCGATGTTGTCGCGCAACGCGGTCTCCCATGCGGACGGACCCCCTCCTGGCGGTGGCGTCATCATGTTGACCAGCGCCTCGTTCGCCGCCTCGACCGCCTCCGGGTACTCCTTGGCCATTCCGATGCCGTACCGCTCGGTCGAGAACGGTGTCCCCGCCGCCTTCAGCGACTTCTTCCCGCTCGACGTCACGCAGGCGTCCTCGGGATAGGTCATGTCGACGAGCTTGAACTCGTCGGGGTAGAAGTCCGAGAAACCGGCCAGGATCGCCTCATCGGTGGTCAGCGCATCGACCTTGCCGCGGCGCAACGCCTCGACGCACGACGAATACGAGTCGTACTCCTGGAGCTGGATCTTGGGCAACTGGTTCTTGACGTTCTGTGCAGATGTCGAACCGGTGACCGAACACAACTTCTTACCGTTGTTCAGGTCGGTCAGCGTAACGATGCTGTCGTCGTCCTCGCGGACGAGAAGCCCCTGGTAGTTGATGAGGTACGGGCCCGCAAACGCCACCTTCTCCGATCGGGCGGCATTGATCGAGTAGGTGGCCGCGATCATGTCGACCTCACCGTTGGCGATCAGCGTTTCCCGCTGAGCCGAGGGGGTTTCGCGCCAGGTGATGTCGGGCTTGTCCCACCCGTTCGTCTCGGCGATGTTGTTGATCACGTACTCCGACACCGCGACGTCGAAACCGGTGAAGTCCTTGTCGGGATGACGCAGGCCGAGACCGGGCTGATCGAACTTCGTGCCTGCGATGACCGAGCCCTGCTCGATGGACTCGAGCAGGTTTCGCGGGTTGGTGTTGCCGCAGGCGGCGAGCCCGCCCGCGATCAGGACGGCGGCAACAGCGACCCCGAGGATCGAGGTCCATCGCCGTGGTCTTCGCGCAGCGATGGGGGTACGTGTGTTCATGCGTGTGTGTCGGTTCATCACAGTCCTCAGTGGCCCAGGATCTTGCCGAGGAAGTCGCGCGCTCGGTCGGACTTGGGGTTGGTGAAGAAGGTCTCTGGTTCGTCGTCCTCGACGATGGCCCCATCGGCCATGAAGATGACGCGATCGGCTGCCTTCCTGGCGAAACCCATCTCGTGGGTCACCACGAGCATGGTCATGCCCTCCTTGGCCAGCGAGACCATGACGTCGAGGACCTCGTTCACCATCTCGGGATCGAGTGCTGAGGTGGGTTCGTCGAACAGCATGACCTTGGGTTCCATTGCGAGCGACCGTGCGATCGCCACTCGCTGCTGCTGACCGCCTGACAGCTGGGCCGGATACTTGTCGCGCTGACTCGCGATCCCCACGCGTTCGAGCAACTCCATACCGCGCTTTTCCGCATCGGCCTTGCTCTTGCCGCGTACCTTCATCGGGGCGAGGGTCACGTTCTGCAGGATCGTCTTGTGGGCGAAGAGATTGAAGGACTGGAAAACCATCCCGACGTCCGCCCGCAACGCTGCGAGTGTCTTGCCCTCGGCCGGCAGGAGTTTGCCGTCGATACGAATCTCGCCGCTGTCGATCGGTTCGAGACGATTGATGGTGCGGCAGAGCGTCGACTTACCTGAACCCGAGGGGCCCAGGATCACCACAACTTGACCTGCCGGCACCTCGAGGTCGACATCTTTGAGGACGTGCAGATCGCCGAAATGCTTCTGTACGTTCGTCATGCTGATCATCGTCTGGCTGCTGCCGCCGGCCGGTACCTTGCTGACCGGACGGTGAGCGCCCTCAGAGTCCCGAGATGTTGTCATGGACAACGACCCTATTGGGTGGGGTAGAAGGCCGTGAGCGCAACACCCGTCTTTCGCCGGGTGCGCCTTGCTCGGGCGGCTCACCGAAATCGCAGGTCGTCGCGTCCATTTCGCCTGGTCGGGCCGGGCAAGTACCCTGGATCGAGTGACAATATCGATGACAAGTCCGGTGACCGACAGTCCGCTGACCAGCGGGCGTTCCTACCAGGTCACCACGTACGGCTGTCAGATGAATGTCCACGACTCGGAGCGCATCTCCGGGCTTCTCGAAGAGGCCGGCTATGTGCGTGCCGAAGACGGAGCCGAGCCCGACCTCGTGGTGTTCAACACGTGCGCGGTGCGGGAGAACGCCGACAACAAGCTGTACGGAAACCTCTCTCACCTGGCGCCTGTCAAGGAGCGCCGCCCCGGAATGCAGATCGCCGTCGGCGGCTGTCTCGCGCAGAAGGATCGCGCCACCGTCGTGAAGAAGGCGCCCTGGGTCGACGTTGTCTTCGGTACCCACAACCTCGGGTCGTTGCCGGTGCTCCTGGAGCGGGCGCGACACAACGAGCAGGCGCAGGTCGAGATCATCGACGCCCTCGAGGCATTCCCTTCGACGCTGCCTGCCAAGCGCGAGTCGGCATACTCGGGCTGGGTTTCGATCTCGGTCGGTTGCAACAACACCTGCACTTTCTGCATCGTGCCGGCCCTGCGAGGCAAAGAGGTCGACCGGCGTCCCGGCGATGTGTTGGCCGAGGTGCAGGCCTTGGTGAACGAGGGTGTCGGCGAGGTGACCCTGCTCGGGCAGAACGTCAACGCGTATGGGATGTCATTCGCCGACCCAGACCTCGGACGCGATCGCGGTGCCTTTGCCGCGCTACTGCGGGCGTGCGGGGACATCGAGGGTCTCGAACGTGTGCGCTTCACCTCGCCCCACCCCGCCGAATTCACCGACGACGTGATCGACGCGATGGCACAGACCCCCAACGTCTGCCCGCAACTGCACATGCCGTTGCAATCGGGTTCCGACCGGATCCTGAAGGCGATGCGCCGCAGCTACCGCAGCACCAAGTTCCTCGGGATCATCGACCGGGTCCGTGCCGCGATGCCGCATGCGTCGATCACCACCGACATCATCGTGGGGTTCCCCGGTGAGACCGAACAAGACTTCCAGGACACCCTCGACGTGGTGGCCAAGGCCAGATTCACCAGCGCGTACACCTTCCAGTACTCACCGAGACCGGGCACGCCGGCCGCAGACATGGGCGAGCAGGTTCCCAAAGCAGTTGTGTCCGAGCGCTATATGCGGCTGACAGAGCTGCAGGATCGGATCTGCCTCGAAGAGAATCAGAATTTGATCGGTGCGCCGGTCGAGGTTCTGGTCACCGCCGACGGCCGCAAGGATCAAGGCCGCATGACCGGCCGCGCTCGCGATGGGCGACTCGTCCACTTCGCCGCCGCCGACGACGCCATCCGGCCCGGAGATCTCGTGAACGCGGTGGTCACCGGGGCTGCGCCGCATTACCTGCTGGCCGACGATGGCATCACCGCGCACCGGCGAACCCGGGCCGGCGACGCCCACTCCGCAGGCACCACACCGCAGACTCCGCCGATCGGTGTGGGTCTGGGGCTGCCGACAATCGGAAAACCGACGAGCGCACCGGTGGAATCGGCTTGCGGCTCAGGATGTGAGATGTGATGGCCGAACCAGATTTCGATCAGTTCAAAGGTGATCTACGCAAGGCCGAGCGCAAGGTCGCGGGCGAGATCGATCCGGGAGCCCGTGCAGTGGTGGTCGCCGTCGCGGTCCTCGCCGTGTTGCTCTCATTCGTGTTGCCCCACACCGGGTCGGTGACCGGCATCGACGTCTTGACCTTCAATGCGGACGCCGCTGCAGAAAACGTCACCATCACCTCACGCATCTTCGTCTGGCTGCAGTTGGTGTTCGGTGTCGGGTTCTCGGTGCTCGCCCTGATCACCCGCCGCTGGTTCTTCGCCTGGGTCGCACTCTGCGGCAGCGCGGTGTCGTGTGTCGCCGGAATGCTCGCCTGGTGGTCTCGCAACACTCCCGGAGTCTCGGGATTCACACCGCCGAGCGGCGTCGGTGTCGGACTCGTCGTCGGCTGGATCGCGATGTTCGTGATCGTCTTCCACTGGTCTCGCGTCGTGTGGACCCGCACCAACTACCAGCTCACCCTCGAGGCCCAGCGTCGCGACGAGGCGGCCGCCGAGGAGCAAAGGGCCCTCGCCCTGCAGCGACGACCGCGGCCCACCGACCCCGACAACGAGGACTGACTCGCGCTCAATCGCGCTGATCGAGCTCCGCCTCCGGCTTCGTCTCAGTCCATGGTCGAGCTCCGCCTCCGGCTTCGTCTCAGTCGCTGATGGCACCCTCGGCCGCACGAGCCCACTCACGCCACTGCTCGGCCTGCTCGCGTAGCTTGCGGGCATCCTTCGCCTTACCACCGGCCTCGGCCTTCGCAGCCTGATCCTCGAGTTGCGAGACCCTGTCGGCGAACTGCTGCGCCCGGGCCTTGACCTCGGGATCGGTCCGCTGCCACTGTGCGGACTCGGCATCGCGGATACGCTTCTCCACGGCCTTGATACGGGCCTCGAGCGAGTGCATCTGTTCCCGGGGGACCTTGCCGATCTCGTCCCACTGATCGCGGATCAACCTGAACTCGCGACGGGCGGCGTCCAGATCGGCTGCCGGATCGATCGACTTCTCGGCCCGGGTCAACAACTCGGCCTTGGCTGCGGCGTTCGTCTCGAACTCGGCGTCCCGTTCGGAGGACGCAGCGTTGCGGGCGCCGAAGAAGACGTCCTGCGCCGCTTTGAAGCGGGCCCATAGCGCGTCGTCCTGATCGCGCGGTGCCCGACCGGCCGCCTTCCACTGGGTGAGCAGCTCACGGAACTTGGCGGCGGTATCAGCCCAATCCGTGGACGCGGACAGTGCCTCGGCCTCGGTGATGAGCTCTTCTTTGCGTGAACGTGCCCCAGCGCGCTCACGGTCCATCTCGGCGAAGTGCGCGCCCCGCCTGCGATTGAAGGTGTCGCGTGCTTTCGAGTAGCGCTTCCAGAGCTGGTCGTCGGTCTTGCGGTCGACGCCCTTGATGGTCTTCCACTCTTCGAGGATCACCCGCATGCGATCGCCGGCGACCTTCCACTGGGTCGACTCCGAACCGATTTCCTCGGCTTCGGCGGCGAGCTCCTCTTTCCGCGCGATCGCGGCGGTGCGCGCTTCGTCGCGGTCGTGCTTGACCTTTTCGGCGGCTCCATCGGCTCCGTCGATGATCGTCTGCAGGCGTTTCGCGACCGCGTCCACATCACCGATCACCGCGGCCGTCGGGAGAGACTCCACCAACGCGGCGGCTGCGATCTTCGTCTTCCGGGGATCTCCGGTGCCCGCTTCGAGGCGTTCCTCGAGCAGCTCGACCTCGACGACGAGATCGTCGAAGCGGCGTCCGAAGTGGGCGAGGCCCTCAGCCGCGGTTCCTGCCTGCCAGGAGGCGATCTGATGTTCGCCTTCGGAGTTCTTGAGCCACACGGCGCCGTCGTCATCGATACGGCCGAACTCGGACGGATCCGATGCGGGTCGGATGACGTCGGCGGGGGCGTGCACTTTCGGCGGGGCGTGCTGGCCCGGGCGTGGTCCGGGCCGGGGGCCGGGCCGAGGCCCCGGCCGGGGGCCGGGCGCCGGGGTGGCGTCTGCAGCAGGTTCAGGGGTGTGCTCGGTCATGTTTTTCCTTGTCCTGCCGCGCGACACGGCTGCCAGTTGCGTTCGTCTGCCGGCGCTGATGCCGGTGTGGCGCCCATCGCCCCTCTCATTGAAGCAGGTCACGGCCGTGGGTGTGGACACTCATCGACAATGGGGTGGTTCGGATTGCGCAGCGCGGTACCCCGAGACGAGAGTCGGCTACCGTGGCGCAAGTGTTGGTCGCCGCTGCATTCGTCCCCAGCGCACCGGTTTTGGTGCCCGAGCTGTCAGGTCCCGGCGTTGCCGAGATACTCCCCATCCGCGATGCCGCCCATGCGGTTTGTGATCAGTTGGCCGCGCAGGCGTCCCGCTGGGTCGTCGTCGGAATCGGCGATCCGGCTGTTCCGGTGGCGGCGCGGGGCACCTTTGTGGGTTTCGGTGCCGGACTCGAGGTCGAGATCGATCCGCAGACGCCGGGCGATCCCGATCCGTCGATGCCGACCTCCGTTCTGTTGGCCGGCTGGCTGGTCGGTGCGGTCGACCCGCGGCCGCAGTTGACGGTGACCCTGGTCGATGCCCAGACCTCGGCTGCCGACAGTGCCGAACTCGGTCGTGTCCTGGGGGCGGCGCTGGCGTCAACAGACGAACCGGTCGGGTTGCTGGTGGTCGCCGATGGGGCGACCACTCTCGGGCCGAAGGCCCCGGGAGGCGAGCAGGCCGGCGCGGCCGCGTTGCAAACGGTGATCGACAACGCGCTGGGGTCGGCTGATCTCGCGGCGCTCGCGGCCCTCGACGAACAGGCATGTACGGCTCTGGGAGTCTCCGGTCGCGCGGTATGGCAACTGGTGGCCGGCGCAGTGGCAGGTGCCGGAGTGGACAGGGCTGCGCTGGACGGTCGCTTACTGGTCGCCGCGGCGCCGTTCGGTGTCGGCTATGTGGTCGCCCGATGGGACGTGCGGTGCTGAAGCCGATTGCTGTCATCGGGCCCACGGCCAGTGGGAAGTCAGACCTGGCACTGGAGTTGGCGAGCGACCTCGGGGGCGACATCGTGAACGTGGACGCGATGCAGCAGTACCGAGGCATGGACATCGGGACGGCGAAGACGCCGGTCGGCGAGCGACGTGAAGTCCGCCATCACCAGATCGATGTGCTCGAGGTGACCGAGACGGCAACTGTCGCGCGATACCAGGAGGCGGCGCGCGCTGATGTCGAGAGCATCCTGGCCGCAGGCCGCACCCCGGTGATCGTCGGTGGATCGATGATGTACATCCAGGCATTGCTCGACGACTGGCAGTTCCCTGCAACCGACCCCGAGGTCAGGGCCCGATACGAGGAGCAGCTCGCGCACGTCGGGCCGGCGGCATTGCACCGACTCCTCGCCGAGGTCGATCGCGAGGCCGCGCTCCACATCCTCGACACCGACGGTCGCCGCATCGTCCGAGCGCTCGAGGTCGTCGAGATCACCGGTAGGCCCTTTGCCGCGTCGGCACCGACGATCGGCGAACCGCGGTGGGATACGACGATCATTGCGCTGGACCGGGACACCGTCGATCTCGACGATCGGATTGCTCGCCGTACCTCGGCCATGTTCTCGCAAGGTCTGGTGGACGAGGTCCGGGCCTTGCTCGACATCGGGTTGCGAGACGGGGTCACCGCCGCCCGAGCGATCGGCTATGCCCAGGCGATCGCCGTGGTGGACGGTGATTACGATCTCGCGCGCGCCGAGGAACTGACCTTCATCGGAACTCGCAGGTATGTGCGCAGGCAGCGCTCCTGGTTTCGCCGCGACCCGCGAGTTCGGTGGCTCGACGCCTCGGCTCCCGATGTGGTCCGTCAGGCTTTGCTCGCGGCGGGCCGAGCGCCCGGGTAGTGCCCGGTAGAGGGCGTATTGTTTGTCTGATGTCGGAGACGGAGCGTAGCGGAGCTCGACCTGTGGTGGGGGAGACGGAGCGTAGCGGAGCTCGACCTGTGGTGGGGGAGACGGAGCGTAGCGGAGCTCGACCTATGGTGGGGGAGACGGGCGGGGTTCGGGTGCAGGAAGGTGCGCATGTCGATTTCGTGAAGGGTCATGGAACCCAGAACGACTTCGTGTTGCTGCCCGACCCCGGTGTGGCGTTGGACCTGACTCCCGAGTTCGTCTCCGCGCTCTGCGACCGGCAACGCGGGATCGGCGCCGATGGGGTGTTGCGGGTGGCCACAGCGGGCGCACTCCGCGACGCGGGGGTGCTCGCGACGGTGCCCGACGGCATCGACGACAACGATTGGTTCATGGACTACCGCAACGGTGACGGTTCCATCGCGGAGATGTGCGGCAACGGGGTTCGGGTGTTCGCCCACTACCTCGCAGCCCACGATCTGGTCGCCGGCAACGATTTCGTCGTCGGATCGCGCGCGGGTGCGCGGCCGGTGGTGGTGCACGCGCGCAACGGGACACACGCGGAGGTCAGTGTGTCGATGGGCAAGGTGGTGTTCGGTTCTGACAGCAAGGCGACCATCGGCGGCACCACCTATGCGGGGGTCGCGGTGGACGTCGGGAATCCGCACCTGGCCTGCGTTGTTGAAAGTATGACCGCGGAAACCTTGGACGACATCGATCTCACGGCGCCGATCACCTACGACACCGGCGATTTTCCGGCGGGCGTCAACATCGAGTTGATCACCGCACCGACACCGTCCACCGTCGATGGGGTCACGGGCGAGGTGCAGATGCGGGTGCACGAGCGCGGTGTGGGGGAGACGCGCAGCTGTGGAACCGGAACCGTCGCGGCCGCTGCGGCCGCGCTGCGCTCGATCGGCCGAAACACCGGGGCCATCATCGTCGCGGTTCCCGGGGGCCGGATCACGGTGACGATAAGAGACAACGACAGTGAACTACGCGGCCCGTCCATTCTGGTCGGCGCGGGCATGCTCAACGAAGGGTGGCTTTAAAACCGGTATGCAGCAAGTACATCGCAATGTCACGATGGTCATCTCATGACCGAAGACAACAACCCGCAGAGCGGGACTCAAGAAAATACCGACGAGGCGCGTGTCGAACGCGAACAGCACATCCCGACAACCGGTGAGCTGCAACTCGACGAACGTAGTTCTCTGCAGCGTGTCGGTGGGCTGTCGACAGAGCTGACCGACGTCACCGAGGTCGAGTACCGGCAGTTGCGGCTCGAACGGGTCGTATTGGTCGGTGTTTGGACTCAGGGCAGCACCACCGCGCAAGCCGACTCCAGCATGGCGGAGCTCGCCGCACTGGCCGAGACCGCCGGCTCAGAGGTACTCGAGGGCCTGATCCAACGCCGCGACAAACCCGAC
This sequence comes from Williamsia limnetica, assembly GCF_003217475.1. Taxonomy (GTDB): domain Bacteria; phylum Actinomycetota; class Actinomycetes; order Mycobacteriales; family Mycobacteriaceae; genus Williamsia; species Williamsia limnetica. Next base: position 9,826 of record NZ_QJSP01000017.1, on the reverse strand, counting down.
CCGGCGACCTATATCGGCTCCGGCAAGGCCCACGAGCTTCGTGAGATCGTCCTGGCCACGGGCGCCGATACCGTGATCTGCGATGGTGAACTGACCCCCGCGCAGCTCACCGCGCTGGAGAAGGTCGTGAAGGTGAAGGTCATCGACCGCACGGCCTTGATCTTGGACATCTTTGCCCAGCACGCCACGTCGCGCGAGGGCAAGGCCCAGGTGGCATTGGCACAGATGGAGTACATGTTGCCGCGACTGCGCGGCTGGGGTGAGTCGATGTCGCGGCAGGCAGGCGGCCGGGCGGGCAGCAACGGCGGTGTCGGACTGCGCGGACCTGGTGAGACGAAGATCGAGACCGACCGCCGTCGGATTCGCGAACGTACCGCCAAATTGCGGCGCGAGATCCGGGAGATGAAGACCTCCCGGAACACCAAGCGCAGCAAGCGCAAACAGGCGATCGCCCAATCGGTGACCATCGTGGGATATACCAACGCGGGTAAATCGAGTCTCATCAACAGGATGACCGGCTCGGGTGTCCTTGTGCACAACGCACTGTTCGCGACGCTCGATCCGACCACACGTCGGATGACTCTCGAGGACGGCAGAGAACTCGTCATCACCGACACGGTCGGCTTCGTTCGGCATCTGCCGACACAGCTCGTCGAAGCTTTCCGGTCCACGCTGGAAGAGGTTGCCGACGCGGATCTGCTGCTGCACATCGTCGATGGGTCCGATCCGATTCCCACCGACCAGATCTCGGCCGTGCGGACCGTGATCGAGCAGGTGGTCTCAGAGGAGAAGGCGGCGGCGCCGCCCGAGATCCTGGTCATCAACAAGATCGATGTGGCCGACCCGCTGGTGCTCGCTCAGCTTCGGGGTCTGTTCCCCAACGCGGTGTTCATCTCGACGGTGACGGGGGAGGGTATCGAAGAGTTGTTCGTCGCCATCCGCGAGGCGATCGCCCGTCATGATGTCCATGTCAGCGTGCGGGTGCCGTACTCCCGGGGCGACCTCGTGTCACGGATCCACGCCGAAGGCGATGTGCTGACCGAGCGACACGGTGCACACGGCACGGCCATCACCGCGACCGTCCCCTCGGGTCTGGCGCGACAGTTGGCGACCCTGGCGATCCCGGAGGCCGCCGAACAGTGACGCCCGCCCGCGTTTGGGCAAGATGTAGAATCCAGTTACAGTTAATGGGAACCGAGGCGTTGTCTTTTCGCCTGTAATGCCCCCTTAGTAACGGAGATCTGCTGATGGAACGCACGTTGTTCGAGCCCGAACACCTACTTTTCCGCGATTCGTACCGCAGCTTCCTCGACCAGCACGTGGCCCCGAACCACGATCGCTGGGAGGAGCAGAACATCGTCGACCGCGATGTGTGGATCGAAGCCGGCAAAAACGGCTTCTTGGCCGTCGATGCCCCGGAAGAGTTCGGCGGCGGCGGAGTGCAGGACTTCCGTTACAACGCCATCGTTGCCGAGGAGTCCGCCCGCGGTGGCTACAGCGGACTCGGCTTTCCGCTGCACAACGATGTGATCGCGCCGTACCTGCTCGAACTGACCAACGACGAGCAGAAGGCTCGCTGGCTGCCGGGCTTCACCTCCGGTGAGCTGATCACCGCGATCGCCATGACCGAGCCGGGCACCGGTTCCGACCTGCAGGGCATCAAGACCAACGCCAAGAAGGACGGGGATCACTGGGTCCTCAACGGGTCGAAGACCTTCATCACCAACGGCATCAATGCCGACCTCGTGATCGTTGTCGCGCGCACCGATCCCGAAGCCGGCGCGAAGGGCTTCAGCCTGCTCGTCGTCGAGCGTGGAATGGAAGGCTTCGAACGCGGTCGTAACCTCGACAAGCTCGGGATGAAGGCGCAGGACACCGCGGAGTTGAGCTTCGACAATGTCCGCGTCCCGGCAGAGAACCTGCTCGGTGAAGAGGGCCTCGGCTTCATCTATCTGATGCAGAACCTACCCCGCGAGCGCTTGTCGATCGCGGTCGTTGCTGCCGCTGCGATGGAAGCTGTCCTCGAGACCACGGTGCAGTACGCGAAGGACCGGAAGGCGTTCGGTCGGTCGATCGGCAACTTCCAGAACTCGCGCTTTCTGCTGGCCGAGCTCGCGACGTCGACCGCCACCACTCGCGTGTTCGTCGATCACTGCATCGGCCTGCTCAACGAGAAGAAGCTGACGGTTCCGGACGCGGCGATGGCCAAGTATTACGCCACCGAGAATCAGGTGCAGCTGATCGATCGCTGCCTACAGCTCCACGGCGGCTACGGATACATGCGTGAGTACTCGGTCGCGAAGGCATTCGTCGATTCGCGGGTGCAGACGATCTACGGTGGCACCACCGAGATCATGAAGGAAGTGATCGGTCGCAGCCTGGGCATCTGACCCTTCGGACGAGACCAACACCAAGCGGGGTGTACCGGATCACCGGTACACCCCGCTTGTTTGTGTCGAGCAGACGTTTCAGAGCCGCCGCATCACTGTGACGACTTTGCCGAGAATCACGGCGTCGTTGCCGGGAATGGGATCGAACACCGGGTTGTGGGGCATCAGCCAGACGGCGTCCTTGGTGCGTTTGAACGTCTTGACCGTCGCTTCGCCCTCGATCATGGCGGCGACGATGTCTCCGTTGTCCGCGACGTTCTGTTGCCGGACGACAACCCAGTCACCGTCGCAGATGGCGGCATCGATCATGGACTCACCCACGACCTTGAGAAGGAACAGCGAGCCCTCACCGACGAGTTCCTTGGGTAGCGGGAACACGTCCTCGACGGCTTCCTCCGCGAGGATGGGTCCGCCGGCGGCGATCCGACCGAGTACGGGGACGAATGTGGGGGTCGGTAGGGACTCGTCCGGAATCTGGACCTGACCTGCGGCAGTTGCCGGATTGAGGTCGGTGTCCTGCACGTTGACCGCGCGCGGTCGGTTGTTCTCGCGCTGTAGGAAGCCCTTGCGTTCGAGGGTGCGCAGCTGATGGGCGACCGACGACGTCGAGGTGAGACCGACGGCATCGCCGATCTCGCGGATGCTCGGCGGGTAGCCCCGCTCGCGTACCGAAGCCCTGATGACTTCGAGCACGGCTTTCTGGCGCGGCGTCAGCGAACCCTCTGCGAGAGGTTCTGTGCTGACCACGGCGGTCGCACCAGAATCTTGCAGGGTGTCGGACTCTTGCGAATCAGGGGAATCTGTTGCTTCGGCCATCAGGGCCTCCATTTCGTGGTGCGCGGCCTGGTCGGGGTGGGTACGTCCTTGGCTTATGCGCCTCACGGTAATGGAAAATGTCACAAGTCTCAAACATTTGTTCGAGCGGGCGTGGCGCGTGTCGGACCTCCGTGATACAACTCGAACATTCGTTCAATCGAACGAGTGATCGAAACCGAGCGGTCGTCCGCCCTGGCTTCGGTCTCCGAGTGAACTGAGGATCGAACCCATGACTGCAGCCACCACCATCAGCCGGCCGGCGATGTCTCGGCCCGTTCGTCGACTCGACAACTCCGGTGTCGGTACGCGCACCGTTCGCCCGATCCGGCCTGCTGACACGAGCCGCCCGGCGGATCGCCGGCACGGCGTGGACCGTCGTACTGCGGTCTCATGCGGTGAGTCGGACAACGCCGCCCAGCGGATGGCCCCCGCTCGGGGGAGTGTGTACGCGCGCCGCCGTGCATGGGCGGCGGCCGCGGTTGCGGGTGTGGGCTTGATGCTGCTGGTGGTCTTCATGATGTTTTTCGGTGGCGTGATGGAGCAATCCGCGAACCCGGTCGACACCGGAACTGCAGTGGTTCACGTGCAGTCCGGAGAGTCGCTGGGCGACATCGCATCTCGGGTCGCACCCGAGATGCCCACTGCGGCGGTGGTCGACAAGATCATGGAGCTGAACGGGATGAACAACTCGGCGCTGTCCGTCGGGCAGTCGTTGCTCACCCCGGTGTACGCGCGGTAGCCGCAGTGCTGCCGCAGCCAGTCGCCTGGGCGGTATCCTCGACGGCAGAGTGCCCGGTCACCATGCCTGGGCCGCTGACAGTCGAGGAACCCCGCATGCATTGCCCGTTTTGCAAGAACGACGACACCCGCGTGGTCGATTCGCGGGTGGCGGACGAGGGGCAGGCCATCAGGCGCCGTCGCTCGTGTTCGCAGTGCGGCCGCCGGTTCACGACAGTCGAAAGTGCAGTTCTGGCCGTCGTGAAACGCACCGGGGTCACCGAACCCTTCAGTCGCGAGAAGGTGATGCGAGGAGTGCGCCGGGCGTGTCAGGGTCGTGCCGTCGACGATGCGAAGCTACAGCAGCTCGCGCAACAGGTAGAGGAAGCCGTACGAGCCACCGGTTCGGCGGAGGTTCCGAGCAACGAGGTCGGCCTGGCCATTCTCGGTCCGCTGCGCGACCTCGACGAAGTTGCCTATCTGCGATTTGCCTCGGTGTACCGGTCGTTCGATTCGGTCGACGATTTCCAGAAAGAGATCGACGACCTGCGGGCCGCCAAACCCTGACGGGCTTGGCCGCCGCCCGAAATCACTTGAGGGCTTTGATTGCCTTCGTCACGCGCTTTTCTGACACGGGGTAGGCAGTTCCGAGTTGCTGTGCGAACAGCCCTACCCGGAGTTCCTCCACCATCCAGCCTGCCTGCTCGTTGACGGCGTCGCGTCGAGCCTGAGGGACGGTACGCACGTGGGCGGCCCACGCTGCGATCACCCTGTCGATCGCGTCCATGGCCTGTGCATCACGTGCAGCGCTGGCCGGCAGCTGCTCGAGTCGTGAGATGGCGGCGTCGAGATAGCGAGGAATCTCATGCAGCGCACTCGCGCTGGTCGCTGAGATGAAGCCGTCGAACACCAATTCACCGAGCTGTTCGCGGACGTCGTCCGCGGCGGACGTCACGGGGGTCGTATCGATGACGCGCCGCAGCGGGGCCACGCGCGAGAGGATCTCCGCGGCCTGATTGAGTTTCTCGATGGAGCGACGGTTCACCTGGCCGGTGACACGTGTTCTGAGCGCTGCGAACTCAGCGGCGGTCCACACGTTCGGCTGCTGGGGCACGAGATCGACGACGGCACCGCGCACGCAGTCGGCGAGCAGTGCAGCGGTGGTGGGGTAGGGACTCTGACTGAGGGCGAGTCGGTGGGCGGTACTCAGGGCGGTGGTCGCGGATTGCCGGAGGGTGGGCAGACCGGCGATGAGCAGATCGACGATCGCGAGGTACATGTTCGCTGCTTGCTCGGATTCCGTCGGGGCCGCTACCACGGTGAAACCCTTGCCGCGGCGAACCAGTGCGGGATAGCTGGTGATCTCCTGGCCCGCGACCACGGCGCTGACAGTGCGTTGAATGTCACCGAAGGTGTCTGCGGTCCACGTGGTCGCCACCGGAACGGCCGCGGCGGCCGCTTCGCTTTCGAGCGCCGCCCGAGCTCGTGCGGCGAGCTGATCTTGCAACTCCCGGAGCGACTTCGACGTCGCCAGGACGTTTCCGCCGGCGTCGGTGGCTGCGAAGGTCATACGGAGATGGGCAGGTAGCGCGGATACGCGTAAGTCTGCCGCGGCGACGGGCACCCCGGTGCGGTCACGTACTTGCTCCGCGACCGACTCGGTCAGCGGCCGAGCCCGCGGGGTCACGGACGCCAAGATCGTCGCTGCGAGGTCAGGCGCCGGACCGACCTGCCGCCGTAGCGTTTTCGGCAGCGTCCGCAGGAGTTCGGTGATCAGCTCCAAGCGCATCCCTGGCACCAGCCAGTCGAAACCCGACGGACGGGCGCGAACGAGAAGTGACAGCGGTATCAGAACGGTGACACCGTCATCGGCCGTACCGGGTTCGAAGCGATAACGCAGGTCGTAGCTGGTGTCGCCCTGGCGCCACCGGTCAGGGAATCCGGTGGGATCGCTTCCGGCGTCGGCGGCGACCAGGTCGGCGGGATTCAGATCGAGCAGGTTGGGAGTGCGTTTGCGGACAGTCTTCCACCAGGTGTCGAAATGCCTACCCGACACCACATCGGGTCCCACGTGTTGATCGTAGAAGGCGAAGAGTGTGTCGTCGTCGACGATGACATCGGTACGGCGCACCCGGTGCACCGACTCCTCCGCGTCCTCGAGCAGCGCGCGGTTGCGATGAAAGAACGGGTGCTGCGTGCGCCAATCGCCTTCGACAAGCGCGTGGCGGATGAACAGTTCCCTTGCGGCTTCGGGGTCGATTGAGCCGTAGTTGACTCGACGCTGCGTGACCAACGGCACCCCGTAGAGCGTCACCCGCTCGTATGCCATTGCAGCCGAGTGTTTTCCAGACCAGTGTGGCTCGCTGTACTGGCGTTTGACGAGATCGGAGGCGAGTCGTTCGGCCCATTCGGGTTCGATCCGGGCGACGGTGCGCGCCCACAGCCGCGAGGTCTCGACGATCTCGGCCGCCATCACGAAGCGTGGTGGTTTGTTGGACATGTGAGACCCGGGGAAGATCATGAACTTGGTCCCGCGCGACCCCAGGAACTCCTTGGTGTCGCCCTCCCGGACGCCGATCTGACTGAGCAGGCCCGAGAGCACCGATTGGTGTATTGCGACCGCTGCAGGCGTTTCTGCCTCTGGTGCGGTGACGGCGCCGGGCACCGTCCACCCGAGATCACGCGCGATCCGAACGAGCTGTGAATGCAGATCCCGCCATTCCCGGATGCGGAGGCCGTGGAGGAACTCGCGGCTGCATCGTTTGCGGAATTGATTGGAGGAGAGTTCTTTACGTAGGTCTTCCAGGTACACCCAGAGATTGAGCAGGGTCAGGAACTCCGACCCCGGCACGGCAAAGCGTTTGTGCGACTCGTCGGCGGTCTGGCGGTGGTCGGCCGGGCGTTCGCGGACGTCAGGCAGTGACAACGCGGCGGTGATCACCAGCATCGGCCCGAGGGCGCCCTGTGTCTCGGCCTCGACGAGCATACGGGCGAGTCGTGGATCAACAGGAATGCGCGACAACGACTTCCCGATCGGCGTCAGTCGCCGAACCGGGGTGTCGGGCGTAGGGGCGGCGAGTGCGCCCAGTTCCTCGAGCAGTTGCTGCCCGTCTCGTATTGCCTTGGGATCGGGTGGCTGTACGAACGGAAAGCGTCCGACGTCGCCGAGCCCGAGCGAGGTCATGGTCAGGATCACCGCGGCGAGATTGGTTCGCAGGATCTCGGGTTCGGTGTACTCCGGACGCGCATTGAAGTCGTCCTCGCTGTAGAGGCGGATGCACACACCTGCCGCCACTCGCCCACAGCGTCCGGCCCGTTGCCGCGCGCTGGCCTGAGAGATCGGTTCGATCGGCAGCCGTTGCACTTTGGTGCGCGTCGAATAGCGCGAGATCCGGGCGGTGCCGGCATCGATCACGTAGTGGATGCCTGGGACCGTCAGTGACGTCTCCGCCACGTTCGTGGACAGGACGATTCTGCGGCCGCGGTGCGCTGAGAACACCCGATGCTGGTCGGCGGCGGACAGTCGCGCGAACAGAGGTATGACCTCGACACCGCGGGCTTCGAGATGTTTCAGTGAGGCAGCGGTGTCGGTGATCTCACGCTCGGTGGGAAGGAAGACCAGGATATCGCCGGGGCCTTGTCGGAACAGTTCGTCGACTGCGGAGCCGATCGCCTGCAGTTGGTCCAGATCCGCCTCGTCCTCGTCCTCCACTGTCAACGGCCGGTAACGAACTTCGACCGGATAGGTCCGGCCCGACACCTCGATGATCGGAACCGGGGCGCCGTCGGTGGCAAAGTGCTCCGCGAACCGCCCGGGTTCGATGGTGGCCGAGGTGATTATCACCTTCAGATCCGGACGCCTCGGGAGAAGCTGCTTGAGGTAGCCGAGGATGAAGTCGATGTTGAGGCTGCGCTCATGTGCCTCGTCGATGATGAGGGTGTCGTACTCGAGGAGCTGGCGATCGCGAGACAACTCGCGCAGCAGGATGCCGTCGGTCATGACCTTGACAAGCGTGTCGTCGCCGGCCTTGTCCGTGAATCGCACCGAGTAGCCGATCAATTCACCGAGCTCGGTGCCGGTTTCCTCGGCAATCCTCTCGGCCACCGACCGGGCCGCGAGTCGCCGCGGCTGGGTGTGGCCGATACGTCCGGATACACCCCGGCCGAGTTCGAGACAGATCTTCGGGAGCTGGGTCGTCTTACCGGACCCGGTCTCGCCCGCGACCACGATCACCTGGTGCTCCGAGATCGCTGCGGCGATCTCCTCGCGGGCGGCAGAGACCGGCAGTTCGGGAGGATAGGTGACGGTGGGGACCAGGGCGCGGCGGCGCCCGATCTCCGCCGGGGACAGCCGTGGCCGGTTTCCGCGACGTTGATCGGGGCGGCGCCTGCGTCGTCCGGGCGCCTGGTCGGCTGTCTTGTTGGACTCGTTCGGCGCGGTCGACATATCGATTCCATGATAGTCCTGCGGCGCAGGGCCTGCGCCCGGGCTGGTGCGCCGCGGAGTGCTGCAGGCATGATGTAGCGCATGACTGCATCGACTTCCGCCGGTCTCTGGCACGGTTTCGCCGACATGGGTGCGGTGAGCGCCACCGGACCATTCGTGGTCGCCAAGGGTGAGGGCGTACACATCTGGGACACCGCGGGCAACAAGTACCTCGATGCCACCGCGGGACTGTGGTTCACGAACGTGGGCCACGGTCGCACCCAGATCGCCGACGCGGTCGCCCGGCAGCTGAGCACTCTCGCCCATTACTCGGGCTTCGGCGATATCACCTCGGACGTGACGGCGGCGCTCGCAGACCGTCTCTCGGGCCTTGCTCCCATCCCGGGAAGCAAGGTCTTCTTCACATCCGGTGGCAGCGATTCGATCGACTCCGCGGTGAAACTGGCGCGGCGCTACTGGCACGAGCAGGGCAAACCCGACAAGAAGATAGTCGTCGGGCGTACGAAGGCTTACCACGGCATGCACGTGGGCGGCACGGCCCTGTCGGGTCTGCCACCCAACCGCGAGAACTACGGCGAGCTGATGACCGACGCGGCGACGGTCGATTGGGACGATGCGAAGAGCCTGCTCGGCTTGATCGAACGGATCGGCGCCGACAACATCGCCGCGTTCTTCTGTGAACCGATCATCGGGGCGGGCGGCATCTATCTGCCACCGAAGGGATACCTGGCAGAGGTTCGTCAGATCTGTCGCGACAACGACGTGCTCTTCGTCGCCGACGAGGTGGTCACCGGATTCGGACGCATCGGTGGATCGTGGTTCGCCTCCACGCGTTTCGATCTGCAGCCGGACATGATCGCCACCGCGAAAGGTCTGACGTCGGGTTACGTGCCGATGGGCGCGGTGTTCATCGCGCCCCACATCGCAGAGCCGTTCTATGCGGGCGGGGTGTGGTGGCGGCACGGGTACACCTATGGCGGGCACGCGGGCGCTGCGGCTGCAGCCATGGCGAACCTGGACATCATCGAGTCCGAAGGGCTGCTCGAGGAGGCCGCGCGTCTGGAATCAGACCTGCATGTGGCACTGGCGCCACTGACGGATCTACCTGCGGTCAGCGAAGTGCGCAGTGGTCTCGGTGCGGTGAGTGCAGTTCAGCTCGCGGACCCGGCCACGGCGCCGGCGACGATCGCGGCACTGCGCCGTCACGGGGTCAGTGGGAGGGCAGCAGGTCAAGGCGCGCTGCAGATCTCGCCGGCATTCGTGATGACTGCGGTTCAGGTGGCCGAACTCGCCGAGCGCATTTCTGACGCCTTGAGCTAGCCCGAACAAACCCACCCGTAACAGTCAAACCCACCTGTTGGAGAGGCTGTTGCCGAATCGCGGGCGGTAACGCCCGCGATTCGGCGGGTTTGATGCAAGAATTCTGGTGTGGCCAAGTCGTACATCCATGCTGATC
>NZ_QJSP01000016.1 GCF_003217475.1 Williamsia limnetica | reverse complement strand
TGGTCTACCCGTGAGCAGCTGCGGATGGCGATCGTGATTTGGATCGAACGGACCTACCATCGCAAGCGCCGCCAACGCAGGCTCGGAAGACTCACCCCGATCGAGTTTGAGACAATCAACCAGACCGCAACCGCGGCCTGAACCGCTCACCCACCCGTCAACCGGAGTGGGGGCAGTCCCATCTGGTAGGTGCCAGCTCGAGCGATAGTGGCGAGGCTGATGACCATGATGACTGCCGCGCCGAACCACAGTTCGGTATCGCCGTTGTTGATGGTGCCGCCCAGTAGTGCCAGGGCGAGTGCTGCGATGCCGGTGATGAGCGCTCTGGTTCGGAGCTCGAGTACTCCGCTGCTGTTGTTGCGGTGTCGTTGGGTCAGTGTGTACGTCGACAGTGCCGCGATGACTAGGAAGATGCAGGCGGTGATGAGGAGGATGTTCGCTGCTGTGGCCATGGTGGGTGTTCCTGTCGGTGTCAGGGCTTTTGGGAGGGTGCGGTGATCTGCCGGCGCTTGGTGTAGGCGTAGCTGGCGGCTGCGCTGGACAGCGCGAACCCGATTGCGCCGATGAGCTGAATGATGGCTGCTGGTGCGAAGGCGATGGCCGCGATCGCTGCGAATCCGCCGACGACTGCCGGCCAGTGCGCGTAGTAGGCGAGGTCGTTGGTGCGCAGAAGCTATTTGGCTGGATCGAACGTCACGGTGTGGTCAGCGTCTGGGTCTGATGCATCGGCGGCGGCTTGCTCGGTCTGTGCCCACCATCGGTTTTTGCGGCGGGTGGCCAGCTCGACGAGCCCGAAGGTTGCGACCATCCCGAGAGCGGTGATGGTGCACAGGATCCATATCCAGGCGGTGTCGGTCATCGGTTGTCGCTACCGTGCTGCTGTGTGGGGCTGAGGAACCAGGCGTTGGCGCAGATGATCGCGAGCACCGCGGCGACTCCGATCATGGCCCAGGCTGGTCCTGCGGGCGTGAGGGGGTCTTTCGAGGTGAGGTGGGAGACCAGCCAGATTGACAGGGCGGCACCGGTGAAGCCTGCGGTCAGGATTGTCGCGGCTTCGAAGAGGAATGTGCGGCGCTCTGGGCCGCGTTCGATCAGTGCTGCTGCTGCGCAGCCAACTCCCGCGAGGATGGCCAGTGCGAGTGCTCCGTAGAACAGCACAGCAGGGATGGCGTCCGCGCCGGGGACACTCATTAACTCGGATGCTTCTATGACGGTGGTGGTTTGACTGGACGCCATCAGTCAGTCCTCCTGGTGGGTTGGTGAGCGTGTGTCCGGCGTTGCTTCATGTGGCAGGTGACGCCGATGCCGAGGGTTCCGACGCCGAGGGTTAGTGCGCCTGCCGCGACCGCGAGCATGACGAAATCGACGCTGTTGAGCTGGTTGTCGCCGACGTAGTCGTATCCAAGCTTCCAGTTGATGGCGGTAGCGGTACCGGAGACGATGAATGCCACCGAGGTGAGGACGCAGCAGGCCGTCGAGATCAGGGACTCGGTGCGGGTTCGCTGTTTGGTGAGTTGTTGCCGAGGCTGGGCACGCGGGAATCTCTGTGCTGGTAGGTCGGTTTCGGTGGTGTGACTGGACGCCATCAGTCAGTCCTTCCGGTGAGTTGGGGTGGGTGTTCTTTCTGTTCAGCTTTCTGGACGTTGGTAGACGGGTCTGCCGGGTTCGATTGCGGTGTTGGTGTCTACTGTTCAGGGTCGCCGTCGGGGAGGGGTTCTCGGACCTGGGTGACGCGGCCGAGCCATGAAACGATCTTGTCGATGGCTGTGGGTGACATTGTTTGGGCGAACCAGTCGACGGCTTCGAGGTCGCTGTCGCTGAGCTCTATGCCCATGCCGCGGAGTTCGCTTGTGAGCAGTGTTTGCATCCTGCGGGGTGTGGAGTAGTTCCCGTACGGACTTTCTTTGCTACTGGAGTAGGGGACTTTCCTGTCCCAAGTCTCAGACATCGGGTGTTCCTTTCGCGCGATCTCGTCCCACATCGAGCGTTGTTCGTTGCTGTCGCTGTCTGTCATCTGTGTCCCCCGACCTGCGTGTTGGTCCGATTGTTGCACTTGGCTGTGACACAGCCTCGTAAATGTTGGTTTTAGTCTACATTGATGTGGTTTATAGTCAACATATGGATGAGCGGTTGGTGCAGCTGGGGGAGCGAGTGAAGGCTGCGCGTGTGGCGGCGCGGGAGACTCAGGCGGAGGTGGCTTCGGCGATCGGTATTCATCGGACGCATCTGGTTCAGATCGAGGCCGGCCGGGAGAACATCACGATCGGCACGTTGTATGGCCTGGCAGACCATTTCGGCGTGTCCGCGGCACAACTCCTGCCCGACTGAATCGTCGTGACCGGACCTCTAGGGTGGTCGTCATGGCGTCGACGTGTGCTGACTATGCGTGGTTGAAGCAGGAGTGTGGGGGTTGGATCGAGACGGGGTACGCGTTTGCGCTGGTGCGCAACGTGGAGCCGGGGGAGTTGCTCGATCTGATCGGTGCCGGCGAGGAGCGGATCACGACCGTGGGCATCGAGGGTGAGGGTTCGGTGGCAGCGGACTGGGAGCACGGGCTTGCCGGTGCTGCTGGTGCTGCGATGGTCAGCGACGAGTGGTGCGCCCTGGCGCAGTGTCATAGCGAGTGGTTTTGCGTCGATCCCGCCACGATCGAACCGATCGCCGTGACCCATGACTGGGTGGCGCATGCTTCGAACATCAACGCCCTCTCGACATTTCAGTGGGGGGAGGGCGGATCCTTGAGAACCACCTTCGATCCTCTGATCTCGCATCCGCCGCTGAACTACACCTACGGCGGTCGCGAACCCGGAGCACTTCTGGATCTCGTAAGGGAGGTTGGTGGGATTCGCCTGGAGGACGGCCCGATTGAGGATTTCATAGCGGGGTGCTTCGCGCTCGCGGACCGGATCACTGGCGTGACGATCACGGCTGAGCAGCTTCGGACGATGGAGTTTATGACTGCGTCAACGGAACGCTTCCGGGGTTGAGGCTCGGCACTTCAGCTGCAGGCGCGTCTGCGTCCCGGCCGTCGAGGGGATAGGTAGTTAGGTAGACGGACGGCAAACCGAGTCCGCGCACTCACTCACGTGCGGTCTTTCCATCGCTCGTTTGCTGATTGTCGGGTCATGCCGGCGGCCGCGCCGATGTCGGCCCACGAGCGACCCAGTCGGCGGGCCTCGGCCACCGCGGCGTCGAGTCGCGCGTCGGCATTCCTGCGGGCCTCCGCTGCGGCCTGGATCTCGTCGTCGACGTCGATCGGGTCGAGATGCTCACGGCGCCACACCGCGTGGGCGGCCTCCGCGACCTCTGGCCGGTCGTCGGCGTGGACGTCGGTGTCGGGGGCGAACACGCGATGCCGCGCCAGGTCCTCAAGGGACGCTGAGGGCACCCGCGCCCACTGGACCGGATAGGTCCAGGTCAACACCTCGGAACTCGATCGGCTGGCGCAATCGCAGGACAACACCCAGCCGACAATCTCGGTCGACGGCCGCAAGCGGTCCTGGCCGCGCCGCCCGGGGTCGACGAGCTCGTAGTCCACGCCGTCGACCATGGTCGACCCGTGGCTCTCGGTCCCGTCCTCGAATACCGCCACCAAGGCCGCCTCGTGCAAGTGCGCGTCACTCTCATGCATCCAACCCATGCAGATAGGGTAGACCCATGATGTCTGGATAACCAGACATCGGCTTATCCAATGTCAGGTTTACCTGACATAATCTATATAAGCGGCGAAACCCATTGTCTTGCAGTTGGAGTCAGTTCGTTGTGCTGGCTTGGAATGCCTGGACGGTAGCGACAAAGTCGGCAGGCTTGTCGACCGAGATTGCTAGTTGTCGCGTGTATGTTCCAGCCATCTCGGGAGAGTCGTTGAACTCAATGGTCACGGTGCCCTCGCCGTGGCACAGTCTGCCCACGTTGGTATGCGGGTCTATAGCCAAGCCAGATCGGCCGGTGTTGTGCGTGGTTGCGACCCTGGCTCGGCTTACCTGATTAAGGGACAGCTGGTACTCGCCGAAGATGCTGTCCTGCAACACGATGAAGCGCTCATTCACTCTGTGGGGAAGGGCAGTGAGTGACGCGAGGATCCCCAGGATCCAGCACAGTGCGTACAAGTGAACTGCTGCCAGCGCCCACAGCCACCAGCTGTGGCCGAAGACGGCGAACACGACGCACTCGATGATGACCCCTTCGAGGACGAGCAGCCCGATGACCATGGCTAGCAGCGGGCGAAGGTCGCGGCCGTAGGAGAACTCACCGCGGACCGGCCGGCGATGACGCGGCCAGCGAGCTAACGCCCACCACGCTCTAGCTTCGATCACAATGGCCCGTGCGGCACGCCGGGGGAGCACAGACGTCAGCGCAGACTGAGCTGCTTCCCACCGGCTCCCGTCCCGTGCGCTCGAAGCGCTCCGATAGTGGTGCACGGCTGCCACAATCACGGTCAACCCGGCGATCGCCAAAGCCGCTTCCACGAGAACGAATACCCAGACCGCCTGCGAGAGGCTCAGCACTCCACCGGTGACCAACACAAGTTCAACAAGCAACACCGTGGGCGTCACCCAAGCGAGCGCCCTGCGCATCGGGACTGTCGCCACCATGCTGTTCCTCCCACCCCAGAGAAGCCTCAATCGCCAGTGTAACGGGCCCTTACCAGCGAGTTGTCAAGTTTACTTGACATAATATCTATTCTCAGCGCGTCTGCACACTCTCACGCAATTGGTAGCGCGGAAGATGCCGAGTTCAGCTGCTCAGCACACAGTTTGGTCACCAGTTCTGGCGCTACCCGGGAACCGGGTGCGACAGGGTCCGTGCCCAGCGATGGTCGTCATCCGCGTGGGAGGTCATGATGTGGCTGGGGTTCCGTGGGGCGATCTGGATCCGGAGACATGGCATGCAGCGTCGCCGGAGGTGGTCGATGAGCTGGCGGGCAAGGGTGTGGAGATTCCGCGCATCGGCTAAAGACCTACAGGGGGGATGCAGAAGGCCGGCCACACTCTCTGTGGCCGGCCATCAGCTTCAGCACTCGTAGGGGGATGCCGCATCGCGCCGAGTCTCAGACAACTTGAGCAGGGGCAGTTGCTCAAACACGAAACATTCCCACCATTTAGATCAGGTCGGCCAGAGTGGCGATGCTTGCCAATCCGGCCAAACGCCGAGCTGCGCGACGGGAACGCGCGCGATGTGATCGGGGTAGGAGCGAATCACCGCCGCGAGCATTCGCGACAGCGGTAGGCCGTGCTGGTGGCGGAGATGTTGGATAAGGGTGAGCTGTCCGAAGGTGCGGTTCATGTGTGGTGCGGCCTGGTCGAGTTCCGGAAAGGCTCCGAGGCGTGGGAGTTTGGGTACTAGTGCGTGGGTCCGGTTAAACAGGCGGCCATGGTGCGCGCAGGTGTTGCGGATGACGTTGAGCGATTTCATCCAGGCCCGAAGCTGTGGGGCGGTAAGCCCGAAGTTACCGGCGATTTCCGTCTGGGTTCGGTTGGGAGCGAAGTCGAAAAGGTAAGTCAGAGAACCCCAATCCAGAATTTCGACCGCGACCCAGACTGGAAGTGTGCCGCCGTAGCGATGAATGTGGTGGACTACGAACTCTTCGCGGGACCTACCCAGTTGTTTGTTGTAGTCGTCGACCCACCTTGAATACGACTCACCTCCAGCCCGGGAGCTGAGGACTCCGGGGGTGAGATGTGCACACTCGTGAAGCTCCCCGAGGGTGTGGCCGAGAGCGGCGCGAAGGGCCAGTTCGACTGGCGTCAACGCGTCGAACGTGGCTGTGCGCAGACGCGCATCAAAGTCGTAGAGGGCGATGACGTCTTCAAACTGCGCTCCAGGGGAGAAGTGGTCGGAACGTTGACCAGGCGCGATGATTCCGCGGAACGGGTACCAGTATCCGCTGAGCCGGTAGTAGTTGATGCGCTCAAGATGATAGATCGCAGCGGGTCGGTCACTAATTCCCATACCGCGCGCGACGAGAAGGTCCACCTGCTCGTCATAGGTCTTAAAGACCTTGATGGTCGCCGACACTGAACGGGATCCTCACACAAAAATGAAGACCGGCCCTGGACCTGCGAAGCAGGCGGAACCGGTCATAGTGATCTAAGGATAGCAGAACACCGCTCACGGGTCGAGCCCGTGCGCAGAGGAGTCAGCCCGTGCCGGAGCCGACACCGCTACCTCTACGAGCGCCTGGGCGACCACGACTTCCAGCACCTCATGAACTTCACGCCAATCGTGAGGTCACGTTCTGCAGTGTCCGGTTCGCCGCGTCGATCAGCCGCAGCCGCAGCGGAAGCTTTCTCTTGTTGCGTTCGACGACGATGCACCGCCATTCGGCCTGAGCCTTGGTAAGGGTTGGACGATGGTCTGCGGTTGCGGTTTCGGACTCGTAGCTGCAGTACTGCCCAGTCGTCGCGTCGGAATGCTCGAGGCGGTGAAGTGCAAGGAGATAACGCAGCGGTGCGGGGACACCGCGCCCGCCTGGATGTGCGACGAGACTTACGAACTGGGCGAGCAGTGCGGCGCTGACGCTAGCGGAGAGAGCGGCAACGTTTTGGCCAGCAGGCGCCTGTCTGCCGGTCTTGGCGATGTAGGTGGGATCGTCGAGTAGGCCCTGCATGTCGAGACTGAGTTCGCCGAGGTCAAGTTGTCCCAGACACACCATGCAGGGGTGCCCGGGTACGACAGTGTGGGCACGCCAGATACCGCCCCGTAGCCTGCCGTCGGCGAAGGTGTCGAGGGCGATGCCACCGTCAATCACGGGGATAAGATCGGCGTAGGCGATCTGGTTAAGAACCGCTCGCGGCCAGGGCCGATCGACGCAAGAGAAAATTAGGTCGTAGTCCAAGGCGGCTTGAAGCCCGGCGGGGTCGGTGACGTTCACTTCATGCACGACGGGATGAAAGTTCTCGCCGGTGGCTGCTGAGGTCATGAGACGCGCGGCGACTTCGACTTTCGCGCGACCCAGGGCGGCGTCGAGTCGCGTGGCGCCAATCATGCGATCCAAATTGACGAGCTCGACGGCATCGAAGTCCATTACGCCAACTTCCAGGAGCCCGGTAGCGGCCAGGCGTTGCGCGACGTCTAGGCCAACGCTGCCGGTGCCGACGATCAGAACGCGCAAGCGGGCGATCGATGCCTGAGCGGCGTCGCCCCACGCTGAGATGGTGCGCTGCTGTGATGAGGTTGGCCGGGGCGGCGGCCTCAGGGCGTCGTTCCAGGTCACAGTCAACTTGTCGGATACGCAGCGCACCGACTCAGCCCAGCTTGGGCGGATGTTGTCGAACCAGAACCGAGCTGACCACCCGGCGTCGCGGCCTGCGAGGGTCATGCCGAGCAGCGGCATCTTTGTGTAGGCGCGTGCGACACGTTCGTAGTCGGCCTCAGTGTCGTGGTCGATGATGCTTAGGCCTTGCCATCCGCGGCCACGAGGATGGGAGTGCAGCAGCACCAATCCTTCACCGCGCGTGCGGGCCTCGACTGCTGCACGCAGGACGTAGGCGCTGGTGAAAGAGGCGTTGCCGTGAACCAGCCGTTCTCCGTCCCGCGGCGGGATCACGGTCCGCACCACGGCTGTCGTGCGCCGTACGCCGGTGGACAACAGATACGTGGCGGCGAGTACGTCTTCTTGCCCATCGTCACGGACGAGGTGCTCGCGCATCATCGTATGTACCGCGCCTGTCATGGCGACCGAGTACTGCATGTCGGCGTCCTTCCTTGCAAGGCCCGGCTTGCTGTTCGGTGGGGTGGTCGGGTGCTGGCTATGCCGCGGGCGCAATGGCTAGCGACAGGAGGCCTCGAACGTGACTGAGCCAAGCCTTCGCCGGTGGGATCGAGGTGTCGGTGAAGGTGAATTCACGGGAATGCCGCCGCCATCCGGGTGGGCAGTCAGTGGTGTCGCTGTTAGTGGTCTCGAACACCACGGTCTCGGGAAGATGCACCCAGTGCGGCGGTGCCTGCGGCCAGGTCTGTACCTCGGCTAGGCTGACACCGGTCGCGACACACTGTCCGGCCAACGCGCCGCCGACGGCGAGGACGTCGAACAGTAGGCGTCCAGGCTCGGCGCGCACCGCCGCCCCGGCGGCGGTCATGTCATCAGCGAACCGGCGCGCAGGAGACCCAGGTAGCGGCAGGTCCGTCACGCGACAGGGCCGGCTTGCTTGGCGGTGACGAACTCGTCCCCGTCGTGGATGGTCACCACCTGATCTCCGCTGAAGGTTTCAGGATTGCCGGCAGCGTTGACTCGAGCCAGGTCGTACTTAGTCGGGTCAACTCCCGCCAGCCGCAGCAACGCGGCAGCGGTCTGGTCGTCGTCCCAACTGGTGTGGCGTTCGCCGTCAATGGTGAAGCGCACTTTCCGGCGGGTGCGGAACCGTCCGCCGTCGCGCAGGTTGACGATCTGCACGTCTTGGACGTGCGTCTCGATACCGTGCTCATCGACGATGAAGAGATCGAACTCTCTCGGGTCACGACCCGCGAGACGCACCAGGGATGCGGCGTCCTGGTCGTCGTCGGCGGTCTCGAACTCAACGTCGTTGATGGTGATGGTGATGGGCTCACGCCGGCGGGAGTGTTGCTCCCGCTGGTTGTTCTGAAGATCTGTCATCGCTGCTTCCTCCTGGAATCAAGTCGGCAAACCCCGTACGGACCTCGCCTCACTGACGAGACATGTCCGGCTGCTTCCGGCAGCCACCCAATGCTCAGCATCACAGTAACACACCTTTCATCACCTAATGGGTGATGACAAGACGACTAGATATCCGAGTCGCTGCTGCGGAACCCTGCTGGATGCCGGTAGGTTGAGTGATGACATTCAAGTCATCAGCCGATGGGTGATGGAGAACAGACACGTGGAACAGGACTATCTGGATGAGGGGTTGCGCCGCCTCGCCACTGATCCAGGGTTCCGGCCGGCCGGTTGGACTGACCGCGACATCCGGGATTTTTACCGCCTCATCCAGTGCGTACGTGCCGCCAACGTCGAAACCGACCTGCGGAACATGCGCTTGCTGCGTATCGAACCCCACAATTCCGGCGACCCCACCCGGGCCTGGGCAACGTTGAGTTCGGGCCGCGTTATTGACCTCACGTTCAGATACTCCGGAAATCACGCCGCCGTGGTCTTCGGAGTCGTGACAGTAGAGATGGAACCCCAGCGATGAGCAACACCGCACACAACGACTTGCTAGCAATCGATCAGACACCTGTCGGCGAACTCTTGGGCGCGGAGCTCGAGATTCGTGGATGGTCCCAAGCCGACTTCGCCGCCGTGATCGACCGCCCGACCCAATTCGTATCCGAGATCGTGACCGGAAAGAAAGAGATCACTCGAGAGTCGGCCGCTCAGATCGGCGCTGCTCTCAACCTCTCGCCGGAGTTCTGGCTGAGGCTGCAGGACCAGTACTTGTTGGCCCAACAAGCGAAGAACCGGACGACGCAGGCGAAACTCGACGATGTACGCCGCCGGGCGCGGCTTAACGCGCTTGCACCCATTCAACTTTTGCAGAAAAGAAAGATTCTCACCGGTTCGACTCTGGACGAGCTGGAAGCCGAGGTGATGAATCTGTTCGAGCTCAACTCAATTGATGCTCCGCCCGCGATCGCAGCAGCAGCTAAACGCGCGAACTCTGGCGAAGACATCACCATCCTGCAGCAAGCTTGGGTTGCCTGCGTTCGCAAACAGGCCAGGAAGCTACCTCCCCACAGTGATTATTCGACCGAAACGCTGGCCAAGCTTGCCGCATCCCTCCCACGGTCGGTGAGAACAGCTGAGGACTTCGCAACGCTGCCTGACCAATTGCGTGATGCCGGCGTCCGGCTGGTCTACGTCGAAGCGCTACCCGGCGCTAAAATCGACGGGTGCGCGATGTTTGTGGATGGCCACCCCGTCATCGGGTTATCTGGGCGCGGCAAGCGCCTCGACAAAGTTTTGTTCACGTTGCTCCATGAGATCGCGCATATTCTCCGGGGACACGTCGACAACGGCACTATCGTCGAGGATTTAGACGATAGTCACGCGCAGGAGTCAGTTCGCGAGAGGGAAGCCAATAACGGCGCCGGCACTTGGATCTTTCCGGACGGGTACCCATCGGTGCCATCGCGGGTCAATGCGACGTGGGTCGAACAGACTGCAACAAGACTCGGACTCGCGCGTATCGTGTTGATCGGCCAATTGCAGAAACGGGGACGCTTGGACTGGCGGACAACGCTGGCCAAGAATGCCCCCTCGGTCAGCGATGTCCTCCCACGCTGGGAATAGCAGGGCTTGGGGTTCAAATCGCCCAACTCGCCCGTGAACGCGATACCTACGTCGAATGTATGAACGACCACGCTGTTAGGGCGCGGGCCGGGACGACCGTCATGTTCGATGACTGCCGCACGCCACCCCATCACGCAATGTACCGAGGAGATCGTCTCTATAGAGACGGCCTTCGACAAACTCGGGGGCCGCTCCACGGCGATGGAGCTCGAAACAGTCGCGGTACGTTGCGGATCACGGATCTACGGGAGGGTCTGGTGATTTGGATCCAGCGCATCCGTCCAATTCGGTGGGATACGCCGGTGCAGGTCCTCGAGCACAGCACTGCGGGTGTCGTGGGGTGGCTGGTCGGCGAATGTTGTCGCCCAATCCGACTGCGGGGCGTTTCGTGTGCCGGCATTCCGGCTGGCGGTGATGAGCTGACGGTTACCGATTCAGCGGCAGTATCGGGTGAAGATCGATCGGGCGGGGTCGGTGCACTACTACGTCCTGAAGAAGGGCGGCGTCGACTACTTGGCCTTGCAGTACCGGTTCGAGTACTCCCACCAGCGGATCACCCATGGCAACGTCAACGGCATCGAGGACCAGCCGTGATGTTCTTCGCGTCGACTTTCGTCGGCCGCGAGACCGGCTTTGCGGGCACGGGTCTTCTCGGCGTCGGATCCAGTCACGGACATAATGTTACTAAGGTCCTACTGCGAATTAGGTTCTCTTACAGTACTTTCAACCTTCTACCTTACATAATCTATATTATCGGCGTAACTAGTTGTGGCACACAAGCTTTCGTCACCAGTGACGAAACGATATGCGAATCACGGACGCCTAGCCCAGGCTACGATCACTAGATTGGAGCCCCGTAGAACTGCTTCTTGTTGAATAGACGCCCGACGACTGCGCCCAGCCTTGGCGGCCGCCGCTGCCGGGCGGCGGGGTCTACGGTGGGACGTACGCCGAGCAATGTGCCGGTGGTAACAGTGATGAGACGCTATGCGCTTGACCGAGTACTTCGACACAATCTCTATCCAGACAGTCGGTGGGCGGCACACGATTGCGGTGGCTGCAGGAATGCTGATGGAACGCAATCAGTTCGAACGTGTTGATGCACTCGATACGTTGCGAGTGATGGCCGAGCAGGGTGGCTTCGACCTCGTCGACGCTGCGAGTGTAGTGATCAACACAAAGTTCTGACCTGCAATTTTGAGGTCACCGGGATCACTGTCACCTCCAAACGCTCGGTCGTTGACACCCTGGCCCCCACCAACGACGATGCCCGCACCTTCGACATGCTGCAAAAGCACTGCGGGCAGGGCCCGTGCCTTGAGGCTGTGTGGCAGCACCGCACCGTCCGGGCGCCCCTTGTGTTTTTGACGCCGCCCGCAGACACGACCACCATCTGTCCGCCCTGTCCTCCCGGGACGTCATGGGCCAGGCCAAGGGAATCAGGCACGACGTAGTGTTGATGTCATATCGCGCACCCCAGCTCGGTGGTGACGAAGGGCTCAAACAATGGGCACTGCCCGCGATGACGGCTACCGTCGTCTGGCCGACCTCGCGCACGAGATGAGCCAGCACCTGCCCGACACCACGGCAACCGCGTTTGACGACCTCATCGCCGGCGCCGTCACCCACATCCGCGCCGCCCAGTACGCTGGCGTCACCGTCGTCGCCACCGACGGCGCCGTCACGACTCCCGCCTCCACCGGCGATCACCCCCGAACGCTCGACGCGCTGCAGCAACAACACCGCCAAGGCCCCTGTTTTGATGCGGCCACCGACCACGACAGCTACTTCATCGCCGACCTGCACACCGAAACCCGCTGGCCCCGCTTCTGCTCCGACGCCCTTTCGTACACACCTATCCGCGCCATCGCGTCCTACCAACTGTTCAACACCCACAACAGCGTCGGAGCACTGAACCTCTACGCTGAGGACCCGAACGCGTTCAACCAGCACGACCGCGACCTGGGCTACATCTTCGCCGCCCACGCCGCCATCGTCTGGGCCGCGGTCGAGCGCGGCGAACAGTTCCGCAGCGCCCTGGCCTCCCGCGACATCATCGGCCAAGCCAAAGGCATGATCATGGAACGCTACAACCTCGGCCCCATCCAAGCCTTCGAACTCCTGCGCCGACTATCGCAAGAGACCAACACCCGCATCGCCGACCTCGCCCAGCGACTTGTCAACAACGAGCACCCCGACAGCCTCTGACAGAGATTCTGACCGAGTGCACCGACTGCATCGACCTGGCCGCAGGTCGTTGGGTGCTTGCGGCGGTTGCGGAGATAGTAGAGTCGGACACGCGCAGCAATTTGCTGCGTTAGGACCGGCGGAAGGCTGTGGTCGCACAGAGGACGCCGCGACGGGCCTGTTCGCCTGGGCGTGCGCCCGCCGCACCTGGGTGATCAGAGCCGTGGTCGATGCTCCGTCGCCTGCGGGCGGGCAGAGAGATGGTGACAACCCTGATGACCACCGAGCAGCGCGGTACCCAGACGCATTTGATGCTCGCTGACCTGGCGCGCGCGATGCACGCGAAAACTCGCCTGGGAACCGACGCCGTACTAGCCGAGATCACCGCCTCCGCATTACGGATCGTCGACGGAGCCGTCTCCGCGGGCATCACCGTCACCAAAAAACGCAGAATCATCGACACCCTGGCCCCCACCGACGACGACGCCCGCCACTTCGATCTGCTGCAGCAACAGTGCGGACAAGGCCCATGCCTAGATGCTGCCTGGCAGCACCGCACCGTCCGCGTCCACGACCTCGTCGCCGACAACCGCTGGCCCGACCTGGCCGACGCAGTCCGAGGGCACTCACCCATCCGGTCTTCAGTGTCGTACGAGCTGTTCACCCACGTCGAAGGAATGGGCGCGTTAAACGTCTACGCCAACCACCCCGACGCCATCACCGACGAAGCGGTCGAAAAAGGCTACGCGCTGGCCGCGCACGCCGCGCTGGTCTTCGATGCCGCCCGCAAACACGACGACTTCCACAGCGCCCTGGCCTCCCGCGACATCATCGGCCAAGCCAAAGGAATGATCATGGAACGGTTCAACATCGACGCCACCGCCGCATTCGAACTGCTGGTCAAACTATCGCAGGACTCCAACGTCACAGTCGCCCAGATCTCACGCCAGCTCGCCGACACCAAACCCGAGGACACCTGACACACCTGACACACTCGCAGCGGCGCCACCACAACCGTCACGACGCAAAGCAACCACCGCCTCCCGCCCACCACAGCCTTACGTAATATTTATTCTCGGCGTACTACGTTGTGGCGCAGGGGATTTGGGACTGTCTGAATAA
This sequence comes from Williamsia limnetica, assembly GCF_003217475.1. Lineage (GTDB taxonomy): Bacteria > Actinomycetota > Actinomycetes > Mycobacteriales > Mycobacteriaceae > Williamsia > Williamsia limnetica. Next base: position 111,139 of record NZ_QJSP01000016.1, on the reverse strand, counting down.
CGGTGGATCCGGTCCTTGATTCAACACGCCGAGCTGAGCTTGGCGGGAAGGATCGACGATGACCGAAACACTTGATCCCATGGTAGAGACTGAGGTGGATCAGAAGCAGTTGGCCGAGCAGCTCCTGGCTCAGGCCAAGGAGCAGGGCGTGGAGTTGATGGGCCCGAACGGACTCCTCAATCAACTCACCAAGAACGTTCTAGAGACCGCGTTAGACGCGGAGATGACCGAGCACTTGGGCTACGAGAAACATGATGCTGCCGGCCGCGGCAGCGGCAACTCCCGGAACGGTACACGGTCCAAAACCGTACTTACCGAGATCGGGCCGGTGGAGATTGAAGTGCCACGTGACGTCGACTCTTCGTTCGACCCGCAGATCGTTAAGAAGCGTCAGCGACGCTTGACGGGTATTGATGAGATCGTATTGTCCTTGACTGCAAAGGGTTTGACGACCGGCGAGATATCCGCGCACTTTCAGGACATCTACGGAGCGTCGGTGTCGAAGGACACGATCTCACGCATCACCGACAAGGTCGTCGGGGAAATGACGGAGTGGCAGAACCGGCCACTTGATCGGGTGTATCCGGTGATATTCATCGATGCGGTGCACGTGAAGGTGCGCGATGGGCAGGTCACAAACCGGCCGATGTATGTGGCGATCGGGGTCACCGTTAATGGCGAACGCGACATCCTGGGGATCTGGGCCGGCGAGGGCGGTGAGGGCGCCAAGTTCTGGCTTTCGGTCCTGACCGAGATCAAGAACCGTGGTGTGGCGGACGTCTGCATCGTGGTGTGCGACGGACTCAAAGGATTGCCTGAGGCGATCAACACCGCCTGGGAACTCGCCGTGGTGCAGACGTGCATTATTCATCTGATACGCAACACCTTTCGGTTCGCATCACGGAAGTATTGGGATGCGATGGCACGTGATCTCAAACCTGTCTACACCGCTCCGTCGGAGTCTGCGGCCAGGGAACGATTTGCAGAGTTCACGCAGAAGTGGGGTCAGCAGTATCCAGCGATCATCAAGATGTGGGACAACGCGTGGAGTGAGTTCGTTCCGTTCCTGGACTACGACGTCGAGATTAGGCGGGTGATCTGCTCGACGAACGCGATCGAGTCTGTCAACGCTCGCTACAGGCGCGCGGTACGGGCGCGTGGGCACTTCCCGACCGAACAGGCGGCGCTCAAATGCTTGTATCTGGCCACGCGTGCTCTGGACCCGACAGGGAAAGGTAAGGCACGATGGGCAATGAGGTGGAAGCCCGCGCTCAATGCGTTTGCGATCACCTTCGAAGGACGCATCACCCCGAACGGTAACTAACCGACATCAAGGTCGGATCCACCGTTAATCGGACACTCCCGGGGATTTACAAATCCTTGCGGGTTTGCATGTCGTTGTCAGGGCGATAGGGGCAATGCTGCGTTGTGTTCGGCGAGCAGTGGGGTCAGTAGCGCGCGGCCTTGGGGGGTGTCGAGTTCGACGGTCCAGGTGGCGGCAAGTGCCTGATGATCGTCGGCGGTGGGGGTGGCGAGCATCCAGGCGGTCTGGTTGTCGTTATGGCGTGGTCGGTACTGCAGTCCCGCGAGATGGGGGTGGGCAGTGAGGATGGCAGCGGCCCAGCGCCGTGTGGTGAGGTAGCCCGATGGGTCGCTGTGGGTGAGCCAGGATCCAGCGTTGATGCGAGCGGAGCCTGTGCCGGTGAGGTCGGCGACGTGTAAGTCTGTGAGAATCTCTAGCTCGGTCAGTGATCGACCGGCTATTTGACTGTGAGGCAGTAGCCGTGGGGTTTGGTCGACAGGCAGGTTTCGGCACAGTGTCTCGGCCACAGCTGCGTTGGGTGTGTCGCCGAGGTAGAGGTAGGCGTAACTACCGTCGAGGCTGTCGAATCTTCCGCCGCGGCGTGGGCTGGGTTGAACGGTGGGATTGGGTGTGTTCGGACGGCGAGTCGTCGAATGAATACGCCAGAGCCTGGTCCCGGTTGTGATGGTTGTGGTTCGGGGGGCAGGCAGGGCTGCGGGCGGATCGGGCAGCGTCGACATATGCCTAGTCGGCGAGGAGGTCGTGGGCCATATCGCGCAGATCGTCGTCGCGGCGACCGTCGACGGCCAGCTCCGCGGGAGAGCGTGGGTCATCGCTGAAGTCGGTACGGTTCAGCCACCACGATGCCACCCCCCACGGATCGTTCTTGGCATCGAGGAGCTTGTTCACTTCAGCGACGATCGGTCGAACCCGGGAGGACGCGGCGTCGAACTGGAACTCGGGGTACAGCCGGCGCTGTCCCACGGGCAGCGCAACCACCACGCCGGCAGCGAGCAGTCGACTCGCCGTGTTGCGACTGGTGGCCGCTTTACCCAGAACCCGGCTCACCGACGCAGAGTCGAGCATCGGATGGTCCTCGAGCAGCGGGGCGGTGGCCTCCCCGACGATACGGGCACGTGTAGCCGAGGCAGTCACGTCTGCCAGCCGCTGAGCCAGCGAACGTTCCAGACCCGGGCCCATCGCCAGAAGGGCACTGACTTGATCGCGCACCGACCGCAGACTGTGACGAGTCGCCAACTCGTGACTCAGAACGCCTAACAGAGCATCATCAGAGAGGGCACTGATGGATTCCTCTACCGCACGCGTGTCGATCGTCATGGGCCTACCTCCTACGTGCCACCAGAGTACCGCGTACCGACTGTGTCGGCACGTTGTGTCGCTGCCCCACGTCAGAACCTGGCTGCGGACCCGCACGACCGCGGGTTGGCGCAGCATCCCACAGCAGTGGGCGGACTACGCGGCTCTATTCTCGGCGCTGGGGTCGGATCGGAATCACGGCGCGCACAGCGTGACGGCGGGTTCAGTTCTGTTGGGTGTAGGCCTCGATGATGTCGGTGGGGATGCGGCCGCGGCTGCTGAGTTCGTAACCCTGCTCTTGGGCCCAGGCGCGGACGGTTTTGGTGTCGGCGGGAGCGTTCGAGTCGCTGGCAGCGATGCTGCTGTTGCCGGTTTTCTTGTGTCCGGGGCTGCGTTTGCGGCCGCCGACGCGGCGGGATTTGGCCAGCAGTGTTGATATGGGCACTCGGCCGGTTTCGATGCGGTCGAGGTTTGTTGTGCTGGTGTCGAATTCGTAGTCGACACCGAGCCAGGACCAGCTGACGGTGTTGATGTCGTCCACGTCGAGAGCTTTGCCGTCGAGGTCGTCGGTGAACTCGAGCCGGGTCACGGTTGCCACGAAAAGCACGTCCTTCACGATCGCAGTGGTGGGTTGCTGTGTGCCGGTGACGATAGCTCAGACCTTCGGACCTGGTGGTCAGGCGGCGACGGTGTCGAAATAGCCGTCATAGTTCGTGTCGTAGTCGGTGACATCGCTCCAGCCGTCGTAGTCGACATCGGTCATCACGGTGTCGACGATCCCGTCGAAGTTGGTGTCGTACTCCTCAACGTCGGCCCACCCGTCGCCGTTGGTGTCGGTCAAGACGGTGTCGATTTAGCCGTCGCCGAGGCTGAGTTCGACCTCCGGTTCGCTCCAACGCTCAACGAGTACCAAAGCGGTACATAAGAAAAAGGCCGTGCGGAGCCAACGTGCGCCCACCGACGTCTAACCCGCATGGACGACGAGCTACCCGAAATCGCACGCCAGGCGACCGCGACCGGCCTCCACCTGGTCCGCTGGGATCAGGAACTGCAGGACGATCAGGAGCCGCCCGACCGCACCACGTGATCAAAGCCGTCGAGGTACCTCTTCGGATACCACGTCGCGGCGCGCGCAAAGCGAGCATCTAGACCTCGAACACACGAACAACAGCTACCCCATCATGGCGCCAGAGAGCCCAGATTCGTCGAGAAATGCTGAAGCAGCTGCCCAGCGACACTCGCCCGACACTGCATCACCGAAGATTATCGAGGTGCCAGTCGAGTGCGGCTTCCCAGAGATCGATCTCGTAGGCACTGAACAGGTGCAGGGTGTCTTCGGTGAGGATATAGCCGACGTCTCTGCTGGCGAGGACTTTGGCCTTGATGACCGGGTCATCAACCCCGGCGGCAAGTCGGTCGAGCATAGCGTCGAAGGCATCCGCCGACAGCGGGGTCGGCACGGGCGCATCGGGTCGACCAGGAGCGGATCATTCGGTCCAGGTTCGCGGCCGAAGCGCTCCACGAAATCTCGCCGCAGTGCGGCGAAAACATCGGCCATCTCCGAGGCCTGTGGATGCTCCGGCGACATCGCCAAGGTGACATCGCCCGATGTTGGGTCAACAGCTCGCTGGACATAGTGCGGATCGCCGTGGCGCTCGAGGACCAGCCGCGCGTGTTCTTCGCGTCGACGTTCCTCGGCGGCGAGCCGTGCTTTGCGGGCACGATTCTTGTCGGCGCGGGATCTACTCACGGACATAATGTTACCAAGCGAGAACTACGAATAGTGCCCTCTTGCAGGACTTTCGAGCTTCTACCTTACATAAGGTATCTTATCGTCGTGACTACTTGTGCCACAACACGTTTCGTCACCAGTGACGAAACGCACCGCGCTCTTCGTCTGCGCGCGGTAGTCCCGGTACGTCACACCGTCCAGGCTGACAATGACTTCGGGGTTTCTGTCGAACGGTGTCGCCGGTCGACTACGGCCCGACGACCGCGTGTTCGAGGCGATGTTCGACTGCTGCTCGGTAGAACCATGTTGTAGTTAACTATTGACGGTGCGTTCGACGGTGTCTGGTGTCAACTATCCGTGCGCTGCCAAGCAGAAACCGGGCCCCAGACATGATGGTCCTTGACGACCCGGCCGGGCCAGGGCGTGGAAGCGTTTCGCCCGATCCGCGACGAGATTAAGACCCGCGTCGAGGCGCTGATCGCCGAATTGACGTCCCAGCCCGCCGCCTCGGGCGGGTGCTGAATCAGAGATCAGTCCGGGGTCACTGTCAGCGCGCGTTGCGCGGAGCGTGCAGCGAGGAAGTCGTCGACGAGTTGCTGGCGTTCAGCCGGGCCGATCGGCGGGAGTGCGGTGAGTCGGGTGAAGACGATGGGTCCGACGAGTTGGGTCAGGGCGAGATTGGTGTCGAAGCGACCGAGCTCCTGCTGGGCTCCGGGGCTGCCCAGGATCCGGTCGAACGGTTCGCGGTATTGGTTGACCACCCGTGCGCGAAGGGAACTGACCGGGTTCCGGTCTTCTTCGGGATGCGATGTCGCCCCGGCCGTGCTGGGTTGGGCGGACCCGAGGGCCAGCCACCCGAGCATCGTCAGTTGGGCGGGGGCTTCCTCGATGAGCTTGGCCTGACGGTCCAGCAGTTCGATCAACTGTTCACGGATCGTTCCGGACGCCGGCGGCGCGGTGACCGGGGGCAGCAGACGCTCGAACGCCGCGGCCAGGAGCTGGGTGCTGTCGGTGAAGTGCCGGTAGAGGGTGGTCCGCGCGACCTTGGACGCCTTGGTGACCGCGTCGATCGTGACGGCCTCGATACCGCCGGTCGAGAGCAGGGATGTCGCCGCGTCGAGCAGTCGTGCGCGTGAGCGTGCCTTCCGGGGATCCACGAGCCGGTCCTCGTCGTCGTCGGTGTTCTGGTTGATCAACTCTTCGCCCACCTCGTAATTGTGCCCTCGGATCAGTCGCAGGCACTATCCCCGCACCCCGCATTGTGCTACTCATAGTAGTGGAACGCTACCAACTGTAGCGTTAAGTGGAGGTGGCTGCATGACCGCCGATGGTCGAGTGCTGCTGTCGCGGGCTCAGAAGTGGACGTTGGTGGTCTCGTGCCTGTCGGTGGCCCTGGTGGTCGCCTCAATGGCGGCCCTGTACACCGCGCTTCCGAACATTGCGGTGGCCACCGGGGCGACGCAAACCCAGCTCACCTGGGTGGTCGACGGGTACACGCTGGTGTTGGCGTGTCTGGTGTTGCCCGCCGGGGCCCTGGGTGACCGCTACGGCCGGCGGGCGGTGCTGATCGTGGGGTTGGCGCTGTTTTCTCTGGCCTCGGCGGTGCCACTGTTGGTATCGACACCGTGGTGGTTGATCGCGGCGCGGGCGGCGGCCGGGGTGGGGGCGGCGTTCATGATGCCGTCCACGCTGTCGATCCTGACTGCGGGATTCCCCGAGCAGCAGCGGGGGCGTGCGGTCGGGATCTGGGCGGGGGTCGCCGGGTCCGGGGGCCTGCTGGGGATTCTCGGGTCGGGGCTGCTGCTCGACTACTGGTCGTGGCAGTCGATCTTCGTCGGCCTGACCGCGGTGGGGGTGTTTCTGCTGTTGTGTGCCTTCACCATTCCCGAATCCCGCCAGGAAAATCCGCCGCTGATGGATGTGATCGGATCGGTCGCGGTGGTGTTCGCGGTCGGACTAGTGGTGCTCGCCATCATCGAAGCCCCAGTACGCGGCTGGTCGGATCCCGTGGTGGTCGCCGGGTTCGGGCTGGGGGTGGTGGCCACAGTGGTGTTCGTGGCGTGGGAGTTGCGGGCGGATCATCCGCTGCTCGATGTGCGGTTCTTCGCCCGTCGGGGGTTCGGGAGCGGATCGTTCTCCATCACCATCCAGTTCCTGGTGACGTTCGGTGTCTTCCTAGTCCTCGTCCAATACCTGCAGTTGATCTTTGGATACAGCCCGTTGGGTTCAGCGCTGGCCTTGGCGCCGATGATGGTGCCGTTGGTGCTCTTGTCGGCGGTCGCACCGTGGATGACGACCCGGCTGGGGTTGCGGTTGATGACGGTGACCGGTCTGCTCGCCATCGCCGCGGGGTTCTACTTCATCAGCCGGCTCGATTTGGACTCCACCTACGTCGACGTGATGTGGCCGACGCTGATCTTGAGCGCGGGTCTGGGCCTGACCGCGGCGCCGGCGACGGCGGCTATTGTCGCGGACACCGCGGTCGAAAAGCACGGGGTCGCCGCGGCAGTCAACGACGCCACCCGCGAGATCGGCGCGGCGATCGGCATCGCGGTCGCCGGCAGTGTCCTGGCCGCCGGGTACAGCCACAACATCGCCCCGGCGATCGCGCGGCTCCCACCGGAGGCGCGGGGCCCGGTCGCCGACTCACTCGCCGGTGCCCTCGAGGTCGCCGATCGGGCGGGACCGGCCGGCAAGCAACTCGCCGACTTCGCCAAGTCCGCGTTCCTGCACGGCGTCGAGCAGTCCGCGATCGTCCTCGCACTCATCGCGGCGGCGGGTGCCGCGATTCTGCTGGTCTGGGCACCCGGCCGCGCTTCCCCGGACGCAGGCGCATCGAGGAGCCCGGCTGAACCGGCCCAGCGCAGTCGATCCCGCGCCCGCGGCTAGCCAGCACCGTTGAGAAGGAACGCCCATGACCCAGCTACCGCTGCCGCCGCACTCGCCGACCTGCATGGGGTGCGGGCCAGACAATCCCGCCGGCCTGCAACTGGTGGTGTTCCGCTCCGGCGACGAGGTCTACACCGATGTGACGTTCGACGAACGCCACATCGGTGCGCCCGGCCTCGCGCACGGCGGGGCAGTAGCCGCCGCCTGCGACGACCTGTTCGGCTTCGGCCTCTGGATCGCCCGCACCCCGGCAGTGACCCGGAGCCTCACCGTCGACTACCTCGCCCCCGTCCCGCTGCACCGGCCCCTGCGCATCAGCGCCCACGTCCGGGAGATCGACGGCCGCAAACTGCACCTTAAGGCGACCGCCACCGCCGACGACGGCACCGCATTGTTCACCGCCCAGGCGGTGTTCATCGCCGTGTCGATCGAGCACTTCGCCCAACATGGCGCCCCCGGCGCCGTCCAGGACCTACTCGACCGCCTCACCTCCGCGCTCGACCACGACGGGCCGGACAGACCGTCACCGCACCCGCCGGACCGCTGACACGACCGAAAGAAGATGCATCGGTAATGCGGCACACCACCAGTGCCCGTCCTCACCCCGGGCGGCCACACCCACCAGAAGCCCACAATGCGGCCCGGCCAGTTCCGGTGCTGTTACGCACGAAGTGGGGTCTACCACTGCTGACCGTGGGCTCGAGCGTGGGCGGGGCCGTCGTCGTCGCGCTGCTGATCGTTCTAGGCGGCGCACCGCACCGATTCGGCGCCCAGCTCGGAACGCTTCTGCAGATCCTGGCGGTCTACGTGGTCGTGGCTCTGCTCACCGCAGTTCGCGGCGTCCTCGCCCTGCGTCGACGCAGCCTCGGGTGGCTGGACACCTCCTCTGCGCCGACACCCGACCACGCCCGCCACACCCTGCGATTGCCCACCGAGTCCACCGTCCTCATCGGATCTCTGTGGGCCGGGGGCATCCTCGCGATGTCCGGCTCGGCCTTCGCGCTCCTGCCCGTCTGGGAGGCCCTCGGCGGAACCCTACTCATGACATTGGGCGGACTTGCCACCGTCGGATACAACTACCTCTTCGTCGAACGTGCACTCCGTCCAGTGATGGCCACGATCCTGGCCGTCGACACCCCACACGCGCCACCACGAACGTCAGTCATCTCCCGGCTCATCCTGACCTGGGCGCTAACCTCCGCGCTGCCATTGGCCGCGGCCATCGCGCTCCTGCACTATCCAGATGCGGCACCGCCCGACCGCATCCGCGCCGCGACCTACCTCGCCGCCCTCGGACTCGTATCCGGAGCCCTCGCGGAAACACTGCTGGCCCGCGCCGTCGCACAACCGATCCACCAGATGCGCGGTGCACTCCGCCGCATCGGGCAAGGCCGGCTCGACGTGCGCGTGCCCGTCAACGACAGCAGCGAAATCGGGGTACTGCAATCCACCGTGAACGACATGGTCCGCGGACTCCAGGAGCAGGACCGATTGCGCGACCTGTTCGGACGGCACGTCGGAAGAGACGTCGCGCAACGCGCACTCGACCGAGGAGCCGACCTGACCGGCGAAATCCGGGAGATAACAGCACTGTTCGTCGACGTAACCAATTCGACGGCACTCGCCCACCAGATCTCACCGCAAGAATTCGTCGACAAGCTCAACCGCCTCCTCGCAGAAGTGATCGCGGCAACCGAGAGCCACCACGGGCTGGTCAACAAATTCGAGGGAGACGCCGCACTCTGCATCTTCGGGGCGCCCGTCGCCCGAGCCGATGCCGCTGACTCCGCACTCCACGCCGCACGGCAGATCCGCGACCGCGTCCTGGCTCATGGGGAACTCGACATCGGGATCGGACTCGCCACCGGCCCCGTCTTCGCCGGAAACCTCGGCACCGACCAGCGCCTGGAATACACCGTCATAGGCGACGCGGTAAACGAAGCATCACGCCTCACCGAACTCGCCAAACACGCGCGGGGACGGATCCTCGCCAGCGACGCCGTCATCAGAGCCGCCAGCGAACCCGAACGCGAATACTGGACACCACACGGCGACTGCTCCCTCAGAGGACGAACCCTGCCGACACAAACCTGGGAAAGCATCCCACCCGGGAACTGACCGCAATCCCCCGCAACCTGCATCGAGACCGACAGCGCATGGAATTCTTGGTCGGGAAGTCGAAGCAAACCTTGGCGCCGGGTTTCCCGTCACCACGGTCGCCAACCACAGCGCGACGCCTTCAGCACCCGAACCTACGACGGTTCGATTTCCCCGGTATATGACTATGACGATGGGGACGATCAAGCCGGATTGAGCCCCATTGAGCACAGGGTCCAACTCGTCGAGCGCAGTGCAAATCGACCACGTAGTCGCGTTGTCGGATGCCTGGCAGAAGGGCGCCCAGCAGCTCTCCCCCACTCAGCGTCCGATTTCGCGAACGATCCCCGCAACCTGCAGGCCACCGACGGCCCAATCAACCAGCAAATGGGCGCCGGGGATGCGGCGACCTGGCTGCCGCCGAGTGATGCCTACCGCTGCACCTACGTCTCCCCCAGGTCGAGGTCAAAGCCACCTACCAATTGTGGGTCACCCAGGCTGAAAAAACGCCATCACCAGAGTCCTCGCTGGCTGTGGGGCCACCTCGGCGACTATCAATGTCGGCCGCGGCCAGGCAGCGAATGCTCCTCGCCCGCCAACCTCGACCCCGCTGCCCTCCCCCACACCAGACCCTGTCGCGCCGGCAGAGGTAGCCCCGGAGGACCCTGCTGATCCTCCGTCGGTGTCGTACGCGAACTGCGCCGCAGTCCGGGCGGCTGGGGCTCCCGATCTATGCCGGCCAACCCGGGTACAGCAGCAAACTCGATCGCGACGGTGACGGCGTGGCCTGCGAGACCTGACCCTCACCGACAGGCCCACACCGTGCCGGTCACTGACAGACGGAAAGCCGCGACTCTGCTAGAGGGTCGCGGCTTTCGTTGTCTAAGTTGGCTAATCGGCGAGTTTGGCGACTGCCTGGGCCCACAGGAAGTACTTGTTGGTGCCCAGATCGCGCACGGTCTTGATGTTGAACGCGTCCTTGAGGTGCTGGGCATCGCCCGGGCTCACACCTTGGAGCGCCTCGACGGGGGCGCCAGCGAGCTCACTGATCGGCTTTTCCTCGTATGCCTTGTCGAACTTGTCGGCAATTCCACCCATTGAAAATAACCTCCTGTGCTCGGCTCGGTGTACCGGGTTCGGCACACTGCCACCATCGGAGGAGCGTTCGACGACCAGATCGCAGTCATCAACCCCTGATTACACTCCTATGGCGTCGTGCCCAGCACTGATTCTAGGGCAAGGCACCCGGCGTGTTTGCGGGTGTCGCGCCAGCACCTGTACTTGTCGTTGCGCCTCACCTGTTGACTGGCATCGTGGCCGGACCGCAGTACGTGTGCCATTACTGCTGGCGGGGCGTCCTGAACGGGTGCCGCCTGTTCCGAATCCGATGCTCGCCACCCTGGGCGAAGCCCCATCTGGGACTGGCTGGGCGCTTAAGTGGGACGGGGCGCGCGCCCTGGTCGAAAGTGATTCCGCGAGAACGTACGTGTGGAGTCGACACCGCAACAACTTTTCCTCACACTTTTGCATACAACGCCGAACGGGCATACCCCATTCGCTCACCCACTCCGCTCAACCCGAAATTGGACCCATGTTCGCCGATTTCAAGCTCAGCGGCATCAATGACAGCTTCCCGCCGAACCGCCCGGTCCACCCTGGGCCCAGGCGGGCGGCCGCGTTTACTTCCAGGCACTTCACCCCCACTGACAATATTGCGTCGCCACCCCTCCCTTGAACCACACTAGCCCTCGGCTGACGCGCCGCCGTAGCGCTGCTCGATTTTGTCGGCCTTGGGCGGGTGAACGTTCACCCTGGAAAGGTCGCCGTTGTAGTGGCTGAGCACGCGGGGATCCATCACCTTGCGCCACAGCGGGGGGAAGAACGCCAGAACCACCATCATTGCGTAGCCCGCGGGAAGTTGAGGGGCCTCGCTGCAGCTACGAAGGGCCTGGTACCGCCTTGCGGCGCGCGCGTGGTGATCGGAGTGCCGCTGCAGGTTGAGCAAAACGACGTTGCTGACAAGGTGGTCACCATTCCAACTGTGCTCAGGGCGCACCTTTCCCAATCTTCCTTCGGCAGTGGGTATTCGAAGCAATCCGTAGTGCTCGATGTAGTTCACCGCTTCGAGTACAAGCATGCCGATGACCGCCTGCAGCGCGAAATAGGGCAGCATCGCCCACCCGAAGGCTGCGACGATGACGACGACAATCGCAACACTCACCGACCAGGACTGGAGAATTGTGTTGCGCCAGTTCCAGAATCGGTGGCCCTGACGATGTAGACGAGCGGTTTCGAGCTCGATACCCGAGACGAGTCCTCCGTACAGCGCGCGGGGATAGAACGCGAACAAAGACTCGCCAAATCGCGCGCTCGCCGGATCTGCAGGGGTTGCGACCTTCACGTGGTGGCCGACGTTGTGTTCGACGTAGAAGTGCCCGTACACCGACTGCGCCAACGCGATCTTGGCCAGGCCCTGCTCCAGTTTCTCGCGTTTGTGGCCCAACTCGTGAGCGGCGTTGATACCGATTGCGGCACTCATGCCCACTGTGATCGAAAGGCCAACGCGCTCACCCCTGGTCATGTCCGCGAAGGCCAGGCACCAGAACCCGAAGAACAGGCCCGCGTACTGAAGCGGGACGAAGATGTAGGTGCACCACCGGTAGTACCGGTCCGCCGACAACGTCCGCACCGCATCATCCGGCGGTCCGGCACGGTCGGGCCCCCGGATCAGGTCGAGCAGTGGGACGACCACGAGGAGCAGGTAACCACCGAAACCCCAGAGCAACCCCGACACACTGTTCGCCAGCAGGCACGCGATGAACGGCCCGGCAGGCACGAGTAGACACAGCGGCCACAGGTGACGTTTGGGGTCCTTCCAAGTCCGAGTATCCGACATACCCCGGTCCTCGACTTCAGCTCTGGGCTTGGTGTGGTGCATCAGCACAGCCACCTCGTCCGCAATCTTCACGCGTCTTCACACTTACGGATCCCTTCCGCGGAACTGCATACCCCAAAACCCGGTTGTTCGACGTCAGGACTGGTTCACCCGCAATGGCCGCTTTCAGTCCGTCTCGCCGTTCACCAAATGCAATTCTCCACTAATCGTCTGTTGCGCAATTTAAACACAGCATCTCCGATACGGGAGTGGCAGATTAACGGTGGATCTGGGCCTTGGTGTCGGTTAGTTTTGCTGCAGGGTGATCCACCGTTAATCCGACACTCCCGGGTTCCTATGTGTTTGTCAAGTGAAAGTGAAAGCCTTCCTGGGGCCAGGCGATGAAGCACTAGCTTCGTGGAATCAAACTGCGCGACCCAGCGATCGGACCCCAGGCGTTCGACTCTCTACTCAAGGCCGAGTGTGTCCGCCAATACATCGATGCGCCCGAAAGATGAATGGCCCGGGGTCGATGACGTTTAAGATCGCTGTGCACAAATACATCTGGTGTCTCAACCATTGCGCCTACACGGCGAGATCGGACACATCAACCGTCGAATACGAGACCGCCTACTGGTCGAAACCGAGATAGCCGACTACCATAAAATCCAGCTCTAGCAGAAGCCGGAAACCAACCAATCGAGCCTCCAAAAATGGGCGATTCCCGACTCTGGAACGCATCATGCATGGCCGCACGGTCGCTTTGAAACGGCGAAGCGCACTGAAACGAAGGGCTGAATCACGCTTTGGTTGGGTTAGCCCACCGGGGTTGTGGTCGGGTGTTTTAGATCTCTGTCACGGTAGCGGTAACTCCGGGGTGCAGGTCGGCAACAATTCTGACTGGGCTTAGATAAGAATCGCGACTAGAGGGAGCGGAAATTTGAAAAACACCGAAAATCAGTGGAGCAGAAAGCCGAAGACGGGACGTGTCGTTGCGGCCGTTGCGTCTAAGAGTCCGGCGGTGGTGACGGCGAAAACGGCCTATAAGACAGGAAGGGCTACGGCGACGGTGTTGCCGAAATTGATCGGTTTCGGAATCGCGGGAACAGGGCTGGCGCATCTTGTTCTTCCGCAGGCTTTCGAATCGATCACCAAGCTTGCATTTCCCGAGAACACGCGTGAATGGATTTATGCGAACGGTGCAAGCGAGACCATGATCGGCCTGGCCATCTCAAACAGCCCGACCCGCGTTTGCGGTTTGGTCGGGTTGGCCGCATACGTTGGTTTCCTCGGCAGTCGAATCGTCCGAGCCTGAAAGTGACCGCGCGGACTACACTGCTTGAGCAGGCAGTGAAGTATCTACTTGTCAAGCTTCGCTGTTTCCGCTCATAAATTTTCGACCGTCGCGGTTGCAGTTCTACCGGGGCGAGGGTCTGCTATGTGGTGTTGGCCCGGCGTGTCCGCTGGCTCTGTATTCCCGCCGCCGGCCTCTCCGGGTCCACTATGCTGCCGGGTACGCTGTTCGCCGTATCAAACGCTCGCCGTCCCTGGGCTGCACGATCGACTGACAACAATCACCCCGGGCCCGTGACGCGCGGCCACTGATTACGGATAGTTCGGCGATTGGCTGATTGCAAACGCGGTCAGTTCACTTCGAGGCGGGACGCGAAACCGGGATGGCTGAACGGCAGATCAGGTGAGAAGGCAACGCCTACTGTTGCGCCTGCGCCGTTGATAATTCCCCACGTCGTCTCCGATAGGTGTGCGGCGAAATAGCTGTCGTTGACCCCTTGCTCACGACCGCTGTCAATCCACCACTGAGTCGCAGATAGCCCAGCACCCAGGATGGACGCCACTGCCAAGGGAATGATCGAGGCATCTGAGTGAATACGTTGCAGACTCTCAGTGAACCGATCGGCGACGACCTCCATCACCGACCTCAACTGGTCAGCAACTCCACCATTTCCCGATCCGGAGTACTGAAACAAGTGATTCGCCATAAGGAACCTGACGACCACGGGGTGTTTCCCAACCAGCGCGACGTAGGACTGGACCGACGAGCGAATCATATCGTCAACAGACGCATGATCTTGCTCAACAAAGATTGTGACTTGCGCCGACTCCCACATCAACGCACCGAGCTTCGCCGCCACTGCCCCGTTTAGACCCGCTTTGTCGCCGAAGTAGCGGTACAGCTTCGGTTTAGACACGCCTGCCTCCGCAGCAATGTCGTCCATGCTCACGCCTACGCCATGGCGGTCGATGGCCCGTATGGCCGCATCGACCAACTCCGCTCGTATTGCGACGCGATGGTCATCCCACCGGGTGCTGCGGGCATCACGCACCCGACGCTGTACCTGAGATGGCGCGGAGGAAACGCGGCGGACGACTGACATTGTGGAAACTATCCTACTGGAAGCCCGCAAGCTATCAGCGGCCATGTGCGTGACCCCGTAGGCATCGATACTTCGCTGTCAACGTTCTACGGTCGCTGCGTCCAATCGCGCCGCCGCTTCGTTGAAATCTTTCGGTGCCTCCATGTTGATCATGTGACCGATCTGCGGCAACGCCACTAGATCATGCAACCGACCGCGCTGCTGCAGCCGTTCGGCGAGATCAGTGGAATGAACCTCAGGTGTCAACTTGTCGGCAGAACCCACGATCACCGTCGTCGGCACCGCAAGTGAGTCGACTCCTTTGCTGACGTCGATGGAGGCCAGGACCTTTCCCCACATTCCCCGCACCGCAGGTGGGCAACGCAATAGTATGCCGGAACACTCCGCTATAACGTCGGCCGACGCGTGCGGACCCATCGTCCCGTATTTTACCAACCGTCGGTTGAAACGAGTGTCAAGCATCTCCGGTCCCGCGATGGCGAGCCCAGCCGCGAAGGCCCGTTCCAGTGTGGCGCGGAATCGACGTGGCGACCTTATTAACGTCGATCGGCTAACCAACTGGGAGGGGCCAGTGCTCGCCAACACGGCACCGCGCGATAGGGGGAGCACAGAGTCCGGGTGCTCGGCAGCCCAACCCATGATGGACATCCCGCCCATACTGTGACCGATCACCAAGGCCTTACGACTCGACGTGACGACCGCGCGCAAGACAGCCTCAAGGTCGTCGCCGAGCAACGACGAAGAGAATTGGGAGTGCCCCCGGTCGCTCCAGCCATGTCCGCGTTGGTCGTACACCACCACACGGTGTGTGCTGGCGAAGTGTTCGATCTGAGGTCGCCAGAACCGGCCCTGGCAAGCCCACCCGTGGCTAAACACCATTAGTGGCGCATCATCACCCAGCCCGTACTCCTCGACAAACAACCTCGTGCCGTCACTCGAGAGAACCTCCCGCGATCGCGCCGGCAATAGGCCAGCTCCCGGACAGTCAGAGATCATCGAAGCTCACCGTCACAGCGTCGGTGAGCGGAAGTGCCTGGCACGCGAGTCGCTCACCGTCCTCAATGTCGTCGTTGACGAGGATGTTGTTCTGCGCCATCTCGACATCGCCCTCGATGAGCTTGCACACACACGCGCTGCACGCGCCCTCTCGACACGAGTACGGGGCGTTGTGCCCTCGTGAGAGCAGCACATCGAGCAGCGGTGTGTTACGTGGCCATTCCGTGGTGATGCACTCTCCGTTGAGGTAAACCGTAGCCGTAGCTACACCCTCGTCGTCGCTGAGTCGACGCAGTGTGGCGGTGTCAAACGGGTCACCCGCCAGTGACTGGAACACCTCCCGATGTACATCCGAATGGTCCACTCCACAGGCGGCGGCAGACCTTTCCACCAGATCCATGAATGGGGAAGGACCGCAGGTGAAGATCGACGACCCCTTGTGATCTCGAATAATCTTCTCGACAGCCACCGATGTGGGGAGCCCGTTCTCGGACTGAAGCCAGTAGACCAAGGTGAACCGCTCGGGGAATTCGGATTCGATCTGCTGAAGCTGGCGCTCGTACATGACCGAATCGGCGTCACGGTTCGCGTAGAATAAGACGACTTCTCCACTGCCCGATACCAGTGCTGACTTCACCAGCGACAGGACCGGCGTGATGCCACTTCCGCCGGCGAAGAAGAGCAAGTCAACGTCGAGGCTCTTAGCGGTGAACTTTCCCGATGGCGTAAGTACGGTCACCTCCATGCCGACGGAGACGTTGTCACACAACCAGTTCGACGCATATCCCCCGGCGGTGCGCTTCACCCCGATCTCAAGGCGAAAGTCATCGACATGGGGCGAACTGCTCAGCGAATAGCATCGTGCGACGTGGCCCGTCTGGTCCGACGGAATTTTCAGCGTAATGAACTGACCGGGTAGATGCTTGAAATCGTCGACAATCTCGTCAGGCACTTCGAACGCGATGCTGACGGAGTCCTTGGTCTCCTGCACGACCTCCGACACGGTCAGCGTCCGCGATCGCGCGGTCGCGGCCGGCCGATTTTCCTGCTCGACGGTCATTTGATAATCCCCCGCTTTCGGGCCAATGCGTAGCCCGCACGTGAAACAGGCGCAGAGATGTCCTGGTAGCGCGGTCCCACAACGCGCGCGACAAAGTCGAAGCCCCGTGCGTCTGCGCCGATCAGCACTCGAGGCTTCTTCTTGTCCATTCCCTTGAGGATGGTGGACGCCGCTTTCTCCGGAGTGGTCCGGGCAATGTTGTTGAACATTGTGGCAATGGTGGCGGTATCTGCCCCCATATCGGATACACCCCGAGCGTTATTGACGATATTGGTTTTGACACCGCCGGGGTGAACGCATGTCACTGTGACCGGATGCCGACTGATCTTCATCTCTTGGCGAAGCGCTTCGGTGAAGCCACGCACACCGAACTTGGCGGCGTTGTAGGCACTCTGACTGGGAATACCGACCAGGCCGAAGACGCTGGAAGTGTTGACCAGATGACCATCACCGGAGGCGATGAGATAGGGCAGGAAGGCCTTCGTCCCATTGACGACACCGCCGAAATTGATACCCATCAGCCAGTCAAAGTCCTCCCAAGACATGTCAACAACGTCGGCGCCGAGGGCGACGCCGGCGTTGTTGAACACCATGTTCACGCACCCGAAAGATGACTGGACGCTCTCGGCGTAATCCTGGAAGGCAGCACGATCTGCCACGTCCAACACGGCGGTCTCGACTTTCGCCCAATGTGCGGTAGGGCACATAGCCGCCGTCTCCGCGAGATGTACCTCGTCGACGTCGGACAAGGAAAGGCTGGCCCCGCGTGCGGCCAGTTGAAGCGCAAGGGACCGGCCGATCCCTGAAGCGGCTCCCGTGACGACTGCGACCTGGTTCGCATAGTTATCTGTTGTCGAACTACTCACTGTTGAATACTCACACTTCTCGATGACCTACGGCTGGGTTGTCAGGCGATCTCGTACTCGGCGGGCTTGAAGTCCTTCGTCGCTCGCCAGTACTGCCAGGTGAACCCGGGCCACACCGTACGGTTGACACCCTGCGAGTCCAGATACCAGCTCGTACACCCGCCGTTGGTCCATACCCCCTTGGCGAGCTTGTGCTGAATGTTCTTGTTGAAGTGTTCTTGAACCTCGGGCCGCACATCAACGCGCTGCGCTCCGCGACTGTCGACGGCGTCGATGGCCTTCATGATGTACTTGATCTGCTGCTCGATCATGAATACGACAGAGTTGTGCCCAAGACCTGTGTTGGGCCCGAGCAGGAAGAACAGGTTCGGGAAGCCCTCGGTGGTGATGCCGAGGTGGGTGTTGATACCCGTCCGGTGCCAGTGCGACGGCAAGTCTTCGCCTCGGGCGCCCTTGAGCGCGAGTTGATCGAACCCGTCCGTGACATGGAACCCTGTGGCGTAAATGATCACATCTACAGGATGTGACACGCCGTCAGCGGTGACGATAGAATTCGCAGTGACCTTTTCAATCCGATCACTGATCACTGTCGTGTTGGGCGCGGCGAGTGCAG
Source organism: Williamsia limnetica (assembly GCF_003217475.1). GTDB lineage: Bacteria > Actinomycetota > Actinomycetes > Mycobacteriales > Mycobacteriaceae > Williamsia > Williamsia limnetica. Next base: position 92,995 of record NZ_QJSP01000016.1, on the reverse strand, counting down.
GGTAGTAGTCGTTCGATCCCAGGATGCGTTTGCATCCGATGCGGTAGGACGGCATCAGCTTTCTGCGTAGTTCGGGGTCGGCGATAGAACGCTCGATGTTCCATTTCGCCACCTTTTCGATTGGTCGCATAAGGTTGGAGTGGCCGTTGAGCCCGAAGGCCAGGCTCTCTGCGCCCCAGTAGACCGACCACCGAGCGAGGCGGCGAGTAACAGGAATCTTGCTGAGCAGGGTCCGAAGTGCAGTCGGCACTGCGAAGTTCTTGCGTGGAAGTACCCACGCCGGGGTTCGCTGGAAGACCGTGAGTGTGCTGGCCTCCTTCTGTACGAACGGCACAAACTGAATCGCGCTGGCACCGGTGCCAATGACGGCCACCCGCTTGCCCTGAAGATCAACCGTGTGATCCCACTTTGCCGAATGGAATGCCAGGCCGGTGAAATCGTCAATCCCAAGGATATTCGGATAGTTCGGGATGTGCAGAGCGCCGACACCGGACACGACGAATTGTGCGATGTACTCTCGGCCCGACTCGGTACGCAGGTGCCACCGCGATTCGAACTCACTCCAGTATCCGGAGACCAATTTCTGCCCAAAATGGATCTTCTGAGTGACACCGCGCTTGTTGGAGATCTCTTTCAGGTACTGCTCGATTTCGGGCTGCGAAGACCACACCTTCGACCAACTACCGCGGCTCTCGAACGAGTAGGAGTACATCAGTGACGGCACGTCGCATGCGCATCCTGGATAGGTGTTGTCGCGCCAGGTTCCACCGACAGAATCGGCCTTTTCCAGCACGATGAAGTCGCTGTAGCCGCGCCGGCGGAGCTGCACGGCCATACCGAGGCCAGAAAATCCGCTGCCGATGATGAGTACTTTGGTAATTATGGGCTCGGCTATTCCCGGGTCTATCGCCGTGGCGGCGCGCGCCGCGCGCTTGGTGTTGGAGGACGGCATTGAGTGAAAAACTCCCTGATCAAATACAGCAGACGGACCTGCACGCGCCGGGGACGCGTCGCAGGTGTGAGAATGTCATCCACCCGAGCCCGCGAACGGAGACATCCGAACGTGGGGTCGAGGGTTGGCTAGTGGCCGAGGGGGCCAGGCTGAGGGTGTTAGCGCAGATCGTCGGGCAGGCTGCGCGTTGCGCGCCACATCGCCATCGTGAATTTCCCCTCCATCATCCCGGCCTCGTGGAAGAACCGAATCATAGGCTCGGACATAAACTGCAAGTTGACGCGGTAGTTCGGGCTCGTCTGCTGCGCCCACAGCCCGCGCATACGGCTGATTCCGACAGCGGGGTACACCTTCGGATTGATGAGCAACGGGTACGCAAAGTTCGCAATGGCCGCCAGCGTGCCTCGATGCCAAGCGCGCGAGATGCGTCCGCGACGCTGCATCCCCTCCACCATTTCCAGCCGCGCGAAGGTGATGTGGCGGGCCTCTTCGAGAACGTGGATCTTCATGAGCTGGCGCAGCTGCGGCTGCATTTTCGGGTCATTCATCGCCTCACGCTGAGCGCGGTCGAGTATCTCTTCGATGAGCAATGTCGCGCCGGATACAGACGGGCCGAGAGGCACAAAATGCAGAATCTTCGCGAAGCCCAAGAACCCCTTCGGCAACTTGTACGGCGCCAGTCCCGTCTTGTTGATCAACCGGGCAAACATCGTCGAGTGACGTGCCTCGTCGCCGATCTCGTTAAGGGCGTAGAGGGCCCTTTGATCTGTCAGGGCACCTTTGGCAGACATTCGGAGCAGCGCTGAGCTGAGCAGATTCTCTGCGTAGATACCGAAGCTGAGAATGCTGACAATTTCATGGCGCCCGAGTTCCACCTTCTTCTCATCGCTCATTTTCTCCCACAGCTTGGTGCCGTAGAGCGAGACACGATGCTCGGGCAGGAAGTACTTTCCCTCCTCCCAGGGCGAGTCCCAATCGATGTCGATCTCCGCGTCGTAGAACTTTTCGGCCGCCGCCCGCAGGAGTCGGCCGGCAGACCTTTGCATGTCGACGGGCTTGCGGGCACTGACGCGCGAAACCCCTTCCGTCGAAACGTCGGGGTTGATCTCAACATTCTGAACGGTCATGTGACACCTCCGTTGTGTTCCGGGCCGAGCTGAGTCTCGTCTTTATACCCGATACTCTGGGTACCCGATACTGCTAGTGTCGCTGCCAGTGTGTTCTTTTGTCAACGCTTGATGTAAAGAAAGTGAGCTTTACGTGTCTGACGACCACGACCTGGACTACTCCGGCGAGGGCACCTTGGTGTGCCGCGGCAAGGAGATTGCTGTCGGGGTGAAAATCAAAGGTTATTTCCAGCCCCTCAACGGCTTCTACACCTGGTACGGCAGGATCGACAAAAATGATGCGCTCGGCACGCTCCTCGCGGGCAGGCGCACGGTTGCTGTCTTCGTGACACCAGAGGGCCGCGCCGAGTGCGTCGTGGGCGATCCTGATTTCTGGGACCGCTATCGCATTACGGGCACGAGCAGGCCGCCGTACCACATCCCCACCACGCTCGAAGACGTGGAGTCGATAGCAGAGAGTGAACATCACAGCTGACCGACCCGCGCGGAGCCGCCTGTGGGGCGTTCCCCCACATCCAATGAGTCCGAGAGGAAGTTCGTACGTGGCCAGGTCGTCGATCGTTCACAACCGTCCATCAAGGCGTTCTGCCGGAACCGGTGAGTACAGCGCTCAACTGGAAAAGGTCGCCTGGTTCACGCTGCGGCGCAAGGGATTCGTGGCGTCGGTCTGGGTCGTGGTTGCGGTCGGCTTAGCGGTGCTATTCCCGCAGCTGGAGTCCGTGATCCGACAGCAGTCGGTGGACCCGATACCCGCGGGCGTACCGTCATTTCAGACGCTCGACCGGATGGGTGAGGCGTTCAATGAGAAGGGGGCCAAGACCACCGTCTTCGTCGCCATGGAGAACGACAGGGGTTTCTCGGACGCCACCCGCGCCAAGTATGACGAATTGGTGACCGCACTGCGTGCGGACACGGAACACGTCATCGCAGTCCGCGATCTGCTCGGCGACCCACTTACGGAGAGTCAGGCGCTGAGCAAAGACAGGAAGGCGTGGTATCTGCCTATCGGTGTCACGGGGACGTTGGGCGGACCGGACGCTGCCGACGCCGTGGAAGCGGTCCGTGACACCGCGAACGAGATCTTTGATGGTACCGACACAATTGTTCGGGTGACCGGTCCACCTGCCACGTTCACCGACCAGCTCGCGGTCGGTGAGTCCGATCTGGTCGTGATCACGATCGCCACGGTGCTGTTGATCGCCGGGATCCTGCTGGTCGTCTACCGATCGGTCTTCACCGCTCTCATGCCGCTGCTGGTGGTCGGCATGAGCCTGGCAGTGGGCCGCGGGGTGCTCTCGGGTCTGGGCGAATTGGGCATGCCCGTGTCTCAATTCACCTCGATGTTCATGACGGTAATTATCTTCGGCGCCGGAGTCGACTACTCCGTATTCCTTATAAGCCGGTATCACGAGGGCATCCGGGCAGGCGATGCCCCTGACGTGGCCATTGCGAACGCCACAGCAACGATCGGTCGCGTGGTGCTCGCGTCCGCAGCCACAGTTGCCTTTGCTTTCTTAGCGATGGCGTTCGCCAAGCTCAGCGTGTTCAACACGCTCGGCCCGGCGTGCGCGATCTCTATCGCCTTTGGCTTCCTGGCAACCGTCACTTTGCTGCCCCCCGTGCTGTCGTTCGCGGCGAAGCGTGGTGCGGGGCTACCTCGTCGTGACCTCACCAGGCGGTACTGGCATCGGGTGGGAACGGGGGTGATCCGGCGTCCGGTCCCGCTGCTCGCGGTGAGTCTGGTGGCACTGATCGCTCTCGGCCTTATCGCGACCACCATGACAATCACCTATGACGATCGGGAAGGTCAGCCGTCGGATACCGGAAGCAACGAGGGATACGCGCTGCTGAACCGGCATTTTCCCAAAGACACCATCATCTCCGAGTTCCTTCTGGTGGAGTCGAACAAAGACATGCGCACCGGCCAGGGACTGGCCGATCTTGAACAGATGGCGTCGCGCGTCGCGCAGACGCCCGGTGTCACCCGCGTCATCGGGGTGACTCGCCCGACGGGCGAGAAGCTTGAGCAGGCTGAGTTGTCATGGCAGAACGACCAGATCGGTAGTGGTATCACCGAACAGACCGGTGACGCACAGTCGCGGAAGGGCGAACTGGAGCTACTGAGGACCGGGTCCTCACAACTCGCCGACGGTCTTGCTTTGCTGAACGAACAAATCACCACCAACCTCGCGCCGCTGTCGGGGTTGCTCGAGCAGGCTTCGTCGGCCGGCGAGGAACTCAGCCAGTATCGTCCGCTCGTCGATCAGCTGGCTGCTGCGGCGCCCGCACTCGATGAGTTCTCCCAACAAGCTCCTGAACTGTCTCGAGTGGCACGACAGGCACAGTCGGCTGCCGACTCCGTCGCACCTGCGTTGAGTGCACTCGATGCTCCCTGGTGCGTTCAGATCCCGCAGTGTTCGGCCTTGCAGGCACAGACCTCGGACATCCGCGCATTGGCCGACAACCAGTCCCTCGGTCGTTTCGCGGACTTCGCTACCCAGCTCGGTGGAGTTGAGGGCCCGGAAACGGCGGACCTCGCGCAGTTGCAGAGTTCATTGAACGTCCTCGACTCCGCGCTGCAGACGATCAACGGCCAGGACCTCGGCAGTCGGTTGTCACAGCTCCAGACGGGCGTCCGAGCGCTCGCCGACGGGGCCCGACAGCTGTCCGGCGGTGTGAGCGCATTGGTGGACAGCAACCTGCAACTGCTGGCGGGCCTGTCTCAAGTGGCCGCCCAGCTACGCGCGCCCGCCCGGGACATCGGCAACTCTGACTCGGCAACGGGGTTCTACCTACCCGCCGACGCGTTCAAGGATCAACAGTTCAGCCAAGTGGCGCGCCAGTTCATCTCGCCGGATGGCAAGACTGCTCGCTTTGTAGTGCAGACCGCCTACGATCCGTATACCGCGGATGCTATGACGTTGGCGAACAGTCTGTCGAAGGTGGCCGAGGACGCCATGCCGAACACCACGCTGCAGGGTGCGCGCGCATCTGTCGCCGGGTTCCCGGCGATCAACGCCGACATCCAACGACTTCTGGCGTACGATTTCAAGTTACTCGGATTCGGAACGCTCCTGATAGTCGGCTTGATCCTAATGCTCTTACTCAGGGCGATCGTCGCACCGATCTATCTACTGGCCACCGTTGTACTCAACTACGCAGCCGCTCTGGGCATCGGTGTCCTTGTCCTCCAACACATTTTCGGCAATGAAATAGCGTGGCCCGTCCCGCTGGTGTCCTTTATCGTCCTGGTTGCAGTGGGGGCCGACTACAACATGCTGTTGGTTTCCCGGCTCAGAGAGGAATCGACGGCCAATGTCCGGCTCGGAGTTCTACGCACCGTCGCATACACCGGCTCGGTCATCACCTCGGCCGGTTTGATTTTCGCGGCGAGCATGTTCGGACTCATGCTGGGATCGATCGACGTGATGGTGCAGATCGGCTTTATCATCGGTATCGGGTTACTCCTGGACACCTTTCTCGTTCGCACTATTGTCGTCCCTGCGCTGGCAGCATTGCTCGGTGAGGCGAGCTGGTGGCCAGGGCGGCTGCACCGCGCGGCCGTGAGCCGGGATTCCACCGAGGTAGGACCCTATGCCAGAGGACCTTTGACGACGTCTAATCGCTGATGGCGGGGTGAATCTACATCAGGCGCGCGAGGGTTGACAGGAACTCTCGGTTCCTGCTGTGAAACGGCCCCACGATCAATTGCCCATTCGCGCTAACGCTTTCGCTACACCCCGTGCTGTGGTGCTCGGTCGCAGTGTGAGTCATCGCTGCGGACTGCCTGGCCTGAGCACTTCTGAGAGCATCAGCCGAGGCGGTGAACACCAGACGGCGGCGGTTCAGCGAACCGCCGCCGTCAGCGAGAATGTGTTCAGTTCGGCACGACGACGAGATCCCCGTCGGCATGTTGGGCACGCAAAGCTCTTTTGTCGAACTTGCCCACGCTGGTGCGTGGCACCTGGTCCACGAACGCCCAGTTCTTGGGAATCCACCAACGAGGGATCTCGGCGGGGCAATTCTCGAGGAACCACTGGCCGAGTTGATCGGCGGTAACGTCGCTGCCGTGCGTCCGGACGACCACGGCTAGGGCCGTCTCCTGCCATCGCTCGTGGGGGATAGCGATCACGGCAGCCTCGGCCACCTGAGGATGGCCCATTATGGTGTTCTCGAGCTCCACCGATGAGACCCACTCGCCACCGGACTTGATGACGTCCTTCGTTCGATCGGTGAGCGTCAGATAGCCGTCCGGGCTGATGTGGCCAACATCGCCAGTCCGCAGCCAGCCGTCACGGAACTTGTCGCTGTCTTCGTCCATATTGTAATAGCCACCGGTGATCCACGGCCCCCTCACTTCCAGTTCCCCCACGGACCTGTCGTCACGTGGAACCGGCATACCGGCCTCGTCGGTGAGACGCATCTCGACGCCACAGATGGCACGGCCCTGACGCTTGCGATACGTCATATCGGATTCCGGTGCGACACCGGCCGGTGGTCGACTCACCGCGGCGAGTGGCGAGGTTTCCGTCATCCCCCACGCTTGGATAATCGGGACGCCGAACCTGTCCGCGAATCCCTCGATCAACGACTGCGGCACCGCCGCACCCCCGCAGGCGACCAGACTGATCGACGACAGATCCACATCGGGATGCGATGACCCAAACTGCAACAGATCGTTCCAGATGGTCGGAACGGCACCCGCTTTCGTGGGCCGATGTGTCTGAATCATGTCCGCCAGAGGCGCCGCCTGCAGGAATCGGTCGGGCAGAAGCAAGTCGGCACCCGCCATAAGGGCCGCATAGGGAAGACCCCAGGCACTGGCGTGGAACATCGGCACCACCGGCAGGACTCGGTCACCCTCCTCCACGGCGAGCGCATTGCCGGTACAGGCTGCCATCGAGTGAAGGAACACCGAACGGTGGCTGTAGACAACCCCCTTGGGGTCTCCCGTGGTTCCGCTGGTGTAGCACATAGCCGCCGCCGATCTCTCATCGGGTTCTGCCCACGGAAAGGCCGGGGACTCCGCAGCGAGCGCGTCCTCATAACGAATGATTTCGACGCCGTTGCCCTCCAGCGCCGACACCTCCCCATCGCCGGCGACGAACACGACACGTACGGTCGACAGGCCCGGCAGCAACGGCGCCAACAACGGCACCAGCGAACTATCCGTAATGATGACCCGGTCCTCAGCGTGATTCGCGATGAACGACAGTTGGGACGCAGACAACCGCAGATTCAGGGTATGCAGGACGGCACCCATGGCGGGAACCGCAGCGTACGCCTCTAGGTGCTCCTGATTGTTCCACAGCAAAGTAGCTACACGGTCATCGTCGCCCACACCGGCACGACGCAGAGCATTGGCCAGCTGACCGCAGCGTTCCTCAAGGGGCCCGTAAGTCGTGGTTCGAGCCGGTTCGGCGCCGCCGTAGGTGATCACCTGCCTTCCGGCGTGATTCGTCGCGACGTGGCGAAGGATCGACGACACCGTCAAAGGTACGTCCTGCATCGTGCTCTTCATGAATACTCCTTCTGCGGCACAGCCGCCTTATTCTGCTGGGCCATAGTCCTGGATCTGCCAGCCCCCAGCCGTTTTCGACACGATCACCTTTAACAACGTCGGCAGTTCACTCGGTTGTGGGTTCTGCACGTTCTGCGTCTTCTGGCTCGCGAAGACCATCACCGTGTACTCGCCGTCGGTGTCCCCGGTGACGCTGGTGGCCAGAACGCGTCCCGACGCTTGCACCTGGGCCTGCTGCATGATCTGCGTCAGCGTCGGTCGAACCTCGTCGTAGCGCTTAGTGAGCGCCTCATCTGCGTTCTCCTTGACCGCCGCGAAAAAGGCGTCGGTGTTCTGATAGCTGTAGGTCAGGGACTTGGTCGTGTAATCCGAGGCGGCCTCCGCCGCCGCAGCCCGTTGTGCGGCGTCGTTTTCCAATACCGACTTCGCGTCGTCGGCCTCGAGGTAGAGGTAGGCGAACACGCCGACGAGCACAGCGAGCACAGCGATCACGGCCGAAACGACCACGGCAGCACGTGATCGCGGCCATACTGACCAGCGACGCCCACTCGGCGAGGGGGGGTCGACGTCGCTGTCGTCAACCCCCGTCGCGGCTACGGAAGCGGTTTTGGCGTTTTCGTCTACCAGCAGATCGCCATCCGTCGCTGGTGCCACACCGCCCTCGACCTCAGTGGCCTCAGTAGGCGGTCTGGTCTGCTCGTCATTTGTCATCTGGGGACCTTCTGTGTAATTGCGGTGACAGTCGCTTGCGGACAAGCCGTCATCTTGGTGATTGCGACACGGTGATGGGGACCTCGGCGCGACCTGGTTGCGACGTCGGGAAGGTTCGGGCGAGGAGGTCGCCGATCGATCCGAAGTCGACGTATGTGTCCGCGACCTTCTCTGTCGCCGGTTTCACCGCCCGGGTGATTGTCACCAGATCAGGCTGCAGGATCTGGATATAGCCACTGAGCTTGTCCACAAGCTTCAACACGGGAGGCCACTTGTCGTACGAGGTGGTTGTGAACTCGATGAACGCCCGCTGAATTCGCGCCAATCCGTTCACGGCGTCAGGGGTACGCACAGCTGCCGTACTGAGGACGTCCCCGACATTGGACATGAGGCCGAGCAGGAACTCGGCGTTGTCCGCGGTCACCCGGACGGACCCATCTTTGCCGACGAAATCGACTAGGCGGTGCATCATGTCGCCGATCATGTCGAGGTCTCCCTGCCGTCCTGCGACGGCCTCGGCGACGGTCTTGTTGATGGACTCGACCGAAGCCGGGTCGAGCCCATCTGCCACCGCAGCCATCTTCGGCAACACCTGGGGCACCGATTGCGACACGTGCACCGCCTCAGCGGGCACCACGTCTCCGTTGTCGAAGTACCCGCCGGTGGCCGTGCCCCCGGGCACGAAGTTGATGTACTGTTCCCCCGCGAGCGACAGATTCTGGATCGACATCACGCTGTCCTGGGGGATTCTGTGATCGGAATCGATCGCCATCTCGACCTTAAGTGCCGAATCCACGACGTTGATGGAGGCCACCTTTCCGACGGGTATCCCCCGCACCATCACCGGCGACGTGTCCAGTAGACCGCCTGAGCTGTCGATGAAGGCGGTTAACGAGTACTCGGAGCGGGTGGGGTTGACGCGTGCCACGCCGACGACGAGGTAGCCGAGCCCTACGACGAACACGACGGCCAAAGCCACCATCGATATGAGCGTGCTGCTGCTGCGGTTCACGGCATCATTCCGATCGATTTCAACACGGTAATGAACGATTCGGCGTCACGCCGCGCCAGGTCCCGACCATCGATGGAGATGTCCGAGAGGTTGATGTCAGGCGACCCCACGAATGGAATGAGTTTGTCGCGGATGACGCGCGTTGCCTGCTCCGTGAAGGACTTCGAGTAAATGTCGGAGTTGGCGATCGAAGCGATCACCGGGGCGATCGCGGCCACCGACTCCTTGATGCGTGAGTACTCCGGATCCACGATCCTGCCCGCGGCCACAGCGAAATCACGCAAGTTGGCGATGAGTAACGCGACGTCGATCAGGGAGTAGCCGAGGCCATAGAAGTTGCGTCCGCCCTTAGTCAGCATCCGGTCGATTCCCGACGGATCAGCCAAAATCACCTTCAGAGTCCGATCAGCCGACCTCAACACCACGTCGAGCTTGTCAGTGTTCGAGGAGACCTCCGAAACGGTCTCCAGCGTTGTCCGATACAGGGCATCGAATTCCTGCGGATCCTTGGGGAACGAGGTGTTCAATGTCGAGATGGCGGTGTGGATCTTGTCGAGCTCACCGCCGCCGAGAACATTCGCCATCCCACGCATGACGTCCTCGACATTCGCTGCCGGCTCGGTCCGTGCCAGCGGGATCACCGAACCCGACCGCAGCAAGGCACCCGTCCACGGCTCGGCTGGGGGAAGGATGGCAACGTAGATCTCACCAAGGAGAGTGTCCTGACGCAGCTCGGCTCGCGATTCGCCCGGCAGCTGAGTCTTGTTATCGATGCGAGCTTTGACGACCGCATGCCCGTTCTCGTACGTGACATTCTCGACGGTTCCAACGCTGATCCCCTCCGCGAGGACTTTTGCGAGGGCCGGCAGGTTGAGTGCGCTGGTGAACTCCATCTGGATGTCGTAGCCGTTGCCGTCAGAGGTTCCTATGGTCGGCGGATTGTCGGCGTTGATCCCACACGACGTCACGAACACCATCGCTGCCATCAGTGCGATCACCATGGGTCCGAGGCGTGCCCGGTTGACTGAGATCATCAGGCCCCTCCACCCATCATCCCGGCGATCGTCCTTGATGCATCGCCGGGCCCGCAGACGCCGTTTGCCACTGGCGCGGCGCAGCCACTGACGAGGCTTCGCAAAGGCAGCGACACTGCGAACGCCTGCACGATCGACTTGGCATCGGGGTGTTTCATGATGAGGTCTGCCGTGCGGGCTGCGACCGCTGCCACCATGTCCGGCTGCTCTCCCATGCCGGCGATGAGCGGAACGGCAGCATCACCGATCGCGAATATTGGGGGGCCGAAATCCGTTGCGAGCCGCGAGAGGATCGGTACGAACGTCCCCGCGTACTCGACTGCCGCGCCGAACGTCTGGCCGAACGCGACGATGACATTGATGGCACCCACGAAGTTGTCGAAGAGGGCGGTCAGCTCTTTGTCGTTCTCGGTTGCCACCCCCGTCAGTGTTGCGAGGTTCCCGACGATCCTGCGAACCTGTCCATCCCGCTTGGCCGGGTCGTTGATGAGCGTGGCAGAGTCCTTGATGATCCCGGAAACGTCACCCTGTGTCCCTTCCAGATTGCGGGCGACGAGCTTGAGGGACTGCAGGACGGCGTCGGTGTTTCTGCCGTTGTCCTTGACCAGGTCCTCGGACAAGTTGCTGATCGAGTCGAGCGTCTGACTGACTCCCAGCGGGGTTCTCGTCTTACTCAACGGAATACACTGATTCGTCTCGTATCGGGCTCCACCGGAGTACGGCTTGGTGAACTCGATCTGACGTTCGGTCACGATGGATGTCGACACCATAGTCGCGCCGACGTCGGCGGACAGCGGCACGCTCTTGTCGACCTGCATGTCGATCCTTACACCGGACTGACCTTTATTCTGGTGTACCCCGACGACGCTGCCCACCTTCTTGCCGAGCATGGCGACTGCGTTGCCTTCGAAAAGGCCCGATGCATCGGTGAACTCTGCGCACAGGGCGCGCGTGTCGTCGGACGCTGTCCGCCCTATCCCGATACCAGCGACGACCACAACCACCACGGCGATCAGGAGCAGCAGCCTTCGGACCCAGGTTGTCAGCATTTGTCGTCACCACTCGGAATGCACACACTAACCTCTGGCTCTGTGCTGGCCGGCGCACCGACCGGCGCCTGGAGGAGGACGCCGAGGCGCTGAGTGATCTGATCGACCTGTGTCAGGGCATTGGAGTAGCCCGGCAGCTCTGTCGACACCTTGTCCAGGAGCGTCTTGAACTGTTGCACGGACGGTTCGATGCCATCGCGGTACGCCACGAGCGGCCTCGTCAGGAGTTTGAACAGACGCCTGAGATAGTCGAACCCATCGCGGACGTTCTGGATATCAGGTCCCAGCGTACTGGCCAGGAAGCTGAGTTGACGGAGAAAGTCGACCAGCACCTGCTTTTGGTCGGCGAAAGCTTTGACGTATTCATCCGATAGAGCGACCGTCTTGTCGAGCTGACCGTACTGTCGCTCTAGGAGGTCCATCAGACTGCTGGTGTTCCTCAGTGCGTCGGGAATGTTTGTGTTGCCGTCGGAGAACGCATTCTGCAGCAGCGCCGCAGTTTGACGGAGATCGACGCCGTTCACATCACGAAACACCGGCGTCGTCGTCTCCATCGTGTTCGAGATGTCGTAGGTACTCGATGTCTGAACAAGGGGGATTGCCCCCGACAGCGCGGTCGGTCCTGACCCTGGGTCCAGATCAAGAACTCGCCCGCCGATCGGCGTGATCAGGCGAACCGCTGCGGTAGCATCCGAACGGACTGACACCGAGTCGTCGAGTCGAAACTTAACTGTGATAACCGTTCCCGTGAGGTCCACCGACGACACCTTCCCTTGCCTTATCCCCGCTATACGCACCTGATCACCCGACTCCAGCCCGCCTGTGTTGACCAGATGAGCCGAGTACACCTTCTGGCCGGGCGGTGCGACATACACGGCACCGGCGATCACCAGACCGACCACCACGGTCACCACCACCACACCGGCGACGATGAGGTCGCGTCTGCGTTCGGGCTGGTGATGCGACCGATTTCGATTGAACAACCTCACTTACACACCACCAATCGTTGCCCCATAAGCGCGATCTGCGCTGTATCCGGCAGGGGCAGCAGACCTTTCGAACATCGCGCCTCGCTCGGCGTGGAATTCGTCGCAGCGGCCAGCGAGTCCATAAGGGGCTTGAGCAGTACCGCGCCGTTGAGTAGACCCTCTAACTCCCCGGGTTCTCGCGCCAGACGCTGATAAATCGTCGCGAAACTCTGGTCGTACGTTGACTCAAGTTGCTCGCCGGTGATGACCGTCTTCGACATGGAGCGGTTGACCTCGCGTAGCGACTCGCGCAGCCGGTCACTCACGCGACTGAAGGCGTCGACGATCGATCCCAGCTTGTCGACGAGTTCGACCATCTCCGCCGAGCGGCCTTCGAGCTGGTCGGAGACCTGGCCGAGACTCGTCACAATATTCGTGATGATCTCAGACCGCTGGTTCCCGTAGGCGGTGATGTTGGCGATCTGCTTCAGAACAGGCGCTATGCCCCTTCCATCACCTTGAGCAACGCGCAATAAGTTGGACTGCAGTTCATTGATCTCGTCGGCATTAAGCGTGTCGAACACCGGCTTGAACCCGTTGAACAAGGTGGACACATCAAATGAGGGAATGGTCTTGTCGAGCGCCACCTGTGTGAGTGCTCTCTGTGTCATTCCCTGTGCAGCACCGATCAATTCGACATATCGCTGTCCGAGAAGATTCTGATATCGCACGGCGGCGGTGGTGTTCGATGTGATCGTGACGTCGTCGTTCAGTTGGAAATGAACGACCGCCGTGGGCCCTTTCAGGTCGATCGCCGTCACGTAACCGACCTTGACTCCCGCCAACCGCACACCGTCGCGAGGCTTGAGCCCGGATGCATCGGAGAAGACCGCAGATCGTTCAGAACTCGGTCCGTCCGAGCTGGGTTGGAGGATGGCGATGATCACGTAGGTGAGAACGCCGATGATTGCGGCGAACGCGACGATCTTGATGATGGTGGGAGTTAACGACTTCATCTACCTCGGTCCTCCTGCTGCAAGCGCGCTCTGCAGCGCAGGTGATGTCTGCACTACCAGGGCGACCTGAAGTTGTACTCGCTCGCCGACCTGCGGCGTGGCCTTGTCGATGCTGTCCAGGATTTGCGGGATGGTGTACACGGTCCGCGCGAGCCCCGATGCCGATCTGGCGACTGGCCTCGCCAGATCGAGGCCGACGTCCAGTAGTGAACTCAACGCCGGGTAGTTCGTGGTCAACAGTCCTCCGAGTGCGCCGAAAAGGACCTCGCCGGTGTCGTTGAGGTTGCCCTTGGTCTGTTTGATGGCCTCGTCGGTGGCGAAGAAGTCAGCGATATCGACGTTTAGGAGGATGCCCGGAATGAACGGTGTCATGAAGTCGGCAACACCCTGGGACAGGTCTGCCGCGATCGCCAAATCCTGGCCCACTGGCCGCTGTTGAACGTCCCGAGTGATCTGTGCTATCTGGAACATGAGCTTTCCGGCGTCGGCAAACGTTTGGGAATCGTCGACGACAAACTTCACCACGGAATTGAACGCTGGCTGATCGAGAGCATTGACCAGCTTGGAAAGTTTTCGAATCAGGGTCGATACCGACGTTTGTTCGGACTGCTGCTTGCTGACATAGACGCTGTCGCCATCACGGATGAGCGCTCCCTGCCCGGGGTCGACAATCTCCAATGCCGTCGGCCCCAGCGCGCTGGCGGACGTGTAATTCACCGCCAGGCCCTGACTCAACCGGATGTCGTCGTTCGCTCCGGTGAGCTCAATTTTCACAGATGTGCTTTGGTCGCGCACCGACACCGAGGACACCTTGCCCACCGTGAGGCCCCGATACTTCACCTCCGATCCGCCCTTCAACCCGTCACCAATCGCGTCGGTGGTGATCGTCACTGTTTTGTTGTCTTCAAATTTTCCGTTCGCGTTTCCCACCAGAAAATAGGCGGCAACCACCACTACGACGAGGACCCCAATCCCCCGCAGTGTCAAATTTGTTATTGAGGGCGCGCGCCCTGACGGATCTTTATAAACAGCCACTTCAACCCCTAGCCCGAAATCCTGACGCCCGAATCGAAGCCCCACATCAGCAGTGTCAAGATCATGTCCTCCACAACAATGATGATGAGACTGCTGCGTATCGCTCGACCAGACGCGCGGCCGACGCCTTCTGCTCCACCGGTGGCATAGAAACCCTGGTAGCTGTGGATGATGACGACCGATACTACGAAAATCAGGACCTTGATGACTGAGAACGCCAGATCCTGCGGTTTGAGGAACGCATTGAAATAGAAGTCGTAGGTGCCACCTGACTGGCCGTGTAGCAGGATGACGACCAGCTTGGCCGCGGCGAAACTTAGTATCAGCGTCACGATGTAGAGCGGGATGATGGTGGTGATCGCTGCGACCACGCGTGTGCTGACGACGTATGGAATCGGCCGCACCGCCATCGATTCGAGTGCGTCGATCTCTTCGGCGATGCGCATCGAACCGATCTCCGCAGTGAGGCGACAGCCGGCCTGGGCTGCGAAGCCGATCGCGGCGATCATCGGTGCCAACTCCCGAGTGTTGGCGTATGACGAGATGAACCCGGTAAGGGATCCCATCCCCACCAGGTCCAGCGAGGCGTAACCCTGGATGCCGATGGATGCCCCGACAGCCATTCCGAGAATGACCAGCACGACTGCGGTACCGCCGCCGACCAGAACAGCGCCTCGTCCCCAGGCAAACTCTTGTATGTACAAGAGCGTCTGTCGTCGATAGGTGGTCGCGACGTGGCGGATTCCTGCGACGGTGTCGATGGTGAACGTGGTGATGTGCCCGAGTTGTGCGGGGACTTCGGCGAGGGGCGTCACAGAACGCACGATCGGGCGAGCGACAGAAGTGAAACGGGTGGATGGTACTGCGGTCACGAGCTCTCCGTCATCCGATGGTCTGCGGGACGAACATGATCGTTAGCTGGGTTATAAATACGTTGATAACGAAGCACGCCACCACCCCCAGGACCACGGTGGCGTTGACAGATGTCGCCACACCCTTCGGGCCGCCTTTCGTGGACAGACCCCGGTGACATGCGATCGCCACAACAACGAGACCGAACACCAATGACTTGATCAGTGCCACAAGGATGTCCGCCGACGAGGCGAACGAGGCGAACGAGGCGACGTAACTTCCGGGCGTGATGCCCTGGACGTTGACGCTCAGGATGTAGCCGGCCACGAGACCGGTAAACACGATGAGCATGCACAACATTGGAGCGACGATGAGAACCGCGACGAACCGCGGTGCGACGACTCGACGGGTCGGATTGAGTCCAAGAGTTTCCATGGCATCGATTTCTTCACGGACGGTACGTGCGCCGAGGTCAGAGGCGATGGCCGACCCTGCCGCACCACCGAGCAGAAGGGCTGTGACGATCGGTGCCCCCTGCTGAATGATCCCGAGTCCACCAGCGGCTCCGGCGATCGACGTGGCCCCGACCTGCTGGGTCAGACTTCCGACCTGCACCGAGACGATGACGCCGAACGGAATCGCCACCAGGATCGCCGGCAACGTCGTGACGGTGATGACGAACCAGGTCTGTACAACGACCTCCCGGAAAGGAAACCGTCCGGTGACAATATCGTGCACGGCCCACCGTAATGCCTGGCCGGCGAGGGCAATCGTATTTCCGAAGGTCGCAAGACTGTCTGTCGCACGACCAGCAAGTTCCGTAGCGATACTGATTCTCCTTCACCTTGCTGAACAGCCCTCCGCGATGGGTGTTCGCACAGTACCAGGTACTTGCAGTACCCCATTCGCGGTTTGGATACTTCTGCCGGAATTAACCAGCCGGCACGACGGAACACCGGCCCTGTTGACCCTCGATGACGCGTCCGACCCGTCCCTATGTGCGGCAGTGGCTCTGCGAGGCTGGCAGGTCTGCTCCGAGTTCGTTATTTCGGTTGAGCACGACCGGGCTGACCTAAAGCATCGGATGCACGCGTGTTCGTGTGAGCAGCGCGTAACGTAGGGTCGCCCGCCGGTTCTGAGTTCGACTTTTCAGGTCCCCTCGTTGCAAGCCGGGACCTGTGGCCACAGCGGTCCACGTTTACATTCTTTGATCGCCAGCGCTCGCCTGACGTACAGAGATCGACACGTTGTGCCGTCAGGCATGTAAATCACCTGCAGCACAACTTTGTTCGGGGAAAAAATGCGGAATCGGTTCCGGCTGCGCTGGATTCGCTAGTGAAGCCAGCGGCAGCGATCGCGCCGACAGACAGCGTTTGCACCCCAGCGGACGGCGGGCACTGGTGCTGCGGGGCCTCGTGATCTACGGTTCCACCCATGGTGACAGTAGCCGTGAAATACGTGCCAGCCCGAGTCGCGCATACAGCTTTACAACGGCCACGCACGCCGGTCGAGCTCGTCAACACACTTCGCACCAGATCGCCGGCTAGACGGTTACAAAACTTGACCGTCCTCGTCACTGGCTCGTCGTCGGGCATCGGCGCTGCGGCAGCTGAAGAGTTCGCCCGTCGTGGAGCCCACGTCCTGACGGTGGCGCGTCGTGCCGACAGCCTCGACGAACTCGTCACTCGTATCCGGGCCGCGGGCGGCTATGCCGACACCTGTCCGGCGGATCTCTCCGATACCGACGACACAGCTCGCTTGATCCAGTACGTGCTCGAGGAATACGGCTGCCCGGACATCGTCGTGAACAACGCCGGGCGGTCGATTCGCCGCGAGGTCCTCGACTCGACTGATCGGCTACACGATTATCAGCGCACCATGGCGGTCAACTACTTCGGTCCCGTGCAACTGACGTTAGGGTTCCTACCTGCCATGAAGGAGCGCGGCAGCGGTCACTTCATCAACGTGTCCACCTGGGGTATCCCGATGGGCGCCATGCCGAAGTTCTCGGCATACGCGGGGTCGAAGGCCGCGATTACCGCTTTCGGACGCAGCATAGCGTCGGAGTTGCGCGGCACAGGGGTCTCTGTGACGACAGTCTTTTTCCCGCTCGTCCGGACACCGATGATCGAGCCCACCGACGAATACCACCACACTCCCGCGCTCACTGCGGCTGAAGCTGCGGCCTGGCTTGTGCACGCGGCTGTCTACCGCGATCTGGAGGTCATGCCGCGAGTGGCACGGCTTCTCCGACAAGTGGGCGCGGCATCATCGAGAATCGCGGACGGGCTTGTAGAACGCCATGCGCCCTGACGTGTGTGCCCCAGATAGTGGCCCCGGCGAGGTGATTAACTTGCTCGGGGGCCGATATGCGCGGACACGGGATAGCTGACTCATTCGGTGCGATCCACCGGAGCCGCCGAGACCGTCTTGGCTTTCCCGGTGAGCGCCGCACACTGCGCTGACGTAGGTGTCGTGGAGATTGTCGGCGAGCTGGGGATCGAGGCCGCTTTCGGAGAGCGCGTCGGCCACCATTGCTGTGGTGACGTCGGCGCTCTGGGGTACACACGCTTGCCTAGGGCGCGGTGTAGAGCGGCCCGAGTGCGCTGTCGCCGGTCTTGTCATGTGCAGCGGCAAGGACCACGACGCAGCCTGCGAGAGACCTCTATGTGGTGCTGTTGCTGGTGCTCGGGAACATCTGCGCCCTCGTTGAGCACTGCCAAACTCATTTGCCGCCAATCGATCTCGATGTCGCGGCGCTGAGTGGTTTTGAGCAGCCACCGGGAAGCGGCCAAGGCGAACGGGCATGCCGGGTCAAGATAGAATGTCCCTGCGCTCATAGGTACTCGTTGCGGTCGCGGACTGTTGGACGTGTTTGCTCACGTGGAGGCTATGGCTTCCAATGCGGCGATAGCGGCCGAGAGTTTGGCTGACGCGTCGGTGGCCACCGGTGCAAGTTCAGCTTCCCCGGAGACCTCGACCATCAGGTCGGGATTCATCGCTTCGACGATCGAGTTTGATCGATTGGTGGGGTCGGTGCGGACCACGACATTGCAGGGCAACAGCAGACCGATCTGCCGATTGACTCCCAGAGCGCGATGAGCCAAAGGTGGATTACAAGCCCCCAGGATCAGGTAATTTTCCATGTCCACATCGAGCTTCGTTTTCAGGGTGTCTTTGACGTTGATCTCGGTGAGGATCCCAAAACCCTGATCGGCCAATGCGGCGCGGGTTCGTGCGACCGCATCGTCGAACGGGAGGTTGAGGACGGTGGAGATTGACAGTGACATAACAGCTTTCCTTCCGGGCGGGTTGAACGTGATCGGATTTAGCGGAGGTCGGCGCGGCGCTGTAGTCCCAGGCGGTGCATCAGCAGGCTCGCCGGGCACCAGCCCACGGCGGCGAAGAGCAGCAGGTTCACCGCTACGAAGGCGGTCAGCAGCAGCCACCAGCTCGACACACCGGCCGCCAGGGCCACGCTGAGGAGAATCATCAATCCCGCGAGCAGTGGCACCGCTCGTTCGACGGTCCACGTAGGTGCGGTTGTTCGACTGTTCATCGGGTCAAAGTCCCTTCTGATGGGGTGTTTAGTGGGAAAATGAGATCGTGGGCAGGACTCTTCGGAGCCAGGTCGGTGACCACCATGCGGCCCGCCCGGTCAGACGAAGCAATGCCGGTAGCAACATCAGCCTGATGAGAACGGCATCGAGCAGAACGGCAACACCGAGGATGATGCCCATCTCTTTGGGAGGCAACGGCTCTGCCAGTGCAAAGGTGAAGAACACGGCGACCATGACCGCTGCCGCGGCGAAGATGATCCGTCCCGAATGCGCCATCCCGTCGATCTGTGCACTATCGGCATCGCCGGTGCGCTCGTAGTGTTCTTTGGCTGTGGCGAGCAGAAAGACGGTGTAGTCCATGGCGATCGCAAAGATCATCGCGAAGAAAAACACCGGCCCCCAGCCGTCAAGGAAGCCTTGCGGGGTGAATCCGAGCAGCCCGGACAAGTGGCCGTCCTGAAAGATGAGCTTGGCGACACCGAACGCAGCCGCCGTCGACAGGAGACTGACGACGGTCCCGATCAACGCGATCAGCGGGGCCTGCAGCGAGATGAGCAGCAGGACGAACCCGAAAACCAAGATGATGCCGACGATCAGCGGAAAATAGTCGTTGAGAGCCTGTTGCAAATCGAGGTTCTCCGCCGGGGCCCCGCCGACCAGCGCATTCTCGGGAAGTGCGCCGCGAAGCTCACCGACGATGACGCCGAGTTGAGCATCGGAGGGATCGACCGCTGGCAGCGCTTGCATCAACACGTAGTCGGTGCCGTCGAGCGCCGGTTGCGGCGGGGTGACCATACTGATTCCAGGGGTCTGTGCCGCCGCGGTCGCAGCCTGCTGAGCCTGGCCCGAGGGTGCCACGATCTGGAGCATGCCGGGGGCGCCCTCACCCATCTGCTGCTGGACCAGTTCATAGCCCTGGCGCACGGGCGCATCCTCGGGCACCACCGAGATCGAGGGCATGGCCACCTTGAGCCCGATGACCGGTATGGCCAGCGCGATCAGAACGGCCAGCGAGCCCAGCGCGAACGGCCACGGGTAGTTATGCAGGATCTTGCCCCAGCGTTCGAACAGCGGCGAACGATGTTGTTGGCGTTTGGCATACGGAAGCGACGCGGCGTTCACTTTCGGTCCCAGAGCGCCCAGGGTGGCCGGGAGCAGCGTCAACGTGGCCGCGAGGACAAACGTCACCGCGAGCATGATGCCCACGGCCATCGTCCGCACCGCAGGAGCCGGTACCAGCAACACCGCCGACAAGCTGACCAGCACGGTCAGACCCGACAACACCACGGCTTTACCTGCGGTATCCATCGTTTCGGCGACCGCGTGGGCCTTGCTGGTGTGATTTCTGAGGGCATCTCGGAATCGGGACACGATGAACAGGGCGTAGTCGATGCCCAGGGCGAGGGCGAACATCATCGCGAAGTTCATGGCCCACACCGAGATCGGGGTGACTTGATTGAGCAGGACCAGACCGCCGGCCGAGGCGACCAGTCCCGCGATGGTGAGCAGCAACGGCAGCCCAGCGGCCACGAGCGACCCGAAGGCCAAGACCATGATCGCCAACGTAACCGGCCACGAGAACAACTCAGCCTTGATCATCGCGTCATGGTTGGCCTTGTTGAAATCGCTCCACAAAGCCGAGGCTCCCGTGGGATACACCTCGACACCATCACGCGAGAGCTCAGTGAGCTCCCCCTTGACCTCGTCGACCGCCCGAACCATGTCGTCGGTGTTCGCATTCGCGCCGGCGATCAAAATGCCGGTGTGCTGATCAGGACTGATCGTCATCCCCGCCTGCGGGGGCACCACCGCTCCGAACCGGGCATCACCAGCAAACACCGCTGTCGCATTCGCGATCGTTTCTTGCAGCACCGGGCTGTCGACGGTGTCCCGGTCGGAGTGGATGACGACCTGCACCGCAGCCGACGAGTTCCCGCCGAAATGCTGGCCCGCCAGCTCACGCACCTGCACCGACTCCGACCCGTTCGCCTGCCACCCGGCACCAGCCAACGATGAAAACACCGACGGCGCGACTGCACCCAGCCCGATGAGCACCAGCAACCAGATGGCGAACACCCAGCGGGAACGCCCGGCCATCGCCGCGCCCCAGCGGCCCAGCACGCCGGGCACCGACGTCGGTGGTGAGCCGGGCTGTTGAGCGGTGGTCGTGGTGTCGGGCATGGCAAGCAATCTCCTTCTGCAAGAAACTGATACCCCCAGGGGTATTTGGTCATAATACCCGTGGGGGTATCGGCCGTCAATCCAAGGGAAGCGTCACACCCATACCCCCTGGGGTACCCTCGAAGTGGATGGACAAACGAGGAAGGCGTGACCGGTGACTGGTGACGAAGAAGCAATGACGGCGGTACTTAACCGGCTCCGCCGTGCGCAAGGACAACTCTCCGGCGTGATCGCCATGATCGAAGCTGGTCGCGACTGCAAAGACGTGGTGACCCAACTCGCCGCTGTGTCCCGCGCACTCGACCGTGCCGGCTTCAAAATCGTTGCCTCAGGGATGCGCCAATGCATCAACGGCGCCGACGGCGACCAGGCGCCCTTGACCGAAGCCGAACTGGAGAAACTGTTCCTAGCCCTAGCCTAACCAGTCTGGCCAAGCGTTGGCGCCTAGCATGGCCTTGAACTTTTGCGACGGAACGACCCAACACCATGAAAGTGCCCGAGCTAAGAGCCTCGTGTCGCAAGTCCGCGCTTTCTACAATGCCGGACTTTTCGGAGCACCGCGCCTCAGCGATCGACATCGGCGAGGTGGCACGGGGTTCGCAGTTAAGAATCTTCGAGCTGCGCACGCAGCGCGACGAAATGAACAGCCGGATCAAGCGTTCGCAACCCCTCCCCCGCCTTCGGTCGTTCTTGAAGCAAGTTGGGCGAGCGGGCAGAACTCGTGGGAGCTGTTCAACACGGAAAAGTCTATAGACGGGTCACCAATCGCAGCGTGGTACAAGATATTTGGCCTAGTCGTTGCAAACTTCCCTCCGTCTCGGGCGGGAGCGGAGCAGCGACACTGGACCTTTGCGCTGTCGGGATCGGACGGTAAATCCGTTGGCGCCGCTCGATATACTGAGTTCAATGTGTGGTGGTCAGCCATGAATGGTCGATGTCTGTTGCGAGGCAGCGCGCCACTTTGAGCCCGGTCAAAGACCAGTTCCGTTCAGGCGGTGAGGGATCCGCGTGTGCGCAATGTGCTCGGGCAGAATAGTCCAGGGTCATACGCACCGGGGTGTGTGCGGAATAGTACTGAGGTCAGCGTGCTATTGCACTCAGCGAGCTCGAAGCGGACTCAAGGGACTCGACTAGGTTCAGTTCGAGCTCTGGCATACGGCCGGCCGACATGGCCACCGTTTCCGCGCGAGCGTGCGCGTCGATGTCGCGTTGGACCCCCGCACGTGCGGTGTCGGTCCATGCCTGTGCACAACGGTCGGCGGCCACGGCGAGATCTGCTGTGGCGGGATCTCCTGTTAATCGTGCGATGTCGGCGCATCCGTCGGCGAGCAACCGGCGGAACAGTCCTCCGCCGGTTCCTGCTTTTTCGATGAAGGCGCTCAGGCTGAACAGGAATATCTCGAGCTGGTCTACGGGGAGGTCGGTCCAGGTCGGAATGTCGGCTGCGAGTTGAGAGGCCGCCGCGAGGCCTTCGTCCCCTGCGGCCTGTGCCGTCAGGTCGACGATTCCTGGCTGTGACGGGTGTCGCATACTGGCGGCGGACTGGCGAAACGCTTCCGCGGCCACTTGCGCTAGGTCTGGCAGTTCGTTTGACCACGCGATGCGGTACGTGCAGTGTCGTGTCGGTTGTGGAAATGATGTCGAGGATCGCGCGCGGGCCAGCGCCTCGAGTGAGACCTGTTGCACCTCGGCGCGGTCATTGTCTACGACGTAGGCGATCTCTTCGGCCTCGTCGTAGCCGATAATCACGATGTCGTGTCGACTCATCTGTAGTTGGACCCGCAGGTATGGCAGCTCAGCGATGTCGCCCCAAACGAGGCTAGGCCTGCCTGCGTCGATCTCGTCGCGGATCCACGACCATCCTTCCTCGGGATCGTCGGTGGTAAGGATTTGGACCTGTGCACCGAGGCGGCGGGGTAGATCGATCTCGAAGTCGGCGCCTCGTCCTACCAGGTAGAGCGGTGGGACGAGGTCGTTCGATCGGAGGTAGGACAGTCCCAGAGCGCCACCGAGGGCGAACACCAGGCCTTCATCGGGTGGGCCATCCCATCCCAAACCGTGCCAGTGCAGAAGATCGCGCATTGCGCCCGAACCACAGTGTCCCCCCATCCGGTGTGGGTAGTCCTCGATCACGGTTGGGCGTCGCATCCGTACTCCTCACGGCTCAGTCGATCAGGGTTTGGTTGGGCTGGCAGGCATTTGACGGCGTACGGCGCTGAAGGTTTCGTTGATGCTCGCCGTTATTACCTTCTCATCGTGCTCGCGAATCAGCGAGTACAGGGTCATACCGCTATTGGTGAGCTCAGTTTGGTTCGGTCGGTGGGGAGTTTCTGGGCGATGGCCCGTTTGCTGAACATGAAGTCCCGCGGGCGGTTGATGCAGTCGGCGGCGAGGAGTTCGCCGGCGCGCAGGTAGAAGCAGGTGAAGTCGCCGTCACGGGTCGGATCGCCGCGCAGGACGGTTTCGTCATACCCCGAATTAAGACCGGCAATCTGGAGTTTGTGGTGGTATTGATCCGACCAGAACCATGGAAGCGCGGCAATTTTTCTCTGTTTGCCGCAAATTGTGGCAGCGGCTACTTTGGCCTGCTCGCCCGCGCTCGGCACGGACTCTAGGCGTATGCGGCGGCCGTATCGGGCCATGTTGTGAATGGCGCAGTCACCGGCGGCCACGATATCGGGGGCGCTAGTGCGTGCTTGGTCATCGATAACGATGCCGTTGTCCACGGCCAGACCTGCGGCGGCGGCCAAATCGGTGTTCGGCTCAATACCGATGCCGACGATGACAAGGTCGGCAGGAATTGATTCACCATCGGCCAGGGCCACCTCCCGGACCCTGCCGACGCCGGACAGGGCCTCCACCAGCGCGTCCGTTCTGATGTTGACGCCTTTCTCCCGATGGATCCGGTCGAAGAACGCCGACACCTCGGGCGCGGTGACACGCTCGAGGACGCGGCCGGTCGCTTCGAGCACGGTGACCTCCAGACCCAGCGCTCGCAACGAGGCCGCCGTCTCGAGACCGATGTAGCCACCCCCGACGATCACGGCGTGACAACCGGGGCTGGCGGCCACCCGGATCCTGGCGACGTCGGCCGCAGTGCGTAGGTAGTAGACCCCGGCCAGGTCGGCTCCCGGGGTGAGAAGTCGTCGAGGGCGGGCACCGGTGCACAGCGCGAGCTTGTCGTAGGGCAGGGCGTCGCCGTTGTGTAGGATCACATGACCAGCCGCGCGGTCAACCTTCTCTACTGTTGCATTGAGGAGATGGATGCGCTGCTTGGCGTAGAAGTCTGGGCTGCGGATCGCGAGGTCGGCGAGGGTGCTGCGGTCCGCGAGGTAGGCCTTCGACAGCGGAGGGCGATGGTAGGGCAGGGCCGACTCGTCTCCAATGAGGACGATCTCGTCGCTCCACTTTTCCTGGCGCAGGCTGGCCGCGAGCTGGGCGCCGGCGTGGCTAGCCCCGACGATAATGGTTCGCTGCATTGTCATGTTCTCGATTTCGGGGTGAGGCGGACCATCATCTTGCTGATGCCTCGGACGAAGTTGGATTGCACGTATTCGGGTTCTCCGATGACTTCGATGTTCTCGAAGCGAGGGAGCAGTTCCTCCCAGAGGATCCGCAGTTGCAGTTCTGCCAGCCTGTTGCCCATACAACGGTGGACCCCGAAGCCGAAGGAGATGTGGTTGCGGACGTTGGCTCGGTCGATGATGAAATCATCTGGGCGATCGAACACGCGGTCATCGCGGTTGCCCGAGGCGTACCACATGACCACTTTGTCGCCCTTGCGGATGAACTGCCCGTTCAGCACGGTGTCGCGTGTGGCGATCCGACGCATGTAGGCCAGCGGTGTCTGCCACCGGATGACCTCCGAGGTCATATTGGGGATAAGGTCGGGGTTTGCTTTGAGCTTCTCGAATTGATCCGGGAATCGGTTCAACGCGAGCACACCGCCGCTCATCGAGTTCCGAGTCGTGTCGTTACCTCCGACGATCAGCAACAAGAGGTTGCCCACGAACTCCATCGGTCGGCTGATCAAATCCTTGGTGTTGTCGTTGCTTTGCAGCATAGTGATCAGATCGAACCCGGGTTCTTCTCCGGCAGCGGTCCGGGCAGCCTTGTCGTGCCAGTGCTCGCTGAGACCTCGCGCCATCTCGCGCATTCCCACGAAAATCTCGTCAAGGTCGGACGGACCGCCGTTGGTCTGTTCCATCGACGTCGCGAGATCTGACCACTCGACGAGCTTGCGACGCTGCTCGTACGGAAAGTCCAGGAGAGTCGCAAGCATTCTAGCGGTCAACTCGATCGAGACCCTTTGTACCCAGTCGAACGGCTCGTTCACGGGAAGGTCATCGAGGACCTCCTGGACGCGCGATCGAATCAGTCCTTCCATTTCCCGAAGATTCTTGGGCGCGACCACACCTTGCACAGCGGCCCGCTGCCGGTCGTGGCGTGGCGGATCCATCGCGATGAACATCGTGATGTCCAGAAAACGAGGCGGGGTCCCGATCACGATCAGTGGTTCGGCGGAGAAGACCTCATGGTTCTTGTCGACCGCGACTATGTCGGCATGGCGGGTGATGGACCAGAACGGCCCGAACGCACTATCAGGCAGGTAGTGCACCGGCGCTTCGTTGCGCAAGCGTTCGTAATAGGACTGCCAGCGTCCCTGCCGGTAGAGGAAAGGGTTACTGAGGTCGATGTCGGCGAGTTCGACGTCCTCGACCGGCGGAATGGGCCGCTCGACGAAGATCTTCTCCCCGTCCGTTCTGGTCACCCACCGTCGGGTCTTGTCGTACAGGTGCGCGCCCTGTATCTGCAGATCCACCGGGATGGCCGACTGGACTCGTTCGGTGATTGCCTCAGAAACCTTCACGATGACTGTCCGTTCTCTCGTCACAGCTGGTACTCGGGGAGTTCGACGATCAACCCGTCCCACAGCTCGGTTGCCGTCATCTGGCAGGACAGCCGCGAGGTCGGTTGACGCTCGGGGTGCATCGCGAGCATCTCCTCCTCACCTGGGCCAGAGCGACCGACTTGCTCGGACCACTGCGGATCAACCATCACATGGCAGGTACCGCACGCGGCCTCGCCTCCGCAGTCGCCGTCGATGCCGGGCACCGCGTTGTTGGTCGCGATCTGCATCAATGACTGGCCTGCTTCGACCGGCACTTGGTGCTCTTCGCCGTCGTAGGAAACAAAGGTGACAATTGCCATAGCCAACTCCTGTTACGTTGTCCTTGATGTGGGGCTGCTTCAAAGTGTCGTGGAGCACAAGCGCTACGGCTATGTTTACTCAAGTCATTAACTTGTGAATTCGGGTCAGGACCACCACATGAACAGGGATTCGTCAGTACCCCCGCTGGTGTTCGCGCAGATGCTCGAGAGCCAGGCGCTCGACCCGGATGCCATCGCGCGGCTTCGCGCGATCATGACTCGCGACGGAGCTGACGAGGCGACGCTGCTCGAGCGAGATATCCCGGCATCACTGCAGTGGTTTCGGCAGGTGTATCCCGAGCTCGACATCGAAAAGGCAACTCTGCTGGGTTTTGCGTTCGCCGAACAGGCCCGTCTAACGTCCTTTGGAGCCCTGAGTGTTCCGCTGGTCAGTGCGGGCTCGATCACTGAGGTCGTGGAATTACTCACCTACCTGCCGGTGATCTCGACAGCCTTTCGCCCGCAGCTGCATCCCGGTGACCACGGCCTCACGGTCGGGCTCACCGCACACACCGGCGACCGGGCCCTGGACTGCCTTACTGTTACGTACAGTGGCGCAACGTTGTTGCGTCTGCTCGACATGCTCGTTGGTGGCGCCCCGACGGTCACACTCCACCTGAATTGGTCAGCGCCAACTGCCCTGGCGACGCTTCAAAACGACTTAGCCGCCGCCGGGCGCCTTCTCTTTGATGCTCCGATGTCCTACCTGTTCGTTCCCGCTGACACGCTCGACGAGGTGTGCCGGTTCTCCGATCCCCTCGCCTACCGGCGCGCTGTCGCGGAGCTGAAGCGGACTCTTGAGCAGAGAAGCGGAGATCTATCGTTCTCAGAGAAGGTCAGGAAGCTGTTGGAGAAAGATCCCGGGCAGCCACATAGCCAGTGGGTCGCAGACGAGCTGGCGGTATCGACAAGCACACTCAAGCGGCGCCTGTCTGCGGAAGGGACGACCTTTCGTGAGCTGCGCGAGTCGTGTCTACGTGAGAACGCGATGCTGATGTTGCTCACCCGATCGATGTCGGCAAGCCAGATCGCCTCCGAGCTCGGATACAGCGATCTGACCAGCTTCTCGCACGCCTTCAAGCGGTGGACCGGCCGCTCTCCGAGCGAGTTTTTGCACTCACGTCCGTGAGCAATCCCCACACCCATCGTGATTCGCTGCGGTGTCGCTTCAATGTCAAACCAAGGATGGTGGTGCACGCACCCTCGCAGACTGGGGGTGTCAATGGTCGCGATCTAATGTCAGCGTGGCGCAAGGAGGTTCATCGAGTCCCAGATAGCGCAGCGCAACTCGTGAGATCTGTCGTCCTGTATTTTGGCGGTCGCCAGCAGGCAAGACAAGGTGGCTCACGGTCAGCCGGACGAGCGCGTCGACTCCGTCAGCGACATCGTCTCCGTCTAGTTGTGGGAAGTGCTCGGCGAACCAGCACACCAGTTCGTGTGAGGCGATCTGCAGCAAAGTGGTCGAGGACGTCAGCAGTGGCAAGATCCCTGTTCCGCGTGCGTTTTCGTCTCTGACGTCGGCAGGATTGGATGTAAGGACCGCTTTGAGCAGAGGGCTGTCAGTGGCCTCTTCCAGCGTGAATCGCACAGAACAAACAATGGCCTCTGCGGCATCGCCGCGGTGTTCATCGAGAACTCGACGAATCCCCGCCAGGAACCGCTCTCCTTCACGCACAATGAGGGCGTCGCCCAACCCCTGCTTGTCCCCAAACTCTTTGTACAACGTTGGCCGAGAGACCCCAACCCGCGTAGCTATTTCAGCCACGCGCACCCGATCCCACCCCTTTTCCAC
Organism: Williamsia limnetica; assembly: GCF_003217475.1. Lineage (GTDB taxonomy): Bacteria > Actinomycetota > Actinomycetes > Mycobacteriales > Mycobacteriaceae > Williamsia > Williamsia limnetica. Next base: position 64,974 of record NZ_QJSP01000016.1, on the reverse strand, counting down.
GGTCAGAACGTGAGCTGCCGAGAGCACTTGCTCGCGCATGTGCCGTCGGAACGACATGCGCATTGTCTCGCTCCCCATGGCGACACTGTAGCCACATGACCGGTTTTGTACATGGCTGACCACAATGCAATGTTCAGCACAGGTGCAAGCCAATCAGGCGACCTTGACATTTCAGGCAGATATGACTGCACTGTTGACAGCTCTGTTTCTTTTGTAGTGCAGTTGTAGCGGCGAACTCCCCTGATAGGAGCGGTGTGACAGAGGACCCAAGCGGGATAGCAGGTGCGCCAGACTTGTCGGCCGGTAATATCGATCCCGTGCTGGCCGGGTGGGCGGCCGGAATGGTGGCCGAGCTGCCCGACGGTACGCAGCTACCTCCACACTCCCCTGGCTGCCTTGGTTGCGGGCCTGACAATCCTCACGGACACCACCTCGAGGTACACCGCGACGGCGACCGCGTGATAGCGGCGCTCACCTTCGACGAACGCCACGTGGGAGCGCCCGGTATAGCCCACGGCGGTGCAGTGGCCACCGTCTTTGATGATCTGTTTGGATTTACACTTTTCATCGTCGGCGAGTTGGCCGTTACCCGCCGGCTGCAGGTCGAGTACCTTGCGCCCGTGCGACTGGGAACTGCTTACAGAGTCGTTGCGAACCTCGACCGTCGCGATGGCCGCCGACTCCATGTCAATGCGCACCTGTCCGAGCCAGGCGGCCGCGAGATCGCCACGGCATCAGCGTTGTTCATGACGGTGACCCTCGAACACTTCGCGCGTGCACTTGAGCAGACATGAGTACCGACGCGAACGGCACTGACCTGCTCAGGGCGGCACTTCTTACTGACCATGGCAGCGCTGGTCCGTACGAGTCTTACCGACGACTGCGCACCTCCCATCCGGTGTTACAGACGAGTTCAGGGGTGGTGGTGCTCAGCCGCCACCGCGACTGCGACAGCGCGTTGCGCGACCGCAAGTTGGGCAAGGCCGACGAGTCACTGGGGTTTGGACTTACTGAGGTGCCCGTCGAGCTACAGCGCGAAGCCATGCACCGCTTCCGACGCACCATGCTTTTCCGCAACCCACCTGATCACACCCGGCTTCGCCGGTTGATCACCGACGTCTTCACGACCCGCCACGTCGAGTTCTTGCGCACTCGTATCGTCGCGACCATCGAGCACCTACTTGATGAGATGGCCGACAAACCCACCGTCGATGTGATGACCGATCTCGCACTGCCGCTTCCCGTGACCGTCATCGGCGATCTACTTGGCCTGCCCGCCGAAGGACGAGAGCTAGCCGCCCACTTTGTCCGCGACTTGGTAGCACCTTTGGAGCCGATGTCCGATGCACAAGCTGTTCGGCGAGCGGCCCGCGCCGAGGACTATCTGGCCGCATACCTTGGAACGCTACTCGCAGCCAAACGAATTCACCCGGCCGACGATCTACTCAGCAGACTCGCCGCAGCACACGGCGAGGACAGACTCGACGACGACGAATGCGTCGGTACCGCGATCTTGCTATTCGCCGCCGGTTTCGAGACCACCACCAATCTCATCGGCAACGGGCTAGCCGCGCTCCTAGCCAACCCTTGTCAAGCCGACCTCCTACGCCGGCAACCTGCGTTGTCCGCCAACGCTATCGAAGAGCTCTTGCGATATGACGCCCCGATTCAGACGAACGGACGTACCGTGCTGGAACCGACACAAATCGCCGGGGTCGACCTTGAGCCGGGACAGGTCGTAGTCACCTTGCTCGGTGCAGCCAACCGCGACCCTGACCACGTCACACGCCCCGACGCCCTCGATATCACCCGGATTGTTTCGCGGCCGCTGTCCTTCGGCGCCGGCATCCATTTCTGCCTCGGCGCCGCGCTCGCCCGCATGGAAGGCGCTGAGCTGTTCCCGCGACTACTGGATCGGTTCCCTGAGCTCGCCGCAACAGGAGAGGCTAAATGGCGACCGGGTCTCTCGTTCCGTGGTCTGATCTCGCTCCCAGTGGCCACTCAATGACAACACTCTCGCCCAGCTAACGTCCATAGGCTAGGGGCGCTGCGACTGCGCAACGCGGCGCAGCCCGACGCATTACACCCGCCTATGACCTGTGCCCGCTCCCCTCCTACCCGAGATGTCGTCACCGCGATCGGAAACCCGGATTCACTTGTGCGCGTGCACCTTAGCTGCGTCGGCGGTTCACGCCGTACGCCCGGACAAGCCCTTCAGGCAGCCCCCGCCGCAGCCCGGTCGCCCGCACACAATTGTGTTCTACGAGGCACGTCGCCGCCGGAGGACGCCCCCAGCGGGCGGCGCAGCCCCGAGCTGTCCTATCGCCTCGGAGTGTGGTGCAGGTGAGTTTCACGAGTGGCCTGCCCGGGTCGACTCGACTTTCGCTACTATCAGCAGCACTTCGTGACAACGGAGATCGCCGACGCCCGGGCAGTCTCGGGGATGGGACTGTGGGTGCGGTGATGGCGGCCAGGCGCGACTCGGGACCCCAGCCCAAGGACGTAATCGATGACAAAGACCCACGATTAGTTCGTTCACGCAATCGGTTAGTTGATGCGGCATCTGCCCTGTTGAGTGCCGGCGGGGTTGATGCAGTCACGGTCGGGGCGGTCTCCCGAATGTCGCGGGTGGCTCGAACGACGTTCTACCGGCACTTCGACGGCACCACCCGGACATTCCTGTCCCACCGGCCCGCACCAAGCTAGTATATCGAAACTATGTTCGACTTTTGGCAGCACTCCCCCACTCTGCATATTTTCGACCCCCCACGACAGGTGGAGGTCCACCTGTTGCCGACTCTTAGCTGGGCGTTCTTGACCGCCGGCCGGAGTCCGGTGTCGTTGGAGACGCGGGCCTTCGGTGTTCGTATCGAGCGAGTGCAGCCGGGGCGCCAGTTGGCCTGGATTCGTATGAGTTCTGGAATTTGGGCGGGCCTGGTTACTTGTGAGGTGAGCAGCGCTAACGCTAAATGCTTTCTGGAGAGCCAGTTTTGGCTTCCTGCGAGCCAAATTCGAGTTCCTGACCGGCGGCCGCCTTAGGCGGGGGCCAGCTCGTCGATCCGTTCGGTTTCCCAGTAGACCGGGGCGTAGGCGGCCCACGCATCGAGGAGCCGGGCCACCGTGTTGTGGTGCACGTTCACCTGGGCCCCAATGGCCCGCTTGGACAGCGCGGGGCGACTTTCTGCGAGCCACAGGATGCGGGCGATCGTCGGGGTCTCGGTAGTGGAGTTCGTTTGCTCTCGTAGGTGACGTGCCGGTTCGAGGTACTCCCCTACGGGTCGTTCCTCGACTGGCTGCGCCTCGCTGCTCTCGACGTCGACTAGGTCCTGGTCATCGATCTCTGCCGCCAGAACATCGCTCGATAGCTCGTGTGCGAACGGTTCCGGTGTCGGACGGGCGCTCGGACGGATGAGCAAAATTAGGCCGTGGGTTGAGAGCAAAAGAAAGGCCGGCGGGATCGTCCCACCGATGACCGCCGCGACCGGTGAGAGTGACCCGGTCCCGGTGACATAGGCGTGTAATGCGTTGCCGCTGATACTAATGACGGCGGCCACGGCGAGCAAGAGCCAGAAGAACCGGCGCCGGGCCGGAGTCGGATCGCTGGCTGCCGCAACGAGCGAGATGGTGGCCTGCAGGATCGTTCCGTCGATCAGCACAGGCGCGATCCAGGAGAGTTCACGCTGGGGCCAGATCTCTGTAGCGATGTCCCACAGCGCCGAGAAGCTCAGTGCGAAGCTGCCCAAGGCCAGAACAACTGTGACGGCAATGGCTGTTGCAACAGCGATCCGTTCGATGGGCGGGCGTTTAGAGTCAGTAGTCACGGTCACAGGTCCTGTCTGTGGTCGAGGTCCTGGTTGGTGGGCAAACACCGCCAGGACCGACTTATGTCGAGCGGTAGTTGTAACGTTAGAACGTTGAAACGTTAGAGGCGTGGACGGCCGGTTCGGTTGGTGTTGCTGTCAGCATGGGCACGCAGGTGGGCCACTGCTTCTTCCGGAGACATGGTTTCGGCTAGAAGTCGTACCGCGAGCCGTACGAATCCGCTTCGCGTGTCGATCTTCGGGCGGCCTTGGCGACCGATAATGCACGCTTGCTCTAGCCAGTCATCGGACTCTTTGTCGAAATAGATCGTGCTCGGCGCAACCTTTTCCGGCTTGGTGGTTGCGGGTGCTGCTGCTCCAGTGGCTGGCTCGCTTTTGGTCGCGGCTGTCGGCGGCGACACAGCGCGTTCTTTTCTGGGCGGTGACGCGGGCGTTGTCGGCGCGGCCGGCGTCTCCGCAACGGGAGTAGGAGGTGGTGCGAGCTCCACAGGAGTTTCACGAGGCTTGTGCCGTGCTGGCGGTACTGACCGGCCGCCTCCCTTACCTCGGTTGTTTTGTTGCCTCAGGGCGTCGAGACCGCTCATGACCGCACGTACTCCTTCACAAACTCGGCTGTTTCAGTAAGGGCAGTGGCCACCTTGGCCAGCGCTTTGGGAGGCGGATCCTCGGAGGTGATGGCGACGCGTTTGGTTCGGGTGCCGACGGCGCGAGCCTCGGGGATGGGCGGCGCTACTTGCACCGGTGTTCCGGCGACGATCTTCTCGAGCCGTTTGATGAGGTTTGCGGCCGGGACCGGCGGCACCATCGTTGGCGAAATGACAACGGGATAGTCCACCATGTCGGCGACCATCTGTTCAGTCGCATCCAGATCCGAGATGCGCAGCGGCGTCGGCGCCAAAACGATGTTGGCGACTGTCATAGCGCCATGAGCGTGCGGGCTGGCACCAGGGTGAGTGTCTACGACCACCCAGTCGGTGTCCCACTCATTTGCCCACTTCATCAGCGCGTCGGCCATGGCGTTCTCATCCGGGGCCTGGTCGTAAAGGTCAGGGTGTCCAGGAATTAACCGCGGTTTGTGAAAGCCTTTCAACGGTTTGGGCGTCCCACCGGAGCGGATGGAGTCCAAGATCGGGATGCGCACCCGGTCGAGGGGACGGTCGCCCCATTTCTTCGTCACTCCCCCACCGTCGTGCTCCAGGTCCACAAGTACTGCGTCCAATTGCCATGCAAGTTCGTAGGCGAGCGTGCTCTTGCCCACCCCTCCCTTGCGGGAGTGACAGACGATGATGTACGTCATGGGCGTCCTTTCAGAGTTGTAACGGCAGAACTGCAGTAGTCAAACGTTGTGCCGTTACAACGTTGTGCATTTGGCGGAACCAGGCTTTAAACGAACCAGCGTTGCAACACTTGAACACTACAACGTTCAGGGCTTGTAGGCATGGAACGTTCTGCAGTTACGCACTTTCAATGTTATGCGATTGCAGCGCTAAGCCATTGTAAACATGCAACGTTCCAGTGTTCAATATGTTGAACATTAAAATGTTACAGCGTTCCAACATTCTAACGTTACAACACTGCTCACGGTCGGTGGTTGATCCACAATCCACGCCCGGCGGTGGGCGGAGCGAGCGTGATCCACCACCTCTGAAGTGCGCACACGCCGGGTCATTGAGCCCCGTGTGTGCAGCGCACAGCGACGTCGGAGTAGGGGAGGGCCCAGCCCTTATCGTCGCAACGAGGACAGGCAGCAGCGGCGATCCGCAGGTGGTTGGCCTCGTCTTCACGCGCATCATCGATAGCCGCCGGCCGGTTGCGCAGGTCGTCGTGCTGATTGAGGATCATCGCGAGCAGTGGGATTGGGCGATGTGGACGCGCTGCAATCCAGTTGCCGTTGCCGGCGAGCGTGTAGTCGCGGAGCAGTGCATTGAGGTCGCGGCAGGTCCATCCATGGGCGGCTGGTTTAGCCAGAACGTGTGACCATGCGGCTGGGGTGTATCGACGGGCCCAAGTCGGAGTTCGTGGGTCCTGGCGCCATCTGGACGCCAGCAGGAGCCCTTTCTCGTCGGGTTCAGGCCCGATCCACCTCGTCCTGTCTGGAGCTTGGTCGCGCGCAGCGCGGCCTTTGAGCTTCCCAGCTGTGCTGGTGGGGGTTAGTGAGTAGTTACCAAGGGGGGATAGGCACCCTAAAGGGTGCTCTCCGAGGTGGGGTGCCGCGACACTGTTACCTGCGGATTTATCCACAAGCTGTGGGCTGTGGAGCGCGTAGACCGACGCCCATCCCTGGGCGCTGCTTCCGACGCGGTGGGAAGCGAGGCGTTCGTTGAGGGTGCGTTGGCGGCCGCGAAAGATCTCCGTTGCGACGCCGATGAGCCGGAGTACTTGGCGGGCACGTTGAACGGTGCGCTCGCCGTGGCCGGTCATCTCGGCGATGAGGTCGACGGTCGGCCGGCAGTTGCGGCCAGTGCCGTAGTCAGCGCGCACAGCGTGTGCAGCGGCGATTTTAATCAGGGTCTTGAGTGAGATGTCGTCTTTGCGGTGCTCTGTGCTGTGAGCGCCGATGCGGTGCCGGATCTGCTTGTAGTACTGGGCGTAGGCGACCGGCACTGCCCAGGTGATCCAGTGTTCGTCGCTGTTCCAACACGGAACACCGGCGTAGGCGTCGCGGCCGAGGTCTAGGGCGATGCTGTCGCGCACGCCCATCTTGGCCAGGATCGAGTCGGCGTCTTTGCCGGGGCTGGCGTGGGCGATGATCGCGAACAGGCGGCCGCGGGCAGTTGTGGCGTGGCCACGGCGCGGGCGCAGGGGAGTGGACCCGCAGTAACGGCGGGGCGCGAGTGATACGTCGGAGGTTGTGTCCGACACGTTATGTGCAGGGATTGCACACCCCTTAGGGTGCGCGCTACCCTGAGACCTGTCACGCAAGACAGTCCCTTCGGGGATATCGAGAGCGGAGCGGCGAACTCTTCTCTCAAAACTTCGAACAGGCTCTCCGGTTCCAGCCGGGGGGCTTGTTCTTTTTCAGTTATTGACGCTCAAAGTTTCAGTTAGGCGGCGGTGACGACCTCCTGGCCAGCGTCCGCGCGTCCTCTGCGATCCAGTTGCTCCTGGATGGCACGCAGCTCTTGCTCACTGGGCATACCGGGAAGCGCACTGCTCGGCTGCCCCTTCTTTTTGTCCGGGCCCGCAACCAGCTCGGGGTGTCCGAGTGCGATCGCCAGGAAGTCCGCCACGTACTGGCTCGCGGAGTAGCCTGCCCGATCGGCAACCTCGTTGACGCCAAGCTGCTTCAGTGGTCGAACGGTGACCTGGTCGCGATCGCCTTTATGCCGTTGTGGCATGAGCTGACCCCTTTCCGGTAGGAAAAATGTTCTTCCTGGACGCCGCTGCTCATGCTGCCGCAATCCCAGACATACGAGGGCACGACACACCGCAGGAATCTGAATTAGCATCAGGTTGGTTTTTCGGGGATCTCCGGCGCTGAGCTGCGTGTACCGACCCTGCGTGGGGCGGCGCGGGCTGACTGACCACCCTTCGCGCGCCGCCCCACCCAAGTCCTACGACGATCAGCTACTCGACGACGTCGGTGGGGCGAGGACCGTGACCGAGTTGTGCCCGCCCATACCCAGCGACGACTTCAAGGTGATTCCGGGCGTGGCTGGGGTCAACCCGTCGACGAGGCGCTGATCGCCTTTGGCCACTGTCGGGGTCGCCGGCACTGCACGCTGGGTGAAGCTCATGGCCACCGCCGCGATCTCTACTGCGGCGGCCGCCGCCTGGCAGTGGCCCGTGAGGGGCTTGACGGAGTAAATACCTACGTCTGCCGGCAACAGCGCTGACGCGGCCGCGGCTTCGGCGGCATCACACTGTTTGGTGCCCGGCCCGTGAGCGTTGAGATACCTGACCTGGTCCGCCGATACGTCTGCGTCGGCCAGCGCATCTGTGAAGCACGACTTCACGTGGGTGAGCGAGGGATCGACCGAGGTGACGTGGAAGCCGTCGTGACTCATCGCCCCGCCCAAGACGTTCAGGTAGCTGTCGGTCTCTTGTTTGGACATCACGAAACCCACCGCGGCTTCGCCGAAGACGAAACCGCGGCTGTCTTCTTGGAACGGCCGGCAGGCATCGAGCGGTTCAGCATCGGTGATCGCAACACCCAGCCGAACGAAGGTCGACACGACCTCCGGCGTTGCGGACAGATCGGTGGACAAGACCAGGACGTCATCGACTATGTCGTTGTCGAGCCACATCTTGGCGGTCAGGATCGCAACGGTTCCGGACGTGCACATCGCCGAGACGTTGACCGCTGGACCGTGGAAACCGTAGTCCTGCATCAAGGTCGACGCGGGTGTCGAAGGCGCCATACCCAGGTACTCCCGGATCGACAGTTGCGATCCTTGCCCTGGTTGGAAGGCGCGACCCAGCTCGAGGTCACCGAGCACGGTGGCGTGGACAAGGCCGACCCGCTGACCGGGAGTCCAGCCACGTGCGTAGGCATCTTCGATGGCGTCGCGGGCTGCCCACCTCATCGCTCGAGCAAAGCGGGTAGATCCGTCTGCCAGATCTCCTCCGGACGGAATGGTGGCGACCCATCCCGACTCCTCAATTGTTTTCCCGAAACCGGCAGTCAATTGAGCGGCGGGCTTACCCGAGGCGAGGCCGGTCCACAGCGCTTCCCGACCCCATCCGTAGGCAGTGACGGCCCCGACCCCGGTGATGTTGATGGGCTGTCTGCGAGTATTGATATTCATAGTGGTCTCTCATCTCTTTAGCAAAGCAAAGGCACACGAGGACTCGTGCGCTCCTACGGTCCCTGACCTGGCACGTTTCTGCGATGTCCGTTTGTTTTCTAGGTGTGGGTTAAAGGTTGATTTGCTGCTTCAATGGAGCCGGCGGCACTTGATCCAGGCTGGACAGAATGTCCGGTGGGGACGCGCGCAATGACGGGGGGTGAAATTGGGGTGAGTAGTGCCGATCCAACGTCTGGCGGCTTTCTTTCGCCGGCAGAGGTATCCACCGACACCGAGTCTTCGTCGGCAATAGCCCAGCGGTATCGACTGCTGGTGGAATTGAGCCCCGACGCGATCGCGGTGCACGAGGCCGGTGTTGTCGTCTACATCAATCCGGCAGGTGTGCGGCTAGCCCGTGTGCGATCCAAAGAGGACATGATCGGCCGATACATCACTGAATTCGTCCATCCCGATTCCATTCCGGAGATGCTTGAACGTCTCATGAATCTGGGGGAGGACGGGGCTGCCACCGAGCCTGCTGAGGCGTTGATGCTCCTGGCCGATGGTTCCACCAAGCCCGCTGAGATTGTCTCGGTCCGTACGGAGTGGGATGGCCGCCCAGCATTCCAGGTGATCATGCGCGACATATCGACCAAAAAAGCGGCCGAGGCTGCGTTGCAGTACCAGGCGGCGTTGGTCGATCACGTCAGCGATGCAGTCATTGCGCTCACCGCCGACGGCGTGATCGAAGCCTGGAACCCGGCTGCAGAGCGTGTGTACGGACTATCGGCGAACGCTGCTGTCGGGCGACCTTTCCACGAAGTCGTCAATGCCCGGTTCGATGCGCCGACAGCATTGGCGCTCGGCGGAACTCTCGATGCGGTGCACAGTCATGCCAGTGGTGCGTCGCTGAACATTCGAATTTCCGTGACAGCGATGGGGGAGGGATTCGTTCTCCTGTGCGCTGACATGGCGTCGGCTCGGCAGTCGATCGAGCGGTTTGGCACTGTCATCTCCGAGCTGAACGAAGCAATTATTGTTGCGACGTCCGAGGGCGTGATTGAGTTGGCGAACCCGGCGGCTTTCAACCTGTTAGGGCTTTCGCCCGCAGATGTGCCCGGCCTGGGAATTGCGACGTTGCCGATCGAGTTTCCAGACGATCAGCGAGAGGACCTCATCGCGAAAGTCTTGCGGACCGGTGTGGGCTTCACCGGTCGTAGGGCCCGGCGGACCGGTGCCGGCCTTCGGTGGTTCTCGGTGAGCTGTCACATTCTTGACATCGATCAGGACAACCCAACCCTGATTACGTCGCTGACCGACATCACCGAGCAGACCGTCGACGCAGAAGATCAGCGACACAGAGCAATTCACGATGGGCTCACTGGCCTCCTGAACCGTTCGGGCTTGCTTGCGCGGCTTGATCTCGCAAAGCCGGAGCGCGGAGCAGTCCCGCTGGTCAATGTGCACTACCTCGATCTCGATCGCTTCAAGATGATCAACGATTCACTCGGCCACAGCTACGGCGATGAGGTGCTGCGCATTGTGGCGCAACGCCTCCTGCACGCCGCAGTACCGGGCTCTGTCGTCGGCCGTATCGGCGGTGACGAGTTTGTCGTCATCAGTCCTGCCAGCTCACCTGGGGCATCGATTTCTGGTCAGGCCGACCACCTCCTCGCGGCGATCGCCACTGACCCGATCGAGGCCGGCGCGGGCAGTGTCCGCATGACCGCGAGCGTAGGAAGCGTCGGTACTGACCTCCTCGCTGAGCAGCGCAGCGGGGTCGACCTGCTGCGCGATGCGGATATTGCGTTGTACTACGCCAAGCAATCGGACAGGGCTGGCGCCGTGCTCTTTTCGGTGCCTCTGCGAGAGAAGTTTCAGTACCGCCAGCAACTTGAGCAGGATCTGCGTGTGGCGCTCGATACTGCGGGGAACGAGGCGCAGGTCCGGAACTCCTATGAACTCATCTACGACACCGCGACTGGACTACCTGTGGCTGTAGAAGCTCATCCGCGTTGGATGCACCCCACCAGGGGTGAGATCGCGCTGACTGAGTTCATGCCTCTTGCTGAACAATCCAATCTTGTTGAGACGCTCGGCCGTCAGGTGATGGTCGAAGCCCTGGCGGATCTGACCACCGTTTTCGGGTACCGACCCGGCGAGTTGACGCTGGCGGTGAATGTGTCTGCCGGCCAGTTCCGCGATGTCCACCTGGTCACCGGGATACGGGAGGCGGTCGAGAAATCGTCCGTCCGGCCAGCCGATGTACGACTTGAAGTCAGCGAGACTGCGTTCAGCGACGAGAGCGGGACCCGGCGAAGCATCGTGATTCCGCGCGCGCAGCTCGAAGACCTGCGCGCTTTGGGCGTGAGGATCGTCCTTGATCATTTCGGGTCGGGGTACTCGTCGTTGGAGCAGCTAGAACAACTACCGGTAAACGGGATCAAGATTGCCGCGTCATTCGTCAACCGCTACTCGACATCGCACTTCGCGAGAACTGTGGTGGAGAGCATCGTGGGCATTGCCCGCTCAGAGAACCTCGTAGTCATTGCAGATGGGGTCTCCAGTGCGGACGAACTGCGGGCGATGACCGACCTGGGCTGTACACAAGCGCAGGGGCCATACCTTCACGCCAGCGCATCCGCCGCTGAGACGGCCCGGCATCTGCGATAGTGCTAGAAGCGTTCTGGATCCCTAGAGGACCGACCCCGGCCGGCGACCATCAGAGAGCATCCCGCGGTTGCCCGTGGCATGAAGGTGCCGTTGAAGCGGTCGTCTCGCGTCGGTGGGCGTTGTTTTCGCCGCCGCTACCTCGGCGAGTGCCGCGAGGAGCTCGCTGCGCGACACTGTGGCTGAGCCAGCAGCCCTGGCCTCGTCGTAAGCATCGATGATGCCCTGGCACTCGGGATGACGTAGCTGGTGGATCGCGAGCACGACAGTGATCGCGAACGCGCCGATCACAACAGCGATCAGGGCAACGAGTAGAGCCGAATGCAGCATGTAAGTCCCCGAGACTCTAGTTGCGCTCGCCAACCCCGCGCTGGCGACAGCTGTCTTGCGAATTGAGCGTAACGCTCAATCCCGCTACCCACAATGGCACCACAGACGCGGCGGCCAGCTGCTGCTAGGTTCAACATTGATTCCCGGTTCCTGACGGTCTCGGTTCCGGATGGCCGCATGGGCCTCTGCTGAAGCAGAAGGCGCTATGCCTTCCATTCGTCGTGCCTCAAGGAGGCTAATCGTGATCGAATCTCTGGGCCGTCTCAGGCAAGTGCACCACCTGAATTGCGGCACGTTTAGGCCGTGGCCGGGAGCCCTGCTGGCTACGCACGTTCTTGCGTGCGAGTTCGAGCATGGCCTGATTCTGATCGATACCAGTCTGGGAACGGCAGACATCGCGCAACCAGGTAAACGGTTGGGGGGAGCCATTCGCCCCCTGCGACCATCGTTGCGTGACTGCGAGACGGTGCTGTCTCAGCTCACTCAACTGGGCAAATGGTCATCGAGTGATGTTGCTGGCGTTGTGGCCACGCATCTTGACTACGACCACATCGGCGGCGCATCGGATTTTCCGGGCGCCTTGGTGTACACAACGCGAGCCGAGCTCGAGGTGGCGGTCAGCCGATCATCACAGAAGCAGAGGATCCGATACCGCCCGAAGCACATCGCTGAAATATCCACTCGCGTGGTAGTCGCTGCGGCCCCCGATTCGGACGTACTCGGATTGGCCGCCACCCAGGTTGATGCAGAGGGGTGGCTGTATATGGTGCCGCTGCACGGCCATACAACAGGGCACTCGGCGGTGGCGGTGCGAGATCCAGGCCGGGGATGGCTGATCCATGCCGGAGACGCGTTCATGCACCGCGCAGCGATCGGCCTTGACAGCCCGTCGATCCAATCGAGGGTCACCGGGGTCGCCGAACGGCTCCTGGCGACCGATACCCAGGCTGTGGAAAGCAACCACAAAATCCTGTCTGCTCTCGCGGCGGACCCCGCTGTCCGGGTCTTCTGTTCTCATGATCAGAAGCAATTTGACATACTTCATGCTGAATCCTGCGTCGGGCAGCGTTCGCCGATGGCCCACAATGTTCGACGGGGCGTGGTCCAGCCACGAGGTCAAGCATGAGTGTGAACACACTCGAAGGGTGTTAGGGGAACACTTTGAACAGCACTGAGAACAGTTCGACCTGGAACATCGTTGAGTGGATGGCCGACGGCGAACCAACGTTGATCTTCGACGGCAAGAAGCCGCGCCAGTACGTCTCGATACGTCGGCGCGAGCACTATAGGCAGCTCGACATCGACGCCGCCATCCTGGATGCGGTCAAGGCGGCCGTCACCAGCTTCGAGCGCGTCGAGCAGGCGGTGACCGTGAAAGAGGGATACCCGCCACTTCAGCTCATCGCCGACCCCATCCTTGGTCCGCTGGGTGTTTCGTACGGCGCGCAAGTGTGGATCGGCCCTACCGACCAGCCTGTGCCACCCGTTCGGGCCATTGGGGCCTTCGAATGGGATCCTGCCACGGAGATCACCTATCACGGCCGCACCATCGAGACAGAAATCCTCGGTCACGCTGAACCCAAGGAACAGCGTGTGAGCCCGGAGATTTTTCGTCACTTTGAAGCTTTCCCTCGGGAAGGTGAGCTCGGTCGGTTCATCGCCGAGATGCGCTCCAACCTTGTCGAGCACGGTGCGACATTCGACAGCAGGTTAACCCTGAAGAGGATGGATAACGTTGTGCGGCAGGCATATATGACTATGCGAGCGGTCCGCAAAGACGAGGGAGTGTGGATGCTTCGGGGGCTCGTGCACGACATCTCCGACGTCGAGAAACCACAGCTCACCGATACCTATGACCGGCGTACTGCTCGGACCACTGCTGCGCTGATCGCCGGAGATGACCCGGTCGGCATCGGTCACATCGACTTTGCCACCGGCATTGTGGCCGATTGGCTCACACCACCCCCGGCTCCTCTGGACGGTTGGCTGGTTAACAATCCGGAGTTTCACCAGGACAACATCGAGGAGATGACCGCCGCCCAGCTCAGACTCGCGAAGGCAGAAACGACCAAAGAGGAGTACCGAGCATGGGTTAGGTTCCCGGACACCGACTGGATCGAGGCAAAATTCCTGCTCGCTGCCGCGACACCGGGAGTGTTCGGCCACGGACTTATTCGCGTGGAAACCGTTGCTCCTCACGAAGATCGCGGCGACAGCTCCGAGCAAGGGGGGCCGCTGCTGTGGTAGGGCGCACGACGCAATGGCAATGGCAGTGCGCACACGACCAACCCAACATGGAGGATTGATGATGACGAACCCTGCTCGCGATGCCCGACTCGACACAGAGGCGGCGACGTACCCGGATGGCAGCCTGAAAATGGGCTGGGCGGTCGCGATGAGCATGGCCACCGTCCAGGATTACGCTGACGGCAAGAGCAAGGCGGAGCCAGGCGAAACTGAGATCGACGTCCCTTAAATCGGGAACGATCAAAAATTGCGACCTTTACTTGACGCGTCGGCGCGCCCTGGACCGCGCCTCACGCACATGCGCTCGATCCTCGACACCCCGATCCCACGCCGCGCGTAGCGCTTTCTCCGAGACCGCGTACAAAGGCGCCATGAGCGTCACCAGGCTGGGATCGGGCGCCCGCCGGCCTCGTTCAATGTCGCTGAGAACGCTCTTGGCCATGCCCAGGCTCTTGGCCACCTCGGTCTGAGTCAGCCCGGCCCGACCACGCAGGTCCGCCAAATACGGGTGGTCAGACACACCGGGGGTCAGATCCGCTGGCGTGAGGCCCACAGCTTTGGCGGTGCTCACCAGGGACGCAGGGGACGGCGTAGTCACGCCTCCCAACCACGACGACACCGCCTGGCGCGAGACTCCGATCTCATCCGCCAAGTCTTCGATCGCTAGGTTGTGTCGCTCAAGAGCCCGCCGCAGTGCCGCCGGAGAAAAGCCTGCCGTACCGCCGCGTGGCACCCGCCGTACCGCCTCTCCGCCATTGACCCCGCCAACTCCCTGTCCGTCTTCATTGTGGCCGCTCACAGCAGACCTCCCAGCCTTCGGACGAACAATACTTGCGAAAAACAGTTGCGGTTCGTCGGTACGCGGCTTACGCTATCTGCATGGGTGCTGACAAGGTGACGACACGGCCGTGTCGCTTGCGGAACGGACATCCATCTGCTTACTATCCTTTCGCGCTCCCGTCAGGGAGGACTCTTCTCATCGGTTTGATGACTCGCCGGTGGTCGCAATTTCGGGCACAGTCGTGCCGTGATTTTGGGGGAGTCTGGAATGGGTTTTAGCGCATACACACCGCGTCGGTATCACCTGGCGAACAACTCTGTCAGTTCGCCGCAGATCGTGCAGTTCACGCCGCTTCTCAGCGACAGACACGAACTATTGGTTCTAGCGCCTCCATGAACAGCTAGATCGACCCCGAACCCTTCCAAAGATTGGCGTCCAGGGGGGTCCGGGGTCTAGTCACGCAACCACCGCATTTGGCGACTGCCGACCCTCTCAGGGTAGGCGGTTTTTGGAGTGCTCGTTAGACGCTTCGTCGATGCACCCCTTCAATTTCCCTAACCTTGCAGAGGAAATCCCTTGTCTTCGAGATCTATTTACAGTCCCCGCCATGCGCTCGTCGAACCGCGCGTTTCCCGTTCGTTGTCCACTCCGTCGTCGACGTCACGTCGCATGATTGCGGCTGCTGTGGCAGCTGCAGCCGTGATGAGCTTCGGTGCCGGCACCGCGTTCGCTGACCCTGAGGGTCAGGGCGGTGTAACAGCTCCACCGTCTGCCGGACCTGGTCAGGGTGGTGTCACTCCGACTCCCGAGCCCGCGCCGACTGCACCTGTCGAGACTGCTCCCGTTGTCGATTCGGGGCCGGGGTCGGTTCCCGATCCGGTGTGGGACCCGGCCGCGCCCCCGGTGGTGCAGGGATGGGACGAGCCCGCTCCGGTGTACCCACAGGTATATAACCCGGTGCCGCAGGGACCGATCCATCTCCCCAAACAAACCAAGCCCGTAACACCGGTACTGCCGCGGCCGGGATACGTGATGCTCGGCAATAAGACCGGCCCACAACCGGATTGGCTCAGCGATCCTGATACCCGGTCGTGGAATCGGTGGAACGCGAAGTGGACTGCTGATATCGCGACGACGTTGATTTCTATCGGTGTACCCGAGGACGAAGCTAGCCGTCAGGCAGCGGCCACAATGGTGGGCATTGTCGCCGGTAGTGTCACCGGCTTCATGCTGACCGGGCCTCTGGCGGCCGTCGTGTTCGGCGCGACCGGGGCCTTGATTGGTTTGGGTATC
Source organism: Williamsia limnetica (assembly GCF_003217475.1). Taxonomy (GTDB): domain Bacteria; phylum Actinomycetota; class Actinomycetes; order Mycobacteriales; family Mycobacteriaceae; genus Williamsia; species Williamsia limnetica. The sequence goes on along the minus strand of NZ_QJSP01000016.1, from coordinate 49,105 downwards.
GGCACCGCAGTCGCTCCGTTTGTGCCGCCGTTCACCCCGGTGGCCCCGCTGATCGGTGCCGCGGCCGGTGGCGCGGCCGGTGCCGCGGGCGGCTTGCTCATTGTGGGCGGTGCCGGTGCCATCGCCGGCGGCGTCGCTGGCGGTCTGCTGGGCTGGCTGTTCGGTGCCGGCGATCCGGGAGCAAGCAAGGACGCCCCGCCTGCGCCGGGCACACCCGAATCCGAGCTGAGCCACCCCGAACCACCCAACCCCGAGGCCAATCAATTCGAGCTCAACGCCGACGGCCTGCCCGGCAACGGCACGGTGTCCTACGTCGTCAACTCTGCAGGCGATGTGTCGGGCAGTGTCGACGTTGGCCCGGTGTCTGTGCCGCTGGAGTGGTCCGCTGAGCAGGCCGACGCCCCGTATGAAGCGATCGGGTTTCTCGCGCAGACCGCCCGCGACACAGTTGCCGATGTGACGGCGCAGGTCAGTACGCAGATCGAGCAGGTCATCCCCGGTGTGCGGGTGGAGTTCCCGCAGTTTGCCCCGGCGGACAAGTAGCACGGGGACACCTGCCATGCCTGCCACACGCACTCGTCGGCCAGGATCGGGCCGGCCCGGACCTGCGCGCCGGCCGCGGGCGATTATGCCCGCAGCTGGTGCGAGCGTGCCCCGCGCGATGCGTGGCGGCCGCCGAGGGTGGAACCAGCCCGCGACCCGACAGGCGCAAGCACTGCCGGCCGCAGCGCCGAGAGCGGCAGCGCCGAGGGTCGAGGGCACTGACCAGCCCCGGCGGGCATCAGTCACCACGGGGCGCGGTCGCCGCCGCGGTCCCGTGGTGGCGGGTGTCGTGGTCGTCGCTGCCCTGATCGTGGTTGCGGTGGTGATCGCCGGCGGGTGGGCAGTGTCGAAGGTGATCGGTGGAGATGACGCACCGAACGCCGATCTGCCTGCCCTAGATCAGATTCAGTCGCCGACGGTGGCGGTGCCGCCGCCGTCGGTGACCGACCCCGCGTGCCCATCGACAGCAGTGGGTGCGGTCTCCTGGGGCAAAGACGCCGGAGGGACCGATACCGGTGTCGAGGCGATCAAGAAGTTCGACTACGGCTACTACGTGACCCGCTCGGGCGTGGCCGCCCGCGAGGCAGTCGCCCCGGACGCCCTGGTCGGCGACGCCGCCAGCCTGCAGTCGAGTATCGACGCGATGCCGCCGGGCACGACGCACTGCTTGCAGATCACGGACCGGGGCAACGGGACCTACGAGGTTCGTTTGGCTGAGTTCCGTCCGAACTCCGAGCCGGAGTTGACCTTTCAGGTGATCGAGACCGCCCGTCAGGGCGACCGGACCGTGATCACGGCCATACCCACCAACGTGTCGATCAAGCGGTGAGAACAGCGATGAGCTGCAGTAACGGACCTCGCGCCGGGGCGGTGGGATTGGGCCCACCGGGTGCGATAGAGCGGCCTGGGAGCGGAATCAGATTGGCGTCGAGTAACGCTCCCAGGCCGCGGGTTGCCGATGGTCCACACAAACGCAGGACGCACATCAGCGTCCCCAGTCTAGGGGGAAAACCACTGTGAGCCGCTTGTCGATCACACACCGCGCCGCGCTCGTCGCCGCGTCGGCCACCACCGTCGTCGCGATGGGCACCGTGGCGCCGGGGCCGGCCGGTGCCGCCGACCTCGGGTCGGGGTGTACCCAGTACATGGCCTACCTGGTTCCCGGGACGTGGGAAACGTCGCCGGCGGCTGATCCGACCAAACCGGCCGGTCTGCTCGGTGCGGTGGGGGAGAAGCTCAAGAAGTCGTACGGCTCAACGATTACCGTCATCTACCCGAACTATTCGGCGTCGGCATTCGACAAAGGTAAGACCTACGCACAATCGGAATCCGAAGGTGTGGCGCGGCTGCAGGATCTGATCAAGCGGTGCCCCACCTCGCAGAACGTGCTCGGCGGGTATTCCCAGGGCGCCGATGTTGCCGGGGACGTTGCCTGGCAGATCGGGCACGGCAAAGGCCCCGTCGATGCCAGCAAGGTCGACGCTGTCGGCCTGGTCGCCGACCCCAAGCAGGGCAACGCGCCCGTCGCCGGGCCCACCCCGGACGGCAAGGGCATCGCCGGCACCCGCGACGGCGGCTTCGGCGAACTCGAGTCCAAAGTCCGGCAGCTCTGCGCACCGGGCGATCTGTATTGCTCCACCAACTCCTCGCAGCATTCTTTCCTCGCCGGCCTCGGCCAGACCCTCGGCTCGGCCGGCAACGGCGAAACCAGCCCTGGCAGTACCACTGCCCCGGTCAGCACTACCAGCACCGAATCCGGACCGGCAGCAACCACTCCGGATGTGTCTGGCCTGACCAGTGACTACTCGCGGACCGACATTCCGGGGACGGTGGCGACCACCGATGCACTGGCCACCGGGCTCGGGCAATTGTCCGAGCAGGGGGCGCCGACCTCGGGCGGGCAAGCCAGTCAGCTCGCGTCGTTGGCGTCTCTGGCCGGTCAGATCCTGGAGACGTTTACTGCTGTCGCCGACACTCAGCAGTGGGTCGCCACCACCCCCGGCGCCACCAAGTACGTCCAGGGCGCGGATCCGGCCACCCCCACAGGGCAGGCCAACGCGCTGCTCACGACGTTGGGCGGGATGGACATTCCCGCGATCCTGAACACCGCCACCACGATCGCGTCCGGCCTCTCGCAGGCCCTGGGCTCGGGTCCCACCGTGCCGTTGACCCCGGCCACCGCACCCGACGTGTCGCCGGCAGAACCGACCGTGCCGACCACCACGACTACTGCGGCGCCGAGTGCGCCGGCTTCGACGTCGACGACCACCAGCTCGTCGACGACCACACTGTCCACTACTGCGCCGTCGTCCTCAACCCCCCTAGAGGGCGAGGGTGCGGGAGTGGTCGATCCAGGTTCGCCGCCTGGATCAGGGACGGGGGAGGGGAGCGCGCCGTGGCAAGGCACGAACGCGCTCCCCGCCCCCGGATCCAGTACGACCGGAGCCACCACATCGGCTCCTGACATCGCCGGGCTCACCGCCTCGGCCGCGCAGCTGGTGGCGCAGGTCGCCCCGCTCAATGCTGCTGACAAGACCGCGCTGACCTCCGCGTCCTCGGTGCTCGGCGGTCTCAAGCCCGATGTGCTGATCGGGCAGGGAATGAACGTGATTACCGCGGTCACCAGCACTGATTACGCCGGGATCGTCGCGAACTTGCAGGCTCTGCCGCAGCAGATCTTTACCGGCAACATCGCCGGTGCCCACAAGATCTCCGGCGATCTGAACAACCAGCTCTCTCCGTGGGTGAAGATGGCCGCGCAGGTCGATTTCAAGACCGCCGCCAAGCTGGTCGCTCTCGTTCCCGACACCTCCGGCACCACGGCGATCGCGTCGGTGGTCCTGGGGCTGCTCGGCAACCTCGACATCATCCGGTTGGCCAAGAACGTCGGCCAGATCCAGGAAGTGGCCTGGCAGGTCCTCGAAACACGGAACCTGTTCGCACTGACGCAGCTGCTGCCGATCGGCCTGGACTTGGCCTCGGTCGCGCTCGGTGTGCTCGAGCCCGGCGCGAAGATGTCGCCGGAGCTCCTCGGCGCCGGCGCCAGTCCCGAGCAGCAAGCTCTCGCGACCGCCAGCGGCGGCCAGGACATGACCGCGATGTTCGGCTCGCTGACGCAGTTGGTGTCCTCCCAGGGCGCCCAGGACTTGTCCAAGCTCGTCGGCGAAGGACTTACCGCAGCAACGTTTTACGCCTCGAACGCGCACGGTTCCTACGACAAGCTCGTCATCGACGGCAAACCCGCACTCGAATGGCTCTACGACTTCTTCCGCACAGCGTTGGGCGGGTGAAGGAGCTGATGAGCACCTGACACAACGGCTGCGCGAATAGCCCGCGCACCCCCTTTCCTCTTTTTGCTTGTCCTGGCCGGGCGCGTGAAAAGCGAAGTAATGCAACCAAAGTGAGGAGGTCGACCCCATGGCATCATCAGCTGGAACCAGCAAGAAACTTTCGCTCGCCGGCGGGGTCGGACTGCTCATCGTCATCATCGGCTTCTTCGGTTTCGGCTCCGACGACAACCCGCCACCGACCGACTGCCTGCCCCAGGTCGCCACCTCAGGGCCCACACTGGCCGGACCCGGCAGCAAGGTCATGCCACTCAAGACCGGCACCTACCAGCTCTCTAGCCCCTTCGGGCCGCGGTGGGGCACGCAGCATCAGGGCTCAGACTTTTCCGCCCCGCTGGGTACACCGATCTACGCCGCCATGGGCGGCACCGTCGCCAAAGCTGAGACAGCGCAAGGGTTCGGGCACTGGATCATCATCGACTTCGACGACGGCGGCAAGAAGTTCTCCAACGTCTACGGACACATGACCGGCGCTTCGCTCAAAGTCCGCACCGGCGATCAAGTCTCAGCGGGCCAAGAGATCGCAGCCGTCGGCAACGAAGGAGAATCAACCGGCCCCCACCTGCATTTCGAGCTGTGGGACGGCACCCGCCTGGGCGGCGGCCAGGCCGTCGACCCAATGCCCTGGCTCTCCGGTGCCGGCGAACCCGGCCAACCCACCAGCGACCCGTCCGCCGATCCCGCCGCACCGCGCGGACCACCAGCGGCCACCGACGTCAACGCCGCCCCCGCTCCCTCTGATCCGTCAGTGGTCTCGGTCGCCGACTGGGAAAAAGTCGCCAAACTCGAATCCGGCGGCGACTGGGCCATCGACACCGGCAACGGCTACCAGGGCGGGTTGCAGTTCGCGCCATCGACCTGGACCGGCCACGGCGGCGACGAGTTCGCACCAACCGCCAACAAAGCCACACCGCAGCAACAAATGGAGGTCGCCAACCGCGTCCTGATCGGCCAAGGCTGGAACGCCTGGCCCACCACCAGCAAAGAAGCAGCGGTCACCGACAAAAAGCCCGCACCCGCAGGCACCTTCCTGTCTGGGACGGCCGCCGCACCGAAGGTGGAGCTCGCGGCCGCCGTCACCCCCGCCGCCGGGTGCGTGCTCCCCGGTGCCGGCGGCGGAGCGGTCCTCAAGCCGGGATCGGTCCCGCCCGAGTACGAGCCGTGGATCATCAAAGCCGCCCAGACCTGCCCTGAGGTCACCGCACCGCTGCTGGCGGCGCAGCTGGAGAACGAGGGCGGCGGCTTCAACCCGAAGGCGTACAACGCCGATTCAGGGGCGATGGGGAACGCGCAGTTCATTCCGTCGGTGTGGCCTGAGAAGGGCGTTGACGGCGACGGGAACGGCACCAAAGACCCGTACACCGTTCCCGATGCGGTGATGTCGATGGCCTCGTTCGATTGCGAGCTCGTCGGCATCGCCAAGAAGGGATTGCAGGACGGAAGCCTGCAGGGCGATCTGACCGAGCTGTACCTGTCGATGTACAACTGCGGCCCCGGCGCGACCGCCTCTCAAGGCGGGGTCTGCCAGAACACCCAAACCCAGAACTACGTCCGCAACATCCCGGCCAACGCGATCGCCAAGTTCAGCGCCCCTGACCCTGCGGGCGGCGGGGCGGCCGATCTCGCGCTCAGTGGCCCGTTCGGGAAGAAAGCGGTGGACGCGGCGATGCGCTGGCGCGGCACGACCTACGCCTGGGGCGGTGGCACCGCCAATGGCCCGTCGAAAGGCATCGCCGACGGCGGGGTGGCCGACAGTTTCGGCGACTTCAACAAGATCGGGTTCGATTGCTCCGGGTTGATGATCTACGCCATCGCCCAAGCCTCCGACCACAAGATCATCCTCGACCACTACACGGTCAGGCAGCTCAACGACCCACGCGGAAAACCCGTCCCCATCAACGCCTTACAGCCGGGCGATGTGGTGTTCCCGGGCGGCGGCAACCCCCAGCACGTGGCCATGTACATCGGCGGCGGCCAGATGATCGAAGCCCCCCAATCAGGCGATGTGGTCAAAGTATCGCCGCTGTCGAATCTCGGCGGCGGCATCGACGCAAGGAGATTCGGATGAGCACCATCACCCGCCGGCCCTGGCTGGCTGTGGCCACCCTCGCCCTGACCTTGGCTTTTGTCGCGGGCTGCTCCAGCGACGACAACAGCCCCAGCGCCTCGACGACAGCCACACCGCTGGCCCCGGCGCAGCAGTGGGACCCCAATGACGCTCCCGCCACCACCGAACCGACGGCCCCGACGCCGGCGACGGCGCTGGACAAGGCGTTGCTGGTCGACCGGTCTGATCCCGAGCAGCTCGCTCAGGCTGCGGTGAAGATCTGGTTCTCCTGGGACACCGGCAGTGACGACGGACCCAACGACGCCGCCGCCCGCACTGCGCCGCTGCTGACGGCGGCGTTCGCCGACAGCTTGTTCTCCACCGGGTCGAACAGCCCTGGCGGGCAGTGGCTGACCTGGGCCGAGCAAGACGCGGTGGTCACTCCTACCTGGCGGTTGCTGCCCGATCAGGGCGCTCCGCAGACCGCGGACCGCAAGTTCTTCGTCTACGAGGTCCAGCAGATCGCGCGGACTCCCGAAGGTAACCAGATCGGCAAGCCCGCGATCTCGTCGGCGTGGGTGATCTGCGTGCGCACGGCCGCCGACTTCTGGGAGGTGAGTCAACTCGCCCAGCGATGACCCGCCACCGACAGTGCACCAATACCTCGAAGGAGGACACCTATGAGCTACTCCAACAACACTTTTCCGCAGTCTGAGTTCGGCAGTCCGTACGACGCCGAAACCCCGGTCAACCTGCGGGCGCAAACGCTGCGCCGGGTCACCGAACCCGACCCCGAACCCGAGGTGGACACCGAGCAGACCGACGTCGACGACACCGCTGTCGATGACCCCACCACTGGGGACACCGAGACCGCCCGGCGTGTGAGCGCCCGCGACGCCGCCGAAGCCCTGCGCGCGCAGATCACCGCACCCCGCAGCACCCCGCAACCAGGTGCCGGGGACGCCCCGACGGTCGAGTTCACCGCGCCCGCTGCACCGGTGCCTGCCCAGACCAGGCAGCCACGACCGGACGCGGCTCCCGATATCGAGGCCGATGAGGTCTACCGCGAGCAGGTCCGGCGGACCGGGTTGCTCGCCGCGAGCCCGGGCATCGAAACCGACCCGGCCGAGTGGGGCAAGCGGGGCTGGCTCAACCAGACCCTGGGCATGAAGCTCGCTCCGCAGCCCGACGAGATCGACTACCGCTACGACACCGAAACCATCACCCGCGCGGTCCTGCCGCCGTGGTTCCAGGTGATGATCGCCAACCCCAAAGGCGGACAGGGCAAAACCCCGACCACGCTGATGCTGTCCTACATCTTCGGCATGTTCTACGGCGCCGGGATCGTGGCATGGGACAACACCGAATCCAAAGGGACGCTGGCAGACCGGGCAGAAGCGACCACCGACGGTGAGCAGCTGCACGTGTGGGATCTGCTCGAGCACGCCGCCGAGCTCGCCGGCCCGAACGCCACCGCAGGCGCCCTGAACACCTACCTGCGCCGCCAACCCGGAACCAAGGTCGACGTCCTGGCCTCCGACAGCACCTCCTCGCGCGTCAAAGCCATCGGCGCGACCGAATGCGACGCCATCGCGGCCGTCCTGCGCCGGCACCGCGTCGGGGTGTTCGTCGACACCGCTGGAGAAGACCTGTCCGATAACTGGCAGTGGACGGCCGCGCACGCCCACCAGCTGGTCATTCCGATGACCTACCGCCGCGACGCAGCGCGGGCGGTCCTGGAAATGCTCGACGGTCTGCGCGGGCGCGGGGGGCGCGGCGACCTGGTGACCGGCGCGGTGGTGGCGATCGCGCCCACTCCCGGCAGCGCCGACCCCGCCGACCGGGACGCGATCATCGCTGACCTGCACGATCTGGGCATCACCCGGATCGTCGACGTCCCCTATGAGCCGCTGTTCGAAGGGTCCGGAACCCGGATCGCTGAATCGCAGCTGGCGTACACCACCCATGTGGCCTACACCCGGGTCGCGGCCGAGATCGCCGACCGTCTCGCGCATCTGCGGGTAGGTGCGCCCGTGGAGTACACCGCAGGCGAGGTGCCGGCGTCGATCACCCGGCCCGCCCCCTATAGCGCCCCGGTCTCGCAGCCGGGGTACGGCCCACCCGGGGCCTATCTGCAGCAGATGGCCGCCGCGCCGACCTGGCACCCCGGCTCCACGCAGCAACCCATCCCCGGCCCGATGCCGCCGCACCGGACCGATTCATTTCACACACAAGGAGGTAACCGATGACCAGCACCACCAACACCATCACCCGGCCACGCACCCGTCGTCGAGCGGCGGTGATCGCCGGACTCACAGCCCTGGCCTGGCTCGCCGGCACCGGAGTGGCCGGCGCCGAGACCGCCGGCAATACCGTTGTGCTGGCGGCGGCATGGAATCCCCTTGAAGGGATCTTGCCGGACTTCTCGCTCTGGGGAACCGGGGTCGGGGACAGCTGGCGCCGACTCATGGGCGCGTTCTGGGCAGCATGCCTAGCATGCTGCGCAATCTGGGTCATCGCGGCCGGCGCGAAAATGGGCATGGCCAACAAACGCGGCTTCGCCGGTCAGCAAGTCGAAGCCAAACAATCATTCTACGACGCCCTGGTGGGTCTGGGTGCCTGCGCCGGAGCCTCCATCTTGATCACCGGCGTTCTGTTCGCCGTCGGCGGATAACACCTCACTGCCCAGCTCAACCATCAACCGTTACAGGAGAACCCCACCATGAACGCACCCAGCCCCCGCGCCCGCAGGCCCATCAACGCCGCCAGTCCAGTGCCTCCCCGGGTCCGCGGCAACAACCACGCCCGACGCCGTTTCCGCGTCGCGCTCATCTTCGCTGCGGCGCTGGTGCTCACGCTGATCATGATCGCCATCAGCCTCGCCTTCTGACACCCACCCGAATCCACCACGGCTACCGCAAGATCAAAGGAGAACAACCTCATGATGGTCACTGACCCAGCCAGAACCACACCACCAACGCCTGACGCGCATCCGTGCGTGGCGACCCTAGTTGGGGGCGAGTGGTGATGGCCCGCAACTACAGCCAGGTCGGGGGCCCGCTAGCCGCCGGCAGCGCCACTGCAAAGCCGTCGCGTAAGCCATGGTGGATCGGTGGCGGCGCCCTGGCCGTCATCGTGCTGCTGGTCATCATCGTGGCCGCCTCGTGCGGCGGCGGCGGTGACAGCGGCGGTTCCGTTGACGGAGAGAAGAACTCAGCAACCCAGGGGATTGGATCCGCGCACGGACCGCAATCGATCACCAACGGCATCCCGTCGGGCTACACCCGGGACAAGCCGGGGGCTGTCACCGCAGCGGTCAACTTCATTCAAGCCCTGACCCAGGCCGATCAGGGACGGGTCTCCGGTGAGAAGTTGCAAGAGCAGGCGGTGGGAACCAACCCCACGCAAGCGCTGATCGACGTTCTCGATCAGGCGTCAGGCCGCGGTAAGACGGAGAACGTCTACAACACCATCCCTGTGCTGACGACAGTGACCTCGTTCGATCCCGCACGGGCGGTAGTGAGTGTGTGGCAACTGGATACGGGTCAGTCGAAGATCGGCACTGAGGGCAAGGTCGGGGTCCAGACCATCTGGTCGACGACGACCGTCACTCTGTCCTGGAGCGGTACCGATTGGAAGGCTGTCGATTGGCAGTTCGCACCCGGTCCGAACCCGGCCGACACCACCTTCCCTGAAGCAGAGTCTCCGCTGTCGCAGACAGCGACCGGCGGCTACTACAGCTTCTACGTCGACTAAACCCCTGCACTGGCGAGGGAGCATCTGGAATGAATCAAATGACCTTTCACGACGCGCCGCGAGATCGCGGTGGCCGCAGTCGGGCGCTGTGGACCAGAGTGGTGTTGCTAGTGGCCACTGTGCTGGTGCTGCTCACCGTAGGTGCTGGACACGCCGCGGCCGCCCCTGACGACGACGGCGGTATGACCGCCTCGAGTGGCGACGTCGGTCAGGGCAAAAAGCTCCCCGCCGGGCTGCCCGCAGAAATCAAACCGCTCATCGCCGGCACCGACGAGTTCAAGAATGGGCCCTGGTTCTCCGGAGCGTGCGCCGGCAAGGGCGGCGACATGGCTGGCTACCTCGCAGCCGTCTTCCCCAAGGAAGAGAAGATGCGGTACTGGCGCAAGACTGATGAGGAAAAGACCAAATTCCTTGCAGTCCTTGGCATAGGGGCAGGCGTCGGTTTCAAAGATGGAGACGGCGAGACCATCTCGCCCGAGACCATGCGCGACAACGACCAGGTCGCCCAGCTCGTTCGGGACAAGGGGGTCGTGCCGCCAGAGAAGATGCTCGGCAAAGCCTTCCCGAATGACCGTTCGGAGTTCTACCCATCGACCACACCTGTGTGCGCTGAGGACTTCAAACGCTGGAACGGCGAGAAGATCACCACCTGGGGGTTCGAGTGGGCCGAGCAACCTGACGCGGCATCGCTGCAGGCGATGACCGGGGGCGATAAGACCAAGACCGATCGGATCAAAGAACCCTGCAAGACAGGTGACCGCAACGGCTGGGCGTACTGCGAACACGCCTTCTTCGTCAACTGCGACAACGCCAGCAGAGGCACCGACCTGCAGCGCTGCACGGCATGGAACGTCGGTGTGGGGCGGATGTTCGACGAGACGGCCGCCTGGATCGACCGCAATACCAGCCTGTCCGAACGGATCGGCGACACGATCGAGGACCACCCGCTCTACAAGGGCGGCGCTGCGATCGTCAAGGCGTACTCGGACATGTGGCAGGGCGCCAAAGAGGTTGTCGAGTTCATTCAGGACCCCAGCGATGTGATCGGGAAGTGGGCCAACAGCATCAAGGCGTGGTCGATGGATCTGGTGCAACAGGTCCTGCCCGGGCTGGCTGATGCCGGTGACTTCGACTTCACCGCCGACTATTTCGCGGAGTGGTACGCCAAGTCAGTCGGGCTCGGTATCGCGCTGCTGTGCGTGCTGTTTCTGGCCGCCACTGTGCGCGCCTCCCGCAACGGTGGTGCCCGGGAGTTGATGTACAACACCGTCGGCTATCTGCCGGTTGCGGTGGTCATGATGATCTTCGCGCCGGGGGTGGCCTACCTGCTGGAGGTGTTCTTCGGGGCCCTGGCCGATGCCATCGTGGGCATCATCGGGACCTCCGTCGATGAGCTGGTCAACAACGTCTCCTCGACTCTGGGAGCGTTGACCAACGAAACCCTCGTCGGCGGCGTGATCATGGGGATCATCGGGTTTGGGCTTCTCGGGTTGGGCGCGTTCGCGCTGTACCTGGGCTTGTTGATGCACCAGATCGGAATTCCGTTGGCCTCGTGCGCCATGGCGATCGGGTTCGCGTTCTTCGTGTACCCGCCGTGGCGGAAGAAGGCGTTGCGGATTCCGTTCACCCTGATCTCGATCATGGCCAGCGTCCCGTTGCTGTTCTTCCTGCTGGGCATCGTGGCCGACATCATGAACTCGGCGTCGGTGAACGCCTCCCTGGGCAGCGGGGACCTTCAATCGCTGGGTCAGTTGGCGTTGATGGCGTTGTGCTTCATCGTGATCGGTCTCGCGCCGCTGTCGATGCTCAAGTGGGCACCGATCCTGCCCGACACCGAGGACGCGGACCGGATGGGCGATGGCGGCGGTGGCGGCGGCCAGGTCCTGGGCGCCGGCATGGGGGGAGCGATCGGGGCCTCCCGCGGTGCCAGCGGCGGTGGCGTAGGCGGCGGTGGCGGCGACCCGGTCGGCGGACAGGGCGCGTCGATGGCCAACAAAGCCACCAGCACCGCCGCCAACCATCACTCCATGCCGCACGGCGGCGGCGGCGGTGGCGGTGGCGGTGGCGGTGGCGGTGGGGGCCAGGGAAGCCAGGCTGGCAAGGGCATCGAAAAAGGCTCCAAAGGACTGGGCAAAGCCGCAGCGCTGACCGGGCCCGAAGGCGGCGCGGCCGGGAAACTGCTGGCCGCGGCTGGCGGTGTCGCCGGTAAGGGCGCGACCTTCGCCGGGCACGCGGCCTACGCGGGCGCGTCCGGCGGCACCAGAGCGGCGGCGATGAACGCCTCGAACCGCACCCATGGTGTGGCCGCGGATTCCGCACCCACCCCCGACAACACCTAACCGACGGTGAGAGAGCTGAACTGATGACAACCGAGATGCGTGAAGAAGTCCGGACCTCCATTCTGGGCGGCGAGGTGGCCTCGCGCGGGTTTCCGATCGCGCAGTCGATCGTGTGGACCGCCGGCGCGCTGGGATCGATCGCTGCGCTGGTAATCATCGGTGGGCAGTTCGGCGGCATCGCCGGACTCCTGGCCTGCGCGGTCATCGCCATATCCACATTGGGATCCACGCTCAAGTTGTTCAACGATGAATCACTAGCCGGGATCGGCGCTCATCGTGTAGCGACGTGGTGGCGGCGGCGCGATGGTCGTCATGTGTGGCTCACCCCCGGCGACCCGGAGCTCGGTATCGCCGCCGACCCCGACTACGGCAACCCCGACGTCGATCCGGGCTGGACCAGCCCACCCGCCCTGGGGGCGTGTGAGCCGCTGGACCTGACCGGTACAGGCCTCGACGATCTGTTCATCCTGTGGCACCACAACCCGGGGGAGCGCCCGTACTTTCAGATCATCTTGGCCGTGCAGGGATTGGCCGAAGGGCTGCGGTCAAACGAGCGGTGGGCCCAGAACCAGGCCGCCTACAGCGAATCGGTGCTCAACGCCGCCGCCCGCGACACTGTCTTCACCCGCAGCCTGCAACTGGTGCTGAGGGTCGTGCCCGCGGATCTGGACCCGCACCAGGAGTGGGTGGAGCGCAAAGTGGCTCAACTGCCACCCGAGCGGGTCGAACAGCTCACCCCGGCCATCCGATCCTACGGCCATCTCATCGACGACGCCCGGCCGCACTCGGAGGAACCGCACTCGTATCTGTCGATCGCGGTCCCGGAGAACGGGCGGCTGATGCGCGAAGCCTCCCGTATCGCCACCGGTAAGAACGCGAAACCCGAGGGCGGTGTCGCCCAAGTCATCCGCGACGAAGCAGCCCGCATCCAGCGGTCGTTGCAAGCGGCCGGGTTCGGCCGCGTCGATGTCCTCGGTGAGCAGCGCGCGTGCGCGGTGATGCGAGCGATGATCAACCCCTCGTTCGCCCTCGACCGGCACCAGGGCGCCAATTGGTACAACTGGATTCCCACCTTCTTCGGCGGCCGCGACGCGGTCCTGGTGCGCCGCTCCACCGACCCCGACCGGCGCGAGGAGTTCTGGCACACCCGCGTCGGGATCGTCCCGCCCAGCTCCATCCCGCCGGTGCATCTGGGCCCCGCCTGGCTCACGCCGCTGCTCTCGCGGGTCGAGCCCGACCCCGGCGACCCCGGCGACGGCCTGCCGCCCTCGCCCACCATCCGCACCATTTCAGTACGCCTGGATCTGGTGCCGGCGCGGATTGCCCGTCTGGCCACCAAACGCCACGCCACCACCGACGCCGCCAAAGCCATCGAACTGGAGAAGAAGGGCCAGATCAGCGACGGGTCCGAAGAAGTGATGGCGTCCTCCTCAGCGCGGCGGCGCGAGGACCTCAAGGCCGGTAGCGGCTACCACGGGGTGATCTGGTCCATGGCGATCGCGGTCACCGGCCGCGACGGCGACGACCTGGACCGGGCCTGTGCCCGCGTCACCGCCGCCGCCGGCGATTCAGCGATCACCGAGATCCGCTGGTGCGACGACGACCACGACATCGCCCAGTTCTGGACCCTGCCCCTTGGCCGCGGTCTGGCACGCACCAAATTCACCCGCAACTAAACCGAAAGCGTCTGCTGATGAGCACACCGACCGGCCGCCACGGCCACCACCCTGCCGAAGACTTCTACGCCGACGAGGACCCATCGCGGATGGCCGCAGCCCGCGGCTGGATGCGGTGGGTGCTCGGACGCGACGAGGCCCCGGTGTACCTCGACGACAACGGCGTCGAGCGCTACGACCTGGAGGAGGCGGCGCTTCTCAACGAGCAAGCCCGCCAGCGGGGTTCAGAGATCGACCTGGACGGTTGGGGTTCCTACGGGTCGATGATGGAACGCCGTGACCCGCCGATGCGCAAACGCTGGCTCGATCGCTCCGGCTGGTACGAACGCCGTCCCGCCGGCGGCTGGACCACCACCCGCCAGGCCGAAGCGCTCAACCTCTTCACCACCCGCCGCGCCGTGCAGCACTCCGGGCTCATCACCGGACAAAACCTGATGGGCCAATCAGTCGTCCGCCTCGACCCGTTCGAACTGTACAAAGAAGGCGTCATCGACGGGGTCAACACCTGCAACATCGGCGACGTCGGATCCGGCAAGTCCTCGGACATGAAAACCAGTGCCTTCCGACAACTCCTGCTCAACCGGCAAGTGGTCGTATTCGACAAGAAACGCCAAGGTGGCCGCGGGGAATACGGAGCGATCGCCGATGTCCTGGGCGTGAAGTCGATCGAGTTCCTCCGCGACGGCGCCGGGGTCAGCCTCAACCTGCTCGACCCCGACATCTCCACCGACGGCCGCCACCAAGGCGGCATCGAAGGCGTCGTCCCGGCCGGGCAACAATCGCTGCTGCTGGCCGTCCTCAAAGACGCCATGGAACAACCCATCACCCCGGCCATGCGCGCCGCCGTGCGCCGCGCCCTGGCCATCGTTAACGACCGCGCCCGGGCCGCCGGCCGCGAACCACTGCTCAAAGAAGTCGCCTACCAACTCCTCGACCCCGACCCCGGCCTGTCCTCGGCAGCTGATCAAGCACTGCGCACCGGCACTGACCTACCACCGTCGATCCTGGAAAACCTCGGCGACGGAGCCTACTTCGGTACCCGCTGGGCCGGGCGCTCCCTGGAATGGGGCGTCGATGCCGGCCTGACCCTGCTCGAACTCATCGATGGCGAACTACGCGGCCTGGTCGATCAACCCACCAGTCCCGAAGTCCGCGCCGCCCTAGAGCATCCGTTCGTGCACTTCGACATCTCCGGCCTGCCTGAGCAGGGCAAAGCCGTGCAGGTCGTGATGACGACGGCCCAAACGTGGCTGTCGAACCGGCTCGCGGCCCGCTCCTCCAACCGCACCCAAACCGTCGAAGTCTTCGAAGAAGGCTGGTCCCTGGGAGATGGGTCCACCGGCGACACCGCCCGAGCGAACATGAAACTATCCCGCGGCCTGGGCCTGTCGACCGCCAGCGCGTTCCATCACCTCTCCGACCATCCCGCCGACTCCCCGTCGCGGGCGCTGATGCAAGAAGCCGACATCGTCAAGCTCTACAAACAGGGCCGCGCCGACGACGCCGAGGCGGTCTGCGACATGTACCATCTGCCGCCCGAAACCCGTGATGTGCTCATGCAACTCGGACGCGGACAGTGCCTGGTCGTGATGAAAAACCGCGACCCCATCCTCATGCAACACATGCGCTCGAGCGACGAAATCGCGCTCACCAACACCAACGACGTCCTCGAAGGAACGCCCGCCTAGACCACCGTCCGCGCGCGCCCACTGACACATCCGATGCAAGACCAAAGGAAGGCCCCGACCATGCGATCACCCGTGACACCCCGACTGATTCGGCGCGTACAGCAACTCTGGACCAGTACCACCCCTAGTGCTCTCGACACCGAGGATCTCGATGAGGTCGATACGTCATACCGCTACACCGACGGCTATAGCGAGCAGGCCATCGCCCTGGCAGATGCACTGGTAGACAACGGATTGACGCCTCGGACGACACTAGGAAGCTCCTGCGGTCACGGCGACACCTACACTCTGTCCGCCGATGCACCGTTGCCGCAGTGGCTGCACC
This sequence comes from Williamsia limnetica, assembly GCF_003217475.1. Lineage (GTDB taxonomy): Bacteria > Actinomycetota > Actinomycetes > Mycobacteriales > Mycobacteriaceae > Williamsia > Williamsia limnetica. Next base: position 33,384 of record NZ_QJSP01000016.1, on the reverse strand, counting down.
GAGCCCTGTCGGGAGCAGTGTTCACCGACCCCGAAGGGCCCTGGCCCGAGTGGGGACGCACCACCACACCCATCGACTGGCCAGCACTCATTGCCCAGCACCCCGACTTCCTAGCCCCTGACGCCGACTGCTTCGCGCCCCACAGCGCCACCTGGGAAGCCATCACCGACGCCTTCACCCGTGCCCGCACGGCCGACGAGTTCGCAGCGCTCGACGTCATCCTCTGGGTCAGCCCCGACGCCACCATCCTCGTCGAGCCCTGGGCAATGACCTCCCCGCACCTACCCCTGCCTGTGGCGCAGGCGATCACGGCCACCTTGAGCGACAGCGGCCGGCCCCATCGCCTCCTGCACCCCAACGACGGCGATCAGGCAGATGGCTTTTGGCTCCTCACCAACTGACCCCGCATCGCAACCCGCGATCAGCCCACCCAAGGGCACGAGAACACCGATCACACAACGAAGGAGACAGACCATGACACAGAGCGATGACTGGAACACCGCCGAGACCGCAGTGGCAGAGGGCGCGCAGGCGCTGCGGGCCGCACGCACCCACCGCGAGATCCGGGCGTGGGCCGACACAGCGGGAGTGACCACCAAAGCGCTGTGGCCGAAAGTCAAAACCGAGATGCGCAAGCAACTCGACATCGACTACGACCAGATCCGGGACCAGACCACTGCTGCCGAGGCGGCCGAGCTCGCGACCGCAGCGTCAGCGGCGCCGGTCATCGAACTGTGCAGCGCCGGCGACGGTGAGGTCGGCACCTACGCGGTGTGCGCGGCCGACAACGACCACGAATCCTGGTACGGCGAGTTCCATGCCAAAGACATGATCTACCGGGTCGGTGATGATCTGTCTGCCGAACGCTCCGCTGCTGACAAAGCGATCTTCCTGGCCGGCAAAGCCCGCGAGAAAGCGGGCCTGGATTCGGTGCGGCTGATCCTGCACACCAGCCACCACGACCTGACCGCTCAGGACCTGGCCGCGACCGCTTCGCGGCATCGGGTTGCGGTGACCGTCGAGCTCTCCGATCAGAACCCGGCCATTGCGCTGTGCCGCGCGCCGGGCTACCGGACCTGGCGGGAGATCAAACTCGACGCCCTCCTTCCCGCGTCATGACCGCCGAAGAGGCAACGGCGGCGCTCGCGGACGATCCCGCGCAGCTGCTCGGCGAGGCTGAACAAGCATTAATCGACGCGGGCGGCGAACCGGAGGCGAGCACCCGCCGCCGCTGCCACGCTCACCACGCCGCTGTGCAGGCCAGTGACGTGATCGTGCGCCCGGAATCGACTCCGACTCAACGGGAGCAGGCGAGGTCGGTGTTACGCGACGCGCTGGCGTGGTCCGAGCTGGACCGACCGAGCCGGGTCAGCACGCGATGAACGCGGGCGTGGCGTGCAGTCAGCACCCCCAGACCCGGCGGCGGCGCTGGACTCGGTGCGAGGCCATCGTCGACGCTGTGGCGGCCGCTCCCGGCCGCGTCGACGAACGCGGCATCTACCGGGCGATGACCGCTGCCATCGCCTGTCTGGGACCGTCGGCGCGGCTGCACCTGGATTTCCTGCCCGCCGGGGCGGGCTCGTCGGTGTTCGTCGTCGCCGACCTCACCACCGATGCCGGCGCCCACGCCGGCCGCACTGCGCTGGCCCGCGCCTGCGCACAGATCATTGCCGACCCCACCGGCTACGGGCTGTCGGCGGCCACCGCTGCTGCTGCTTTGAACGAACGAGAGGACTTCGTCTGATGTTTGACCACCCACTGCCCCTGACCTGGCCGCGAGAAGTGCTGCACCGCGCACAGTTCCAGCACCACAAAGCAGCCCAGACCATGACCGGCGTCCCCGCCGCGCAGCACGGACTGGTCGCCGAGATCCTCTACTCGTGCGACCCACGGCAGTGGACGAATATCGACGAGCAGACCGACAAACAGCTCGCCGCGCTGATCTACCGGGCCCTGACCAGTTACCTCGACCCACTCGACGTAGCAGCCCCGCCGGTCGCGCACTGGCTCTCACTGGTGCGGGGCCAGATCGCCTACACCGCCGGTATCGACGAGGGAGAGCTGCGATGAGTACTCCCGGGTCCCGGCCCACCCCGACCCCGCCACGAACCCCGATCATCGCGTGGTGGGTGTGGCCGCTGGCACTCGCGGTGTTCGTGGCCACCGCCACCATCCCCTTCGCCGGGGCACTGTCGGGTCTGCTGGCCGGACACGGATTCGCCTGGCCATCGGGCCCGTTCGGGGCCGGCGGCTACAAAGCCGTATTCACCTCCCCGGCAGATCCGGCCGCCGCGTGGCCCTCGCAACCGGTCCCGGGCGGGCCGGTGCTGACCTGGCTGATGATGATCGTGTGCTTCGTTGTCGCCGGGGCACTGTCCGGGGTCGGCGAATCCATCGCCCAACGCAGAGCGCAACGCAAGAACGGACGACATTCCGGTCTCGGCGACGACCGAGAACTGGTGCGGTTGCAGATGAACGAAAAAGGCGCCGCCGAGAAGGCGCGGCAGGACTTCGGTTCCCTCGCCGAACGCCGCCCGTCGAGTATCGATTCAGCGGCGGCGGCAACGTATCTCGGTGACAACGTGATCGGCGGATCGCCGATCTTTCTGCAGCACCGAGACTGTGTGCTGTGCTTCGCCCAGACCGGCGCGGGCAAAACTGCACGATTGGCGGTGCAACGCTGCTGGGATGCTCCCGGTTTTCTGCTGGCCACCTCCACCAAACGCGACCTGGTCGAATACACCTACAAGTACCGCTCCGCGGTGGGGCGCGTGGAGATCTTCGACCCGGAGAACCTGATCGGCCACCCCCACCCGATGCGGTGGTCGTTGCTGTCGGGGTGCACCGACGAGCGGGTGGCCACCCGGCGGGCCGAAGCATGGGTCAAAGCAGTGCCCATGGGGGACACCAAAGATGCCTCGTTCTGGCAGGGGAAAGCGCAAACGTTGATGCGCTGCTATCTCTACGCTGCTGCCGCCGAAGGTCTCGGACTCGAAAAAGTGCGGGCGTGGGTGACCAACCGGCGGGCCACACAGCCGCTGGAGATCCTCGACATCGTCAACACATCGTGGGCCGCTGAGCTGCGCCAGATCGTCGAGAGCGAAGCCGATTCCAGCGAAGACATGTTCCATGCCGTCTCCACACTGGTCGCGCCGCTCTCTGACCCGCGCCTGATGGCGGCTGTGGACACCCCGGCCGCCGAGTCCGTCGACCTGGCCGACCTGGTGCTCGGGGGACCGAACACGCTGTACCTGCTCTCCGACGGAACGAGCGGGTCGGTCGCACCGATCGTGGCGGTCCTGGCCAGCGAAGTGCACCACCTGCTCAACCGGCATTCGCAGCGAGTACCGGGCCGCCGGCTCGATCCACCCGCCCGCCTGGTGCTCGACGAGGTCAACACCGTCGCACCGATCCCGGGCCTGCCGGGGATGATCAACGACATCGGCGGCCGGGGCATCAGCATCTGGGCGTTCGCACACAACCGCACGCAAATGCATGTGCGCTGGGGGCAGACCGAAGGCGATTTGTTCATCAACTCAGCACCGGTCCGGATCGTGCTGGCCGGTATGACAGATGATCGCCACCTCGAGGAGCTGTCCTCGCTGTCGGGGACGATCGAGGAGTACGAGCCGATCACCGACCCACAGCACCCACCGCGCTTGCGGACCCGGCGGGTCTTGGAGAAACACGAGATCCGCCAGCTCGACTCCGACCACGGGCTGATGATCACCCGCGGCGCGGCACCGTTTCTGGTGCACCTGCCCACAGTGTTCGCTCGCAAAGAATGGAAACGTGAAATCGCAGCCTCGACAGCTGCGTTCGAGAAAGTGTGCCCGTCCACCGGCGAGGACCCCGACACCATCGCACCGGTCAGGAGATGGGCATGAGCACCCCCGCGCCGTCGACGTTCGCACCAGGGCCGCTGAACTGGCGGTACCTCGATGCCGTCGAAGCAGCCGCACTATGGGATGAACTGATCGACTGGGTCGAATGGCTCCGGCACCGGTACGGCCTCACCCACAACAAACTGCCCGGCTGCTGGCCAAACCACCCGGCCGCGGTAGAAGAGCTGACCGCACTCATGGCCGGGCACACCGCGTCCTATCAGCGGTTGAGTACGCCCAAAGGCCAAGTGGTGCGCTACCACGATCAGATGATCGTCTGGCACCGACTGGAAATGTGGTCGTGCCTGGAGCGGATTCGGGCGAACGCCGCCGTCGGCGACTGCACCGCGGACGAGTGCAATGCTCGCCCGCGGGCGGTGCCGCCGCTGACCTCCACTGCGCGCCAAACCATTGCCGAGGACCTGCGCGGCCGGGCTGTGCCCACGGACGTGACGGTCCTCGATGAGGTGGTCATGGCAGAACTGATGGAACGCGGCGAGGCCGTCGATGATGACAGCGGAGTCAACTTCGCCGGTGCGGTGTGGACCTACAACCAGAGCAGTCGCCGATTCCATCGCGCCGCCGATTCCGCTACAGAGGCGGTCGATACATAGCGATGCGTGTGTAGCGATCCCGCGCCCGGCTGCTGCGTAGTCCGTGCGCGATCGCTTCTGAGACCCGGTCCCATGCAGCCCCTGCTGCGTGGTGCCGCTACGGGCGAGAGTTTCACCAGCTCGGCGTCACCGGATGTTATTCCCGGCCAGGAACATCCCGTGACACCGCATCGCTGGTGGGACTCTCGTCCCTTTTCATGTGTGTGCCCGGCGCTTTACAGGTGCCGTCCGTTGCCACGGTCATGTGTGCGCCCGTTCTCACGGCCGCGTGAATGGTCGAGCTGGTTGTAGTGAGCGTGTTCGTGTTCGGACTCTGCAGCCCGCGCCGCGTGCTCCCGCTCGGCCGCCATCGCCCGTTGGTGCTCGTTCAGTGCCCGTTCGAGATTCTTGTAGTGGCCGCGACCGTTACCTGCCTCCGGCATCGAGCCCAGCGGGTGCTCGTCGACGTCGATCTGGTGCTCGCTGCGCCAGGCGGCGACGTGCCCGGCGAGCTGCTCCCACCGTTGCTGCGTGGCGGGTTCGGTCGGGCGGTCACCGAGCGCTTCACTCCACAGTGGTCGTTGTTCGGCGACGCTGCGGCCTTCCTGGCGCACGGCGTCCGCGACTGCCTGGTAGCGGGCACCGGCGCCGCTATCGCCAAGCGGGGGCGCTGGAATCCACGGTGGCACCGCAGGATCGACAGCCCCGCGCGTGGGATCAGGATGCAGCGTGCGCCACGCGGAGACCAGTGCGTCGCGGTCGGCCGTGGGGTCGTCGCGGTCGCGGGCGACGCCTGCCACCCACCGTGAGACCAGCATCTTGCCGGCCTCGCCGGTGGCCCGTTCGCGGTCCCGGATGTCGTCGACAATGCCGGCGAGCTGCGGGTCGGACAGGTCGATGCGGGCGGCCGCCAGATGACGGGCGGCGGTGGCGTTTTCTTCGAGCCAGCGTCGACGATCCACTGCCTGCGCCCGCGGCAGGGACTGTTCGATGTGGTCGGCGATGGCCGCGGCGGAGATGTCGCGCTCAGCCGCGTAGAGGTCTCGGGCGGCGATGGCCACCACTTTGTCGGGGGTGTGTCCGGCGCGCTCGGCCCGGCCCAGCAAGGCGCTCAACCGGGCGGTCTCGGGATCGTGTTCCACCTGGGGGCGGTCCTCGGCGGGTAGTACCGCCAGACCGGTATCGAGGCGGGTCCGGTCGATGTCGGCGAGGGTGCGGCGGTAATCGGCCACTGCGCCGGTCAGCGGGTCGGTGCGACGCGCGACCGCATCCTGATGCGCTGCAGCGCCGGCCGCGCACCAGTCCGCCAGCTCAGCATCGATGCCGGGGTGACGCGGTGGCAGCGGCGCCAGCCAGTCCGGATCGGTCCGTGCGGGCAGGGGTGTTGTGGCCCGCAGTTCGCTGATCCGATGCACGATCAGCGCCGCCGGGTCGTGCGCATCAGCCAAGGATCGGTGATCGCCCAAGGCGTCGGTCAGCAGATGAACGGGGTGTCCGCCGGCGTCGTGTTCGGTCACCAGGACCTCGCGCAGGCGGTAGTAGCTGTCGGGGTGAGCCTCGCGCATGGTGTGGTGAATCGTCTCGGGCAGAGCCTGTTCCAGGACTCGATCGAGGTAGGCGTCACGCAGGATGCGTTGCCCGGCGTGGTAGTGGATCGCCAGGCGTTCGGGGTCGTGGGCGGCGGCCAGAGCTGTCCGCAGTTCTTCGGTGGCGGTGCGTTGACCGTTGTCCCGGCCGACCGACACCTTGAGCAATTCGATGGCGGTCGGTGCGCGCTGCACGCCGTCGACGTGAACCTTCTCGACGTCGATCGGCAGTTCCTGATCCAGCGGGACGTAGGCGTGGTTTTGGGAGCGCCCGCGCGTGAGTCCGACGTACAACCCGGACAGGTTCGTCGAGACTGAGTGCAGCATCCGGGTCACATCGACGGTGAGACCTTGAGCGCGGTGGATGGTCATCGCGTAGCCCAGTTCGGTGTGCTCACGCACGTAGTCGGCGCTCAAGCGGACGGTGCCGTGGTGGTCGCGGTGGCGCAGGGTCAGGGTCTTGTCGCGGTGCACTTTCACCACCGTCCACACGTCGCCGTTGCGGACATAGGAGCCGGGGCGGGTGCCGCCTTTGGTGCGGCCATCAGGGCGACGGTTGTTGGATCGGGTGACGACCTGGTCGCCGACGCCGGCCATGTGCTGATCGGACAACCCCACCAGACGGCCGGTGCGGGCGACACCGTCGGCGCGGCGAATGGACTGGATCGCTTGGTTGAGCTCGCGCACATCGTTGACCGTCGAGGCCAGGACAATGCTGTTTCGGCCGGCGTCGAGGTCGGCGATATGGTCGTCCACCACATGGGTTTTCAGTTCAGCCAGGGTGCCATCGTGCACCCACCCACGGCGGGCGTAGAGGTCGATGGCGGCCGGGTCACCGGCCCGCAGATCCATCGAGTTCTTGGCCTGCACATGGTCATCGCCGAACCGCACGACCTCGTCGAGTTCGGGTGCGTAGGTGTGCTCAGCCAAGGACCGCAGCAGGCCACCGGATTCGACGGCGTCGAGCTGCGCGGGGTCGCCCAGGGCGCGGATGATCGCGCCGCGCTCATGCGCGATGGACACCAGTGCGTCCCAATCGGCGGTGCACATCATCGACGCTTCGTCGACGAGCAGCACCGTGCCGGGACCGATGGGAACTGACTCGACGATGGTTCCCGCTGCGATCCCGGAGTCGGCCATCTTGCCCCGATAGGGGTAGGTCAGGCGGGCCACGGTGATGCCGTCGATACCGATTTCCTCGCCCAGGTTTTCAGCGGCGACCGCCGACGGTGCCAGGGCGATGACGTTGTGTCCGGCGGCTTCCCACGCGCGGGTGGCGGCGGTCATGGCGGTGGTTTTACCGGCGCCGGCCGGGCCGACACCGACGGCGAGCAGCGCACCGGAGCCGGTGAAATGCTCCACCAGGGCGCGTTGGCCGGGGTTGAGTTCGCGGCCGTTCTCGGCCTGCAGCTGCTCGCAGATGTGCCCGACATGCGCGCGGGTGAGCACGTGCCCGGTGGGGGTCGCGGCGGCGGCGTGCACCCGGTCTTCAGCGGCCAAGACGGCGGTGGTGGTGAGCAGGGTTTCGTCGTGGCGGACCAGCTGGGATTCGCCGTTGGCGCGTTGCAGCGCGGCCGGGGTGGGCGCGAACTCGGGTGTGGCCAGGGCGATCACCTGGCCGCGTGCGTGGTCGATCACGGCGTCGATCGCGGCCCTGCGGGCGGCTGGATCGTCGAACGCCACGGTCGCTACATGTGCTTCGGCGGCGCCGCGCAGCTGGTGCATCGTCCACGAAGACCGGCGCTGCGAGAGCTTCTCGATCACTTGCTCGGCTTCGGGCTGCACCCCCTCGAACGGGCGGTCCACGGCGCTCTCGCGGCCCATCACACGGTCCATCATGCGACCCAGCGCACGCTCGGAACCGACGATCGCCAAGGCTCGATCGCGCCACCCGACGCGCAGCTCGGCCAGCGAAGCGCCAGTCTGTTTACCCTCGCGGGTGTCGAGGTTGGCCTGCTGCATCATCCGGTACATGGTGCGTTTGGCCGGCATATATCCATGCTCGTCGCGGTAGGTGCGCAGCAGCTCGTCGTAGCGGGCCTCGATCGCTGTACGCCGGCCGGAGAACCCTTCACGCAGCTCCGGGAGGACCCCGGCGATCTCGATGACCGCCTGGCGTCCTTCGCCCATATCGCGGACCTCGCGGCCGACGCCGAGCTCGCGGCACACCAGGTCCATGACCGCACCGTTGTAGCGCTGCGAGTGCGCCACCGCCGCACGGTGCAGCGCTTTAGAGTCGATGGATCGCCACACCCCGTCGGTGCCCTGGACCTTCTGTGACACCGCGGCGTGGGTATGAAAGTTCGGGTCACCGGCGCGCGAATCGTAGTGATCGAACTGCGCCACGATCAGCCCTTTGGTGTCGACCTGCAGTTCGCCACTGGCCCCGGAGCGGGTGAAAATTGCTTCCTTCTGCAGGTGCGTGATGGCGTCGTTGACCGCTTCATGGTGGCAGCGTTCGATAGTCCGGCGGGTGTTCTCATCACCCAACGCCCACAGCACCGACACCGACTTCGGGGGAGTAAACACCAGGTCGAACCCCGCAACGGGCTGGCGCACTTTGCCTTTCTCGTGGGCCATCCACGACACCAGCTCGCGATCGGTGAGCGGGGCGCGGCCCTTGTCGTCTTCGAACAAACGGCGGCCGTGGCCACGTTCGATCTCCCGCAGTTCGGCGACCGTCGGGCGGCGCTTGTGATCGGCGACGAACGCTGCCGCGCTCATCTCCGTGGCGTTCACCAGCTCGATATCGTTGCTGTACTTCGGGAACCGGCGGCCCAGTCGGGCGGCTTTGATCGCCGCATCGGGCTTCATGCCCTCGTCGATCATCGACTCGATCAGGGCATCGGCGTTGGGGTGCAACGCTTCCCCGAACAGCGCCTTCATTTGCGCTTCGGCGACCGTGCCGTTGACCATCAAAGCCTCGTGGGCGCGGCCGCCGGCCAGGCGCTCGTCCTCGAGCGCGATGAGCCCATCGCCCCACCACATGCCCGGGGGAGTGCCGTGGGCGGTGTAGTAATCGGCCAGCTCCTGGCCCCGCTCGCGCTCGCGATCTGCACTGGCCACCTGGTCAGTGAGATAGCTGTAGCCGTCACCGGCGTGCAGCACGTGCAGGGTCATCACCGGAGCACCATAACCCGCGCGCAGCCGGGTCGGAAGAAACCAGGCCGCCCCATATTCAGATGATCTGCCAGAGGTGTGTCAGATCTCAACACCACACAGCAACGCTGTGGAACAAAAGGGCAGGTCATCGGCAGAAGACACGACCAGAAGGGAGCGCAGCAACCGCAATCTTGAAAAATCACGACAGGCAGACCAAGACAGAGAACGAGCACACCAGCACCAGGACGAGGCCCCCAGGGCCGAGAACGGGCGGTGTGCGACACCGGCGGCGATAGGTCTGCCAGAACCCCCACTCGGCCACCACACTCCGGTAGCGTGGGTGCTGCATTCCACTGGCGTCGAGTGCATGGAAGAGAACCCGCGGCACTGACCCCTACCCAAAGGGGCCTGAGCCGGACGTTCGGACACACCCTGTGCGGGTTGTCCCATGGAACAGATTGTGAGGGCCCCGACTGATGGCTACCACCGACAAGAAAGTCTCTGCGCGCGAGTTGGCGCGCAAAAAAGTAGCGGCGCAGCGCGAAGCGCAACGCCAGCGCGACAAAGACAACGAAACCGATCTCGCAACGGTCATCCAGGCCGGCGACACTGTAGCGGCCGCCGAAGCGGTCCGCGACAAAGCAATCCTGGCCGCCCGCAGCAAATGCGACGACAAGATCGCCGGCGCGCACGCCCGGATGGGCGCAGCCTTGACCGCGATCCGCGATCGCGGTGAAACCATTGCAGCGCTCGCCGAACTGAGCGACCTCACCGACGGCGAGGTGCGGCGACTGATCAAGCTGCACACCGACACCGCGCCAAACCCGGCCCGCAGCGACTCCTCCGGGGAAGGTGCAGCCGAGGCGAGCGAGCCACCCGCAGCACCGCAACCGTCTGCGGCCGAGGCGGGTGAACCCGACACACCGCCGGGCGGCGATCACGGCCAGGGGCCGGCCGCGCTGGCATCGTAGTCACCTATGACCAGTCACCGACTCGTCGTCGACCCGTTGGTCCACGCCGGCGAGATCGCCCGCTTTGAGCGGCTGGTCATCGCCGGACCGGGCGACAAAGCGTGCGCGGTGTTTGCCGCCGCCATCGGCGACGACGGGTACGGCCGGTTCTGGCTCGGCCGACCCGATGGCCCGAAAGTGGTCAGGGCGCAGCGGTTCGCCGTCGCCGCCGCCGAAGGCGAGATCGCGGCCGGGCTGGTGGCCATGCACGAATGCGACAACCCACTGTGCGTGCGCGTCGGGCGCGGGCATGTCGTGGCCGGCACCCAGTCCGACAACCTCACCGACATGGGATACAAAGGGCGCGGAGGTGGCAGCGGATGGGGCCGAGGCACCACCGGCCTCGACCGCGCGGCCCGCCGGGCCCGCGCGCACGCCATCCGCGCCGCCATCACCAGCCACGGCGGCTGGAACAGCGCGGCGGTCTCAGAAGCGTTAGGCGCCGGAATGCCCGGGCAGCAAACACTCTTCGCCATGGACATCCCGATCCAGTAGCGGCGCCTAACGCTTCTCGTGCGGCGGGCGTTCGTTGTCGGTCGATGGATTGACAGCGGCGCGCGTGCCCTGGGCGGGGTTGATAGGTTCCGGGCACATCACGTTTTAGTCGACATCGGGGGATGCCATGAGATCTGAGTCCAATCCACTTGTCCGACGGGTCGGTCTGCGGCTAGCCGCGATCGCCGTGGGCGTGTCCATGTTGTCGGGGATTGCGGTCGCCGACGTGGCCGCTGCGCCGAGCCCACCGGCCGGGATGGTCAACCCGAAGCCCGCGCCGCCTAAACCGGCACCAATCCAGGCGAAGCCCAAGCAACAGGCGCCGCCGGCACCACCGCAGCAGGCGCCCGCGCCGAAGCCCAAGTCGGCTCAACCGGCGCCGCCGAAGCAGCGCAAGCCGATCGCGACACCCGACCGGGGGCCGAACAAGAGCGAACCGAAGACCAAGGCGCAACCAGCATCGCCCCCGACCAAGAAGAGAAACAAGAACAGGGACAAGCCGGACAAGATCTCGCCGGCGACGGCCCTGGACCAAACGCAGACACCATCGACGCCGTCACCGTCTGCGACGACCACAACACCCAAGACCACAGCACCGAAGACCCCGGCACCCAAAACCCAAGCACCCAAGACCACCACGCCCGCTCCACGCACAACAGTCCAACCCGGACCTGGGGTGCCCGAGCCCCCCACATCGATCACTGGTCGGACAAAGCACGGAGATGCTCAAGTCACCGGTCGCGACGGTGGCCGCGGCGTCAACGACCAAGCAATCGAGGACGCGTTCAACAGCGGCAACCCGAGCATCGAACGCGATGAGCTGGGCCGGTGGAGCTTCAAATACGTTGGCCCGAACGCCACGATCGTTCTCAATCCAGCTGGCGAGATCGTTACTGCGATCGCGACGAACCGGGGTGGGTGGCGGAACGCTCCACCGCCACCACCATCGACTACGTCTCCGCCGCCTGTGGTGACCGTTCCGCAGGCACCGACGATGCCGCCGCTGCCGACTCTGCCTCCGCTACCGGAGATCAAGGTGCCTACCGTCCCGTTGGGCACCTGTGGACAATTGGGTGGCTACCTGTTGTGCATGCCACCTGATCCCAACGGGCCGGCGACCGCATGACCGGAGGACTGCCGAACGGAGCCGCAATGCTCGAGCAGCTGGACGCCGCCCAGCGCGATCTCCTCACGGCGGTCTTGCGGCGCCGAGATCCTGAACTCGAATCAGAAGTCGCCGGATGGACATCCCCGACGACCGCCCAGATCGGCCGACTGGCTCAAGCGCTGCAAACCGAGACAGCCACGAGCACCGACGAAGACTGGGAGCCGACCGAGTATGGGAAGTCGGTCCACCGCCTGATGGTCGACATCATGAACCTGTGGCCGTACCCAGACTAATCGGCCGGGCGACACCGCCCGGAGGCACTAGCGGGTGGGGATAGGCGCGAGCAGTGACAGTCCGGGTAGCCGCCAGATCACCAGGGCCAGGTGTGAGCGCCAGAGGCGGTGCTTGATGGCGTAGAGCCAGTGTCCGGCGAGCCACAGCCCGAGCCCGATCGCGGCTTCGGTGACGTAGTGGGTGCCGGCGAGTGCACTGGAGTGCAGGGCGATACCGCCGAGGCCGTCGATGAGCAGGATAATGCCGACCACGCGGGCAACGGCGGACCCGATGCCCCACAGGAGCATCGCGGCGACCGCGAGTGCGGCGGCGACGAAAATGATCGCGGCCATGGTCATCCTTCTTTCTGCTGGACCGGTCGGTGGTTGGCGCTCAGTGTGCCTGGGCCCTCTGACAACTGGCGGGGTCTACTCGGGCGGCGGGCACTTTCCCCACAGTCCGAAGTCTTTCGACTGGGCGTTGCGTTCGGCAGCGCGGAACGTGTCGCGGTAGCGGTATCGGGTGTCGCGGTAGGTGTATTCGCGGGCCGCGCCCGCTTCGATCAGTGCGAGGTTGAACAGCCGCTGATCGTGCACGGTCCACACGTACGCCAGGTGCCGGCCATAGCGGTCGGTGTCTCCGGCCGCGGGATCGGCCTCCAGGCGCACGACCCGTCCGGTGAGCATGGCGCTGGTGTACTCGGATGCTTGTGGGCCGAAGCAATCGACCGGTGCGCCGGGTTTGGCTGTCTCGGGGGTGTCGACGCCGATCAGACGGACCGTGCGGTCCTCACCAGTGGCGGTGCGAACAACGATGGTGTCGCCGTCGATGACTCGGGTGACGGAGACCTCCGGGCCCGCTTCAGCCGGAACTCCGGTCGCCATGGTGATCGAACTGCTCACAGTGTCGGTGGGTGCGGCGTTGCTGTCGGTCGTGCAGCTCGTCAGCAGCGCGGCCACGGCCGCCAGGCTCGCCGCGACAGCGGTGGTGGTGCGTCGACGATCACTCATCGTCGTTCTCTCTTTCCTCGCGTGCGGCCCGGATCTCGGCGAGCATGCGGTCTCGCTCGTCCTCGGCGGTGCTCTGTCCACGGGCCACCCGCAGGACTGCGGCAATGTCCTTCTCGGACAGCTCAGTGCCGGTTTCCATCACCTCACCGGCATTCACTCCGGCCAGGATGCGCTGCTCTCGTGGGGTCAGAGATTCGTCGGCCATGGCGTTGATCTCCTCGTGTGCCCGTGGGCGGTGTCAGCGACTCATGCCGCGGTGGTGCCCAGGTGATTCCGGCCCGCCGTACCCGCGATAGCGGGTCTCGTGCTCGGGGTGCTGGGTGTAGCTGACTGGTTCGGGGTGCTGCTCATAGGTGAGCGGTTCGGGAGTCAGGCTCAGGTGCTCGACCCGGTCGTGTTCTTCGGTGCCGGCGGTCGGGGCGTGCGGGCGGTCGATGGTGATGTGATCAAACACCGGCAGCATCTCCCGGTGGTGGGGCAGGTACTGGCCGAGGTCCGGGCGGGTGAGCATCGATCGCTGGTTCCATACGTCGGGATGCACTGTCTCGAAGTCGAAGTCGAACTGCGTCTGCTCGGTCAGGTGTGCCAGGAACAGTTTGCTGGCGCGGCCATTTCCCTCACGAAACTTATCTTTAGGAATCTCCCGAAACATGGGCGTGAAATGCGGTTCTGCGTCGCAGACAGTGTCGTTGACGAGCTATAGCTCGGGTCTGGCTGTGGCTGTCAACTGATGCCCGACCCCGCTGGGGCTTGATTCGGCTCCAGTTTCGCGAGCGGGTCGCTCGTGGCCCTGTTAGCCTGGGTAGAGGTATCAGTTGACCTGCCGCTCGCTCCGGGGTGTCCGGAATGGTGAACAACTGACATGTGACTGGCCTGGTTCGCCTATATCCCTGGGTGCTTCGGTCGGTAATGCGAGCGCCGGCTAGTTGGGCACCGGGAGGTGAATCATGGGTTTTTCGATCGATGAGGCGAAGGCTGCTGCTCAGACGCTGCGGAACGAGTTAGCTGCAGCGAAGCTGCCTATCGGACACAGCCGAGCTCTAGAGATCGTGTCGAGGCAACTTGGCTTCTCAGACTGGAATACGGCGTCAGCACGGCTAAATAGCCGCGCACTCAAGACTGGGAGCGCCATACCGATTCTGCGGATCCAGGATGAGGCACTTGCACGAGAGTTCTACCTCGACTATTTAGGGTTCGCCGTGGAGTGGGAGCACCGGTTCGAGAAGAACCTTCCTATCTATATGCGGATTATGCGGGGCGAGACGGTGATCGACTTGTCTGAGCACCACGGTGACGGCATTCCGGGGACGGCTCTGTGGGTCCCGGTTTCTAGTGCTGCGGAGTTTCATTCCGAGATCTCTGGCCGGGGCCACCGGCGGGTTCAACCGGGCATCGATACTGATGGACCTGGAGGTCCCACTGTTGAGGTATCCGATCCCTTCGGCAATGTGCTTCGTTTCGGCGAAGGGCAATAGAGTCGCATCCTGTTGACCAGCATTGCTCGCGTTGTGGTGAGTCAGTAAATGGTGGTTCCCGTGTCAATGATGAGCAGCTCGATTCCTCTGATCTCGACCACTGCCGGTTTCGCTCGTAAAGGGCTTTGACGAGCCGCCATAAGGCGGGCCAGATCAAACCGCCGCAGTACCACCAGCGAGTCGCGAACGGGTTCAGATCAAGCCGAAGTACCTGGGCCTACGTAAGCCACAACCACGGGTCGGTGGCCGCACGCGAGCGACCGAAAGGAACAGATCGTCGGCTGGTCACTGACGACCCGCGGAGCACCGGTGTCGGAGCAGTTCAAACTCGAGCTCGCGCGGCCCTAAGTTCGCCGAGCGTTCGAGCGAGTTGGTCGCGAAGCTGGTGGTTCTCTGCAGTGAGGGCCAAGATTCTTCGGTGGGCCAGTTCGAGTCGCATGAGCAGGGATTCGTCACTGGCTCGCATGCTCGCAGGTGCGCGAACGGTGCCATCATTCTCCGTGGACGTCGCCGCGTTCAACTGCTGTAGCCGTTCGACGATGCCCGGTTGCGAGTACACCCAGGAGCGGGAGACGCGGGCGCGACGCGCGAACTCGACAACGCTGACAGTTTCCTGCCGCCCTTCGGCGTCGGCAAGGATCTGCGCCGCGCGGTGTGCTGTCTCTTGGGCGCGTTTGCGCGCGCTGTCGGCCAGGGCCGGGGAGTTGTCAGCGCGCATCGTTGTCCTTGTGGTCGCGACCTCGCTGCGCGTCGGCGCAGGTGCTCGGTGCGGTCTGGAGCGTACCGATGATGTTGAGCAGGTTCTTCTCGACGGTTTCGTTCATTTGCTGCACGCGTTGTTGGCCGCGCGCACGGGCCGATTCGATCAGGACCCGGGTTTCGATGAGTTGAGTGCGGTGCTGTGGCAGGAACTCTGGTGTGGTGAGGAACATCGGGCAAGTCAGGCACGCGTTGGCGTATTCGCAGGTCTGCTGCAGCGGGAGGGTGCAGTAGCCGTTCGGCAGCGCCATCTTCGCTCGAGACAGACTGTTCTTCAACCAGACTGCTTCTGCGAGTTCACCGTCGAGTTCGCGGATTTCTTGACCGTGGATGTCGACCTTGGTCGCTCTGGACCATTCCTCACGCACTGTTTCCATGGAGAGCCGCGCGTAATGCGCCGTCATAGTGTCGGAGTCGTGGTCGAGTAGCTTTTTGACGACGTGCTGGGGAACTCCGCTGTTGATCAGCCTGGTGGCATACGTGTGACGAAACTGGTGTGGACGCACATGCACGTTATCGCCAGCTTCGGTGCGGATCTCGCACGCCGATACCCACGCGTCGAGGTTCTGCGCGTAGGCAGCCCGGTCGATCGGCCGTGTCCCGTCTAGGTTCGCGACGATCATCGGGAACAGTATCGGCCCGGTCGGGAACTGCTTGCGCACTCTTTGCTGTTGAGCCGTGATCGCTTCGGCGAGAGCGTCGTCGATCGGTGTGCGTGCGTCGCGTCGCATTTTGTGGTTGTGATAGCGCAGGTACGCGGCCCCGTGCTGGTCGCGGTCGATGCAGTCTATTGTCAGTCGCCGGGCGTCGCCGACCCGCAGTCCCGTTCGTTGCAAGATCTCGGTCAGCACCCGAAAACGGGGTTCGGCGAACCGACAGAGGTTGGATTCGAGTTCGAGCTGTGAAGCGACGAACTCGGACAGCGCACGCGCTTTCGGCGCGGGAATCGGTGGGTAGTCTTCTCTGAAAAGTACAGCTCCGGGCGAGAGGTCAGGCGCCCACCGGTGTTGTTGCAGCGTGCGAAGAAACGACGCGAGACCGCCGAGATCCTTGCGGCGTGTATTGGGGTCCGGGCATCGGACGGCCACCCACGCGAGGTACTCCTCGATCATCGGCCGGTCCAGGGCAGCTGGCGTGGGGACACCTCTGCCGGTTTCCTCGAGGAATCGGCAGAACCGTGTCAGTGCATACAGATTCGACGCGACCACACCCGCACTGCTGCCGGTGGACAGTCGCCATCGGCACCAGCGCTTGGCGAGGTCCCGCATCCAGTGGGGATGAATGCGATCGAACCGCAGCACCGCGAGCCTGGTGGCAGGGAAACCCAGGTTGGTGAGCTTCCAGATGTCTCGCGGGTACTCGGTGTCCCAACCGACCAGGCCTTGCAGCCGGTCTAGAGACGCGAGCGTGTCACGGACGAAAGCGATCACGGAATTGGTCCGTCCCAGACTCGCGCCTGTGAACAGAACCGCGTCCCACTCCTCGATCGTGTGCTCACGCAACGAATGTGCGCCGATCTGGCTAAGACAGCGGATCATCGGCATCAGTCGCCGCGGTTGAGTCTTGAGCCGGCTCTCGTCGACTCGGCATTGGAGTCCGTACTGAATTTCCCGGACAAGGCGGTCAGGCAGGCCGCGCAGATCGAAGATGTCCGCGCCGCGCACATCGCAGTCGATGACGAACTGCTCGATCGGTGGCATGCCGTTCGTTCGCCATCGGTGATCGTGGTTGCGGCACAGCGGTCGCTTCTTGGTCTCGGCATCGAGGGTGCAATCGCCGATCGCGCAGACCGATCTCGGGAAGGCTGAAAGCGGTTGTTGTCCGATGATCCATTGACCCAGCTTGGGCCGGTCACTTCGCTTCCATAACTGATAGTGGCCACTGCACAAGGTCGCGGCGCATTGGCCTCTGCGGCAGCCTTCAACGGCACACGAAGCGAGTATCCGCTGGGGCTGAAGCGGCGGCTGATCTGTCTGGACCCAGCGGCCGACGTCGGGCCGGTCGGCGCGATGCCAGCGGGTGTGGTGCCCCTTGCACAGGCCAGCACGGGTGATCGCACCGCCGGCGCATCCGAGCACACGACAGGGCGGCAAACCCAGCACCGGATGCCCGACCGGCGCGACAATGACCGCCTGGTCGAACTCCGGGCGCAGCGCTGCCGCGATCCGCGCGGTCAGACTGTCCATGTCATCTGCCCTCGCGAGCGATCCGCGGTTCACAGCACACCTGCCTTGACCAGGGCGCGTCGAGTGTCCTCAGCAGTCAAGTGGCCGTAGGTGTCGACGGTCGTCGATATCGACGAATGTCCCAACAACACTCGCACCACTTCAGCGGGCACCTCACTGCGCAGCAGCTCGGTCGCATAGGTGTGGCGGAAACTATGCGGGCTGAAAGCCACACCCGTGTCGGCGCGGAGGCGCCGCACCAGACTGTGGATCGCCGAGTACGACATGGCCTGGCCTCGAGGACTACCCCACAGATTGACGAAGACATAGTCGCAATCAAGCGGACCGTACTCCTCGTGGAGGTAGTCGCTGTAGAGGGCAAGCACCGCCGCTGGCACGGGTACGACCCGCGAACGTGACTTAGCGCGAGCGTGATTGGTGTTGACTCGGGACCACACGGCAACCTCGCAGCGTCGAGGGTTCAGATCTTCATGCCGCAGCCCGAGCGCTTCGCCGATACGTAAACCGGAGGTGCGAAGCAAAGTAAACAAGAACCGATCACGCAACCGGACGCACGCACCGATCACCGCGTCGACCTGCTCGGGCGGCAAAACTCGTGGCCCGAGCCGATCTGTTTTCAGTGATATGACCCGTTTGCGAACGGGATGGTTTCCCAGATGCGCGAGGAACGGTGCCCAGGAACTTGCGACCTGACTTTGCCTTTGCCAGGCCTGCATGGACTTGTCGAGTCCGACACCGTTACGCCCGTGAAACTGATAGAAAGACGACACCGCCGACAGCTTTCGATTTACGGTGACCGGCGCGCACCGTGCGGCGCGGATCGGAACAGACGCTGTCCCACCATGTCGTGCCTCGTCGGACAGACCAAGCCAGGGAATGAATCGGCCCACGTCTTCGAGGCTGACTCGATCCCACTCAAGCCCGCATGCCCGGCAATAGGTGAAGAAATCTTTCAGGTCGTGGGCGTATGCGCGAACAGTGTTGGGGGACCGGCATACTGCGGACATGTGAGCCAAAAATGACTCGATCGGGCCGACCACATCGAGGTCGTCGTCGAGCACAGTCCAAGAACGGCTCTCGTCGTGGGGAGCGATGACCAGTTGAACTCGCATCTGGACCTCCGTCGTTGACGGTTAAGATAATCCGTCCAACACGAAGAATGGCGGAGGTTCTACGCCCGTGTTCTACGTGTCGTACACGTCGACCTGCGGTACAGATAACGGTACGGATGGGCGGTATTGACGTAGGAATACACGCGGGCGGTTTCTTCGACGAACGCCGCGCGCTCCAGGTGCGGCCAGTCGGTACCGGCGATGATGTGGGCGGTGTCGGCGAGATAGGAGTCGATGCGCGTGACGTCGGCGAACTCGAGCCCGCCTTTGGACATGTCGACTCCCCGGTGCTGGCCGGCCCACTCGTAGATCTCGCCGAACAGCTCGCGGTGGATCGCGTCGAGGTGCACGGCGTCGAACGTTCGCGGAATGTCGATGATGCCGGCGCGGATGTCGCGCTCGGCGGCGGTGGTCAGAACGTACTCGGCGGCCGCGAGTTCGTCGGCGTCGCGGATCCCGAGTTTGTTGATCAGGACGGTCGTCCCGGGCCAGAAGTACTCGGCCGGTGTCGTCACCCGTGGTCGCCTCGCTATCGCGTGTGTGGAGTCACTGCTGTCGAAACCGGGCGCTCACACGGGCCAGGCCTCGGCGCACGTACTCAGCACGGTCGATGTCGCCGCGTTCGAACGCGGTCAAGTCAGCGATGTCGTCGCGGTCGGGTGCCCAGCCTTCCATCACGTGGCTGGCGATGTTGTTGTGCACGTTCCATTTCTGCTGCTCGCTCAGTCCGGCGAACAGCTCGGGGAAACGTACGGCCCATTCGGGGTCGTGGGTCATGACGGCCATGGTAGGAGCCTTTCGAGGTTGGAGGTGGGTCTATCCGCGTTCGATGCCGCGGTGGCTGCGCTGCAGGGACACATCGGCGCCGTGGGTGTGGCCGGGAACTGGGTAGTAGTTCATCGACTGTCTTCGGGTCAGAACAGGGTGTGTTGCCGGTCGGCGGCCAGGGCGTCGGTGTGGTGGGCGTAGGCGGCGGCCATCTTTTCGACGGCGGCCAACGGTTCCTCGAGTTCGGTGGCGATCTGTTCCCAGCTCATGTGCTCGTCGTAGTGCATGTGCCAGGCCATCTTGTGCAGGTCTTGGGCCCGCAGCACCGGTCCACCTCGTGGCGTTGGGTCCGGTGTCATAGCTTGGCCAGCTCGTCGCGTTTGGTGAGCCAGAGTTCTTCGGCCCGCAGCTGGTGGCCGGTGAGGTTGGCCCAGTGCCCGGAAAGCTCTTCAACGCTTACGCTCTCGCGGACTTGGGCCATGCGGGTCAGTAGTCCGGCGTAGCCGCGGCGGTACCACTGGTCGACGACTTTGGCGGCCAGGTGCGGAAGGTCCGCACCTCCGACCATGGGGCCTTGGGTCGGGGAGATGATCGCGAGCAGGTGTTGCTCGACACGGCGCAGGTGACCGGTCTCGAACAGGTGCGCTTGCACCAGTGTGGGGTTCGGTGGTGCCCCGCTGTCGAGGACCGCGCAGACGGCGTCGAAGATCTCGCGGTGCGGGGCGCTCCAGAACGGGTCCCACCTGTCGCTGGTGACCAGGATCTGACGGATCTGACGGGCCATGTCGGCCGGCGCCCACATCAGCGCGGTGAGGAACGCAGCTTCGACAGCAAGGGTGATGGTGCTCTCGGTGTCGAGGTCGGCTCCCAGGCCGCCGGGGAACTGACCCACGGTCACGGCGCGCTCGTCGTCGGGCAGCTCGCCGGCCGAGACAGTGTCGGCGCTCATGTCAGTGGCGGTGATCGTCATGGGATCCTCCTGGTCAGTCATCGGTCGGGTGCGGGTCAGGTGGTGGCGTAGGCGGCGTCGGCGTAGATGCAGCTCGGGCCGTGGGAGTCGCTGATGTGCTGGTGGCATTCGTGGCAGCACTCGTCGTTGTCGTAACGCAGTCCCTCGGCGTGCCGCCAGGCGCGGTCCTGGTGGGCTTGGAGGGCTCGCTGGGCCAGCGCCTCGAGGTCGGTGGCCTGCCCGATCTCACCGGCGGCGTGCGCGGCGTCAGCTGCGGCCTGGAAGTGGGCGGCGCGGTCGGCGTAGGTGTTGCGGCGAATGGTGCTCATGGGGATTCCTCTCTTCATGCCGCTGCGGCGGCGGCCTTGATGCGGTCGGGGCGGAACCCGGACCAGTGGTCTTCGCCGGCCACGACGACGGGGGCTTGCAGGTAGCCCAGGCTCATCACGTAGTCGCGTGCGGCGGTGTCTTCGGTGATGTCGACGACGTTGTAGTCGAGGTTGTTCTTGTCCAGGGCCTTGTAGGTGGCGTTGCATTGCACGCAGGCGGGCTTGGTGTAGACGGTGATCGTGGCGGTAGTCATCGTGGGCGACCTTCCGAAGTTTCGTGCGACTGGGGTTCGTTGTGTATGCGTCCATGGTATCGCGTATTGCGTTGTACTGCAATGATTTTGGTCACTTTTCGGTTACTGTTTGCGGGTCTCGTTAGGTAGTGAGACCTGGGCTTTTCCTGATATTTGGCGCCGCTCTGGGCCGGGGCGTGCGGGTCCAGTGGTGGAGGCGGGAAAGGGCCGCGAAATAAGCGCAGCGCGTGGGTCTTTCGTGTCGGAATCCACTTGACGTGTGCGCGTCGGTTTACGAGATGATCGCCTATCAGGCAATGCCCTATGCGGTGGCAGGTCGCGGGCGGTAGTCTTGGTGTTGCCAGATTGGCGTCGGGCATCTCTTTTCGTTGCGGCTGTGCCGCATCGCCATATTGTCGTGTCGTGAGAGCAGTTGTCACGGCACGGTTTTGGCGTTGGCATGTGCTGATTGTCTGGCTCCTGTGTGGTCGGTGGACGCGTGGTGTGTGTGCCGGTGTGGCCAACTCGAAGGGATGTCCTTGTGATACGTAGAGCGATGTGTGGTGCAGTGGCGGCGGCGGCGCTGGCGGCCGGTGTCGGGGCGGGTGTGGGGCCGGCGGCCGCCGACACCGTGCACGTGGTCGAGAAGACTCGGTACTGGTGGGACGATTCCACCTACTACGAGTACGGTCCGTTCCGCGGGCCTGAGCATTGCGCGAACTTCGCTCGGGCGAATCCGGCTCTCGCACCGCTGTTTACCTCGAACCGGGCGACATGCTTTGCGCCCAGCATGGCGCCGAATGCGCCGTGGTTTTTGAACGCGCCGATCAACGTTCTGTAGAGCGGCAGTGTGGCCCCACCCTTGCGGGTGGGGCCGGTGCGGCCTGCTAGTTGTTCTCCCCGAAGGGATCGGACGGTGTGCCGTCCGGGAGGTACCAGCCGCTGTCGTAGCTGGCGGTAGTGCCGGCGGCCGCCGCGTCGGCGGCGCTGCGTGCCAGCGACGTGGCGGTGGTGAGAATGTCGGCTTGTCCGATGATGGTGAGGTTGTTGATCATGATGGTTCCTCTCGTTGTGGGCGACGCTGTCGGCTTCGCAGTCGCTCAGGGCGAGGGTGGGCGGTCAACCCCGGAGAGTGCCAGCGGCCGGAAGCCACTTTCCTGCGAGCGCAGCGAGTGCGGGATGAAAGTGGTTGGAGCGCATGGGCGCAGCGCAGCGGAGAACAGGCGACAAGCGCCGGTGCGTGGGTTGACCGCTCGGGCCCCCGCCCTGAGATACTGAGAAGACGCGCGCCCCTGGTGACCACAGGAGCGAAGCTCGGGCCGCAGGCCCGAATCCTCGTGTGACCGCGCAGCGGGCAAGTGAGATCCGCTACGCGATCACACGATGGCAGTTACCCGGCCTGGCGGGTCGTGGCCGGGTTCGGATACTCGTCGTCGGCGGCAGGGGTCGCGGCGCGGTGGCCGGTGAGATCGGGATATTTGATCGTCGCGGTGAGCATCCCGTCGCCGTGGCGTGCGGGGTATTCGACGGTCACGCTCTTGGCGTTGGTGCGGCGCACTCGTAGCCAGTCGTTGTAGCGGTCGCGCACCAGGTCGCCGGGGGTGATGGTTTCGCGGGTGTAGTTGGTGGCCTGGCCGGCGGCGATCTGGTCGGCCCGCACGCTCGTCCAGTGCGCGATGTCCTCGGCGAGCTGAGCCATCCGGGCGATGATGCGGTCTCGGTGCATACCGGTCGCCGCTGGGGTGGTTTCGGTGCGCTTGTCTCCGCGGGCATCGGTGAACAGGGTGCGGGTGTGCCCGTCGAGGGCTCGTTGGTCGGGGCGGTGTTCGGCTTCGAGTGTGTCGATGCGATTGGCGACGGTGGTCGGGTTGTAGCGGTGGCCGGTGGTCGCGGCGGCGGCCTGGGCGCGATGGTCGGCGTCGGTGGCGGTGGCCTCTGCGGCCACGGCCGCGCCGAGGGTTTTCCATGCCTTGTCGAGCGCGTTGCGGTGCCAGCCTTCGGAGTGATGGCCTACCTTGATCGGTTCGCCTCCCGGGGGCAGTGCGGCGGTCGCGGCCTTGTCTTTGTCCCACGCCGCCTGGGCGGCTTGGTGTTTGCGCGCGGCTTTGGCGGCCAGGGCGGCGGCGCGGCCGTCTTGCCGGTCCAGGCGGTCGGCTTCGGCGTCGGCGGCGGGCCTGTGGTCTCGGTCGATGTCGACGGTCACGGTGTGTCCGGCGGCACGGAGCGCGTCAGCGGCGCGGTTGATCTTGTATTCGTTGGGTTGTCGGTCGCGGCTGGCGGCGATGCCCCAGAGTCCGAGGGTGCGGAACCACCGGAAACCGTGGGCTTTCAGGACGGTGTTGGTGCCGTCGCCTTTGCTGGTGCCCTCGACGAGCGTTCCGTCTGCGGCGGTGTGGCTGATGGTGATGGTCATAGTGGGGCCTGCTTTCACAAGTGGTTGAGGAGTTGAGGGGGCCAGGGCCGGCCACCGATGGGGGCGGCGGCCGGCCCTGGCGGGCCGAGTGGTTTAGAGGTCGCCGTACTCCTGCCAGAACTGCAGAGCGTCGGCCGCGGCGTCGTCGGGGGCCAGGTCGTCGTCGTAGGCGCTGCGCCAGGTCCAATCCGGGAGGTCGGAGTGGTTGAAGCCGGTGGTGGCGCGGAGCTCGCGGTCGACTCCGAGCATCCACACGGCGAACGTGCGATCGCCTGCGGCCTCGGTAATCCGTGCGGGTTCGTTCTTGGCGATGCGATCGGCTATTGCGCTGACTGCTGCGGGGTCTTTGTCTGCGATCCATGCGTTCACGGGTGGGGCCTTTCAGCTGTGTAGTGCGTCGGTCAGGGCGGCTTGCTGGGCGGGGGGTGCCGCTGTAGATCCCGGGCACGCTCATCCCTCGAACCGGTCATGCACGGCGATGATGTGCTGGCGGTAGCCGGTGAGCTGCTCCATCAGCTCCGGGAGGCGACTGTCGGAGGTTCCTGCGTAGTTGCCTCCCGCCATGCCGCGTCGGGGTCCGGCGTCGACGGGGGCCAGGTGCATGTGGCGGGGTGCTCGGGTGTCTAGGGCGGCGCTGTACCGCAGGATCACGGCCGGGGCGTGCTCGGTGGGTGCGAACACCTCGCATCCCTTGGGAAGTCGGGTGACGTGCATACCGGTCAGCGGGTAGAACGCGCGGTCTTCGTCCTCATCGTCCGGGGTTTGGAAACCGACGAGAGTCACTGCGTTGTGGCGGCCGGTGAGTCCTCCGAGTGTGAAGTCGGTGGTGTACTGGGCGTTGCGGTAGACCGACAGGGTCAGTCCCTTGGCGTCGACGGCTGCGGTTTTCTTCATGGTGACCCTCCCGGCCTACGTGCGGCAGACCTGTTGTCCGCCAACTTTTTTGCCCTTCTGGCAATGGAGATAAAGACCGGCTTAGGAGGACGGAGTGCAAGGCCGCGGGCGCAAAGTTTTCACGCGCAGCGCAGCGGAGTGTGGGTGTGAAAAGTTTGTGCACCCGTAGGGCCGGAGCGCAGCGCAGGCGGGGCCTTGCGCGCAGGACGACGCCGGTCACAATCGGAAGGCCAGAAGGGAAAACAATCAGATCCCGGCCGCAGGCCGGGTCACTGCGCCGCCGCAGGCGGTTCCACATGGTTGCTCGCGTGGCGAGCAATAAGGCCGGCCACCTGATGTCGGTGGCCTGGCCTCGAAGGGTGTTGGTCCCTGACGCACGTGGCTGTCGGGGTGATTGTGCGGGAGCGGCGCGGGTTCGGGAGGGCTTGGTGTCGCGGGAGCTCTTATCGTGCGTCGGTGGGTCGTTGTTTGCGTGGGCGAGGCGTTTTGGGTGTTGGTCCGTAGAGGTACCAGCGTGCGAACTGGCCGTCTTCTGAGTTCAGTGCTTGATGTGGATCGCGTCCGCCAGAAAATTCTGCGAAGTATCCATCTCCGAAGGAGAATTCCATCACCATTGACCAGGTTGCATCGCCGTCGGGCAGCACGCCTTCGAGTTCAGCACCCATATCTTCGACGAGCTCTGGGGTAAAGAGCTTCGGGAGCCCTGGCTTCCGAAACCATAGTTGCTGACCTGGGAGCACGGGTCTGGGGTCGAGGACTGCGAGGTTAAGCGGAGAGCGCTGTGTATCTCCGTAGGCGCCAGGGCGTGCGATCCAGAGAAGGTCGTAGGGGAACTCATGCGAAATTTCCAGGAGTCCGTCCCTTGCCAGCGTTCTGATGCTCCGGTTCAGTGCAGACCGTTCGGCCGTGGGTGTCTTCTCGGTTAACAAGCCACACATGTAGAGGTTGAACCATCTATATCGGTGTGGGCTTTGAACTTTGCGATCTTGTGCACCAACGTATTTCATAGATGCAAGTACCTGGCTCTGACGCCGTCCAAGTCCACGCGACATACCAGAATTCAACCATAAAATCGGGTTTAAGTGTTGTCGATGATGCTAGGGCTGTCCGTTACCCGGCTCAGAATGGATGTAGGTCGTTATGAGACGACTTTGCCCCCGTTCCGCTGGCACGGGACGGGGGCATGTGTGTCGATTCCGTTGGAGGAAGACAGCTATGAGTCTAGTCAGGTTGCGAAAGATAAAGAACCCCGATTCGCGGGGATTTCGTCTGATTTGGTTGGTTGTTGGTCTGCTGCTCGCCGTTCTGGCTGCGACCCCGGTCCTGTGGTTTTTGGGTAGCTGGGCATTGGCAGGGACGGTATTGGCGCTGGTCATGAGCGTTTGGCGGGACCTCGGACAGGTTCTTGCGGCACCTCGCGGTGGGGCCGGGGCCGGTATTGATTGAGGGCACCGATCGCGGGCCGAAGGCCCAGCGTCGGTTGCGAAGCGTCTTCGCCTGGAACCAGCTGGTGGAAGTCTCCCGGCGAGCAGACGCCAGTCGCGCCGACATGACAAAGCCCGGCCCGCGCGGTGTGGGCACTGCGGTGTAAGTCACCAGGGCGTGGTGGTGGGTGCGTATGCCTGTCCGGTGTCGCGGACGTGGGCGGCGGCGGCCTTGAGTGAGGCGTGGTCGACGGTGCCGTGTTCGTCTTTGCTGGCGCAGGCCAGCAGGAGCGGTTGGTCGTCGATGCTGATGGTGAGGAAGGGGACGGCGTGGGGTTGTTCGCCGGCGATGTGGTCGAGCGCAGCGAGTGCCGCATCGCCGGCGGCGCGGTGGGCGTCGGTGTAGGTGGTGGCGGCGTTGGCGTCGATGAGGACGTCGTCGGGTTTGCTTGCGGTGTAGGCGGTGATGCTCCAGCAGATCATGGTGGGGTGTCCTTGTCGGTGAGTGGTTCCGGTGGTGACAAGGATGCCGCGCGACCCCTCGGGCCGCGCGGCATATGGGGTCCCCAGACCTGTTTTGTGTGGATAACTTCGGGTCTGGGGATACCGGGAGTTAGCGGTTGCCGTTGCCGGGGGTGGGGCCGTTGGTGATCCAGCCGGTGCCGGTGATCTTGAAGCGGTGTTGAGCGCGGGGTCGCCAGCTGTCGGCGGCTGAGTTCTTGGCGTAGGTGTCGCCGTCGTCGAACAGGGCAATGGCCAGCTTGTGGGCCTTTTTCATGGTGGCGAGCATGGTTTCGATGGCGGTGGTGTCCATCAGGGCGAACGTCAGCGGCGGCATCCGCAGGGTGACGTAGGGGGACACTTTGCGGGTGACGGGGTGGGTGAACTGGTCGCGGTGTGCGGCTCCGTTCGGCGGCCGGGTCCACATCATCGTGGTCTGCACTCCCACGTTGTTCTCGCTCATGATGCCGGGGAGCTGGTGCATCCGGGCCATGCCCATCCGGGCCTGACGGGCGATGGCGAACAGTCCGAGTGTCAGTTGCACTTGCTCGCAGTTGGTGAACTGCATCGTGATGCCGGTGAACTCGATTTGCAGGACCGGGGTCCCGGTGCCTGGGGCAATGGTGGTGATGCGGCCGTGCTGCTCTCCGCAGACGGTGATGTTGACGTTGCTGACGACGCCGTTGGTCCGCAGGGGTAGCGGGGTGGGGGTGTGCCCGGGGCGGCTGCTGTCAACGCGGCGCGCTTCGGTGGTGGGCGTATTCGCTTTGCCTTTAGCCATGGTGACCTCCCGGTCTCACTGCGGCAGACCCGGTGTCCGCCAACTTTTTTGCCCTTCTGGCAAAGGAGAGACTGAACGGCAGAGGACAGAGCGGAGTGGCTGGTGATCGAACAGTTTTTCAGCGAGCGCAGCGAGTGCGGGTGGAAAAAGTTTTCGACCCCGCAGGGGCCATAGGTCAGCAGTCCGAAGCGGCGGACGAACCGTTCATGATCGGAAGGCCAGAAGGGACAAAACAAGCGTTCCCGGCCCGCTAGGGCCGGGTCACTGCGCGCCGCCAGGCGCTCCATGTAGGTGACCGCGCAGCGGGCATGGTGGTGCTGCGGTCCAGGAATGGTGCGGCGGCGCTGGCGAAGTCGTGCGGATCGGTGTGGGCGAAGCCTTCGGTGTGGGTGATGCAGTGCTGCAGCACCGCCAGCCGCGCCAGTGCGGTCGCGAGGTCGGTGTGGGTTTCGGACCATTCGTTGGCGGCGTTGTCTGTCCACCAGAGAACGACGGTGTCGCCGCTGGCGGCGACGATCGTGGCGGTGGTGTCCGGGGTGGTCAGTGTCGCGAGGGCGGGGGAGTGGGCGTAGCTCATCGGGATCGGGTCTCCTTGGTAGAGGTTGTCGGGTGGTGATCGGGGGCGCAGCTCAGGTGACGCTCTGGCACTGTCGGCATTCCCATTGCCCGCTGATGCGGGTGCAGGTGCGGCGTTCGTCGCAGAGCCAGCACCGTTGGTTCGGCTTGGTCAACGCCTCGCCGGTGGCGTCGGCGGCCGCCGCTGCGGCGGCGACGGTGCGGTGGGCCGCGCTGCGCTGCTCGGATGTGCTCGTCGCGGTCGTGTTGCTCGGCTTCGGTCAGCGGCGGTGCGGCGGCGGGGTGCAGGTACCCGGTGAATGCGCGGGCGCAGTCGGGACAGGGATGGCCCTGCTCGTCGGCAGGGCGAGTGCATCCGGGAAGGACGCAGCGGGCGAACAGCTCTGGTGGAGCCGTCATCTAGTTCTCATTTCCGCGCGGAGGATGGCTACGGGCGGTGGGTGTCCCCGACACTGGGGGCACCCCACCGCACGGGCCTGGGGTCGTGTCAGGACTGGTGCGTTTCGCCGTCGATGGTGGCGCGGGCCCTGTGGGCCGCCAGGAACGTCTCAGCGGCCTGCGGGTTCCCAGCGGCGCGTAGCGCGGCCGCGGTCGCGTAAGCCTGGATCCAGTTGAGCGCTGCGGCGATCTCGCCTGCGAGCTCCGGGTCATTGAACATCTCGGCCCACCGCGCCAATGGGTCGACTGGCGCGGCCATCGCGGTGGAGTCGACGACACCTTTCCAGAACTCGACCGCGTCGCCGTCCTGGTCGGCGATGGAAGGTAGACCGGTTCCGGTCCATGCCATTGTGGCGTGGTCGGCGATCCACTCCAGGTGCGCAGGCGACCAATTCTCGTAGGCTCCGAGTGCCGCCATGATCTGCGCGAGGGCCAGCTGCGCGCGGCGTGGGTTGATTTGGTTGGCTACGTCGTTGATGTCCATTGGTGACCTCCACTGCATGGGTGCGGCAGACCTGGTGTCCGCCCACTTTTTTGCCCTTCTGGCACGCACGATTGGGCCGGCCGAGGACAGAGCGGAGTGGCTGGTGATCGGACAGTTTTTCTGCGAGCGCAGCGAGTGCGGGTGAAGAAGTGTCCGACCCGTTAGGGCCGCAGGTCAGCAGTCCGAAGCGGCGGACGAACCGGTCATGATCGGAAGGCCAGAAGGGCAAATGAGATCCCGGCCCGCCAGGGCCGGGTCACAGTGCGCCGTAGGCGCTCCGAGTAGGTGACCGCGCAGCGGGCACACAGCTCCCTCGCCGCCGATGCGCGTGTCAGCGCACGACAAAGGCCCACCCCGGTGGGGGTGGGCCAGGCTGTCGGTGCCCGGGGGCCTTACGGCGCTACCTGTAGGGACCAGTAGCCGATGGTCCGGGGGAACAGCTCGACGGTCTGGGTGGTGGTGGGACTGAGGTGGGTCTGGGCGGTGGGTGTTGATCCGTCGGCCATCTCGACTCGGATCAATCCGACGCGGTGGACCAAGCTGGCCTGGGTAATGGCCAGCGGCCCGTACTGGATTCCGGCGATCGTGGTGTAGACGTTCATGTGTGAGCCTTTCGCTCTGGTGATTGGCGCCCCGCCCGGATAGGCGGGGTGTGCGGCGGCGGTGAAGGCCGGCGGGTCGTGGTGGTGACCCGCCGGCCCCGACCGGGTTAGTCGGTCGTGAGGGTTTGGATGCCGATGGCTTCCTCGAGGTAGTACCGGGCCCTGCCCAGGTCCCGGCCTGTGGCAGCGGGGTCGGTGAGGATGGTGTTGGCCAGGCTCTGGGCATGGTGGGCAGCTGATCGTTGCCGGTCGGTGCCGTTCTCGGCGGCGACGGCCTGATGGATGGACTGCCGGGTGTCTTCGAGGATCTAGGAGATGGTCATGAGGTGAGCCCTTCGTGGTTGGTGGCGCTTGACGCCTTGCGTTCGCGCTGGCCGGGGTGGGCTGTCAACCCCGAAGAGTCCCGGCGGCCAGAGACGAATTTCATGCGAGCGCAGCGAGTGCGGGATGAAAATCGTTGGAGCGCACGGGCGTAGCGCAGCGGAGAACGGGCGACACCGCAGGGGCGTGGGTTGACTGGTCGGGCCCCCGGCCAGCGACACTGAAAAGGCGCGCGCCCCCTATGGTGACCACAGCAGCGAAGCTCGGGCCGCAGGTCCGACACCCGGTGTGACCGGGAACGTCGCCGGGTAGCCCACCAGCAGGTCGGGTGCCTGGGAGCGTTGGCCCCGGCTTAGGTGCTGCCGGTTCAGAACCGAGCCGGGGCACCGCCCGATCGCGGCCGGGAAATAGAGGAGCCTGGCCAGCTTCAATCGGGGGGATTGGTCCGGGGGGACTGCTGGCCAGGCTCGGCGTTGACGATAGCAGCGGGCGCCGACAGGGCCGCTGCCGTGCGGGGCAGATCGTGGTGCGATCTGCCCCGCACGGTTGTTGGTCAGCTGATGTCGATGTCGTCGGTCGTGATGTCGCCGGTGACGACTTTTTCGATGTCAGAGAGCGCGTAGCCGAACGTCTCGGTCAGGAACCGCAGGTATCGGGTGCGGGCGTCTCCGACGGTGCGCAGGTACGCGTGGCCTCCGCGCCAGGCATCTTTGGGCAGGTTGGCCTCGTGCGCGGCGCAGGTGATCGCGAGCGCGATCAGCTGGGCCCGTTCGGCGGCGGCACCGTCGAGCGCGTCGAGGGGATCGGCACCGAGCAGCTCGGCGGCGATCTTCTTGGCGTCGGCGTCCTGGCGGGCGGCGTTGTACAGATCGGCGTTGCGCCACACCGTCGTTGCCAGGAACGCCGCGACCACAGCAGCTTTGCCCTTGGGCAGGGTCTTGCGGGCGAATGCCTCGGTCAGCTTCTCGCGGCGCACGTTCTGTGCCGCCACACCCAACTTGTTGAGTGTGAGGACCTTGCGGCGTTCGCGCTTCTCGGCCTCGGCTTGCAGTCGTTCACGCTCGGCGCGCTCGCGTGCGAGCCGGTCGGCCCGGTCGTCGGGGCTTTCGCCGTCGTCCTGCACCTCGGCGTCACCAGCGGGGGCAGTACCGGGTAGGTCGGCATCGGCTGCCGCTGCCCGGCTGCGCTTGCGGTACTCGCTGAGTGTTTCCAGGCCGTCGCGGGCCGGATCGTTGTGGTACCAGGTGACGTAGTGGTTCCACTCCTCGCCTTCGGTGAGGGTGCGCGGGTCAGCCATTCCCTCAGTCGCGGCGACGTCGGGGTCTGCGTCCTGCACGCTCCAATCGATCGAGGACGCAGCGACCTGCTCACCGGCGGCGTTGACGTAGATTTCGTCGCAGTCGGTCTCCACGAACGCCATCACGTGCTCAGAGGTGAGGTCCTCGAACTGCTCATCGCTCACCCGCTCGCCGGTCTCAGCGTGGACCAACTCGCTCAATTCGGTCCAGGCGCTGCGGTATTGGGGGCGTACGGCGCTGACGTGAAAGCCCTCGTTCCGCCAGTGCGCCATCCCCTCGCGCAGAGCTGCGCGGTCGGCGGCGGTTTCGAGCAGCTCGGCGTGCTTGTGGTCGAACCGGCCCTGCGCGGCGGCGTCGAGAAGCTCGGTGACGGCGTCAGTGTCCTGGTCTGCTTCGAATCCGGCGATGATCGCGCCCTGGTCCAGGGTCAGCAGGTCGTTGACCGCTGCCATCGCAGTATCGGATCCGGCGATGGCCAGGGCCGCGTCCACCGTCTTTTTCGACGTGTGGGTGGTCTTGGCGATCTTGGTCCTCGACAGTCCCAGGTCGAGCAACTGCTGCATTGCCGTCGCCCGGTCGGTGTTGTTGAGCTGCGTGCGGTGCTCGTTGGTTTGGAGCTGGTCGCTGATCCGCTCGATGGTCGCGGCGTCATCGGCAGCCGCCGAACTGATCACGTAGACCGGGATGGTCGCCAGCTCGGCCTCACGAGCGGCCAGCGTGCGCAGTTGTCCGTCTCGCACCCGCAGGGTGCCGTCGTCGTCGCGGGTGGCCAGGACCGGCAGCAGGACGCCTCTGGCGGCGATGGAGGCCGCGAATGCCTTGTCGAGGGTGGCGTCGGTGCGTACGTTGTCATCGATGACGAGGGTGTTCGGGTCGGCGGCGACGAACTCGCCGGTCTGCGCGACAGTGGTGGCGGTAGCGGTGTTGTTTGTCATGGTGTTTTCTCCTACTGTGGGTGAGAAGCAACCGGGCCGAGTATCAGTCGGCCCGGCTGCTTTTCTTTTGGGCCAGAAACCTTGTGGTTACTGGTGGTCGGGGAGTTCGACGGTGCGAACGGGTCGGCCATCGAGCCGGTTGGTGTCGGCGTCGGCGAGCATCTGGGCGGCGACATTCCTGATCTGGGTGAGGCGGTAGACCTCGGTCAGGTGGTCGTGGGCTTCGGCGTACCACTTCGCGCGCTGCGCACCGGTCATCGCGGCACCTTCGGCGTTACCGATGGCGATGGCTGCTTCCTGCGCGGACCGGTCGATGGCTTCGTCGAGGGCGGTGCACCAGTCGCGGGCCTGCTCGACCAGGGCCTGCTCGAACGGGATCTCCCGCAGGGTTGCGATCATGCGGACGGCGGCGAGGTTGGGGGCGGCGACGGTCAGGGCGTCGATGTCGGTGTAAATGCTGGCGATGCTCATCGGTGGGTTCCTTTGCTTCTCAGAGGTTGAAGTCGGCGGGGTCGAGCCTGGTTTCGGCCACCTTCTGTGCCTCGGGGCTGCTGATCGCGAGGTCGAGCAGAGCGCTCTTGGTGTCGTAGTCGAGGTCGGCGTAGGCCGGATCGGTGGGGGTTTTGATCTCGTTGTAGACGTGCTCCATCGCAACGAACGGGTCATAGAACATGGCGTGCCTCCCTGGGTTGTCGTGTCCGCCAACTTTTTTGCCCTTCTGGCAAGCACGATTCAGACCGGCATAGGAGGCCGGAACGCAAGACTCGGTCGGAAAGTTTTTCTGCGAAGCACGGGTTGAAAAAGTTTCCGAGCCGGCAGGCCGGAGCGAATGCGGAGCCGGGTCTTGCGTGGAGGTCGACGCCGGTCAAAATCGAGTGGCCAGAAGGACAAAAGGGTTCCGGCCGAAGGCCGGTGTCACTGTGCGCCGTAGGCGCTCGGAGTAGGTGACCGCGCAGCGGGCAGTCGTGGCCGCGTCAGCGGACAACAAAGAAGGCCGGCCACCTGGTGGGGTGGCCGGCCTTCGGGTTGGTGTGTGGCTCCAGGTCGTCGACGCTGGGAGCCGGTTGTGCGGGAGCTGCGCTAAGTCGCGGTAGGGCTTGGTGTCGCGGTAGCTCTGGTGTTTAGAGTTCGATGGTGTGCCATGTGCCGGCTTGGCGGAGTGTCTCGATGTCTTCGGCGGTCAGCCGGACGTAGGGGCCTCGGGAGAGTCCTTCGGCTTCTCGGTGTTGTTCGAGTCGGTCTGCGCGGATGGGGTGTCGCGCGTTGAGCCAGGCGGTGAGTGCTGGTTGGCCGTGATTGTCTGTGAGGCGTTCCCATTGCAGCACTTTGCAGTGCATTTCGCGGCCGTGGGTACCGTCGGCGAATTCTGTTCTTGAAGAGAGGACTAGCCACCAGTCTGCGCTGTCGCTGAGTGTGGAGTTGCTCTCCATGGTGCGGTGTCCTTTGTTCGTTACTGGGTGGGGCGTTGGTGGCCGAGGACTTTGGCTGCGAGGGCGAGTGCGCCCATGCCGAGGAGGGCCAGGGTGGCGAGGGTGTCGATGAGGAGTAGTGCTGCGCCGGTTGTCCAGGTGAGTGTGTTAGATCCGCTGCCCGGGGGTCCGCCGGTGGACATCATCCAAAGGCCGATGGCGAGGACGGTCAGTGGTGTCAGGATGGATGCGGCGATCAGTTCGGCGGTCGGCCTTCCGAAGCTGTCGTCGGGGGTGTTGTTGTTTGTGGACATGCCTTTGCCTTCTACCTGTGGCTCATCGGGATTGCCCCCACTTTGGTTGACATCTGACCTGTGAGATTTGATCTCACGGTGAAAGGATGTTCGACATGCCCAAGCCCTATCCGAAGGAGTTC
>NZ_QJSP01000015.1 GCF_003217475.1 Williamsia limnetica | reverse complement strand
CACAGGTCCGCACCCGCGCCCGGCGAATGCACCGCATCGGTCAACGGGGTGTACGCGGTCCAGCCGAAGTCAGCAGCACCGCCGGGGGTGATGAAGCCGGCCACCGCGACACTCGAGCCGAACAGGAACAGCCAGAAGCTGAAGGCATTCAGCCGCGGGAACGCGACGTCGGGTGCGCCGATCTGGAGAGGGAGAACAACGTTCGCGAAGCCGATGACGATCGGCGTGGCGTACATCAGCAACATCACGGTGCCGTGCATCGTGAACAGCTGGTTGTACTGCTCGGTCGAGAGGAACTGCAGTCCCGGCACCGTCAGCTCGGACCGCATCAGCAGAGCCATCAGCCCGCCGATGAGGAAGAACGCGAAGCACGCGACCAAGTACATGATGCCGAGCATCTTGTGGTCGGTGGTCGTCAACATCTTGTAGATGAACGACCCCTTGGGCCCCGTGCGCTCGGGGTAAGGGCGTACCGGAGCCACCAAAGTAGTGGGCTGGTCTACCGCGGTCACTGATCCTCCTACCTGCGTGGCCACTCCGGAACGCCGCCGGGCGAGATACTCTCCCGCCCACGACATGAGGGCACGGCGATGAATGTGCGCTGTGCACGATCGTATCCCGTCGCGAGAGCGCCGTTTGAGTGGGTCCTACGAAGTGTCGTATTTGATTTGAGCAACGACCTGGGCAGCTCGAAGCCGCGGCGGTCGGCACTACCGCGAGTGCTAGTTTGTTCGAGAATTCAACCCGTGTCCGCCTGCCCGCAGAACCGAAAGAGTCCTTCAGTGAGCAATATGAGCCGCCGTCCGCGCGGTTGGGCGGCTGTGATGCTTGCCGCGCTGGTCAGCGCGACGGTGAGTGGCTGTATCGACTCCGAGGTGCCCGGCGGCGAGGGCACGATCACCACGACGACCACTCGGATCGCGTCGGTCGATCTGGTCGACCCGAAGCGGGACACCAATCTGACGTGTCAGCCAACCGCCGGCGCAGACCCGGGCGCACCAGATCCCCAACGAATCCTGGTCGCCGACCCGAATCTGCTGGACGCGCTGTGCGCTCTGGGTCTGCAGTCCCGGGTTGTGGCCAGCACGACGGTCGGTGGATCGCTGCCGACCTTCATGGGCGAGCAGGTCCATGATCTGCCTACCATCGGCGAAAAAGCCAGGCCCGATGTGGCCATGGCGACCGCGGCGAACCCGGACCTGGTGCTCACCACCGGTGACTCGCCGCTCGCTGACGCCATGGGCTCCACCGAGGTCGTGCCGATCGATCCCGCGCAGGACTGGGAGAAGCGGTTCTCGGCCGTCGCGGCTGCGGTGGGCCGTACGGGCGCAGGTGAAGAACGACTGCAGGCCTACCGGAACGGGTCCAAGGCGGTCGGCGACCGTATCGGTGCCCGGTATTCGCAGGCATCACTGGTGCGCTTTGCCAAGGATTCCGAGATCGTGGAGGGCACTGACGCCTTCGCGGCGCAAGTCCTCACCGATATCGGGGTTCAGCGGCCGCCGGGCCAACGGGAACCCGACGCCACGGTCATCGACGACAAGAATTTCGAGATCGCCGACGGCGATGTCGTCTACGTCAGCTTCCAGGGCGCTGCCGGCGAGAAGTACGGCACATCCGTCATGGAAAGCGACCGCTGGCTGGACATGGGTGCTCCGAGCTGGCGTCGGGTGCTGATCGTCGCCGACGACGTCTGGTACAGCGCGGGCGGTCTGTCGGCGGCGAACGTCGTTCTGGGCAATGTCCGGGACTCACTGAACTGATCCGCGGATCAACCATTCGCGGTGGTCGGCCGATCGGATGGGATTGAAATCACGCTGAGGGCAACCCTGTGCCCCTTCTGATGCGCCCATGAGCATGAGTGCATGACTGTCACCGACGAATACCTGGACAACAATCGCGTCTACGCAGCGCAGTTCTCCGGTCCCCTACCCCTTCCACCGAGCCGCCATGTTGCAGTCGTGGCGTGCATGGACGCCCGCCTCGACGTCTACCGCATTCTCGGACTCAGGGATGGCGAGGCGCACGTCATCCGCAACGCTGGCGGCGTCATCACCGACGACGAGATCCGCTCGCTGGCGATCAGCCAGCGGTTGCTGGGCACCACCGAGATCATCCTGATCCACCACACCGACTGCGGCATGCTGACGTTCACCGACGATGACTTCAAGCGCGGAATCCAGGACGAGCTGGGCGTCAAACCGTCCTGGTCCGCCGAGGCCTTCCCCGATCTCCATGAAGACGTCGAACAGTCGCTCGCTCGCATCGAGAAGTCACCGTTCGTCACCAAGACCACGTCGTTACGCGGGTTCATCTTCGATGTGGCTACCGGAAAGCTCGAAGAGGTCGCTGCCTGATCACAGCACCACCAGAATTCGCGCCACCTACGACGAAACGCGCCAGTTGCAACTGGCGCGTTTCGCTGTAGGTGGCGCGAACTTCAGGGGATCAGAAGTCCCAGTCCTCGTCTTCGGTGTTGATGGCCTTACCGATGACGTACGAGCTACCGGATCCCGAGAAGAAGTCGTGGTTCTCGTCGGCGTTCGGTGACAGTGCCGACAGGATCGCCGGGTTCACGTCCGTCTCGTCGCGCGGGAACATCGCCTCGTAGCCGAGGTTCATCAGCGCCTTGTTGGCGTTGTAGCGCAAGAACTTCTTGACGTCTTCGCTGAGGCCGACGTCGTCGTAGAGCGCCTCGGTGTAGTCGGTCTCGTTGTCATACAGCTCGAACAGCAGCTCGAAGGTGTAGTCCTTCAGTTCCTGACGACGCTCGGCCGTCTGGGTCTCCAACGCACGCTGGTACTTGTACCCGATGTAGTAACCGTGGACGGCCTCGTCACGAATGATCAACCGGATCAGGTCGGCGGTGTTGGTGAGCTTTGCCCGCGACGACCAGTACATCGGCAGATAGAAACCGCTGTAGAAGAGGAACGATTCGAGCAGCGTCGAGGCGATCTTACGTTTGAGGGGGTCGTCGCCACGGTAGTAGTCCATGACGATGCGGGCCTTGGTCTGGAGCTGCTCGTTCTCCTCGGACCAGCGGAACGCCTCGTCGATGTCCTTGGTGGAGCACAGCGTCGAGAAGATCGAGCTGTAGCTCTTGGCGTGCACCGACTCCATGAACGCGATGTTGGTCAGCACCGCCTCTTCGTGCGGGGTGCTCGCGTCAGGGATGAGGCTGACCGCGCCGACGGTGCCCTGAATGGTGTCGAGCAGCGTCAGGCCGGTGAAGACCCGCATGGTGAGCTGCTTCTCGACCTCGGTGAGCGTGCCCCACGATGGGATGTCGTTGGACACCGGCACCTTTTCCGGCAGCCAGAAGTTACCGGTCAGGCGATCCCAGACCTCGGCATCCTTCTCGTCGGGGACGCGGTTCCAGTTGATCGCCGAGACCCGGCTGACCAGCTTGATCGGCGCGCCGTCGGCCGGGCTGTGGCTCTGGGTGGACGTCATCGTGTTCCCCTGGTGGTCGAAGTTGTTGTCGTGCAAGTGATCACAGCATGCATGAGACGCAGTTCTCCACTTCTGTCCCCTCGAGCGCCATCTGACGCAAGCGGATGTAGTAGAGCGTCTTGATGCCCTTGCGCCATGCGTAGATCTGCGCTTTGTTCACATCGCGGGTGGTGGCGGTGTCCTTGAAGAACAGCGTCAGGCTCAGACCCTGATCGACGTGCTGGGTCGCCGCGGCGTAGGTGTCGATGATCTTCTCGTACCCGATCTCGTACGCATCCTGGTAGTAGCCCAGGTTGTCGTTGTCCATGAACGGAGCCGGGTAGTAGACGCGGCCGATCTTGCCCTCTTTGCGGATCTCGATCTTCGCGGCCACCGGGTGGATCGAACTCGTCGAGTGGTTGATGTAGCTGATCGATCCGGTCGGCGGCACCGCCTGCAGGTTCTGGTTGTAGATGCCATGCTCCTGCACGCTCGCCTTGAGTTCGCGCCATTCGTCCTGCGTCGGAATCGCGATTCCGGCCTGCCCGAACAGCTCTCGGACCTTGTCGGTCTCAGGCTCCCAGGTCTTCTCGAGGTACTTGTCGAAGAACTCACCGGTGGCGTACTTGGACCGCTCGAAACCACCGAACGCCTTGCCACGCTCCTTGGCGATCCGGTTCGAGGCCCGCAGGGCGTAGAACAGCACCGTGTAGAAGTAGATGTTCGTGAAGTCGATGCCCTCTTCGGACCCGTAGTAGATCCGCTCGCGAGCGAGGTATCCGTGCAGGTTCATCTGGCCGAGGCCGATGGCGTGCGAGGCGTCGTTGCCCTCCTGGATCGACGGCACCGACGTGATGGCGGTCTGGTCCGACACCGCGGTCAGGCCCCGGATCGCGGTCTCGATGGTGTGCGCGATGTCAGGTGAGTCCATCGTCTTGGCGATGTTGAGCGACCCCAGGTTGCACGAGATGTCCTTGCCCACATGCGAGTAGGTCAGGTCATCGTTGAACGTCGAAGCGGTCGAGACCTGGAGGATCTCCGAGCACAAGTTCGAGTGGGTGATCTTGCCGTCGATCGGGTTGGCGTTGTTCACCGTGTCCTCGAACATGATGTACGGGTAGCCCGACTCGAACTGCAGCTCCGCCAGTGTCTGGAAGAATTCGCGCGCCTTGATCTTGGTCTTGCGGATCCGGCGGTCTTCGACCATCTCGTGGTACTTCTCGGACACGCTGATGTCGGCGAACGGCACCCCGTAGATGCGCTCCACGTCGTACGGGCTGAACAGGTACATGTCGTCGTTGCGCTTGGCGAGCTCGAAGGTGATGTCCGGGATCACGACCCCGAGTGAGAGTGTCTTGATCCGGATCTTCTCGTCCGCGTTCTCCCGCTTGGTGTCGAGGAAGCGGTAGATGTCGGGGTGGTGGGCGTGCAGGTACACCGCGCCGGCACCCTGACGGGCTCCGAGCTGATTCGCGTAGCTGAAGGAGTCCTCGAGCAGTTTCATGATCGGAATGACGCCCGAGCTCTGGTTCTCGATCTTCTTGATCGGGGCACCGTGCTCACGAATGTTGCTCAGCAGCAAGGCAACTCCACCGCCGCGCTTGGACAGCTGGAGCGCGGAGTTGATCGAGCGACCGATCGATTCCATGTTGTCTTCGATGCGAAGCAAGAAGCACGACACGGGCTCGCCACGCTGCTTCTTACCCGAGTTGAGGAACGTGGGAGTGGCCGGCTGGAAGCGACCTTCGATGATCTCGTCGACCAGGTGCCGGGCCAATGCGGTGTCGCCGTCGGCAAGGGTCAGTGCCACCATCGACACCCGATCCTCGAACCGCTCGAGGTAACGCTTGCCGTCGAACGTCTTCAGTGTGTACGAGGTGTAGTACTTGAACGCGCCCAAGAACGTCGGGAAGCGGAATTTCTTGCTGTAGGCGTGATCGAAGAGTCCCTTGACGAACTCACGGTCGTACTTCGCCAAAACCTCTGGCTCGTAATAGTTTTCCTCTACGAGGTACTTGAGCTTCTCCTCCAGGTTGTGGAAGAAAACAGTGTTCTGGTTGACGTGCTGCAGGAAGTACTGGTTGGCCGCTTCGCGGTCCTTCTCGAACTGGATCTTGCCGTCGGCGTCGTACAGGTTGAGCATCGCATTGAGTGAGTGGTAGTCCATCTCACCCGGGTCGCGCCCGGACGGGTCTGCGTGCGTCCCGGACTTACTGCCCGAGGCGTCCACTCGCACATCGGTTACTGGGGTTGCGGTTGGCGACACTGTGCTGGCTCCTGTGCGAGTTGATCATGTGCAAATTGGTGGAGTCCGGTCCGGACCCGCTCGACGTCCTCGGTGTCACCCATCAGTTCGAACCGATAGAGATAGGGCACCTGACATTTGGCCGAGATGATGTTGCCGGCAAAGCAGAACTCTTCACCGAAATTGGTATTCCCCGCCGCTATGACAGCGGTGATCAAGGAACGGTTGTGTGGGTTGTTCAAGAAACGGATGACCTGCTTCGGAACGAAGCCACCGACCTCGCCCGACGCCTTACCTCCCCCATAAGTGGGGCAGATCAGGACGTAGGGCTCGTCGACGGTGAAACTGCCGTCGTGGTCGATCAGCGGGATCCGGCGCGCTCGCAGACCGAGCTTTTCGACGAATCGGTGCGTGTTCTCCGAGACACTCGAGAAGTAGACGATCAGCGGCGCCTCGAGGGACTCTGCGTCTGTGGTGTGTCCGGGAATCTTCCCCATATCCCGACCTCCACGGTGTTGCTGACGGGTAGAGCTGAGAACGGTGGATCAGGCAGCTGCCGCGACGAGCGCCTTGATGCGATCGGGACGGAAGCCCGACCAGTGGCTGTCACCGGTGACGACAACCGGGGCCTGCAGGTAGCCGAGCGCCATGACGTAGTCGCGGGCGTCGGAGTCTTCGGTGATGTCGACGATCTCGTAGGCGAGACCGTTCTTCTCGAGGGCCTTGTACGTGGCGTTGCACTGCACGCACGCAGGCTTGGTGTAGACGGTGATGGTTGCGGTGGCCGAAGTTGTCATATCCCCAGAACTCCCTCTTGACGTGCCGATGGCCGGTTGATGCGACCTGCCCAAATGTGTTTCAAATCTTGATTCTGTCGGCCCGTCGGTGCTGTTCCTCAGGTTCAACCCCTTGCGGCCGTTCAGTGTTCCAAACACTACACCTAGTGTCTGACATTCGTGAAAGACACAACACGTTGCGAATGACATTCATGAAAGTCCCAGGTCGCACGGGTGCACCAGCCTGAATTCCGGCGTGTCTCGGCGTGTCGTGCGTCACATAGTCGTGTGCCCATGATCCGACAGACACAAACGTCCCCGTCAGCGATGCACGAGGGCTGTTGTTCTGCCTCGGACGGTGCTGACGGGGACGATGGTGGGCTTGATCAGGCAGTGACCTCGGCAGTCGCGGCAGCGAGGACGGCGACGGCCCTGCGCAGTTGCTCGACGACCTCGGGCACGTCGGTGACCGGTCGGCCTTCAAGCGTTCCGATGGGGAGGTGCAGTTCGATGTCTTCGACCACGCGGCCACCGGCGATTCCCACCGAACGACTGGTGTCGTCGTGCGACCACTTACCGCCGAACTGTGCGAGCGCGGCTCCGACCACCCCTACGGACTTACCTGTGATCGCACCCGCCCCGTAAGGACGCGAGAGCCAATCGATCGCGTTCTTCAGCACGGCCGGGATCGTCCCGTTGTATTCCGGGGTCGCGATCAGCACGGCATCGGCGTCGGCGACGGCCTTCCGCAACCGGACGACCTCCGCATTCACCGGATCGACGTCGATGTCCTCGTTGTAGAACGGCAGCAACTCCAGTCCGGAATAGAGCTCCACCTCGACCCCGGCAGGAGCGTTGTCGGCCGCCACCTGGGCGAGCGACCGGTTGACCGAATCCCTTCGCAGACTGCCCACCAATACCAGGATCTTCGTGTTGTTCTTGTCGTCCATCACAGCTCTCCTCGATTTCACCGCCGTTGACCACCCGGCCTCCGCACGTCGAACACTTGACACCGATCAAAACGGACCGTGGTCCGAATCTATTCCGGATCGTGGCACCCGATACAGTCGGGTTGTGTCAACGCCCTCTCGGCACCCGTCGCAGGGTGTGGACCCGAAACACACCGGCAACAGCGAAGCGCTGCCGGTCTTCGACCTCGGTTCACCCACACCCCCGACCCACAGGGCGCTGCCCCTGTCGAACGCCCACCAGCACGTCTTCCCGATCCTCGAGTCGGGCGACTCCGAACGCGCCGACGCCGCTCGCAACCGTCAGCTGCTCATGGAGGCCGCGACTCGCCTGATCGAATCGCAGGGGGCCTCGGCGGTGACGATGGACGCGGTGGCTCGTGAGGCCGGCGTCGGCAAGGGCACGGTCTTCCGCAGATTTGGCAACCGCACGGGTTTGATGCTGGCACTGCTCAACCACTCCGAAGTGCAGTTGCAGCAGGCATTCTTGACCGGACCGGCGCCGTTGGGTCCGGGCTCGCCCGGTGAGCGGGTCGACCCACTCGACCGCCTGATCGCGTTCGGACGAGCGCGGCTGGCGACGGCGTCAGCGCACCTGGACATCTTGCTCGAGGCCGAGGACACCGGCCCCCAACGCTTCAGTCACCCCACCCGCACAGTCATCGTCATGCACACACGAATGCTGTTGACCCAAATGGGTTTCCGAGGAAACCTCGAGGTGATGTGCATGGCGATCCTGGCGCCGTTGGAAGCGCCGGCGATCCACCACATGCGCACCAACGACAGTATGTCCGTCGAGGAGATCGGCGACTACTGGGAGAACCTGGTTCGCGCGCTTCGCCCTCCGTCGTGAGCTGTCATTCGGTCGGCGGCTCGATCCGGGCGGCAGCCGGATCCGGGGCCATGCCGTCGTGGGAGACCAGGGCGTTGTCCCGTGACAGGGTGGGGCCGGCCGCGAGCAGCGACACGATCGACCACGGCGCAGGTACCGGAGTGTCCCCCAGGCCGATGGCCGCAGCGGTCCCTACGTCAGAGACCCCATAGCGGACACCCGAATCGTTCACATAGAAAAGCGATTCCGCCCGGGTGCTGTCGGGTTCGGATCCGGTGACCTGGATATAGTGCCCACGCCCCGGTTCGACGAAGACCGCATCCAGGCCCGGGCCAGGGCCATCGGCGCCGGCCAGAACCACCGGGATTTCGCGTGCGCCCAACGGCAGCGTGGAACCGAGCAGCAACTGCCCATGGGCTTCGTGGTCGGTGGCAGATCGCGACCATGCGTGGCACAACACCGGATCGGCTTCGACATCGGTCCACCGCGGCGCCTTCATCGGGAACTCGTCCACCGGGAGAACACTCACCGTCTCGACGCCGGTCAGCTGGGCCGGACTCACGGTCGGGACACTGTCGGCACCGGCCGGGTCGGCCTGTCGGATGATCTCGGCCGCGACCTCACCGATCTGCTGTACGCCTTGCGCCAACGCCACGTAGAACGTCGACTCCCCGGTCAGCGTCGTGCCCTTGATCACGGCGCCGATCGGGATGTCGCGGCCCAACGCCGAGGGGGCACCCCGATTCGAGATGGACGGGGCCACAATGGGATCGGTCTCCGGAAGTGCGTTCAGAACGCCGGGGCTGATCGGTCGTACGTCAGCATCGTCGATGTCCAGGGCCCGCCGCACCGGGACACTGTCGACGTCGATACGAGATCGCGTGCCGCCGGCGACCAGATGCACCTCGTCGCCGACCGACACCAGCACTGCTTCCCCACCGCCGGCTGCCCGGATCCGGGTGCCGAGTTCGGGCGTGGTGATCGCGGCGACCGTGGTCACCTGCCCCGCCGCGACGGTGTCGCAGACCGTCCAGTCCGAAAGCTCCGTGTCGGCCGGACCGGGAAGCGCCGCAGGTGCCCCCGGTATCCCGAGAAGTGGTCCTCGTGGGTAGCCGGTCAGCTTCTTCTCGCTCACAGACTTCGGCGAATCATCGCTTCCCGTGATCAACCGGGCCGAGGTCAGGTTGAGCGCCGGATGCAGACGACCGTCGACGAGGACGTACATCGCGCCCGCCTTCTTGGACACGATTATCTTCGAATTACCCACCGAACCTTGCGGTTTGATCAATCCGTAGACGCCGAATCCGGCCACGACGAGTATCGCGACCACCAGGCCGACCATCAGTGAACGCAGCTGCGAACGCATCGGATCGTGCAGCATCCTCACATCGCGCCGGATCAGCGCGTGCTCGAGTCGGCGCAGCAAAAAGCGATAGCCATTGACCTGAGCCTTTGTCGTCAATTGAGCCGGCACAGCCGAACCCCCCGTCCTCCCGCGGTGTAGCGTATAGCAGCATCGCGGGGGACGATGGGTGTGGGGGAATTCATGAAGAATGCGCTTGCGCCAGACGTAAAGCGGCGGAGCTCGATCGTTGTGATCGAATTGTTGATCGCGGGGGCTCTGGTGTTGTCCTATGACGCCGGCGCCCTGTGGTGGTGTGGTGTGGCGCTTGCCGTCGCGCTGTCGCTGATGCTGATCGCGCTACCGGGCCGGATGTCGGGCGCCGAGCGCGTCGGCCTTCGGCTGGGTCTGTGGCGCAGACAGGTGTTCGGGTCAGCGCAGTCCGACGGCTCGAAGCCCGATCAGGCCCCGTTTGACATACCGGTCCCCGAAACGGGTCCGATCGGTGCGCGCTGGGACGGCGCCTGCATGGTGACCGTCGTCCGCATCGACACCCCCGCCCCGACTTTGAGCCATCTCGACCCCGGTGGATGTACCGGCGGCCCCTCCGTACCCCTGTCGACGCTGGCGGAGTGTGTCGAGCAATTCGACATCGCCCTCGAATCGATCGACGTGATCAGCCACGGGATCCGCACGCACGGCACGGGCCGGGTGGCCCAGGTGTACCGACGGACCCTGGGACCCCTTCCCGCCACCGCGTACCGCACCGTGCTCGTGGTGCTGCGTCTCGATCCCACCCGCTGTCCCGATGCCGTGGCCCGCCGCGGCGGCGGTTCCGAGGGCGCGCTGCGCACGGCCATCGTCGCCACCCGCAGGGTCGCGAACCGGATCGCCGAACGGGGACTGTCGGTGACCATCCTCTCCGCCGCTCAGATCACAGCGGCCACAACCCAGTTGGCACACGGCGCGGATTCCGGCGACGCCCGCGAGAGTTGGGACTCGGTCACCACCGACCGGCTGCGGATGCGGACCTACGCCGTCGCGCCCGAGCATCTGCCGACGACCCTTGGCTCGGTGTGGGCTGTGCCCTCACTCTCCACCACACTCACCCTCAGGCTCCGGTCCACAGGCGACGGCATGACGTCGCTCCGCGCACTCGTTCGCTTCAATACGCTCGGCGGCGACGAGCCGGCCACCGACGGTTTGATCGAACTCGTCGGCCGCCAGCGGGCCGCGCTGGCGGCAAGTCTCCCCGTCGGCGCGGCGGACACGCTGCCGCCGGTCAGCGAGCAGGCACATACCCTCGAATCGCTGGCAGCCCTGCGCCTGTCGGCTGCGGGCTGCGGCCAGCTCATCGGAGCCGACCACAGTGGCCGCGCCGTCGCCGTCGACCTGCTCGGTGGAGGTCCTCATATCGTCGCCATCAGCGGCGGCCTGCACCTGGCCCAGCAGGTGCTGCTGCGGGCGATCGCGGTGGGTGCCCGCGTGCTCGTGCACACCGACCAGCCCTCCGAGTGGCATCAGTTCGTATCGGCCGTCGGCGACCCAGGATTGCTGACACTGTCCGGCGGTCGGGTGCCGCCGGGGCATTTCTCTGTCGCGGTTTTTCACGGGATGACGCCTGTCGCTGTCGACGCGCCCACCATCATCACGGTGCTGCCGCCCGGAGTCGGCGGAACCGACGCCGATATTCGGTTGCAGCAGAATCACGCTGCGCCACAGGATATCTGGGTCGGCACACCCAATGGTTCGACG
Organism: Williamsia limnetica; assembly: GCF_003217475.1. Classification (GTDB taxonomy): domain Bacteria; phylum Actinomycetota; class Actinomycetes; order Mycobacteriales; family Mycobacteriaceae; genus Williamsia; species Williamsia limnetica. Next base: position 114,406 of record NZ_QJSP01000015.1, on the reverse strand, counting down.
ATGGTGACGATGGTCGCCACCGGCGATGAGATCGGATTCATCGGCCACAGCCTGCCGTCGATGGCGCGCCAAGGCTGACCGCTGGTGTGGACCTAGGGGTTCGCGGGCACGAGGGCGCGGAAGAACGTCGAGTGGGCCGATGCGGCGTGGATCACCACATCGGGTTCGTCATCGCCGATCCAGGCGGCGGATCCTTGCGGTACGAGTAGGTGGTTGGCCGATCCGCGCAGTTCAATCGAACCTGAAGTGCACAGCAGGATCTGGGGCCCGGGTACATCGAACAAGATCGACGACGGCCGCCGCATGCCGGTTCCGTCCAGTTCCACCTTGGAGAGTCGAAACTCCGAGACCGGTGCCTGGTAGATCAATTCGGCGTTGACGGTGTGTACCGACGGCGCGATGTCCGCCGGGGTGACCGGGGTGAAATCGAGGACGCGGAGCAGTTCCGGCACATCGACGTGCTTGGGGGTCAACCCTCCGCGTAGCACGTTGTCCGAGTTCGCCATCACCTCGATGGCCGTACCACCGAGGTAGGCGTGCAGATTGCCGGCCGGGAGGAAGAGCCCCTGCCCGGGTTTCAAGGTCACCCGGTTCAGCAGCAGTACCGCGAGCACGCCGGGATCCGTCGGATAGTTCTCACCGATCTCGAGAAGCGTCCGCGCCACCGGTGCGTACTGCGTCTGCCCGGATTCGAGGTAGTGGATCGCCCCGGTCAGGACTGCCGGGATCAGCACCGACAACGCCGATTCGGGGAGAGTGATCCAGGTCGTGAACAATGCCCGCAATCCCTGCGGATCCGGCTGCCCCGCGAGCATGCCCAGATGACTGTCCAACTCAGGAACCTGCAGGACCCGTAGCAACTCGATGGTGTCCGCGATGTCGCGGAAGCCCGCGAGCGCATCGAAGTCGGTGAGCGCCACCACCAGTTCGGGTTTGTGGTTGTCGTCACGGTAGTTGCGGTTGGCGGCCCCCACCTCGATCCCCTGTGCGTTCTCGCGGGCGTATCCCTCCTTCGCCTGTTCCAGGCTGGGATGTGCCTGCAGCGACAACGGTTCTTCCGCCGCAAGAACTTTCAACAGGAACGGCAGACGACCACCGAACCGATCGACACAGTGTCCCCCCAACTGACCCGCAGGGTCGGAGTCGATCACCTCGAGCAGCGTCGCGGTGGAATCGCCGTCGTGCGCCGGCGCCGGCGCCGCGGGATGGGCTCCGAACCACAGCTCGGCCTCGGGATGGGCGCTCGGAGTCGGCAGCCCACGCAACTCGGCCAACGCCGTCCGCGACCCCCAGGCATACGGCCTGACCACGCCGTCGAGCAGGCGCATCAGCGCTCCCCCACCAATCGCAGGTAAGCACTGGCCATCTCGGTGCGCAGCGCCAGGATCATCAAAGGAACGAGGTCTCCCATCCCCGGCGGGCCCGAGGGCGGCGCCTGCACGGTCGGCGCCGCGGCGGGGCCACTGATCTGTATGTCGACCTCCGGCAACGTCGCGGTCAGGCGGCGGGCGAGCCATTCCCGATCGGGGGTTGTGAGCACCTGCACTCGAATCGGTTCGGCGGCGGCAGGTCCGTCGATCTGCGTGTCGTGGAATATCGGGTCGTAGTCGGCAGGCATTGCCGTGCGGAGCAGTAGCGGTCCAGCAGCCACCACGTCATGTACATCGGTTGCCACGCTGACACTTCCCGCACTCGTGAAGAACGTCCGTGCTGCGTGGGAGGCCACTGCCATCCCGGCGGGGGTCTCCGCGGTCCACACCGTCGGTCTGCCGACCACCCGGGCTGCCAGTTCCTTGGCCGAGTTGTGGAACATCTCGTTACCTGGATGATTACCGGCCGCTTCTCGGTCGAGTTCGTCGGCCAGCTCGGCCAGCTTCGCTCTCTCGCCGGACATCCGGACGGCGTCCAGACTGTCGAGCACTGCGACGAGCACACAGACGTAATGGGCGAAACGGAAGCGCTCGAGCACCCGTACCCGAGGGGACATGTCGAGCACCGGACCGGCCAACGACTCCTGCAACGGACCCTCGAGTGGCCCGGCGATGACGACTTCTGCCTGCCGCCGACCTGCCCTCGACGCGGCTTCGGCGAGACGCGGATCCCCCGCGTCGTCGCCGGCGACGACCACCACGTCCAGTGGCCCGATCCACGACGGCAGTACGGCGGTCTTGATCAGCGGCACATCGATGTGGGGGCCGGCCAGCGCGAGAACCAGATCCGCCGCCCGCCCTGCCGTCCCGTCGCCGCAGACGACCACAACTGCCCGGGGCCGCAGGTGCCGTAGCGGCTCGAGCGCACCTTCTTCACGGGCCGCGACGACGGCCCGCACCTGCGCTCCCGCCAGCGCGGACGCGGGCAGCAGACCTTCGACGTCGGCATCCGTCAGGGCGGCGACGTCATCGAGGTCCCGAGCTCCGGTCAGCATGTCACCAGCCTAGTGCTCCGAGCCGATCAGGCGGCGTCTCACACGCAATGCCCCAGGGCCCATCGACGACCGCCCGGTGGCGAACCACTCAACTACGAACCACTTCGAGGATGCGCTCCACCAGTGCGTTCACCCGAACGGGCGACGTCGCCTCCACGTTGAGCCTCAGCAGCGGCTCGGTGTTCGAGGCACGCAGGTTGAACCACGAGCCGTCGGTCAGGTCGACCGTCACCCCATCCATCCTCGTGGTGCCTGCGGTCTCGTCGGCGAAGTCCGCCAACACGGCGGCGGTCCGGGCAGCCTGGTCGTCGACCGTGGAATTGATCTCTCCCGAGTTCGAATACCGTTCGTACCGCGCCATCATCTGCGACAACGGTTCGTCGGAGGCGCCGAGGGCGGCCAGCACGTGCATCGCGGCGAGCAGCCCCGAGTCAGCACCCCAGAATTCGCGGAAGTAGTAGTGCGCCGAGTGCTCGCCGCCGAAGACCGCACCCGTCTCGGCCATCCGCTGCTTGATGAACGAATGGCCAACGCGCGTGACCACCGGTACGCCGCCCAACTCCCGGACGAGTTCGGGAACCGCCCGTGAGGTGATCAGATTGTGGATCACACAGGCGCCGGGATTCTTCGCGAGTTCGCGCTCGGCCACGAGCGCGGTCACCGCCGAGGGCGACACCGGTTCGCCCAGCTCATCGACCACAAAGCACCGGTCGGCGTCGCCGTCGAACGCCAGCCCGATGTCGGCGCCGGTCTCTTTCACATAGGCCTGCAGGTCGATCAGATTCTTGGGATCGAGCGGATTTGCCTCATGGTTGGGAAAGCTTCCGTCCAGCTCGAAGTAGAGTGGCCGTACGGTGAACGCCTCGCAACCGCCGAGGACCACCGGAACTGTGTGACCTCCCATGCCATTGCCCGCATCGACGGCGACCGTCAAGTGCCGCAGACCGGAAAGATCGACGAGCTTGTGCAGATACGCCGCATAGTCCGCGAGTACGTCGCGCTCGGTGAGGGTTCCCCTGGTGACCTCGGGTGCGGCCACACCACTGACCAGTTCTGCCGAGATGGTGGCGAGACCGGTGTCCTGGCCGACCGGTTTGGCACCCGCCCGGCACAACTTGATGCCGTTGTAGCTCGCGGGATTGTGACTCGCGGTGAACATCGCTCCGGGCCGGTCGAGATCACCCGACGCGAAGTAGAGCTGATCGGTGGACGCCAGGCCGATCATCGTCACGTCCAGCCCCTGGGCCAGCGCGCCGTCTGCGAACGCCGAGGCGAGCACCGGCGACGATTCACGCATGTCGTGGCCGACCACCAGCGCGCTGCTGCCCTCGGCCTTCATCAGACGCGCGAACGAGGCTCCGACCGCACTCACGAAGTCCTCGTCGATCTGGCTCCCGACCAGTCCACGCACGTCATAGGCTTTGATGACAGCACTCACGAGCTCGGGACTGAACACCTTGGCGGGACCACTCACAGGTTGGCTCCTTCTTGTCGTGTGCGGGTGCGTGATCGGGAACTCGAAGAGTCCCGTACCTGTTCAACCCTAGTCGGGTCGAGCTCCGCTTTTCGCGGCGCGCGGGAGACCGCGGGCAGTGTGGCGGCCGGATAACCATGACGGAACTGCAAAGCCGGCACACCGAAGACCCGACCCCATCGTGGTACTCCCGGGTGCGTTTCGCCGAGTTCGCGGCGGCACGCTTCGGAGCCACCAAACTGAACCTGGTACTCGTGCGCCGGGTCACCGTGACGATCTGGGCGCTCACACTCCTGGTACTGCTCGGCACCCGGACGATGTCGTTCAGCAGGTCGTACGTCCTGCTCGCCATCGCGATCGGGCTCGCGGCTGCCTCCATCGGACGCCGCAACATCTTGTCCGTCGTCCGGGATTGGCTACCGTTCGGCATCCTGCTCGCGATTTATGACTCCACCCGGGGCATTGCCGCATTCCTGGGGATGCCCACGCAGTGGGCTTGGCCTGTCGATGCCGATCGCTGGATGTTCGGTGTCGTACCGACCGTGTGGCTGCAAGAACACCTCAAGATGGCGGAACCCCAGTGGTGGGAAGTCATCACCAGCGCGGTCTACATGTCGTACTTCATCGTGCCGTACGCGTTGGCCGGCTACCTCTGGCTACGCGACCGGGTGCAGTGGAAGAAGTTCATTCTGCGTTTCGTCGCGATCTTCTTCCTCGGACTCATCGGGTACATCATGGTCCCCGCCGCCCCGCCATGGGCGGCAGCGAAATGCACCTCGGCAGAGGTTGTCGACGGCCCGGCCTTCCCTCCGTGCATCACCGAACCGGTGCAGGACGCCCCCGGCGGCGGTCTCCTCGGCCCGGTGGAGCCGACCAACCCAGGGGCGGCGCCGTATACCGAACGAATCTCCAGCCGGGGCTGGGACGTCCTGCATTTCGGTCCGGTCCGGACCGTTCTCGAGCAGGGGCAGGAGAAGTCCAATCAGGTGGCGGCGATCCCGTCGTTGCACGCCGGTGTGACCGCGCTGCTCGCGATGTTCATGTGGTCACGCACCAAGACCCTCGGACGCACCCTGTTCACCGGCTATGCGCTCATCATGGCGTTCACGCTCGTGTACTCGGCGGAGCACTACGTGATCGATGTCCTGCTCGGCTGGGGACTGGCAGCGCTGGTGATGGTGGGCAGCAACTACGGCGAGAAAGCGTGGTATCGGCGCAAAGCCAGGAAGGCCATCGACAATCCCGAAGCCGGGATGGTCGAGCTCGCCACCGCCTCGATGGCCACGCCCGGTGAAGTCAGTCGACCGGATCAGGTAGGACTCGGAGATGTCCTCGGCGGCCGGGTCGCGGGCGGGGAAGCGGATCGGACCCGCTGAGGGACTCCTCGCGGGAAGCATGCGAGCGGATGCGGGGACTGGATGCCTCGGACGACGCGACGGGAGCCGACCTCGGCACCAATCCGCCGCCACCTGACGCCTCACGTACGACATCGGCCAGCGCCGTCAGATCGTCTTCGTCGCGCAGCGGTGGGGCGAAACCACCCTCGCTGCGCAGCATCTCCCAACCGCGGGGAACGGTGATCCGGGTCGCGTGGGTGTCACAGAGATCCCAGGAGTGCGGTTCGGCCGAGGTGGCCAGCGGCCCCACGACAGCGGTGGAATCTGAATACACAAAAGTCAGGGTTGCCACCGCCGGATTGGCGCAGCCGGGCCTGGAACACTGACGTGGGAGCCTCACGGTAGGAAGATTATCCCGACCGCCCGGCGGGTCGAAGCAGGACACACCGCAGTCGACTGCTTAGACTTGCCGCCTATGGCTCACATTCGACCTCCACAGGCTCGCCCGCGGCGTCGCCGTAGTGGTCGCGGGGTTCCGCGGGTCAGGGATCGTCGCGGCCGCGGGTTGCGATCGACATTGCTGCCGGCCCACGTGCCGGCCTGGACGAGCCGGGCCCAGAGCTTCGACGCGGTGGTCCTCGAGGCGTTCGCCGAGATAGACGCGCGGTGGCACAGCCGGCTGACCGACTTGGACATCGCCGTCGATGACGTGCCGCGCATGTTGCCGAGGGATCCCGACACCGTTCAGTGGCCGGCAGAGGTGACGGCGGACGGGCCCATCCCTCTTGCCAGGCTCATCCCGTCCGGTATGGATTCCGCGGGCAGGGCGACGAAGGCACGGATACTGCTGTTCCGCAGGCCGCTGGAAAGTCGCGCCACCAAGGGCGCGGATCTGCTGGATCTGATTCACGAGGTGCTGGTCCAGCAGGTGGCAGCACACCTGGGTGTCGACGAGGACACCATCGACCCGCCGCAATGACACCGCGGGGAATAGTGCCGCAGGGCTCAATACTTATTGCGACACAACAACTTCAGTAACCCCAACCGCTAGACGATGCCGCGCTTGATACGCCGGCGCTCGCGTTCGGACAACCCACCCCAGATTCCGAACCGCTCGTCCTTGTGCAGGGCGTACTCGAGGCATTCCGAACGCACCTCGCAGCCCTGGCAGATGCGCTTCGCTTCGCGCGTCGATCCACCCTTTTCGGGGAAGAACGCCTCCGGATCGGTCTGTGCGCACAGCGCACGATCCTGCCACTGATCTTCGATGTCTTCGAACATATCGTCGAATGCAGAGGTGACCAGGCTCAGGCGAGGACGATCATCAATACGGTCTTCGGTTGCGTTCGATTGCGAATCGACTTGCGGTTCAAGGCTGTTGGTAGCCATGTGTTCAAAAGCCATCGTCCCGCCTCCTCATCTCACTTCGAATTGTGCAGTTGGTCAATCGGATTCGAACAAGTGATCGAACACCAAGTCCTGCAACAATTCTCGCTGTCAAAACTTGGAATGACACTGATGTGATTAGACACGGTTTCGGGTGTCCAGGTCAAGCTCAGCGGGAAATTGCTTTATCACCCCTACCGCTGATTCCTGAGTCTCGACACGGGGTTGATGCAGAAATCGCCACCGAAAAGTGCACCCAAGAGTATCGAACAGTTCGAACACACCCCGAACTCCGGTCGTACTCCCGACACCCCTGCCTCAACGTTACGTGTAGTCGGCTCGGTGCGAGGCGCTTCGGCAGACCGCCTACCCTGGTTCCCTGTGAAGGTGACGGTTCTCGTCGGTGGCGTCGGTGGCGCCCGGTTTCTGCAAGGGGTACGTGAGCTTCTGGGACCCACCGCGTTCCCAGAGGTGCTCGCGTCCGGACGTCCGCCGTCCCCGCATGAGGTGACGGCGATCGTCAACGTCGGCGACGACGCATGGATGCACGGGGTGCGGATCTGTCCCGACCTCGATACCTGCATGTACACGCTCGGCGACGGCATCGACCCCGAGCGCGGCTGGGGCCGGCGCGCAGAAACCTGGCACGCCAAAGAAGAATTGGCCGCGTACGGCGCCGATCCGGACTGGTTCGGGCTGGGCGACCGCGATCTGGCCACTCACCTCATCCGGACCCAGATGCTCGACGCGGGCTATCGCCTCAGCGACATCACCTCGGCACTGTGCAAGCGGTGGGACCCGGGTGTGCGATTGCTGCCTGCCACGGACGACCGCCACGAGACCCACGTGGTCGTGACCCGGCCCGGCAGCGGCGACGGAGCCGACGAAAAGGTGGCGATCCACTTTCAGGAATGGTGGGTTCGGTACCGCGCGCAGATACCGACCGACGGGTTCGCCCAGGTCGGTTCCGACGACGCCAAGGCCGCCCCGGGCGTACTCGAGGCGATCGCCGACGCCGACATCATCCTGATGGCGCCGTCGAACCCTGTTGTCAGTGTGGGAGCGATCCTGTCGGTTCCTGGTGTGCGCGGCGCGTTGCGGACCACGAGTGCACCGGTGGTCGGCATCTCCCCCATCATCGACAATCGCCCCCTGCGCGGCATGGCCGACGAATGTCTGTCGGTCATCGGCGTCGAGACCACGGCTGAGGCGGTCGGACGACACTACGGCGCCCGCTCGGAGAACGGGGTGCTCGACGGATGGCTGATCGCGACCGGCGACACCGCCGACGTGCCCGGTGTCGCCGTCCAGTCGGTACCCCTGCTGATGACCGATCCGGCCACGACCGCTGAAATGGTTCGCGCGGCGTGTGCACTCGTGGGTGTGGCCCATGACTGAGGGCGCCGACCTCGGGGACCACGCTGCACCCGGCACCCTCGAAATCCTCCCGATCACGGGCCTGCCCCGTTTTCGTAAAGGCGACGACCTGGCCGGCGCACTGGCGGCGGCGGCGGACTGGCTACGCGACGACGACATCCTGGTGGTCACGAGCAAGATCATCTCCAAGGTCGAAGGTCGTATGGTGCCCGCGCCGACGGACCCCGACGCCCGCGATGCCGCGCGCCGTGCACTCGTCGATGCCGAAGCGGTGCGCGTGGTGGCCCGCAAAGGCCGGACTCTCATCACGGAGAACCGGCTCGGCATCGTGCAGGCCGCTTCCGGTGTCGACGGCTCCAACGTCGACGGTGACGAGTTGGCGCTGCTGCCCGTCGATCCCGACGCCAGCGCCGCAGCGCTGCGGGCAGCGCTGCGAGAGCTCCTGTCGGTAGAGGTGGCCGTGTTGATCACAGACACGATGGGACGGGCTTGGCGCGTCGGACAGACGGATCAGACGATCGGGGCGGCCGGCATCGCTGTCACGCACCCGTACGAGGGTTCGGTCGACGAGTACGGCAACTCCCTCATCGTCACCGACATAGCGGTCGTCGATGAGCTCGCCGCGGCAGCCGACCTGGTCAAAGGAAAACTCGGCGAGATCCCGGTCGCCGTGGTTCGCGGTTTGCACCCCCGCGAAAACGGAACGACGGCAAGAGATCTGGTTCGCCCGGGCGCTGAAGATCTGTTCTGGCTCGGAACCACCGAAGCCATCGATCTGGGGCGCAGACAGGCCCAGCTGATGCGCCGGTCGGTCCGCCGCTACGCGCGGGCACGGGTACCGGCCGACGTGATGAACGAGGCCTTCGCCGAGGCTCTTACCGCACCTGCGCCACACCACAGTCATCCGGTCCGATTCATCTGGCTGCGTGATCGCGAACGCCGGGTGCGACTGCTCGACGCGATGTCGGCGCGCTGGCGTGCCGACCTGCTCGCCGACCACAAGAGCGCCGAGTCGATCGAGAAGCGCGTGGCCAGAGGGCAACTGCTGTACGACGCGCCGGAGGTGGTCATCCCGGTCCTCACGTCCGACGGTCGACATGAATATCCCGACGCCGTCCGCAACACCGCAGAGCACACGATGTTCACCGTCGCCGCCGGGGCAGCCGTCCAAGGGCTGCTGGTCTCGCTGGCTGTGCGTTCGGTGGGTAGCTGCTGGGTCGGTTCGACGATCTTTGCGCCGGAGCTGGTCCGCGACGAGCTGCAACTACCGGCGGACTGGGAGCCGCTCGGCGCGGTCGCCGTCGGGTATCCCGACTCCCCCGATGACGGGCCGCGGCCGCCCGCCGAGATCGAGAACCTGGTGGTCGAACTGTGAGCGCAGAGTCACTGCACGAGTCGGCGACGGAACTACTCACCACGTGGACGACGTCGGATCCACACCAGGATTCGTTGCGACACACGGTGTTGGCATTCCTCGCCGCCGCACCCCTCGGATGTCTTCGGGCCTGCGAGGCAGGCCACATCACGGCCTCGACCATTGTGCTCAACACCGCGCGGACCCACGTACTGCTGACATTGCATCCGCGCGTGGGCAAATGGATTCAGCTCGGGGGACACTGCGAGGAGTCGGACGCCACCATCGCCGCCGCGGCCACCCGTGAGGCGCAAGAGGAATCCGGGATTGCCGACCTGGTCGCCGAACCGCAATTGGTGCAGGTCCACACACACCCCATCACCTGCTCACTGGGGGTACCGACGCGCCACCTCGATCTGCGGTTCGTCGCAGTGGCGGCAGACGGTCCCGAAGGCGCGCTGCCCGACTTCGTCCGCAGCGAGGAGTCGGTCGATCTGGCCTGGTGGCCGATCGACGCACTCCCCGAGAACACCGAAGTGCCGGCAATTCCCGACCTCATCGCCGCCGCTCTAGCACTCGCCTGACGGCGCAATCAGGGCACGCTCGACACTAGTTTCGGCACGCTCGAAGGAAGGCCACCTGGGGGCGGTGAGTAGGACGAACTCGCCCCGCCCGCGTGTTCTGGACGAGGGAGCGAGGGAGCGCAGCGACTGAGTCGACTGAGGAAGAGCACGCGATAAAGGGCCGCACGCCCCGCGTAGCGAAGCGGAGCGAAAAAACACAGCTGGCAACCCGACTATGAAAGCCAAGCCAGTCGATCGAGGGACCCGTTAGACCCTGACACCCTTACCGATTGCAACGACTCCACCACTGCTGATGGCGAAGCGTTCTCGGTCGCGTTCCTCGTCGACTCCGATGATCTGGCCGGGTGAGATCACGACGTTCTTGTCCAGGATCGCTTTGCGCACCACCGCTCCCTTGCCGATACGGACCCCCGGCATCAAGACACTGCCCTCGACCGTGGCGCCCTCTTCGATCAACACGTTGGAGGAGAGAACCGAGTTGCGGACGGTTGCCGCGGAGACGATGCTCCCCGAGCCGACCATGGATTCCTGCGCCAGCCCACCTTTGACGAACTTCGCCGGTGCGACGAGATAGTCGGCGGAACCATGGATCGGCCAGCGGCGGTTGTAGAGGTTGAAGATCGGGTGCACGGACACCAGGTCCATGTGGGCGTCGTAGAAGGCGTCGAGGGTTCCGACGTCTCGCCAATACCCGCGGTCGCGGTCGGTGGCGCCGGGGACCTGGTTGTCCTTGAAGTCGTAGACGAACGCCTCGCCCCGATCGACGAAGGCGGGGATGATGTCCCCGCCCATGTCGTGATCGGAGTCCGGGTTGTCTGCGTCCGCCTTGATGGCCGCGACCAGAGCGTCTGCGGTGAACACATAGTTGCCCATCGACGCGAACGTCGCGTTCGGGTCGTCGGGGGTGCCCGGTGGGTCGGCGGGCTTCTCGAGGAATTGGGTGATGCGGCCGCTGTCGTCGGAGTCGATGCAACCGAACGCGGTCGCCTCCTCCCGCGGGACCCGGATACCGGCAACGGTGCATTCCGCACCGGAGGCGATGTGCGCCTCCACCATCTGTTCCGGATCCATGCGGTAGACGTGGTCGGCTCCGAAGACCACGATGTATTCGGGTTCTTCGTCGTACACGAGGTTCAGGGACTGGAAGATCGCATCAGCACTGCCGGTGTACCACCGCGGTCCGAGACGCTGCTGCGCTGGGACGGGAGTGATGTACTCCCCGTTGAAACCGGACGGCCGCCACGTCTGCGAGATGTGCCTGTCGAGTGAATGCGACTTGTACTGCGTGAGTACACACAGCCGCGAGTAGCCGGCGTTGACGAGGTTGCTGAGGACGAAATCGATCAGACGGTACCCACCGCCGAATGGAACCGCAGGTTTGGCCCGGTCCATCGTCAAGGGAAAGAGTCGTTTTCCCTCGCCGCCGGCGAGGACTATCCCGAGCACGTGGCGCTGTGAAATCACCCCTTAAACCTATCCGGCATCCGACGTCGCGGCCATAGGACCGGCCGATCCGTCCAAATCGCTTGCCACGTCGGAACAATTGTTCGAGATCGTGTCGAGGCAATTTTCCTGGGCAGATGGCGCTGAAGCCACCGGACCACTAGCGTTTGACGTATGCGCGTGGCAATGATGACCAGGGAATATCCGCCTGAGGTGTACGGCGGGGCCGGCGTACACGTCACCGAATTGGTGGCTCACCTGCGTCGGCTCGCGACCGTCGACGTGCATTGCATGGGCGCCCCCCGCGAGGATGCACACGTCTATGGCGTGGACCCCGAACTCATCGGCGCCAACGCGGCGATCACGACTCTGTCCTCGGACCTGCGGATGGCCGTCGCGGCCGAGGGAGCCCAGGTCGCGCATTCACACACCTGGTACACCGGGTTGGCCGGGCACCTCGCCGGACAACTACACGGCATTCCCCATGTCCTGACCGCACATTCGCTCGAGCCCCGGAGGCCTTGGAAAGCCGAACAGCTCGGCGGCGGATACAGGGTGTCGAGCTGGGTGGAGAAGAACGCCGTCGAGTACGCCGACGCGGTGATCGCCGTCAGCTCGGGCATGCGGATCGATGTCTGCGACGCCTACCCACGCCTCGACCCCGACAAAGTTCATGTGGTTCGCAACGGTATCGACACCGTGAAGTGGCGGCCGTCGATCGCCCCCGACGAGGCGACGTCGGTGTTGCGGAAGATAGGCGTCGATCCCGATCGGCCGATTGCGGTGTTCGTCGGCCGGATCACGCGGCAGAAGGGCGTCGGACACCTTGTCGCCGCGGCCCATCACATGGATCCGGATCTACAGCTCGTGCTGTGTGCCGGAGCCCCCGACACCCCGGAGATCGGCGCGGAGATCGCCGCGGCCGTCGACCGACTGTCGAGCGCCCGCGACGGCGTCTTCTGGGTGCGCGAGATGCTCCCGCTCGAGAAGATCCGCGAGATACTCTCGGCAGCCGATGTTTTCGTCTGTCCGTCGATCTATGAACCACTGGGTATCGTCAACCTCGAAGCGATGGCCTGCGGAACCGCGGTCGTGGCATCGGACGTGGGCGGTATCCCCGAAGTGGTCCGCGACGAGGTCACGGGGCTGCTGGTGCACTACGACGCAGACAAGACAGGCGAGTTCGAACACGATCTGGCGACAGCGGTCAATCGGGTCATCGCCGACCCCACGTCGGCCAGCGCCATGGGCGTCGCCGGGCGAGAACGCGCGATCGCCGAGTTCTCCTGGGATTCGATTGCCGAACAGACGATGAAGATCTACGAGTCGGTCACCGAATCGGCTTGATACACCGCGACCGTCACGGACACCGTGACCGTCATCGGATCGGGGTAACCGCTCAGTCGCGAGGCCACGTCCCGTTCGGTCAGATGAAATGCTGACGGACCCATCAACACCACGTCGGCGACCTGAGTGTGGGACAGCGCGATCGGGTACTCGACCAGAGTTCTTTCTGCTCGGGTGAAGTGGCCGGACATACTGTTGCCGATCCGTACGGCCTTGTCCTTGTCCACGCCGATCATCCCGACCGCCTCGACGATCTCGGTCAGGTGCCGCGGCGTCGGCGACACCACGATCAGTCGTCCACCGGGTGCGAGCACCCGGGAGAACTCAGGCACGTTGCGCGGCGAAAAGATCGACAGAGCAACATCGATCATGCCGTCGGCGATCGGGAAGGGTTGCCACCCGTCGGCGACAACGGCACCGATCGGGCCGCTGCGCCGGCTGATCTGCCTGGCGGCGAGTTTGGACAGGTCCAGACCCACCCCGCGCCCGCCCGCATGGTGCACCGCGGCGGCGAGATAATGCCCGGTGCCCGCGCCGACGTCGAGGACGGCGGCGCCGTCCTCGCAGTTCCCGCTGACCGCCGTCATGATGGGGTCGAAGAAACCACCATCGAGGAAACGCGTTCGGGCGGACAGCATTTCACTCGTATCCGACCGAAAACTGTTGCCGGCGCCGCCCAACAGGGTCACGTACCCCTGCTTGGCCAGGTCAAAGCTGTGCCCCTGACCACACCAGAGTGTGCGATCAGCACACTCGAACGGGGCCCGGCACACCGGACAACACAACAGATCGACCACTGCGGAAAGCACGGCCGATCGTCTCCTTCTTGCTATCTGACCCCGCTACGAGGCGGTGGTCACCCCACGCAATTCCTCACCCAGTGCTGCTGCCTCATCGGCCGTCAGCTCGACTACCAGTCGGCCGCCGCCCTCGATAGGTATGCGCACGACGATTCCTCGCCCTTCCTTGGCTGCTTCAAGGGGACCGTCCCCGGTCCGTGGCTTCATCGCCGCCATCTCTGCTCCCTTCAGATTCGCTGCCGCAGTCGGCGTCGAAGTCTGATCTTATTAGGTTGGTGCCATCAATCGTTGGACACCGCGCGGTTCACGTTGCATTGATCCGGTTCCATACTACGGACCTGAGTCAGGTTATTCTGCCCGTTGCGCTGGGCTTTCGATCTCGTCCCGCGCTTGGAGATCGTGCAAGGCGGTCCGCAATTCATCGATCTCACGTGCCAACTTCTCCAGCGCCCAGTCCACCTCGCCGGCCTTGTAGCCGCGGGTCACCTGCGCGAAGCGGAGTGACCGAACGTCGTCGCCGGTGATGCCCGCCCGAGGCAACCGCGTCAGAGTTGTCCCTTTTTCCAGCGGCGGCAGATCTTCTGAGCGACCGAAAACCCGCCAGACCACCGCAAACACGACCCCGATCACTGCCACCATGACCGCCAGGTACAGAAGAAGAGTCAGCACCACTCCACTATCGCACGGTGGCCGGTCGCCCGCGTCAGCTCCTGTTCACGACCGTCAGCTCCTGTTCACGACCGTCAGCCCCGGCTCACGACCGTCAGCTCCTGTTCACGACTTGAGCATCCTCGAAGGTCATCTCGATCCTTCCCACCGAGGACGTCATCAAGGCATGCCGTGACAGGTCGAATTGCCGCAGTTCATCGGCGATCGGATGGGACCCCAACTGCAACTGCGCACCGCCGAGTCGCGTCCGCGTGTCTGCCGTGTTGTTCAACACCCACGGCGTCTCACGGGTCACGCCGTCGAGGTGCGAATATGCCCGCAACACGGCCGACGCCGGTGAATCCGGCACCTTGATACCCGGCCGCACGGTCAGCGCGGCGATCATCTGCCCACCTTCACTGACCACACCGCGCTTGGTCCGGCTCTGGTGATCGACGTCGAAGTCGGCGAGGGTCTTGGGAAATCCCCAGATCCCGCGCCCGGCTGCCAAGGTGAATTCGCCGTCGACCGGCAGTCGGTGTACCAGGGCCCGCGCCTGTCCCCCGGCGAGGTCCCTGAGGTTGCGCACCATCGACTGCCCGGGCCGCTCGCGGTCGGCGACCAGCACGCAGACGCCGAACTCGTTGTACGGGCCGAGATCCCCGTCGACGTAATCGACGAACACGAGCATGCACATCGCCCTGCCCGGACGGACCCGCAAGACTTCCAGGCCGGTGTCGGAGATCGCCGACTGGACCGCGCCCGCCGATGCGGTGAACCCCGCCACAAAACAGCTGGCCTGCCGGATCCGGACCGGCATCTCGATCGCCGTGCCCAGCACGTCATGGGCGGTCATGAGGCCGCCACCTCATCGGAGTCGTGCCCGTCCGGGGCAGCCACGACACCGCGCAGCCCGTCCGCGCCGAAGAGCGGCTCGAGCATCGAGCTGAAATCCGGTCCGCGACGCAGCATCTGCCCACCGTCGACGTTGATGACCTGTCCGGTGATCCAGGTGGACTCCTCACCGAGCAGGAACAACGCCAGGCCCGCGATGTCCTCGACCTCACCGACCCGCTGCAGCGGGGTGCTGACCCGGTAGTCCTCGCTCAGCGCCGGATCCTGGGTGATCATCCCGACGAGTTCGGTTCGGGTCAGGCCCGGCCGGATGCCGTTGACGCGAACGTTGCTCGCGCCCAGTTCATCTGCTGCCAGTGCCACCAGATGATCGACCCCGGACTTCGTGACGCCATAGGCACCGAACCACCGGTGGGTATTGCTGGCTGCGATGGACGAGATGGCGACGATCGCGCCGCCTCCACCGCGAACCAGCTCTCGCGCACCGTGTTTGATCGTGAACATGGTGCCGTTGAGATTCAGATCGACGGTGCGCTTCCACGCTTCCGTGTCCATTTGGGTGATCGGCCCGATCGTTTCGCTGCCGCCCGCGCAGGCGACGATGCCGTCGAGACGGCCGGTACGGGCAGTGGCCACCGCGACCGCGTTCGCCACCTGGTCCTCGTCGGTGATGTCGGCGGCATGCGCCAGCACCGGCGATCCACCTGCAGCGGCGTTGAGTTTGTCCGCGACCTCGCCGAGCCGCTCGGCATTGCGACCCAGGATGGTGACCTGGGCTCCGCGTTCGGCGAGAAGCGCCGCAATTCCCTCGCCGATCCCGCTGCCACCTCCGGTGACCAGAACTGATTTTCCCGACATCGAACCCGACATTGACCAACTCCCGTAGCTAGAACATGTTCTAGTTTCTACGATAGCCTGCCGCATCCGTGGACGAGCCGGATATACGAAGACGAGCCGCCTACAGGCGGCTCGTCTTCGTACAAGTGGATCGTCTGGCGCGCCGGAGCTACGAGGCGCGGCGGCTGCGTTCGGCGACCGTCGGCCGCAGGGTGTTCATCGCGGGTCGGTCGGTGAGGTAGACATCGGTGGTCTTCGGGGAGAAGGTGCCGTCGGGCTGGATCTTGAACTGCGTGAGTCCGACGCCCGAGTCCTCGATGCCACACCTACCCATCAACGTGCCGACGATCTGCCTGCTCATGACGCCGAGCTCCACCAGCGGGCGGTTGCGGTGGGTCCGCACCCCGAGATTGACCTGCCCGATACCACCCATCCCGTAGAGGTCATAGGTATCGACCAGCAGGCCGATCTCCACCCCGTACCCCGGAGCGAACGGCACTGCACACAGCAGCTCGCGCGTTCCCGCGTATTCGCCACCCAACGGCTGCAGCACCGCGGTCAGTTCCGGTTTGAACGAAGCGAGCAGCGGCCGGGCGACGAGTTCGGTGACCCGGCCCCCGCCGTTGGCATCCTCGCCCTGTCCGGTCCGCAGCGGCCGGCGGTAGAAGCCCTTGACGAGCTGGATCTCCTCATTGATCAGGAGGGGTCCGAGCAGCTTGGGCACGAACATCGGATCCGGATCGATCAGGTCGGAATCGACGAACGCGATCAGGTCACCCGTCGTGGCGGCGAGCGAGCGCCACAGCACCTCGCCCTTTCCGCGAACGGGCTCGACCTCGGGAACGGCTTCTTCGCGGGTGACGACGCGCGCGCCCGCTGCGATGGCGCGTTCGGCGGTCGCATCGGTGGAGCCCGAGTCCAGCACGATCAACTCGTCGACGAGCGTGCCGAGGAGCGGGCGGATCGACGCGATGACATCTGCCACCGTCTCTTCTTCGTTGAGTGCGGGCAACACCACCGAGACGGTGCGGCCGTTCTTCGCCGCGACGAGTTCGTCGACGGTCCAGTCGGGGCGATCCCAACTGTGATCGGCCGCCCACATGGATTGAGGCGAACTCCGGCCTTTCAGTCTGCTGTCGGGTGCGGACGCAATCGGCGTCCAGGCACGGTCGGACTTTTCAGTGACTTGCTTCCCAGCGGTCATGCCAAACCCCTTACTGTTCGGGTGGGTGGTCTGGTCCCGTTCACCGCGGCAACCATATCGACCACCCTTCGAGTGGCGGCAACCTCGTGTACGCGAAACACGCGAGCCCCGGCGGAGGCGGCAAGTGCGGTCGCGGCGAGAGTCCCCTCCAGCCGATCTTCCAGGCCTACACCCAGAGTCTCCCCTACAAAATCCTTGTTGCTCAGCGCCATCAGCACTGGCCAACCGGTATTAACCAGAACGTTCACGTGGCGTAACAAAGTGAGCCCGTGATGCGTGTTCTTCCCGAAATCGTGCGTGGGGTCGATCACGATCGAATCCTCTTTCACCCCACTGGCCAACGCGTGGTCGGCAGCTCGGGTGAGTTCGGTGTGCACATCCGTGACAACGTCCGGGTACCGCACGCGGTGCGGCCGGGTGCGAGGCACGGCCCCACCGGTGTGCGAACAGACGATGCCCGCCGACATCTCGGCGGCCACGGCAACCAACCCGGGATCGGCACCCGACCACGTGTCGTTGATGAGATCGGCGCCCGCCGCGACGGTCTCCCTGGCGACGTCGGCGCGCCAGGTGTCGATGCTGATGATCAGATCCGGGTGCCGGTTCCGGATCCACTCGATCATCGGCAGTACCCGCCGCGTTTCCTCGGCGGCATCGACTTCGGCACCGGGTCCGGCCTTTACCCCGCCGATGTCGACGATGTCGGCGCCTTCGGCCACGACCTGATCCACGCGCGACTTCGCCGCGTCGTCGGTGAAGCTCGATCCGCGATCGTAGAAGGAGTCCGGGGTCCGATTGACGATGGCCATCACCAGGGCCCGGTCGGTGGCGACGGGCCGACCGCAGAGTGTGGGCGACAGGGATGGCCCCGCCGGGGTGCGCTGAGACAGCGTCATGTGCGGGTGCCCCTATCCGCGAGGAACCTTCGCAGCGGCCACGTCCTGCGGGTACTCGTCATAGAACTCGACGTACCCGTCGGCACTACCCTTCAAAACGTAGAGCTTGTCTTCCCCTACATCTCCGAACCCCTCGTCGCGCAACTCGACTTTGCGATTCTTGAACGTCGAGGTCTGCTCGAGTTCGGAGACCACTCGGATGAACAGGGGCACCGCGTACGCGGGCAGCGAATCGTAGAGTTGCTTGCCGAGTGCCTTCGGGTCCAGTTCCTGGCCTTCGCGGACGGTGACCGCCGCCATTCCGGCCTTGCCGTCGGTGTCGGGGACCTCCACGCCGTAGACGACGCAGTGATCGATCGCGTCGACGCCGCCGAGTTCGGCCTCGACTTCGGTGGTGGCGACATTCTCGCCCTTCCACCGGAAGGTATCGCCGAGCCGATCGACGAACGCGATGTGATGCATCCCGAGATCGCGGACCAGGTCGCCCGAGTTGAACCAGCGGTCACCGGATTTGAAGGCGTCTTTGATGATCTTCTTGTTCGAGGCGTCTTCGTCGGTGTACCCGTCGAACGGGACCCGGTCGGAGATCTCGGAGATCAGCAGCCCGGTGCCGCCTTTGGGCACCTTCGTCAATCTGTCCTTCGCGTTGCGCTTGGGGTCACCGGTCTCGGCATCGTATTCGACGATCTTGAACGGGAGCGGACAGAAGCCGGCTGTCTTGGTGAGGTTGAAGACGTTGATGAACGCGAGGTTCAGTTCGGAGGCGCCGTAGAACTCGACCACCCGCTCGATTCCGAACCGCTTGGTGAAGCCGTCCCAGATCTCCGAGCGCATGCCGTTTCCGACGATGATGTTCACACCGTGGCTGCGGTCGGTGGACTTCTCCGGCTGCGCCATCAGGTAGCGGCACAACTCCCCGATGTAGCAGAACGCGGTGGCGCGGTTGAGGATGATGTCGTCCCAGAACTTTGAGGCCGAGAACGATTTGCCGATCGCAAGGCATGCCCCCGAGGCGAGCACCGACGACAGCGCCACCGTCAGTGCATTGTTGTGGTAGAGCGGCAGCGCGGAGTACATCGTGTCGCTGTGCCGCAGTCGCACACCCATTCCGCCGATGCCGTCCATGCTCGTCATCCACCGGTAGTGGGACATGATGCTGGCCTTGGGCATCCCTGTCGTGCCCGAGGTGAAGATGTAGAACGCCTTCGTGGACGCGGGAAGCCCGGCGGTGACGGACGGGTTCTCCTCGCTCAGCCCTTCGGATTGGCTGTCGAGTTCTGCGAAGTCGACGGTCACCTCGGGGACTTCTGATTTCTCGATCGAGTCGAGGGCTTCCGCGGCGTCCGGATCCACAACGAGCACGGTTGCGTCGAGAATGCCGAGGCTGTGGCTCAACACCTGGCCGCGCTGGTTGTAGTTCAGCATCCCCGCGATCGCACCGAGCTTGACCGCCGCCAGCATGACGAGCAACGTCTGCGGCTTGTTCTTGGCGAGCACCCCGACGACGTCTCCGACGCCGACGCCGTTCTTGCCGAAGAATGCGGCATAACGGTTGATCTGGCGGTTGGCCTCGCCGTAGGTGATCGACGTGCCCTCGAAGCGGACGAACGGACGCTCCGGGTGTTTGGCGACGAGTCCGTCGAAGACCGACCCGATCGTGGCCTCGGCCTTCGGGCGACGCAGGATCAGCCCGGGGGCGTGCCGAATGACCCCCGGAAGGTCGGGAACCATGCCCAGGGCGCCTTTGGTGACGTCGAGTAGTCCAACACTGTTCCGGGATTCGTTCGCCACGTAAGCTCCGATGCTTGTGAGTTGTGCCACGGTTGAATTTAGTCGAACTCCGCCCCGGTCAACCTCCCCCGTCGCGGTCGCGTAGAAGAGGTTACCGACATTCACAGATAAATACCGCACCCTGCCAAAGCTTCGGGTACCGTCCGCGTCACGAGCAAGCGGTCCAGCGCCGATCGCGACACGAACCCGGTACCCGCAAGCGTGTCCAGCCACTGCAACAGCGGCTTGTAGTGGCCGTCCGGATCGAGCAGCACCACCGGCTTGTCGTGCATTCCCAGATACCCGGCGGTCCAGGTCTCGAACAGTTCTTCCAGGGTGCCGATACCGCCCGGCAGCGTGATGAAGGCATCCGCGCGGTCGTCCATCTGCTGTTTGCGTTCACGCATGGTGTCGGTGACGACCAACTGGTCCGCATCGACGTCGGCAACTTCTCTGTGTACCAAGGCTTTCGGAATGATTCCGACTGTTTGCCCGCCGGCCTTTCTGGTCGCCACCGCGATGGCGCCCATCATCGAGACGTTTCCCCCACCGGAGACCAGGGAGTGGCCCGCGGCCCCGATGGCGGTGCCGAGCTCGGTGGCCAGGGCCAGGTGGCGATCGGCGACGGGGCCGGACGCGCAGTAGACGCAGATGGCGCTCATCGGTGGTCCTCTCCGCCCTGGCGCTGACGCGACTGTCCGATGATCGCGACCGCGTCGGCGACGGAATCGGTCACCTGCAGCAGGTCGACGTCGGCAGGTGAGACGAAGCCCTGCTCGACAAGGGTCCCGCGGACCCAATCCAGCAGTGGCCCCCAGAACTCCGTGCCCAACAGCACGATCGGGAACTGGGTCACCTTCCGGGTTTGCACCAGCGTCAATGCCTCGAACAACTCGTCGAGCGTGCCGAATCCGCCCGGTAGGCAGACAAAGGCCTGCGCGTACTTCACGAACATCGTCTTGCGCACGAAGAAATAGCGGAAGTTGATGCCGAGATCAACCCACTGGTTCAGGTTCTGTTCGAACGGCAGCTCGATGCCGAGGCCGATGGAGTATCCGCCCGCCTCGCAGGCACCCCGATTGACCGCCTCCATCAGACCCGGTCCTCCGCCGGTCATCACCGGGTAGCCGGCGCCCGCGAGCGCACCGCCGAGTTCCCGGCCGAGGTCGTAGTACGGGGTGTCCGGCGCGATACGCGCCGACCCGAAGACGGTGACAGCGCCCGAGACCGTGGCCAGGTTGTCGAATCCCTCGACGAACTCCGATTGGATGCGCAGCACCCGCCAGGGGTCGCGGGCCGAGTCGGCCGACCGCAGCAAACGCTGATCGGTGGTCTGCGTCGGTGTGTCCTGGTCTTCGCGGATCCGGGCTGCCCCGCGGTAGCTGAGTCTGGTGTCGCGGTCGAGTGGTGGCATGCCACGACGCTAGCCGAGCGGGACGCTAGCTGAGCAGATAGCGCCGCAGGATGTCGGTCACCTCGGTGATCTGGGAGGTGGGTACCCGCTCGTCACGTTTGTGCGCGAGATTGGGGTCGCCGGGACCGAGGTTGACCGCCGGGATACCGAGGGCCGAGAACCGGGAGACGTCCGTCCAGCCGAACTTGGCCCTGAACTTGCCGCCGGCCGCGGCGACCAGCGCGGCGGCCGCCGGGTCTGACAATCCGGGTAGCGCCCCGCCTGCCGCGTCCGTGATCTCGAAGGTGACCGCGCCCGAATCGATTGCCGCGGCGAAGACCTCACGAACGTGATCGGTGGCCTGCTCGACGGAGCGGTCCGGGGCGAACCGGAAGTTCACGTCGACGCTCGCCACGTCGGGCACGACGTTCCCGGCCACCCCGCCGTCGATGCGTACCGCCGAGAGGCCTTCGCGGTATTCACAACCGTCGATGTCCACCCGTCGCGGGGTGTAGTCGGACAGGGTCTGCAACACCGACCCGAGTTTGTGGATGGCGTTGTCGCCTTTCCACGAGCGAGCCGAATGGGATCGCACACCCGACGCCGAAAGCCTCGCCCGCAGCGTGCCCTGGCATCCGGCCTCGATCTGGCCCGCTGTCGGTTCGCCGAGGATGGCGACATCAGCGCGCAACCATTCGGGTAGCTCCCGCTCGATGAAACCCAGACCGTTGTACCGGGCGGCGATCTCTTCGCAGTCGTAGAAGATCAGCGTCAGATCACACACGGGTTCTTCGAGGGTCGCCGCGAGATGCAAGAACACCGCGTCGCCGGACTTCATGTCCACCGTGCCGCATCCGTGCAACACGTCGCCTTCGGAGCTGTCCTGCTCTCGTCGGCTTGGCACGTTGTCGGCGATCGGCACGGTGTCCAGGTGTCCGGCCAGCATCACCCGCCGACCTTTTCCGAAGTTGGTGCGGGCCAGCACGCGGTTGCCGTGGCGGACGACCTCGAATCCGGTCGTCTGCTCGCGGAGCGCGGCTTCGACGGCGTCCGCGATGAGGGATTCGTCATGGCTCTCGCTGGGGATGTCGACCAACGCCGCCGTCAGGTCGATCGGGTCGGCGTGCAGGTCCAGTGCGGGGATGCTCACAGTGTTCACCGTAGCGTTTGGGCTTTCCGGCCGAGTCGGACTCAACGGGACTTCCGCTCGGCCAGGAGTTCGGCGCCGGCACCGGTCGTGTCCATCAGCGCAACACGTCGTCCGGTGAGTACGAGCATCAGGGCTGCCGCCGGCCCTTCGACGATCGGGCCGGTGCCATGACCCCAATCGAGATCTGTTGCCTGCCAACGCAGGTTCTCGGTCTGCGCGGAGAACATCGACGCGCTGGACGAGCCGACGAGAAAGTCGAGCACAGCCCGCCGGCGCTGTTCGGGGATGGCGTAGTCGATCTGTAATGGGCGCCTGATGTCCTGGCCGTGGACGAGGACATCGGTCAGCGGCGCCAACGGGCCATGGCCGGGCGGGGTGAACGTGCTGTCTGCGTGCTCGACCAGCATCTCGGGCAATCGGTGGCCGTGCCGGAGGCAGGTGCGACGCGTGAGCCGCACGTTTGCGCTGTCGAAGTCACCGCGGGATCGCACCATCGCCAGGCCGAACGTCCAGAGCGGCGTCACCAAGGGCATCACGAGGTGCGCCGCGACATCGCGGACCGTCCAGGCATCACACAGCGACTGTGCCTCCCACTGTTCGGGGGTCAACGTCGCAAGGGTGCCGGCCAGCGTGCGGCGTTCGTCGGCGATCTCGGCGAACCATGAGCTGTCTGATCCGGTGTTCACACGGGGCTCCTACGAGGCTGATCGGGAGGGTTCGGACGTAACCATTCGACAACGCCGCCGTCGGCCCTGCAACGTGTCCGAAATGTTCATGCCGCGCCACCGCCCTCGCCGATAACGTCGACGCCATGACACCCCCAATATCGCGGTCATCTCCGACGCCATCCCTCAACGCCATCTCCATCATCGTCGACGACATGACCGAGACGCTGACGTTCTACCGCGCCTGCGGTCTCGAGTTTCCCGAGGACGCGGGAGCCCCCCACGCGGAAACCACTGCGGCGGGCGGATTCCGGATCCTGTTCGACACCGCTGCGAGCGTCGCGACCTTCGATCCGGACTGGCGTCCCGCAACCGGTGGCCAGCGGATCTCGCTCGCATTCGAGTGCGCTGCTCCCGCCGAGGTCGACGCCCGTTACCAAGCGCTGACGGCCGCCGGTCACGTCGGGCACCTCACCCCGTTCGACGCGGTCTGGGGTCAGCGGTACGCCACGGTCAGCGACCCCAACGGCAACACCGTCGACTTCTACGCCGCGCTCCCCTGACCCGATAATGGGTCGTTCTGGCGAAGAAAAGCCCTGGTCAGCTTCGCCAGAACAACCCATCATCGGCGGGCGGGATGAAATCGGCGGGCGAGCGGCCCGTCACGGCCCGGAAGTCGCGAAACATGTGAGCGTAATCGGAGTACCCGCAGTCGTGGGCGGTGTCGACGGCCGTACGGCCCGCGCGCAGACCGGTCATCGCCGCGTTCACCCGGAGGATCCGCTGCAGCGTCTTGGGGCCGTATCCGTAGTGATGGCGCGACCAGCGCTGTAGCTGCCGCGAACTGGCATTGATCTGGTCCGCGACGCTTGCAACCGGATGACCCGCCGACAGCAAGGCCGTGGCCGGATGCAGCCACCGAGGAGGCGGGCGCCGGTCCAGCTGGGTCGTCGCGAACTGCTCCAGGACTAATTCGGGCTCGCCGGCCGCCATCTCCTCGGACAGCTTCCGCGCCCGGCACGACCCTGCGATGTCGGCGAAGTCGATCCGGCCGTTGACCACCTCGTCGGCCGCGACCCCGAGCACCGACGGAGCCACGCCGGGATCGAACCGCAGCGCCACCATGTCCGCGCCTCCGCTGACCTCGACCGGACCGGTGTCCGGGCCGGCCACGAGCAAGCCGGTGCCGGTCCAGATGAGGTCCATGCAACCGTCCGGTAGCACCTGCGCCGAACCTCTCTGCCCACCGCGACGCCAGAGCGTTGCGGGCACCGACCCGGAGCGACGCTTCTTGTAGGTCGAGGCGAAGGACATGCGCTCCATTGTTCCGCCCCCGATCACCCCGCGTAAACTCCTGACCCGTGACCAACGCATCTGGAGCCTCCGCAATCGGCATCGCCACCATCACCGACTCGGGCGCAGTGCTCGACACCTGGTACCCCGCCCCCGAACTGACCGAGGCGGGCGAATCGGGAACCACCGAACTCGACGCTGCCGACACCCCCGAAGAACTGTCGTCGCTGGTGGGAACGGATGCAGACCGCGGCGTCAGGACCGTGGCCGTGCGCACCTCGATCGTGCTCGCCGACGCCCCCACCGATGCCCACGACGCCTACCTGCGTCTGCACCTGCTCTCGCATCGCCTGGTCATCCCACACGGCGCGAACATGGACGGTGTCTTCGGGAAGCTCTCCAACGTGGTCTGGACCAATTTCGGCCCATGCGCGGTCGACGGTTTCGAGCTGACCCGCGCCAAGCTCAAGAGCCGCGGCGCGGTCACCGTCTACGGTATCGACAAGTTCCCTCGAATGGTGGATTACGTTGTGCCGAGCGGGGTCCGGATCGCTGACGCCGGGCGCGTCCGCCTCGGTGCGCACCTCGCCGACGGCACCACCGTCATGCACGAGGGTTTCGTGAACTTCAACGCGGGCACGCTGGGCCAGTCGATGATCGAAGGTCGCATCTCGGCGGGCGTCATCGTCGGGGACGGCTCCGATGTCGGCGGCGGCGCGTCCACCATGGGGACGTTGTCCGGCGGCGGTAAGGAGATCATCTCTCTGGGCAAGCGCTGCCTGCTCGGCGCCAACTCCGGCTGCGGCATCGCGCTCGGCGACGACTGCGTCATCGAGGCCGGGCTCTACGTCACCGCGGGGACCAAGGTCACCGGACCGGACGGCACCGTCGTCAAGGCCCGCGAACTCTCCGGTAAGAGCAACATCCTGTTCCGTCGCAACAGCACCACCGGTGCGGTCGAGGTCGTGCCGTGGAAGGGCGACGGCATCGAGCTGAACGCCGTGCTGCACGCGAACTGATCGAACGCCGGCGCACACCGCCACAGAAAATACGCACCGCCCACCGGTTGTCACCGGTGGGCGGTGCGTATTCAGGTGCGAGGTGGTTTCC
The DNA here is from genome assembly GCF_003217475.1 of Williamsia limnetica. GTDB lineage: Bacteria > Actinomycetota > Actinomycetes > Mycobacteriales > Mycobacteriaceae > Williamsia > Williamsia limnetica. The sequence goes on along the minus strand of NZ_QJSP01000015.1, from coordinate 89,058 downwards.
TGTCAGTCCCCGCCGCCGCCTCCGCCGCAGCCCGATCCACACGAGGACGAGCTGCACGACGAATCGGAGCTGCACGAGCTGCCGGACCAGCCGTCCGAGTGCCCACCCGAGCTACCGGAATCATTTCGGTACCGGTCGGCCGCCCTGGACGACCTCGACCCCACGATCGCGATCAGGCCGAGGACGGCCCCACCCGCCAGACATGCCATCACCACCACGAGAACTGTCATCGCGCTGCCTCCCTATCCGCCGCTGCTTCCGCAGCCGCCACCGCCACCTCCACCGGATGATCCACCTCCGCAGCTACTCCCACACGAGCTACCGCACGATCCACTGCTGTCACCACCACCGCTGCCGTCCCCGATCCAGCCGCCTGGACGCCGGCGGCGACCTTTGTCGGGTCCGGCGTCGTCGTGAAATGCCCTTGCCAAAAAGAGCACCGAAACGCTGACCACTCCGACGATCACAATCACCACAACGGTCATGACAACCCCTCCTCATCACCTTCTCGTACCTGCGAAACAGCTAGATGCCATGTGCGCGAACCGATACCGATGACCCACTCACGTCGTCCGCGGTAGCGCACCCACGCCGACCGTCGAGCACCGGAATACACCTGTTCGACGTCGAGCCAGCCCCGGGCGACCGGATCGAGATCGGGGCGACCTCCCAGCCACCGCGTGAACTGCGCGACATCGTCGTGCGCGCACCCGCTGACCGCGACCTCACGTCCGTACTCGGCGAACCGGCGTCGCCACTGCGGCAGGGCGCCGAGTTGCGGGCCTGCTCGCAGGGCCGCCGATGCGCGTTTGCCGATGAGGATGTCGCTGGTGAGAGCTGAGCCCACCGGATCGAACCCTGTCGGCACGCGACCTGCCAGCAGGTCCGTGACCACCGCGTGCTGCCGTGCCGACAGTGCCGCCCGGGCGTAGTCAAGTGCTGGGTTCGAGGTCACGCGACTTCTCCTCCCGAGTGGAATGTGCCGAACTGATGATTCGATCGATGGTGGTCAGATCGGCCAGCACCGCAGCGGCAGTGACGTCACTGTCACGCTCGAGCATGATGCCGGGCGGGGTCTGGGAACCCTGGCGGCACTGTGCGACGAACGCCGCGAGCATCGAACCGACATCGTCGACCATCGGATCACCGTGCGTGTCGATGTACATGCCCTCCCGGAACCGCCCACCGGCGATATGGACGTATGCGATGTGCGCCAACGGGAAACGGTGCAGGTCCTTGATGGGGTCATCACCTCGAGCAGTGGCACTGGCGTAGAGATTGGCCACGTCGAGGACAAGTCGCACACCGGTGCGGCGGACGATCTCGGCCAGATAGGCGGGTTCGTCGAACTCGTCGTCGGGCCAGCCGATCAGGGCCGCGATGTTCTCGAGTGCGAGAGGCGTACCCAGCGCATCCTGCGCGCGGGAGATGTTGTCGCACAGAATGTCCAAGGCCTGGCGGGTTCGCGGTGGTGGCAGCAGGTGCCCGGCCTCCAGCACATCTGGGTGTGCGGGATCCGGCGATTCGGCTGCCCGGACAAAGGCGATGTGCTCACTCACCAGAGGCGATTCGAGTTCGTTTGCGAGTGCCGCGAGATGCGCGAGCCGCTCCGGGTTCGGCAGGTCCGCTCCGGCGAGCCCGAGTCCGACCCCGTGCGGGATCACCACCACGCCCCGCGACCTGAGCTCTTGGACGCCGATCGGCAGACGGCCGGGCGTCATGTTCTCGGCGACGACCTCGGTGAAGGTCAAGGAGCCGTGGTCGGCGAGTTCGACGAGAGTGTCCGAAATTGCCGGCCGCCAGGCGATGGACGAACCCGATACAGGTGACCTCATCTACGCGTCCTTTCACTCGCTTACGAGTGGACGCCGTTGGCCACTTTCGAATCCGTTGTCCGAGTGGCGGATTCGCAGTCAGTTCTGTTGCTTGTCCACAGTTTCACCGAAATACCGGCTCCTGGGGTAACGGACTGGTCTCAGATTGGACACAGCTACGACGGCGCAGGTCAGGAGGCCAGACGGCTGGCTGCTTGCGCGATTCTCTCGTCGGTGGCCGTCAAGGCCATCCGCACGTGCCGGACGCCACGAGGTCCATAGAAGTCGCCGGGGGCGGCGAGAATTCCACGCTCTGCCAGCCAGGCGACGGTGTCGCGGCACGGCTCGTCGCGCGTGACCCACAGATACAGTCCGGCGGCCGAGTCATCGATCCGGAAACCGGCGCTGATCACGGCGTTCCGCAGGGTCTCGCGGCGCCGCCGGTAGCGTTCGCGCTGGGTGGCCGCATGGCCGTCGTCACCGAGAGCCGCCGTCATCGCTGCCTGGATCGGGAAGGGGACGATCATGCCGGCGTGCTTGCGTACGGCCAGCAGTTCACCGATGAGCCCGGGATCACCGGCGAGGAACCCGGCCCGGTAGCTCGCGAGATTCGACGTCTTCGACAACGAATGAACCGCCAGCAGGCCGGTGTTGTCTCCGTCGGTCACCCGCGTATCGAGAATCGAGACCGGCTCGTCGTCCCAGGCCAGGCCCAGGTAGCACTCGTCCGACACCACTACCGTGCCGCGTTCGCGAGCCCAGGAGACGACCTTGCGCAGGTGCTGCACGGGCAGCACCTTGCCGGTTGGGTTCGAGGGAGAGTTGAGGTAGATCATGGCGGGCGTCGCGGGACCGAGCTGGGTCAGCGAATCGGCTCGCACCACCTCCGCGCCCGCCAGCAGGGCCCCGACCTCATATGTCGGATAAGCGACCTCGGGTATCACGACCTGGTCACCCACGCCGAGCCCGAGGGTCGACGGCAATGCGGCGATGGCCTCCTTCGTGCCGATCACCGGAAGGATCATCGAGAGGTCCAGACCATCGATCCCGAACCTGCGCTGCAACGCATCGATCGCCGCCCTGCGCACCTCGGGGGTACCGATCGTCGTGGGGTATCCGGGGAAATCGGAGGCAGCAGCCAGCGCGTCGCGGATCAACGGATCAACAGGATCCACCGGCGTACCGACCGAGAGGTCCACGATTCCGTCCGGATGAGCGGACGCGCGCTCCTTCGCGTCGAGCAACGTGTCCCAGGGAAAATCCGGGAGCCGCCTCGACACCGGCGCGCGACCGCGCAACACAGACATCGGCGTCGTCAGTCCTCTGTGTTCATCGGCGGCAGCGCCTTCACGAACGGCGAGTCGTAGTCGACCTTGCCGAGTTTGCTGGCTCCACCCGGCGACCCGAGGTCGTCGAAGAAGTCGACGTTCGCGTTGTAATAGCCTGCCCACTCGTCGGGCACATCGTCCTCGTAGAAGATGGCCTCGACCGGGCACACCGGTTCGCACGCACCGCAGTCGACACACTCGTCGGGATGGATGTAGAGCATCCGCCCACCCTCGTAGATGCAGTCGACTGGGCACTCCTCGACACATGCCTTGTCCAGGACATCAACGCAAGGTTCAGCGATGATATAGGTCACCGGCCACCCTCCTCACAATCACAGTTCGCTCACGCGTGGGCTGCACGCGCTCGAAAGCGGGCATGCCTTGTGGATTGAAGGTCGCCCAGCCTGCCCGCTCGTTGCCTCCCAGTATCCGCGTACTGGATTCCAAGTCAAAACCCGGGTCACCTGGGCTCTGCGGCGCCTGTCCAGGTCAACGCGGGGCGATGCCGACGCGCGCGCCTGACCACGGCTTTCAAATCAGACCGGTCCTAAACCTGTGCGCAACGCCTCAGCGGCGGCAGGATCTGTTCCGTGACCGTGCGACCGACCCCCCTGTGGAACCGAATGTGTTGTTGCTGACCTCTGGCCACCCAACACCTTTCGACTCTCAAGGAGCATCCGCACATGACCTCGACTCTTTCGCGGCCCGTCGCCGTCGGCGCGCCGACTCAGCACCAGCCGCGCCGCACCCTGTCCCCCACCCACCACCTGCCCACGCGGCTGCGTCCCGCGGACCTGCTTCGGCTGACAGATCAGGGCGCCTCGGACGTCCTCGACGGTCGTCACGACGACCTGCTGCCCAGATACTGGGACCGCGAGCAACGCTGGGCGACCCGGCTCCACTACGACGATGATGTCGACGTCTGGCTGATCAGCTGGACTCCCGACGAGTCCACGGATCTGCACGACCATGCGGGATCACTCGGTGCGCTGACCGTGCTGTCGGGCGCACTGACCGAGTATCGCTGGACCGGGAGTCAATTGCGGGCGCGCACTCTCGAGGAAGGCGATCAGGCCTCGTTCCCGCTCGGCTGGGTACACGACGTCGTCCGCAGCCCGAGTCGCGTCGTGACGAGCGAACCGACCCTGAGCGTCCATGCCTACTCACCGCCGTTGACCGCAATGTCCTACTACGAGGTCACCGACAGCCAGTCGCTCAAGCGCACCAAGACAGTGCTCACCGACGGTGGTGCGGCATGAGTTCGGGACGTCGGACCAAGACAGTGCTCACCGACGGTGATGCGGCATGAGCCGGCGACCCAAGACCATCGACGAGGTTCTCCTCGAGGCCCGCGCCGGACTCGACCGACTTGCGGCACAGGATCTTCCGGCTGCACTGGCCGAGGGGGGCGTACTCGTCGACATTCGCCCTGCCGCCCAGCGCGCGGAGGAGGGTGAGCACCCGGCCGCGCTGGTGATCGAGCGCAACGTCCTCGAGTGGCGCGCCGATCCGACGTCGGATGCCAGGATCCCCGAGGCCGTCGACCACGACGTCGCGTGGATCATCCTGTGCTCGCAGGGTTACACCTCGAGCCTGGCCGCTGCAGCGCTGCACGAGATCGGACTACACCGCGCCACCGATGTCATCGGCGGATATGAGGCGCTGGCTCAGGCGGGCCTCGTCTGACCCTCTGTGGCCGACAAGCTCGCTCTGCTCAGCGAATGTTCTTCACCGCGTTGTCGGCAGCGCGACGTAATGCGCCGGTCTCCCCGATGTAATCGGCAGCCGCACCGACGACCGGTAGCGCGCCGAGCAATCGCCAGGGTTGCCGCGAGGACGGGCGCCGGGCCAGTTCGGAGAGGATGGACCGCGATTTCCCTATCCCGTTCCACGCCCCGCGTGCGAGGTCATTCGACACGGATGCGTGTGTGTGCGCATCGGTGGTACTGAGCACGGCTTTCGAGTCGAGATTCCGGTTGAGCAGTACGCGCGCGAGCAGATCCACGTGGCGATGGCGATCGTCGACGCCGTATGCGCGGGCGACCGCGCACAGGAGCACCGCCTGCTGGGCAAAGCCGATGACGGTCTGCAACGGGAGACGATCGGCGATGATGCCGAAGACGCCCGGGTACGCCACGGCCACAGTGCTGATCGGGCCAACCCTCTTGATCCACCAGTCCCGACGTTCTTCCGCGGTCCAGCTCGCCCACCTGGCGGTTCCGGGCAGACCCGCGTTGTCGGACGCCCAGACCAGCGAATCATCGATGGCACCGATGACCTTGGTGATGAGCGCCTCGGACGACATCGCCTGGTTCGCCTGCCGTTCGACTGTGCTGAAGGTGCGCCGTTTGATGCCCAGTGGGTCGAGGTGCTCGACCGCGGCGAGCGCCGGGTCGATGACACCGGTGAGGGTGTAGAGCAGCTTGGCGACATCGCGGTCGGCCAGAGCCTGGACGGGTGGCAGCAGCATCAACGGACCTGTGTCGTGCCGGTGAGCGTCGCGGCAGGTTCTGCGTTGTCATGCCACGGCATTCCGACCGGGTGGACCTCCACGGCCAGCCCGGTTTCGGGGTCGGCCAGAGCACGGACGTGCGCGCTGATCCGGTCATCGATCCACGGCTCGCCGGTCAACACGTATCTCGGTTGCGCCGCAACACGCTCGGTGAGCACGTAGCCGGTGCCTGCGGTGATCTCGGCAAGCGCATCGAGGTTGGGCCACGGCCTCTCGGGGTTGACGTGGTCGGGGGTCAGCGGTGATACGCCGCCCCAGTCATCCACACCGGCACCGACCAGCGCAGCGCACTCTTCCGGTGACACGAGATTCGGCGGGGCCTGGATCCGGATGTGTGGCCCGAGAACGAGTCGCGCCACCGCGACAGCGGCAAGGAACTCGTCGAACTCCGCATCGGCGGTCCCGCGCATCGCGGTGTCCGGTTTCGCCCGGAAGTTTTGCACGATGACCTCTTGCAGGTGCCCGAAGTCGTTGTGCACCTTCGCCATCTCGAACAGCGAATCGGCGCGCTCGGCCCGGTTCTCCCCGATTCCGACCAGGATGCCGGTCGTGAAAGGCACAGAGTTCTTGCCGGCGTCGATCAGCACCTGCTTGCGGATCTCGGGGTCTTTGTCCGGACTGCCGTAGTGCGCGTTGCCCTTGTCGGTGAACAATCTGCGGGCAGTGGTCTCGAGCATCATTCCCATCGACGGCGCAACGGGTTTGAGCCAGGCCATCTCGTCGCTGCTCATCACACCCGGATTGAGGTGTGGCAGCAGCCCGGTCTCTTCGAGCACGCGGATCGAGGCGGCGCGGACGTAATCGAGAGTCGAGGTGTATCCATGGTCGTCGAGCCATGCCCGCGCTTCCGGCCAACGATCTTCGGGTCGATCACCGAGCGTGAAAAGGGCCTCCTTACAGCCCATCTCGGCCCCACGGCGAGCGATGTCGAGGACCTCGTCCATCTCCAGGTACATCCCCTGGCCCGCGCGGGCCAGCTTGCCGGGGACGGTGACGAAGGTGCAGTAGTGGCAGCGGTCGCGGCACAGCCTGGTCAGCGGGATGAACACCTTGCGGGAGTAACTGATCTGTCCGGCGCGACCCTCCGCCTCCAGTCCGGCATCACGGACACGGCCCGCGTAGGTGCACAACGCGGCGAGGTCTTCGCCCCGCACACCGAGCAGGACGGTGGCGTCGTCGAGGTCGATGGACTCGCCGGCGCGCACCCGTCCGAGCGCACGCCTCACGTCGGCAGGTTCGGGTGGCTCATCGGACGGGTTCACGGCCCCGGGCATTGCCGGATCGGGCAGCAGCGTCGTCTCGGAGGTCACCATCAGATAATGCTCCCTGGTTGCCGGTTCATTCCCGGCCGCCCTTGGTCGGGCGCGCCGGAGCCGTCTCCACCGCCGGTAACAGGCCCGCATACCCGGCGAACATCGGCGCCGCGATACCCAGTCCCAGCAGCAGGAAAGAGCGCCAGTCCTGCGGGATCACCGCATCGCCGCCGGGACCGCCCGCGGCCGAGACGAAGAAGGCAACCGCGAACGCCACCAGCGCCCCGAATTTCGCAGGTCCTGCAGTCAGGGTCGCGCTGAACCACAGCAGCACATAGTTCGCGAGGCCGGCCGCCAGCGCGCTGATCGGGAAGGCCACCGAGCCGAGTGACAGTTGGAGGAACGCGACGCCGAGGATGCCGACGAGGAAACCGTCGATCCACAGGAACCCGAGCAGGATCTTCCGCATCATCTCGCTCTGCATCACAGGCCTCCGAACAGATCGGTTTCCCGCCCCGCCGGACCGAGCGGACCGGGTGTGCCGGCCACCAGCATGAAGTGCTCCTCGGCGAAGATGGGCTGGATGATGTTGTTCGACAACGCATATTCGGTGCCAGAGAGTGACACCGTGACCTGTGTGGCATGCGCGGCCAGGGCCCGGACCTTGCGGTCGTAGACCTCTCGGATGTCGACGGCGGTGGTGATCTCACCGTCGCGATGGCTGGGAAGTTCTCCGATCACCGGCATACGCCAGCCGGCGGGGACCCGGGTCTGCGCCGAAGCGAGGCCGTCGGCCAGCGCCGACTCTTCGGTGACCGTCCAGTAGTGCTTGGACACCGCCCACCCGTTCTCTGCGCCGGCAGCGATGTCGATCGCCTCACCGCAGATCGCGTGTACCTGGATGTGATCCGGATGCCCATAGCTGCCGACCGGGTCGTAACCGACCAGCACCTGAGGGCGTAGCTCGACGATGAGGTCCGCCAGCACCTGTGCGGGCGCCCCCGACCCTGCGCCGATGAACGCGCGCGGATGGTCGTTCGACGGTGCGCCGGCCATTCCCGAATCACGCCACCTGCCGGCGCCGCCGAGAAAGTGGGGTCGCAGTGGTGTCGCCGGGTGAGGACTGAGCGCCCCGAGCGCGTCGGTGAGCTCGCCTATGCGATACCCACCGAGCTGATCGGCGCCTCCGTCGGCCACCAGGCCGCCCCATTGCTCACCGATGACCTCGCCTTCCTCGCCGAGGGTGCAGGTGACGACGGTGACCTCGGCGCCGGCCGCCAGATACTTCGCGATGGTGCCGCCGGTGGTGATGGTCTCGTCGTCGGGGTGGGCATGGACGAGCAGCAAACGATTCATCTGTGGATTCGCTTTCAGTTACCGGTCTGCTGCTGCCAGGCCGCGGATCCACCGAAAATACCGGTCTGCACCGGTCCGGTCACCGCGGCGCCGGTCACCAGCGGCGAGGCGGCAGTCGTCAAGACGTCCTGGTAGATGGGCAGATAGACCGACCGCTCGTCGAGCAGTCGTTGTGCCGTTCGCAGGTTTTCGGTCGGGTCGTCCTCGGAGATCGCGCGGGTCGCGAGACCTTGCAGTTCGGCGTCGCACAGTCCGGAGACGTTGCTCGTGTACCGCGGTTCACTGCGCTCGGCGTCAGGGGCCTGCGAGCTGGGCGGCGAGGAGCTTTCACCGGTCTGTGACTCTGGTACACCGATCTGTGACTCTGGTACACCGCTCTGGGGGACCTCGGCCGTCGGAGTGACCGAGGTGCTGGGCGTCTCGGACGTTTCGGTGCTCAGGCATTCGGTGTTCGAGGCGAGCGCGGTGGCCGGTGACTCTCCTGCGCGGCTCCACCCGACGACGATGTCCACCCGGCGGCCGGTGAGCGCGGAGCTGTACAACTCGGCGGTCGACAGCGTCACGGTCTCCGCGCGGATTCCGGTTCGCCGCAGCTGATCGACGATGTTCGCCGCTGCGGCCCCGGTCCGTGGGTCTCCGGTCACCGAGGCCACCCGGACGACCAGTGCGTCGCCGTCGTCGCCCTCCTCGACCTCGCGCGTGCCTGCCGGCAGCGGGGGCACGCTGTTGCTCTCCGAGCCGCTCGCGCCCTCGTCACCGGATGGGGGCGTCTCGGTGGTCGTGGTCGTGGTCGTTGCGCCGGGGGTGCTCTGCGCAGGTGTGGGCGCGGGCTCCACCGGACCGCGCTGGTACCCGGCCGAGGTCAGCCACTGCTCGATCTGCTCCGGCGTCACCGCGGGTCGCGGCACCGGATAGTAGCCGGGGTCGGACGGCGCGTATACCGAGTTCTCGGCGGGCAGTACCTCGGTGTCGTCAGCGCCGGCGAAGGTGACGAGCCGGGTGTCTATCGAGGCCAGGACCGCCCGACGGAGATCGATATTCGACATCGCCTCCGTCCGGGTGTTGACCGTGACGCCGAGCGTGCGCGACTGCGCCACGTTGCCTGTCTGCACGCCGCCGATACTGCCGAGGTTGGCGGCGAGTGCGGGCCCACCGCTCACCGCGGCCACCCTGGTGTCGCCCGAGCGCATCGAGTCCGAGAGCTGACTGGTGGTGCCGGCGCGACGCAGGGTCATCCGGTCGAGCAGTGCCGGGGTCAGCCAGAACCTGTCGTTGCGGATGAGCCGAACCTCGTCCCGGCTGTGGTCGATACCACTGATGGTGAACGGGCCGCCCGATGCCGGGAACCCGCTGTCCATGCCGGACTGGAATCCGCCGGGGGCGCCTTTGAGGACGTGGGAGGGCAGCAGGTCATTGAAGAGCTCGCGCCATGCCGGGTAGGGCGCGGCGAACGTTGCGGTGACCTCTTTGCCGCCTGCTCCGCTGCGGACGTCGGTGATCATGCGGTAGCCGGCCGGAGCGGTGACGTTGGGCTGGCGCCCCATCTGTTGCCAGAGGTAGATGAAGTCTTCGGCCGTGATCGGCAACCCATCTGACCACTGCGCGTCTTCGTGGATGCGATAGGTGACGGTGAACGGCGCCGTGCCGGTGACGTCGGCGCTCGTCAGGAGCGCGCTGTCCATCGTCCAGACCACGCGATCGCCCTCGGTCACGGGCCGGAACGAGCTGGGCAACGTCATCGCGGCGACCGCGGTGGTGACCGCGGACTGGTCTGCCGCGAGGTGAGGGTTGAAGCCGATGCCGATCGAATCGGTCGCCACGTAGAGGACCTGCCCGGACGGCTCCGCCGGTTCGGGCGGGACGGAATTGGTCTGCTGCACGGGGGGCGGCGGATCTGCGACGCAGCCGGTGACGAAGAGCAGGCATGACAACGTCAGCGCGAAGATCCCTCGTTTGCCCAACTGCCCGTATCCCCTGTCCTGCCACCTCATCGGTTGCCGCCCCGACTCACCCGAGGGGGGCTGGCGACCTTTCTACCCGAAGGCGTCCCCGGGGCGTCGCCGCCCCGGGTCCGCCGCAGATCAGCTGACGCTCTGGTTGCGAGCCTTGGTCTTGGAGCGCTCGCGGGCGCGGGTGTTGGAGTCGAGATTGACCTTGCGCACCCGGACCACCTCAGGCGTGACCTCGACGCATTCGTCGTCGGTACAGAACTCCATGGCCGCTTCGAGTTCGAGCTTGATGGGCTTGGCGAGAGTCTCCATCACGTCGGCGGAGGACTGACGCATGTTGGTCAGCTTCTTCTCCTTGGTGACGTTGATGTCGAGGTCCTCCATGCGCGGGTTGATGCCCACGACCATGCCCTCGTACGTGTCCGCGCCGGGCTCGACGAAGAAGGTTCCACGGTCGGCGAGCTGGATCATCGCGAACGGGGTCACCGTGCCCGCGCGGTCGGAGACCAGCGAGCCGGTGTGGCGGGCGCGGATCTCGCCGGCCCACGGGGCGTAGCCGTCGAACACCGCGTTGGCGATACCGGTACCGCGGGTCTCGGTGAGGAAGTCGGTTCGGAAACCGATCAGGCCACGCGAGGGCACGATGAACTCCATCCGGACCCAGCCACTGCCGTGATTGGTCATGTCGCCCATGCGGCCCTTGCGGGCGGCCAGCAGCTGCGTGACGGCACCGAGGTACTCCTCGGGGACGTCGATCGTCAGGTGCTCGAACGGCTCGTGCAGCTTGCCGTCGACCTGCTTGGTGACCACCTGGGGCTTTCCGACGGTGAGCTCGAAGCCTTCGCGGCGCATCTGCTCGACGAGGATGGCCAGCGCGAGTTCGCCACGACCCTGAACCTCCCAGGCGTCCGGACGCCCGATGTCGAGGACGCGCAGCGAGACGTTGCCGACGAGTTCACTGTCGAGGCGGTCCTTGACCATGCGGGAGGTGAGCTTGTGACCCTTGACCCGGCCGACCAGCGGCGAGGTGTTGGTGCCGATCGTCACCGAGATGGCCGGCTCGTCGACCGTGATCCGGGGCAAGGCGATCGGATGATCGACGTCGGCGAGGGTGTCACCGATCATGATCTCCGGCATACCGGCCACGGCCACGATGTCGCCGGCGACGGCGACCTCACCGGGGGTGCGCTCGACACCGACGGTGATCAGGAGCTCGGTGATCTTGGCGCGCTCGGTGACGGGCTGGCCGTCCACCTCACGCAACCAGGCCACGGTCTGACCCTTCCTCAAGGTTCCCGCGTAGAGACGGACCAGCGCGAGGCGGCCGAGGAAGGCCGACGCGTCGAGGTTGGTGACGTGGGCCTGCAGAGGCGCATCGAGATCGCCCTTGGGGGCGGGCACATACGAGAGCAGTACGTCGAAGAGTGCGTCGAGGTTTTCGCCCTCGGGAACGTTGCCGTTCTCGGGCGCCTTCGTGCTGGCGATGCCGGCGCGACCCGAGGCGTAGAGGACGGGCAGGTCGAGGGCCAGTTCGGCGGCCTCGGCAGCTTCGTCGTCGACGTCCGACGCGAGGTCGAGCAGCAGATCGTGACTCTCCTCGACGACCTCGGCGATACGTGCGTCGGGGCGGTCGGTCTTGTTGACCAGCAGGATCACGGGCAGCGAGGCGGCAAGGGCCTTGCGCAGCACGAAACGGGTCTGCGGCAACGGTCCTTCTGAGGCGTCGACGAGGAGTACGACGCCGTCGACCATCGACAGGCCGCGCTCGACCTCACCACCGAAGTCGGCGTGGCCGGGGGTGTCGATGACGTTGATGACGACCTCGGTGCCGTCCGGCTGACGACGGTGCACAGCGGTGTTCTTGGCGAGGATCGTGATGCCTTTTTCCCGCTCGAGGTCACCGGAGTCCATGACGCGGTCGACGAGTTCGGCGCGTTCCTCGAAAACGCCCGATTGCCGCAGCATCGCATCAACCAGGGTGGTTTTCCCGTGGTCGACGTGCGCAACGATCGCGACGTTGCGGAAATTGGGGGCAGCAGTCACTGAAGTTCTCCGGACGTGAAGTGGGCATGTCAAAACTGTCGAGCAAGTTGCTCAGACCTCTAACAGGGTATCGCGTCGGCAGGCCCCGTCGAGAAGCGGCGCTGGACCACATCGATCGATGAGAGCACCGTCACAGGCGAAGGCCTCCCTCGATCAAGGTGATGCTAACCTCACTTACAGCGGAACAACCGGACGAAAAGGCAGGTACGTGGGCAACAAGAAGGCGTCCAAGGTGTGCGGACTCAAGCCCAAGAAGAAGTGCTGCCGCAGCTCCACGCGCTGCGTGCGTTGCCCCGTGGTGATCCACAAGATGCAGAAGCTCTCCGGTCAGGGCCTGTCCGAGAAAGAGCTCGGTAAAGCGCTGAAGAAGGTTCGCGCCCGCGCCGCCTGACTTTCAAAAATGCACACGTTCGAGTGATCTGCACACGTTCGAACGTGTGCAGATGACTCGAACGTGTGCTTTTGCGGTCAGGTGAGAAGCCCGGCGAGGTCGTCCAGCCACACTGCGTCGGCGGGGACCAATTCACCGGCTGCCGCCATCTGACGCAGGGCGTCGGCGTCCACCCAGCAGACGGCGCTGTGCTCGGTCGGCCGTGGATCGCCCGCCACCAGGGTCGCGGCGAGCGCGACCAGCGACAGATCCTCCCGCAGCGGTACCCCGACTCCGATCTGCTCGCCGGCGGCCACCTCGATCCCGAGTTCCTCGGCGAGTTCACGTTCGAGCGCGCCACCCCGCGTCTCCCCCGGTTCGACCTTGCCGCCCGGCAACTCCCACAGGCCCGCCACCTCGGGCGGGTAGGTGCGCCGGGCCAGCAACAGCCGACCGGCCGAGATCACTGCACCCGCCACGACCTCACGCATCAACGGCAGCCGATCGACGCTTCGGTGATGATCGCAATCCTGTTGGGATCCAACGTGAATCCGACGTCTGCGCCCACCTCGACCCGGATGTCGCTCACTGCGTCGAGTTCGAGACCCGCGGTCGACAGACGCACCCGGACACCGTCGGGGAGCGAAGCGACGTGCACCGCCCGCCCGACCGGTCGGCCCCCCGTGACCGGACCGACCATCACGGCCTCGGGACGCAAACCCAGTCGTACCGGGCCGTCGGGCAGATCGATCGGCACCGACCCGAGCGAACTGTCGAGCACTCCCCCTCGTACCGCTCCGTCGCAGATCGTGGTGCAGCCGATGAAGCGGGCAACGCTCTCCGTACGCGGCGTCCGCCAAAGCTTTTCTGGAACGTCGTACTGGATGATGCGACCCGCTTCCATGACAGCGATCCGGTCGGCCATCATCGCCGCCTCGGTGTGGTCGTGGGTCACCACGATCGTCGGAGTCGCGGTTGCAGCGATGACCTCTGTGATCTGCAACGCCAGCCGTTCTCGCAACTGCCGGTCGAGTGCCGAGAGCGGCTCGTCCAGGAGCAGCAGCCGCGGTCGCGGTGCCAGTGCGCGGGCAAGGGCAACTCGTTGCTGTTGACCGCCCGACAACTCGGCGGCCTTCCGGGAGCCGAATCCTGCGAGATCGACGAGTTCCAGCAACTCGCCGACCCGTTCGGCGATCTCGCGTTTGGGCCGGCGGCGCACCCGCAACCCGTACGCGACATTGTCGGTGACAGTCCGGCCCGGCAGGAGCTGACCGTCCTGGAAGACGACACCGAAATCGCGACGATGCACCGGCACCGGCGCCAAGTCCTCTCCGTCGAACGAGATGGCACCCCCGGACAGGGGTTCGAGTCCGGCGATCGCACGGATCAGCGTGGACTTCCCGCATCCCGACGGCCCGAGCAGTGCGGTGATCGCCGCACCGGAGGTCCCGATCGCGAGATCGAGGTCGGTGAGAACCATCTCTGATCGATAACCGACCGTCACAGAGGACAATTCGAGCATCAGAACTCCCCTCCCTCATCTTTGCGGACCACTTCGATCAGCGCGACCACCGCGGCGGTGACGACGAGCATCATCACCGAGCACGCCATCGCGGTCGCAAAGTTACCCGAGCCGGGTTTCGCCAGTGACGCGCCGATGAGCACGGGGACGGTGGTGGTGTCGGGTCGGGCGACGAAGCTGGTGGCCCCGAACTCACCGATGGCGATGACGAATGCGAAACCCGCTGCGGCACAGAGCGCTCGTTTGATGACCGGTAGATCGACCGTCCACCACACCCGCAGAGGTCTGGCACCGAGCGTGGCCGTCGCCTGCCGCAACCGATCGTCGACCAGCCCCATCGCCGGGACCAGGATCCGGATCACCAACGGGCAGGCGATGAGTGCCTGTACCGCCGGGACGATGGCCGGTGACGTACTGATCTCACGGGGCATCCCGGTCAGGATCACGAGATATCCGAGTCCGACGGTCACGGCGCTGACGCCCAGCGGAAGCATGGCGACCACGGTCGCTGCGCCCGCGAGCACCCCGCGGGCACGGACGAGCGCGAGGGCGCCGAGTAGCCCGAGAACCATCGCGATGACCATCGCCCAGGTCGCGCTGATCAGGGAATACTGCATGCTCTGCCACGGCGTCTGCCCGTTCACCGATTCGAACAGGGCGCGATAGCCATCGAGATTCCAGCTGCCGCCGACCGTGGGCCGTACCGAGCGCCAGAGCAATACAGCCGGCGGCGCGATCAGGATCACCAACGAAACCGTGAGTATCGCCGCGACCGGCAGCCACTGGCGCCCATGCGGCTTGCGGCGCCGGCGCGGTGCTCCGGCCGCCCTCGCCCGGCGACTCAGCAACGCACTGACGGTCACCACCACCGCGACCACAACGATCTGCACCATGGACAACGCCACGGCGGCGGGCAGTTTGAAGAATCCGATGGCCTGCCGGTAGATCTCGGTCTCGAGGGTGTTGTACCGCCCGGCCCCGAGGATGAGCACGACTCCGAAACTCGTGGCGCAGAACAGGAAGACCACCGACGCGGCCGATGCGATCGCGGGGGCGAGCGCAGGCAGGGTCACCGTCCGCAGCACCCGCCACCGGTTCGCGCCCAGGGTCCGGGCAGCCTGCTCGGCCCGCGGGTCCAACTGAGCCCAGACCGAACCCACGGTCCGGACCACCACCGCGATGTTGAAGAACATGTGCGCCAGGATGATCGCCCACAGCGACGCGCCGATGCCCAGCCACCCCAGCGGCCCGCGGTCGCCGAGCAGGACGGAGAACGCCACGCCGACGACGACTGTCGGCAAGACGAACGGGATGGTGACGATCACCCGGAGCGCCAGCGCTCCACGCAGTTCGTACGTCGCCAACACCCAGGCGATCGGAAGGCCGATGACCAACGTCGCGGCCGTTGACGCAGCGGCCTGCGCAATCGTGAACCACAGGAGATCAGCCGCATTGGCGTCTGAGAGCAACTGGGGTAGATCGGTGCTCGCACCGTCACCGAACGCGCGCGCCGCAAGCGCCAGCAACGGCCAACCAAACATCACCGCCACGAACAAAAGCGGCAGCACGAACAACAGCGGCAGGGCGAACGTGGGCACAGCGTCCAGGAGTCCTGCCCGGGAACCCCGCGGCCGACTGCGCCGGGGTCGGCCCTTGCGCCGGCCAGACGTCACCTCGGTCAGCGACCCATGACGGTGCGCCACTCCTGCTGCCACGCCTCGCGGTTCTCGGCGATGACGTCGAGCGGCATGGAGGCCACGAACTCGGGCTCCGGTGCGAACTGTGCCCATTCGGCGGGCAGCGGCGTGCCGGTCCGAACCGGATAGACGTACATCGATTCGGGCAGGGCCGCCTGCACAGGTTCGCTCAACAGAAAGTCCACGACCTTCTGGGCGCCTTCTACGTTCCCGGCGCCGCGCAACACACCTGCGTATTCGGTCTGCTCGAAGCAGGTGCTCAGCAGTGCCGTCGTGGTCGGCAGGTAGGCGGGCGACGAGGCGTACGAGACGACGACTGGCTTGGAACCCTTGCCCTCGCCCGCCGTGAACTCCTGGTTGTAGGCCTCCGACCATCCGGGTGCGACTGCGACGTCGTTGTCGCGCAAACTCTGCCAGTAGCCTTCCCAACCGCCCGCGGTGGAGCTCGGGTACGCGGCGATGGTCGCGAGCAGGAACGCCATCCCCGGCGACGAGGTGGCAGGGTCGAGAACCACGGTCAGCCCCTTGTACCGGGGGTCCGCGAGATCGGCGAAGTTCTGTGGGGGCTGCTGCCCGCGCTGGGCGAACCAGTCATTGTCCACGTTGACGCAGACATCCCCGCGGTCGATCGCGGTGAGGCGGTTGGGTTCGGGCAGGGCGTGCTCATTCGGTCCGAGGCCGTTGTCGGGGCTCGTGTAGGGCTCGAGGGCGTCCGCGTCCAGCACTCGCGAGGCGAAGGTGTTGTCGATGCCGTACACGACGTCGCCGCGTGGAGATCCGGCCGTCAATGCGATGGACGACGACAATTGACCGGCGTCGGATTCCTTCACGACCTTCAGGGTCAACCCGGTCTGATCTTTGAACGAGGTCAGCAACTCGTCGGGCAACGCGAAGGAGTCATGGGTCAACAGCACCACCTCGTCGTCGGACCCCGAGTCGCCGCAGGCGCTCAGGGCACTCGCCGCGACCGCAGCAGCGATCAGGACTGCTGCGATGTGAGTTCTTCGACGCATGGTGCCTCCAGATAGCGTTTTCTTGTCTCGTTGATCTAACCAGCACGGGCGAATCGATCCGCACCCGAAATGTGACATCACAATTGCATCACCAGCACCACTAGCACCATCAGTCACAAGCTACGGTCCCAGGGCGGCGACAACCACGCTCCGAACCGGTCCCGCAGCAGAGCGCAGCTGGAACGTTTACCGGCTGCACTGTTGGCGGCAGGGTCACGGAACGGTTACCGTCAGCACGGCGATACAGAACACAGGCACCTGCGACAGCGGGCTACCAACGCAAGATGGGACACCAAGAACAGTGCTACTGAGTGAGCTGACAGGTCGCGACCGCGGACGATCTCGTGCTGGGCGTACCGCCCGCCGAACTGCGACTGCCGTGGCGATAGCGGCCTGCGCGGCGCTGGCACTTCCGGCCACCGCGTCCGCCGAGCCGACGGCACCGCCTGCCCCCAAGATCGACGAGGCGACCCTGCAATCCCTGGGCGCTTTCGTACCCGCGATCATCGGCTCGGCCGCCACGCCGGGGCCCGACGGCAAGGTCAATGCCGATCTCGTGGCCAACGCCAAGACACTTGCCGCCGATTCCGGGCTACCACCCGAGCTCGCGGAGATCTGGAACAAGGTCATCAGCTTCCTCGAAGGCACCGGTGGCGGCGGGCCCGACATCCCCACCGGCGAAGGCGCCCCGATCATCCAGCAATTCCTCTACCCCACCCTCGGCCAGGGATGCATCCCCGGTGGCAACTCTGTCGGCACCGCACTTGCGACCGCTGGGCCTCAGAAGGCTCCGGCTCCCGGACCCGGGCGGGGTGAAGCGGGATTCGTCTACACCAGCCTCGGCACCGGGCCGGCCCTCAACAACAAGGCCGCACCACTGACCGTCGCGTGGATCAACGTCGACACCGGCGCCACCGGGCAGCAGAGCCTGCAGCGGAACGACAAGATCAATGTGGCCGAAGGCCCCGGAACGTTCACCACGATCGCCAAAACCGGTCAGGGTCGCGTCATCTCGGCAATCTACGGAAACGTCACGACCAAGACCGAGGGCAAGACGGTCAGCTGCACGATCATCCCGACCGTGGGACTTGCAGTCATCTGATCTCAGATACCTGGGCAACAGGCGCCGACCACCAGGTCGGCGCCTGTTCTGCTATTCAGGGTGAAACGCGTCACACGCCCAGATCCGTTGAAACGCAGCAGAACTGCGGTTGGGTCGCAGTTCTGTCACAGGTAGGCCTCGCGGCTTGCCAACTGCGCAAATCACATGGTTGGCTTTAACAACCGCAACATTGGCCACTTCTGTCACATCCGTAACAGTTGGGCCGGTTTCGTCTGTTCAAGGAGAACCATGCCGAACTCACCGCTGATCCGACGTGGTGTCGTCGCAGTCGCGATCGCGGCGTCAGCAGCCCTGATGTCACCGGCACTCGCCGTGGCGGAGCCCGCACCGCCCGCCGACCTGACACTCACCGCTCCCACCGGCATCCCCGCCGACAAGGACCTGTCCGCTGCCATCGCGCAGCTGCAGAAGACTCGTCTCGATCCAGAGGCGCTCTCGGCCGCGAAAGCCATACTCGGCGTCGGGTCCCAGCTGTCGGCCACCGAGGTGGCCGCACCCACAGCGACACCTGCGGCGTCTCCGACCGACGTCCTCACGCTGCTCGCCGACGCCAACAACACCCTGCGCCAGATGGGGATCCAGAGCTTCGTCAACCCATCGGTGGCGTTCAACTGCACCGCACCGACCCCCGACAACCCGTTCGGCTTGCTGCCCGCGGTCGGTGGCGCTGCACCCGGCCCCTTCTTCCTTCCAGGCTTGAAGCTCCCCGCGGCCATCGACGCCAATCTCGTCGGCAGCGGCGAGACACTCTTCGGCTTCGTCCCCTCTGGAATCACCAAGGACGGCTCCGCCAGCGGCATGCAGGTCGCCTGGTTCAACGTCAACACCCTGCAGGGCGGCTTCGCGGACATGGCGCCGGTCGGTACCACCCTGGTCGACATCTGGCTGAAGAAAGTACCTGACAGCAATCCCTTCAAGGGACGGATCAAAGACGCGCTGACGACGTTCGCCAACCGTCTCAGCGTGCCCGGATCACGCCTGGTGCCCGTCAAGACCGGCAACGGAACGGTGTTGTCGGCGGTCTTCGGAACCGTCGAGAACGGCAACCGCAGTTGCTTCTTCCTCCCGATGATCGGGATCACGCAGGCTTAGTCCGCTCGCCGCGGACCTTCGTAGGAGACATCACATGAAAAGTGTTCACAAACAAGCACTCCGGCGTATCGGAACGTGTGGACTGACCGCAACGGCGCTCGCGGCCGTGGTCGCGGGCGGGCTCGGCGCCGGCACGGCCGCAGCCGCACCCGTACCGACCGGTGGCACCGCAGGCAAGGTGTACGCGAACATCGGCCTACCGGATGATCGCTGGGTCACCGGGGCCGGATCGGCCAACCGGTTCACCTATTGGACCAACGCAGCAGCCGACCGCACCGAACTCAGCAGCGCCGCCATCTATCTGCCGACCGGCACTGCCCCCGAGGGTGGTTGGCCCGTGGTGGCATGGGCGCACGACACGGTCGGCCTCGCCGACAAATGCGCCCCGTCGTGGTCGGGGAAGACCGAATCGGCAGCTCGGTGGAACGACATCACGCCGTGGCTGAAGAAGGGCTACGCCGTCGTCGCCTCGGATTACGCCGGACTGGGCACCGAGGGCAAGCTGCCCGACCTGCAGACGACGATCAAGTCGGACAACATCATCGACGCGGTCAAGGCAGCGCACGACATCGCGCCGAACCTGTCTGCCAAATGGGCTGTCAACGGCAACGGCAGTGGCGCCACGGCCGCACTCGCGACCGCACGCAACGCCGTCAAATTGCAGGGACCTGACCTCGATTTCCGTGGAGCGACGGTCACCAGCGTGCCTGCCGACCTCGGTGCTCTTGTCTTGAACGCCGGCCCCGGCTTCATCCCGGTGCCGTTGCCCACAGATCTCACCGCAGAGGTGCTCTACGCGGTCGCCGGGATCCGGGCCTCACACCCCGAGTTGAACCTCGACTCCTACCTCAGCGCCGAGGGTCGGGCACTGACCGACAAGGCCGTCAAGGTCTGCTCGGCCGAACTCCAGCGCGCGGTGGCCGGAACCAGCCTGAACGAACTGTTCACGAAACCGGTGGCGTCGATACCGAACCTCAGGCCGATCGTCGAGGCGTACCTGGGCGTCCCCGACAGCGGATTCGAGAAGCCGGTGTTCATCGGCCAGGGATTGCTCGACACCACGGTGGTACTGCCTTACACGCTCGATTTCCTGAACCGGGTGCAGGCCACCGACCGCACCGCGACGGTCCGGACCTACCCGGTCGACGGTCCGGGGACCTCGGCTGCTGCCCTGCCTGATGCCACGGCCTTCATCTCTAAGATCTTGGGCGGCTGACGCCGAGATGGGTTTTCCCGGTTGGAAACTCCCGGAACGCAAGATCTTCGTGGCGGCAACAGTCGCCGTCTCGGTCGCCGGCGCAGCGCGCCGGCGGCCCGGGGTCGCGGCGACCAAGCCCGCTGCCCTGGCAGCGCTGGCCGTCACGGTGGCACGCGGCGCCCGACACCGCAGTGCACCTGACAACGCCCTGTTGTCATTGGCAGTCGGGGCATCTGCAGCAGGCGACTACTTCATGTATCGCGAGGAGTTCGCAACCGGGCCGGACAAGGACCGATCACTCCAGACCGGCGCCACCCTGTTCGGGCTCGCGCATCTGGCCTATCTGGGACTACTGATCCGTCACGGCGGTGTGCCCACCACACGCCGACTTCTCCCCCGCCTCGCTGTGATGAACGAGGTTGCCGTCCTGGTGATCCTGCATCAACCGCGCATGCTTCCGGTCCTCGGGATCTACGGTGGGACGTTGGCGACGATGGCGGCCACCGCCGCGGACCCTGCTCTCCTGCGCGGTGCGGACACGGACGCGACCCGCCTGTTGGCCGCCGGTGGCATCGCCTTCATGGCATCGGATGCGATCCTCATGAATCGTCGATATCTACTGCGCGGCGCTGTCCCCCGCGCCATTGCGGAGGCAACGGTCCTCTCGACCTACTTCATCGCGCAGATGCTGCTGCTCGACGGCATGGACGCACTGAGCCGCCGAAGCCCTGGCCCGTAGCCCAGGCGGACGCCCCCGTAGATCAGGCAGTCGCCATCGTGTTCGCGTGTTGCTTGTCCATCGGGATCACCAGCCACAGGGCGAGATACAGCACGAACTGCGGTCCCGGCAGCAGACACGAGGCGACGAACGCCACGCGCACCACGTTCACATCCCATCCATAGCGCCTCGCGATGCCCGTGCAGACGCCACCCAACATCCTGCCGTGCGAAACCCGAACCAACTTGTCCATCACATCAACCTTTCGTCGATGGGGCGGAAATGGTCTCCCGCCTCACCTCACTCACGGTAGGGAGCAGACGGCCTCGGTCGCATCGGGGAACGACCCTGATCTTCGACGGCTCTTTCCCTGATCCACGTCTCAGGGATTCGAGCGCATGCCACCATGGCCCCATGTCTTTCGTAGAGGTAGACCACCCCCGGCCACACGTCGCGCTGGTGACTCTGAATCGTCCAGAACGCATGAATGCCATGGCCTTTGACGTCATGATCCCATTCAAGGAGACGCTCGAGCAGATCAGCCGCGACAATGACATCCGTGCTGTGGTGCTCACGGGAGCAGGACCCGGCTTCTGCTCCGGCGCCGATCAGAAGTCGGCAGGAAAGATTCCGCACATCGACGGGCTCACCGCACCGACGATCGCACTCCGGTCGATGGAGATGCTCGACGACGCCCTGGGCGCACTCCGGGCCATGCATCAGCCGGTCATCGCAGCGGTGAACGGCGCAGCGATCGGTGGTGGGTTGTGTCTGGCCCTGGCCTGTGACATCCGGATCGCAGGGTCGAGTGCCTACTTCCGGGCCGCCGGGATCAACAACGGCCTCACCGCCAGCGAGCTCGGTCTGAGCTTTCTGCTCCCCCGCGCGGTCGGTACGTCACATGCGGCCGAGATGATGCTCACCGGCTGGGACGTCCCCGCCGAAGAGGCGGCCAGGATCGGGCTCGTCTCCCGCGCCGTTTCCGACGATGATCTGCTGACCGAGGCCTTTCGCATCGCCGAGCGCATTGCGGAGTTGTCCCGGCCGGGAATCGAACTGACCAAACGCACCCTGTGGTCCGGTATCCAGGCGTCGAACCTCGACGCCCACATACAGACCGAAGGCATGGGTCAGCTGTACGTCCGGCTCCTGACCGACAACTTCCAAGAAGCGACGGCCGCCCGCAAAGAGGGACGGCCGCCGAACTTCACGGATACGAAATAGCGACGAGCTATTTGAGGTCTTTGGCCGCCGCTTTGTCCGCGGCCTTGGAAGCCTTCAGGGCCTCCTCGACATCGCCGAGGGTGTCCATGTCCTCGAGCTCCATACCCTTGGTCTCCGGGACCTTGGTGCGTACGTAGAAATACGAGGCGAATGCGCAGAAGGCGAAGAACCCGTAGATGTACGCCAGACCCAGTGTCTGATTCAGCTGCGGGAACAGCAGAGAGATGGTGAAGTTCGCCAGCCAGTTGACGCCGGTGCAGACGCCCAGGGCGACGCCGCGGATCCGGTTGGGGAACATCTCGCCGAGCATCACCCACATGACCGGCCCCCAGGTCGCCGCGAACGCGACCACGAACAGGTTCGCGCCGATGAGCGCTACCAGACCCCAGGTGTCGGGCAAGCTGATGTTGTCGCCCGAACCCTCCTGCTGCGTGAACGCAATACAGGCCATCACCAGCCCTATGAACATGCCCACAGAGCCGATGAGAAGAAGCTTTCGTCGACCGATCCGGTCGACGAAAAGGATCGCAGCGAAGGTCATGACGACATTGACCACCGCCGTGATCACCGAGGTCTTGAACGACTGACTCTCACTGAAACCGACGGACTGCCACAGAGTCGTCGAGTAGTAGAAGATCGCATTGATGCCGACGAACTGCTGGAAGATGGCGATCCAGATACCGACCCACACCAACGGGTGCAGTCCGAACGACGGTCCGCGGATGTCTTTGATGGACACATTGGATTCGCGCTTGAGAGTCAGCCTGATCTCTTCGACACGCTCGAGCGGATTCGCTTCACCGGTGACCTCGGTCAGAATCCGGGCGGCCTCCTCGTCCATGTTGCTGCCGACGAGATAGCGCGGGGATTCGGGGATGAGGAACGCGAGGATGCCGTAGATGAGTGCGGGTATGACGCCGACCATGAACATCCAGCGCCAGGCCTCGATACCGAACCACAGATCGTTCGCGGCACCGCCGGCACTGTCGGCGAGCAGGGCGTCCGACAGCAGCGCGACGAAGATACCCATCGTGATGGCGAGCTGCTGGAGTGATCCCAGGGCACCGCGGTATCGAGCCGGGGCGATCTCGGCGATGTAGGCGGGTGCGATCACCGAAGCGATACCGATTCCCAGACCACCGATGACGCGCCAGATCAGCAGATCCGGGACCGCCCAGGCCAGGCCGGTGCCGATCGACGACGCGATGAAGAGTGCCGAACCGAGCAGCATGACCTTCTTGCGGCCCCAGATGTCGGCAAGACGGCCGGCGAACCATGCGCCCAGCGCACAGCCGATCAACGCGATCGCGACCGAGAAGCCCTTCATGAAGTCGTTGAGCTCGAAGTGGGTGCCGATCGAGTCGACGGCGCCGTTGACCACCGAGCTGTCGAAACCGAAGAGGAAGCCGCCGACTGCCGCCGCGACGGTCACCCCGATCACCTTGGCTACGTGAGCCTCTCCCACCTCTGGTGGGGTCGGCCTCTTGCTCGCATCTGTGGACATCGGGGGTAACCACCTTCCGATCGGCGGCCGGCGTCATTGCCGGCGTCGGACACCTTCGCGTGACGTTACTCCTCGCTGCAACCCCAGTTTGTAAGTCCTGTACAGAAAGTCGGTCACAATTCGAACATCCGGTCGCAGGCCGCGAACGCCCGGGGTTCGGCCCTAGACGACGGCGGCTCCCCCGCACGATGAGTACTGCGGGTTGACCATCGGGAAGAACGCGAGCGCGCCGATCTTCTGGTTGACGGTGAATTGCACCGCCCCGTGGCCCGTGCGCAGCGAACCCTCCCAACTCGCCGACCGCCCCCGCGCCGGGATGATCACCTTGCCGCGGGCGCCGGTGGTCGTGTTGACCCAGCGCACGGTGGTTTCCACGTTGTATTCGAAGAGAAAACCGGCGCGCGGGTTGTTGGCGCTCAGATACAGCACCGGACCCCTGGCCCCGTCCTTCGGGAACTGCACGTTGTTGTACACGTCTATGTCGATGCGCAGCGGGCTGCCATTGGTGATCGGGGGTCCCCACGGATCGGCGCTGTGGCAGCTGATCGTGTCGACCAGCGTGGGTTCGGCCGCTGCGGGAGCCATGCCGACCACCGTCATCGCGGCCGCCGCGATCGCAACCGCCGCCCCCACCACTGCGTTTCGTACCGTGCTGTCACTTGCGTCGATTGCCACCGCGAACTCCCTCATCCCCGAGCCGAGTGTGTCTCCTGCCAGCATTCAACCAGCCGGACCGGCGTCCCGCGGGCGTTCGAGCCCTACCCGATGCGTCGCTCGGATATACCGGTGACCTGCCCTATACGCTGGAGCGCGATGTGTCCGGACGGCGTTTGGAGGACGACATGACCCGCGAGATCTGTATCGCACAGGACCCTGCGGCCGACGAGTTGTTGTCGACGGACGACTTCGCGCTCGTCGTGGGCATGACCCTCGATCAGCAGTACCCGATGGAAGCTGCGTTCAAGGGTCCGCAGAAGATCGCGGACCGGATGGACGGTTTCGATGTTCATCGCATCGCCGAGTCGGACCCCGATGAGTTCGTGGCGTTGTGCTCGGTCACCCCCGCGATACATCGCTTCCCCGGCTCGATGGCCAAGCGTGTCCACGACCTCGCAACCGTCATCGTCGACACCTATGGCGGTGAACCGTCGGCCATCTGGACCGAAGGCGATCCAGACGGCAAGACTGTGCTCAAACGCCTCAAGGCGCTGCCGGGGTGGGGCGACATGAAGGCACGGATCTTCTTGGCACTGCTCGGCAAGCAACTGGGCGTGGACCCGGAGGGATGGCGGGAAGCCGCCGGCCACTACGGAGACGACGGGTCACGCCGCTCCGTCGCCGACGTTGTCGACAACGCCACCTTGCAAGAAGTGCGCGAGTTCAAGAAGCAACAGAAAGCCGCCGCCAAGGCCAAAGCCGGGTGAATGTACCCGGGGGTCACGGCAACGCCCTAGGCTGAGGTCATGGATGCCAAATTGGTGATCGAGATCCCAACTCGGCTGGGGTTCGCGGCAGCGGGGGCAGCACTGTCGGCCGTCGAGGCGAGCGTGGCCCTGAGCCGTGTCGCCGTCGAGAACGTGCACTACGAGATATCCGCGGCGATGGGTTTGCGGGACAGTCCGGCCTTCCGGAGCCCTCTGCAGTTGCTGAATCAGCTCGGCGAGCTGCTGGAGGAGGACCGTTCGCTGGGTCGGATCCTGGCCCGCGGCGGTCCACTCGATCGGTTGCTCGCCGAAGACGGGCTGGTCGAGCGCGTACTGGCCGACGATGGAGTGCTCGATCAGATGACCGAGGCGGGCGGTCCACTCGATCGCCTGCTCTCCCGGCACGGACCTGTCGACCGGATGCTCGCCGAAGACGGGGTCCTGGCCAAGCTCACGACACCCGGAGGGCTGCTGGACCGGCTGTCCGAGGACGAAGGGTTCTTGGACCGTCTCACCGCGGACGAGGGTCTGCTCGAACAACTCGTGGGCGACAACGGCGCGCTGGAGCGTGTCATCGCGCCCGGCGGCCCCATAGACCGCCTCTCGGATCTGGTCGAGATGATCGGCCAACTGGCTCCGAGCATCGAGAAACTGCAGTCGACGGTGGACGAACTCAATGACGCCGCTGAGACGCTCAGCGTCGCCGTCACCCCGCTCGGCGAACTCGTCGGAAAATTACCGAAACGCCTGGTCCGCAGCAAGAACGGGACTGGAGAACACTGACCGCTTCGCCGCCGGCGCTGACGGCTATCGACTACTGGAGACGATCTGGTTCCAGGAAATCGACGCCCCCAGTATCTCCATGTAGTTGTCGATGTCCCCGACCGCGGATTCAGCGGCATGAACGCTGATCGCGACCGTGTCGCCGATGCCGTGAACGGCGTGGGTCAATCCCATGACCGGGGAAAGCGCGGGAAAGCCTGTGGTGAACAGGACAGGCGCGTTCGCGAACCTCAGATCAGCCGCGCCGCGGTTGACGCTGGACACGACGGTGTTACCCGTCACCGTGTCCGGCACGCGGTTCGGGTCGAACTGCAAAATGCCCCAACGCAACAACGGTGCAGGCACTGCCGCGAAGGCCTCATCGCCCGCCCTGAGCGCAGGATGGTTGTTGCGTAGCTGCCGTTGCCCCAGGGCATCCGCGATGTGACGCGACCGTGACCCCAGGTCGGCGGTATCGGCGTAGAGACTGATGCCGACGTTACGAAAGTGATTGCGAGAGCGCGCCGCACCCGACTTGGCCATTGTGACCTCGGCTCCGAGCGTGGTCGGGTCCTCACCGCATTCCCGGAGGTAGTCCGACAGCCCCAATGAGACGGCGGTCAGCGCGCTCACCGTCACCGTCGGTCCCGGGAAGTCATCGCGTCGGCGTACGAGAGTACGTACAGCGCGCGCACCTTCGGGCCGGGTGTTGGTCAACAACAGTGGTCGGCCTTTCGCCTGCTGCGGGACAAGCCCTTTGATCATGTCGTCGACCAGTCTGCGGTGTGTGCGAGCAGCATTGAGGCCGTGCCAGCCCAGCGAGCCGATCTGTTTCGGAAGCCGAAGTGCTGCCACAGCTGTGGCCTGCGCCACCGAATAGGGCTGCTCACTGCGACCGGGTTCCGCGGCTTCGGGCGGGGTGGGACCGAACAGGAGCCGAGCCAGGGCAGATGACCGTCTGCCATCGGCCAGCGCGTGGCAGATCTGCAGTACGGCGACGGTGGCCACCGAAGCACACCGGGGAACATTCGTGACGCCTGTGAAGACATGCAGCCGCCACGCCTTGTCCCGCGGATCGAGTTGCGTATCCGCGAGGGCGGCGATGCCGTCGAGGCAGTTGTCCCAGGTCGGATCCGCAAGGTCGTGGACGACGACCTGATCCCATTCGGCGTCGGTCCGGACCCAGTACGGATAGTCCAGCGCGCAGTCCACATCGGCGATTCGTAGCCGGAGATCCGGAATCAATTCGGCTCGACCGATGACCAAATCGATTGCTGCGTCGAGGCTTTGCGGAGCACCGTCGAACACGTAGACCAGAAACTGGTCGTTGGGGATCTTCTCCGACATCCAGTACATCTGGGCGTCGGCCGGCGACATTCGCTCCATGCTGGAAACCTACCGCAGGGCGCACGATCGCAAACCCGGATTTTCGCAGACACGAACTATCGCAGACACGGACTATCGCAGACCCCTTGCGTGATTGGGGTGGGCCACCCCGGTGAACGGAGTCCGAATACAGAACCCGGTTTTCTCCGGCGACGTCGTCTGCCGAGGAGGCCTGACGTGGGTCGATTCAATCGGGCTATTGAAGATCGGCACATTTGACTTGGACAGGAATGAATCCAGCTCCTACGGTCAGAGTTATGACTCAGGTCACGCCCATGGCCTTCCGGGCGTGATCCGAGTCGCCCGACACCGAGTACTCGCAGCGACAACGCAAGGAATCGACCATGACAGCAACGGTTAATCGAACAGACACCCTGACCGGCCAGATGATCATCGCCGGCACCTTCGTGACCGGTACGGGCGAGACGGTCCGTGGACTGGACCCGTCAACCGACACCGTGCTGGAGCCCGGCTACGCCCATGGCGACGACACGCATGTCGATGCTGCCTGCTCACAGGCAGCAGCTGCCTTCGATCGGTACCGGTCCACGACGTCCGAGGCCCGCGCCCGCTTTCTCGAGGCGATCGCGGACAACTTGGAAGCTCTTGGCGATACCCTCGTCAACCGCGCGGCCGCCGAGTCCGGTTTGCCCGTCGGCCGTATCACCGGCGAGGTGGGCCGCACGTCCGGCCAATTGCGATTGTTCGCCGGCGTACTGCGTGACGGCGGCTGGAACGGAGCACGCATCGACCCGGCGCAACCCGATCGGTCTCCCCTGCCGCGCGCTGACATCCGCCAGCGCAAGATCCCGTTAGGACCGGTCGCGGTCTTCGGCGCCAGCAACTTCCCGCTCGCATTCTCGGTCGCGGGCGGCGACACCGCGTCGGCACTCGCCGCCGGATGCCCCGTGATCGCCAAGGCCCATGACGCCCACCCCGGCACCTCTGAACTGGTGGGTCGTGCCATCACGGCCGCCGTCGTCCAGACCGGGATGCCCGCGGGGACCTTTTCCCTCCTGTACGGCCACGGCCCCACGCTGGGCACCAGTCTTGTCACCGACCCCCGGGTCAAAGCCGTCGGATTCACCGGGTCACGTTCCGGTGGAACAGCTCTCGTGGCGGCGGCCGCAGCCCGCCGCGAGCCGATCCCGGTGTATGCCGAGATGAGTTCCATCAATCCGGTCTTCGTCCTCGACACGGCGTTGCAGACGCGCGGAGCGGACCTGGGCAAGGCCTTCGTCGGCTCCCTGACCCTCGGCTCCGGGCAATTCTGCACCAATCCAGGGCTGGTCATCGCGGTGGACAGTCCGGGATTGACCACCTTCGTAGAGTCCGCCGGCGCCGCAATTGCCGACACGACCCCGACCCCGATGCTCACCCCCACCATCGCGAACTCGTATTCGGCCGGCGTCGATGCACTCTCGGCCGCGTCGACCGTCGAAGCCCAGGCCCCCGGCTCTGATGCGCCGAACAGTTGTGGCGCAGCCATTTTCAGCACCGACGCCGACACCTTTCTCGGCTCGGAGGTGCTGCAACAAGAAGTGTTCGGCTCGGCGAGTCTGGTGGTCAAGTGCACCGACGCAGCGCAGGTCCGCGACGTCGCAGCAGCACTCGAGGGACAACTCACCGCCACGGTGCACGCCGACGACGCCGACATGGACGACGCAGCGGCACTGGTGAACGTCCTCGAACTGAAGGTCGGACGCATCCTGTTCGACGGGTGGCCTACCGGCGTCGAAGTCGGACACGCCATGGTCCACGGCGGCCCGTACCCGTCCACCTCGGATTCCCGCAGCACGTCGGTCGGATCGCTCGCGATCGAGCGTTTCCTGCGACCGGTCGCCTACCAGGATGTCCCACCTGCACTACTGCCCTCAGCCATCGCCGACGGCAACCCCGATCGCCTCTGGCGCCGCATCGACGGCCGCCTCGTCCAAGACTGACCAACACCCCACACCCTCGATTCAAGGAGACAACCATGCTCGACGGAGTCCTGTTCTTTCCCGTCACCCCGTTCACCCCGGCAGGCGATGTGGACTACTCATTGCTCGCGCAGCACCTCGAGAAGGGTGTGGCGGCCGGTCCGGGTGGCGTGTTCATCGCCTGCGGCACAGGCGAGTTCCACGCTCTGGGGCTCGAGGAGTTCGGCCGGATCGTCGCCACTGCGGTCGACGTCGTCGCCGGCCGTGTCCCGGTGTTCGCCGGAGCCGGCGGGTCGCTGGTGCAAGCCAAGGAGTTCGCGGTCAGCGCCAAGGCCGCGGGTGCCGACGGAATCTTGCTGCTGCCCCCCTACCTCGTGACGATGCCGCCTGCCGGATTGGTCGAGTACACCCGCGCCGTCGCCGCTGCCACCGACCTGCCGCTCATCGTCTACAACCGTGGCACCGCCGTCTACAACGAGGCCGCCGCGGTGGAGGTCGCGCAACTGCCGACCGTGATCGGATTCAAGGACGGGACGGGAGATCTCGACAATGTCTCTCGCATCGTCATCGCGGTGAAGGATGCGCTGGCGCCGTCCGGCAAGGACTTCCTCTTCTTCAATGGGCTACCGACCGCCGAGATCACCCAGCAGGCCTACCGCGCCATCGGCGTGACCCTGTATTCATCGGCAACGTTCGCCTTCGCACCCGAGATCGCGCTGGCCTTCTACAACGCACTCGAGTCCGGAAACGACGAACTGGCGGAAGCACTGCTGCGCAACTTCTTCCACCCTCTGGTCCGTTTACGCAACCTGGTTCCCGGATATGCGGTCTCGCTGGTCAAGTTCGGGGTCACGATGGAGGGCATCGACGCCGGACCCGTGCGTGCACCACTGGTGGCGCTGACCGAAGAACACCAGCAGGAGCTCATCGAGATCACCGCTGCGGGGCGTGCAGTCCTCGAGAGTGCGCTGGCGCCGGCCATCGCGGTGTGATGAGCACGCCACCGATCCGGATCACCGGTGCCCGCATCACCCCGGTCGCCTTCGTCGATCCGCCGCTGCTGAACACTGTCGGCGTCCACCAGCCCTACGCGCTGCGGGCGATCATCCAACTCGACACCGACGCCGGTCTGGTAGGGCTCGGCGAGACCTACGCGGACACCGCCCACCTGGCGCGGCTGACTGCGGCCACAGAGGCCATCGTCGGTCAGGATGTGTTCGCCCTCGGAGCCATCAGGCAGGCGATCGACGCGAAGCTCGACACCCTGTCGATCACCGGCGGCGACGGCGTCGCGGGGATGATCACCACCGCGAGTACCACCGACAGGGTCCTGTCCCCGTTCGAGGTCGCGTGCTTGGACGTCCAAGGCAAGGCGTTGGGCCGACCGGTGTCCGACCTTCTCGGCGGCGCCGTCCGCACCGAGGTCCCGTTCAGTGCGTACCTGTTCTACAAGTGGGCGGGGCACCCGGGCGCTGAGCCAGACAGCTGGGGCGCAGCGCTCGATCCGGAAGGGCTTGTTCGTCAGGCGCAACGAATGATCGGCGAGTACGGCTTCAAGGCGATCAAACTCAAGGGCGGGGTCTTCCCGCCCGAGCAGGAGATCGCTGCGATCACAGCGCTGCGGGCAGCGTTCCCTGACCTGCCGCTACGTCTCGATCCGAACGCCGCCTGGACGGTGGACACGTCGATCCACGTGGCTTCCGAACTTGCCGGCGTACTCGAGTATCTCGAGGACCCGACACCGGGACTCGAGGGCATGGCAGAGGTCGCAGCGGAGGCCAAGATGCCGCTCGCGACGAACATGTGCGTGGTCGCCTTCGATCAGATCGAGGAGTCGGTCCGGCGGAACTCGGTGTCGGTGGTGCTCTCCGACCACCACTATTGGGGCGGCCTGCAGCGATCGCGCCTGCTCGCCGGCATCTGCGACACCTTCGGACTCGGACTGTCCATGCACTCCAACTCTCACCTGGGCATCAGTTTCGCGGCCATGGTCCACCTGGCCGCCGCAACACCCAACCTCTCGTACGCCTGCGACACCCATTGGCCGTGGAAGGACGAGGACGTCGTCAAACCCGGGGCGTTGTCCATCGTCGGCGGCGCGGTCGCGGTCCCGACCGCTCCTGGTCTCGGAGTCGAGATCGACGATGATGCACTTTCTGTGCTCCACCAGCAGTATCTCGACTGCGGGATCTCGGATCGTGATGACACCGGGTACATGAAATCGGT
Source organism: Williamsia limnetica (assembly GCF_003217475.1). Classification (GTDB taxonomy): domain Bacteria; phylum Actinomycetota; class Actinomycetes; order Mycobacteriales; family Mycobacteriaceae; genus Williamsia; species Williamsia limnetica. Next base: position 57,622 of record NZ_QJSP01000015.1, on the reverse strand, counting down.
TGATCCGTCGTTCGAGAACACCTGTCCACGCTGGTAGTCGTGCTCCCTGCTGGCTGAGCGGGCGAGTACATTGATCCATTGGGACGCGCACGCGCCTTCTTCCGATACCAGGAGTGGATCAATGTTCTCGCTGGCTCGTCTCACCTGTTTCATCGCGGTCGCCGAGGAGCTGCATTTCGGACGGGCGGCTGAGCGCCTGCACATGACGCAACCGCCCCTGAGCAGGCAGATCCAGCAGCTCGAGAACGAACTCGGCGTGCAGCTCGTCGACCGCACCAGCCGTTCGGTGACGCTGACGGCGGCAGGAACAGCATTCCTGCCCGACGCCCGTCGCATCGTCCGCCTGTCGGAGAGCGCGGTGCTGACCGTCCGCCGCGTTCCCGCCGGCGACCTCGGCACCGTGATCATCGGATTCACCGGTGCATCGGCTCACGCGGTGTTGCCTCGATTGCTCGCGACTGCGCGCGAGATGCTCCCTGACGTCAAATTGGTTCTACGCGAGATGGTCTCGTCGGCTCAGATCGAGTCGTTGTCCGGTGGAGAGCTCGACCTGGGGCTGGTCCGGCCCATCATGACCCGCCCGGGGATCAGTAGCAGACCCATCCATCACGAGCGACTGATCGCGGCCCTGCCCACCGACCACGACCTGGTCGACGCCGAGCACCTGACCATCGAGGACTTCGACAACCGCCCGGTGGTGATGTACTCCCCCGTCGACGCCAGATACTTCCACGAACTGCTGATCAGCACCTTCACGATCGTCGGCGCGACACCGAAATACGTTCAGTACGTGACGCAGGTGCACACCATGCTGGTGCTCGTACGGTCGGGCCTCGGGATGGCATTGGTACCCGAATCAGCGGCCACCATGCACCCCGAGGGCGTGGTGTTCAAAGAGGTGACGTCCGTACGCGACCGGCCCGTGCAGATGAACGCCGCCTGGCGTCCCGACAACCAGAACCCGGCACTCGCCAGACTCATGGAAGATGTGCTGCCGCAGCGGGAATGGATCTGACCCCCGCGCCCTCCGAAAGTGGTGGGTTCTGGCGAGCCCGACCTGGGCGAACGGTCGCCAGAACCCACCAAAATCGGGTCAGACGGCGGAACGCACCGGGGGTTTTACGGCCGTCACGGGGCACTGGGCGTCCAACAGCACGCGTTGCATGGCGCTGCCGGTCAACAGCTTTCCGACCGGCGAGCGGCGGCGGATGCCGATGACGATGAGCTCGACGTCATCGCGGTAGGAGGCGTCGATGAGGTTGTCGGCGTGGGAGAGATCCGGATCGTTCGGTTCGACCTTGACCACGACCTCCGCCGCGCTCGCGGCCTGCCGGGCGGCGGCGAGATCGAGTTCGAACTCCGGGGCGACCGCACTGTCGTCCTCGGCGATGACGAGTATGTCGGTGCCCCTCATGCGGGCTTCAGCAAACCCGAAGGACAACGCTCCGCGTCCTTCGACGCTCGAGACGTAACTCAGTACGACACTCATGATGGGGCTCCAGCGGTGGATCGCGGTTGCAGGACAGGCGTGGTGAGGGTTCCACGGGTCAGATAGTCGTCGAGGTTCTCGAGGGTTAGCGCCTCCATCGCCGCCCGCGTCGCGATGGTGCCGCTGCCGACGTGAGGCAGGAGCACAACGTTGTCGACGTCGAAGAGTTCAGCGGGCACCAGGGGTTCGTCGGCGAAGACGTCGAGACCTGCGCCCGCGAGGCGACCAGTGGTCAGCATTTCCACCAGGGCCACCTCATCGACGACGCTGCCCCTGGCCACGTTGATCAAAAAGCCGTTGGGGCCCAGCGCCTCCAGCACCTCACGATCGACGAGGTGCCGGGTGCCCTCACCGCCGGCAGCGGCGACCACCAGGACGTCGACCGAGGCTGCGAGCAACGCGGCAGAGGTCGCATATCGATACGGCGAGTCAGGGACCTGGTTGCGGTTGTGATAGGCGATGTCGCACCCGAATCCGACGAGCCGATCAGCGATCGCCGCACCGATCCGGCCGAGCCCGATGATGCCGACCCGTGATCCACTCACCTTGCGGGCCAACGGAACGTTGCCTTCTCGGGGCCAGCGGCCCGCCCGCACGAACCTGTCGGCAGCGGAGAAACCGCGGAGGGTGTCGATCAGCAGTCCCACCGCGGTGTCGGCGACGCAGTCGGTGAGCACGTCGGGTGTGTTGCTGACCCCGATCCCGCGGCGGGCCGCCTCGTCGACATCGGTGGTGTCGTAGCCGACTCCGAAGTGGACGATCGCCCCCAGGTGGGGCAGCTCCGCCATCAGTTCCGCATCGACGCCGGTGCGTCCAGAGGTCACCACAGCTGTCACGGATGCGCCGTGTTCGGCAAGGAAGGCCTGCCGGGAATCATCGACCGGCAGGGTCAGCGCACGATGATCGACCGCAAGGATTTCGGCGAGGGAGGGCTTGAGAGGACCCACCTGCAAGACCCGATCGCTCTGCAGCTCAACAGCTTCAGCTGTCTGGGTTGTGGACGTTGTCACGTCTGCCATCGCGCCTCCTGACGACAGGGGTGACCGGAGATGGTCACCACTGAGCTATAGGTACGGTAAGCCGCCCCAGGAATACCTGTCCAACTCGTAAATAACATCAACTGATACCCAAACGGCATGACTGGCTGACCGGCACTCCGGTGCCCATCACGCCGGTGAGCGAAAGGGGCAGGTCAGACGCTATATTTAGAGTGAGTCAGGTCACTCGTTTTGAGGTCCGGTGATGCCAATCACCGGCTAAAAGCGCCGTTTCCAGGCACTTTGGCCTGTTGACGCGTCCTCGGGGCGCTCCTACGTTGTGGCTACCGTCACAAACGGCAGCGTCCGACGACAGACGCGATTCATCTTCACTACGGAGGAACCATGCACGCCGCAGCCCCGATGCAGCCGGCTTCCCGACGCACCCTGCGCGCTGTCGTGGCTGCCGCCGCAGTCGCCGCACTCGCCACCGGATGTTCTGTCGCCAATACGACACAGACCGACGCCGCCGATCCGGACACCCTCCGCATCGTGCTCCCCCAGGAGCCGCCGACCCTCGAGCCGTGCGACGCCTCTCTCACCGCCACCGGACCCGTGGTCCGGTCGAACATCACCGAGCCGCTCATCGAGCGCAATCCGGACAGCGGCGACCTCGAGCCCAAGCTCGCCGACTCCTGGGAGCAGACCTCGCAGAACACCTGGACCTTCCGCATCCACGAAGGAATCAAGTTCAGCGACGGCACCACCTTCGACGCAGAGGACGCCGCCTTCTCCATCAATCGCACCATCAACTCCTCGATCGGGTGCGAGGTCGACGGATACGTGTTCGGCGACGACGAGCTCATCGTCACGGCAACCGACCCTGCCACCGTCACCGTCACCACCCCGACTCCCGACCCGATTCTGCCGCTGCGCATCTCGTTCATCGAAATGGTGCCGACCACCACCGACGCAAAGGACAAAGTACGAATCCCGATCGGGACCGGTCCCTACCTCGTCGAGTACTGGGACGCGGGCCAGAAACTGGCTCTCGCCCTCAACCCCGAGTATTCCGGCCCTAAGCCGGAATACACCCGGGCCGTGTACCAGTGGCGTACGGAGGGCAGCGTGCGGGCCGCGATGGTGACCAACGACGAGGCCGAGATCGCCACCTATCTCGGTCCCGAAGACGGAGCCGGCGACCTCGGGGTCTCCTACCCGAACAACGAGACCACCGCCCTGCGGATGCAGGCCGACGAACCGCCGCTCGACGACTACCGCGTCCGCGAGGCCATCGACCTGTCCGTGAATCGTGACGGCATCATCAAGGCGCTGTTCCGCGGTCTCGGAGATCCGGCATCGCAACTGGTGGGCCCGAGCATCGTCGGATTCAATGACACGATCACACCCACCCCCTATGACCTCGACCGGGCGAAAGAGCTTGTGGCGCAAGCCAAAGCCGACGGAGTTCCTGTCGACAAGCAGATCAAATTGATCGGTCGGACAGGTATGTTCCCCAAGATCAACGAGACCATCGAGGTCATCCAGAACTCGCTCGACCAAGCCGGCCTCAACGTGAAGATCGAGATGATGGACACCTCAGGCCAGATGCTCTATCAAATCCGTCCCTTTCCCGACGAGGGCCCGGTGATCCTGATGATTCAGCACGGCAACCAGGCCGGCGATGCCCAGTTCACCGCAGAGCAGTACCTGCTCAGCGACGGCTATCAGAGCACCTACGGCACGCCCGCCTTCGACCGCGAGATCGAGAACGCACAGGAGCAGATCGGCGACGCCCGCCAGAATGCGTTCGCCGCCGTCCTCGCCGACGAGCCCCGTCTGATCCGGCAGTACGCCTATATCGCGCACATGAACGCCGTGCTCGCCAAGGCACCGACTGTTGCCTACCAACCCAATTCCGCAACCGGTGACGAGATGCGCCTGGCGGAGATGACCCACGCCACTGCATCCGGCAACGACTGAACCCACCCGCGCTCTCGCGCCCCTTCGAAGGATCCGCCATGACCAGCCCCACTCAACCGAGAAAGCGGTGAGAGATGTTCGCCTTCCTGCGACGCCGCATGTACACCAGCCTCATCCCACTACTGGTGGTCCTGTTCGGTGTCTTCCTTCTCGCCCGGTTGACCGGTGACCCCACCAACCTCTACCTGCCGGTCTCTGCCACGGCAGACCAGCGCGCTGAGTTCGCCGCCGAAAACGGTCTCGACAAGCCCGTCTGGAACCAGATGCTCGACTACCTCGGCGGTGTCATCCACCTCGATTTCGGTGAGTCGCTACGCACAGGAGAGTCCGCCGCAGGTATGGCCCTGCGGGCGTTCCCGGCCACCCTGCAGCTCGCGTTCTTCACCATGCTGCTGGCCATCGTCGGCGCGGTGATCCTCGGATGCTGGGCAGCGCTGCGCCCCAACTCCCTTGCCGACCGCTTCTCGTCGCTGCTGTCGATGACCGCCGCCAGCGTCCCCGACTTCTGGTTCGCCATCACCGGGATCTGGATCTTCGCCGTGGTCTTCGGTTGGCTGCCCACCTCGGGCACAGGCAGCACCCTCTCGTGGATCCTGCCGATCGCGACGCTGTTGATCAGGCCGCTCGGCGTTCTCACCCAGGTCGTTCGCGGCGCGATGGTGCAAGCCCTGTCGGCGCCATACGTCCGACTCGCCCGCAGTAAGGGCGCAGGCGACTTCCGGGTCGTCACCCACCACGCACTCCGTAACGCAGCGGCACCGGCACTGACGGTCGCCGGTGATCTCGCCGTCGCCCTCGTCAACGGCGCGGTGGTGGTCGAGGCCATCTTCGGTTGGCCCGGCATCGGCAAGCTGATGATCGATTCGATCCTGCAACGCGACTTCGCGGTGCTGCAGGCAGCGGTCCTGCTGACCGCGGTCAGCATCTTCATTCTCAACGTCGTCATAGACGCCGGATATGCGCTGCTCGATGCGCGGGTCCGCGAAAAGGTCAAGGTCTAGGAGAACGCCATGTCGATTGCCACCGGACCCACCGAGTCCACCGTCACCGACCCGACCGGGTCACTGGTCGCGCCCACCGATCCCACCGGCGATTCCGTTGCCACCGGCAAGGTTCCGACGGGCAAGATGCCCCTCTGGAAATTGCTGCTGCGCGACCCTATGGCCACTGTCGCGGCGGGAATCCTTGCGTTCGTTCTGCTCGTCGCAGTCTTCGGGCCATGGCTGGTCGGCACTGCCGCGACCGATCAGAACCTGGACGAGTCGAATCTGGCCCCCTTCAACCTCGACACCGGGTGGATGAACGTGCTGGGCACCGACCCGCTCGGCCGCAGCATGCTGGCCCGGCTGATCGTCGCCTGCCAGACCACGATGATGGTTGCGCTGCCCGCCGTGGTCATCTCGGGCATCATCGGATCGGTGATCGGCATGTGGGCCGGCTACCACCGCGGCTGGCGTGAGACCACCGCGATGCGCGTCGCCGATGTGATCATGAGTTTCCCGTCACTGCTGCTGGCGGTCGTGGTGCTGTACGTGTTCTCACCGAGTGCCGCCAATATCGTGCTGGTACTGGCCTTCACCCGCATCCCCATCTACCTGCGCACCGCCCGGGCCGAGTCGGCCGAACTACAGAGCCGGATCTTTGTCGACGCCGCGAGGACCTTCGGGGCGAGCAGCGGGTCCATCATCCGTTCGCACGTCTTCCCCATCCTGCTCCCGACCCTGCTCACCGTCGCCACCCTCGACTTCTGCTTCGTGATGCTGGCCGAGTCGTCACTGAGCTTCCTGGGTATCGGCATCCAGCCGCCGGACATCAGCTGGGGCCTGATGGTCTCGCAGGGACGCACCTATCTGCAGACCGCATGGTGGCTGTCGTTCTTCCCCGGCCTGGCCATCGTGGTGACCACCGTGTCGGCAACCATCCTGGCGGCCTGGGCCCGTATCGCCACCGATCCCGGCCAGCGCTGGCGCCTGACCGTGCCCCGTGCCCGCCGCCGTCTGTTCTCCTCACGAAAGGCAGTCGCATGAGTGCTCCCGCCATCGACAACCCGACCGCCACGGCCACCGGCGACCGCATCGCTCTCGATGTCTCCGATCTGACCGTTGATCTGCGTACCCCGACCGGTGTTGTTCGCGCCGTCGACCACGTGTCGTTCGTCGCCCGCCGCGGGGAGACCCTGGCGCTCCTCGGGGAATCGGGTTGCGGCAAATCCATGACCGCGCAGGCTCTGGTCGGGCTGCTCGATCCCATCGCCGACATCACCGACGGGACAGTGCTGCTGGGCGAGACCAACCTCACGACGGCGAGCAAACGAAAGCGGCGTCAGGTCGCAGGTACCGAACTCGCCATCGTGTTCCAGGATGCGCTGACCGCACTGAACCCCGTGTACACGGTCGGCACCCAGTTGGCCGAGCCGTTCCGGATCCATCGCAAGATGTCGGCGAAAGCCGCCAGACGCGAGGCGATCCGGCTGATGGAACACGTCGGGATCCCGGAACCGGAATCGCGGATCGACTCGTACCCGCACCAGTTCTCCGGCGGTATGCGGCAGCGTTTGCTGATTGCCATGGCCGTCGCCCTGAGCCCGCGGGTGCTCCTCGCCGATGAACCGACGACCGCCCTCGACGTCACCGTGCAGGCCCAGATCATGTCGCTGCTGCACAATCTGCGGACCGAGTTCGACATGGCCGTCATCCTCATCACCCACGACCTGGCACTGGTCGCCGAGCAGGCCGATCGCGTCGCGATCATGTACGCCGGCAACGTCGTCGAGACCGGCGCGGTCTCTGAGGTCTTCGCCAATCCGCAGCATCCGTACACCAAGGGACTCCTCGATTCGGTGCCGGTGCACACCAAGCGCGGTGAGGATCTCAAGTCGATCGGCGGCACACCGCCAGATCTGCACTCGATCCCCAGCGGATGCGTCTACCAGGCGCGATGTCCACTGGCACAAGACATCTGCAGCACCACGCGCCCCGCACTACAGTCCGTCGCCTCCGGGCGCTCGGCCGCATGCCATTTCACCGAGGAGGTCGGCAATGTCTGAAGCAACCCGTCCAGCCACGAAGTCGAAGGTTCTCGAGGTCCGGGACCTCACCAAGACGTTCAAGGTGCCCGCGGGCAAAGACGGCAAAACGCAGCTCCGCGCACTGGACGGCATCAGCCTCGATCTCGCCCGCGGCGAGACACTCGGACTCGTCGGCGAATCCGGTTGCGGGAAATCCACGCTGGCCCGCACCCTGATGATGCTGGAGCGTCCCGACGACGGCACCGTCAGCTGGGACGGCGTAGATCCCTACACCCTCGGGAGCAAGGACATGCTCGCCCTGCGGCGTCGTGTTCAGATGGTCTTCCAAGACCCGTATGCCTCTTTGAACGCCCGGATGACAGCGGGAGAGATCGTCTCCGAGCCGTGGCGGACGCACAAGACGTTGTACAAGTCGAAGCGCGACCGGGCCGCCAGGGTCCGCGAACTCCTGCATCTGGTGGGACTGCGGCCGAGCGACGAGCACCGTTCGCCGCAGGAGTTCTCGGGTGGTCAGCGTCAGCGACTCGGCATCGCCAGGGCGCTCGCACTCAATCCGTCGGTCGTCATCTGCGATGAGCCGGTCTCCGCACTGGACCTCTCGGTCCAGGCGCAGGTGCTCAATCTGCTCAATGACCTGCAGAAGGAACTGGGCATCTCCTACATCTTCATCTCGCACGACTTGTCGGTCGTCCGGCACGTCGCCGACCGTGTCGCGGTGATGTACCTCGGTCGGATCGTCGAAACAGGCCCTACGGAAACGGTTTTCGACAAGCCGCTACATCCGTACACCGAAGCGCTGATGTCGGCCGCACCGACTCTCGACCCGAGCACCCGACGAACGCGCATCATCCTCGAAGGTGAGGTGCCGTCGCCGTTGAACCCGCCGTCGGGCTGCAGGTTCCGCACACGCTGCGTCCACGCCACCACCGAATGCGCGGAGTCGGCACCTCCCGTCGCGACCGAGGTGCCGCCGGGCAAGTCGATCCGCGCTGAGTTGAGCGAACCCACCCATGTCGCCGAGTGCTTCCACCCGCGCAACTCCGTGGCCTTGGGCATACCCACCGCGGTCGGGTGAGCGTTGCTGCGTTCTCCGTCATCACCATCGCGGTCTTCGCCGCGTCGTGCATGCAGGCGTCGATCGGGTTCGGGATGGGCATGCTCGCAGCCCCGGTTGTCGCTCTCGTCGAGCCCAGCCTGATCCCCGGCACCCTCATCATGTCGGCGGTCGTCGTCACGCTACTGGTGGTGCTACGCGAGCGGCAGAGCCTGGACCTGCGAGGGACAGGCTGGGCCTTGGCCGGCCGGGTGCCCGGCACCCTCGCCGGTGCGGCGCTGCTGCTGCTGTTGCCGGAACAGGGCCTGTCGCTGCTGCTGGCGGGCGTGGTGCTCGCCGGGGTGGTGCTGGCGACGATGGGCTGGGCACCGCCACCGCGACGCCGCAATCTCGCGACGGCAGGCGCGGCGTCAGGGCTTCTCGGCACCGCCACCTCTATCGGTGGCCCACCCATGGCACTCGTGCTGCAGGGCTCGACCGGTCCCCGGCTCCGCAGCAATATGAGCGCCTTCTTCCTCGTGGGATCGATCATGTCCATCGCGGTGCTCGCAGTCGCCGGTGCCATCGATCGGGAGAACGCCGAGATGTTCGTCGCCCTCATCCCAGCGATCGTGCTGGGATACCTCGCTTCACGTTTCGTGAACCGGATCCTCGACCCGGCCCGCCTGCGGTGGCTCTCGATCGGGATCTCGTCCGTCGGGGCCCTCCTGCTCATCGGACAGCAACTACTTTGACCCCACGACCCGAAAGGCCGCAGAAATGACAACCCACCCGAACTCGGCAACCCGCGGCGCACCCGTTGTCACCGACATGCGCGTGATCCCCATCGCCGGCCGCGACAGCATGCTCCTCAACCTCTCCGGTGCCCACGCACCGTTCTTCACCCGCAACCTGGTGGTCATCACCGATTCCGACGGCAACACCGGTGTCGGCGAGGTGCCTGGCGGCGAACCGATCCGGCAAACCCTCGACGACGCCCGTGAACTCGTCATCGGTCGTGGGATCGGCGCATACAACGCGGTACTCGGCGACATGCGACGCACCTTCGCCGATCGCGACGCCGGGGGGCGCGGCAACCAGACGTTCGATCTCCGGATCGCGATCCACGCCGTCACCGCGGTCGAATCGGCCTTGCTCGACCTTCTCGGCCAACACCTCGATGTGCCGGTCGCAGCCCTGCTCGGTGACGGACAGCAGCGAGAGCGGGTCCAGGCGTTGGGCTACCTCTTCTTCGTCGGGGACCGCAACAAGACCGGGCTCGACTACGCCGACGGCGCCGGTGAGACCGACGACTGGCTGCGGCTTCGGCACCAGGAAGCACTGACACCGGAGGCCGTGGTCGCCCTCGCCGAAGCCGCGCACACCCGCTACGGCTTTTCCGACTTCAAGCTCAAGGGAGGTGTGCTTGCGCCTCGTGAGGAAGCAGCGGCTGTCACGGCACTGGCGCAGCGCTTCCCCGAGGCCAGGATCACCCTTGATCCCAACGGCGGGTGGTTGCTGTCCGAGGCGATCGAGACCTGCCGTGGATTACGCGATGTGCTCGCCTACGCAGAAGATCCCGTCGGCCCCGAGGGCGGCTTCTCCGGCCGGGAGGTCATGAGCGAGTTCAAGCGCGCCACCGGGATGCTCACCGCCACCAACATGATCGCCACCGACTGGCGCGAGATGGGCCACACCATCCGGTCCGGTGCTGTCGACATCCCCCTTGCCGATCCGCACTTCTGGACCATGGCCGGTTCTGTTCGCGTGGCGCAGCTGTGCGATGCCTGGGGCCTCACCTGGGGATCGCACTCCAACAACCACTTCGACGTCTCTCTGGCGATGTTCACCCATGTCGCTGCCGCCGCTCCGGGAAACGTCACGGCGATCGATACCCATTGGATCTGGCAGGACGGCCAACGGATCACCGAGGAACCCTACGAGATCACCGACGGTCACCTGACGGTGCCCGATCGCCCAGGCCTCGGCGTGGATCTCGACATGGCACAGGTGGAGGCAGCCCACGAGTTGTACATGCGCGAGGGATTGGGGTCGCGGGACGACTCGGTGGGTATGCAGTTTCTCGTGCCGAATTGGACTTTCGACAGCAAACGCCCCGCGCTGGTGCGGGCCTGACAGATCGGCACAACAATGCGCGTGGTCATCGGCGACCGGAACCTGTCGCCACATCGAAAACTCTTCGAAAGTCTGATTCCGCCACATACCGACGTGATCTGGCACAACCGGTTCGACGAAGCCGCGATCGCGTCCGACCTGGCAGACGCCGACGTCTATGTCGGTGGCAGGTTCACCGCTGCGATGGCGGCCGCCGCACCCCGATTGCAGCTCGTTCATGTGGCGGGCGCGGGCACCGACAACGTCGCCTTCGCAGCACTCGACCCGCGCACCAGGGTAGCCAACACCTTTCATCACGAGGACTCGATCGCCGAATACGTGCTGTCCTCGGCAATCATGTTGCGACGCGGATTCATCGCGCAGGACAAAGCACTTCGGGGCGGCCTTTGGTCGACGTCGGTGTATGACGATGCGCTCGGACAACCCTTGTCGATGAACGGAGCGCACATCGGATTCGTCGGCTTCGGACACATCGGCTCCAAGAGCTGGAATCACCTACGTGCTCTCGGCTGCAGTGGTTGCGCGGTCACCGGCCGGGGCACCATCGATCCGGTGGCCACGGGACTGTCGTGGGCGGGCTATGCCGCTGACCTGACCCGCCTGATGACCGAATCCGACATCGTCGTCGTGTCGACCCCACTGACCGAGCACACCCGCGGGATGATCGGCCCAGACGAGTTCGCAGCGCTCGGCAGCGACGGCGTACTGATCAACGTCGGACGTGGACCACTGGTTCAGCAGGAGGCACTCTTCGACGCATTGAGCAGCAACATCATTCGGGCGGCGGCCATCGACGTCTGGTATTCCTACCCCAGCCCCGACGGGATAGGCGACCCCGGTCAACTCCCGTTCGCCGAGCTGCCGAATCTGTTGATGACACCCCATGCCTCCGGGGTCACCGAGGACACTTTTGTGGGCCGTGTCCGCGACATCGCGGACAACATTCGCAGATTGGAGCGAGGTCTCACCCTCGCGCGCACCGTGCGCTGAGTCCGCCGATCCGAACGCCGACCGCGCCCTGCTGGCGTCGACCGTGCCCGTGGTGCTGCCTCCCGGCCCGTCCGGGCGGCAGCACCATGCGTTTTCACACTGTGGAATTGTCAATGTGCAAGCGCGGTCCCGAAGCGTTCTCGGGTGCGCGGGTGGAGCGGTCTGGAAGTTGTTGTGGTGCGGTATCTACAGGTCCAGCGGATCAGGCAGCCAGTGTCATGGTGCGACGGTTGTAGGCGGGCAAAGGTCTTCGTTGCGGGTCCATCTCGGCGGGCGGGACCAACCACGGGTGCCCGTCAGATCCCATGGTGATCTCCCAGCCGGTAGTGTGAACTGCCCGGTGGCAGGTCCGGCACAGGAGGCACCCGTTGCCCAAAGTTGTCGTGCCACCATCGGACCAGTAGATGATGTGGTGGCAATCAGACCAAGATGCCGATCCCCCGCACTTGATGCAGCATTGGTCGCGAATGATGATCGCCTTGCGCACAGCGCCTGTGAACAGCCGCTTCGATGGGCCCATGTCGATCGGTACCCCGTGGCTGTCCAAGATCACTGATGCCATCGAGGAATCACACGCCAATAGTTCCGCCAGGGCTTCCGTGATCGGTCCCATCCAGTCTAGCGACGCCTGATCAGGATGATCTGCCGGCACGGTCACGTTCACCTCAGTCCGGGGCGCCGACACCAGGCCGTCGCCGCCACCACCGCCGCAATCGAGGAGTTGGTGCAGCGCATCGGCGCGGCGCTGGGTGGGAATCCGAGCGTCATCAGATCCATCGGGTTCGGGACGTGCCCTGCTCCACAGATCCAAGGCGGCGTACAGCTTTTCGCCGATCTGCGCATCCACATCGAACCGCCCCACCAACCGGCCTTCACTGAATGCGTAGTCGAGTCTGTTGAGTGTCGGGTCCTCGGCCGGTGTGGGTCCGCCGCTGTCGTGGGCGACTTGGTTTCCCAGACCCTGGGCGATCTTCTCGATCTCGGTAGGGCGTGCTCCGGAGATGGCGTGGCTCAGCAATCTTCTCTCGAAGACGACTCGTTCCTCATCGTCGATCCCGACGTCTGACCTGTCGGCGATCTGCTTGATCCCCTTGACCACGGCGTCGACGTGCTCGGTGGACAAGAACCCGTCCCGGAAATAGCCGGCCGTGCGATCGAGCTTCGAGATACCTTTACCGATGCGTAGCCAGCGCGATGCAGCAGCTGGCGAAGCACCTTTGTCCTGCAACCACATCGACGGTGTCGTGCCGGCCTTCTTCGCGAACCCGAGGCGGTCGATCATCGCCGCGCAAACCGACAGTTGCGACTCGGTGGCATTGCGCAAGGTGATGAGATCCTCCGTCAGTGAGGACAATTCACCCGGATCGTCTGGAACCACCAGACCGATCATGTCTGAAGTAGTAGTGCGAATGTTCATCGAAACCCTCCCCCAGGTCGATTGACTACACTCACCATATCCGCTCGAACAGGTGTTCGCAAGTAGTTCGAACGCATGAATAGTATTGGTGTTGAACAGATTACGATTCAGAAGTAGTCGACTCCGCTTGCGCGCAGCACCTTCGATCGAAGGTTATCACCGACCTCTGACATCGCTCGGTCCGTTCGCACGAGTAACAGGTTGTGCAGCTTAGTACTTCGTAAATGTCATGGTCGAAATCGGTGACAGATCAGTCACATTCATCCAGGGGGCCGGTGCCACATGCAACTGGCGCGTACGCAACCAAGTGGCAGGTCAGCCAGGAGCGCCACCGATCCCTGCGTCCCGGGCTCTGGCAACGGCTTCTGCGCGGGTACGGGCGCGCAGTTTCGCCAGGATTTCACTGACCCTGTTGCGGACTGTCTTCTCTGACAGGAACAGTCGCCGAGCGATGGCCGCGTTGTCGAGACCGCGGGCCATCAGTTCGAGCACCTCGCGTTCGCGGCTGGTGAGCTCGGGAAATGCCTGGGGCACCGTTGAGGCTGTGCTCTCCGATGAAAAGAATCCGACAACTTGCTCGGCCACCCGCGGGCCGAACACCGCCTCGCCTCTGGCCACAGCCGCAATCGTGCGCTGCACATCGTCTGCGCCTGCCTCCTTGAGCAGGTACCCGCGGGCTCCGGCACGCAACGCCGCGAACACCGAGTCGGCGTCCTCGCTCATGGTCAGCACCACCACTGCCACCTCGGGATGCCGTTCAGCGATTCTCGCGGTCGCCGCAAGCCCACCGATGCCGGGCATGCGCAGATCCATCAGGACCACCTGCGGCTGCATCGATTCGACGGCCGCCACGGCATCCTCCCCGTTGGCCGCCTCGCCGACGACATCCACATCGTCCATGGCGGAGAGCACGGCCAGCAGGCCCGCCCGGAACAACGCGTGGTCGTCGACCACCAGCACAGTGGTCACAGACTTGCCACCTTCCCTTGTCCGGGAAGGGAAGTCACCGGTAGCACCAACCGGACGACCGTTCCGCCACCTTGGGCCGCCAGGTGCTCCACCCGACCTCCCACCTCGGCGGCCCGCTGCCGCATACTCGTCAAACCGACTCCCGGCCTCGGACGGCCGGGCAATCCGCGACCATTGTCGCTGACCCGGAGTTCGAGGTATTGCCCATCGCATTCGACGTCGATACGCACGCGCGACGCGGCACTGTGGTGGACGACATTGGTCACGGCCTCGGCGGCGATCGAGTAGGTGGCGACCTCGGCGGCGGCGGGCAACTCACCCATGTCGTCGAGTTGCACCACACCTTCGACCATCCCGAGCCCGTCGACGAGTTGACGCAGCGCCTCAGCGAGACCGAGTTGGTCGAGGACCGGCGGTCGCAGTCCATGTGATACCGCGCGGACCTGCGCGACGGTCTCCCGGACCCGGTCGCGGATGCTGTCGGCGTTCTCTGCGTATTCGATGTCGCCGCTGCGGCGCAGGGTATGTGCGAGCGCATCCATCTGCAGCGCGATCCCGGCCAGACTCGGGCCCACGCCGTCGTGAAGATCATTGCGCAGCCTCCGCCGCTCTTCCTCCCGGGCCGCGACGATGCGGGCGCGTGAGTCTTCTGTCTCGGCCACGAGCGATGCCGCGTATGCCATCATCGCGCCGTGCGCGGCCGCCTGTTCGAGCAGCGTGCGTTCTGCATCGCTGAAGCCATCGCCCGCCCTGCGGGGCGCGACTTCGAGTTGGCCGACCCTACGACCCATGGCGATTGCCTCGATGGTGACCACACGTTCAGGGCGATGACCGACTTCGGTGCGAATCGCACCGTCGAACGCCACATACGGCATGCGCAACTCGCTACGCAGGGCCGAGATCAGGTCGGCCAGCGCAGCACGCGGCTCCGTCGACAACGAGACCGCCTCGGAGATCCTGGGCGCCAGGGTCCGTGTTCCCCGCAACTGGGGAAACCACAGGTCGTCGATGACTCGTTGCAGCACTGCGCGTACGGCGAACGCACTCAGTACACAGACCACCACCAGTGCGATACCTGCGCGCGATCCGGCGATGTCTGGATCGATCTGCCACAGTACGAGTCCCCCGCTGGTGGCCACCACCGCGACGACGAGCACCAGGACGATCGATCGACTCAGTGCAAACTCGGCATCTAAGAGCCGATAGCGCAACGTCGCCAGCACGACTGCCACCGGCAGCGACAGCAGCGCCACGACAAACGCCGCGTTACCAAGGGCGTTATCCCTGAGCAGTAACGCGCCGATCAAGGCGCAGGCCATCACGATCCCGCCGACCATGAACCATTGCAGCTGCGCTCGCTGCACGCCGACAGCGCGCCGAGTGCGCACGACGAGCGCGATCACGGCCAGCGGCGTCGCGACCGCCAGACAGTAGAAGGAGCTGACGAGCGTCACGTAGTTGAGGGGCTCGAGCGCATCGATACCGATCGGGTTGCGGATCGATCCGTCGACGTCCGCGGGGCCGGGCACCACCATCCGCGCGCAGATGGCACCGCCGGCTGCCGTGAGCGCCGAGACCGCGAGGGCCTTCTCGGGCCGCGACCGCACCCTGCCGTCGGGGAAGATCAAGGTGAGCAGCGGCAGCACGATGAAGTAGACCCCGAAACCGAACATCGAGATCCAATCGGCCACAGCCGATCCGGGCAACGGCGTCACCTTCGCGCTCCAGACGCTGTACTGCCCGAGCAGCAGGTAGACGCTCATGAGGCCGGTACCGACGAGCAACCAACCGCACCGATTTCGCGGTTGCTGATAGACCACCACCACACCCGCGACCGGCCACACCGAACCCAGCACGAGATCGCTGGCGTACACCGGGTCGACGTCCACGCGTCGGGTCAGTTCCCAGTGCAGGACAAGGGTGCCCGCGACGCAGGCGACCGCGACGATTCCACCGACCAACGCGGCTCGGCGCAGCCCCCGATCGCCGATCCTGTCGGCGAAACGATGGACGGCGGCTTTCACGTGGTCATCGTGGCATGCCCGACGCGGCAAAGTCGCCGCTCGGCTGAAGTTTCCCGGGCCACCGGGACCGGTGTCCCTGTTGTCCGGGACAAGTCCCGCCGCAGAGTCGGTGACCATGTCGATCCAAGACGACTTCGATGACTCCACGCACCACCCTCACGAGAAAGCGAACCACGATGACCACTCCGATCACCGCACACCCGACGACCGAGACCGAGACCACGACGAAGGGGCGGTGGCCCTGGGTGGGCGTGGCTGCCGGCATCGGCGCCTTGGCAGCGACGCTGGCGTTCGATCTGCATCCCGAGTGGGACGAGAACACGCCGTACAACTCCGACGTTGTCGACGACATCAGTAGCGGTAAGGCCCACGGCTCGATCATCACCGGATACCTCACCGTCGCACTGCTGCTCGTACTCGCCGCCGCCTGGAAGCGGCACGTCGAACCCCGGACCCCGACCAGCACCGCGGCCCGCGTCGTGCCCCTCGGATTCACGGCCTCGGCAGGAGCCCTGTCCCTCGGCTACGGCTGGAAGGGCGCGATGGGTTTGTACAACGGCGGCAGCGAAGACGAGGCCTTCGACAAAGCCGGCCTGTACGTGCTGTACGTGCTCAACGACTTCGGATCGTTCATCGGCTACCTCGGCGTGACCGTTGCCGCCGGCGCCATCGTGTGGATGGCCTTCGGTGAACGACTCGTCTCGCGCTGGATCGGAGTCGTCAGCGTACTGGCGGTTCTACCGGTCGTCGTGACCGTCGCCGCATTCGGGCTGCCCGGGTTCCCGGGGGTGGTCAGCGGATTGTGGCTGGTGATCGTCTTCGCCGGACTGGCGTTGGGTAAGAGCACCATCAACCGCTGACGACCGATCAGCGGCATCGCACGTGCGTCGTTCGCAAGGGAAAGGGGTCCGAAATTCTCCGTTCGGGTTCGGGCGTAGAGTGACCGGCGCCACACTGGTTCAAGACCCGCGAGCCAGGGTGGCGCCGGATCCAACGTTTCTGTCATCACGGCGGAAGCGGTAAGTCCTCCTACCGCCCACAACGCACAGGAGCAACGGTGACGCTGACCCAGGAACGCGACAGAGATCCGAACATCGATCTCATCAAGACAGACCCCGATCTTCCCCCCGTCGCGATCATCGATCGCAGCCCGATGACCGTCGGCAAACGCATCCTGTTCGCCGTCATCGCTGTCATCGGCGCCATCGCCTGGGCGATCATCGCCTTCGTCCGCGGTGAGACCGTCAATGCGATCTGGTTCGTGATCGCCGCGCTGTGTACCTACGTGATTGGCTACCGCTTCTACGCGCGGCTGATCGAGATGAAGGTCGTCAAACCGCGCGACGACCACGCCACCCCGGCCGAGGTCCTCGACAACGCGCAGGACTACATGCCGACCGACCGCCGTGTGCTCTTCGGGCACCATTTCGCTGCCATCGCCGGTGCGGGCCCTCTGGTCGGTCCGGTGCTCGCCGCGCAGATGGGCTATCTGCCGGGAACCATCTGGATCATCATCGGGGCGGTGTTCGCCGGATGTGTGCAGGACTACCTGGTGCTCACCATCTCCACCCGACGTCGCGGACGCAGCCTCGGGCAGATGGCGCGTGACGAACTCGGCGACGTAGGCGGTTTCGCCGCTCTCATCGCGGTGTTCGTCATCATGATCATCCTCATCGCTGTGCTCGGACTGGTCGTGGTCAACGCCCTGGCGGAAAGCCCCTGGGGTGTCTTCTCGCTCGCGATGACCATCCCCATTGCCCTGTTCATGGGCGTCTACCTGCGATTCCTGCGGCCAGGGCGCGTGTCGGAGGTATCGATCATCGGCTTCGTGCTGCTGATGCTCGCCATCATCATGGGTCGGTACGTCGGCGAATCCAGCTGGGGCGCGGACTGGTTCAGTCTCTCTCCCGTCTTCCTGAGCTGGGCCATCATCATCTACGGCTTCGCCGCGGCAGTGCTGCCGGTGTGGCTGCTGCTCGCTCCCCGCGATTACCTGTCGACCTTCATGAAGATCGGCACCATCGTGCTCTTGGCTCTGGGCATCGTCATCGCCAGGCCGGTCATGCAGGCACCTGCGGTCAGCGAGTTCGCCCACAACGGTCAGGGCCCGGCCTTCGCCGGTTCGCTGTTCCCGTTCCTGTTCATCACGATCGCATGCGGCGCGTTGTCAGGTTTCCACGCGCTCATTGCATCCGGCACCACTCCGAAGCTGATGGAGAAGGAGAGCCAGGCCCGGATCATCGGCTACGGCGGCATGCTCACCGAGTCTTTTGTTGCGATCATGGCGCTCATCACGGCGTGCATCCTCAATCAGCACCTGTACTTCTCGATGAACGCACCCAAGGGGGTCACGGGCGGAACCCCGGAGGGCGCAGCCGACTACGTCAACAACACCCTCAACCTCTCCGGCGCCCCCACCACCGCGGCCGAGCTCGACGCCGCCGCGAAGGCCGTCGGCGAGGAATCCATAATCTCCAAGACCGGTGGCGCCCCGACGCTGGCCATGGGTATGGCCGACACCATGCAGAGCGCGTTCGGTGGCGAGTCGCTGCGGTCGTTCTGGTACCACTTCGCGATCATGTTCGAGGCCCTCTTCATCCTCACGACGGTCGATGCAGGAACTCGCGTCGCGCGGTTCATGCTCTCGGACGGTCTGAGCAATGTGAAGGGTGGCAAGCGTTTCAAGGATCCGTCGTGGAAGCCGGGCGCCTGGCTGTGCACGCTGATCGTCGTCGGTCTCTGGGGTTCGATTTTGCTGATGGGCGTCACCGACCCGCTCGGCGGCATCAACACCCTATTCCCGTTGTTCGGCATCGCCAACCAGTTGCTCGCGGCGATCGCGCTGACGCTGATCTTGGTGGTCGTGCTCAAACGTGGACTCTTCAAATGGGCGTGGATACCCGGTATCCCGCTCGCGTGGGATCTCATCGTGACGATGACCGCGTCCTACCAGAAGATCTTCTCGAACAACCCGGCCATCGGTTACTGGCAGCAGCACAGTGACTTCAAGAACGCCAAAGACCAGGGTTTGGAGAAGTTCAAGACGGCCGCGACCCCCGACGCGATCGATGCGGTGATCCGCAACACCTTCATCCAGGGGACGTTGTCGATCATCTTCGCGGTGCTCGTGCTCATCGTTGCTGCAGCAGCCGCGTTCGTCTGTGTGAAGGCCATCCGCAACGGTGGTCTGCCGACCACGGAGGACGAACCCGTCGAGTCGAAGATCTTCGCGCCGAGCGGACTGATCGCAACATCCACCGAGAAGGAGGTGGAGCAAGAATGGGAGAAGATCGGCAGACCGGCAAGGACGTCGCACTGATCGACAGTCTGCGGCGGGGAGCCGGCGCGCTTCGCTGGTACGTCCGTTCGGTGATGGGCGACAATCACTATCGGCGGTACCTCGCGCACCAGTCGGCACACCACCCAGGCGTCGCGCCGGTGAGCGAGAGCGACTACTGGCGCATGCGATACCGCAATCAGGATGCGAACCCTCAGGGACGGTGCTGCTGAATCAGTGGGTGCGAAGAAGTGGGCCGGCTCAGTCGGGTTGGGTCGCGAAAAAGCGCCGCAGACTCTCGGTCCAGTATTGCTCGTGGCGACGGTCCAGTAGATGTCGTGCGCGCTCGCGGCCGACGGCGACGATGAGTATCGACACGAAGATCGCGAGCACTGTTGCCGCTGTCGTGGCGTACATCCGCTTCTCGGCGGGTGACGCGACCCCGACCCAGTCGCCGTTCTGGTCGACGTTGATGGCCACGTTCGTGCCGGCCGCTGTGCCCGACGGGACTGCGACCACGCCGTCGTGGCGGACACCGTTCCAGTCCCAGTGCGCCTGCACGGTCACCAACGGAGCGCCTATCGTCTGCGCGGTGACCGGCTGCGCCGGTGTATCGACCACCGCTCGGGCCGAGGAGATCACCGTGGGTGAAACGGCTGGATCTGCCGCATTCCACACCAGCAACCCGACCACGATCGGGAGCAGAGTGGCCGCGCAGACAGTGAGCGCCAACCACCTGCGTAGTCGGACCTCGTAGCGATCGACGGGTCTGCTCAGTGCGGCCGCCGGTGCGCTGCGCCCGATGTGCCCTACATGTCGTCTACCCAGCATCTATTCGATCCCTCGTCGCGCCGACCCGGCCGTCACCTCGATTGTCGCCACATCTGTCGATTTTGCAACCGCCGACCGCGGCGCGGTTATCGTGGGCCTGCGCACCGGCAACCGAGGGAGCAGGGCAAACACGTGAGTCGACTGATCGAACTATGGACCGGCGAAGACGGCGAAAGTCACTTCGCCGAACGCGATTTCGACATACCCATCCAGGACGCCCTCCGCGTCCACGCCACGATCACCCCGGCGGGTGGAACGTACGAATGGCACACCGCCCCACACCGCCAGTACGTGATCACGCTCACCGGCACCTTGCGCTTCACCACCCGGGGAGGCGATCAGTTCGTCGTGACCCCCGGCGATGTGCTGCTTGCTCACGACACGATCGGCGGTGGGCACCGGTGGGAACTGATCGACGATCAACCGTGGACCCGCATCTACGTCGAGCTGCCCGAATAGCGCCGCTCACCTATCGCGCCAGGCCCCCCGGACGTACTGCGGAGGGTACGGGGCATCGTTTCTGCTGACCCCGAGTTCATGCGCGGCGCGCAGTGGCCACGCAGGCTCACGCAACGCGGCACGGGCGAGGAGGATCGCGTCGGCGGCCTCGGAGGAGAGTATTTTCTCGGCCTGCCCGGGTTCGGTGATCAGACCCACCGCTGCGGTCGGGACACCTGACTGCTCGCGGACGCTCTGAGCGAACTCCACCTGATATCCGGGGCCCACCGGAATGTCGGCGAGTACGTTGCCGCCGGTGGAGGCATCGATGAGGTCGACGCCGTGTGGTGCCAGCGCCGACGCGAGATCCGCGCTCTCCTGCGCAGTCCACCCGCCGTCGGTCCAGTCGGTTGCCGAAATGCGGACGAACAGGGGCTTGCCCTGCGGCCACACCGCGCGGACGGCGTCCACGACCTCCACCAGGAAACGGGTTCGGCCCGTGAAGTCGCCGCCGTACTGGTCGTCGCGCTGATTGGACAGCGGCGAGAGAAACTCGTGAAGCAGGTATCCGTGGGCCGCGTGGATCTCGACGACGTCGAATCCGGCGTCATCGGCACGCCGGGCGGCATTGGCGAATGCCTGTACGAGGTCCGCGATCTCGGCAGCACTCAGCGCTGTCGGAACGTCATATCCTTCGAACGCAATCGGCGAGGGCGCGCTGGTCACCCACCCGCCCTCGGCCACCGGCACAGACCCGTCCTCGTCTGCGAAGGGTGAATAGGTCGACGCCTTGCGCCCTGCGTGCGCCAGTTGGACGCCGATCGCCGAGTCCTGACCGTGCACGAAATCGACAATGCGCCGCCAGGCAGTTGACTGCTCGTCGTTCCAGATCCCTGCGTCCTGAGGACTGATCCGGCCCTGAGGAACCACCGCAGTGGCCTCGGTGAGGATGAGTCCGAAACCGCCCGTCGCATGCGAGCCGAGATGCACGAGATGCCAGTCGGTGGGCATCCCGTCGCCGGCGAAGCAGCTGTACTGACACATGGGCGCCAGCCAGATCCGGTTCGCAATGGTCAGGTCGCGCAGGGTGATGGGCTCGAAGAGCGCTGGACTGGTCATGCCACGGTGCAACCTGCAAACGCGGCGACAGATTCCGTGTCGCCGGTCACGTACCTCTAGGCAGAATCCCGCTCGAACAATTCGAAGTCCTCGGCGGTGACGCTTTCGAGTGTCTTCCAGAGCTTCCGGGCGAGATCTTCGTCCGCGCCTCGCCCGACGAACTCGTCGCTCCAGAGCCGCTTGTCGGAGCGGCGGGTATGCCATCCGAGAAAGCGCATCGCGGGCGCCCGGTCGCCGGTCGCGGCGAACAGCAGCGGGAGCACGCCCTCTTCGGCATCACGCGCGATCAGGGCCTGTGCGAGACCCATCACGGACTTTTGGATCACCCCGTTGACACCGGCGTGCATCGGGGTGGTGCTCATCCCCGGATGCGCGATGAGACTGCGCACCGGAGATTCCGCGGCCCGCAATCGGCGTTCGAGTTCGGCGGCGAACAACACCGTCGCCACCTTCGATCGGACATAGGAGCCCTGCGGCGAATAGTCGTCACCAAAGGCGAGGTCGTCGAATGCCAGGTCCGCGTGAAAACGGCGGTACAGATTGGACCCGACGCTGACCACGCGGGGATCGCCGCCCATTTCGAGCAGCGGGAGCAGCAGGTTGGTCAACGCGAAATGGCCGACGACATTCGTGGCGAACGTCGTCTCGATACCGTCGTCGGTGAACGAGTAGGGCTGGTTGCTGACACCGGCGTTGAGGAGCAGAACGTCGAGTGGCTGGTCGGCGGCAAGCATGCGGTCGGCGAATGATCGCACCGACGAGAGTTCGGCGAGGTCCAGATGCTCGACACGGCACACGGCTCCGGGACTGCTCGCCCGAATGCTGTTGGCGACGCGATCGCCCTTTTCGAGGTCACGAACCGCGAGGATCACATGGGCGCCGGCGCCGGCCAACTCGCGAGCCGCGATGGCTCCGAGACCGCTGCTGGCTCCGGTGACGATGATCCGGCGGCCGACCTGGGACGGCATGTCGGCCCTCGTCCAGTGGAAGTAACTGTCGCTCATCGCTTCTCCTCGGTCGTTCGAATCGGATAGCAAATCCGGTTACCTCGAACACTAGCAGAAGCGGATAGATCATCCGAGTCGATGAAGTTTCCGCTACACTCGCGGCGTGGACGACAGCTTGCATGCGCGGAGCCCGGCGGGGCTGAGGTCGGACGCTGTCCGGAACCGCGACGCGTTGCTCACCGTGGCGCGTCGCAGCCTGGCAGCCGGCGACGACACCCTCGCGATGAACGCGTTGGCAAAAGAGGCGTGCGTCGGTGTCGGCACCGCCTACCGACACTTCCCTTCCCGGCAGGTGCTGCTCGAGGCGCTCGCTGTCGACTCCTTCGACAAACTCGTCGTCGAGGCGCGGGACCTCACGAACAATCCAGACACCGCAGGTGCACTGCACCGCCTGATCGTCGCCGAGATCGAACTGCAACTCGACGACGCCGGACTCAGTGCGGTCCTGGCGTCCGAGACCTGCGCCTGCACAGACACGATGGCGGTCATCGGAGAGCTGGGCAAGCTCACGTCGCAACTACTCGAGCGTGGCGTCCGAGAGGGCATCGTGTCGGCCGAACTCGACGCCGACGACATCCGGCACCTCATCTGCGGAACCGCCTTCGCAGTCCGCGCGGCCGGCCGCGAATCCCTCGACAGTTACGTCCGAGTTCTCGTCAACGGCCTACGCCCATGACGTGTGGGCGATTCCGCACCATCGCCCGACTCACCACCGGCGGCAGATATCATCGACTGTGATCAACGATGATCACGCCGGACGATCGAAACCGTACCCGGACGCCGACAAGACGGTACTTCCCACGAAGGGAGTACGTCATGGCATGGCTGGTACTGATTGTGTCCGGGGTCTTCGAGGCCATCTGGGCGACGGCGCTCGGACGCTCCGAAGGCTTCAGCAAGCTGACGCCGACCATCATCTTCTGCGGCGGGTTGATCATCTCGATGCTTGGTCTCGCCTACGCGATGCGCACACTTCCCACCGGGACGTCGTACGCGATCTGGGTGGGGATCGGCGCCGCGCTGACCGTCTCGTACGCAATGATCACCGGCAATGAAGCGGCGTCATTGATCAAAATCATCTTGATACTCGTCGTCATCGGCGCGGTGGTCGGTCTGAAAGTAGCGCACTGACGACCGGCAATTCGGCTGGAATTCATGCCCCATCATCAGCGAAATCTCATGGTATTACCGGGACTGGCCACATAATCGGCCCGTACCATCATTGATGATGAGCATTCAGATGAAGGCATTGTCGGCGATGCTGAGGTTCCAGACGTTCCGCCGCGGAGACACCGCGGCGAGCGTTCGTGCCTATATCAACCGCGCCAAGGTGGTGGCGACCCCGCCCGCAGACCTGCGCGAATCGCACCTCGTCACCCAGCGGCTCATCGCCGGATTCCCCACCTATCGCGTCCTCTCCCGCACCGCCCGCACCGATTCGACCGTGCTGTACCTCTACGGCGGCGGATACGTCAGTGGAATCGGCCCGGGTCACTGGTCACTCATCAGCCAGCTCGCCGACGCCGGAATGCAGGTGGAGGTGCCGATCTACGGGCTCGCGCCCCGCCACAACCATCACGACGCGCACCGGTTCCTGACCGCCGTATACCGACGAGTAGTCGCAGAGAACTCCGGACGCCCGCTCTACTTCGTCGGCGACTCGGCCGGTGGCGGGCTGGCGCTGATACTCGCCCAGGCTGCCGCCGAACTCCGGCTACCCAAGCCCGATCGCCTGATCCTCATCTCACCCTGGCTCGATCTGTCTCTCAGCAATCCGCGCATTCGGCGAGTCGAACGTCGCGATCCGTGGCTCAGTCGCATCACGCTCGACATGGCCGCAAGGGCCTGGGCGCCCAACACAATGCTCACCCATTCCTCGGTCTCCCCGATCTACGGCGACCTGAGCGATCTCCCCCCGATCGATCTCCATATCGGCACCCACGATCTGCTCTATCCTGACGCCGTCCGCTTTCAGGAGCTGGCCGCAGCGGCAGGGTCCGTGGTCCGGCTGCACACCTGCCCATCTGGTCTGCACATCTACCCCCTCACCCCCACCCCCGAGGGCCGGGCGGCGACCCGCGACATTATCGAGTCACTGCAGATCGCCTGATTTCGCGACCACCACCTCGGTCTCGATCGCCCCACGGTTCGGTCACGGCACGATCTCTGCGCGTGGGCGAACAGTCAACCTCTACTTGAGGTGTATATGTTTGCTCGGACCAGACAGGTGGCGCGGTGGCGAGGAGCAACATGCACGGGTATGGGGCTTCGGCCAGGGTACGAGCGCGTCCGATCCTGGTTCCGCTGCTTGCGGCGCTGATCGTTCTGGTCTTCGCACCCGCGCCCACCGCCGGCGCGGAGTCCATCGTGAGACCGGTCGCGGCTGATCCCAGCGTGATTCGCGCCGACGACGGCAAGTACTACATGTACGCCACGGCCGACGACTGGGGTGACGGCCAAGGCGCTCACAACATGACGGTCTTCACCTCATTCGATCTCGTCGACTGGCGGTACGTCGGCGACGTCTTCCCGACCGCCCCGTCGTGGCATCGGCCCGGAAATCTGGCGTGGGCACCCCACATCAGCTCATCAGCAGGGGTCTATTCCCTCTACTACTCGCTCTACGATGCGACGAATCCGTGTGTCGGGCTGGCTACTTCGGCGTCGCCCACCGGCCCGTGGACCGATCTCGGTCGTCCCGTGTTCTGCGCGAAGGATGTCGGCGTGGACGGCACGATCGATCCCTATCTGTGGCACGACGGCACCTCCAAGACGATGTTCGTCGGCAACTTCAAGGGCATCCACGCGATACCGCTCAATGCCGAGGGCACAGCCCCGAGCGGCGCCCCCGTTGCCACCGTCGCCGACAACCGCTTCGAAGGGCCCGAGGTCGTCTTCCGCGACGGCTACTACTACCTGTTCGTGTCCGCGGGGCATTGCTGCAACGGCGCCGACACGGCCTATCGCGTCCTCGCCGGCCGGTCGACGTCGCTGACCGGCCCATACCTCGATCGCAAGGGCGATGACCTGAACAAGGGTGGCGGCGCACTACTGCTCGCGGGCAGCCAGGCCTGGGCGGGGCCAGGCCACAACACCGTTGTGACCGACGACGCGAGAACGGATTGGATTGTCTACCATGCTGTTCCACGCGCCGATCTGAAGCTGCCGAGCGGTGCACAACGACGCGAGGGCATGATCGACAAGATCGTGTGGGCGAATGGGTGGCCCGAGATCGGTGACGGTTCGCCGAACTCCACCCGTCCCGCACTGCCCGACACGACACTGCCCGTCCGCGTCTCGCTCACCACCGACAGCCCGGTGAGACTTCCCGAGACCGGAGGCCGCGTCACCGCGAAGCTGATGCTCACCGCGCCCACGAACGCATCCTATTCGGGCCAGGTGTGGGTCAACGTGGCGGTGCCGGGAACCAGCACCGGGGCAACAATTTTCGGCCCCGAGACGGTGAACCTGACTGCTGGACAGACCATCGAGAAGTCCGTCGTGTACGAGATCACCCCCGACTCCGCCGCGGGGATCTACGGAATCTTCGCATTCGCTGGTCCGTCCGTCGACGCTCCTGTCGAGATGGGGACCGTCTCTGCGTGGAAAACCGGGCAAGTGCCGGCCCCGAACCCCGGCGGTATGTCGTCGTCGTTCGATCGGCAATGAGTCACCCCGGGTCACTCAGGGCGGGCTCACCGGGGGCTCAGCGCCTCGAGCATCGCAGCTGCCTCGCCTTGTGACCGAGCGACGGGATGAATCATCGGGACATCGACACCGGATTCGGTGAACTGAGCGACTTTCTCTCGACATTCGACCTCGTCGCCCACGATCGCAAGGTCGCAGATGAGCTCATCGGTGACGCCTGCGGCCACGGCCGCGCGATCGCGATCGTCCCAGCCCGCCTTGATGTTCGCCGCCTCGGCCTCATAGCCACACGAGGCAAGAAACGAGTTGTAGGTCGGCGTCGCGAGGTAGGGGCCCATCACCGCGCGTAAAGTGTCCAAGGCCGCTGCCCGATCGTCCGTGACGATGGTCTGGAGTCGTACGACCAGCGGAAGAGGAGCCGACTTCGCGGCCCTGTCTGCGCCGACCGCGACCGTCTGTTTGAAGGCCGGAACCGCGGATGCGGGAATGAAGTTGCATGCGACACCATCCGCGAACTCTCCCGCCACACCGGCCATGATCGGACGCTGCGCACCGATCCACAGCGGTACCTCACCGGCAGGGGCGACTCCGAGCCGAAAGTTCTTCACACGGGTTGTCGTCCCAGAGTAGGTGACCTTCGGTTCGGCGAACATCATCCTGAGCGCTTCGACGGTTTCACGCACACGGGTCACCGGACGCTCGAAAGGTACTCCGCACCAGTCCTCCACGATGGCGGGCGACGACGCCCCCAGCCCGAGGATGAACCGATCAGGGCCCGCGACCTGACTCACCGATGCCGCCGCAGCGGCCAGTAACGCCGGCGGGCGGGTGAAGACAGGAACGACAGCGGTTCCTATTCGCACTGTCGACGTCGCCGATGCGACGAGTGCCGACAGCACGAACACGTCGATGGTCGCCGTATCCGCCAGCCACACGTCGTCATAGCCGAGCCGTTCACCGTGCCGGGCGAGTTCGAGGTTGCCCTCGACCGAGCTGACCAGAGGCAAGCTGAAAGCTGACCGTACCGTCATGTGTGAACTCCTCGCGTGGTGTTTTCTCCCGATCCCGGGATCTTGTTCTGAGCGAGCACGGTATCCAGCAGCGCAATCTGGGACTTCCTCGATGTCGCTGCCCGGTCCAGCACAGCGGTCACCTGAAGACCGATGAGTGCGGTCATCAGCAGATCTGCACGGACGGCAACGTCGTGTTCGGCCAACTGCCCGTCCTCGATGGCTTCGGACAAATGCTGACCCAGGCGCCGCCGCCACTGCGCCACTGCTGCGTTGTTGACCCCTTCCATCGCCCGATCGGTCAACGCTCGTTGCCACAAGGAGATCGCGATCCGCGCTTCCAGCCGGGCTTCCTCGGTCAGCGGCATGATCTCGTAGGCAACCTTGCGCAGTGCACTGAGACCGCGCAAACCACTCGCGGACTGTTCGATGCGCTGATTCGTCTCTTCCAGAACGTGCTCGAACGCCGTCCGCAAGATTTCGTCTTTTCCGGAAAAATAGTGGCTGAGTGCGCCATTGGTGTAGCCGGCTTCCGCCGCGAGATCTCGCATGTTGATGCCGTCGATACCGCGAGCCGCGATCAATCTCCACGCTGCGCGGATGATCGCCCTGCGCCGTTCTGCGTGGTCGACGAGTTTGGGCACCGATTCTCCGTTCGACGTCTGGACGACTCACCGTACCAACGCCACACCGAGAAGCAGTGCGCCTCTACACCACATTGACAGCCGCGGCATTTCGCCGCGGTAAGGGAATTCCCGATTGCGGCTGTGTGTGACTGCAGACACGCTTGTACGCAGCCCGACAGCCATGTACGCAGTGCGTACCCACTTTGGAGTATCGATGGAAACCACAGACCGTGCGGCGTACTACGCACTGAGCAGGGAACGAACGCGACTCACCCTGACTCTGAGTGCCGCAGTACTCGCATTCTTCTTACCGCTGCCCATCCTCGGAGGGTTCACCTCCGTGTTGGATGGAGTCGTCTTCCAGGGGGTCACCGTCGCGTGGCTCTACGCCTTCGCGCAGTTCGTCGTCGCAATCGTCGTTGCTCGCTGGTATTCGCAGTGGGCAGGCCGGTTCGACGAACGGATGGCCACCCTCACCATGAACGGAGCGAGCGCCTCATGACGCTGTCCTCGGCAATCCTCTTCGGCTCTCTCGTACTCGTCACCCTGTTCATCACCTGGTGGGCCGCCAAGAGAAACAACACCGCCGCCGATCATTATGTAGCGGGCGGCCGACTCTCTGGCAGGCAGAACGGTATCGCCATCGCAGGCGACTTCATATCTGCCGCATCGTTTCTCGGCGTGACCGGCGCGATCGCACTCACCCGGGTTCAACGGCTTCTATCTGGCAGTCTTCGTGCCGATCGCCTTCCTGCTCGCCATGCTGATCGTTGCCGAACCTCTGCGCAACCTCGGCCGGTTCACGCTCGCCGATGTCCTCGCGACCCGATTCCAGGGTTCATCCGTCCGGTCCGCGATGGCGACGAGCACGGTTGTGATCAGTGTCGTCTATCTGGTGGCCCAACTCGTCGGCGCAGCACTCATCGTGTCGCTGTTGTTCGACATCAAGTACTACGTCGCCGTGCTGATCATCGGCGCGCTGACCACGGCCTACACGATGATCGGCGGCATGCTCGCAACCAGTTGGATCCAGATCATCAAGACAGTGCTGCTGATCGCCTGTGCCGTCGCGATGTTCCTGCTCGTCCTGTTCCGGTTCGACTTCAACCCACTGGGTCCGTTCTCGTCTGCGCTCAGCGAGTTCGGAGAATCGTTTGTCGGTCCGGCCCGGTCGTCCGACATGGCGTCCTTCGACCAGTTGTCGCAGATCGTCGGCCTGGTGCTGGGCGTGCTCGGACTCCCCCATGTCATGATCCGGTTTCTCACGGTCCCTGACTCCAAGCAGGCGAGATCATCTGCCTACACGGCGATCTGGGTCTTCTTTGCTTTCTACCTGATGATCCCGGTCCTTGGTTACGGCGCAGCCAACATCGTCGGGCGGGAAGAGATCGCAGCCGAGAACAAGGGCGGGAACCTGGCCGTGGCGCAGCTCGCCGAATCACTCGGCGGATCTCTGCTTCTCGCCTTCGTCGCAGCAGTCGCGTTCGTCACCATCCTCGCCGCCCTGTCGGGCCTGGTGATCGCGACGTCCGGTGCCATTGCCCACGACCTCTATGCCCAGGTCTTCCGGCGCGGCAAGGTTTCCGAAGTAGGGCAACACCGCGCCGCGCGCATCGCCACGGTGTTGACCTGTGCTGTGGGCGTTCTCATCGCACTGGCCGCAGAGCGGCAGAACGTCGCATTCCTGGCATCGTTGGGCATGTCGATCGCCGCGTGCGCCAATCTCCCGGCCCTGTTGCTGACGATGTACTGGCGACGCATGACCGCAGCCGCTGTGATCTCCGGCATCGTGGTCGGCCTGACGCTATCACTTGCGATCATTCTCGCAAGCCCGGCCATCCATGGACCAGACGCGCTACTCGGGTTCTCGAACCCAGCTCTTGTCGTTGCACCGATCGCGCTGATCGTCTCGATCGTCGTGGCCCTGGTCACCGCACCGCGCGGCGATCGTGCCCGCGTGGCGACCGAGAAGTTCGACGACATGAGAATCACGGCGCTGACGGGCCGGCCTGTCGAAACCACAGCGGATCCCGTACGGGTCTCCTGAGTCATCACCGATCGGCAACTCGAGCGGCCCGTTCCCTGAAGGGGACGGGCCGCTTGCGTGTCACTTGCCACAGACCGTGCCACCACAGCCAGGTGAGCCGCAGACAAAGGGGCACAACAACAAACAAAAGGCACCACACCGCTGAAACGGTGTGGTGCCTGGTGGTACTCGCCGAACGGGGCTCGGCCCGAGCTCAGTAGAGCTCGATCACCAATTTCTCTGACGCCGTCCGTGAGACACAAAGAGCCATTTGGTTACCTGCAGCCTTGTCGGCCGCCGTGAGGCAGTTGTCACGATGATCCGGAGTGCCCTCGAGTACGCCGGAGACACACGACCCACAGATGCCCTCCTCGCACGACTTGAACACCTCGATCCCGTTGTCTTCGAGCACCTCCAGGATCGAGCGGTCCGCCGGAATCTCGAACTCTTCACCGGTGTCGAGTTCGACGGTGAACGATGTATCGCCGCTGGTGTCGATATCCGCTGCCACGAAATGCTCGCTGTGCACGTGGTCGCTGCCGACCCTGGGCGAGAACGCAGCAGCCACCTGGTCCATGAACCCCTGAGGGCCGCAGGTGTACACATGCGACGCGGCTGTCGCGGTCTCGGCCAACTCGGCTAGCAACGCCGGATGCTCGGCTCGCGGCAGGCCGAAATGTAGGTGCACCCGCTCAGCGAACTCCACCCGGTTCTCGAGAAGGTCGACGAACGCCGCTTCGTCACGAGAGCGGGCAAAGTAGTGGAGCTCGAACTCCTCGCCCCACGAATAGATTTCGTAGGCCATGCTCAGCAGTGGGGTCACCCCGATGCCGCCGGCGACCAGGAGGTGCCGATCGGCTCCCTTGGCCACGGACAGCAGATTGCGGGGCTCGCTGATCTTGACGTGGTCACCAGCAGTGACCTCGTGAAGAGCGACCGAACCGCCACGCGAATCCGTCTCACGTTTGACGGCGATGAGGAGCGATGCCGAGTCGGCCGGCGGACTGCACAGTGAATATTGCCGTAGGACCCCCGTGGGACCGACGACGTCGATATGAGCCCCCGCCTGGTACCGGGAAAACGGCGAACCGTCTTCCCGAACCAGGCGCAGGGTTCGTATCTCGGGTGTCTCGGCCACCACCTCGGCGACCTGCACTCGAAGGCTCACAGCAAGAATCCTGCCGCGGGCACTTCGTCGCGGCCATCGATCAGTCGCACCACTTTGCGCGTGATCCGGTCATCGGCCGGGACCGCCCCCACCGCGATCTCGTAGTCGACGTTCGCGGCCCAGATGTCGTGATTCCCACGCTTGTAGGCGATCAAGATCTGCGCAGCCCGCAGACATACTCGGGCAGCGCTCTGACCACCTTCCACCTCTGCCGGGACGAACCGCGCCACCGTGCGTACGGTGGTTGCCGAGTCGACAGCCGCAATCGCATAGCCTTCGGTCATCCGGGTCACGCGCAACTGCCGCATCCGGGCATCGTCGTAGACCATGTTGAGCGTGTTCGCGAAGTCGTCTTCATCCGGTTCGATCGGGATGATGTACATCGCCTCGTCCGAGTAGAGCTGCTGCCAGCTCCAGTAGTCCTTTGCATCAAGCAATTCCGCTTCGCGTGCCACCAGGTCGATCGCGCGGACGACACGGGGATCTGTCGAGGGAACGCCTGCCGACGGTAGCGCGCGCGACTGCGTGGCAGCAGCCCATGCCCCTGGTTTCGGCTTGAGGGTCGCGGTCGTGTCAGTCATCGCTCATCATTTCCTTCCACTTGCCGTATGCGGCCCGCATACCGGTCTCATCGGTGACGTGCGAGGTGGGCCATCCTTCTTCGGACGCCGACTCGCGCCCGAGCCCGCGATTGACCATGATGGGCAGTTCTGGTCCACCGATCGCTCCGCGCTGCACCCTGTCCCAGCCTTCGGCGTCGTCCGGGGTACCGAAACCGAACGGACCTTGAAAATGTTCGTGCACCCGGAGCCGTTCGCGGTTGACCGGATCCACGATCTCGGGCGGGCCATCTGATCCCAGCGCGACGTGCTCGATCCAGGTCTCGTCGACGGATATCGGACGCAAGATGCGGAAGAAAGAGATCGACATCGACACGTTGGGGAACAGATTCAGATTGAATCCGGTCCCGTGCATCGCCCGCACGAGCTTTCGGACGGCGGCGTCGTCGAGACCTGTTCCCCGCAGTTCGGACACCAGATCATCGAACCGGCCCTGCAACGGCTCGCTGCCGTCGTCGACGTCGAGGTCGGAGTGTTCAGGCACCATCTGCATCACCGAGTGGCCGTTGCCGAGGTCGTGGGTGATGGCCGCCGGGTCGGTCATGAAACTCATCATGTCCGAGGTCTCGGAGTCGACCGACGCCATCCAGGAGCGGTGGACGATCGGGAAGTGGTATCCGTCGGTGGTGTTCTCCAACTGGATCTTCCAGTTGCCGCGGAACTTGAAACGGTGTGTGCCGAGAACTTTGACGGGATACCCGCCACCCTGTTTGAAAAAGCGATCCATCCACAGTGTGGCATCGCCCAGATATTTCTCCAGGGGCTGAGCGTCGGAATCGAGGGTGGCGAATACCATCCCGGCATACGTCTCGGTTCGAAGCTTCTTGAGCCCCATGCCCTCCTTGCCCATCACGTCCTCGTAGCCGTCCGGGTATGGGATGCCCCGCAACGTACCGTCGAGCCCATACGACCAGGCGTGGTACGGGCAGGTGAAGCCGTTCGCGTGACCACTACGCTTCTCACACACGCTGGCGCCGCGGTGTCTGCAGCGGTTGAGCAGGGTATTGATATTACCTTTTCGGTCCTTCGTGACTATCACGGGTTGGCGGCCCACGTGGGTGGACTTGAAGCTGCCTGCCCTGGGGAGTTCACTCTCGTGCGCCACCCAGATCCAGGCACGTTCGAAGATCTTCGACATCTCGAGCTCGAAGATCTCAGGGTCGGTGTACATCCGGCCGGCGACCCGATCGTGACGGACGAGCTCGGCGGGTGCGAGGTCGTACACCTTCTCGGCTGCGGTGAACTCGACGGTCATGAGTGGTGCTCCATTGGTAGACGACGCGATACAGGTCACGGTACGGACGAGCAGGCGCGGCGAAAATCGGGAAAGACTCGCGTCCGAGTAGGTGAAATCCTTACCCTCGCCCCCGCCGACAAGGCGGACCCAGGGGGTAAATTGAACGATGACCGTCTGTGCCACAACCGCTCTCGCACCTAGTCGAGTGTCGGGTGCACTTCAACCCTGACCAATGGAGCGGCAATGACCACCACCGTCGTCGCGGGTACGCTCGCCGGCCCTCGAATGACTCTCGTCTGCTACAACGACACGTTCGGGTACGGGTGGAAGCATGTCGACCTGTTCACCCACGATGACGAAGGACGCGAGCTGAACTGGGTGCACTGGACCGTACGCGCCGACGGTCCGAGCGCTGCCGACCAGGCAACTGCACAGATCGAACCGACCCTGCGAAGGACGTCGGACTGGCGCCACCGGGTCAGCGCAGCCGGCATGGACTATTGGGAGGCCGACGCCGCGTGGTCCGACGAGTAAATCCTGTCCTGTTGTTGGTGCACAACGAGAAGAACGCCCGCCTCGAGTAGAGGCCGGGCGTTCTCTGGTTGGTGCTCTGCGTTCAGTTGTTCTCGAGCGCGGCGACAACGCTGCGGGCCCGGGCAAGCCATTCCTTGACCGTCGCCCCTGACGCACCCAGCGGAAGGCTGCCCAGCCTCAGGGTCAGCGAATACACCCCGCTGGGATCTCGCACGGGTAGCACGATCGAGCCGACGTCGTAGTGTTCTGAGTCATTCAACTCGCGCACCCGGTAGTCGATCGGGGTGTTGCCGATCGACGCGCGGATCTGCCTTTCCTCGGAAGGCGTCAACCGTCCGTTCTCGTACTGCTTGGTGGCATCGCGCATCTCGCGGTATGCCGCGTTCCCCTCAGAGGGAAGGAACGAGCACAGGTAGCCGTTGTCCCGGACAAAGCGGAGTCGTTCCCGGTGGATTTCCACCACGTCGTCCGTGGCACCTCGTAGTTTCCCGATCCAACGGTCCTGCTCTTGGCCCGACTGCGCGAACACGAAGCTGTCCCCGATCGGGGGGACCATCGGGATTCGGTTGGCCAGACTGCCATCCCGATCGGTGCCCGGCGCTGTCACCGACAGCACCGTCGCCATCTCGTCATTGCTGACCGCGGTGAACACGGCGGCGTCACAACCGATCGCCGCAGCCATCGCCTCGACCTCGGACCTCACCCCGTGTGCGGCGTGGATGGCCGGCAGGATCTCGTGATCCATCCGGGCCAACAGTGAGGTGCAGACGAAGCTGCCGTACCCACCCTGGAAGAAGATCAGCGGTGACACCGGGTTGGTGACCGCCATGTTCTCCACTGCGCACAGGACGATCCAGTGGTCCCCCGCCTCGACCGTGTCCCGGATCCGCGTGTCGATCCAGGCGACGGACTCGGCGAGCACCGGGTCACCGGACGGTGACGGAAACCAGTCGATACCTGCCAACTTGTCCTGCCAGCGCTGGGCGATGGTCAGCACGATGTCCTCTTGGTCGCCGCCCAGTATGTTGATGCACAACGACGTGCATTCCTGCATCGCGGCGAAGGTCCGTGAGGTCTTCATCGGCATGAACGACACCAACGGTGGTTCCAGCGACACCGAATTGAACGTTCCGACCACCATCGCGAGGATGTCACCATCGACCGCGCGTCCGGTCACCACGACGACTCCGGTCGGGTAGTGACCCATGACGTCGCGAAAGAGTTGTGAGTCCACCGATTGTGCTGCGGTATCAACCATGTCGCCGAAGCTAGCTCGACTCTCACCTACAGCGGAAGCGGGGAAATCTTTACTGTTGTCCAGGCCCAGCACCCGGCACACTGAACGGACCCACCGAAGGAGATGCTGGTGAATTCTGCCGTCCACACATGGCCGATCGAAGATCAGGTGGCCGCGATCAGCAACGGCACGACTACAGCCGAGGAACTTGCCGGCGCAGTCCGCAACGACATCGTCCGGGCCGAACCTGCTCTGGCAGCATGGGTCGAGCTGGCGACCGACCATCTCGCGGAAGCGCGTATCCGCGACGAGAGCGGACAATCGCAGCCGCTGCGCGGTATCTCGATGGGCGTCAAGGATCTCATCGACGTGGCCCACTTCCCGACGCGCGCCGGATCGGCGACGACCGACGATCACGCTGTCGACACCGATGCCGCCTGCGTGGCGCGCCTGCGCTCGCTGGGTGCGGTTGTCCAAGGCAAGACGGTGACCACCGAATTCGGATATTTCGCACCGGGACCGACTCGCAATCCCTATGGGAACGGCCACACGCCCGGCGGATCCTCCAGTGGGTCGGCGGCCGCTGTCGGCGCCGCAGCGATACCGCTCGCGTTGGGTACCCAGACCGCGGGTTCCCTGACCCGGCCCGCATCTTTCTGCGGCGCAACGGGAATGGTCCTGGCGCACGGCACCACAAGTCTCCAGGGCATCACCGGCCTCAGCGAATCACTCGACTCACTGGGACTCCTGACACGTACGGTTGCCGACCTTCGACATGTGTTCGCCTCCTTCACCGGCCGGACGATTCCCGACTCCCGGCGCGACCTCCCTCGCGTCTGCCTGTGGGCCGGCAGCGATCTCGGTCTGCTGGATCCGGCCATGGCCCGATTGATCGACGCCCTGCCGACCCTGCTCGCCGGTATCGGGATCCCGGCCGAACCACTGCACTGGGACGACAACATCCGGACGCTGGCCGATGACCATGTGACCGTGATGGCCTACGAGGCCGCGCGAACGCTCGACACCGTCATGGCTCAACACAGCACCGCACTGAGTGCACCACTACGGGAACTGGTCGATTCCGGCCGAAGTATCTCGGACCTAGCCCAAGCGAATGCGCTGCGCCGACGATCGGAGCTGCAGGGAGGATTCGCTGACCTGCTCGCCGATTGCTCCGTCGTCATCGGCCCCGGCGCACTCGGACCTGCGCCAGCGGGCCTTGCCGCCACCGGATCTCCGGTGTTGAGCCGACCGTGGCAACTGCTCGGGGCGCCGGTGGTGGTGGTACCAGGTGCTCGCGACGGTTCCGGCATGCCGCTGGGGCTGCAGGTGATCGGCCGGCCCGGGCACGAGGACGATGTGTTCGCTGTGGCCGCGGTTCTGGAGCCGGCGCTGCGATCGATGTCCGCATCATGACGCCCACACATGCGTGCGAGGTTCACCAGTGCTCGAGCGTCGACGCGGAGGATCCGACGAACCATGGGCGTACAGTTCGTTCGTGTTCAGTACGCCGCGACCGACGGGGGAAGACATGACCGACGACGTGAGTCCCGACGACGCGCCCGCCGTGACCGTGTATGTCGTGGACGATGATCCCGAATTGTGCGAATCGGTGGCCTGGTTGTTGGACAGCATCGGGATACATCCCAGGATCTGCCACAGCGCCGATGAATTCTTGTCGTCGTACGACGGAAGTCATGCAGCCTGCATCATTCTCGACGTCCGGATGCCGCAGATGAGCGGGACCCGGTTGCAGGAGAAGTTGAACGACATCGCACCCCACGTGGCCATCATCTTCGTCTCCGCCCACGGTGACATCCGGATGTCGGTGTCCACCCTGCAGGCGGGCGCTCTCGACTTCCTCGAAAAGCCCTACGAGCCACAGCGTCTCCTGGACGCGGTGCAGGCGGGTGTCGAGAAAGCCGAGAGCCGCTTTCGTCAGCATCAGCTGCAGCAGGCAGTACAGGTCAAGGTCGACTCACTGACTCCACGCGAACGCCAGATCCTGTCACTGGTCGTCGAAGGGCTTCCCAGTCAGAACATCGCACGGAAACTGGGTATGAGTGTGAAGACGGTGGACGTGCACCGGGCCCGGATCAAGAGCAAGACCGATGCGGACAGCATCAGCACGCTGGTCCGCGACATCCTGCGGTTCGATGTCCATCTGCCGCTCGATGACACACAGGGCTGAGCCGGCCCGCTCACCGCAGGTAGAGGCCGCCGTTGACATCCCAGCAGGCGCCGGTGACGAACGAGGCTCCCTCTGACGCCAGCAGACCGACCACGTCGCCGATGAACGCGGGGTTGCCGAGTTCGCCGACCGGGATGGCAGCGATCACGCCGTCGAGCTTGTCGGCCGGGACCGTCTGCCGCACGACCGGCAGATCATGTGGGCCCGGCGCGATGGCATTCACCGTCACTCCCCTCGCCGCCAGTTCTCGGGCAAAGATTTTTGTGGCGGTGAGGATGGCTCCCTTCGACGAGGCATAGTGGCCCCCGGTGGCCGTCCCACCGTTCTGTCCGGCCAGTGACGCCATGTTCACGATCCGCCCGTAGCCGCGGTCTGCCATCGCGGCACCGAACACCTGACAACCGAAGAAGACGCTGTTCACGTTCGTCGACAAAACCCGACTGAAGTCGTCTTCGCCGAGGGTCATGAGATCGGCGGCCTGGGTGATCGCCGCATTGTTCACCAGGACGGCCGGGGTGTCCCACGTCTGCCGGCACAGTGCCAGCACATCTACGAAGGCCTGGCGGTGCGCCACGTCGTGTTGCGCTGCTCGTGCTGTGCTCGCATCCGGCGAGAGTTCGACCGCGAGCCTCTGCGCGGCGTCCAGGTTCACGTCGGTCAACATCACTCTGTACCCATCGGAGTGAAGGCGCCGTGCGATGTGGCTTCCCATACCGCCCGCCGCTCCGGTCACGACGGCCACCCGGGCCGCGGCGCTCACATCGGTCGCGGCCATCAGAGAGCCACGTCGTCGCGGATCGTGAGCTCACGTCCCATCCGCGCCTCGATCTTGAGGAACTTCCAGAGTGCGAACTCTCCGACCATCGTGGTGCGCAGCAGGTTACACGCCTCTCGGACCGTGGCCTGGTCACGAACATCGGCGAGTACGTAGCACGTCCACGGCCACCCGTCCGAAGGGCCGACCATGTGCGCATCATCGTCGAATGTCCCGATCACGTCGATGCCATCCATGTTCTTCAACGACGAGAGCATCGATGAGACCGCCACCCAGACGGGACCGATGTCAGCTTTGGGCAGGTCGAAGAAGTTCTGGTTGTTACCGATGCAGAACAGCGTGCGAAGGGGTTCGGTCGACATGTCTGTCTCCTGTATTCGTCGAGGTCGTGGAAAGGTCGTGCGCCTGGCTGTCTGGGAAACCCTTTGTGCTAGGGAAAGCTCGGGATGCCGGCATCCATACCGAGGAGTACGGCACCGGCCGCCTCATAGGTCCCGGTCTGGAGCATCGCGTGCTGAGCCGGTACCAGTGCGTCGCGCAGGTACCGCTGCAGTGGATGGTTCTCGTAGATCGCACCGGTGCCTGCGAGATCGAACGCGTTGAGCACCACAGTCCGCCCGACGTGCGCAGCATGGGTTGCCCCGAGTCGCAGCAGCGCTCGTTCCTCGTCGAGAATCGGTTCGCCGAGAGTCGCCTTTGCCCACACCTCGTCGGTGATGTCGTAGAAGAAGGCACGGGCCGAACGCAATTCCGCTTCCGCACGGGCTAGACCCGCCTTGTACGCGGGCCGGTTTCCTTTGGCCGCACCGCCGGTGATGGACGTCTTCGATGCCCCGACCTCCGCCACGTGATCAAGGGCGCCGCGCGCCGCACCCAGCGTGACGACCGCCAGAACCTGTGCCGCATAGGCCAATACTGGATAGCGGGTCAGAGGTTCGTCGATCTGCGGGGTCCCGCCACGGGTGAAGGTCATGTCTTCTGGGACGAACACCCGATCGGCCCGGATCGCATGTGACCCGGTGGCCTTCATGCCGGCCACGTCCCAGTTCTCGACGATATCGACTTCCTCCGGGCTGACCAGGGCCGTGAGCGGCATCCCATTGGATTCGGGACCACCCATCAGGCCGATCCCCAAGAGGTCGGCACCTCGGCATCCGCTGGCGAATTGCCATGTTCCCGAGCAGATGTAACCTCCGGAGACGCGTTCGGCCTTCTGCATCGGGAACAAACCGCCTGCGTAGGCGACGTCGGGTCCCGCGGCGTAGATCCGCTGCTGGGTCTCGAGCGGAAGCGCGGCGAAGTACACCAGGGACGAGCCGAAGCTCGAGACCCACCCGGTTGCCGGATCGATGGCAGATACGCGCTCGACCATCCGCATGAAGCTGGATGGATCCATCGGCTCGCCGCCGAACATAGCCGGGGTCGACGCCCGGTACATTCCGGCGCGTTTGAGCAGACCGATGAACTCGGATGGGACAAACCGCTGCTCGTTGAACTCGTCCCGTCGCGACCGCAGCACGTCCAGTGCGTGTTCGAACGCCGCGGCACGCGCCGGTCCGGCCGGCTCGGCGGCCACCCGCTGCATCACGCTATCGGTCGTCATCTGCATGTCTCCGTTCATCGGTTCGCACTGCCGTGAACGCTATTGCGGAGCAGCCACCACCGGTATCGGGAGTTCCCGCGAAGCCACTAAGCAATTCCTTACTTGCGTCGCCCTTGTCATCAGTTGATGCTGGTAGTCCAGTACTGCCTGCCCGGGCACTGACTCGACACAGGAGGCGGTAATGCCTGACCTCGGTGCGGCCGACTACGAGCAGTTGGTGCGCTCACTGCGGTATTGCGTGCTGGTCCATGACGCGGAGACCAAGGACATCCTCTGGGCCAACCCGGCGGCCGCCGAGTTGCTCGAGTTCAGCGTCGAAGAACTCCGGCCCCTCAAGGCGCATCAGATGAGCGCCCAGGAGAAACGCTATCGACGATCGGTCGGCCGTCGCTGGCTTCAGGACGCGGTGGACAACGGAGTGGCCGTCACCGAATGGGCCTACCGCGCCAAAGGCGGGCGGGTGATCTTGACCGAAGCGATCGCGATCCGCGTGGAGTTGTCTTCGCGTGCGGTGGTCATGGTGCAGTTCCGCGACATCGAACGAGAAGCACTCATGCGGCGCGATCTCGTCCGTACCGAAGCCGATCTCAGCCGCACCGAGGCGCGACTGTCGGCGTTCCTTCGCAACATGAGCGAGGGGATCATCGTGCTGAACGACGACGGGCAGATCACGTACGCGAGCGCCGCGGCGGCCGATCTGCTCGACAGCGACGTAGACGAATTGCTGGGCATAACGTTCACCGAACTGTGCCGGGCAGGCTCCTCGCGCGACGCCGTCCGCGCCGCCCTTCGCCGGACGGCCGAACACGGCGAATCCGAGGGGCTACGGTACGAACTCGAACTTCCCAGCGGTCGGCGGCGGTGGCACGCAGGGAGCTGCCAACACATCGCCATCGAGAACGATCTCAGCGGCTCGCTGCTGCTGTGTCACGACGTCACCGACCTGGTCGAGACCGAGCAGGAGCATCGTCGCGACGCGCAGTACCTGAACCATCTCGCGCGCTACAACGCCATGGGCGACATGGCGATGGCCATCGCTCACGAATTGGCTCAGCCGCTGGCGGCTGCCACCAACTATCTCGCGGGAACACAGAGCAGACTCGCCGATCAGGACACGGCGAACGCGGAGATCCACCGCGGACTGGACAACGCACGGAGGCAGGTCGATCGGGCCAGCCAGATCGTCCGGAGTCTCCGGGAGTACGTCACCACGCTCGAGGAGTCACAGCAGCACACCGACCTCAACGAGATCGTGGGCGAATGCGCCTATTTCCTCGACCTGCGCGCCAGGGAGAAAGGCGTGACGCTGCACTACGCGCTGGCGGACCATCCGGTGGAGGTTGTGTGCGAACGGGTCCTCACCGGCCAGGTCA
The DNA here is from genome assembly GCF_003217475.1 of Williamsia limnetica. Lineage (GTDB taxonomy): Bacteria > Actinomycetota > Actinomycetes > Mycobacteriales > Mycobacteriaceae > Williamsia > Williamsia limnetica. The sequence goes on along the minus strand of NZ_QJSP01000015.1, from coordinate 16,856 downwards.
TCCTCAATCTCTGCTTCAACGCCATCGACGAGATGTCGCAGTGGCCGGAGGCCGAACGGGTCGTGTCGGTGTCCGTGCGGCGGCAAGACAATCGGGGCATTGTCAACGTCACCGATCGCGGCAAGGGTCTCTCTCACATGCCCGAGGGACGGATCTTCGACGGCGCCTTCACCGACAAATCGAACGGTCACGGTGTCGGCCTTGCGTTGAGCCACCGGATAATAACCCGTCAGGGCGGCACCCTGACGGCCCGCGAACACCACCCTCACGGAGCGATTTTCGAGTTCGACCTGCCGATGACACCGCCGACGGCCGAATCGTGGTTGTAGGTCCGCGCGCCGCGGTCACAAGACGATCGTGACCGTCTTGGTCTCGGTGTAGGAGAGAACGCCCTCATATCCGAGTTCTCGTCCGATACCGCTGGCTTTGACTCCGCCCCAGGGTAACTGCGGCGCAAGCGGTGACCAGCCGTTGACTGCAACGGCCCCTGCCTCGATGCGGGCGGAGAGCAGGTGAGCCCGGGAGAGATCGGTGGTCCACAGGGTGGCGGACAAGCCGTAATCGTTGTCGTTGGCCAGGGATACCGCTTCGTCGTCGGAGTCGAACGGGATGACGACACCGACCGGTCCGAAGATCTCCTCGCGCGCCACCCGCATGTCGTTGTCACCCGCGAACACCGTCGGTTCGACGAAGAATCCGGGTCGATCGGGCGCCGATCCCCCGGCGACCACACGCGCACCGTCTTCGGCGCCGGCCTTGAAGTACGCGAGTACCCGGTCGCGTTGCCGCTCGTTGACGAGTGGCCCCATCGTCGTCGCCGGGTCGAACGGATCACCGAGCACCTGCGCGTTGGCAGCGTTCTCCAGGCCTGCCAGCACCTGCTCGTATACGTTGCGGTGCACGATGATGCGGGTGCCGGCTGCACAGACCTCTCCTTGATTGAAGAAGAGCCCCATGGCTGTGCCCGCCACCGCGGCTTCCACATCGCTATCGTCGAAGATGATCTGAGGCGCCTTGCCTCCGAGCTCGAGCGCGGTGCGTTTGAAGTTGGTCGCCGAATGCTCGAGGATCCTGCGGCCCACCGCTGTCGACCCGGTGAACGAGATCTTCTTGACGCCCCGATGCAGCGCCAGCGCCTCGCCCGCAACGGCACCCGTACCCGGAACGACGTTGACGGTACCGGCCGGGAAGCCTGCCTCGGTGACCAGAGCCACCAGATGCAGTATCGACAACGACGCGTCTTCGGACGGTTTGACGATCACGGTGTTGCCGCACGCAAGGGCAGGGGCCAGTTTCCAGCCCAGGATCATCAGTGGCGCGTTCCATGGCACGATGGCCGCGACCACGCCCAGCGCCTCTCGACGGGTGTAGGCGTGTGTCGGCGTCGGGCCTCCCAGGTAGCCGTCGTTCGAGATGTGCTCGCCGTTGATCTTGTCGGCCCATCCGGCGTAATAGCGCAGCGAAGCAACCAGATTCGGGACCATCAGGGCCATGCTCATCCCGATCGGCCGTCCCATCTCCAGGGACTCGAGGTGCGCCAGGACCTCGATATCGCGCTCGACCAGGTCGGCCAGCCGGTACAGCAACGCACCCTTCTGGGAGGGTGCCAGCGCGCCCCAATCACCGCGGAAGGCGTCGGTGGCTGCACCGACAGCGGCGTCTACATCGTCGGTGGACGCGGAGGCGATCTCCGCCAGCGATGCCCCGGTAGCCGGATTCACACTCGTGTAGACGGATTCGGGCTGAATCCATCGGCCCCCGATGAACAGTCCGGTATTGACGTGTGACAGATCGACCATGGTGTCTCCTGTGTAGATGGTGGGATGAGCTGCGGGTCGGCGAGGCGTGCAGCTGCCGACGTCCACGTCGCGCGGACGGACCAGTTCTTCGACTAGTGCGGCATCTTTTCGAGACCCGCACTGTGTCAATGCTTTTGGGGCTCCTGTCGAGCACCCCCCGCCACCCGGCGTGGTGCCGTCAGCGTAGTCACGTGCCGCGAAAGCGCACCACTGGGTGAAACCCTCGTGCTACTGAAGATTTCTTCAGTACCCACCTCCGATCAGGGGTCATCGTCAAGACTTCTACCTTTTATTCTACAACTGTTGCATCAAAGCTGTCATCACTTTACGCTGCGAATCAGCCCTGCGCGTCACCTCACTCGCTAGTCACCTAGGCGGTCACCCATGACAGGCATCACTGACAACACCAACCCAACGCGGCCCACGGCCATCATCGTCGGGGCGGGCTTCTCCGGCCTCACCGCCGCACGCGAGCTGGAAAACGCAGGCTGGAGCGTTCAGATCTTCGAAGCTCGAGACCGGATCGGCGGACGCGCGTGGACCGACACCAGGGTCGGTCATCAGCTGGAGATGGGCGCCACCTGGGTGCACTGGATGCAGCCGTTCATCTGGACCGAGATCACTCGGTACGGACAGGAAATCTATCCGAGCCCGGACATCGACACTGCGATGTGGGTCAGTGACGGCACCGTGCACAGAGGCAGCGAGCATGACCTCGACACCAAGCTGGCGCGCGTGCAGGAGAAGATCTGCGAGGATTCGCGCGACTACTTTCCCTTTCCACACGATCCCCTGTTCCTCCTCGACAGCATCAGCGCCGACGAGGACCTCAAGGCCCGCTTTCTGGCTGCGGATTCTGGCAGTGTTCTGGACTGCCTGAAAAACGATGAACAGTTCACCCGAGAAGACATCGATCTCGCGGATGCGTACTGGTCGGCCGGATACCAGGGCCCCACATCAACCGCGTCGCCCCTGATGGCCAAACACTGGGCTGCACTCAGCGATCACCGGAGCTCGCTGATGGACGAGCAGACACTGCGTTTCAAGCTGGTGCACGGAATGCGCGGACTGTACGAATCGATGGCAGCCGAGTTGGTAGCCACCATCACCCTCGGCACTCCTGTCCGCCGAGTGGAACACGGAGCGTCAGGTGCCGCAGTCGAATTGGACAACGGCACCGTCGTGACTGCAGACGCTGTCATCGTCACCGCCCCCATCGGCGCCCTGAAGCGGATCGAGTTCGTTCCCGCCCTGTCCGACGACCAGAACCGGCTCATCCGAGATGGCTCCAACTCACAGGGTTTCAAGATCTGGATCAAGGTCGAAGGGCACCATTCGGTGATCGCCGGTGCACCCGGTGACAACCCCATCTCACTTCTGCGCAGCGAGTATTTCCTCGAGGACGACACCACAATCCTGGTCGGATTCGGATCCGACCACACGTCCATCGAGCTCGACAACGTGGCCTCTGCCCAGAAAGCGCTCGACGTGTGGCAGTCCGGTATGCAGGTCATCGACTGCGGTGGCCATGACTGGGTCGCGGACGAATGGTCCGGACAAACTTGGGCCACCGTGAAATCGGGGCAGTTCTTCAGCGGCTGGAACCATTTCCAGGAGTCGGCGACGCGGTTGCGCTTTGCCGGGGCCGACTGGGCCAAAGGATGGAACGGTGTGGTCGTCGACGGGGCGATCGAATCAGGGATCCGCACTGCGCGCGGCCTGATCAACGACGTCCGATCACAGAACTGAGGCGAGAGGTCAGTCCTTCATCAACACGGAGGCGGCGGGATAACTTTCGGCGAAAGCATCTGGCAGCGGGGCAATGAAGACGTTCTCGGTCCGGGTCCGGCTGATCTTCCACGTCCCATCGACTCGGCGAAACGCGTTGTTCAGCCGGCTCGATCGCAAGATCCCGGAACCGTCGGCGAAGAGCCAGGGCTGCATGTGGATCCACTGACCGATGGCCTCGTCGCCGGTCACGTGTATTTGCTCTGAGGTGAGGTAGTGCGCATTCAGCAGCAGCGCGGGCTCCCGCTTCGTTCCCCAGAAGTTCTGAAAATGAGCGCGAATGGCCTCATGTCCCTCGGCGCGACCGAATTGTCCGTCGTAGTATTCCCCGACGCCTTCCCAGACCGCATCCGCGGTGTACAGATCGAGGATCAGATCGATACGGTGGGCGTCGTCGCGGACCCCGAACTCAGGACACGGCGTATCGCACAGGAACATGTATCGGGCTTGGATCCTACGGATCTCGGCCTCGGCCTCAAGAATCTCGACGCGCGCAGTCAACGCAGCCAACGCCTGGTCCGTATCGATCGTCACAGCAAAATCTCCATTCATCGGCGGCAGTGCACGCTTGCCATTCCGACGCTACGGTCTACAACACGCTCCGCACCATGAGAAGAATCCTTAGTCGCGAGCTGTCGGCAGGACGAAAGCGCCGCGGCGCAGCGTCACCGAGCACCGACCTCCTCGCCACGATGACGATCTGAGTTCGAGCGGGCCGGCCGTGACGGTAGAAATGCTGCTGCAACAACGGCACCCACAAGGGTGACCGCGGCGGCAACGTAGGATCCGGCAGCCAGGCCGTCGAGGAACGCACTGCCCGCCGCATCGGACACGGACTGTGCCCCTTGCACATCGCCGGCGGCACCGAGTTGCTCGGCAGCGATCCGCGCCGAGCCGACGGATTCACTGACGGCCGACTCCACCTGTGAAGGTAGCTGCTTGACACTGTCGGAGTCTGCGAGACCGGAAGCGTAGAGCGAGGCGTAGACGCTACCGATGACCGCGACACCCAGTGTGCCGCCGACCTCGCGGGTGGCGTCGTTCATGGCCGAGCCTATTCCCGCCTTGTTCACGGGCACAGCACCCATGATGGCCTCGGTGGCCGGTGCGGACGTCAACCCCAACCCGAGTCCGAGCGGAATCATCTGGCATGCGATCTCGAAGTAACTCGTGGTCTCGCTCAGTGTCGAAATCCAGAGGAAGGCGACCGTGAACAGCACCAACCCACCGGAGACCACCACCTTGTTGCCGAACCGAACCGCAAGCATCGTCCCGAGGATCGACCCCACTGCGATGGAGGTCGCGACCGGTATGAACTTCACCCCCGTCTCGAGTGGGCCGAATCCGCGGACCAGCTGAAAGTACTGGGTGATGAGAAAGATGAAACCGAACAGCGCGAAGTAGGCGAACGTCACCGATGCGCTCGCGGCGGTGAACCGCATGTTGGTGAACAGCGTCACGTCGATCATCGGTTCCGATCGGCGGCGCTCCCAGAACACCAGGCCGGCAAACAACCCCACCGACACCGCGAAACCACCGAGAGTCACCGTGCTCAACCATCCGTGTTCCGGAGCCTCGATGACGGTGTAGACCAGCGTGCCGACAGCCAGCACAGACAGCACGAGACCGCCATAGTCGATGCGCGGCGTCGAGGGATCTCGGGAGGTTTCGACGAACAACAAGGCCGCGATCACTGCGACAGCTGCCGCTGTGGACAGCGCGAGAAATACACTGCCCCACCAGAACGACTCCAGCAACCAACCACCCAAGATGGGACCGCAGGCAACGCCGATTCCCGTTGTGGCGCCCCAGATTCCGATGGCTTTGGCCTTGTCGGAACGTTCGGTGAAGATGTTCGACAGGATCGACAGGGTCGTCGGGTACACAAACGCCGCACCCAGACCCATGATCGCCTGCCAGCCGATCAGCTGGGTCGAGCTGGTCGCGAACGACGCCCCGATCGCACCGCCGCCGAAGACGATCAAGCCCAGGACCAATGCACCCTTTCGGCCGTAGCGGTCGCTGAGGCTACCGAATGCCAGGACGAAGGTCGCGAACAACAGGTTGTATGCGTCGACGATCCACTGCAGGTCGCGGTTGTTCGCATCCAACTCCACCGCCAGCGAGGGCAAGCTCACGTTGATCGCTGTCGTGGCGAGGCTGATGGTCAATGTCGCCAAGCACAGGACGGCCAAGACCACCCTGCGTGGAGTGGTTCGTTGTTGTCTATCGAGGAAAGTCACCGCTTTATTATTTCAAGTAGAAACTCTTTTTTGTCAAGCGTAGGATGGCAGTCATGAAGTCGTACGGCGAATACTGCGCGTTGTCGCGCGCTCTGGATGTGATCGGCGACCGGTGGACGATGCTGGTGGTACGTGAGCTCCTGATCGCCCCCAGTCGATACTCTGACCTGCACAAAGCTTTGCCCGGGATTGCCACCAACCTGCTGGCGCAACGCCTGCGCACCCTCGAGGAGGCGGGAGTGGTCACGTCCGAGGAGCAACCGGCCCCGGTCTCTGCTCGGGTGTACTCACTGACCGACTGGGGCCGCGGCCTGCAGACCGTGCTGGTCGATCTCGCCCGCTGGGGTGTACCCCTGCTGACCCCCGGCATCGACGGTGACCACAGTCAGGGTCGATGGCTCGCCTTCGCCATCATGGCGCTCTATCCGGAGAAGGCCGAGTATCCCCCGTTGACCGTCCGCATCGTGGCCGACGGGGACGAACTACTGCTCACCGCCGGCGCCGACGGCGTACACACCACCCTGGCCGGCCCGGGCCGGACCGCCGACATCACCATCGAAGGTCGCTCGGACGATGTGTTCCGAACGCTGTCCGGCGAACTCACCGACCAACCCACGGCGGCTGCCGTCGGCGAGGCTGCAGCGCTGCAACGCTTCTCGGAGTTGACCAGCATGGCCCACACCCATGGCATCGAGCTATCCACCCTCGGGCCCCGGTAGCGCTCACCTCAGCGCCGGCAGCCGGAGCACTCGGGGTGAGGCTTGCTACTGCACCGGCGGCGGTACGGCCATACCCCGATCAGACATGACCGTTCGCAGCGTCGTCGGATAGTCGGTGATGATTCCGTCTGCCCCGGAATCGATTTGAGCGTTCATGACCGCGGCGTCGTTGACGGTCCACGGGATCACGGTGAAGCCGGCGGCGTGAGCACGCTCGACGAACTCCTTGTTCGCGACCAGCTTGTATCCGGCCGGCGGCACCGAGCCGTCCGGGTAGGGGTCGACGTATCCGGGCGACAGGATCGACACACCGTCGATCGTCTGCACACCGGCGATGACATCACCTCCGACGGCGTCGAAGTCCACCGGCCCGAGCCACGGTGAGCCCTGCTTCCACGTCGTCTCGTCCCACAGCGCCACCAGAGGAACCGAAGGTTGCGCCCGATGTACGAGCGGCAGTGTGCGCCAGTCGAAGCTCTGGATACTGACCCGGTCGACCTTGCCTGCAGCAGTGACCGCAGAGAGGATGACGTCGACGAACTCCTCGGGGGCAGCCGACTCGGCGCGATTTTCCCCCTCGACTTTCGTCTCGATGTTGAACCGCACCGCATCAGCACCGCGTTCGTCGACCAACGAGAACAGTTCGGGAAGAGTCGCGATCTTGTTGCCGACGACAGGTTGCGCGTCTGGATAGCCTTCGAGCACTTTGTCGCAATCCAGGGTACGCACCTGGGCGAGTGTCAACTCGTGAACGAGCTTGCCGACGTAGGGGAACTGCGGATCACCCGGTTCGGCGGCCGCGGTGTCGCTGCACTTCGTCGCGTCGATCTTCGGATCGTGCCAGATCAGCGGCTGCTTGTCCGCGGTCAGCACGATGTCCAGCTCGAGGGTGCTGACGCCGAGCGACAGCGCTTTGTCGAACGCTGCCAGTGACTCTTCGGTGTACTCACCTCGGCCCCCGCGGTGGGCCTGGAGATCAAACGGCTCGGCGGCTGCCGGCGTGGCAGACGACGTCGACTCGGCGGTGCCACTGTCTCCGTCATCCTCCGAGCACGACACGAGCGCGGCCACCACCGCCGCGGCTGCCGCCATGGACAGTGCAGATCGCTTACTCACGTGCCTCCCCATACGCAGTAGTCCCATCGCTATGAACCTAGTGCGGTTCGGCAGGCCCAAGCCACCGCGGCGAGGGAATTCATCTCTTGTTTCGGTGGATGTCACGGAGACCCGGTGGATGAAGCCGACGCGGCGAGCGCATCAGTCGGAGCTGTAGACCCGAGCGAGGTCGACCCGGGAACGGATGCCCAGCTTGGCGTAGACGTGGGTGAGGTGATACTGAACCGTTTTGGCCGAGACGAACAGTTCCGCCGCCACTTCTCTGTTCGAAAACCCCTGAGAGACAAGCTTGGTGACGGCCTCTTCCTGCGGTGTGAGGCTGATGTCGCCGCGGGGCAGTTTGGCGTTCACCCCACCTGCCCGGAGCTCGCGGTCGCACCGCTGCACCAGGGTGGTCGCACCGAGCGATTGGTATATGTCTCTCGCCGCTCCCAGAACCGGATCGGCCTCCCCGCGTTTGCCCGCACGACGCAGGGTCTGGCCGTAGGCGAAGTTGACGCGAGCCAGATCGTAGCGCAGCGGAAGTCCGTCGAGCAGGGACAGGGAACGCTCGAAAGATCGCCGTGCGCCCACCAAGTCGCCCGTCGCACCGAGTAACCGGCCGCGCGCGTAGCCGAGGCGGGCCTGGGTGGAGCAATGACCCATCTCGTCGGCGACGGCTTCTTGAGTGCGCAGGAAAATCTCTGCGGCGTCGAGTTTGCCGTCCACCACCAACGCGTTGGCGAGTATGTCCGCCCACGGCCAGAATCCGGGATGCTTCAGCGACGTGGTCGATGACATCTTGCGAACCTCGTCGAGGGCTCTGACCACGGCGCCGTAGTCAGCCGACGCCTCGGCGATGTGTGCTCGCGCGAAGTAGATGGGCGCTCGCATGATCTCGTAGTCCTGGGTGACCGCTTCCGCCCTCCGCACGGCAGCGTCGGCTTCCTCCCATGCACCGCGCAGCGCACCGACCTGCGCAGCGGTCCATTCCAACAGTGTTGTGGCCAAGACGATTCCGCTGGACTCGGCGAGTCCTCGTCCTGCGGTCACAGTCTGCAAGGCCTGATCCCAGTCGCCGGTGAGGAACTGGACCCTTCCCAGCCACCCGTACGCCCACAGAGTGATTCGGGCGGACCCTCCCAGATGTGCGGTCGCCACCGCCGTCTCCAGTGTGCTCCTGGCGCCGTCGAGATCATCCTGCGCCAGCTGCAGCCACCCGCGCCCAAGGGTCACCCGTTGCGCTTGCACGCCGTGGTGCACCCGCTCGGAGAGGTTCGCGTACGCCTGCGCGGCCAGGTCCGGCCGCCCGGAGGAACCGAGACCGAGGCCCCGGATCGCCGCAGCCTCGATGCCAGCGGGTGAGTCGTAGTCCGCGAGCTGCAGCGCCCGATCAGCCCATTCAACCAATTGGCCACTCCGGCAACGACTCAGTGAATGCAAGACGAAACGCTGAGCGATCAGTGCCGCCGAATCGGGATCGGAGTCGGGATCGACGATGTCCCACGCACGCGCCAGACGAAGTTCCGCTTCGGCAGCCCGGCCGCGGACGATCGCGAGGTACGCGAGTACCGCGTCGCGCAGCGGGGTCTCCCCGAGCGATTCGAGTGCAGGCACCATCGCGAGCGCGCTTGTGACATCACCGGCAGCGACCAGTGAATCCGCCGTGCGAATGAGCCGTTGATCACGCAGAGCGCGATCACGCGAGAGCCTACTCGCTTCCCGGAAGAGCCCGGCCGCTTCAGCCCACGCCCCTCCGGCACCCCGCTCGTGCGCCAGGGCATCGACTTCGTCAGCCAAAGCGGCGTCGGGCATCGGTGTGGCATTGACACGATGGATCAGGCTGCGTCCGCGGTCGATCACGATATCGGCGGCTCGCCGATGCGCCTGCCCGGCTGCATGTGCACCCATCACATCCAGGACGGCGACGCGGGTCATCGAGTCGCGGATACGCACCTCATGCAGTTGTCCTGGAATGAGCGACCTGACGATGAGATCGGCTGCCGACGCCTCGTCGATCGCAGCCAGCGGGCTCGGCAGGTCCGCGAGTTGCGCGGCCTCGGTGAGCGACCCGTGCTCGCCGAGGATGGCCAAAGCCATGACCAAAACCTGTCCTTGCGGGCCGCAGTCCGAGAGTCGTTCGCGCACGTCCGCGACCACGTGTTTCGGCGCCGGTAGCGCCGCTCCCGGCATCGCCCAGACCGACTCGGCGACTTCGTCGAGCAACGCGACGACGTAACCCGGGTTCCCACCGGTGTGGTCGGTGAGGGCCTGGGCGATCGCAGGGTGCAGGGGACGTCCGCGACCGGAAGCGAGTTCGGCGACCGCCGCTCCTGTGAGCCCCGAGATCGCGACGACCTCCTGCGCGAGTGACGCGGCAACGGAAGCCCGATCTCTGACCGTGAGCACGACCAGCAAGGGCAGACCGCGATGATGCCGCACCGTGGATACCAGCGCTTGCAGCGCGGTCTCGTCTGCGAACTCTGCGTCGTCGACCACGATCAGACGGACACCCTCTGAGGAGTCCCTGGGCCCGAGGAGGTCGAGGATCTGATCAGCGACGGCGATCGGGTCACCGCTCAGTTCATGCTGGAACAACTGGTGCAATACAGCACCCGGGGTTCCCGACTCCCACGGGGCGCACCGCGCCCGCCACACCGGACCACTGTGTTCATCGGCGAAACATCGCACCAGAGAACTCTTTCCGATGCCCGGCTCACCGGTCACGGCCACGATGGTCGCTTCACCGGTCTGCGCGTCCGCCAGGAACCGACCGAGCACGGCGAGTTCGTCGTCTCGTCCGACACAGTCTGCCGCCGACCTCATCGATCCAGCCTAATCGTCAGCGCTCGCAAGACCTGCGTGTTCAGCCCAGATCACCGCCGGCAACCGGTAAGACCGTCCCTGTCAGATACGACGCCTCCGGTGAGGCCAGGAAGCAGATCGGGGCGGCTTGCTCGTCCAGGGTTCCGTATCGGTGCATCAGGGACGACGAGAGCGTCTGGTCGATGTGTGCTTGAAACCAATCCGCCTCGGCGCGGTCGGTCGGCTCCGGTGTGCCACGGGAGATCCGGCGTGGAGGTGCCTCCGTCCCACCCGGCGCTGTCGCGACCACGCGGATTCCGGCATCGGCGTACTCCATCGCGAGCGAGGCGGTGATGGCATTGATACCGCCCTTTGCTGCCGAATACGGAATGCGGTGTATGCCTCGCGTGGCCGCCGATGACACGTTGACGATAACGCCATCGCCCCGTTTCACCATCGACGGCAACACCGCCCGGCAGGCATACAGCGTCGTGAACAGTGACCGATCGATCTCCGCTCTGATCTCGGCATCGGTGAACTCGGTGAACGGCTTGAAGTTGATGGCTCCACCGACATTGTTGATCAACACATCGATGCGACCGAACGCCGACAACGCCTGCTGGACGAGGTTCTCGGCGCCCTCCCACTGTTCGAGATCAGTGGTGACCGCACAGGTGCGCGGACCCGCGGCCGACAGGTCATCTGCGAGCTCTTTGACGAGCTCAGAGCGGTCGGCGACCACAAGTGTGCCGCCTTCGGCACTGATCCGGCGGGCCACGCGCTCGCCTATCCCCTGTGCCGCGCCGGTGACAACGACGACCTTGCCGGCGAATCTGCCGGGAGTGACATGCCGCGGGGTCTGCGCGGCGAGATTGTCGGCCATCGCGCGACGCATCGTCTCCTTCGACCGCTCGGCATGGGCGACGATCAGGGTCCGAGCCGCGTCTCGGTCGCCTGCCTCGAAGGCCGAAACTATGTCCAGATGGTCCTGCGCGCACAAGGGATGACACCACGTCGCGTTCCTCAGGACCTCGCTCATCCGCCCCTTCACACCGAGTGCCGTATACGCCTGCAGCAGATGCTGGTTGCCGGTCAGGGTGAACAGATAGTCGTGAAACGCGGCATTGGTCTCGGTGTACTCCGCGGCGTTCACGAACCGATCGCCTTCCACGTGCGGCAGTGTCGATTCGGCCAGCAATCGATATCCGGCCAGCTGCCTGCTGTTCAACCGCCCCAGGGTCACCTCGAGGGCACCGAGTTCCAGGGCGCGGCGCGCCTCGAAGATGGCGTCGGATTCGTGAACCGCCGGGTGGTCTTCTCCGATCTCGTATCCGCCCTCGCCAACGGTGACCAGGGAATTCGGCGGCGGTACCGGTCGCGGTTCCGCAGGCGTCATTGCTACGGCCGGGTGCTCGGCGGCCGGGAAGAGTTCTTGGCCCGCGATGGCTCGCGCGGACTCGAATCCTGCGACGGAGGCACCGTCTGGGTCCAGGGTCATCTCTCCATTCGTCTGGGCACCGGCCTCTCGGGGCACGATGAGCTGACCGGCGATCCGCCGCAGGACGTCACCGTGGTCAGTGTTGCGTGCAAGACCGGACCAGGGCTCGATCTGCGCCCCTCGCAACATCTCTTGGCCGGCGACGGCGCGCGCATCTGGCGACAGGAGCAGTTGTTCGAGCATGTCCGGTGCGGAATCGACCGGACCGGAAGCGATGTCGGGCGAACCCGCCGGTACGGCGAGGGCAAACTTCTCGTAATAGAACCCCGTCGGGTCGATGCCGGCTTCCTTGACATGCGACCGTACCGCTTCGACCATCGGCGGTGGTCCACAGAGATACATGGCCACATCGCCGTCGTTCAGGTGATCGGGCCTCATCAGGCTCATCACATAGCCATGGTTGACTGCGGTCGTCGCGGGATCGGAGACACAGTGGTCCCAGGTGAAGTTGCTCAAACCCGAGGCGAGTTCGTCCAATTCGGCCGTCTCGACCAGGTCGTCATCGGTGCTGACCCCGTAGATCAGGTGAGCGGTGCGGTCACTGCCCTCTCGGCGCAGCGTGCGCACCATCGACAGGACCGGCGCCAGACCGGTGCCGCCGGCCAGCATCAGGATCGGGCGTTCGGCCTCGCGCAGGAAGAACGACCCATGCGGACCTGTGAAGCTCAGTGTGTCGCCGACCGCTGCCCTTGTCGTCAGGTACTCCGACATGGCGCCACCGTCGTTGAGTTTCACGAGAAAGGTCAACCGATCTTCGTGAGGGCCGTTGCTGAACGAGTACGACCGCGTGACCTCGGTTCCCGGCACCGAGATGTTCACGTATTGTCCGGGCAGGAAGACCAGGTCCGTGCGGTTGGGTATCTCGACTCCGAATCGCACAGTGGTCTGCGAGATCCTTTCCAGCTCTGCCAGTTTCCCGGAAAACGTGGCGGCCTCGGTCTTCGCGATGGCCGAGGTCGCGGCGATCTGCAACACAAGGTCTGAGCGGGGCTTCATGCTGCAGGGCAGGCTGTAGCCCGCCGCCGCCTCGTCGTCGGACAGCGCATCGGAGAGGTAGGTACCGCCGTCGAAGTCGCCGGATTCGCACAGCGCCTTGCACGTGCCACACGCACCGTCGCGGCAGTCGAGCGGGATGTTGATCCGCTGCCGGTATGCCGCGTCGGCGACCGTTTGATCACTGCGGCAGTTGATGAATCGGGTGACGCCGTCTTCGAAAGCGAGGGCGACCTGGTGACCGCCCGTGTCGGCGGGCGCCTCCTGGGTGGTTGTCATCGGATGGCCCTTCAGAAGTGGTAGATGTCCACCACGTGGTGGATGTAGTCGTTCTTCAGCACGATCGTCTTGCGCCGGATGAGCGGCTGCTCTCCGGAGAAGTCGATCGTGTAGAAGGACGTCCCGTAGTAGGGGTCGACGGTCTTGTACCGGAAATACATGGTGTGCCAGTTGAATCGGACGTCGACGATGTCTCCGCGACGTTCGATCACCTCTACGTTGCTGATGTTGTGGCTGGTACGCGGCTCCGGCAGCGAGGTCGCTGACGAACGCTCGGTCCGGATCCGGAATACGCGATCTTCCAGTCCGCCCTTGTTGCCGTAGTAGATCAGGGAGATGTCGCGTTGCGGATCCTCGACGAGCAGGTCGGCATCGTCCCAGGAGGGCATCCAGTAGACGACATCATCGGCGTAACACTCGAGCCATTTCTCGAATTCACGATCGTCGAGATACCTCGCTTCGCGGTACAGAAACTGTTCGATCGAGTTCTGTGTGATCAGGGCGCTGGTGGTGTCGGTGCTGGTCATGCTCGTGCCTCCTTGGTTGAGGCGCTGCCGCCGTCCCCGGCCGCAAGACCCTCTGCGTCCGCCATTCGTTCGTGGTCCAGTGCGGTTCTCATGGCAGACAGCCAATATCCGTGCTGCACGGGATACAGGCCCTCGTCCTCGTTCTTCATCCCCGACGAGATGACGCCGTCCATGCCGAGGGTGGTCGCGACCGGGTCCGGTCCGTTCTTCCAGTGCTCGGCGCCACGACTCATGTCGTTCCAGGGAGATGCCTGGGCACGGAACGTGAGTTGGCAAGAGCGGAACTCTTCGAGATCATCCGGGGTGGCCATGCCGGAGGCGTTGAAGAAGTCTTCGTACTGCCGAATCCGGTGAGAGCGGGCCGCGTCGCTTTCTCCCTTCGGTGCGATGCAATAGATGGTCACCTCGGTCTTGTCCGGCGCGATGGGCCGAAAGTGCCTGATCTGCGTAGAGAACTGATCCATCAGGTACACGTTCGGGTACAGGCACAGGTTCCGAGAACCTTTGACCATGAACTCGCCCTTTGCGTCTCCATGCTTTTGCTTGAGTTCGTCCATCTGGTCCCACAGCGGTCGGTCCTGGGGGTTGGCGGCCCATGTCCACAGGCACAGGTGACCGTTAGGGTACGACCAGTAGCCGCCGCCGGATTTGCCCCAGCCGCCGGCGTCGAGCGCCTTGGTGTCGTTCTTGGACTCCCCCGTACCGCGCCGGGAGGTGGTTGCCGCGTAGTTCCAGTGCACCGCGCTGACGTGGTAGCCGTCAGCACCGTTCTCGGCCTGTACCTTCCAGTTGCCGTCGAACGTGTAGGTCGACGATCCACGCAAGACCTCGAGCCCTTCGGGTGATTGATCGACGAGCATGTCGATGACCTTGGTGGTGTCGCCGAGGTGCTCATCGAGGGTGAGCACGTCGGGGTTCAGGCTGCCGAACAGGAAGCCGCGGTAGCTGTCGAATCTGGCCACCTTGGTCAGATTGTGCGATCCGTCGACATCGAACGTCTCCGGGTAACCTGCGTCGTCGGGGTCTTTCACTTTCAGCAAGGTGCCGTCGTTGCGGAACGTCCAGCCGTGGAACGGGCAGGTCAGCGTCATTCGATTGTCGGTCTTGCGGCGGCACAGCATCGCGCCGCGGTGAGCGCATGCGTTGATGAGGCAATGGATTTCGCCGTCCTTGGCGCGGGTGATCACCACTGGCTGCCGACCGATGTAGGTGGTGAAGTAGTCCCCCGGGTTGGGGAGCTGGCTCTCATGGGCCAGGTAGATCCAGTTGCCCTCGAAGATGTGCTTAATCTCGAGTTCGAAGACGTCTTCGTCGGTGAAGATTCGTCGGTTCGCCCGGAAGACGCCGGCGTCGTGGTCATCGATCACGGCATCCGACAGGACCGTCGCGATGTGGCCGAGGTTGTCGGCGGTGGGTGCGCTCATGGCGTGCCTCCTGGAAGACCCGGCCGTGGCCAGGGGGTGGAAGAGTGCGGGCTGTTGCCAGATTGGCAGGGAGTGTCCTGGGTCACACCAGGCATGTGCCTAGTCCCTACCCAGGGGGGCTAGGGTCCCGCCGGGCAGCGGCGACGAGGCAGCGTCCAACTCGTCGGCCCGCTTCGGTACCAGCATGGTGACCCCGGCGCCGACCAGCGCGACCGCGGCGAAGATGTAGAAGGCGCTTGCGGAGCTGATCCCTGCACCCAGGAGCAGCCCGCCGATCATCGGCCCGACGATGCCGCCGAGCCGTCCGAATCCGGCACACCAGGCCACGCCTGCGGCCCGTGCACTGGTCGGGTAGTAGTTCGAGACGTAGCCGTAGATGAGCACCTGGGTCCCGATCGTTCCCGTGCCGGCCACCGCTACTGCGGCGAGCAGGATCGGCAGCGGGAATCCCAGCGTGAGACAGATCAGCGCGAACGTCGCGAGGCAGAAGCTGGTGGCAACTATCCGTTGTGGGCCGCGTTTGTCGGCTAGCCGGGAAGCGATGAGACCACCGACTATCGCGCCGCCGTTGAGGACGAGTAAGAAGGCCAGTGATCCCTTCGCGTTGAATCCCGCGTTCTTCATGATCTGCGGGAGCCAGGTGTTGAGACCATAGGTGAGCAACAGGCCGGAGAAGCTCATCACGCCGAGCAGGGCGGTCGGTGTGAGGTACTTCCGGGTTGCCAGCACTGCGAAGCCGACCTTGGCGGTGTCGGACGCGGTTACCGTGTCCTCGGGGAACGGGATACCCGTGCTGTCACAGACATTTCGCGCGTCTTCGAGGCGGCCCCGAGATATCAACCAGCGCGGCGATTCCGGCATCTTGCGCATCGCCAGCGGCAGCAGGATGACGAGTGGAAGTGCACCGACCCAGAACAATCCGCGCCAGCCGATGTGGTCTTCCAGCACGATCGCGAGCGCTGCGGCCAGAACACCACCGACCGGGATTCCGCTGTAGACGATGGCGTTGTACAGATTTCGCTTTCCAGGTGGAGCGAACTCGGCGATCATGGCGCCGACCGTGGCGACGAGTCCGCCGACCCCGATACCGGTGAGGAAGCGCAGTACTCCGAACGAGACGATGCTCTGGGCGGTCGCAGTGACGGCCATGCCGATCGAGAACCAGACGATGTTGATCAGCATCATTCGTCGTCTGCCGATCCTGTCTCCGATTGCTCCGGCGGCGAGGGCTCCGACCATCACGCCGACGAGCGCGTAGGACCCGAGCGCGCCGGCCGTTCCCGGATTCAGGTTGCCCAGTTGCGTCGGATCATCGAGCAGCGTGGGAAGAACGGTGCCGTAGACGACGAGGTCGTAACCGTCGAAGATGATGGCTGCGGTGGCAAGGGCAACGATCCAGAGAACACTTCTGCGGTGCTCCGGGTTTGACCAGGTCGGTGGTGAGGTCATCACTGGACTCCAGGTGTTTGGTGGGCTGATTCACAGATCATGAATGGCTGTGGTTACCGTCACACCAGGGTCTTGCCTAGTCTCGACCTGGGGTTCTGCATAGAGCTTCGTACATAACGAAGGGATTGAAGAGACAATGACACGCCTGTTCACCAAGCCGGCCTCCGACCACACCGCCGTGCAACTACTGCTCCGCGCCGCCATCGGCGGCACGATGATCGCGCACGGCGTCAAACA
>NZ_QJSP01000014.1 GCF_003217475.1 Williamsia limnetica | reverse complement strand
CTTGCTACCTGCCATGTCGTCGTCGATTCTTCCTGCCCAAACACTCGGGCAACAGAGTCGCACAACAACTGGACCACTACGAAGGGCCCACCTCACAGCTGCACGGCGGTGAGGCCATGTTTGGATGCGTTGTAAAGAAAGGACTCCTTCAACAATCTGTACGCGGCGAAGTGAAGTAGCTGTCGGATTGCTTCTACCGTCTCGCTGAACTCCTCCTCCGTCGCTCCAATCGCGGCATCTTTGGGGTCTGTCCCGCCCAGAAAGACCATCGCTATCTCGACCCGGTCAAACCCCGCATCGAGCGACTTGGCCACCTTGTCTTTGAAGTCTGCGAAACTCGTGGAAGCGGCCATCGCGAACCACGGGCATGTCTCCCGTTCTGTGTGCGCAAAGAAGAGCCGGAGGACCAGCTCGGCCGCGTGGTGAAAGATGATGACGGCTTCAGTCTGGATGTAACGCTGGCGGGCCTCCGCGTCTGGCACCGGCATCGATCCAAACTGCGTGGCCCCGATCGTGCGCTCTGACCCGAAAGACGCAGCCAACGCCTCATCAGGCGCAGCCATCAGAGACAGCGCTTCTACCCGCATCGTCAGGAACTCGCCAGGATCGGCGGTGTAGAACGTCGCATTCAGTTCCGAGAACACCTGGCGCGCCACAGCGGGCGTAGGCGGCTTGGTAGGAGGTGGCTTCTTAGCCCGACTTTTGGCCATGGAGGGAGTGTATTGGCCGACGCCGACAGCGTTGGGCTTAGAAACCGTTCACCCCAGGCGCGGCCGTGCAGATCGCGGTGACCGCGCGGTTGCATGCGCCGTTCAGTTCTGCTTGGCCGGCGGTGGTGATGTAGTGCATCTACTTTTAGTAAATCACACGAATTATATTCCCCACATCGGCAAATCTCATACTTCGGTTTTCACTACAGCTCAGTGATACCTTCTCCGCAAACCAGTGAGGGAGCAGTTATGAGTGGAAGCCACTCGGCAGAACAACCGGAGCAACCGGCTACGGCTCAACCGGCCGACGATGAGACCGAGAATGTCGTGCCAGCGACCCCCGATCCTTGGGAACCCTGGGGTGATCAGGACACGAAGCGTTACAAGAGGCATGACAGGAAGCCGGACGCGTGAGTGAAACATCGGGTGGTGAGGTCTATGCCAAGCATATAACCGAACGACTTGCGGCAGAAGTCGAGCGCAAGAAGACGCTGGAGGGCCGGGGAACAACGCTGGTCACTACCAGCTCCACACTCCTCACGATAATTTTCGCCCTGACGGTGTTTATCACCGGCAAAGAAGCCTCGTTCAAATTTAATAATGATGTCGCGATTTGGTTTCTTCTCGCAGCTCTTTTAGTCTTTGTGGCCTCAGCTGTTGCTGCCATTTACGTCCAGACGTTTGCTATCAAGTACACAGTCACCAGCGCACAGTCCCTTAGGGGCATGGTGGAGACGAATCACTGGAACGACCCCGCAGATCTAGCTCAACGCGAATGTGCGTGGCACGACATGGAAACCACCCTTAGCATCCGCAGTGCAAATGATGAAAAGGCCGGCTATGTCATCGGCAGCTTCGTTCTTCAGGTCGCAGCAATATTCCTCTTGGGGGTCTCCCTTGGAATCGAACTATTCTGACTCGCAAAGAAACATCAGTCCCTACAGTCTACGCGTAGAACCCGATCACATTAACTGTGAACGTGTAGTTGACCGCCAGCGCTCCAAGCGAGACGTTTGCATTTATCACCGTTCCACCGGATAGGGGCGCAGATGTGCTCACGTTCTGGGGTGATGTGGATGCCCCGGTGAGTGTCAGCAGGCTGTTGAGCAAACTCCCGGTTGCGATGTTGTCGTAAGAGCTGGCATTGCTGCCGATCGAGACGGTCGGCTTCAACGTCGCGCCGGAGACGTTCACCGCCCGCATGATGATCTGGGTTGGATAGAAGTTCAGGCTGCTCGGCTCTAGCGTGTAGATCGGGGTGACCCCGATGTTCTTGCCGTTCACGACGACCGTGCTCTTCTTGACCACCAGCTTGTCCGAGGGCTGCCAGATCGTCCCGTCGAAGATCAGGCTGATCTTGGTGTCCTGACAGAACGCCACCTGCCCCATGTCAGCGGATGCCGGCAAGGACGCTTGGGTATCCACCAGCATGACCTGCATGTACTTGGTGATCGCCATGGCTAGTTGTTCCCCGTCACGAGCCACCCGGTGCCACCCGCGTTGATTCGGATCTTCACGTACTTGTACTGGGCAGACAGGACTTAGGTGAGTGAGCCGTTGATGGTCTCAGACCCATTGGCTTCGATCGTCACTGTGTTCGCTGTTGCATCCGTCTTGGTGAACTCGAAAATTATGCCCGCACTGCCAGATGCGGCGGGCAGAGTGATGATGAAAGACGCTGTCGTAGCGTCGCACTCGTTGTTCGTCGCTGAGACGGTGGTCAGGGTAACTGTGGCGTTTCGAACGATCCCGAGTGCACGTTGGTTGCCCGTGAGCGAATGGACGCCGGTGAAGGCAGCAGTTCCTGATGTGCTGATCGGATAGGCACTACCGCTGGCACGAAGCCCGACGTTCGCCAAAGCCGTTCCCAAGTCAGTAGTCGCAGTCGACTGCACTACTGGCGTTGCATTTGAAGAACCCGATCTTCTGAGTAGTGGCGGTCCCGAACTTGGTCCCGGTCGTCGTGCCCAGCGTGTAGTTGACAGCGTCAGCAATTGCGTCGCTTAAAGACCTCGAGAGTTTCCCGTCTAGGGCCGCCTGGAGCCCAGTGACCGTCGTAATTGACTGGGTGCCTATGTGTGTCGTTCTGTCTCGTAGATCGGCGTCAGTCGCGTTCCGAGTGGCTAGTGCGGCGATGCCCGCCAGCTTTGACTGCTCAACTGTCGTGTAGTAGTTGCTTGACAACCCTTTGCCCACGACCACGTCGACCTTGCCCGACAAGTCAGGCGACGAGTGCCAGTTGGTTCCGTCAGACCAGACGAGGAGCTGTCCATAGTTGGAGGCGACCTTCACGTTCACTGCACCATTGATGGTCCCGACAAGCGGTGCGATCGTGATGTTGTGCGTGCTAGCCAGCCCTGACTCGTCAGCAACGATGTACGTCTGCCCGGCCTCGAGGGTCGATGCATCCTTGAGGGTAAGCGTTCTGCCAGCGGTGAGATTGGTCCAGGCTATCAAGTAGTCGTTGGCGTTCGCTGTGTAGGCCGTGTTGTCGACAGCTGTGCGCCAGTTGACCTGACCACCACCAAATCCGATGATCCCCCTGCTGTTTGAAGGCATCCCCTTCACCCAGAACGGGGCAGCTGTCCCGTCAGACGCGAGCAAGTTGTTCCCGA
The DNA here is from genome assembly GCF_003217475.1 of Williamsia limnetica. Classification (GTDB taxonomy): domain Bacteria; phylum Actinomycetota; class Actinomycetes; order Mycobacteriales; family Mycobacteriaceae; genus Williamsia; species Williamsia limnetica. The sequence continues at coordinate 166,529 of NZ_QJSP01000014.1, read as the reverse complement.
ATGGTCGGATCGCCACTGTGGAGCTGGTGGTGTCGCCGTTCCTACTCGCAGTGACAGCTCCGATGTAGTCGGTGTCATCCGCACCGGCGCTCATGAGCATGGTCGCTTTGGCCGCGTTCGACGTGCTCGTACTGTGCAGATTTAGGACACTGCCGTCAGCGTTGCGGAGCGCAAGCTTGCCGCTGCCCCGCATATTCCACTGCACCTCAACGGACGTGTCGTCGCCGGCCATCTGAAGCACCACCGGACTACCTGGCATAACGGCATCGTTGATCGTTAGGGTGTTGTTCTTCGCCCGCCATGCACCAGTCGCTTCGTTGCGAGCCATGCGAGTGCCAGAGGTATTCGGACGGTAGATCGGCAGGTTGCAGAGCGGAGTGGAGCGAGACTCGACCAGGTTGTTCCCCATCACGCGGACGTTGCTGTACGTCCCAGAAGTGTTCATCGATATGCCGTGGCCCGAGTCAGTGTCGGCCACCAAAATCTCAGTGCCATTCGCTCGGTACTGCATACCTGGGTTGATGATGTGCTTGCCGGAGATGAGAGCGTTGTCGAGTTCCTTGATACCGATGCCGTTGCGTGCGGCGTTCTTGATGACGTTGTTGGTGACGAGAAGACCAGTGGCGTGGACGTTTCCGCTGGCACCGGAGATCGAGATGCCATCCGTCCCGATGTCACCGACATGACCAACTGGTCCACGGTGATAGCCCTGGTTGAGGTAGTTGTTGGCGATGATCCCGTAAGAAAGTCCTAAGTCGAGGTTGATGCAGGCGCGCCCCGTGTCGATGACCGTGTTCCCAGTACAGGTGAACTTTGTTGGTCCGATACTAGAGTTGTATCCAGACAGCCAAATGCCATAGAGCGCAGCATTTTCTACTGTGTTTCCAACACAGACAACCTTCCGGTTGCCGCGGCTCAGCGAGAACCCGTTGTCGTTTGATCCGTATGACCGGCTACCTATGAGGATGACTTCTTCGTTGAAGGCCCAGCCTGCATCCTTCGTGTACTCAAACTCGCAGTTCGAGGTGACATGACGCCCACTGACACCGAAGATCGTTGTCGGCAGGCTCGCCATGTTCTTGACCTTGATGTTGTTCAGGTAGATGTCGCGGATCAAGGGGCCAGAGGTTGGTTGGCCGAAGTCATCTTGCACTTCAGAAGCGAAGCTGCCGTTGATCTTAATCCCATGGAAGGGGCCAGGCGTGCGATCGCGATCCGATGTTGGAACTGTCGGGAAGGTCGTCACCGAGCCGACGAAGGTGACGTTCTGACACACAAAGCCGTCAGGAATTTCATGGGTCGGGTCGGAGCGCAGAATACCGAGCACGCCTTCGACGTCAGAGGTGGGGAACGATGCGCTGGGCACACCATCAACAGTGACTCAGTTCCGGATGTAGACGTGCGAACGGCACATATACGTGCCTGGTGGTATCCAGAAGACCCCGCCACCGTGGTCCTTGATGTAGTCCATGATCTGTCGCAGAGCCGGTGCGTCATCTGTTGTGGGGTCACCTACCGCCTTGTACTCGACCCCGTCGACAGTGACGCCACGTTGGACGTCATATACAAGGTGGGCTGGGATGTCTGGCTTGTTCAGCAGGTCTGCGTACTCCCCCCGCCAGGGCGACCGTTGACAGGTCAGAGGCATCTGGCTTGCCGTCAATAGCTGCCTGGAGAAACTGCACTGCGTCCGTCGACGTAGGTCGTGTCGGCTTCCCGGTGACGTCCGGGATCGTCGGTTTGCCGTCTAGATCCTCGTACTCACCGGAGAAAGCCCCGGGGAAAGCAGATCTGTGTCGCCTGGCCTACCGTGCGGTCCCTCCGCCACGACAGTGACGAGCGTTATGCCGCCTCCTTCAGTGATGACAACCTTATCCGCTTCAACGGTGACGGTGACAGTCTCAGGCATTCGCGGTTAGTCTCCCGCGAGGTGGTCACCACCCCCTCGACCAATCGCTTCTGATCACCAGCGGTTGACACGCAAGCTGTATCGCCGGTGTCGAATTTGACGTCGTAGGTCACCTCGCCCGGAACTTCTAACGTGACGCTGCCATCTGGAGCATCCAGGGCGAGGTGCTGGGTCAAGTCAGCTATGAGCGGCGAGGTGGTCGACTTGGTCTTGCGGATCTGCAAACGGCAGATAGCACCAGTCAGGTTGATTGGCGTGCCGTCAGGGTCAGTCCACCGGAACTTCTTCCTGAGTGTGGCGCCCTGTTCGATCGTGAAGTTGTATTGGCCAGCTGACATATCTACTTTGGATTATAATTTAAAACCGTTTCGAAAAGGCTATAATCGAACCGTAACCACAGTGGATCGAGGGGTAATACGATGTCGGACCGGCCGCCCATCCCTGCAGAGCTTGAGAGAGCACTAATGATCGAGGCGGGCTTCCGCTGCGCAATACCGACCTGTAGAACAGTTTTTCCGCTGGAGATCGAGCATATAGAAGATTACAGCGTTGTCCTGAAACATGAGTTCGGGAACATGATCGTCCTGTGCGCCAACTGTCACCGCCTTAAAGGAACGGGCCCAAGAAGCATCGATCGCAAAGCATTAAGACAAATAAAATCAAACCTCGGGATCGTAAACCAGCGGTACAACGATACTGAACGGCGCATTCTCGAGCATTTCGCGGAGCACGGGATAACAGGAAAGGTTGAGTTGCCCAACGCCGAGGTCTTATTCAGATATCTATTGAAGGACGGGATTCTGAAAGCTGAAGAAGTTCCTACGGGCTTCTGGGCCGAGACCGAAGACGGCAAGAGTCACTACATGACTCGGGGATTTGAATTGACGGACAAGGGCAAGGACCTGGTCAGCCATTTGATGGAGAATCGGCAGTTCTCGTTCGACTCATTCGACCAGGACCGGTAACAGCACACATCGACAGTTACCGTGCAGCGGTGCGCCTGGCACATCGTCGTAGTCCAGGTTGATCGTCTTGCCGCCGTCCCCCTCGAACACGTCGCCATTGCTGAAGAAGTTCTTCGTCAGTGGCACCACCTTGCCGTTCAGTGGCCGGCAGAATTTACAGACGCGTTCATCCTGCGCAGTAAACCACTCCTTGCCCTCGACAACGCCGCTCTGCGTCCACCCCTCGATGTCCGCGAAGCTCTGTGCCCGCGTGACTTCGGTCCGTGCGATGCGATCAGCTCGGTAGATCAGCGCCGCACCGAACACCTTCTCAACCCGTGCCCGTAACTCGAAGCTCGTCTCTCCAGCCTGGATGCCCTGGGACAGCTCAGCACGCAGCTGCTTCTCGGTCTCGTCGTTGACGTCCTTGGCAATTCTGGAGCTGCGTAACTGGTAGTAGGTCTGGATCGCCTGGTTGAAGGTGTTGAACAGTGAAGGGTCAAGGTTCACCTGCTCGAATGCGCACTTACCTGTCTCGGCCACGATGCCCAGCAGGAGCGGAGCCAGTACCCGCGCCATCTCCTTGTCCAGGTCTCCCCAGTCGACGACGTCGCTTAGCCAGTCCTTGCGGGTGTAGCCCTTGGTCGGGGTCGGCGTCGTGTCGAGCTTGCCGAGCACGATCGTGCGCTGGACCTCAAACTGTCGCCGGAGAGATTCGAGCATGACACCCTCGTGGTGCTCCCCACGGCGGCGATAGAGATCGACCTTGTCGTCAGGTTCTAGGCTGCGCGTGACGATTTTGGGAACCTCTTCTCACCCTCATCGTCCGCGCCGCTTGGATTGTCGGGATCATCCTCGTCTGCATCTTCGTCCTGAGACGCGTCTGCAGGCGCTGGAGCGGTCGCGATGCGTTCGAGTGGTGCGAGTGTCCCCTGCGCGTAGATCTGCGCTCCTAGGCCGCCAGGAAGAGCTTCCATGCCGTACTGCTCGCGGGTCTAGTCATCAGAGGTGCACCCTCAGCGCCAGTCAGCTCCTGTCGATCCTTCCAACCCCAGTTGTTCTTCAGTGAGAACGCGGCTCCGGTTACAGCGCGTCCATAAAATTGCGACTCCGCATACTCGTGGCACCTGTGGTACGCAGCGTTCACCGTGCCGAAAAATTCATCGCGTTTCTTGTAGTTGACAAGCGTATCTCGATCAACACCAAGGGCTCTCGCAAGGCCTGAGACGGTATAGGGCTGCTGCTCGGTCATGACCCTCACGGTGACGCCAGATGGTCTCGCCCTTCTCGTTGATACCGCAATCGACAACACGTCGTTGGGTGTGTGGATCGCACATGTCGAAGTAGGCGTTGATCGCGCGTTCCGGTTCCTCAACCGTCTTGTACTTAAGTGGACGGCCTACTGGGTTTTTGTCTTCTACGTCTTGTGTGGGTTGGTCTTTCATAGTCGTTGCGACTATTTACGCACGTCAGAGCGCTTTTGTACAGAGCATCTAGAGCTTGAAGTGATGCCAGGCTTCCCAGACACCGGAGATGAGTAGCCAGATACAGAGGGCCGCGACGACGTAGAGCGGCCACAGTGCACCGGAGGCGATACCGACGATCCCCATGGCAATCATGAGGGTATAGACGACAACCGAGATCCAACTGAACCACAACTGGTGCTTGTCGAATCGCCTGCGGGTGTTGATGGTATCGGGAATCCGAGGCTGTTCTGTTTAAAGTGGACTCTCCACACGTATCCGATAACAAAGAGGCCTAGCGACGACGCAACGATCGAGCCTATTTGCCAAGAAATCCAGTAGGGCATCAGGCCATGAGCGTCAGGGCGAGCGGCACCCAAAGCTCCGTCAGACCTGAAATCATCGTCGACCGCTTACGCGGGCCGGCCCAGTCGGCGTCCTTGGAGAGTCTAAGTTGGAAAGTCACGAACAACACCGACACTGCCGCAACGCACGCGGCGCTCACTCCAGCAAAGAACGGAATCCATACGTCTGTTTCCACGCGACCCCCATGCTCCGTTGACGTTCATCGGCAGCGTATGCCAATCTGCAGCGGAAGACACGAATGTTCGCACTGCGTAGAACTTCTGGCCTTACTCCACGCGCTTCAACGCCCACCCCGGCACCCAGTGAGTCACCGTCTCATCCCGCCCCTTCGCCGGGATCGTGTACGTCACCTTGCCGAGCCATTCCCCTTGGTCCGACAACCCCCACTCACTGAGCACGCCCGTGGCACGCTTGCGGAACTGCAAGCCGTCTGGGTGGTACGTGCCCTCGTGGTGCGGTTCATACGGGTAGAGAACCTGCAGGTCAATCGTGACCTCTAGCCGGCTACTTTAATGAAGGCAGGTCTGCGGTTCCAGTGCTCACCTACCACCGCCAAGAAATGGGCTGACCGCTACCGGCCCGGCGGCGAAGCGGCGATGGTCGACCGTTCCAGCCGCCCGCACCACAGCCCCGGGCGCACTCCGACCAAGACTGAACGGCGAATCATCAACCTGCGCTTCACACGCCGCTGGGGACCACACCGCATCGCCTACCACCTGCACCTCGCCCACAGCACCGTCGGAGCGGTCCTACGGCGCTTCAAGATGCCCCTGCTGCGGTACCTAGACCAGAACACCGGCCTGCCGGTGCGGCGACCCAAACCGGTCCGCTACGAACACGAGGCGCCGGGCGATCTGATCCACGTCGACATCAAAAGCTCGGCAGAATCCCCGACGGCGGCGGCCACCGCAAACTCGGACGCCAAGAAGGCAAGCGCAACATCAAACGACACGGCCTGGGCTACGCATTCATCCACCACGCCGTCGACGACCACTCCCGCCTGGCGTACTCAGAAATCCTCCACGACGAGAACAAAGAGACCGCCTCAGCGTTCTGGATCCGCGCCAACGCCTACTTCAACCTCCACAACATCGTCGCCAAACGAGTACTCACCGACAACGGATCATGTTACCGCTCAGAGCTATTCGCCGAAACACTCAGCGACGACATCAAGCACAAACGGACCCGTCCCTACCGGCCGCAAACCAACGGCAAAGTCGAACGATTCGGGCCGCACCCTGAACCAGGAATGGGCCTACGCCCACACCTACCTCTCCGAGGACGCCCGCGCCGCGACCCACCAAGACTGGGTCCACGACTACAATCACCACAGACCCCACACAGGCATCGACGGAAAATCACCCATCGACCACATCACTGTGCACAACGTCCCCGGGAAGAACAGCTAGGCCGCTTTATTTAGTTGTGGGTCGACTCATAGCTGCTCCCGTGGGTACGCCTTGATGTCACCTTTGCTGCTTGTGCAGACAGTGATCCCCCTGTACGGGTCTTGGAGGACGTAGTCCGTCCCGAACATGTCACGGCAGACTTGTTCACGGCGCGGCTCGTCAACTATGTAAAAAGCGGCGACCCAGATCAGCAAGACCGCGATGCCTACAAAGGCGACGCCGAAGATCAGATCAAGCGGCTCGACCCTCATCACTTGCCCGCCGTCGCGACCACCTTGGTCTGCGTCTTCTTCTTACCAAAGATCGACGGCGTTGGTAGCCCCCGGCGCTGACGCACCATGATATCGAGCTTGATTCTTTTTTTCTGCACTAGTTCTTCGTAGTAACTCATAACTTGATTCTCCATATTTAGTTATCTGTTTTAACTATGAGCCAAACGTCCAGAAGATGCAATAGCCAAGTTGTGGGTTGTGGATAATTAATCGGATGGTCAGATGTGGGGTGGGATGCGGCGGTCTGGTGAGGCTGACGTGCTTCAATACCGGGATGAGTGAGCAGGAACCGTTCACGTGGACGAAGGCCCACACCGTGAGGACGATCGTTTGGACGCTGGCACTCCTGGCCGGCACCGTGATCGGTCTGGCCTGGGGTGGAGCTGACTACTGGGGGAAGCCAGAGTTGGGTCCTGTCGCTGCGTGGGTAGCGGGGATCTTGACGGCAGGTGCACTTTTGATCGCTGCGTACCAGGCAAGTCTGGCTCGACGAGCGGCAGCAGATGCTGATCGTCGACTCACGGAACAGTTGAAAGCCACGCATCGCTCGGAGCAGGTCAACGTAGTAGCGGATATGTGGTCTCATGTCGGTTCGCTTAGAGGTGCTGTGCACGACGTCAGTTCCGCAATGTTTATCTTCAAGGATCAAGGTCGAAGTGCCTATGACACTTTTCAAACTGGTGATCCGACGGACCTAGCGCTTGAACGGTACCGCAACAAGATTGCCGAACTGGACGCGGCTATCACGAGGGCGTTGATGGTGGTCGAAGAACCAAACACCAGAAAGATCGTGAACTACTTGAATGGCTTGCGGTCAATCCTAGATGCTCAACTCTGGGTAGCCGTCGGCGACATATTTGAAGAAGGCGACTTCAACTTCGCTGAGACGGAGGCGGCACTCGAAGGAATCCAAAACATCCACGGAACCCTGGTGTCGACTGTTCACCAGAACCTTGTGCTGAACAAGTCGCAGGCTACTTTTTCCATGCAGGCTACGTCGTCGGCCGAAGTGACGCGGCCATCCCGACCGACTGAACCAACGCAAACAGACCCGCCTTCTAGCTCGTAAGCAGCGGGAATTGATACTGAAGCGATACCTGAGTGAGTGGGACTGGTCGTAGGTAATCAGGCACTGCTTGATAATTAACTCCCTTTCCTAGGGTTCCAAGGTGGGTGAAGGCTGTCTGGTTGAAGGTATGTGCTCGCGGGCTGCTGATCTTCACAGCGCCCACTTGGTCTTGGTGGCGTTCCGCCTCTACCGCTTCGTATGCTTTACATACCAACCCGCGAACAGTTACCTTCAATCTTCAAAGCATGAGCATGGCTGCTAGTAGTAGACGGCGAACTTCCGATCTGCGGCGCGGTGGCAACCATACAGATTAGATCCTCTGCTGGGGTCTTCACCTTACTACTAGCTGGTCTTTGTAAGTACTCAGCATCCGTCCAAAGATAAATACTCGACATAATAGCCATGAAGTGCATACAAGCCAACGAACGACCGTTGTATAGCGTCTCACTTACAGGTGTCACCTGTTCTAACCGGACTCCTTGTATGCCCATGTACATGCTTTGAACTGTTATAGACAGAACGGGAGAGACAAGTAAGGTGGAAAAGAGGGCGAACCCTCACGAACTCACCTAATTCTCCCGCTATAGCAGATCCGCAACATTGCGGAGAGCTTCACGCCCCGTTCCATCTATAACGCAGACTGAATTGTTAAAGTAGCTAGAGTTGGCATTCCGTCATACATCAGTACACCGCGGGCCTTTACCGAAGACTTAAAACGTTGAGCTGTTTTACCAGGTCATTTAACGTCCGCCTAGAAGCCAACAGTCAGGGACTCCCGAGACTACAAGAAGAGCACCCCTTACGGAGTGCCCTGCATCTATCATCACTTTCAATTATAGAGAATCGTGAATTTATTGCAATACCCTCCGATGTTCCTCTCAGGAGCAAGGCCTACACCATTTGATGATAGATGCTGCTTACTTTTAGTTAAGCACGAATGGCATGTTGTTCAATACCATTCAGCCCGCACCCTATAACGCACATGGCCTCAAATTAGGCAACACCGGCAATTCCTCCGCCCCTCGCTTCGCTCGCACCCTCAGCGCACTCAGCTCTGGGTGGAACGTGTTGTGCCTGTTCCCCTGCAGGTTGAGCGGTACGTCCAAGCTCGCGATCAGCTCGTCCTCGAGTTCCCAGGGCTCTGGGTGCACCACCCACGACACCAGAGCGTTCTGCTTCATCCACTCGGTCAACACGGTCTCCCCCGTATGGAAGGTCATGCGCTTCCCCGATCCCACTCGGCGCAGCTCGGTCCCCAGCTCATCAGCCAGGAGACACCCCAGGGTGAGGCGCAGCGTTGATCCCGCCGCATTGCCGCCGAAGTGGTTCGCCCTGATACGGCGCTGAATGTTCTGCTTACTAGGTGGCCGGCCGTTGCCTGGAGGCTTGCTAGGGCTTATGCCCGTGTAGAGCAGTGTCAGTGTCGACTCGTCATGCTCGCGCGTCTTACAGTCTCCCGTAGCAATGTTTCCGGGGATCTTTCGGAACCACCAGCCGTACACACCAGGATTGGCCGGCACTGGGCAAGGCCGTGCGCAAATCTCGTCACCTGTGTAGATGCGTGATCCAAGGTAGTCAGCGTGCCAGTCGGTCATGAGGTGATGGTGCCAGGTCAAAAACCCGGCGACGCCAACAACACCAAAAAGCCCACTGACCAGCAGGTTGGGTGTCTCAACATGTAGCATCACCGTCCATGGACGACTTCATGCCGCAGTACGCAGACCGAATACTGCTGTACCGGTATCAGCGGGCCGTAAACCTGCGGGCTGATTTGAAAGCAGCAGTCCGCGAGTTCCGACTGGTTCGGCTAGCACACATTATTGCCACTAGTGCGATCGTTCTCGGTGTATCGGTCACCATGACCTTCGTTTTCTATTTGATCATTGAGGGTGGATCACCAGGGACTACCACGTCCCCCTTGTACCTGTCTGCACCGATTGCCATCTCCTTTATCTCCGTCGTCTACTCGGCTCGCCTAGCTAGAACATCACGCGAACAAGAGATGAAAGTTGATGAGTATCGTCGCCTAATTGCGGAGAACGACGAGCTAACCAAGCTTGTACTGAAGCGGAGCCCCTACTGGACTAACGACGAGCTTTTCGGTCACGAGCTATGAACGACCCAATTGTGCATCGGGACAATCCGAGTGAGTCTCCTATCGAACTAGTCCGGCTGACACTTGCAATGAGCGGCAATCAGCCTGAAGTCCAAAGAATCGACGATGCCGCAGCACAGCGTGACCGCGACGAAAGGTCCCGCTTCTGGATGAGCACGGGGGGCGGTGCGCTCATCGGCGCAATAGCGCTTGTGATCGGGGCAATCATCACAGTCGGACTCCCTGCGATCATGGAGAAGGATTCGACTCCTGCCCAGATCACCAACTGCGCTCAGCAACAGAAAGACGCAGTCCAGAACCAGAAAGAGAATCCGAATATCAAGTATGAGTTCACAGGCGAAAGCGATAAACAGTGTCACCTCACTCAAATCGTGGAGCAAGTCAAAGAACAGCAAGCTAAGCTGACGCCCAAGGTCGACGAGGACGTCACGCCTTGATTAAGGGCTTCTAACTCGCTCTCGTTGCCACAGTAATCCCACACTGGGACAATCGTTCTCATGCGTCTCCCACAAAACACCACGCTTCGCAACCTACTCTGGGTCCAGCGGAGCATCCTCCCGGTACCCGTCCTGGAACCCACCATGCTCGACGATTGCTACTACGAGCCGGGTGACACATTCGAGATGGTGTCCTGGGCTCCCCGCTATTGGTGGGTGAAGTATCTCTAGTTACGTCATGCTCACCGTTACTCAGCGGGATGGCTCTGTCATGTACGAGCTTTACGTGGATCGGTTGGGGCTGGCACCTGCGCGGCGCTGTCTGGCGTTCGTGGATAAGTCGAGCGATATCCGGTGGGCCAGGCGGAAGGTGCGGCATCTGCACATCTCCCCGTTCAATAATCGGACACGGGGACAGAAGCGGCAATATCTGAGGCTGGTACGGGATGACGAGTTAGGGTTCTAGGGCTGCTTGTCCTGAACCGAGTAGCTCCCGTTCTTCAGGTTATCCATGAATCGTGTTGCCGCCTCGGGGCTCGAAAACCTGAACGCTGTCGACTTTGGGCGCACGTCGAAGTACCCGTTTCCAAGGTCTATGTAGTCACATTGGATTGATGGCAGCTCTCTTCTGCCTTGTCATGGGTGGCCCAAGCGATGACTGCATCATCATGGATCTTCATTGATCAGTGATGTCAATTTTGGTACGCACATTGCCGTTCTTGTTGAACTTTGTTATCAGGTACGTCTTGCTTGATCCTAGGCTGTGTCTAATTTGCGGTGTACCGGGGCTCAGCCACATCGCCGAACAACGCCCCAGATCTCGTCTTCACCTCCACCACAACCAGGTCCGGGCCCTCGGCGGCAATCAGATCCAACTCGCCATACCGACACCGCCAGTTGCGGACCAACACCACCCACCCCAAGCCATCGAGAAAATCAGCAGCCAAATCCTCACCCAACTGCCCCACCTCACGACGCGAACGCCGAGCACCACCGACCCCTGACTGATCCATGAACCAACCATGACCACCCACACCCACAAAACCCCAGACAACAACCCCACCCGGCGGCCACCTGTGGACAAACAACCCAACTGTGGACAACGGCGGTGTTCGGATCACCGGGCCAGGTCTGCGCGTCCGACCTGGACCCGGCACCGATGCCGAGCCGAGGCCGTCAGCGATTCAGCGCTGCGCTGAGCAACGGCCACGACTTGTGGAGGTCGTCCTGCCAGTATCCCCAGCTGTGCGTACCGGTGTCACGAAGATCTACGGTCGCCGGAATATTCAGCGCCCGCAATCGATCCCGCATCTTGTAGGTGCAGTTGTTGGTTGCCGTCTCGATGATCGCGCCCACCGCGATCTGTTCGGTGAGCTTTGCACCGTTCCCGTTGATCCCGGGCCCGTCGATCACGTCGTATTCACCCGGCAAGCCCGAACCATTGGATATGTAAATGGCTTTGCCCCTGAGCTTTTCAGCGTTGACATAGGGATCGTTGCGGACCCATTCCGGGTCGGTCGGCGGACCCCACATGTTCACGGTGTTGCCACCGCCCCGGATCTCGACGGTGAGTCGGACATAGGCCTGCCCCTCGAGATCGCTTGTCATCGCGCACCCGCTGTACGACCCGACCGCCTGATACAGCGCCGGCTCTTTCAGCGCGAGCTGGAACACCGAGGTCCCAGCCATCGATATCCCGGCAATAGCGTTGCGGCCGTTGCCGTTGAACTGAGCGTCCATCAAGGGCGGGAGTTCTCGGGTGAGGAACGTGGCCCACTTCTGCCTGCCCAGTTTGGGGTCGTCGTTGCGCCAGTCGGTGAAGTAGCTGGCCGCACCGCCCATGGGTACAACAACATTGACGTTCTGGTCGGCGAAGAAGCTGGTGATGTCGGTTTGATCGAACCAACTGCTACCCCCCTCGCCGCCCGCGGCTCCATTGAGGAGGTACACCGTCGGCGCGGGCCGTGACGGATCGGTCGCCGGCAGTACTTTCACTGTCAGTTCCGAGTCCATCGCAGCAGACTTCACCACCACATCGACAATTCCTTGCGGGCGATCTGCCATGCTAACTATGTTGGATCCGTCGGATGCTGCCACCAATCCACCATCAGGCTCCGCCCCCGCATACCCTGGCCCGGAAAACGATAGGGCGAACGCCATCACCACAAAAGTGACTACAAATGTTTCTGCATTTCGCATACTTCGACGCGGCCAACCACTACGCAAACACAGCTTCATGTCCAGATCCTTCCAGGGGCGGTGAGCTCGCAACATCCGGCGCGCGAGCAGAGTAGAACACGTAGAACATGGAGCGCGACAATATCTTTGCGACATCAAACCACGAGCGGCCTGTCGCTTACCACAGCAGGACAAGTGTGTCCACGTAGTCAGAGTTAGTGGTCGCCGAGATTATTTCTCAATCACTGTTGTCACAAGACACCGTTCGATGTATCTTTCTCGGTGCACGACAAACGCGAGAAAGGTCGGGGCCGAACGTCAAAAGGCGTGAGGACGCGTATGTCGACGAATACTCGATTCAGCGACGAATTCGACGTTCACGGTGGGCGAATTATTCACAGTGGCGAATCCCCGGGCCGACAAAAATCCATGGCAATCGGACATGTGCAGCTTGCCACCCATGGTGCGCTCAGGCGTGCCTGCCAGGTGACTTCGACAGGAGTGCAGGATGGTCAATTTCGGTCTCATCAACGAGTGGGAACCCACTCCCGGGCGGCTTACCAGCTGGGTCGCCTCCCTGGCGTCAGTCGCCGAGGCCGGAAGGGCGCCGAAACATCCGAGTCCCCCCTCCCACCAGCAGGAGGAGTACCTGCGGACAGCGGGCCGCAACGAATCCGCGGGATTCCGGTTTTCGCGGCTCTGCCTGGTGGCGTTCGACTTTCACACCCCGCTGGACGTCGATGCCATGACCCGTACGGTGAACACCTTTCTGCGCCGTCATGACACGTTCAGCAGTTGGTTCGCGGCCGAGCCCGACGGAACGATCGTTCGGCACGTGATGGACCCGGCCGCCATCGATTTCGTACCCACCGACCACGGTGTCAAGGACTCGGCCGACGCGATCAGGCTCCACGTTCAGGACGAGACACCAGGACCGTTCAGCTGGGACTGCTTCACCTTCGGCGCCATCGAACACGGCAGCGGCTTCACCCTCTATGCCGCATTCGATCACCTTGTGACCGACGGAATTTCATCGGCGCTCGCGCTGGTCGAACTCCTGCAGATCTACTCGACTCAGATCCAAGGGCTACCCAGCGGACTGGCCGAGGTCGGTAGCTACATCGATTACTGCGCACGGGAACGGTCTGGCTCGGCTGAACTCACCCTCGAATCACCTCACGTCGAACGCTGGGTGGAACTGGTCCGCGACAACGGTGGAACCCTCCCGACTTTTCCTCTCGACCTGGGAGTTTCGAGCTCCGGCTACGCCCGCACCGCGCATCTGTCGGCGACGTTGTTCAGCGAGGCCGATGCTGAACGGTTTGCTACGGTGTGCCGCGAGAACGGCGCCGCGTTCACTCCCGGCGTCCTCGCAGTGGCAGCCCTGGCGAGTCATGAGTTCACGGGCAAGAGTCGCTATTTCGGTCTGACGCCGAAGAGCACGCGCTCGACCCCGGCCGAGTTCAGCTCGATCGGCTGGTTCACGAGTTTGATCCCGGTTCCGCTGACCGTCGAGGAGTCATCGACGTTCACCTCGATCGTGGGCGCTGCTCAGCAATCCTACGACGCCGGCAAAGAACTCACCGATGTCTCGTTTCACCGGGTGATGCAACTCGTCGAACCCGACAGCGGCATCGACGTCCAACCGGGCTGGTCGGTGCCGATGGTGTCGTACATCGACGTACGCAAGCTGCCCGGGGTGGACGTGTTCGACGCGTTGAACGCCGGCCTCTTCGGCAACCGCGGCAGTTCGGAGGAAGTCTTCCTCTGGATCAATCGATTCAACGACCAGACGTCGATCAGTCTGTTGTTCCCCGACACCGACGAAGCCCACATCGCGATCAAACTCTACGTCGATCGGCTGACCGAGATCTTCACGACGATCGCCGGCACCGGCGATTACAGCCCGTCCGTGGCGGCACTGGCCTCCTAGGCGGTGCATTCGCCTGATTCGGTTGTGGCGCAGCCACAATCCGACCCGATCTCATCTCGTCGGGCATGGTGGGCATTCACCGCCTGCCTCATCGCAGTGTTCATGCAGATGGTGGACACCACCATCGTGAACATCGCGCTGCCCAGCCTCGCGACCGACCTGGACGCGACCTACTCGGCGCAGCTTCTCGTCGCGACGGTGTACACACTCGCGTTCGCGTGCACACTGATGACGGGTTCACGACTCGGAGAGCGGTTCGGCAGGCGCCGGGTCTTCCTCGGTGCACTCACCGGATTCACTGTCGCGTCGGTGCTGTGCGGCACCGCCTCCGGTGCCGGCGAGCTGATCGCACTGCGGGGCGTACAAGGTGTCTGCGCGGCCGCCGCGTCGGCGCAGACCATCGCCATCATCTCGGTGCTGTTCCCCCGCGCCAAACATGGCGCGGTCTTCGGTATCTACGGCGCCACGGCCGGGGTCGCCGCGATGCTCGGCCCGATGCTCGGCGGTGTGCTCATTGCCGTCGACGTATTCGGCTGGGGCTGGCGGACCATTTTCCTGGTGAATCTCCCGCTGGGTGCTGCAGCCTGCTTGATCGCCTACCGGCATCTGCCTGCGGTGCGGTCTGTGGCCCATGAGCAGTTCGACGTCATCGGCATGGTGCTTTCGAGCACCGGGCTGTTCATGCTCATCTATCCCCTCGCCGTCGGCCGTGAGAAAAACTGGCCTGCGTCGTTGCTGCTCATGCTCGCCGTTGCAGTTCTGCTCCTGGCGATCTTCGTGTTCTATGAGCGCAGACTGCAAGCCCGGGGCGGCAGTCCCCTGCTACGGCTCGACCTGTTCTCGCACCGAAGTTTCTCGGTCGGTGCGGTGCTCTCGGTGACCTTCTTCAGCGTGTTCGCGGCGTTCTTCTTCACGGTCTCGATCGCCGCGCAGTTCGGGCTCGGGTACAGCCCCCTGCGCACCGGTGTCCTGACGTTCCCATTCGCTGTCGGGGCTGCGGTCGGTTCGGTGGTGTCGCCGTGGTTGGTCGCGCGCATAGGGTCTCGGACGCTCACCGTCGGAATGTCAGCGTTCGCGGTGTGCCTCGGTTGGCTCGCCGTGGTCATCGATCCGGCAGGCGAGTCGCTCGAGCTGCTCACGGTTCTGCTGCCGCTACTCATCGGCGGTGTCGGGACCGGTTTGTTCGTGGCACCACTGCAGGCGACGATCCTGTCGGGGACCACGTCGTCGAACGTGGGCTCAGCATCGGGCACCATCCCGACCATCCAGCAGATCGGATGTTCCGTCGGGCTGGCCCTGATCAGTATCGCGTTCTTCAATCAGGTTGCCGCGCAGTCGCAATCGGCCGTAGGCGATGCGGGGATCACCCTGTCCCGCTCGCTCGAATCCACCACCGTCGCTGCGGCCCTGCGGCCTGTGGTGGTCGATGAGTTCACTCGCTGCGCGCACGTGCAACTCAGTTCCCCGCATCCGGAACTGACCCCACCGGGCTGTGCGGCGGACGCCTCGTCAGCGGCACCGACCCCGGGCGATATCAGGAGCACCGTCGCCGCAGCCGCGGCCTCTGAGCTCTCTGAAGCAGCACGTCAGGCCGCGGCCCGATCTTT
This sequence comes from Williamsia limnetica, assembly GCF_003217475.1. GTDB lineage: Bacteria > Actinomycetota > Actinomycetes > Mycobacteriales > Mycobacteriaceae > Williamsia > Williamsia limnetica. The sequence goes on along the minus strand of NZ_QJSP01000014.1, from coordinate 150,826 downwards.
CCTCGGAGCGCTGACCATGGTGTTGTGGGCGATCGCCGGGGCCGCGGTACTGCTCGCCTGCATCACCCTGTTGCTCAAGCGGCCGGTGACCGCAGCTGCCGAAGCAGACCGCTAGTCCCCCAACACCCCGTCTTCGGGAAGCCGCAGGTCCTGCTTCTCGAGCTCTTCGATGTTGACGTCCTTGAAAGTGATGACCCGAACCTGTTTGACGAACCGGGCGGGCCGGTACATGTCCCACACCCACGCATCGCTCATGCGCACCTCGAAGTAGACCTCGCCGTCCGCGTTGCGGGGCACCATCTCCACGGCATTTGCCAGGTAGAACCGGCGTTCGGTCTCGACGACATAGGTGAATTGACCGACGACGTCCTTGTACTCCCGGTACAGGGACAATTCCATCTCGGTTTCGTACTTCTCGAGATCTTCGGCGCTCATGCTCTAAGCCTAACTTGCGTACCGCCTTGTCTAACGCACGCGCATGCGCACGTTGCGGTACGACATACGGTGCTGCTGCGAAGGACCGAGTTCGTCGAGGCATTGCATGTGCATCTCCGTGCTGTAGCCCTTGTGGATCGCAAACCCGTATCCGGGCAGCTCGGCGTCCATCGCGACCATGATCCGATCGCGGGTGACCTTGGCGACGATGCTTGCCGCCGCGATACACGCGGCAGCTCCGTCGCCACCGATCACCGGCAGCGACGGCGCGGTGAGGCCCGGCACACGGAACCCGTCGGACAGGACGTAACCGGGCGCGATTCCCAGACCCGCCACCGCCCTTCGCATCCCCTCGATGTTTGCGACGTGGATGCCGATCCGGTCCACCTCGGCGGCGTCGACGATCACCGCGCTCCAGGCCGCTGCGTGCCGGGTGACGGATTTGTACAACTTCTCCCGGGCGTTGGCCGTGAGCTTCTTGGAATCGTCCAGTTCGGCCAGCGACACCAGTTGCGTGGGCTTGAGGACGCAGGCCGCCACGACCAGAGGGCCTGCGCAGGCCCCACGGCCGGCCTCATCGACCCCGGCAACGGGCCCCAGCCCGCTGCGGTACAGGGCGGCCTCGAAGGTGCGCAGGCCCGCCGCGCGTCTGATCGCCACCCTCGGTGGCCACCGGGTTGCCACTGACGGTGCCTACTTCTGCGGATTGACGGAGTCGACCGAACCCATGCGGGAGAACGGGTAGATGACGAAGCGGACCTTGCCGCGGATGTCGTCGACGGGCACCATACCGTGCAGCTCGTCGTCTTGGTGGTAGCGCGAGTCCGCAGAATTACCACGGTTGTCGCCCATCACCCAGACCTGTCCCGCCGGCACATCCAGTGGGCCGAAGTCCTCGCCGAGGCACGAATTGAGCTGGCCATTCGCGTCCAGCAGATCCCCTGGACGCATGGCGGCGTTCTGTTCTTGCAGTTTCATGTCTATGTACGGCTCGACCAGCGGTTTGCCGTTGACCTTGACCCCGGTGCGGTCGGCGTTGTGGCATTCCACGCGCTGACCACCGGTCGCGATGACCCGTTTGACGAGATTGTTCTCATCGGGCGGTGCGAAACCGAACCAGGACATCGCGTTCTGGGCACCTCGGACAACTGTGTTGTCCGAGCGGGGTGAGCGCCATCCGAGGTCCCAAGATGACGTGGGGGCCTTGAAGACCACCACGTCACCGGCCTTGGGCTCGCCGAACCGGTACACCAGCTTGTCGATGACGATGCGGTCGTTTGTGCATCCCGCACAACCGGTCAGCGTCGGTTCCATCGACTCGGACGGAATCACATATTGCCGGCCGACGAACGTCTGGAGAACCCAGGTCAGCAGGAGAACGCAGACGATGATGATCGCCGTCTCGCGCAGGATCGAGCCTTTTTTCTTCGGCTTGCTCTCGTCACGGTCGTCCAGGCTGCGCCACGGACGAGCGCCCTGCGAGTCCGGGCCTCCGTAGGTATCGTCGCCGGAAGTGCTGGAACCGTCGGGGCCGCGGGGGGTGTCTACCACGCCGCAAGCTTAGTGCGTCAGCGCTTTTCTTTGATCTTGGCAGCCTTGCCGCGCAGATCGCGGAGGTAGTACAGCTTCGCGCGACGCACATCACCGCGGGTGACGACCTCGATCTTCGCGAGGTTGGGGCTGTGCACCGGGAACGTACGCTCCACACCGACACCGAACGACACCTTGCGCACGGTGAACGTCTCACGCACGCCACCACCCTGGCGACGGATCACGACGCCCTTGAACACCTGAACGCGTTCTTTCGATCCCTCGATCACCTTGACGTGGACGTTCAGGGTGTCGCCCGCACGGAAATCGGGGATGTCGTCGCGCAGGGACTTGTTGTCCAGGAAATCCAGAGTGTTCATGTTGTCGGTTCCAATCTTGCAGTTGGCGTGAGTAGAGGAACCTAGCGGCTTTGGACAGGACCCCGCAGGATCATGCGTTACGGCTCGACTGGTTCGTGCTCCGATTCGTGTGGTCTCCGCGACGTCTCAGCGGCCACGGGCGTACCGGGCTGCTGACCGTCAAACGGCAACTGGTCAATTGTGCCAGAGGGACCCCCGCCAGGCGAAATCGCCTCCGTCAACACGAGCCCTGCGGACTCGCCTTTGGCAGGCGCGGGGTGGACCTTGGCGTTCAACTCTTCCTCGGCCCCGGATTTGGCATGTGCGACGTCCGGTTTGCCCGCCATGAGGTCCTGCATGAATATCTTCGCCCGGATGAGCGGCCTGCGAACCCTGCGTTCCCGCTTGACGGCAGCGTTCATCTTCTTTTGACGCTTGGTGTAACGCCAGCGAGCCCACGGCGAGGTCGGTCGGGCGAGACGGATGGCCGCGACCACGAGGAGCGGGAAGATGAACAAACCGATCAAGCCGGTCCAGATCTTGCCTTTGAGCAATACCAGCCCGGCCAGCGCCAGCACCAGTCCCGAATAGATGACCGCAGCGATCGTCGCGGCCATGTCGTTGGTGTCGGCGCCCCACCAGTCGAGTGGGTGGTAGCCGAGCAGGATCAGACCCATGACCGCCATCGCGACGAACACTGCGTCGAGCGAGGCACGCCCTTCTTCTGCCCAGTAGACATCGCGGAGATAGAAGATGAGCGCGAATTCGTCCAGGACGAGCGCGGCACCGACGCCGAAGAGGGCGGCGAAGATCGACAGCGTCGTCTGGGAGCCGTTGATGGCCAGAGCGATCAGCCCGAGGCCGGACAGCATCGTCAACACCGTGCCGAAGACGACGTGATGGATGTGCAGCCCGCCGGGGGTGACGTTGTTGAACCACCAGCTGACCTCGGCCCGGATCAGCCTCACGCTGATGCGGATTCCGAGGAATCCCAGGATGAAGCCGATGTATGCCATGAACAGCGGTAATCGGCCGTTGTCGATGATGTTCTCGGTGAACCAGTGGCCCATGGGGTCAGATTAGTCGCCGACGTGGTCGAGCAGGAGGTTTGCGACCAAAGACGCCGATCCCACGGCGGCGCATGCTTCGCACACCACCTCGCGCAGACCTTCTCGCCCGGCCCCGCTCGCGCCGAACTCCAGGGCGGCGACCGCCCGCGCCCGCGCGAAAGCCGTTCGATACTCGGCGTCGCGGCCGGCGTGGGCGGCGGCAAAGGCAAGGGAGTCCAGACGTCCCCGGAACGCCGCGATCGCCAGGCGGTGGCTTGCCGTGGCGGGCCGCCCGGAGCGCCAGGTCGTGAGTGCCTCGGTGACCAGCCCCTCTGTCGGGACGGCTGCCGCGTCGAGGGCAGCCACCGCGATCAGCAGACCGACCCGGTCCAGGTGATCCGAGTTTACGCGGTCGACGAGACCGGCGACCCCTGCGCCCAGGACATCGATGCGATGCTGGCTCACAATCCCGGCCCTGACGGGTCTTCGTGGCCGCCGGGATCGATGGCGTGTGCGCCCGACTCGTCGATCGCCGCGGCGACCTCTGGTGACGGCGGTGTCGCAGCGCAGACGGCCAGTGGAGTGAGCTCTCTGTCGTGGCAGTATCCGATGAACGCGAGTTCGGGTGCCCGGCCGTCCCCCACAACCACCTCGTGCGGCTCCGGAACCACGCCAGGCCTCAGGTAGCCGCACGGCTCACTGGTGCCGACGACCACGGTGCGGCGACCCGCTTGGTCGATGCCCAGGCCGACCGCAACTCGTATCCAAGGCGCTACCTCGGGAGGTTGGGTTGCGGTCAACACGGCGGCCCGGGCGCGCAACATGCCCAGGTCGACGTCCGGCACATGCGCACTTCCTTCGCCGCCGGAAGCCGTCCGGGCTGCCGCGATACCCGCAAGGGCACCCAGCGGCGCCATCATCGCCCCCGGTGTCATCGGCATTCCACCCGGGTGCTGACCCTGTTCGGGGACGCTCTGCTCGGCGTCGCGCGCGATGAGAGCGGTGCGGTGGTCCAGCTCAGCGGCAGCGGCCGACATCGTGCGGGCCGCGAGGCGCTCGGCACCCGCCTGAGTGGCCACCTCACCGGTCGCCGCTGCGAGCACTGCCCCGGCAAGGACGTCGCGATCTGCGATCGCCGCGACAACGGTCAATCGTTGTTTCGCCTGCTCGACCGCGTCGGCGTAGGCCAGGACGATGTCAGCAGTGACCATGACCTTGTCCCTGGCCGCGTGCAACTCGCGACCCAGTAATCGACCTTTCGCCTCCGCGGCCACCGACGTCTGACCATCGAGGGCCTCGGTCAATGCACGGACTTCGTTGTCGACCGTGGCGATACACTCTGAAACGCGTTGGGCCAAAGCCTCATAGCGCGCTACAAGAAGTAGTAGTGCGGCCGCGTCGATGTCCGGGGTCAGCTCGTGCAACAGCGACGCCACCGGCTCGCGGTGGTCGGTCGGGATCACCGGATCACCCTCGCGGCGACCGACGCGGCTGCATCCGAGTCCGCATCCTCCAAGGTTTCGACCGCTCGGTTCAGGCCGTCGGCATAGCCGGCGATGGCGACGTGCGCCCGGTCGAGTCCGGCGACGGCCTCGGCGCTGAGCCGGGCGTGAGCCAGCGCGAAGTTGTGCCCGCTCGGGTGGGCGCCGCACGCACGTGCCACCTGTATCGCGAGCTCGTCCATATCCGCCGAGATCACCGCGAGCTCGGCGACGACCGGCTCCAGCGCTCTCACCACAGCGCGCGCCGACGGTGCATCGATCCGAGGCCCCGTGCTTGAATGTGCCGCCGGCATCCGCCCTCCGTCCCGTCGACTCAGTCCAGATCCTGCAGGTGCGGACCCTGGTCTTGGACGATCGCCGCCACCACCTGGTTCCGGCGGTTTGTCAGCTCACCGTCGGCCCGCTCGACCAGGTCGCGGATGAGCGTCGAGAGTTGGTCGGCTCGATAGCGCCGCAGCGCGAGCGGATCGATGTGAAGGTCTGTCAGCAAACCTCTGGCGTTGATCACCACCCTGACCAGCCGGTCGGTGGACGTCGCCGCCACGGTGGCGACCCGGAGTTCCTGCTCGGCTGCCCGCAACTGGGCCCGTTGCGCGTCGACATCCGCCAACATCGCATCCCATGCGCGGTTCATCTCCCCGGATCTGCCCGATTCTGCGACCATCGTGACCCCCCACTCGCGTGCGGAGAGCTTAGCCCGAAGCGGTGTCGTCAGTGTCGGGAGGCGGCAGCAGGTCGGGAGGCAGTAGGTCAGGACGTCGCTCCCGGGTCCTGGCGAGCGACTGCTCCGTGCGCCAGCGATCTTGTTTCGCGTGGTCGCCGCCCAGGAGTACCGGTGGCACATCGAGGCCGCGCCATGTGGGCGGCCGTGTGTAGCTCGGGCCTTCGAGCAGACCGTTCGAGAAGGAGTCCTGCTGGTGTGAGTTCTTGTTGCCGAGCACCCCATCGATCAGGCGGACGGTGGCCTCGACCATGGCCATCACCGCCACCTCCCCACCGATGAGGACGAAGTCACCGAGCGAGACTTCTTGTACCCGAACACGTTTGGCGGCATCGTCGAACACCCGTTGGTCGATACCCTCGTACCGTCCACAGGCGAACACGATGTGGCTCTCGCGGCTCCACTGCTGCGCCGTCGCCTGCGTGAAGGGCACACCAGCAGGGGTGGGCACCACCAGGAGCGCGTCATCGGGGCAGACCTCGTCCAGGCACGGCCCCCACACCGTCGGTTTCATGACCATTCCCGGGCCACCGCCGTACGGCGAGTCGTCCACCGCGCGGTGGACGTCGTGCGTCCAGTCCCGGAGGTCATAGGTGTCGAGCGCGAGGATTCCACGGTCGATGGCTTTGCCCAGCAAGGCCATTCGCATCGGCTCGAGATATTCGGGGAAGATCGAGACCACGCCGATCCGGATGACCGGGTCACTCCCCTGGCTCATTCGGGATCCAGCAGGCCGTCGGGCGGGTCGATCTCGATCAGTTCACGACTGACGGTCGGCACGATCGCGGTCACGAACGGGATCAGCACCTCACGACCGTCGGCCATGGCCACCGACAGCAGATCACCGGCAGGTAGATGGACGACGTCGGTGACCGACCCGACGTCGTCGCCGCCGACGGTGCGTACCGGGACGCCTTGCAGCTCATGGTCGTAGAACTCGTCCGGGTCGTCCCCCGAGGTCACGTCGTCGGCATCGATCAAAAAGAGCACCCCGCGTAGCGCCGAGGCCGAATCCCGGTCGTTGATCTCGGCGAGAGACAGCAACAGCCGCCCGGAGTGATTCCGGGCGGCTGTCACCGTGTAATCGGTCTCGACGAAGGTGTTCTTGCCGGTCGACTTCCGTCCACGCAGCACAGTGCCGACAGCGAAACGGACGTCGGGCTCGTCCGTGCGGACATCGATCATCACCTCGCCACGCACTCCGTGCGATTTTGCAACGCGGCCGATGACCAGATCCACCTGTGAGCGCCTTGTTTCTACGGTGCGATCAGCGGTCGGTGTCGACGATGTCGACCCGGACCCCACGGCCACCGATACCGGTGACCAGGGTGCGCAGCGCAGTGGCCGTGCGGCCGTTGCGCCCGATGACCTTACCGAGGTCTTCCGGGTTGACGTGTACCTCGACGAAACGGCCGCGGCGACCGGTCACCAGTTCGACTCGAACGTCGTCGGGGTTGGCGACGATGCCGCGAACGAGATGCTCGACGGCATCAGCGACGACGACGCTCACTTGCCGGCGGCCTCAGCTGCGGGAGCCTCGGCAGCAGGCTCGTCGGCCTTGGGTGCGGCGTCAGCCTTGGAATCGTCACTGTCTGCCTTCTTGGCAGCCTTCTTCTTCGGGGTGACGGCTTCGCCGGCGGGGGCGTTGTCGGCAGCGGCGAGCGCAGCGTTGAACAGATCCTGCTTCGACGGCTTCGGCTCGGCAACCCGCAGGGTGCCCTCGGCGCCCGGCAGGCCCTTGTGCTTCTGCCAGTCACCGGTGATCTTCAGCAGAGCCGCGACGGGCTCGGTCGGCTGCGCGCCGACACCTAGCCAGTACTGCGCGCGATCGGAATCGATCTCGATCAGGCTGGGCTCTTCCTTCGGGTGGTAACGACCGATGGTCTCGATGGCCCGGCCGTTACGGCGGGTGCGGGCGTCGGCGACGACGATCCGGTACTGGGGATTGCGGATCTTGCCGAGGCGGGTGAGCTTGATCTTGACAGACACGTGTTACTTCCTTCTATGGTCACAGTGCAATTCGGCGACGTTCCACGAGTTGGGACGCCCGGTTTTGCTGTTGGGGTGGTGTGACCGCCGGTCGGCACGTGGCCGGGTCCGGCGAACCAGGGAGCCATTGTGCCAGAGAGAGCCCTCCCGACAGAAATCACGGCCGCGACGGCGCGACCTCGGCCACCGCGGTTCGCGCCTCTTCGCCGATCAGGTCGGCGTTGATCTGCGCACCGGCCATACCCCCGGCGGCCGCAGCCGCAACGACCTGCGCCATCAGATTGGTGACATTGCCTGCGACCCACACCCCCGGTATGGAGGTCTTTCCGTTCTCGTCGGCGGGAAAGTACTCCCCGACGCCCATCGGGTGTTGGTCCGCGACGAGACCGAGGCCCTCGAGGAATCCGGCTCTGGCCACGAAGCGCGGCATCACGGTGAGCGCCGCTCGTTCCACAACGGTTCCATCGGCGAGGCGAACCCCGGTGAGCACGTCGTCGGTCGACTGCACCTGGGCGATGACACCTTCGACGATTCGGACGCCGCGGGCCAGCAACTGCGCTCGCTCGTCGTCGGTCGGCGTCAGGGCGTCGTTGAGGAACAGGACGATGTCATCACTCAACTGGCGGAACATCATCGCCTGATGCACTGACATGGCGCCGACTCCCACGACGCCGATGGCCTGATCGCGAACTTCCCACCCGTGGCAGTAGGGACAGTGCAGTAAGTCCTTGCCCCAGCGTTCGGCCAACCCCGGGATGTCCGGCAACTCATCGACCAGTCCGGTGGTCACCAGCAGTCGTCTCGCCTCGACACGCGCGCCGCCTGCGGTGTGCACGACGAATCCCGTGTCGACATCACCGTCGACGGTGATTACCTCGTCGTCGAGTATGCGTGCGCCGTACCGCGTCGCCTCGTCGCGCCCGATGGCCACCAGCTCGGCAGGCGGCAACCCGTCGCGGGTCAGGAAACCGTGGACACCCTCTGCGGGCGCATTCCTCGGTTGGCCACCGTCGATCACCAGCACCGAGCGCCGCGAGCGGCCCAACATCACCGCCCCGCTCAGGCCGGCGGACCCGCCGCCGATCACGATCGCGTCATACTTTGTCTGCAGCTGTTCAGTCATGGGTTCACTGTGCGGCACAGTTGGTGGCATCGGCAAGCTTATTTGCCGAATCAGCAATTTTCGGCCAGACTGAACCCATGGACGAGGAGCTGAACGAGACTCTCAGCGCAGTCGGGCCACGACTGCGCGCCCTGCGCCGCGAGCGAGACATCACCCTTGCCGAGCTGTCGGAGAGCACAGGCATCTCCGAGAGCACGCTCTCACGACTCGAATCCGGGGGCCGCAAACCCACGTTGGAACTGTTGCTGCCGCTTGCAAAGGCCTACGGGATCCCACTCGACGAACTCGTCGGCGCACCGGCAACCGGAGACCCACGGATCCATATGCGCCCCATCCGCCGCCACGGCCGCGTGTTCATCCCGTTGACGCGGCGGCCCGGGGGGATCCAGGCCTTCAAACAGATCATGCCGCCGCAGACCCCCGTCGAACCCGAATTGAAGGTGCACGAGGGCTATGAGTGGCTGTACGTGCTCTCCGGTCGGGTACGCCTGCTACTCGGGGAACAGGACCTGACATTGCTGCCCGGCGAAGTCGTCGAGTTCGACACCCATGTCCCGCACTGGATTGCCGCCGTCGGCCCCGAATCGGCAGAGGTCCTGTGCCTGTACGGAACCCAGGGCGAACGCGCACATATCCGGACCAACACCTGAGGGGTTCGTCAGACCAGGTGGCCACCGCACACGATCGAATCCGGCGACCGCAGTACAGACAGGTCTTGTGCCGGATCGCCGCGCAACACCAGCACGTCCGCGCGGTCGCCGTCGCCGAGCCCACCGGCCCCCAGCCACTCCCGGGCTGCGCCACAGGCCGCATCGAGTGCCTGTCCCGGACTCAGCCCGATTCCGGCGAGGGCGACAACCTCGTCGACAATGCGGCCGTGCTCGACGAATCCACCTGCGTCCGTCCCGGCATAGATGTCCACTCCGGCCTCATTCGCAGCCGCGAACGTGCCCGGGGCGTCGGCGTACAGCTTGCGCATGTGCTGCTGGTAGACCGGGAAGCGATCGGCGCCATCGGCGATGGAGGGAAAGTTCTCGACCTGGATCAGCGTCGGCACCAACCCGATTCGCTGCGCGGCCATGGTCGCGATGAGTTCGTCGTTCAGACCGGTTCCGTGCTCGATGCAGTCGACTCCGGCATTGATCAGGCCGTAGAGCGCCTCCGTGCCGAAAACGTGTGCGGTCACCTTGACACCGAGCTTGTGGGCGACCGAGATCGCCTCCCGGAGAACGTTCTCCGGCCACAGAGGCGCCAGATCACCGGTATCCCTGTCGATCCAGTCCCCGACCAACTTGACCCAGCCGTCACCGGCCTCGGCCTGCCGCGCCACCTCGGCGGGCAACTCGGCCGGCTCGTCCAGGTCGACGCCGTAGTCGCGGATGTACCGCTTCGGACGGGCGATGTGCTTGCCGGCGCGGATGAACCGCGGCCCTGCCACATCGTCGTCGAGCGGATGGGTGTCGACCGGTGACCCGACCTCACGGATCAACGTCGCACCGGCCTGCAGATCCTGCCTGGCGAACGCCCTGGCCTGCTCGATCGTGACCCCGAGCCCGGGAGCGATGCCGACGTGGTTGTGCGCATCGACCAACCCCGGCATGATCCACCCGCCGTCGGTGACGGTCTCGGCGCCCGCTATCCGCTCGAAGGTGATGACGCCGTCATTCACCCAGAACTCGACGGGGTCACCCGAGCCGACCGCGAACCCACGAAAGTGAAGCTGCGACAGACTCATCGAGCTCACTGCCTACTTCTTCTTGGGGCGCTGGAACTGGCTGACGTCGATACCCTCGAGCCCCGGCGGAATCTGATCGAGACCGGCAGGCATGTTCGACAGGTCGGGGAAGCCCGCCGGCATACCGCCCGGCATTCCGGGGAAACCGCCCCGCACCTTCGGAGGCGTGGGCCCGCGCCCACCCTTCTTGCCCTTCTTGCCGCCTTTTTTGCGATTGTTCTTGCGGGCACCCGGCATACCCATCCGGCCTGCCATCTGAGACATCATCTTCCGCGCATCGAAGAAACGGTCGACGAGCTGATTGACGTCGCTGACGGTCACGCCGGAACCGTTCGCGATGCGGGCACGGCGCGACCCGTTGATGATCTTCGGGTTCTCGCGCTCGGCCGGGGTCATGCCACGGATGATCGCCTGCACCTTGTCGAGCTGTTTGTCGTCGACCTGCGACAGGGCGTCCTTCATCCCCGCTGCGCCCGGCAACATACCCAACAGGTTCCCGATCGGACCCATTTTACGGATCATCAGCATCTGCTCGAGAAAATCCTCCAGGGTGAGCTCGCCCTGAGTGATCTTGTTGGCCGCGGCCTCGGCCTGCTGGACGTCCCAGTGGGTTTCGGCCTGCTCGATCAGGCTCAGCACGTCTCCCATGCCGAGGATGCGACTCGACATCCGATCGGGGTGGAAGACGTCGAAATCCTCGAGCTTCTCGCCCGTGGACGCGAACATGATGGGGCGACCTGTGATCTCGCGCACCGAGAGCGCGGCACCACCGCGGGCGTCGCCGTCGAGCTTGGTCAGCACGACACCGGTGAAATCGACACCCTGCGCGAAAGCCTCCGCCGTCGCCACGGCGTCCTGGCCGATCATCGCGTCGAGGACGAAGAGCACCTCGTCGGGTTCCACCGCGTCGCGGATGCCCTTCGCCTGCGCCATGAGCTCTTCATCGATACCGAGGCGACCAGCGGTGTCCACGATGACGACGTCGTGCTGCTTGGACCTCGCCTCGGCCACACCGGATCTCGCGACCTCGATGGGTTCGGTGAGACTGCCCGCGCCCGCGGAACCCGAGACGCCGAGCTCACCGGTGCCGCCGATGCTTGTTCCCGGGTTCGGCGCGAACACCGGGACACCGGCCCGCTCACCGACGATCTGCAGCTGACTGACCGCACCCGGTCGCTGCAGGTCGCACGCCACCAGGATCGGGGTGTGGCCCTGCTTCTTCAGCCAGGCGGCGAGCTTGCCGGCGAGCGTCGTCTTACCGGCACCTTGAAGGCCGGCGAGCATGATGACCGTCGGCGGCGTCTTCGCGAATTGGATACGCCGCGTCTCGCCGCCGAGGATCCCGACGAGCTCCTCGTTGACGATCTTGACGACCTGCTGCGCAGGGTTGAGGGCCCCCGAGACCTCAGCGCCTTTGGCACGTTCCTTGATCCTTGCGATGAAACCTCGGACGACGGTCAGGGAGACGTCGGCCTCGAGTAGGGCGAGACGGATCTCGCGGCAGGTGCGGTCGATGTCGGCATCGGACAGCTTGCCCTTGCCGCGCAGATCGGTCAGGACACCGGCCAACCGGCCTGAAAGGGAGTCGAACATTCCCCTAGCCTATCGGGACGCCGGATTTACCGGTGTCCTCCTCTGGTTCCCGGGGCGGCGCGGGGGGTGGGACGACCGCCAGGATCGCCTCTTCGAGCTGGTCGCGCGTCTGCGGACCGTCCCCCGGCAGCCGGACGCAGAAGGAGTCGACCACCGATCCGCCCAGTGTGGAGACCTTGGCCCACGTGATGAAGACACGATGCTGTTCGAGTACCGCGCTGACCCGGGCGAGCAGACCGATGCGATCGCCCGCGCGCAGTTCCAAGATCACGCTGTCGTCGTCGTAACCGTCGAACCACAGGACCCGCGGCGGGGCCTGGGCGAACAATGCCGGCACAGCGGGTCCCTGGGTGTTCTCTCCGCCCGGCCCCGTCGCGAGGGGCAGCTGCGACTCCCGCTCACGGGCGTCGAGGCGGGCGATCACGTCGATGTTGCCTTCCAACGCCTGGATCAATTGCTGTCGCAGAAGTCCTGACTCGGACGGTTCGCCGAACAGCGGTGAGACCAGGAACGTGTTGACCGCACTCCCCGCGTGGGACTGAACCGATGCGCTGAGCAGTCGCAGGCCCCGCAACGAGAGCACACCCGCCATCTGAGAGAGCAGGCCGGACTGTTCGGGCGCGATCATGGTCACCGCGAAGGTGTGTGGGTTGTCGGTCGTCACGAGGTCGACGCTGACCCCACCCGCTTCCGCCAGAGCGATCAGTTCGGGCGTCAGCGGCCCCGGATCGGCCAGCCGGCCGCCGTCCATCAGTCGCAGACACCGGCGCACCAGTTCGCCGATGAGTGAGGACTTCCAATCGCCCCAGACGCCGGGTCCGGTTGCCTTCGAGTCGGCCTCGGCCAGCGCGGAGAGCAGTTCCAGCAGCACACGGGAACCGCCCAGGGTGTCGACGACGCCCTGCACCGTGGCCGGGTCATCGAGGTCGCGTCTGGTCGCGACGTCTGGCAGGAGCAGGTGGTAGCGCACCATCTTCGACAGGATCTGGACGTCTTCGGGCCACAGCCCGATCCGGTTTCCCACCTGGTTGGCGAGTTCGGCACCGACGACGCTGTGGTCCGCACCGCGGCCCTTGCCGAGGTCATGGATCAACGCGCCGAGGACCAGCAGGTCCGGGCGCGACACCCTGGTCGTCATCGAGCCCGCGTTGGCGGCGGTCTCGACGAGATGGCGGTCGACTGTCCACGTGTGGATCGGATCGCGCGGTGGTAGGTCTCTGATCGCGCCCCATTCGGGAATCAACCTGCCCCACAGACCTGTTCGGTCGAGGGCTTCGATCGGCGCGATCATGTGTTCACCGGTGCCGAGCAGCACCAGCAGGTCACTGAGCGCGTCGATCGGCCACGGTTCCCGGAGCTCCGGTGCGTAATCGGCAAGTCTCGCCAGCGTGGAAGCCGCCATGGGCAGTCCGGTCCGCGCCGATGCGGCAGCCACCCGCAGGATCAGACCCGGATCCTTGCTGGGCAGTGCGTTACGCGCGAGGACGACCTCGCCGAAGTGCTCCACGACCCCTTCATCGAGCGGACGCCGTATCGGCGATCGGCGGAGTTTCGAAAGTCCCTTGCGCGGAAGCGAATTGGACGAGGTGCGCAGTCCGACGTCGACGGCATAGCTGATCGTGCGGGCACTGTCGCTGATGGTCCGGGCGAGGTCGAACCGGTCGCCGATCCGCAGCGCCGCACCGATCTCGTCGGCATCCTGGGCCCGCAGTTGCTCGCGCGGTCGACCCGTGATCCGGTGCAGTTCGGTGCGCACGTCGAGCAGGCGGGTGTAGGCCTGCCGGAGCCCACCACCGGGAGAATCGGGACGGAGCGCGGCCATGCCATCGGTCAGCTGTGCCACGGCAAGGGCATCGAGCATGTGGACATCGCGCAGTCCACCGCGCCCGTACTTCAGATCGGGTTCGGCGCGGTGCGCGATGTCGCCACTGCGCCGCCACCGGTCGCGCGCCTGGTCGACCAGTCCACCGAATCGCGAACGGATGTCGGTACGCCACTGCTGACGGATCCCACCGATCAGCAGTTTGGACAGATCCTCGTCGCCGGCGATGTGGCGGGCCTCGAGCAGTCCGAGCGCCGCGGTCATGTCGGTCGCAGCCACCTGGAGTGCCTGCGACACGGTTCGCACACTGTGATCGAGTTTGATGTGCGCATCCCACAGCGGGTACCAGATCTGGTCTGCGATCTCGGCCACCACCGCGGGGTCCATCTCGTCGTGCAGCAGGATCAGGTCGAGATCGGAGTGGGGCAGCAATTCCTGCCTGCCCAGTCCCCCGACGGCGACGATGGCGAAGCCGCTACCGGGTTTGATACCGATCTCGGCGGCCTTGGTGGTGAGCCAGAAGTCGTGTAGGTCGACGAGCACCCTGCGCAGAGCGGGCGCATCGACCCGCTTGTTGCCGTCGGTCCGGCGTAGTAGTTGTTTGCGTGCTGTGACCAGATCCGTCGCGGCAGCCGGTGTCAGGTGAGACGGCTGCGGTCCTGCTCCCGAGGGCTCCTCGGAGACAGGACCGCGACCGCCACGTACGAATGGCACTGTCTTTACAGCGCGTCGCCGCCGCGCTCTCCGGTGCGTACCCGGATGACCGCTTCCACTGGCGAGACCCACACCTTGCCGTCACCGATCTTGCCGGTGCGTGCGGCCTCGACGATCACATCGACGACCTTGTCGACCGCAGCGTCGTCGACGACGACCTCGACGCGGACCTTGGGGACGAAGTCCACCGAGTACTCCGCACCGCGGTAGACCTCGGTGTGGCCCTTCTGACGGCCGTAGCCCTGAACTTCACTGACGGTCATGCCGACGACGCCGGCCTGCTCGAGTCCCGCCTTCACATCTTCCAGCGTGAATGGCTTCACGATCGCTGTAATGAGCTTCATTTGTTGCATCCCTCCATGAGGATCACAGTTCGAGTATTGAGTTTCCAGGACTTAAACGAGGTCGTACGCGCTTTCGCGGTGATCCGTCTCATCAATACCAGTGTCCTCATCCTCTGCGGTGATCCGCCAGCCGAGTGGCTTGAGAGCGAACGCGATGATGGCGGTCATGACCGCGGTGAACGCGACTGCGACGAGAGCGATCACGACCTGGACGACGAGCTGCTTGCCGCCACCGCCGTAGAACAGGCCGGTCTCCGATGCGAGGAAGCCGATGCCGATGGTGCCCCAGAGGCCCGCGACCAGGTGGACACCGACGACGTCGAGCGAATCGTCGAAGCCGAACTTGGACTTGAACCCGACCGCGATGGCGGCGATGACGCCGGCCACTGCACCGAGGATCAGCGAACCGATCGGGGTCAGCGCACCACAGGCAGGGGTGATGGCGACGAGACCGGCCACGATTCCCGAGGCCGCGCCGACACCGGTGGCGGACTTGTCGCGGATCTTCTCCACCACGAGCCATCCGATCAGACCTGCGGCTGTCGCTGCGGTGGTGTTGATCCAGACCAGACCGGCCAGTGCATCTGCGGTGCCTTCGGAACCGACGTTGAATCCGAACCAGCCGAACCACAGGATCGCGGCACCGAGCATGACGAACGGCACGTTGTGCGGGCGGTATGCCGTCCTGCCGTATCCGACCCGCTTACCGATGATGAGCACGAGGACGAGCGCGGCCATACCAGCGTTGATGTGGACCACGGTGCCGCCGGCGAAGTCGATGGGCGCGACCTTGGCGACCATCGTGCCGTCGACGTCTTCGGTGCCGAAGATCCAGGAGGCGAAGCTTGTCTCGTTGTTCGACAGCAGGCCGCCGCCCCACACCATGTGAGCGAGGGGGAAGTAGACCAGGGTCGCCCAGATGCCGGTGAAGACCAGCCAGGTCGAGTACTTGACACGCTCGGCGAGGGCACCCGAGATGAGGGCCACGGTGATCACCGCGAACGTCAACTGGAAGCCGGCCCACACGATGGCCGGGACGTCACCGAAGCCGCCGATGACATTGAGGACCTCGTCGGGGTTCTCGGGATCCGGGATCGTTTCCATCAGCTGGTTCAACCCGAACAGGGAGAACGGGTTGTCGAAGATGCCCGCGATGTCACTGTCTCCGGTGTGAGCCGAGGAGAACGACATCGAGTAACCCCACAACACATAGATGATGCTGACGACTCCCAGCGAGCCGAACGACATCATCAACATGTTGAGGACGGACTTCTGTCGCGACAGGCCGCCGTAGAAGAAGGCCAGTCCCGGAGTCATGAAGAGCACGAGTGCGGCGCTCGTCAGGACCCAGGCGGTGGCCCCGACGTCGTAGGGCGCGAACGCATCGTCTGGCAGTGCCAAAACCACTGTAAGAAACCTCCTAGAGTGCGCCGACGGCTCGGCGCCTTCAAAGAGATTGGCGGGCAGGGATTTCGTTCTTGGTGCTGTGGTGTTTCATGCATGTGAACCAGCGGGCAGTTCATGTTTCATCTGTGTATACCGCCAGGAGCGGTGTTGATCAGATGACGCGAAGTGCGGCCATTTGTTGTTTCGCAGGCGATCGATGGCGCAACGAGATCAGCCGAGCAACGCGTCGACGAACGCCTCCGGTTCGAAGGGTGCGAGGTCGTCGGCACCCTCGCCCAGACCCACGAGTTTGACCGGTACGCCGAGCTCACGTTGGACGTGGAAGACGATGCCACCCTTTGCGGTGCCGTCGAGCTTTGTCAGCACCACCCCGGTGATGGAGACGACGTCGGCGAAGACCTTCGCCTGGGCCAGCCCGTTCTGCCCGGTGGTCGCGTCGAGGACGAGCAGCACCTCATCGACCGCCGCCTTCTTCTCCACCACCCGCTTGACCTTGCCGAGTTCGTCCATCAGACCGGTCTTGGTGTGCAGACGCCCCGCGGTGTCGATCATGACCACGTCGACGCCCTCATCGATACCGCGTGCGACGGCGTCGAAGGCGACCGCTGCCGGGTCGGCCCCTTCTTTGCCACGGACGACCTCGGCACCGACCCGCTCGGCCCACGTCTGCAGCTGATCGGCTGCAGCGGCGCGGAACGTGTCCGCGGCGCCGAGCAACACCCTGCGTCCGTCGGCGACGAGCACGCGGGCCAGTTTGCCGGTGGTGGTGGTCTTGCCTGTGCCGTTGACCCCGACGACCAACAGCACCGACGGCTTGCCCGCATGGGGCAGGGCCTTGATCGCGCGGTCGAGGTCGGGCCCGACCTCGGCGATGAGTACCTTGCGCAACAGCGCACGTACCTCTTCCGCGGTCCGGACGGGAGAGGCGGCCAGTTCGGTGCGCAAACGGTCGACAACAGCCGTTGTCACCGCGGTCCCCAGATCCGCCATCAACAGGGTGCCCTCGATCTCTTCCCAGCCGTCCTCATCGAGGTCGCCGGCCCCGAGCAACCCCAGCATGCTCTTGCCGAGGGCATTCTGTGACCGGGACAGCCGGCCTCGCAGCAATCCCAGTCGCCCCGCTGTCGGCGCGATGTCGTCGAGCACCGGGCCCGCCGGCGCCGGGTCCGGCTCCGCGACCGGCTCGGGTGTGACCGGTTCCGGCGCCACGACCTCGGGCTCCGGCGCGACCTCAGGTTCGGGGACGACCTCCGGCTCGGGGACGACCTCCGGCCGGGTATCGGGGACGACCTCCGGCTCGGCCGACGGGGCCTCTACCGGTGGAGTCGCCGCCTCGGGTGCGTGTGGGCGAGACTCGGGCTCTGCTGTCTTCGGCTCTGGCAGTGGAACATTGCGCAGGCCTCGTTTCGGGGCGTCACGCGGGATCGCCGCGTCGTCGCCCACCCCGGGTTGCCCATCGGTGTCGGTCCGCTCGATCGTGGGCATATCCCTGCTCGGCGGCTCCGCGGTGGCCGTGCCGGCACCCTGGGTGAACGAGAACCCGCTCCCCGCCTTGTAGCCACCCGACTTGTCGACCTGCCTGGTGCCGTCCGACGGCGTTCGATCTGCACTGTCGCTCAGCGAGATTCGCCTACGGCGGGACAGGACCAGGCCCGTCGCCACGAGGGCGACGAGCAACAAGACCACAACTACGACGATCGCGACGACGGCACCGGTGTTCACGGCCTCAGTCTGCCAGAGCGACTCCCCCACCGGTGCCAGAGGCGAGTTGGTCGCAGCAGCGGGTACCGTTTGATGTCAGACGCCTCATCCATACTGCTGTCCCGCCGGTCATCTTCCAGGAGACGAGCATGAGCATCACAGTCGAGCAGTCCACACTCACCACCAGATTTCGTGACGTCCGCACCCTCACCGATGAGCTCACCGGGCGACTCTCCCCCGAAGACCAGGTCCCGCAGTCGATGACCGACGCCAGTCCGACGAAGTGGCATCGAGCGCACGTCACCTGGTTCTTCGAAGAGTTCATCCTGCGGAATCTCCCGGACTACACGGTCTACGACGACAGCTTCCGATATCTCTTCAACAGCTACTACGAGGCGGTGGGCGCACGGCATCCCCGGCCCCATCGCGGCCTCATCACCCGGCCCGGCGTCGAAGAGATCACCCGATACCGGGAGTACGTCGACCAGGCGATGACCACGGCCCTCGAAGAGGGCCTGCTCGACGAACGCGCGCGCACCCTCGTCGAACTCGGTTGCAATCACGAGCAGCAGCATCAGGAACTGTTGCTCATGGACATCAAGCACCTGTTGTCGACCCACCCGTTCGCACCTGTCTACCTCGAGCGAGGCCCGGACGACGCGGCCGCGGTGGCCGCACCCCTGCGTTGGCAATCCTTCGACGGCGGGCTCATGACGGTCGGGGCTGATGGGGACGGATTCAGCTACGACAACGAGGGGCCCGGACACTCGGTCTACCTCCAGAACTTCCAGCTCACCAACCGGCAGGTGACCAACGGCGAGTGGCTCGAGTTCATGGCCGACGACGGATATCGGCGCAGTGAGCTCTGGTTGTCCGACGGCTGGAACAAGGTCGGCGAGGCCGGCTGGGATGCCCCCGGTTACTGGAGCCTCGACGACGGCACATGGACGACCTTCACACTGTCTGGCCGGCGCCCGGTCGTCCTGAGCGAACCCGTTGTGCACGTGTCCTTCTATGAGGCCGATGCCTACGCCCGCTGGTCGGGTGCACGGCTGCCCACCGAGTTCGAATGGGAGACCGCCGCGGCTCGCACGGGGGCCACCCGCGGCCAGCTCCTCGACCCCGGGCGATGTCACCCCGGTGTCGCGGGTGAGACGATGATCGGCGACGTCTGGGAGTGGACCTCGAGTGCATATCTGCCGTACCCAGGTTTCGTGCCCGCGCACGGCGCCGTCGGAGAATACAACGGTAAGTTCATGAGTGATCAGCACGTATTGCGTGGCGCAAGTGCGCTGACCCCCGCCGGCCACGAACGGCCCACCTATCGCAACTTCTTCCCTGCCGCATCCCGGTGGGTCTTCGGCGGACTCCGGTTGGCCCGATGACGATGTCACAGCCGACGATCGACCCGTTGCTCGTCGCCGATGCGGTCGCGGGTCTGTGGCAGAGCCCGCCCGTCCTGCCGGCCAAATGGCTTTACGACAAACGTGGCAGTGAACTGTTCGACGAGATCACCCGGTTACCCGAGTACTACCCGACCCGCCGAGAGACCGAGATCTTGCGGCGTAGTGCACAAGACATCGTGGCGCAGACCAATGCCCGGACCATGATCGAGCTCGGCTCGGGTACGTCTGAGAAGACCCGGCTGCTCCTGGCTGCTTTTGCAGCGCGCAAGACCGAGTTCACCTATGTGCCGCTCGACGTGAGCGTAGAAATGCTCACGCTGGCGGCCGATCAGGTGGCGGTCGAGTTCCCAGAAATCTCGGTACAACCCCTCCACGCCGACTTCGGCGATCCCGACCTCGAACTCGCTGAGCACCCCGGGCCGCGGATGGCCATCTTCCTCGGTGGCACGATCGGCAATCTCGACCCCACCGAGCGAGCCGGTTTCTACCGCCGCATCGCCCGAGCACTGCGACCCGGGGACTACTTTCTGCTCGGGGCAGATCTGATCAAGGACACCGGCAGGTTGATCGCGGCCTACAACGACCGCGCTGGGGTCACCGCAGATTTCAACCGCAACGTGATCGAGGTACTTCGAACCGGACTCGACGCAACCGGGCTCTACGCCGACGACTTCGACCACATAGCCCGCTGGAACCCGCCCGAGCATCGGATCGAGATGTGGCTGCGCGCCCGACGCGATATACACGCCCGGTTCGGCGCCATCGAACGTTCGTGGGAATTGGCAAAGGGCGCTGAAATTCTCACCGAGATCAGCACCAAGTTCTCTCTCGAGAAGTTGCACGAAGAATTGGGTACGTCCGGTCTGCAGCAACTCGAGAGCTGGACCGACCACGCCGACGACTTCGCAGTTGTGCTCAGTCAGGTCGCCTGAGCAATAGACTCACCTCTCGTGGTCGCCAATCGGACGAGATACGCGCGCAAACGTCGTCGGCGTATGGCCCGTGTCGAGCACGATCTCAGCGATGAACAGTGGACTCAGCTCAAAGCCGCCTGGGAAGGATGTGCGTACTGCGGTGCGCACGACCGACCGCTGCAACGTGATTGCGTCCTGCCGATCTCACGAGGCGGCCGCTACACACTCGACAACATCGCGCCCGCCTGCGGTTCCTGCAACGCCAGCAAATGCAATGACGAGGTGACGGCGTGGATGCGGCGCAAGAAGCTCGACGAGCGCGCATTCCTCGAGCGGTACGTCTCGATCAGATCCGCCATGGCTGCGCGATTCCCGGCCGAGCAGGACATCGATGGGCTCGCTCAACCGCCGGACTGACCACCGCGCCGCGTGGCTAGCTCGCCGCGGGCGCCGGAAGATCCTGACCGCGCATGCGCTGCGAGATGACGGTGGTGATCCCGTCGCCCTGCATGCTCACGCCGTAGAGCGCGTCAGCGACCTCCATCGTGGGCTTCTGGTGAGTGATCACGATGAGCTGCGACTTCTCCCTCAGTTGCTCGAACAGCGTGATGAGCCGACGAAGATTGGTGTCGTCGAGGGCGGCCTCGACCTCATCCATCACATAGAACGGAGACGGCCGGGCGCGGAAGATCGCCACCAACATCGCCACCGCGGTGAGCGACTTCTCGCCGCCGGACAGCAGTGAGAGTCGCTTGACCTTCTTGCCCGGCGGTCGCGCCTCGACGTCGATGCCGGTGGTCAGCATGTCGGACGGGTTGGTCAGGATGAGTCGGCCGTCCCCGCCGGGGAACAAGGTCTTGAACACCTCGACGAACTCACGTTCGACATCGGCATAGGCCTCCGTGAACACCTGCAGTATTCGGCTGTCGACATCCTGCACGACATCCAGGAGATCCTGCCGCGCCTTCTTGACGTCCTCGAGCTGCGTCGACAAGAAGTTGTATCTCTCCTCGAGCGCGGCGAACTCTTCCAGCGCAAGCGGGTTGACCTTGCCCAGCGTGTTGAGATCTCGCTGCGCCTTCTTCGCCCGAGCCTGCTGGGTGGCCCGGTCGTACGGGATCGGGGTCGGCGCGACCACCATCTCACCGCGTTCTTTTGCCTGCTCGTATTCCGCCATCTCGAGTTCGGATGGCGGCATTGTCACGTCGGGACCGTACTCCGCGACGAGATCGTCGGGGCTGATCGAGAAGTCCGCCATGATCTGCTCTTCGAGCTGTTCGATGCGGAGCGACACCTGCGCCTTGGCCACCTCATCACGGTGTACCGCGTCACGCAGTGCGGTCAGCTGCGCACCGACCTCTGCGGCAGCCTTCTTCGCCACATCCAGTTGCTCGGTGCGGACCCGCCGTTCCCGCTCGAGTTCGTCGCGATGCGATTGCGCCTGCGCCACAGCTGTTTCAAGCCTCGTCGCAATCATTCCGCCGCACTCGAACACGACCTCGGCCACACTCGCCGCGCGTCGACGGGCACGATTTTGGCGTTCGGCCCGCTCGCGCGCCTCTCGCTCGGCTCGAGCCGCGCGCCGCAGTGAGTCGGACTTGCCCCGCACCGACGCCAGCCGCTCCTCCGCGCTGCGCAGGGCGAGGCGTGCTTCCATCTCCACCGAACGGGCCTCGGTGACGGCAGCCGCCGTGCGATCTCGATCACTGTCGGGCAGGTCCCCGTCAGCGGGCACTTCTTCGCTGTCATCGCGGGCCAGGCGCAGTCGTTCTTCGAACTCGGCGAGCTTTGCCAGGGCCTCGTTCCGGCCGTCTTCCGCCTTCGCCCGCTGGTTGATCAGCCTCGTCGATTCCTCTTGTGCGGCACGGGCAGTCTGCCCGAGCCGGGCCAGCTGCTCGTACACCGCACCCAGCTCGGCGTCCGACTCGTGCAGCGCGGCGAGCGCCTGTTCGGCGGTCTCCCGGCGTTCGGTCTGCTGCGCGAGCGCACCGGCCAACGCCGCGACCAGCTCTTCACTGCGGCGCTGGGACTGCGCGAGTTCGGCGCGCGCGGAATCGATCGCCGACTGCACCTCGATGGTGGATGGCCGCGCGCCGGTTCCACCGCTGCGCCAGCCCGCCCCGATCAGATCGCCGTCGATGGTGACCACCCGCAGTGCACCCAGGTACGGGACCGCACCTGCGGCGTGGGCCAGCACCTGCTCAGCGGTCGAGACATCTTCTGCCACAACGGTATAACCCAGCAACAACTCCAGAGCGCCTCGCAGCGCCTCCGGACCCTCGACGACGTCGAGCGCCCAGTCCGCACCCGCCGGCAGGTCCGCCGAGCCGCGGCCGGAGGGGTTGACGCCACCGATGAGCACGGCAGCCCGCCCGCCTTCGTTGTCCCGCAGCGAGGACAATGCGGAGCGGGCGGCAGGCAGGTCTGCCGTGGCCACTGCGTCGGCCGCCGGACCCATGGCAGCTGCGATCGCGGCCTCGTATCCGCTGCGCACCTGCAACAGCGACGACATCGGCCCCAGTAGTTCACCGGCCCGGTTCTCCAGCAGCCAGGCGCCGCCGTCCTTGCGCTCGAGACCGACTGCGAGAGCATCGATCCGCGCACCCAACGAAGTGACCCGCTGCTCGGCGGCACGCTCGGCGGCCTGCAGTTCGGCGACGCGTTCGTTCGCCTGGTTCAACGCCGCAACACTGCGTTCGTGGTGCTCGTCCAACCCGAGCTCCGAGGCGTCGAGGGCGGGCACCGTGGCCTGGACCGCGTCGAACTCGTTGCCTGCCTCGGTCGCCCTCGCGACGGCATTGTCGATGGCCGCCCCCAGCCGGGTCGCCTCGGCATCGATCGACTCGACCTTGGTTCGGAGATTGTTCACCTGTCCCTCGAGTCGCGCGAGGCCTTCCCGACGATCGGCAACCGCCCGTACGGCAGCAAGGTGCTGTTGCTGCGCGGCGGCGGCGGCCTGCTCCCGTTCGCTCAATGCGGTTTTTGCGTCGTCGAGAGCCTCAGCGGTCGCTTCGACGGTCTCGGTGAGAATGAACTCCTCCTCGGCTGCGACCTCGGCTTGACGATCGAGCTCGTCGGGGTCACGTCCGGAGTCGTTGCGCACCGGTTCGGCGAGGTACCGGCTGCGCTCGCCGGCGATCCGGCACGTCGCCCCGACCCGTTCGGTCAATGCCGACAACGCGAACCAGGCCTGACCGGCGTCGTTGGCGGCCGGGACGATCTGCGCCAGGTACTGCTCGTTCTCATCGACCTGCCCGCCCAGCTCGTCGAGGCGGTGCGCCAGCTCGTCTTGCTGTCTGCGAAGTTCGGCTTCGGTGGTGCGTTGCTCCGCCAGCTCGTTGCGTCTGATAACCAGATCGTCTGCGGCCAGACGCAAACGGGCGTCGCGCAGATCGGCCTGGACCGTCTGGGCCCGCCGGGCGACCTCTGCCTGCCTGCCGAGCGGTTTGAGTTGACGGCGCAGTTCGGCAGTCAGGTCACCAAGGCGCGCCAGATTCGACTGCATCGCGTCGAGCTTGCGGACTGCTTTTTCTTTGCGTTTGCGATGCTTGAGAACACCGGCGGCCTCTTCGATGAAGGCCCGGCGTTCTTCGGGCCGCGACTCGAGGATGGCCGCCAGACGCCCTTGGCCGACGATGACATGCATCTCCCGGCCGATTCCCGAGTCACTGAGCAGTTCCTGGACGTCCATCAGCCGGCACGAGCTGCCGTTGATCTCGTACTCGCCCGCGCCGTCGCGGAACATCCGCCTCGTCACCGACACCTCGGAGTAGTCGATGGGTAGGGCCCCATCGGAGTTGTCGATGGTCAGCGTCACTTCCGCGCGCCCGAGCGGTGCCCTGCCGGACGTCCCCGCGAAGATGACGTCCTCCATCTTCCCGCCGCGTAACGCCTTGGCGCCCTGCTCCCCCATCACCCAGGTCAGAGCGTCGACGACGTTCGATTTGCCCGAACCGTTGGGACCCACCACACAGGTGATCCCCGGTTCGAACCGCAGGGTGGTTGCTGACGCAAAGGACTTGAAGCCCTTGAGGGTCAGACTTTTCAGGTGCACAGCGCTTCAGCGTACCCAGTACCCCCGGCGACTCGGGCGGGCGGTGTGACCGGCGCGTCGCGCGCGGGTGTTCAGCGCTCGACGAAACCGTCCATACCGCCGCGCGCGGGCCCCCAATCCGACACCACCGTGTCCACATGACCCGGGCTTCGGCCCTGCTCGAGCAGGTCCAGCAAGCTGTCGCAGTTTGCCCTGAGCCCCTCGGCCACGATCAGCACCCTGCCGTCGGCCTGATTCGTGGCGGAGCCGACCAGGCCCAGTTCGAGAGCCCGAGCCCGGGTCCACCAGCGGAATCCGACGCCCTGGACACGTCCGTGCACCCACGCGGTCAGCCGGACGGGTGCGGGATGCTGGGCCATGGTCCTACTCCGGGTCGATGCGCAGGTCGACGGCGGTTCCCGCCTTGAGCGTGCGCCCGACCGTGCACACCGCGTCGACGGCGCGTTCGACCACCACCAGCAACCGCTTCGCTGCCTCAGGGTCCAGCTCGGACAAGTCGACCTCGAGCACCTCGCTCAGCGACGGATAGACCTCCTTGTCGCGGTCCGCGTCGCCACTGACACGCACGGTGGCGTCGTAGTCGTCGCCCAGCCTGCGCGAGAGTGGCTTGTCCGAGCTCATACCGGTGCATGCCGCGAGAGCGATCTTCAGCAGCTCACCGGGTGTGAAGACCCCCTCGACATCTTGCGAACCGATGAGGACCTCGGCGCCGCGGCTGCTGTGCCCGGTGTAACGCCTGCTCCCGGTTCGTTGAACCCAGAGTTCGGTTGTCGCGTGCTGCTCGGTGGTCGCTGGTTCGGTTGCGGTCATGTCAACATTGAACACTTCGCCCCGCCCCGCAATTCCGCGGCATCCTCACGGCGAGCGGGGCGACGACGTGGGTCACCAGCGGTCGATGTGGAGCAGGTTGTCGAGTGATTCGCGCGGTGCCCGCTTGAAAGTCTCCCCGGTGTAGAACGCCGTCGGGATCAACGCAGCCTGATGGAAGCCGGCGGGAATGCCGAGTAGTTCCGCTACCTCGGCCTCACGTTGCAGATGCAGGGTGGTCCATGCGGTTCCGAGTCCGCGGGCACGTGCGGCGAGGGCAAAACTCCAGGCAGCGGGCAACAACGATCCCCAGAGCCCTGCCTGATTCCCCACCGGGAGCGTCTTGCCCGCCTTGATACAGGGGATCACCAGGACGGGTACCTCACCCATGTGTTCTCCGAGCCACGCGACACTGCCTCCCACCCGCTGCTGCACCGGCGCGCGGTCCGGGTCGTCGGCGAACAACTTTGCTGCCGATTGGTTCGAGTCGAGGTACTCGTCGACGAGTTCGCCATAGATCTTCCCGATCGCCGCGCGCACCTGCGGGTCGGTGACGACGATCCACTGCCAGCCTTGACGGTTGGATCCGGACGGGGCCTGGAGTGCGATCTCGAGGCACTCCTTGACCAGCTCGATCGGGACCGGTTTGGTCAGGTCCAGTCGCTTGCGCACGGTTCGGGTGGTTGTCAGCAACTCATCGGGCGTCAGGTTCAGGGTCATGCGTCGATCATGCCCGAGGCGACCGCGGCTACCAGCGCGGGCGGATCTGACACTTGGGGCAACTGAAAGAACTGCGATTCATGAACTGCTCTCGTCGCATCAATGCACCGCAACGCCGACAGGGTTTGTCCTCACGACCGTAGGCGTTGAGTGAACGCTCGAAGTACCCCGATTGGCCGTTGACGTTGACGTACAGGGCGTCGAACGACGTCCCACCCTGATCGAGGGCCTCGGACATGACGGCGGCAGCGTTGTCGAGCACTGCTCGCAACGCCTTGACCGGCAGCTTGTCTGTCAGTCGCTGACCGTGGATCCGACTGCGCCACAACGCTTCGTCGGCGTAGATGTTCCCTACGCCGGACACCACCGTCTGATCGAGGAGGGCACGCTTGATCTCGGTGTGCTTGCTGCGCAGGAGATCGACCACAGCCGACTGGTCGTAACCGGGATCGAAGGGGTCGAGTGCGATGTGCGCGATCGACGCCGGAACGAAGCCGACGATGTCGTCCACCATCCATGAACCAAACGTTCGCTGATCGACGAATCTCAGCTCGGTGCCGTCGTCGAGGGTCGCGCGGATGCGAAGGTGCTTTTCGTCGGCCGCGCCGGCGGGCTGCACGAGCATCTGCCCGCTCATACCGAGGTGCACGAGGATGGCGATCGGGTCGGTGGCCGCCGCCGGATCCGCCTCGAGCCAGAGATACTTGCCACGTCGCCGAGCGGCCGTCACCGTCGCCCCCGCCAGCAGCCCGATCAGATCTGCTGCCCCGCCGAGCTGACGCCGCACCGCACGCGGGTGCAGGACCTCTACGGCCACGATCCGTTTGCCCACTACATGTCCGAGGAGGCCGCGGCGAACCACCTCCACCTCAGGCAGTTCAGGCATCGTCTCCGGAACCCGAGATCGCTTTCCACGCGGTGGACGCAGCGATCTGTTCGGCTTCTTTCTTGGTCCGCCCGACGCCCGATCCCAGCGAATCGCCCCCCACCATGACCGTGGCGGTGAACTCCTTGCAGTGGTCGGGCCCTGTCGAGGTGATCTGATACGCCGGAACGCCGAGGCCCTTCTCGGCGGTCAGTTCTTGCAGCGATGTCTTCCAGTCGAGCCCGGCCCCGAGCGCCGCCGACCGATTGAGCGCCGATTCGAACAGCGCGAGCACGGTGGTCCGTGCCGCCTCGAGACCGTGTTCGAGGTGGACGGCTCCGATGAGTGCCTCCATGCCGTCGGCGAGAATGCTCGCCTTGTCCCGGCCGCCGGTCATCTCCTCGCCACGGCCGAGTCGCAGATGCGCCCCGAGTCCGCCGGGTCCCAGCCCCTTGGCCACCGCGGCGAGCGCGTGCATGTTCACGACGCTGGCTCGGATCTTCGCGAGTTCGCCCTCCGGGCGATCGGGATGGGTGCGGTAGAGCTGCTCGGTGATCACAACGCCGAGCACCGAGTCGCCCAGGAACTCCAGGCGCTCATTGGTGGGCAGCCTGCCATGTTCATACGCGTAGGACCTGTGTGTCAGGGCCAGTGTCAGCATCTCGTCTGACAAAGAAATATTCAGCGCCGCAAGCAGATCCGCATGATCGACGTCTGCGTCGGCCACCTCACGGACGCTGTCTGTCACTTTTTCGACTCGGGTTCTTCGGCAAACTTCGACGCCAGTTCTGCCCACCGCGGATCGATGACGTCATGATGATGACCGGCCTCTGCGACGTCCAGCCGGATCCCGCACTCCGGGCACAGTCCCGGGCAATCCGGGCGGCACAGCGGGGTGTTCGGCAGATCGAGTGCGACGGCATCGACCACGGCTTGTTCGAGATCGATCTTGTCATCGACGATCCGGTGCACGTCCTCGGCATCAGTCGTCTGTTCGGTTGCGCTGTTCGGGTAGGCATACAGCTCGGTGACGTAGACACTGGCGGTACCTGCGATGGGCTCCAGGCATCGAACGCACTGGCCCTCGGTCTCCCCGCTGACACAGCCGGTGACGAGGACGCCCTCCGAGACGGCCTCCAGACGCAGATCGAGATCCACGTCGCTGCCTGCCGGGATCGCGATCATGTCCAATCCGATCCGGGGGGCAGGGGTGATGGCACGATGCACCTCTCGCATCGAACCGGCCCGCCGTCCCAGACTTCGTATGTCCAGGGTGAAGGGGCCATCGATGGTGCGATCGTGGCGTGATTGTTTGCTTTCGCGCTGCGACACAAGGAACCACGATACGCCCCTGAACTCCGAAGGCCGTAATCTGCGACCGCGTCAACCCGTGGCCGGGCGGCGGTCGAGGCGGCAGCGGCCGTAAAGGCGGGTCAGACGGCCATTCCGGTACCGAAGTCACCGCGCCGGACGTGCTCGGCGTAGTCGTGCACGCCTGCCCCGGTCCGCAGCTGCTGACGCCCACGGTTGACCGAACGGATCGTCCCGGTCAGCAACTCCTCGAACTCAGCAAGCTTGTTGTCGACGTAGACGTCGCACTCGCCCCGGAGGCGGTCCGATTCGGCATGCGCAGCGTCGATGACCCGCTCCGATTCCGCCCGCGCAGCTTGCACGACCTCGGTCTCGGACACGAGACGTTGCTGCTCAGCGATCCCCTCGGCCACCGAACGCTCGTAGTTCGCATTTCCAGATTCGATCATGCGTTCGGCCTCGGCATGCGCCCGTCCGGTCACTGACTCGTACTCGCGATGCGCCGCCGATCCGATTCGTTCCGCCTCGGCGGTGGCGTCGGACAGCAATTGTCCCGAGTGCGACTGCGCCTCGGCGACCATCCGGTCAGCCGCAGATTTCGCCTCCGACAGCACGCGATCGGCCTCGGACCTGGCGTGCGCCAGCGTCGAGTCGGCCTCCGCGGTGGCTTCACCGACCATGGTGTCGGCATGCATCCGCGCATCGCCGATCAGCTTGTCTCGCTGGTCGAGGACATCCTGCGCGTCGTCGAGATCACCAGGTATGGCGTCCTTGACGTCGTCGAGCAGTTCGAGGACGTCGCCACGAGGCACGACGCAACCCGCTGTCATCGGAACACTGCGCGCTTCTTCGACGATGGCGCCCAGTTCGTCCAGTGCTTCGAAAACCCGGTACACAGCTACCTCACTCCTCGCCGCACATGTCGAACGAGCCAGGTCGACTCGTCCTCGTCACAGTGCGATCAGTGGTTGGTGTTAATTCTGTGACTATTGTGCCCAATGTTGCGCCTGTGACGCCGCAAGCGGGCCGGTGTGTCGGTTCTACGGTAAGACGATTGCGCAGCGCATACCCGGTGAAAGGAGAGAATCGACGTCAGCGGCGACGTTCGTCAGAGAAGTTTCGCCATCAGTTGCCGGTGCACCGCCGGTGGCAGAAAATCTTCCACCCCGCCACCGAGTCGCGCGACCTCTTTCACCAGCGAACTGGAGACATGCGCCAGCCGCGGGTCGGTGAGCAGGAAGAGCGTCTCCGCACCCGTCAGATCCCGGTTCATCTGAGCCATCGGCAGTTCGTACTCGAAGTCGACGGCCCCTCGCAACCCCTTGACGATGGTGTCGAGGCCCTGCTCACGCACGAAGTCGACGAGCAGACCCTGCCAGCTGTCGACGCGAACATTCGGCAGGTGCGCAGTGGTCTCTCTGATCAGGTCGAGTCTTTCCTCGATGCTGAACAGCCCACTCTTCTTCGGATTGACGGTCACAAGGATCACCAATTCGTCGAAACGGGCAGCGGCACGCTCGAACACGAAGAGGTGACCGGAGGTCACCGGGTCGAAAGATCCTGGACACACGGCTCCGGACATGGCTGCCAAGTTATCAGCCCGGTGTGTGCGCACCTTCGACCAAGGACGCGAATTGAGCCAGCTCGACGCGGGTCTCGCCGTACCGACGCACCTCGACCTGGCCGAACTGCTCGGGCCACGGAGTCGGGGCGCTGCGGGCAGCTCGCTCTAGGACCACGAGCCCACCCTCGGCGACGCTCCCTCCGCCGAGCATGCGCAACAGCTCGGACAGTTGCTCGTCCGGTAGGTCGTAGGGCGGATCGGCGAACACGATGTCAGCGACTGACCCGGACTTCCGAAGATGGTCCGCCACCCGCCGACGCGCGAGGACGGCTCCGGCGAGGCCGGTGGCCCGGATGTTCTCGGTGATCACCTTTGCCGCCTTGCCGTCGAACTCGACCAGGACCACGGATGCGGCGCCGCGCGAGAGCGCTTCGAGCCCCAGCGCTCCCGACCCTGCGAACAGGTCGAGGACGGCAGCCCCCTCGAAGTCGAGGCGGGCCGCAAGGATGTTGAAGACTGCTTCCCGGACACGATCGGTGGTGGGCCGCGTACCCGTCTCGGGTACCGACAATCGTCTACCCCGGGCGACGCCGGCAATGATGCGGGTCATGCGCCCATTGTCCGGGGTGTCCACCCCCGGATCCACACCGGGACGCGTCTGCAATGGTTGAACAGATCAAGTATTTGTGACCCACCTCACAAAGCACCGTTGAGCAGGGCTTACGGGGGTGCTTTCGGCACCAATTTCCGCACGTGGGTGACATTGGTGTGATGCCTTGTTAACTTGAAAATCGATATGAGCCCAACTCAGATCAGCGCTACCCTAACCGCCGCGCCGGACGCGGTGGCATTTCGTAAGCCAAAGGTTTCCGACGGAGTCCGGCTCTGGGAAATCGCCCGTGACTCGAAAGTTCTCGATCTGAACTCGAGTTACGCCTACCTCCTGTGGTGTCAGGATTACGCCCAGACGTCAGTGGTCGCCGAAGTGGACGGCAAAGTGGTCGGATTCGTGACCGGCTACCTGCGCCCTCAACTTCCCGACGTGGTCATGGTGTGGCAGGTAGCTGTCGACGCCGACCAGCGGGGACTCGGCCTGGCCGGAAAGATGCTCAGCCAGTTGATGGACCGACTGGAACCTCGCGGCATCACCACCCTGCACACCACCATCAGCCCGGACAACACCGCCTCGCAGGCCTTGTTCGCAGGTCTGGCCGAACGTCGCGGAATGGATTTCCGTCGGGAAGATTTGTTCTCTCCCAACGACTTTCCGGATGACCACGAAGCAGAAGATCTGTACATCGTCGCCCCGCGACGCTGACCATTCTTGCTCGCGATAGCGGCCGACCTACCGGGTCGACCCTTCACGACCTGTAACCGGTCGTTCCCGGGAGGGCCGGAAGCCACCCGCCCACCCGCCTGCACTTTGTTCATCAGTCGAAAGACGGCTGCCCAACAGTCGAATCTACGACTGAATTTTCGCACCCTCGGAGGACGAAATGACTGCATCTGTTCAAGAAACCTTTTCCAGCAACATATTCGAGACCCGCGAGTCCGAGGTCCGCAGCTACAGCCGCGGCTGGCCCGCGATCTTCACCACGGCGAAGGGCGCGTGGCTGACCGACCGCGACGGCAAGCAATACCTCGACTTCTTCGCAGGTGCCGGCGCCTTGAACTACGGGCACAACAACCCGATCCTGAAGGCTGCGCTGCTCGACTACATCGAGAGCGACGGGATCACTCACGGACTCGACATGTCGACCGTCGCCAAAGGCGAGTTCCTGCAGACGTTCCAGGACAAGATACTCGCCCCCCGCGGGCTCGACTACAAGGTCCAGTTCCCCGGACCGACCGGGACCAACGCTGTCGAGAGCGCACTCAAGCTCGCGAGGAAGGTGACCGGTCGAACATCGATCATCAACTTCACCAATGCATTCCACGGAATGACTCTGGGCTCGCTGTCCGTCACCGGTAACTCGATGAAGCGTGCAGGCGCAGGGATCCCGCTGGTGCACGCCACCCCGATGCCCTTCGACAACTACTTCGACGGAGTGGTCGAGGATTTCAGCTGGTTCGAGCGGGTTCTCGACGACTCGGGCAGCGGCCTCAACCGGCCTGCGGCCGTGATTGTCGAGACGGTCCAAGGCGAGGGCGGCGTGAATGTCGCACGGCCCGAATGGCTCCAGGCCCTGGCCGAGCTGTGCAAGCGTCGGGAGATCCTGCTGATCGTCGACGATGTGCAGATGGGTTGCGGACGCACCGGCCCGTTCTTCTCCTTCGAGATTGCGGGAATCCAGCCGGACATAGTGACACTGTCGAAGTCGATCGGCGGCTACGGGATGCCCATGGCCCTGACCCTGTTCAAACCCGAACTGGACGTCTGGGGCCCGGGCGAGCACAACGGCACCTTCCGCGGTAACAACCCGGCCTTCGTCACTGCAAAGAGGGCGATCGAAGAGTACTGGTCGGACGACACCTTCGAAAAAGAGGTCATCGCCAAGGGCGAGCGCATCCGCGACTTCTTCATCTCGCTGTGCAGTGCACACCAGGGCATCAGCACTCGTGGCCGCGGCATGGTGCAGGGCCTGGTCTTCGAAGATGCCGACGCAGCCGCCAAGGTCTGCGGCCTCGCGTACGACCGTGGGCTGCTGGCGGAGACGTCCGGACCGTCGGATGAGGTCGTGAAGTTGCTGCCTCCACTGACCATCACCAACGAGGAACTCGACCAGGGCTTGGCCATCCTCGGACAGGCCACCGCCGAGGTCCTCAACTCCTGATTACGCCGAAATCTGAGCTATCGAAAGGATTTCACCACATGATCGTGCGCACCACCCAAGAAATAACCGGCACAGAGCGAGACATCGAAGCAGAGAACGGCAACTGGCGTTCCAAGCGCATCGTGCTCGGCGGCGACAAAGTCGGATTCTCGTTCCACGAGACCACCATCAAGGCGGGCTCTGTCAACGAGTTCCACTACGCGAACCACGTCGAGGCCGTGTGGCTCGTCGAAGGTGAGGGCACGTTGACCGACAGGGAGACCGGTGAGGTCTACCCACTGGGGCCCGGCTCCATGTACCTGCTCAACGGCCATGAGCGGCACACCGTAAAGGCCGATACCCAGATGGTCATGCTGTGCGTGTTCAACCCACCCGTCGTCGGCAACGAAACGCACGACGAAAACGGGGTCTACCCCCTCGTGACCGTCGGCACCTGACGGGGTTCGGCCCCACGCGCGCGCAGTTCGCGGCCGGGCCTTCGCCGGGTAGCGCTGGCCTGGCGTTTACACGAAGACACCAGGTTCGCCCGCCCCCGAACCGTCGCCGCGCACACCTCCGACGGCCGAACCCACAAAGGCTCGGCACCCCTGATCAGGGTGCCGGGCCTTTGCCCGCGTGGATAGCTGGTGAGTGCCGGTACTGTGGATGAAGTGCGTACTCGCCCCGTTCAGTGGGCACCAGCCCAGCCGACGACGCCCGACCCGGACCTGCCCGACCGCATCGACCGGCTCGGCGAACTGCTGTCCGGTGGACGCACCCTCGCGCTGACCGGCGCCGGCATCTCGACGGATTCGGGCATCCCCGACTATCGGAGCCCGGGCACCCCTGCCCGGGCCCCCATGACCATCGACATGTTCTTGAGCACGGCCGAGTTCCGCCGCCATTACTGGGCCCGCAATCACCTCGGCTGGCGGCATATGGATTCAGCACTCCCCAACGCAGGCCATCGCGCCCTCGCGGCGCTGGAACGACGTGGCGCGCTCAGCGGAGTGATCACCCAGAATGTCGACATGCTGCACCTCAAGGCCGGGAACCGCGCCGTTCTCGAACTCCACGGTTCCTACGGACGCGTGAGATGCCTGCGTTGCGACCACCAGATCTCCCGCCATCATCTCGCCGACCTACTCGAGCCTGCCAACGCCGACTTCGTCAGCCGAATCCGAGGCCGCGGCGCCATCGAAGTCGCGCCCGACGCGGATGTTGTCGTTGCCGACACCACCGACTTCACCATGATCGACTGTCAGGTGTGCGGCGGCATCCTCAAACCCGACATCGTCTACTTTGGTGAAAGCGTGTCAAAGTCTGTTGTCACGCAGGGGTTTTCGATGGTCGACGATGCAGACGCCCTACTGGTTCTGGGTTCGTCGCTGACGGTGATGAGCGGGCTGCGATTCGTTCGCCACGCCAGACGAACCGGTAAGCCGGTCTTCATCGTCAATCGCGGCCACACCCGCGGAGACGAGCTGGCTACGATGAAGATCGACGGTCCGTGCTCTCAGGTACTGACGTCGCTGGTCTGAACCGACGATCGTCGTTGGTCGAACCCCGAATCACAGCGTCACCAGGTCGTCGGCGTGGACGACGGGGCGGCGCAGATCAGCCGGGAGTGCGCTGCTCGACTTGCCGAGCATCTCACCGACCTCCGAGGCGTCGTAGGCCACCACTCCACGTGCCCTGACCTGGCCGGTCTGATCGGCGAGGTCGACGACATCGCCGCCGAAAAATCGTCCGGCGACGGCGACGATCCCCGCAGACAGCAGAGAGCGCCGTGCCGTGGACACGGCATGCACGGCACCGTCATCGAGTACGAGTCGGCCGGTGGCCTCCGCGGCGTGCCTGACCCAGAATTTACGTGCCGAAAGTCGTTGCGCTCGAGGCGCAAAGGCAGTGCCGACCGATGCGTCGGTCAGTGCAGCATCGGCATCGGCAGCTGCAGCCAGCAACACAGGCAAACCGGCGTCGGCGGCCAGCCGCGCTGCAGACAGCTTCGACGCCATTCCTCCGGTGCCCAGCGCACCACCGGTGCCGGCGATGACCCCATCGAGATCCTCGGGTCCGTCGACCTCCGGGATCAGGGTCGCATCGCCCTTGCGAGGATCGCCGTCGTACAGACCGTCCACGTCCGACAGCAGAACGAGCGCATCGGCTCCCGCCAGGTGGGCCACCAGGGCCGCGAGTCGATCGTTGTCGCCGAACCGGATCTCGTTGGTGGCCACCGTGTCGTTCTCGTTCACGATCGCGACCGCACCGAGCGAACGCAACCTGTCGAGGGTCCGCTGGGCGTTTGCATGGTGAGCGCGCAGCGATACGTCGTGGGCCGTCAGCAACACCTGCCCGACCGTTCGGTCGTAACGGGCGAAAGACGTGTTCCAGGCGTGAGCCAGCGCCAACTGGCCGACACTGGCCGCGGCTTGTTTGGTCGCCAGATCCTGCGGCCGTGTCTTCAATCCCAACGGCGCGATACCGGCACCGATGGCGCCGGACGAGACCACGATGACATCCGAACCGGCACGCATCCGAGTTTCGATCGCGTCGGCGAGGGCGTCGAGCCGACCGGTGTCCAAGCCGGTGGCCAACTCTGTCAGAGCCGACGAACCGATTTTGACGACAACACTGCGTGCACCCGAGATACGTTGCCGAGTAACACTATCCACGATCGTCGGGTTCCTCGAGTTCGGGGTCCAGGCCGCGACGCAGACGCCGGGCGATCTTCCGGTCCGTGGCGCCGATGCGTTCGGGGCGATCGAGCCTGATGTCGGATCCACGCCCGCTCATCGGGAAGTCCTCGGCCACCGGGGTCATGGGTTCCCATTCGAAGGTCACTTCTCCGATGGTCACCGAACAGCCCGCTTCGGCGCCCAGTTTGATCAGCTCGGCCTCGACGCCGAGACGGTTGAGCCGGTCGGCGAGATACCCGACGGCCTCGTCGTTGCTGAACTGGGTCTGCTTGATCCAACGTTCCGGGCGTACGCCACGGACGATGAACCCGCCCGGCTCGGCCGGATCCGAGATGATCGAGAAGCCGTTGTCGTCGGTCGCGACCGGTCGGATCACCGGGCGTCGAGCGATCGGCTTGGGGTGATCGATGCGGTACTGCCGTACCAGATCGGCGAGAGCGTAGGTGAGTTCTTTCAGGCCCTTGTGGGTGACGGCCGAGATCGAGAACACCGGCCAGCCGCGCTCCGACAGTTCCGCGGTCACCATCTCGGCCAGTTCTGCGGCGTCCGGAACGTCGATCTTGTTCAGGATGACCACACGAGGCCGGTTCGCCAGCTCGCCCAGCCCGGTATCGGACTGCAGTGCAGGCTGATAGGCCGCCAGTTCACCTTCGAGCACGTCGATGTCGGTGATCGGGTCACGGCCGGGCTCCAGGGTGGCGCAGTCGACCACGTGTGCCAGGACCGCACATCGCTCGAGATGCCGCAGGAAGTCGAGGCCGAGACCGCGACCCTCGGATGCACCCGGGATCAGACCGGGGACATCGGCGATGGTGAACACATCCGAACCACTGTTGACCACACCGAGGTTGGGTCGAAGGGTGGTGAACGGGTAATCAGCAATTTTGGGCTTGGCCGCCGACAGCACGGACACGAGCGAGGACTTGCCCGCCGACGGGAAACCCACCAACCCGACGTCTGCGACGGACTTGAGTTCGAGAACGAGCTCGCGGACCTCACCTTCCTCGCCATTGAGCGCGAAACCGGGCGCCTTCCGCGCCCTGGACGCGAGCGAGGCGTTGCCCAGGCCACCGCGACCTCCTGACGCGGCCGCGAAAGTGGTGCCCTCACCGACCAGATCAGCGAGCAGCCGACCCTCGGCATCGAGGACCATGGTGCCGTCGGGAACGGGGAGGATCAACGGTTCCCCGTTGGAGCCGTCACGATTGGCACCTGCACCCGGACGACCGTTCCCGGCTTTCGCGTGGGGATGGAAGTGGAAGTCGAGCAGCGTGTGAACCTGCGGGTCGACCACGAGGGTGACGTCGCCGCCATTACCACCGTTGCCGCCATCGGGTCCGCCAAGCGGTTTGAACTTCTCGCGGTGCACTGACGAGCAGCCATGTCCCCCGTTGCCCGCGGTCGCGTGGATCGTTACGCGGTCAACAAATCTCGACATTTTTTCACCTTGAGAGAGTTCGGAGAATTCCTAAGGGGCGGACCGGATCGATTGACCCTGCCCGCCCCTTGGGAGCTATGAAAAGCTGGCTACGCGGGTTCAGGCCTGCGCAGGTTCCGGCACGATGTTCACGGTCTTGCGGCCGCGCTTCGCACCGAACTCGACAGCACCTGCAGCGAGGGCAAACAGAGTGTCGTCGCCGCCACGCCCGACGTTGACGCCGGGATGGAAGTGCGTGCCGCGCTGACGGACCAGGATCTCGCCTGCGCTGACCTGCTGGCCACCGAAGCGCTTCACACCGAGTCGCTGGGCATTCGAATCGCGCCCGTTACGCGAGCTGGATGCACCCTTCTTATGTGCCATGACAGTTCTCCTGAAAAGTGTATGGGGGCTGGTTACTTGATACCGGTGACCTTGAGGATCGTCAGCTTCTGACGATGCCCCTGGCGCTTGTGGTAGCCGGTCTTGTTCTTGAACTTGTGGATCTTGATCTTCGGTCCCTTGACATGCTCGACGACCTCGGTGGTCACCGAGATCTTCGCCAGCTTGTCGACATCTGTCGTCAGATCCGCACCGTCGACGACAAGCGTCACGGGCAGCGAGACGGTGTCGCCCAGCTTGCTGTCAATCTTCTCGACCTTCACCAGATCGCCTTCAGCGACCTTGTACTGCTTACCGCCGGTCTTGACGATTGCGTACGTTGCCATCGGAGAGCTACCTCTTACTGTCTGTCGTGGTTCGTTCGGGCTCTTGCCCGTTGCCGATCCGGCCGGGCGCCGCAATACACACAGCGCTATCCGTCCGCCGAATGGCGACTGATCCAGGTTACGGGAGTATGGCCGACCGGGTCAAACCAGCCTCCCGCGCCGTGGCGCTGCTCACTCTTCCACCGGCGGACCGGCCGGGCGACCGGCCGCCCGACGACGCGGTTTGCGTCGCACCGCGACGGCCGGTTCGTCGGATGCTGTGGTCGACCCCGAGGTCGTCATGGGGGCCGAGGTGGTCAATGGTGGAGTCGTGACCGCTTCCGCCGTGATGACATCGGTGATCACGGCCGCATCCGGAGAGGTCGCCGCCGGGGCTGCTGCTTTGCGGCGGACCGCGCGGCGACGCTTCGGCGCCGGTGCCGCCTCTGCGACATGGTCGGGTTCCGGCGCGAGGGTGGACTCGGTGGTGACACCTGAGTCGTCCGCGACAACGGGCGCCAGCGAATCCTCGACAGGCGAGGAATCCAGGGTTTCAGTGCGCGGGGTCTCAGTGCGTTGGGTTTCAATGCGCTGGGTCTCGATGTACGGGGTCTCGGCAGTAACCGAGGTGTTGCCGGCCGCCGCCGTCTTCGCATTTCGACCGGACGCGCGCCTCGACCTGGAAGAACCATTGGCCCGCGTCGGGACCTCCGGCGCAGCCGAGTCGTCCGCGGTGTCGGTGGATTCGGACTCCACCAGATTCGCTGCGGAGTCCGTGACCTCGAAGTCCTTCAGTTCTTCACCGGTGACCTCAGCGGTCGGCGCCTCCGGATCAGCGGCGTCGGGGTCGGTCGTGTGGCTCGCCATGGCGCGGAACATCGGGTGCTCCGCGGGGCTGTGGGCGGCGGGCTTGGTCTCGGTCGCAGCAGGCTGTTCAGGCTTGCCACCACGCCGATTGCGCCTGGCTCGCTTGGTGTTGTCGCCACCACCGTTGCCGCCGCGACCGGAGTCGTCGGCTCCGGAGATCTCGACGGGGTTCGCATGTATGACGATCCCCCGGCCGTTGCAGCACGTGCACGTGGTCGAGAACGCCTCGAGCAGCCCGGTACCGAGACGTTTACGAGTCATCTGGACCAGCCCGAGGGAAGTCACCTCGGACACCTGATGGCGAGTGCGATCGCGGCCGAGGGCCTCGGTGAGCCTGCGCAGGACCAGGTCACGGTTCGATTCGAGGACCATGTCGATGAAGTCGACGACGATCATGCCGCCGATGTCCCGAAGGCGCATCTGACGCACGATCTCCTCGGCGGCTTCGAGGTTGTTCCGGGTGACCGTCTCTTCGAGGTTGCCCCCGGAACCGGTGAACTTGCCGGTGTTGACGTCGACGACCGTCATCGCCTCGGTGTGCTCGATGATCAGCGTTCCGCCGGAAGGTAGCCAGACCTTGCGATCGAGCGCCTTCGCGAGCTGTTCGTCGATGCGATGCACGTCGAACACGTCCGGCGCGTCGGCGTGGGCTTTGTCGAATCGCTCCGTGCGATCGAGCAGGTCAGGGGCGACACTGCGGACGTAGTTCTCGACCTGTGTCCAGGCCCCGTTGCCTTCGACGACGAGCTTCTTGAAGTCCTCGTTGAACAGGTCACGAACGACCTTGACCAGCAGGTCCGGCTCTTCGTACAGGGTCTGCGGAGCTGCCGCCTTCGATTTGCCCGCGGCGGGGTTGGCAGCGTTGATGGTCTCCCACTGCTGCTGCAGACGTTCGATGTCGCGGGTCAGCTCATCGGCGGCCACCCCCTCGGACGCGGTCCGGATGATCACGCCGGCATCGTCGGGGACGATCTTGCCGAGGATGCCCTTGAGCCGCTTGCGCTCGGTGTCGGGCAGCTTGCGGCTGATCCCGGTGGATCCTCCACCGGGCACGTACACGAGGTAACGACCCGCCAGCGAGATCTGCGTGGTCAGCCGAGCACCCTTGTGTCCTACCGGGTCCTTGCTCACCTGCACGAGAACCGGATCGCCAGGGCGTAGCGCCTGCTCGATCTTGCGCGAGCCACCGTCGAGGCCGGCGGCATCCCAGTTGACCTCACCGGCGTAGAGCACGCCGTTGCGCCCCCGGCCGATGTCGACGAATGCCGCTTCCATGCCCGGCAGCACGTTCTGCACCCGGCCGAGATAGATGTTGCCGACCATGGACGACGAGTTCGACGTGGTCACGAAGTGCTCGACCAGCACGCCGTCCTCGAGGACGGCGACCTGGGTGTAGTCGCGGGTGGCCTGCGACTCGTTCTCGCCGGCATCGTCACCATGGGCGTCGTGGGTGACGGTCGCCGCGACACCGGAGCGCTCACGGACGACCATCACGCGGTCGACGGCTTCGCGCCGTGCCAAGAACTCCGATTCACTCAGAATCGGTGGCCGCCTGCGGCCCGCATCGCGCCCGTCGCGCCGTCGTTGGCGTTTCGCCTCGAGGCGGGTGGACCCTGAGATCCCTTGGACCTCGTCGCGTACGCGTGGCTTGTTACGCGGTTCGCGCTCGTGCACCACGGTGTTCGGCGGATCGTCCGAGGGTCCGGAGTCGTCTCCGTCGCCGCCCTTGCGCCGGCGGCGCCGCCTGCGACGCCGATTGGCCGAACCGGAATCGTCCTGCTCATCCGAGTCTGCGGATTCCGCATCAGTGTCCGAATCGGACTCTGACGAATCTTTCGACTGGTCGTCGGTGTCCGGTGCGGCCGGGGCGTCGGACGTCGACGCCTCGTCGCCGCCTTGCTCGCCTTCGGTCCTGGGCTTCTTCGGCCGGCTCCGCTTGCGCTTGCTGCTCTTGACGTCGGGCTTGTCGGACTGCTCCGCTTCATCTGACGTGACATCCGAAACGACCGCTTCGTCCGATGACTCCGCAGCTTCGGTCTCGCCACCGGAGGTTGATGCATCGGCGACGATGTCGTGATCGTCCGACCCACCGCTTTCTCCGGAACCGCTCTGATCGTCGGTTCCGCCCTGGTCACCGCGACCGCGGCCACGGCCACGTCGACCGCGTCGACGCTTGCGGGACGCAGTGTCTCCGTCGCCGTCGTCGTCGGCATCGTCCTGATCAGCGTTGTCGTCGGCGTCGACCGGCTGCTCCGCCGACAGGAACAGCGGCGAACCACCGGCCGCCGGTGTCACCGGAGCCGTGCTGGTTCGCGGCAGCTCTTCCTCGATCGCCGAGAAAAGGTGTGGGGTCGATGTCGCCGACGGCAGATCTTCGGAGGGCACCTCGGTGGGCAGTACCTCGACGGATGCGGCGACCTCGTCGGGTGCCTCGGCAGCGGTCGCGTCGGTCACGACGGGCCCGGACCCGGGCTCTTCCAGCGCGGGCGGTGCCGGCTCCGGGGTGTCCCGGGGAACCACGGGCTCCACCGGGGCGGGTGCTTGTTCGTCGGCCACCGGTGCTGCCGACGGCGGGGCATCCTGCCCGGTGTCTGCAGGGGCTTCGCCTGGAACCTCGGCAACACCGGCGTCTGCTACGCCGTCACCTGCGGCTTCGTCACCAGCGGCGATCTTGTCGCGAACCGCGATAGCGGTGCTTCTGACGATGCTCGACTGTGGGCTGCGTGCCACGATCCCGAGATCCGCGAGGTGCACCAGCACCTCACGACTGCTCAGACCAAGAATTCTGGCCAGCGCGTGCACACGCATCTTGTGCGGAAACTCTTGCGCCGAATTCGTATTGACTTCGTCCGGCGACTGGTTGTCGGCCACGTATTCTCCTCGAGCCCCCGGGCGCGGATAAACGCGGCCACGCGAGGGCTGTGCTATTTACCCGGCCGGAGCCGGGATTGTAGGTCTCGCTTCGCCCGATTTCCGCGAGAACTTCTCGCATTCACCGGCGACGCCTGGCGTGATGACTTGACTACTGCCCGAGTGCCACGATGTCCACACCACGACAGGTGAAAAACCACCTGAGTGGGGACCGAGCACACGAACTGATCATCTGGTGGTCGGCTCCCCTTGTCCATTGAACAGAGCAGTGGGCTCGACAACCGTTGTCAGTATCCCACACAACCGACCCGGCGCTGCCGAGTCCACCGACATCACCCGGAATCGAGCGTCGCGTCGACCTGTCAGCCGAGGTCAGGGAACCACAAAGCAATTTCCCGCTCAGCCGAATCCGGCGAGTCCGAGCCGTGCACGAGATTGAACTGAGTACTCAGTGCATAGTCGCCCCGAATGGTTCCCGGGACGGCTTTTTCCACAGGGTCGGTGCCGCCGGCGATCTGACGGAATGCGGCCACAGCGCGCGGGCCCTCCAGCACAGCTGCCACCAGAGGCCCCGACGTGATGAATTCGAGGAGAGAAGGATAGAAGGGTTTGCCCTCGTGCTCGGCGTAATGGCCGGCCGCGACGTCATCGCCGACGGTCTTGAGTTCGAGGGCGACAAGGGTCAGGCCCTTGCGCTCGATGCGCTCGATGATGTCGCCGACCAGTCCGCGCTCGACGCCGTCGGGCTTGATCAGTACCAGAGTCCGTTCAGTCACCCGGTAAGACTAACCCGACGGCGGATCGAGACGACGAACCGACCGGAAAGGACCAGCCGACTAGGGCTGGCAGTACTCACCTTCGACGGCGAAGAATCCGTAACTGAAGACACCACCGGAGGTGGGGGCAGGGTCGATGACCACCTGAATGCAGCCACCGGGCGACGCGAGAGCCTCATCGACCACGATGTCGAAACGAGCCGCGAGCGCGAGATTGGCCGGCTTGTACTCGGGCGGTACCGGGATCGAGGCGACGAACTCCGGAAGGTTCATATCCGCTGCGCTCTGGGTCAACGCGTGGGTCGCGATATAGCCGAACTGACTGTCCCCCACGGGCATCGGCGAACTCGCCTCCGCGAAAGCAGCTCCCGCTCCTGACA
The DNA here is from genome assembly GCF_003217475.1 of Williamsia limnetica. Taxonomy (GTDB): domain Bacteria; phylum Actinomycetota; class Actinomycetes; order Mycobacteriales; family Mycobacteriaceae; genus Williamsia; species Williamsia limnetica. The sequence continues at coordinate 108,691 of NZ_QJSP01000014.1, read as the reverse complement.
CGGTTCCCGCGATGACGCAGGCGGCTCCCGCGGCGGCGAGTGCGGCAGGAACGAACTTTGTGGAGCGTGACATATATATGTGTACCTTTCGAACGCTTCAGGGGTGCTGTGCCTGCGATCTTGTCAGCACCCCGCGCCGAGCGAAACCCGAATCGGGAGTTTTCAGGTCACGTTCCCGCAACATCGACCCGCCCCGTCGAACTGCCCTCTGCGGGCCGGTTCAGTCGGCGATGCGTTCCTGCCCGTTCAACAGTCCGCGTTCCATGCGTAGCCGGACATCGCGTTTGATGTAGGCGATGTAGAGCCACACGATCATGAATACGACCCCGACGGCCCCGATGGACCAGTGGAATATCCATCCGGCGATCGTGATCACCTGCAACGCAAGGTCGTACGGCAGCGCCCAGGACCTGCCCTGCAGTCCCGAACCCAGGATCATCGCCGCTGTGAGCACCCCGAGGTAGATCCCGGACGCGATGGTCAGCCCACCGCCGACCCGAACGACGATGGGAAAGGCCAGCAGCACCACGATCGCCTCGAGGATCAACGTGCCCGCCATCACCCCACGCAGACCCCGCCACGGGTCGACGGTCGGTGGCGTGAACCTGGCTGGTACATCGGAGGATTCGTTGCTCATGCCGGATCCTTCCCGAACAACGTGCGTGCCGCACCTGCGGTGACGACCGAGCCGGTGATCACGACGCCTGTACCGGACATCCCTTCGGAATCATCCAGATTCTCCTCGGCGAGCTCGATCGCCGCCTCGACGGCGTCGGGCAGGAATCCGTGGACCTTCACCCTGTCCTCGCCACAGATCTCGGTGGCCACCTCGGCCAAACCCTCGGGATCCATCGCGCGCGGGGATCCGTTGTGCGTCAACACGATGACGTCGAAGACCGGTTCGAATGCGGCAAGCAAGCCCGCAACATCCTTGTCCGCCAGCACACTGACGACCCCGATCAGTCGACGAAAATCGAATTCGTCCGAGAGCGCCGCCGCCAGCGCCGCCGCCCCATGCGGATTGTGGGCGGCGTCCAGGAAAACCGTTGGCGCCGACCGCACCCGCTCGAGTCGACCCGGACTGGTCGCTGCGGCAAAGCCTGCGCGGACCAACTCGGAATCGAGCTGGCGCTCCGTCCCGGCGCCGAAAAAAGCCTCGACGGCGGCGAGCGCGAGGGCAGCGTTCGATGCCTGATGGGCACCGTGCAGCGGCAGGAAGATCTCGGGGTATTCGCCGCCGAGGCCCTGCAGGGTCAACAGCTGTCCCCCGACGGCCACCCGGCGCTCGAGCACCGCGAACTCCGAACCCTCTCGCGCGACGAACGTATCCGCTTCGACAGCTGCTCGAAGGAGCACGTCGGCGACTTCTTTTTCCTGCACCGCGAGGATCGTCACGGGATCTGTGGGTACCAGCGACTCCGGCGCCTTCTTGATGATCCCGGCTTTCTCCCCCGCGATCTCGGTGAGCGTGTCGCCGAGGTAATCGGCGTGGTCGAGCGCGATCGGGGTGATGACGGCGACCGTGGCGTCGATGACGTTGGTGGCGTCCCAGCGTCCTCCCATGCCCGTCTCGACGATGGCCACCTCGACGGGCGCCTCGGCGAACGCGGTGTACGCCATTGCCGTCAGGACCTCGAACTTGCTCATCCGGGGTCCATCGGCCGCCAACGATCGATCGTCGATCATGTCGATGTACGGCTCGAGTTCGCGATAGGTGTCCACGTAGGCGCGGGGTGTGATGGGCACCCCGTCGATGGAAATGCGTTCGGTCGCCAGTTGGAGATGGGGACTGGTGATCCGCCCCGTGCGCCGGTGAAAGGCGGTGAGCAGGGAGTCGATCATCCTGGTCACCGATGTCTTACCGTTGGTTCCGGCCACATGGATGGCCGGATACCCGCGCTGCGGGGATCCCAGCAGGTCCATCAACGCCGAGATCCGCGCCAGGGACGGATCGATCTTGGTCTCGGGCCACCTCGTGTCGAGTGAGGCCTCGACCTCACCCAGCTCGGCCAGGTCGTCGGCTGTCGGCCGGGTCGGCTCCGGCTGGGTCACGATTGGCCTCCCAGCGCGGCCAGTGCGGCGGTGATCCTGGCGACTTCATCGCGCGCCACCTGCTGACGGCCGCGGATCTTGTCGACCACCGCATCCGGAGCCTTGGAGAGGAACTGCTCGTTTCCGAGCTTGGCCGTGGTGCCGGCGAGTTCCTTCTCGTTGGTCGCCAGATCTTTGGTCAGCCGCCGCTTCTCGGCCTCGACATCGATGGTCCCTGAGGTGTCGATGCGCACGATGACCGTCCTCTCGCGCAGTCGGACCTCGATGGTCGCAGTGGCCGAGAAGTCTGCGCCGGCGGGGTCGAGCCGCGCCAGCGAATCGAGATAGTCACGTTGATGGGACAACCCCGCCTCGTCGAGTCCCTCCAGTTCGACGGCCACCCGCTGCGAGTCCTTGACACCCTGATCGCTGCGGAACCGACGGATCTCGGTGATCAATCGCTGGGTGTCCTCCACCCGATGCCGGGCGGTCAGGTCCACTGCGTGGCCCGATGCCTCAGGCCAGTCGGCGATCACCACCGACTCGCCTCCGGTGAGTGTTTTCCACAGCACCTCGGTCACGAAGGGCATGAACGGATGCAGCATCCGCATCAGTGCGTCGAGTACGTTGCCGAGTACGAGTTTCGTTGCTGCCGTGACGGCGTCGTCGCCACGCGCGAACTGCACCTTGGCCAGCTCGAGATACCAGTCACAGAACTCATCCCATGCGAAGTGGAACAGCGCCTCGCAGGCCTTGGAGAACTCGTAGGCCTCGAAACCCGCATCGACGTCGGCACGCACCTGCTCGAGCCGGTCGAGTATCCAGCGGTCGGTGTCCGTGAGCTGATCACGCGCAGGCAGATCCCCCACCGCGGCGCCGTTCATCAGAGCGAACTTGGTCGCATTGAACAACTTGGTCGCGAAGTTGCGCGATGACTGTGCATGGCCCTCACCGACGGACAGATCGCCGCCCGGATTCGCGCCCCGCGCCAGCGTGAACCGGAGGGCATCCGCGCCGTATTGGTTCACCCAGTCCAGAGGGTCGATGCCGTTGCCCTTGGACTTCGACATCTTGCTGCCGTGCTCGTCGCGCACGAGCCCGTGCAAGAACACATTCCGGAACGGGACGGGTGTGTCTGTACCGGTCTGCTCCCCCAGCGACTTCGCCACGTACGTGCCGAACATCATCATGCGGGCGACCCAGAAGAAGATGATGTCGTAACCGGTGACCAGGACCGATGTCGGGTAGAACTTTTTCAGATCGTCGCCGACCTCAGGCCATCCCATGGTCGAGAACGGCCACAGTCCCGACGAGAACCAGGTGTCGAGGACATCGTTGTCCTGGACGTACCCTGCCGGGGCCTCCTCGCCCGGTCCCACACACACCATGTCGCCGTCCGGCCCGTACCAGACGGGGATCCGATGTCCCCACCACAACTGCCGCGAGATACACCAGTCGTGCATGTCGTCGACCCAGCCGAACCAGCGTGGCTCGAGCGACGCGGGATGGATCACGGTCTCACCCGACCGGACCGCGTCTCCCGCCGCTTTGGCCAACGTTTCCACGCGCACCCACCACTGCATGGACAGGCGCGGCTCGATCGGTTCACCGCTGCGCTCGGAATGCCCCACGCTGTGCAGGTACGGCCGCACCTCTTTCACGATGCGGCCCTGCTCGGCGAGCACTTCCCGGATCTTCGCGCGGGCCTCGTAGCGATCGAGTCCGTCGAACTCGGTTCCGGTACCGGTGACGTGCGCGGTCTCGTCCATCATCGTCGGCATCGGAAGATTGTGCCGGGCGCCGAGGGCGAAGTCGTTGGGATCATGTGCCGGCGTGATCTTCACTGCGCCGGTACCGAATTCCGGGTCGACGTAATCGTCTGCGACCACGGGGATCCGGCGATCGACGAAGGGGTGGTCGAGCTCGGTACCCACGAGATGCCGGTATCGGTCGTCGTCGGGATGCACGGCGATCGCGGTGTCGCCGAGCATCGTCTCGAGCCGGGTCGTGGCGACCACGATGTGCGGCTGTGTGTCGTCGAGCGAGCCGTACCGGAAGCTGACGAGCTCGCCTTCGACGTCTGAGTACTTCACCTCGATGTCACTGATCGCGGTCTGCAGGACCGGGGACCAGTTGACCAGGCGCTCGGCGCGGTAGATCAGGCCCTCGTCGAACATCTGCTTGAACACTGTCTGCACGGCGCGCGACAGCCCGTCATCCATGGTGAAACGTTCACGGGACCAATCCACGCCGTCGCCGAGGCTGCGCATCTGCGCGCCGATGGTGCCGCCCGATTCTGCCTTCCACTTCCAGACCCGCTCGATGAAGTCGTCGCGTCCGATGTCGCCGCGGTTGATGCCCTCAGTGGCCAATTGCCGCTCCACGAGCGACTGGGTGGCAATTCCCGCGTGGTCCATACCCGGCAGCCACAGGACCTCATAACCACGCATCCGGCGCTGCCTGCACATGGCGTCCATCAGGACGTGGTCCAACGCATGCCCCATGTGCAGCGAGCCCGTCACGTTGGGGGGTGGCAACACGATCGAGAACGGCGGCTTCTCACTCGCCGCGTCTGCGGTGAAGTAGCCGGCGTCTACCCAGTTCCGGTACAACTCCGCCTCGTGCGCCCCTGGGTCCCAGGTCTTGGGCAGGGTGGCGGAACTGGTTTCGGCGTGCGGGGACGATTCGGTCACCGGCCAATTCTAGGCAGTCGCCGCGCGAGCGAGAACAGCGCAGGTGGTGCGCGGCTCAGGGCACCCGGAGCCGGTGCAGGTCTTCGGGCGCGTTGACGTTGGTCAACCAGGTCGGATCGGTCAGCGTGACGCGGTTGGTCCGCAACGCATCGACGGCCGCGAGCATGCGGCGTTCACCGGAAGCGACGAGGTCAGCGAGTATCCCCGACGCCCTGGTGCGGTAGACGCCCGCCAGCGGGTGCGCTCGTTGCGAGTCCACGGCGATCGCGGCGTCGTCCGACTCCGAGAGCCCGCGAAGCAACTCGTCCACCATCTCCGCGCTCACCAGCGGCATGTCCGTCGCGCACACGAACACGACATCTCGTCCGGCCGCCGCCGCAGCGACCAAACCGGTGACGAGGCCACCGAGCGGACCCGCCCCGGGCTTCTCGTCGGTGACCCAGTTGATCTGTCCGGTATCGGACTGTCCTTCGCCGAGCCCCCGATAGGCGGGTGACCCCTCACGAGCGACGACGAGGACCGGATCGCAACGTTCGGAGACGATCCGGGTGATGCGGCCGAGCATCGATTCCCCGTTCCACTCCAATGCCGCCTTGTCACTACCCATTCGCTTCGACGCGCCGCCGGCCAAGACCACTGCGCCAATCTGTGCAACATCCATGGACACAGTTAACGCGAGCGCGGGAGCGCTGTGGGCGAAAACGGATGCACAGGGTGATGATGGATGCCATGAACGTCGAATCAGTACCCGAACCGAAGTCGCACGAAGTCGAGCAACATCCGCCCAAGGGTTGGGCGGCGGGGGTACCGGCGGTGGCGGTCGCTCTTGCGCGCTCGGTGAAGCAGATGGGCACGACCCGGACGGCGCGTACTCTCACCGCGCTCAACCAGCGTGACGGCTTCGACTGTCCCGGTTGCGCATGGCCCGAGACGCCGGGCCACCGCAAGCATGCGGAGTTCTGCGAGAACGGTGCGAAAGCCGTCGCCGAAGAGGCGACCACGCGCACTGTCGGACCCGACTTCTTTGCCGCACACACCGTTTCGGCGCTTCGCGAGAAGTCGGAGTACTGGCTGTCCCAGCAGGGCCGGATCACCCATCCGATGGTGCTCACCGACGGAGACGACCACTACCGGCCGATCCGGTGGGACCAGGCCTTCACCCTCATCGCCGACGAACTGGCCGGCCTGGACAACCCTGATCAGGCAGCGTTCTACACCTCCGGCCGCACGAGCAACGAGGCGGCGTTCCTCTACCAGCTGTTCGCACGGTCGTTCGGCACCAACAACCTCCCCGACTGCTCGAACATGTGCCACGAGTCGTCGGGCAGCGCCCTGATCGAGGCCATCGGGATCGGTAAGGGGTCGGTATCCGTACCCGATCTCGAGAACGCCGACCTCATCATCATCGCGGGACAGAATCCCGGCACCAACCACCCCCGGATGCTCTCGACGCTCGAGAAGGCGAAGGGACGGGGCGCGACCATCATCGCGGTCAACCCCCTCCCGGAGGCGGGGCTCCTGCGGTTCAAGGATCCACAGAAGGTGGGCGGGGTCTTCGGTAAGGGCACCGCGTTGGCCGACGAGTTCCTGCAGATCCGGATCGGTGGGGACATGGCCCTGTTCCGAGGCCTTGCCAAACTCCTCCTGGATGCCGAGAAACAGAATCCCGGAACGGTTTTCGATCACGCGTTCATCGACGAGCACTGCCTCGGGGTCGACGACTACCTGGCCGAGGTCGAGACGGTCGACCTCGCTGAGATCGTGCAGGCGACCGGCCTGACCGAGACGCAACTGCGCGAGACCGCCGACCGCCTGATCAACTCCCGCCGAACCATCATCTGCTGGGCCATGGGTTTGACGCAGCAGGCACACGGGGTCGCGACCATCGAAGAGCTCACCAATGTTCTGTTGCTGCGCGGGATGATCGGCAAGCCGGGCGCAGGTGTGTGCCCTGTCCGCGGTCACTCGAACGTCCAGGGTGACCGGACGATGGGCGTCTGGGAGAAGATGCCCGACGACTTCCTCGACGCCCTCGACCACGAGTTCGGCATCGAGGTGCCGCGCAACCACGGCTTCGACACCGTGGACACGATTCGGGCCATGGCTGCCGGCGACATCAAGGTGTTCATCGCGATGGGCGGCAACTTCGTCTCCGCTTCGCCCGATACCCACGCAACTGCAGCCGCCATGGGAACCTGCCGTCTCACTGTGCAGGTGAGCACAAAACTCAATGCCTCACACCTGCGTTCGGGGTCGGTCGGGCTGATCCTTCCGACCCTGGGCCGCACCGACCGGGACATCAGCGGCGGCCGCAAGCAGGAGGTCACCGTGGAGGATTCGATGTCGGTGGTGCACCTGTCCCGCGGTTCACTCCCGCCCTCCGGTGACGAACTACGCAGCGAGGTCGCCATCATCAGCGGGCTCGCCGAGGCCACCCTCGGACCAGATCACCCGGTGCCCTGGTCACGTTTCCCCGCCGACTACGACCTGATTCGTGACCACATCTCCCGGGTCATCCCGGGGTTCGAGGATTTCAACTCCAAAGTGCGCCATCCGGACGGCTTCGTGTTGCCGCACCCCCCACGAGATACCCGGACCTTTCCCACCAGCACCGGAAAAGCCAACCTCGCGACCAATCCACTGCAGTGGCTACGTGTTCCGCATGGCCGGGTGATCCTGCAGACCATGCGCAGTCACGACCAGTACAACACCACGATCTACGGTCACGACGACAGGTATCGCGGAATCAAGGGCGACCGAAACATAGTGCTGCTCAACCCCGAGGACATCACAGCGCTCGGTCTGGCCGACGGGCAGAACGTCGACCTGATCTCGGAGTTCAACGGAGCGGCAGGCCTGGAGGAACGCCGGGTCCACGCGTTCCGGGTGGTCGCGTACCCGACGCCGCGTGGAAACGCCGCAGCCTACTATCCGGAAACCAATCCACTTGTGCCCCTGGAACATGTTGCAGCCAAGTCGAACACACCTGTCTCCAAGGCGATCACCGTCCGCATCGAGGCCTGCTGATGGGCAGGGTCAGCAGCCGAACGCGAGTGCGGCGCATCCGTCCGGGCAGCACCGACGCCCGGGCCGACGTCCTCGCCGTCGAAGAACCACTCGAGATCAGGATCGGCGGCCAATCCTTGGCGGTGACGATGCGTACCCCTGGATCCGATATCGATCTCACTCATGGTTTCCTGCTGACCGAAGGCATCATCTCCGGTGCCGACGACATCAGCATCATCCGCTACTGCGACGGCGTCGACGACCAGGGACGCAACACCTACAACGTCCTCGACGTGGCATTGCGTGAGCCGGGCTCGCTCCCGGAGACCGCTACCCGGAACTTCTACGCCACCTCGTCGTGCGGGGTCTGCGGAAAGGCCTCACTCGACGCGGTGCGGCTCAAGTCCGCCTACCGGCCTGCCGACGATCAGTGCACCGTGGACGTCGCGACCCTCACGGGCCTGCCCGAGCAACTCCGCAGAGCCCAGAAGACCTTCGAGCTCACCGGTGGGGTCCACGGCGCGGCCCTGTTCCGAACCGACGGGACCCTGCTCGTGGCGCGCGAGGATGTGGGGCGGCACAACGCGGTGGACAAGGTCATCGGCTGGGCGGTACAGCAGCGTTCGCTGCCCCTGCGCGAGACCATCCTGATGGTCTCGAGTCGCGCATCGTTCGAACTGGCACAGAAGGCGGTGATGGCCGGTATCCCGATCCTCGCGGCCGTCTCGGCCCCGTCATCTCTTGCTGTCGACCTCGGAAACGAGAGCGACCTGACGATCATCGGCTTCCTTCGCGGCGAGTCCATGAACGTCTACTCCGGCGGGCACCGAGTGCTGGAATGAGAAAACGCCGACGGGAGATATCCCGTCGGCGTTCTCGAAAATCAGATCAGGCGCTCTTGTCGCGCCGTTCGTCACGACGCGGCTTGCGCGGCACGATGGTCGGAAGAACGTTGTCGCGCACCGTCTCTCCGGTGACCACGACCTTCGCAACGTCGTCGCGACTCGGGATGTCGTACATCACCGGCAGCAGGACCTCTTCCATGATCGCGCGCAGACCACGTGCACCGGTACCCCGATGGATGGCCTGATCGGCGATGGCCTCGAGCGCATCTTCGGTGAACTCGAGCTCCACACCGTCCATGTCGAAAAGCCGCGCGTACTGCTTGACCAACGCGTTCTTCGGCTGCGACAGGATGTTGACAAGAGATTCTTTGTCGAGGTTCGTCACCGACGCGATGACAGGCAGGCGGCCGATGAACTCGGGAATCAGACCGAACTTGATCAGATCCTCGGGCATGACCTCCGCGAAGTGATCCGCACTGTCGTCATCGTTCTTGGCCACTTCGGTCCCGAAGCCGATGCCGCGCTTGCCGATTCGGTCAGACACGATCTTGTCGAGGCCGGCGAAGGCACCGGCGACGATGAACAGCACGTTGGTGGTGTCGATTTGGATGAACTCCTGGTGCGGATGCTTGCGTCCACCCTGCGGCGGCACAGACGCCTGCGTACCTTCCAGGATCTTGAGCAGAGCCTGCTGAACACCTTCACCGGAGACATCGCGCGTGATCGACGGGTTCTCGCTCTTGCGGGCGATCTTGTCGACCTCGTCGATGTAGATGATGCCGGTTTCGGCGCGCTTGACGTCGTAGTCCGCGGCCTGGATGAGCTTCAGCAGGATGTTCTCGACGTCCTCACCGACATATCCGGCTTCCGTCAGCGCCGTCGCATCGGCGATGGCGAACGGAACGTTGAGCATTTTTGCGAGGGTCTGCGCGAGGTAGGTCTTGCCGCAACCCGTCGGGCCGAGCATCAGGATGTTCGACTTCGCCAGTTCGACCGGTTCCACCCCTCGGGAATCCTTGCGATCGCCCGCCTGGATCCGCTTGTAGTGGTTGTAGACCGCGACGGCCAACGTCCGCTTGGCGGTGTCCTGCCCGATCACGTAATTCTCGAGGAAATCCCGGATCTCCATGGGCTTGGGGAGCTCATCGAGTTTCACATCGCTGGTCTCGGCGAGTTCCTCCTCGATGATCTCGTTGCACAGGTCGATGCATTCATCGCAGATGTACACACCGGGACCAGCGATCAGCTTCTTCACCTGCTTCTGACTCTTTCCGCAGAAAGAACACTTCAGCAGATCGCCACCATCTCCGATACGTGCCATCTGTCGCTGTACCTACTTCCCTTACCCTGCTGCCCAGAAAACTCAAGAATTCGCGCGGTCCGCCCAGCTCACCCGGAGTTCGGTAATCACGACCGTACCCGTAGGTGACCCGAACTTCGACCGATAAAGCCAAATGTCGCGGGCCACTTTGAAAGCCCACGACCCGCGGGCCGCCCTTTGCGCACACGGGCAAAGGGCAACCCGTCGATCTACTTCTTGCGTCCGGACTTCTTGCGGTACTCGAAGACCTCGTCGATGATGCCGTATTCCTTGGCCTGCTCGGCCGTCAAGATGTTGTCGCGGTCGGTGTCCTTGCGGATCTTGTCGGCCGGCTGTCCGGTGTGGCCGGCCAGGATGTCGTCGAGTTTGCGGCGGATGCGTTCGATCTCCGCGGCCTGGATCTCGAGGTCGGAGACCTGCCCCTGGTAGGCACCACCGGTGCGCGGCTGATGGATGAGGATGGTCGCGTTCGGCAGGGCCGCCCGCTTACCCGGGGTTCCACCGGCCAGCACGATCGCTGCCGCGGAGGCCGCCTCACCGAGGCAGACCGTGGCGATGTCGCAGTGCACGTACTGCATCGTGTCGTAGATGGCGAGCATCGCCGGCACACTGCCGCCGGGCGAGTTGACGTACATGATGATGTCGCGGTCGGGATCCTGCGACTCGAGCACCAACAGCTGCGCCATGATGTCGTTCGCGACGGTTTCGTCGATCGGTGTGCCCAGGAAGACAATTCGCTCTTCGAAGAGCTTTGCGTAGGGGTTGTATTCGCGCGCACCGTTGGGTGTGTGCTCGATGAACGACGGCAGGATGTACCGCGCTTGCGGAGAAAGATTGTTCATGGTTCCCATTACTTTCCGATGAGGGTGCTAGTAGCCAGAGACGAAGTGGAGCGGAGCTCGACCGAAGTGGCAGTCAGGCGCGCGTGATCACGTGGTCGACGAGCCCGTAGTCCTTGGCCTGCTCGGCGGTGAACCACTTGTCGCGGTCGGCGTCCAATTCGATCTGCTCGAGGGTCTGACCGGAGAACTCGGCGTTGAGCCTGTTCATCTCTTTCTTCGTCTGAGCGAACTGCTCGGCCTGGATGGCGATGTCGGCCGCGGTGCCACCGATGCCCGCCGACGGCTGGTGCATCATGATGCGCGCGTGCGGGAGCGCGTGGCGCTTGCCCTTGGTGCCTGCGGCGAGCAGGAACTGACCCATCGAGGCCGCCATGCCCATCGCATACGTGGCGACGTCGCACGGCGCGAGCTGCATCGTGTCGAAAATCGCCATACCCGCGGTCACCGAACCGCCGGGCGAGTTGATGTAGAGGTTGATGTCCTTGGTCGGATCCTCGGCGGAGAGCAACAGAATCTGGGCGCACAGCCGGTTGGCGATCTCGTCGTCCACCTGGGTGCCCAGGAAAATGATTCGCTCACGGAGCAAACGCTCGAAGACCGAGTCGGTCAGATTCAGTCCGGCCACACCCGAACTCGCGGTTGCTCCGGAGAGCGCGGGGGTGTGGATCTTCGGCTCAGTCACGGTACCTACCTTCGACGTCCCGGAAATCGATCCGGGGTTTTCGTTCAACGGACTCACAGTTTGATTGCTATCTCCGACACTAACGAATAGGGGCGACGCCGATGGCTCGGCGTCGCCCCTATTCGCTGACAGCAGAAATTGTGCTGGCGTTTTGGCTGTTAGGACTTGTCGTCCGCCGACTCGTCGGCATCGCTTGCGTCTTCGGCAGCATCCGGGCGGGGGTAGAACTCCGTCGTGTCGACGGTTTCGCCCGCGGTGTCCTTGACCGTCACATCGGGGACGATCTGAGACAGCGCCTTGCTGCGCCGTACCTCTGCGTACACGGCGCCGACTTGGTTGGCCTGCTGCAGCTGCTGAGCGAACTCTGCCGGCTGCATGCCGTACCGCTGGGCCTGGAACATGATCTGCTGCATGAGCTCATCCTGGCCGACCTCGGTCTCTTGCTGATCCGCGATCGCGTCGAGCAGCAGCTGGGTCCGCACGGACTTCTCGGCGACCTCGCGGGCATCGGCCTCGAACTTCTCGCGCGTCGTGCCCTGAGCCTCCAGCAGGCTCTCGAACGCAGCATCGTCATGGCCGAGGCTGTGGACGACCTGGTGGATCTGGCTGTCGACCTCCGCGGTCACGATCGCCTCGGGCAGCGCCACCTCAACCGTCTCGAGCAGCTTGGCAACGAGGCCTTCGCTGATCGCGTTGGCCTGCTCCATCCGCTTCGATCGGGCGACCCGCTCGCTCAGATCGGCCTTCAACTCGTCGACGGTGTCGAACTCGCTGGCCAGCTGTGCGAACTCGTCGTCGACCTCGGGCAGTTCGCGCTCCTTGACGGAGAGGACCTTGACGGTCACCTCGGCCTGGTCACCGCTGTGATCGCCGGCGACCAGAGTGCTGGTGAAGGTCTTTTCCTCGCCGGACTTCAGCCCGATCAGGGCCTCGTCCAGTCCGTCGATGAGTTCTCCGGAACCGACCTCATGGGACAGCCCGCTGGTGGCGGCTTCCTCGACCTCTTTGCCGTCGATGGTCGCCGAGAGGTCGATGGAGACGAAGTCGCCATCGGCCACGGGACGATCGACACCGGTGAGGGTTCCGAACCGTGCGCGCAGCGCCTGCAGTTGCTCGTCGACGGCCTCATCGGCGACAGCCACCGGCTCGACCTCGATCTCGAGGGTCGAATAATCCGGCAGCTCGATGTCGGGACGGACGTCGACCTCGGCGGTGAAGGTGATGCTCTTGCCGTACTCGAGCTCGGCGAGGTCGATCTCGGGCTGGCCGATCGCCTTGATGTCGGTCTCGTCGACGGCTTCGCTGTACTTCGCGGGAAGCGCTTCGTTCACGACCTGCGCCAGCACTGCGTCGCGGCCGACACGGGCCTCGATGAGCTTGGCCGGTGCCTTACCGGGCCGGAACCCGGGGATCCGGATGTCGCGGGCCAGCGTCTTGTAGGTGCGGGCGAATTCCGGCTCCAGTTCCTCGAACGGAACCTCGACGTTGAGTTTGACCCGCGTCGGGCTGATCTGCTCGACGGTGCTCTTCACTTGACTCCCTTTATTGCTGTTCTCGTGAGTCGGGATGACAGGATTCGAACCTGCGACCCTCCGCTCCCAAAGCGGATGCGCTACCAAGCTGCGCCACATCCCGTGTAGGTCGTTCTGCCGCGTCTGGCGGCGCCTGCAGAACCGAACGCAAATACTACGTGCCAGCTCGCCCCGCGCCTAAACCGGTGAGGTCGAGGGGTCCGAAACGCCGTGTTTCCAGCCGATTTCTGATCGACCGGCACGAGGCGGTACAGTCACTTTCGCAGCGGCAGCAATGGCGATCCCAGTGATGCCGTATGCATGCGGGTGTAGCTCAATGGTAGAGCCCTAGTCTTCCAAACTAGCTACGCGGGTTCGATTCCCGTCACCCGCTCCACCTTCGAAAGCCCTGGTCAGAGCCTTGCTCGCCGGGGCTTTCGTCGTTTCCATAAGGCGCTCGGCGCCCGCCCACGGTCCTTGGTGTGGCAGTGACATAACTCGAGTTGTTGACACCGCGGGCAGGAACATGTTTCATTTCACCTCACGTCGACGCCCGCGGCCGGCGAGATCTGTTGGTTCGATCCCCCCGGAGACCCATGCTGCCCGCCAAGTCGATGCTGCCGAAGTTCATGCTTGCCGCCTCCGTCGCGGTGCTGGCGCTGGGCCTGGTGTCCGCTCCCGCATCGGCGAACGACGTCGCGCTCCCGACCCCGTTGGCGGACACGTTCTACGACACGCCTGACGACCTGACCGGGTTCGAGAACGGCGAGATCATCGCCGTCCGCGCGATGCCTGCGCCGCCGTCGCTGTTCGATGTGCAGACCTACCAACTCCAGTTCCGTAGCACCGACATGTACGAGCGCCCGATCGCCGCGGTGACAACGGTCCTGCTACCGAACAACCGACGTCCCAACGGCCCGTTGCTGAGCGTGCAGGACATCGTGAACGCGATGGGGCTCGATTGCGCGCCATCGCAACAGCTTTACGCTTCGACAACCAATGTCGACATCCGATCGGGCAGCCTGACCGCAAGCCAGCGTCCGATGCTGAACGGACTGCTCCAGCAGGGCTGGGTGCTCGCGATCCCCGACCATCTCGGGCCCCGCAGCTCGTACGGTGCCGCGACCCTCGGCGGACGGATCTCGCTCGACGGGATCAAGGCGGTGCAGAACTTCCCCGCGGCAAAGGTCGCGAAGAGCAAGGTGGGCCTGATCGGGTACTCAGGTGGCGGAATGGCCACCGCCTGGGCCACCGCGCTGGCGCCGACCTACGCGCCTGAGCTGTCGATCGCCGGTAGCGCGTACGGCGGTGCACCGATGAACCTCATCAAGATGGGCGAAGGTCTCGGTATCAACAGCGCTCATCCGGCGTTCGGCCTCGCTTTCGCAGCCGCCATGGGACTGTCCCGCGAGTATCCGGCAGAGATACCTATGTGGGACAACCTGACACCCACCGGAAAGAGTTTGTTCACCGAACTACAGAACGCCTGCACCAACGAGATCCTGCTCGCAGGTCTCGGGCACCGCGCGGACGAGATGACCCCCGATGTCGGGATCTTCGACGACCCGGCGGCACGGAAGGTGGTCCGGGCGAACAGCCTCGAGTTCTATCCGGGCATTCCGGACACGGCGATCTTCGAGTGGCACAGCCCGATCGACAATCTGATCCCGGTCGATTCGATCGACATCACCAACCGGCGTTACTGCGACGCGGGTGTCGAACTCGTGTCCGTCCCGGCGTTCTCTCCGGATCATCTGTCGTCGGCGGTGGTGGGGTTACCGGGCGCCCTGGCGTGGATGAACGACCGCTTCGCCGGCGTGCCTGCGCCGTCGACTTGCTGAGGCGCTCGTCACATCTGACCGATTGTCAAAACCCAGTAGTCACAACTGCAACACCAGTAACAAATGCGCCTTTTCCGTTTGGCGCCAGGGGTCGCTCATGCAACTATTGAATCTGCGCTTTCGGGGAGCGTACGGAAGAACGTCGCCAACGTAAGGGTTCAACATAGTGTCGACCAACAAGCTCGTCCGCGGTAGCACCTTCGGGAGTACCGTCACCCGCCTTGTGGCCGCCGTCCTCGGCGTGATCGTCGTGACGCTCGCCATCCCGGCCACCGCGTCCGCTCAGCCCGTGCCGACCATTCCCGGACTGCCCGGCGTTCCACTGCCGACCATCCCCGGAGTGTTCACCCCGACCCCGGCTCCGCCCGCGGAACCGACCACCCCGCAGCCGGCTCCCGAGCCGCCGAAGCCGGTCGAACCCGCTCCTCCGGTCGCAACCACGACCGGCTGGGTGGCCCTCGCTGACGACGCCACCCACGAGCTGACCATCTGGCAAGACGGCAAGGTCGTCCGCAAGGCGCCCATCTCGATGGGTTCGAACGACAACCCGACGCCTAACGGCACGTACTACACCAAGGAGAAGTACCGCGACATGTACATGGATTCGTCCACGTACGGCGTCCCGGTCGACTCCCCCAACGGCTACCGGACCTACGTCGAGTGGGCCATCCGCATGTCATGGGACGGCATCTTCATCCACGGTGCACCGTGGTCCGTCGAGCAACAGGGCAACACCAACGTGAGCCACGGCTGCATCAACCTGAGCCCGGAGAACGCACAGTTCGTGTACGAGAACTTCCCCGAGGGCACCCCGATCGTGGTGCAGGGCACCATCGGTGGACAGTACGTCCCGGGAAGCTAGATTCAACCCGAGCACAACAAAAGGAACGGCGCCGAGGATTTTCTCGGCGCCGTTCTTTTGTCGTCGGACGGGTCCTACTCAGCCCCGAGCTCGTGTCCGTTACCGGCGCCGGTGACCCGCGCGATCGCGCGCATCTTGTTGACAGCATCGAGGGCCGCGACCTTGTATCCCTCGGCCAGCGTCGGGTAGTTGAACACCGCGTCGACGAGATAGTCGATGGTCCCACCACATCCCATCACCGTCTGCCCGATGTGGACCAGTTCGGCGGCGTTCGAACCGAATACGTGCACGCCCAGGATGCTGCGGTCGTGGGCATCGACCAGCAGCTTGAGCATCCCGTACGCGTCGCCCATGATGGTGCCCCTGGCCAGCTCTCGATACCTGGCGACCCCGACCTCGAACGGCACGTTGGCTGCGGTCAGCTCATCCTCTGTCTTGCCGACGAAACTGATCTCCGGGATCGAGTAGATACCGATCGGGTGCTTCGACGAGTCTGTTTCGCCTACCGGTTCACCGAAGGCGTCGTACGCCGCTCGTCGTCCTTGCTCCATCGCGGTCGACGCCAGGGCCGGGAATCCGATGACGTCGCCGACGGCGTAGATGTGCGGCACAGCGGTGCGGAAACGGTCGTCCACCTCGAGGCGTCCGCGATTGTCGCCTGCGAGGCCTGCGGCGGCGACCCCCAGTTCCTCGGTGACCCCTTGGCGGCCTGCCGAGTACAGCACCGTGTCGGACGGGATCTTCTTCCCTGATTCGAGGATCGTGACCGTTCCAGAGGTGTGTTTCTCGACCATCTTGACCGACTCCCCGAATCGGAAGGTCACTCCGCGATCGCGGAGCTGGTACTGCAAGGCCTCCACGATCTCGCGGTCCACGAAGTCCAGCATGCTGGTGCGCCGCTCGACGACCGTCACCTTGGTCCCCAGCGCGGCGAACATCGATGCATATTCGATTCCGATGACCCCCGCGCCCACCACCACCATCGACTGCGGCACCCTGTTCATCCCGAGGATCTGATCGGAGTCGACGATCGTCGCGCCGTCGAACTCGACACTCGCCGGGCGGGCGGGCTTGGTGCCCACCGCGATCACCGCGTGGTCGAAGGTGATGTTCTTGTGGTCGCCTCCCGTCGATTCGACCTCGATCTCGTGCGGACCGATGAACCTTGCATTGCCGATGAGCAGGGCAACCCTGTTACGCGACAGCTGGTTTTGGATGACGTCGATCTCTTTGCCCACGACGTGCGAGGTGCGTGCCGAGAGATCGCCGACAGTGATGTCGGTTTTGAGCCGGTACGACTGGCCATAGAGTTCACGCTGGTTGAGACCCGTGAGGTAGAGCACCGCCTCGCGCATGGTCTTCGACGGGATGGTACCGGTGTTGATGCACACGCCACCGACCATGTCTCGTCGCTCGATGACGGCGGCCTTCTTACCGAGCTTGGCGGCTGCGATCGCTGCCTTCTGGCCGGCAGGACCCGAACCGATGACAACAAGATCGTAATGATCCACGATTATTTCTCCCAGGGGTTGATCCATCTGCGGATCAGTGTCGCCCACCAGGGCCCGCCGCACATTTCGGACGGGTGAATTGTTACCGGCGCCGATGAGAACCTCGTGCCGGACGCTCGGTCAGGCGGCGTCCCGATCCGCGGTCTGCCCGGCCATGAACGTCGCCTGCACCTGCAGCCACTGGGCCAGCGTCTGGCAGCCGGTCAGGTCACTGCCGACCATCGGCTCGGCCGCATACGCGGTGTGCCGACCCCCTCGTCGGTTCACCACCTTCAGGCCTCCGAGCATCAGGCGAGTGGGCAGGTAACCCGCGATCTCGTACACCACCACACGCAGGCGACGCAGATCCCTACGCCACTGCCGGGGCCGGACAGAGGTGCGTGCGGCGTTCTGAAAGCCGTTGCTGATCAACACCAGCCACACACTGCGTAGCCAGAGCGTCAGGTTGCGAATCGACATCGCTGCGGTGATGTCGGCGACGTCTCGCAGCAACGAGTCGTCGCTGGCGTTGCAGATCACGTCGTCAGGATGGGCGATCCACATGGTCGGCAGACCGCTCGGAAGCGCCTTGCCCTCCCCTGCCAGGCCCGACCCCTCGCAGCCGGCGACGACACCCAGAGGTTGATGCGGGTCCGCGACCAAGCCGACTGCCACCACCGCCGGGTAGGGGTCGGCGCCGGCCAGCAACTCACGAATGACCGCGCAACCCTGGGAGTATCCGATGAGCATCACCGGCCCCTCGGTGAGGTCGAGCATGGTGCCGAGGCCGTCAGCCCCCACCCGCACACTCTCGCGGTAGCTCATCCCACCGGCAACCGGGACGGGGCCGTAGCTGGCCGGATAACCGACCCAACGACTGTGGAATCGATCGTCGAGCCGCCCGGTGACGTCGGCCAGCAGGCCGGACACCTCGGGCCGCGCATCACCTGGATACGACTCGCCTGTTCCCCCGACCGTCAGAACTGTCACCGTGGCCATCACACCATTCTCGCCGCACAACCTGAGGTCGGCCTGAGGTCATCCTTAGGTCCGACGGTCAATCAGGCTGGCAGGTCGGGCACCAATAGACCTTGCGGGCCACCATCTCGGCCATGAGCACAGTCGTCCCGCAGATGCGGCACGGCTCGCCGGCGCGCCGATACACATACGTTCGTGGGCGTCCCGGACCGTAGGCAGGAGCGCCGTGATCGTCCGCGGCGCGTATGACGTGGATCTTTCCCCGCCGGACCCCCACCGCCATCAGATCCACCAGATCGGCCCACACGCCGTCCCACTCGCCGCGGTCGATACTGGCTCCCGGACGGTACGGATTGATGTTGGCGCGAAACAACACTTCGGCCCGATAGACATTCCCGACGCCGGCCAACACCTTCTGATCCATCACCAGCGCGCCGATTGCCTTGCGTGACTTGCTGATCGCCCCCCAGGCGACATCAGGTTCGGCGTCTTTGCGCAACGGGTCCGGGCCCAGCCTGGAGGTCAGTGCAGCCAGGTCTTCCGGCGTGTAGAGCTCACAGGCCGTCGGCCCCCGCAGATCGGTGCCGTAGTCGTCGGATTCGATGCGCATCCGCACCTGGCCCACCGGCGCGGGTAGCGGGGCCTTGCCATCGGAGAACGACCCGTACAGACCGAGGTGCACATGCACCATGTCGCCACTGCGGTAGCGATGGATCAGGTGCTTACCCCACGCCTCGGCACCTGCGAACTGCTGACCGTCGAGACGGTCGGCAGCGGCGGCGAATCGACCCTGCGGACTCGACACCGACACTTCGTGGCCGGCGAGGCGACGCTGGTGAAGACGGGCCAGCCGGTGGAGCGTATGTCCTTCGGGCACGGTGTCGTCGGGAGGTCGGTCGCCGAGCGATCGGTCGCCGGGAGGTCAGTTACCGGGCAGAGCCGGCGGCGTCCCGGTGCGCTCGAATTCGGACAAGATGTCGATCCGACGTTGGTGGCGCGCCTCTTCCGACCACGCGGTCGACACGAACGCATCGACGATGGCCAGTGCTTCGTCCTTGCTGTGCATGCGTCCGCCGATACCGATGAGCTGGGCGTTGTTGTGCTGGCGCGCGAGTTGCGCGGTCTCCACGCTCCAGGCAAGGGCGCAGCGGGCACCCGGGACCTTGTTCGCTGCGATCTGCTCACCGTTGCCACTACCGCCGAGCACGATGCCGAGACTTCCCTCATCCGCGACGGTCCGCCGCGCGGCCTCGACGCAGAACGCCGGGTAGTCGTCGAGGGCGTCGTATTCATGCGCCCCGCAATCGATCACCTCGTGTCCCGCGGAGGTCAGATGTTCGGCGATCTGCCCCTTCAGCTCGAATCCGGCATGGTCTCCACCCAAATACACGCGCATGCCGCCCAGTCTGTCAGAGGCAACGGGCTCAGGAAAAGCCGCCCATCACCGGGGACCGCTCCGCAGCACTAGATTGATGCACGTGAATCCACAGCACCCTCCGGCGTTCGGCCAACCGGTCACCAACTGGCTCTCACCCGCGCCATACGCGGGACAGCCTCGGCGTCATCCGTGGGAGATCCCGATGCTGGTGTTGGTGATCGTGGTGGGCGTCGGCGGATATCTCCTGGGCGTGGTGATGGTGTCGCTGGGCTATCTCAACACCTGGTTCATCCTGCTCCTGGTCGCTCCGTTGCTGATCTACCTCATCCGCGGTCTGACCTATGCGATGCCGCGGGTGAACGGCGTGAGGATGAGCCCCACGCAGTTCCCCGAAGGGCACCAGATGGTGGTCGAGGCCGCGAGACGGTTCGGTCTCGAACACGTTCCCGACGCCTACGTGGTCTTGGGAAACGGCACCATCAACGCCTACGCATCGGGTCACGGCTTCCGCCGATTCGTCGTGGTGTATTCGGACCTGTTCGAGATCGGCGGCCAGGCCCGCAGTCCCGAGGCCCTGCGGTTCATCATCGGGCACGAGGTCGGTCACATCGCGGCAGGCCACGTATCGTACTGGCGTCAACTCGGCTCGTTCGTCGGCATGAACATCCCTGTTCTCGGCCAAGCCCTGTCCCGCTCGATGGAGTACACGGCAGACAACCACGGCTACTACCACCAGCCCTCGGGATCGCCCGGCGCGATCGGCGTCCTCGCCGCAGGCAAGTACATGCTCACCTCGGTCAGTTTCGACGAGTTCGCCGATCGCGCCACCCACGAGAAGGGTTTCTTCACGTGGGTGACCAACCTGCAGGCGAGCCACCCTGTGCTCACGTGGCGCGCCGCCGCGCTTCGTGACCGATCGGCCGCAGGCCGGATGTTCTTCCGTCCCAAGCACATCGTGCGTGGCATCGGCAGCGGGCACGTACAGGGGCTCGTACCCATCGGGATGGGTACGACACCTATGGCCGGCTACCCCCCGGGCTATCCATCACCAGCGCAACAGCAGCCATCACCAGCGCAACAGCAGCCACCACCGCCGGTCGATCTGCGCAAGCAGACGGACGCCGGAACCGACGACCCGTCGGAGCGAGGTCAGTCGAACTGAGGGCCCTCGTTGCGGCTGCGCTTGAGTTCGAAGAAGTGCGGGTAGCTCGCCAAAGCGACCGACCCGTCCCAGACGCGGCCCGCGTCCTCACCACGCGGTATCCGAGAGAGCACAGGGCCGAAGAAGGCCACGTCATTGATGTGGATCGTCGGGGTCCCCACGTCGTCACCGACCTTGTCCATCCCGGCGTGGTGACTCTTGCGGATCGCATCATCGAACGTCGTCTCGTCGGCCGCTTTCGCCCATTCCGCAGGCAGTCCGAGTTCTGCCAGGGCGGCGGGGATGACCTCGTCGAAGTCCTGGACACCGTTGTTGTGGATCAGGGTGCCAAAGGCCGTGTACAGCGGCGACAGGATCTCGTCGCCCCGTTCGGCCTGAGCTTTGGCGATCACCCGAACCGGACGCCACGCGTGCTTGAGACCCTCGCGGTACTCCTCCGGGATGTCCTTGCCTTCATTCAGGACGGCCAGGCTCATGATGTGGAAGTTCGTCTCGATGGTTCGGACCTTCTCCACCTCGAGAATCCAGCGAGAGGTGATCCAGCACCACGGGCAGAGCGGATCGAACCAGAAATCGACGCGATCGATCGAGTCAGTCATGCGCAGAACACTCCTTGCTCAGGGTCGACGCCAGCGCCGACCGATGTGACCATCCTCCAAGACAAACAACCGCCGGTCTCCAGCATTCCCGGACCCATGCACGCGCGCCACCCACGGCCAAGGCCATACGGTAGTGGTCCACACCCAATGCAAATCTCTGCGAAGGCGAGGCAACCCACGTGGCGGCACCAAACTTGACCCGTGATCTCGCGGGCCAGCGCTCAGCGAACATCTCGGTCTCGAATTACGCGATCGATCTGGATCTCACCGATGGCGAGGGACGACCGGGCGAGAAGACGTTTCGGTCGGCGGTCACAATCACCTTCAGCGCCACCGCGGGATCGTCATCGTTCGTCGACCTCATCGCCGAAACGGTGCACACCGCGACACTCAACGGTGCACCGCTGGACATCGCCGGCTACTCCGAGGAGGACGGGCTGGCCCTGTCGGGTCTGGCCGCCGACAACACGCTGGAGGTCGTCGCCGATTGTGTGTACTCGCATACCGGCGAGGGGCTGCACCGTTTCGTCGACCCGACGGACGATGCGGTCTACCTGTATTCACAATTCGAGACTGCCGACGCCAAGCGAATGTTCGCGTGCTTCGACCAGCCCGACATGAAGGCCACGTTCGACATCACCGTCACCGCGCCCGCCGACTGGAAGGTGATCTCCAACGGCGCCGGTACCGAGACGTCCCCCGGCACACATACATTCGCGACGACACCCCTGCTCAGCACGTATCTGATCGCTCTCATCGCCGGTCCGTACACACAGTGGACCGATGCCTACACCGATGAGCACGGCACCATCGACCTCGGCATCTTCTGCCGATCGTCTCTGGCCGAGTTCATGGACTCCGACCGCCTGTTCACCGAGACCAAACAGGGTTTTGAGTTCTACCACAAGAACTTCGGCATCCCGTACGCATTCGGCAAGTACGACCAGTTGTTCGTCCCAGAGTTCAACGCGGGCGCGATGGAGAACGCCGGTGCGGTCACCTTCCTGGAGGACTACGTATTCCGGTCCAAGGTGACGAAGTACCTCTACGAGAGGCGCGCCGAGACCGTACTCCACGAGATGGCCCACATGTGGTTCGGCGACCTGGTGACGATGCGGTGGTGGGACGACTTGTGGCTCAACGAATCTTTTGCCACCTTCGCTTCGGTGCTCTGTCAATCCGAGGCCACCGAATACAAGAATGCCTGGACCACGTTCGCCAACGTCGAGAAGTCCTGGGCCTACCGCCAGGACCAGCTGCCGTCCACACATCCGGTGGCCGCGGACATCCCCGATATCGCTGCGGTCGAGGTGAACTTCGACGGGATCACCTACGCCAAGGGCGCATCCGTGCTCAAGCAGC
The DNA here is from genome assembly GCF_003217475.1 of Williamsia limnetica. Classification (GTDB taxonomy): domain Bacteria; phylum Actinomycetota; class Actinomycetes; order Mycobacteriales; family Mycobacteriaceae; genus Williamsia; species Williamsia limnetica. The sequence goes on along the minus strand of NZ_QJSP01000014.1, from coordinate 86,088 downwards.
TCGTCGCCTATGTGGGTCTCGACCACTTCCTGGCCGGTTTGCGGGACTACTTCCAGACACACAAGTTCGGTAACGCCACCTTCAGCGACCTGCTCGGAGCGCTCGAGAAATCGTCGGGTCGGGATCTGTCGGACTGGGGCTCACAGTGGCTCAAGACCACCGGGATCAACGTCATCCGGCCGGACTTCGATCTCGACGACTCAGGTGTGATCACCCGGTTCGACATCCTCCAGGACGGCGCGGCGCCAGGGGCCGGCGAAACCCGCACCCACCGCCTCGCCGTCGGCGTCTACGACGACGTGGACGGAAAGCTGGTGCGCACGAAACGCGTCGAACTCGACGTCGCCGGAGATCGCACCTCTGTCGACGAATTGATCGGCATCGATCGCGGGCAACTCATCCTGCTCAACGACGATGATCTGACCTATTGCTCCGTGCGTTTGGATCCCGAATCGCTGGCCACGGTGACAAGCCGTATCGGCGACATCAGCGAATCGATGCCGAGGACCCTGGCGTGGTCGGCTGCGTGGGAGATGACTCGGCAGGCCGAGATGCGGGCTCGCGATTTCGCGGCCCTGGTGGCTCACGGCATCGGATCGGAATCGGAGATCGGCGTGGTGCAACGGGTGCTCCTGCAGGCCCAGACCGCGATCGACGCCTATGCCGACCCCCAGTGGGCCACTACAACCGGGTGGCCTGAGTTCAGTACCCGACTCCTCGAGTTGGCGCGAGCCGCCGAGGCCGGCTCCGATCACCAGCTGGCCTTCGTCAATTCGCTGCTGTCCGGGGTGCTGGGACCGCAGCAGACCGAGGTGGTCGCGGCGTTGCTCGACGGTGACCCCGCCGACCAGGGTCTGCCGGGCCTCACTGTCGATACAGACCTGCGCTGGTCGATCATCAATGCTCTGGCCACCGCAGGCGCCATCGATCCCGATCCCACGGGCACGCCGGTGATCGACGCCGAGTTGGAGCGGGACAACACCTCGGCGGGCAGCCGTCAGGCAGCCAAGGCCAGGGCCGCCCGGCCGCTGGCCGAGGCAAAGGCAGATGCCTGGTCGCGAGCGGTGGAAGATGACTCCCTGTCCAACACGCTGGGCCGGTCGATCATCGCCGGATTCTCACGTCCCGGGCAGGGCGAACTCCTCGCGCCGTACACCGCGAAGTACTTCGAGGCGGTGCCTCAGGTGTGGGCTCGACGTTCCAGCGAGGTGGCGCAGACAGTCGTGGTCGGTCTCTACCCGAATTGGGCAGCAGACGAACAGGGACTGGCGCTCGCAGACGAACTCCTCGCGGGCGATCACCCCTCCGCACTGCGACGGCTGATCTCCGAAGGCCGCGACACCGTGGCCAGGTCGCTGCGTGCGCGCGAGTTCGACAAGAGCTGACCGGACGAAATAAGAGGCGGGGCGACCGAATTGGTCGCCCCGCCTCTTTGTCGAGTTCGGCGAATCAGCGGATGGTCGCCGCCGCGGCCATGACGCGGATCGCGGAGATGATGCCATCGACGAGGTCGCCGGACCGGATACCGGCGATCGCGGCGGTGACGCCGAGCTGCGCCACCCGATCGTTGAGGCGGGCAGCCACCGCTTTCCCGGAGACGACGACCACATCTTTCGTGTTGGGTGCGATCGCGATCAGCACCGCGTGTTCGGGCTCAGGTGCGCTCGGCAGGATCGCCGAGGCTCCGGCGAAGGCGTCTGCGCCGAGATCACCGATGAAGACCGAGAACCGGATGCCGGTCTCGTCGGTCGCGTCGGCGAGTGCCTCATCCAGCGCGACCAACTCATCAGTGTGAAACGGTGGGGTGGATGGAACGTCACCCGGGAAGCGCGCGGCAGAAACCCGCCCACTCGGGGTGATCACCGCGCCCATCGGGAGTAGATCCGGATCGACGTTGGACTTGATCAGGTCACCACTTGCCACTTGCCGAGCCTCCGATCAGATCGTCGTGGCCGTGCCCGTGGTAACCGGGGGCCACCGGGTTCGCCTCTGTGGCGCTGAGCAGCAGTGGGCCGTGCTCCCACTTCTGGTCGATCTTGTAGAACTGCACCTTGGGGTACTTGACCCCGCTGGTGATGACCAGTGCCCCGATCACCATGACCACCGAGATGATGGTGATGATGATGACCGGCATGCCGATCGCCACTATCAGGCCTTCCATCGCATCCGCCCTTCAAACTGCTCAGTTGGTCGAGCTCCGCTTGCTTCGTCTCCGCTCGACTTCTTGCCTCAAAACTTAGCCGACGACCCTCGCGTAAGCTCCGCCAGGTCACCCGTGTCTCTGGTCGGGCCCCGTCCCGCCGGGACCTACGCTGCTCCGACGTCCAGGTAGCGCATCCACGCCGGATCGAAGTCCTTGACGGTCGCCAACAGCCGCCAGTGCCTGCCCTTCGGTGCGGTCAACGGCACCTTCAGCGTCCACCCGAGTTCGCCGAGCAGCTTGTCGGCCTTCTTGTGATTGCACGAGGCGCAGCAGGCGACACAGTTGTCCCAGGTGTGGGTGCCGCCACGACTGCGCGGGACCACATGGTCGATCGTGTCGGCCTTGCCGCCGCAGTACCCACATCTCGTCCTGTCGCGCTGCATCAACGCAGCCCTTGTCATCGGGATGACCGCGCGATACGGGACGCGGACGTAATTGCGTAGTCGGATCACAGACGGTATGGGGAGCGCGAGGTCTGCCGAATGAATGAGGGGGCCGGCGCCGTCCTCGTGGATGACGTCGGCCCGCTCACGAAGGACCAGGACTATCGCGCGACGTATCGAGATGGCTGCGAGCGGCTCATAGGTGGCGTTCAGGAGCAGAACCCGATGTTTCCCCCACCTGGAGCCTGCGCCTGTGGGCGGGGCCATGACCGCATCGGCGGCGCCGGCGCGGGGATCGAGGGTGGACACGCTGGCGTCGCCCCGTGTTCTGACGCGCGCGTCCGCACGGGCAGCGACGCCTTCCTGCCCCGCGCGTGCCTTCTCGCGCTGCGTTTTCGTCCGCGACATCTAACCTCCCGGCCAAACAACCGACCTCGGTGGGAACGATTCAGTTCAACACGGAAATGCGATTAATGCACGGCAATATGGAGCCTCGACGAAGGTCGTTTTGGTGAACACTGTGTGTCAGCCCCGATCGACCTCGACGGGCCGGCACTCATGTGTCCGATCGGAGGTGATGGAACAATGCAGGGGTGAGTACTTCTCCGCAGACGTTCTACGACGCAGTGGGCGGCGAACAGACTTTTCACGATCTGACCGCCCGCTTCTATGAGGAGGTCGCTCAGGACGAGATCCTGCGGCCGCTCTACCCCGAGGAAGATCTCGGCCCTGCCGAACGCAGGATGCGTATGTTCCTCGAGCAGTACTGGGGTGGGCCTCGCACCTACTCCGATGAGCGAGGCCACCCCCGGCTGCGGATGCGACACAACCCTTTCCGGATCGGGCAGCTCGAAAAGGCGGCGTGGCTCCGCTGCATGCACATCGCCATCGCGTCCATCGATTCGCGGCGCCTCGACGACGAGCACCGGCAGGCGCTCACCGACTACATGGAGATGGCTGCCGAATCCATGGTGAACGCACCTATGTGAGACGCACGACGCATGCGGCACAGTGATCGCGACCGCCGCTGGTGCGTGAGGCAAGATGAGTGGTGTGAGTGACACGCAGAACAACGATCTCCCCGCGTCAGAAACTGATGCGGCACAGCACGTTCAGCCTGCAATGACGGCCGAATACCCGCTGTGGTGGCAAAACGCGATCTTCTACCAGATCTACCCACGGTCGTTCTCAGACCACAACGGTGACGGCGTCGGCGACATACCGGGCGTGATCGACAAACTCGGCTACCTCGAGCTGCTCGGGATCGACGCCCTGTGGTTGAGCCCCGTGATGAAGTCCCCGATGGCCGACCACGGGTACGACGTGGCCGATCCTCGCGACATCGATCCACTGTTCGGGGGCCTGGAGTCGCTCGACACCCTCGTCGCCGAAGCGCACAGCCGCGGCATCAAGGTCACCATGGACCTGGTGCCCAACCATACGAGCGATCAGCACGCGTGGTTTCTCGAGGCACTCGGAGCAGAACCTGGGAGCCCGGCCCGCGAACGCTACATCTTCCGGGACGGCAAGGGACCCGTCGGAGATGAGCCACCGAATAATTGGCCCAGCGTGTTCGGAGGTCCCGCGTGGACGCGCGTCACCGAACCCGACGGCACACCCGGACAGTGGTATCTGCACATTTTCGCCCCCGAGCAGCCCGACCTGAACTGGGACAACCCGGAGGTCTTCGCCGACCTCGAGAAGACGTTGCGATTCTGGCTCGACCGCGGTGTGGACGGGTTCCGCATCGACGTCGCGCACGGAATGGCCAAGCCAGAAGGCCTGCCCGACATGGACCACGAAGCGGTCGGTCTGCTCAGCAACGATGACGATGATCCCCGCTTCAACAACGACGGGGTCCACGACATCCATCGGCGGATCCGCGCGGTGCTCGACGACTACCCCGACGCGATGACCGTCGGCGAGATCTGGGTGAAGGACAACGTCCGTTTCGCCGAGTACGTACGTCCGGACGAGCTCCACCTGGGGTTCAACTTCAGACTGGCCAAGGTGCAGTTCGACTCGGAGGAGATCCGAGGGGCGATCGAGCATTCGCTCGAGGCGGTCGCCTCGGTGTCGGGCACCCCGACCTGGACATTGTCCAATCACGACGTCGAGCGTGAGGTCACCCGCTACGCCGAACAGGACTCCCCTACTGCGGGTACCGACCGGGCTCGGGCCATGATTCTCGTCGAACTGGCTCTGCCTGGGGCGGCGTTCATCTACAACGGCGCAGAACTGGGTCTGCCGAACGCAGAACTGCCCGACGAGGTGCTCCAGGATCCGGTGTGGGAGCGCTCCGGTCACACCGAACGTGGCCGCGACGGCTGCCGTGTACCGCTCCCCTGGGAAGGGGCCTCGCCGCCGTTCGCGTTCTCGACCAATCCGGACACCTGGTTGCCGATTCCGTCGGAATGGTCCGGGCTCACCGCCGAAGCCCAACTCGAGGACATCGATTCCACGCTGTCGCTGTATCGGCAGGCCATCGAGCTGCGGAAGAACCGTCCGGAGTTCGCGGGCGAGGGCATCGAGTGGTACGGCGCACCCGAGGGCTGCCTGGCATTTCGGCGCTCGATGGGCAAGCTGGTCTGCGCGCTCAACGCCAGTCCGACTCCCATCGGACTGCCGCCCGGTGATCTGCTGCTGAGCAGCAAGCCGCTCGTCGATGGCAAGCTCGCGCCGAACTCCGCAGCCTGGTTGATCTGAGCGCCCCGCCTCAGTTGACCGACAACGACAGCGACATCGTCCGGCGCTGGTAGACAGACCCGAACCGGGCGTCGAGGCGGATCCAGACTGCCGTGTTACGAACCCGGACCATCTCGCCCGAGTCGATCAAGTCGATCGACGACGCCTCGGTGACGTCACGGTTGTCGGACTGCCGGACGAAACCCATCGCTGTCAGGGCGAAGATCGACCGCATCGATACCCCGACAACCTCGTCGGATGAGTCGGCGGAAACATCGAGCACCCGCTGGTCCAGCAATGAGGTCGGCGGACCGTGGCCACTGCCCTGCGTTCGGGCGACCTCGGCACCACTGCGCGCGAGCTGGACCAAGACGCGGGCGGGAACGTCATCGAGGTGCGAGAAGCCGGCGACCGGTGGCAGCGCGCCGTGCCACGCGCTGTCGAGGGCGAACCCGGTGTCCACCGTGGCCGTACCTGGATCGGACGCCGCCTCCTGCAGCGCAGACCGGAGTTCGGTCGCACCACACACCACGTCATCACCGGAGATGGACCCTGCCACGACCCGGCTCGCCAGCACGTCGAAGCCGGTGTTGACCCACACCCCGAGTAGTCCGTCAGGCCGCGCCCGGATCCGGAGCACAGCCATGTCGTCACCTCGCAACGCGCGAGCGGCAAACGTGGCGAGGTCGACGCGATCGCGCGCCGCCAGCGTGAGCTGCGCCATCAGCGGATGATGCTTCGCAGTTGACGGGCCGCCACCGACAAGGTGGCCAGGTCCAGTTCGCCCGACCCGGCGATCTCCGACAGGGTTCCCCGGACGCGAGACAGCCGCGAGGCGTTGCCGAGTTCCCAGTCGGCGATCTTCTCGTCCGCCGATTCCTCGGGTTCTCCGGAGTCGAGGATCAACAGGCACAACGCGCGCAACGCGCCGTGCAGGTCATCACGCAACGCCAACCGTGCCAGGGAATGCCACCGGTCCTTGCGGTCGAGGTCGGAGACCGCGTTGAGAAGTTGTTCGACCCCGAGGTGATCCAACAGCGCGAAGTAGAGCTCGCCCACCTCGGCCGGGTCCCGGTCGGCGATCTCGGCCGCATCGATGATGTCGAGGAGACAGAACCGGTGCAGACTGACCGCGACCGCCTGCGCGGTCTTCTCCGGCACCCCGGCATCGATGAGGTCGCTCGCACGCTCGCCGACCCCACCTTCGGAGATGCCGCGCAACCAATTCGGCAGTTGCGGTGACAGTTCGGCCACCAGATCCCCGTACCGGGTCACCTCGGCCGCCATGGCCAACGGCTGGGGCCGTCCGGCGATCATCCAGCGCGAGGCCCGGAAGAGCAGCCGGCGGGTGTAGACGATCATCGCGTTGGTCGTCGGGATCTCGCAGGGCGCCGCGGCGATGTCGCGCCAGAGCCCGTGCAAGCCGAAGATGTCGGTGACGGCCTGATAGGACCGCACGACGTCGACGGGGTCTGATCCGCTGCCTTCGCACAGCCGGAACACGTGGGTGATGCCTGCGTTGTCGACGAGATCGTTGACCACCGCGGTCGTTATGATCTCGCGGCGCAGTGGATGTGCGGCGATCCCGTCCGCGAAGCGCTCCTGCAGCGGTGCGGGAAAGTAATCGATCAGCCGCGGTGAGAAGACGTCGTTGTCGGGCAGATCGCCCGTCAGCATGTCCGCCTTCAGACCGAGCTTCACATGCGCCATCACCGTCGCCAGCTCCGGTGATGTCAACCCATGCCGGCCCGTGGTGTTTGCGCGCTTGACCAGTTCAGCAGGCCGGGGCAGTGCTTCGAGCCGGAGATCCACGCCGCGGGCTGCCAGGTCCTTGAGCAGCCGCGTGTAGACCCCTGCAGTTCCCGCTGCGCCCGCCCGGCTGGTGCCCAGTTCCGCGTTCTGCGAGACGTTGTCGGCGAGGACGAGATCCCCCACCTCGGTGGTCATCGATTCGAGCAGCGGGTTGCGCTGCTCGGGTGCGAGATTGCCTGCGGACACCTGGGAGTCGAGAAGAATCTTGATGTTGACCTCATGGTCAGAGCAGTCGACACCGGCCGAGTTGTCCATGGCATCGGTGTTGATGCGACCACCGCTGAGATCGAACTCGATGCGTCCGAGCTCGGTCACCCCCAGGTTGCCGCCCTCACCGATCACCCTGGTGCGCAGTTCGTTTCCGTCGACGCGGATGGCGTCGTTGGCCTTGTCCCCGACGTCCTCGTGAGACTGACTACTGGCCTTGACGTAGGTGCCGATACCGCCGTTCCACAGAAGATCGACCGGCGCCAGCAGGATCGCCCGGATGAGCTCCGGCGGTGACAGGTGACCGGTGTCGCCGGACAGGCCCAGCGCGGAGGCCACCTGAGGGCTCACCGGGATGGACTTCTGATCGCGAGGCCATACTCCGCCACCGGTGCTGATCAGATCGGTGTTGTAGTCGGCCCACGACGAACGCGGTAGATCGTAGAGTCGCTGCCGTTCGGTGAACGACGTGGCAGCGTCAGGATCGGGATCGATGAAGACGTGCCGGTGGTCGAATGCTGCGACCAACCGGATGTGTTTCGAGAGCAGCATGCCGTTGCCGAAGACATCGCCGCTCATGTCCCCGACGCCTACGACGGTGAAGTCCTCGGTCTGCGTGTCGGTGCCCATCTCACGGAAGTGGCGTTTGACCGCCTCCCACGCGCCTCGCGCAGTGATACCCATGGCTTTGTGGTCGTAGCCCGCCGATCCGCCCGACGCGAACGCATCACCGAGCCAGAAGTTGTATTGACCTGCAACTTCATTGGCAATGTCGGAGAACGTGGCGGTGCCCTTGTCCGCGGCCACCACGAGGTACGGGTCGTCGTCGTCGCGGCGAACCACCTCTGCGGGACCGACAGTCTCACCGGATTTCTGATCGATGTTGTCGGTCAGGTCCAGCAGTCCGGCGATGAACCGGCGATAGCACTCGACGCCTTCCGCGCGGAACGCGTCGCGGTCTGTGGCGACGTCTCCGGTGGGGATCGGAGGTCGCCTCACCACGAAACCGCCTTTGGACCCGACCGGCACGATGACGGCGTTCTTGACGGCCTGTGCCTTGACCAGACCGAGGATCTCGGTCCGGAAGTCTTCTTGCCGATCCGACCAGCGCAGCCCACCCCGGGCAACCGTCCCGAAGCGCAGATGGACGCCCTCGACCCGCGGCGAGTACACGTAGATCTCGAACAGCGGCCGCGGTTGCGGGGTCTGCGGGATGTCGCGTGGCCTGAACTTGAAACTCAGCACCTTGTGCGGGAGTCCCTGATTGTCGGTCCCGTAGTAGTTGGTGCGCACCGTCGCCGAGAGCGCCGAGACGTAGGCACTGACGATTTTGTCGACGTCCATGCTGATGATCGCCCCGATCGCCGCCGACAACTCGTCGAGCACCTCAGAGCGCCGCTTGTCGTCCGCGCACTGCGGATCGAACGACGCGCGGAACAGCTCGACCAGGGCCTTGGTGACGGAGACGTTGGTCCCCAGCACCGCGGCCACGTGGGTCACGCTGTAGGACGAACCGCATTGGCGCAGATATCTCGCATACGCCCTGAGCATCGCGGCCTCGCGCCAGGAGAGTCCACAGCGGAAGATCAGCTCGTTGAAATTGTCGACCTCGGCGTGGCCCCGCCACATCTGGGCGAATGCCTCGGTGAAACGACGCTCGACATCGGAGAGACTGTCGGGGTCGACGATCATCCCGCCCGCGAGTGTCAATCCGAACTCGTACACATAGCACTGCTCACCGTCCGGCCTGCGGATCTCGAACGGTCGCTCGTCGAGGACGTTCACTCCCAGACTGTGCAGGACCGGCAACACCTCGGTGAGCGTCGCAGGCCTGCCACAGAGATAGAACGAGAAGCGCCAGTCGGCCTGCCCGGACGGTCTGCCGTCGTCGCCGGGCCCGCGGTGCAGCCTGACGTGGAAATCGCCATCGGTCAGCGACTGCACGATCTGGATGTCCTCGAAGGCCTCCTGCGGGTCCCGGACATCCTTGTAGCTGTCCGGGAGGTTGGACGTGAAGAACGAGATCCCGTCGACGACGTCCGCACTCGGGTCTGTCGCCGCCACCTCCCGCAACCGTTCGTCCCAGCCCCGGGCCGCCTCGATGAGAATGTTCTGGATCTCGACCTGCCCGGCCGACCCGACCGCCAGGGATCCCAACCGGTCGCAGTCCGGTCTCTTCACCCTCATCATCACGTGCAGGAGCGCGAGCGCCGACTCACTGACACGGGCCGTGTATTCGAGCGCGTCGCCACCCAGTTCGTCGAGCAGCAGGTCCTGCAACGTCTCACGAAGTCTCGTCGTGTAACGATCCCGTGGTAGGTAGACGAGCGCCGATACGATCTCACCGGCCGGGTCCGGGCGCAGGAACACCCGGAGCTGACGGTTGGGGACTGCCTCGAGAACCTCGGTGAGCGTTCGCGCCATCTCGTCGGCATCCACCGAGAACAGCTCCGACCGCGGGAACGTCTGCAGCAACTCGAGCATCGCCATACCGGTGTACGAATCGGCCGGGACGTCGGCGGCAGCGAGAATCGCGGCCACCTTGGCATCGAGGACGGGAATTTCGAGGATGTTCTCGTGGAGCGCAGTGGGCGTGAACGTACCGACGAACACGTGCTCGCCCACGCGTCTGCCGGTCTCGTCGTAATCGGCGACGCCGATCAGACTCGGGAAGTTGGACCGCTGGATGCGGGTGGGCAGGTAAAGCGCGCGGACTGACACCGCATCCGACCCACCGGTGGCCCGGTGTGCGACGGCGCCGCTGCGCCAGACCCCCAGACCGGAATCCGGGTCCGGGGTGCCGGCATCGGCGGCGCCGGAGCAGTGGACGTAGCCGTACGGGGCGAAGTGGTGCTCGGCGAGCCACGACAACATGCGGCTGAAATCGTCTGCCGACGAGGCGTCAAGGCCGTCGGGCGGCGTCGTCGTGGTGGTGTAGGCGGCGAAGCGGCTCGCGAGGCCGGTGATCACCGACAACATCGCGGTACGGTCGCGGTGGACGTCCGCGATGCGCCGCACCACGATGTCGATCTCGCGGGAGATCTCGTCGACATCCACCGCGGAGACCGTCGGTGTCGCCTCGACGTAGATCCACGACTCGGCGGAGATCTGCCCGGGGCCCGACTGTTGCAGCCCGCCGACCTCGAGCAGGGCACCATCGGCACTACGCCGAACGTCCAAGATCGGGTGATCGATGCGCACCACGGTCAGTCCCGCCGCCTCCATCACGGCAACCACGGACTCGACGAGCAGCGGCATGTCGTCCGCGACCAGAACCATCGACAAGGTCCCGCGGTCGACGACGATATCGGTGGCCGCGTCGCCGTCGGTCCTGGTGGATGCGAGTGCGACATGGCGGACGAGCTGGGACCGTTGTGCGGTACCCAGCTCATCCCAGCCCATGTCGCCGCGCGCTGCGGGACTGTGAAAATACCCCCTGACCACTTGTGGCAGAAGGTCTTTCACAGGCGCCGACAGATTCTCGAGAGAAGAATCCGTCAGATCAGACTGTGTCGATCCGGTCATCGCCGTCACTCCCGCAGTTGATCGGTTGCCCACGGAATCTCCGTGGGGTCTGACATCAAATGGTAGTGACGGCCACCGGCCGGGGATGGCTAATCCCGCGTCAGCTTCCGGTGTGTCACAGAATGCGGACGGGCCGCGTCCGCACCGAGACGGTCGATCTTGTTCGCCTCATACGCCTCGAAGTTGCCTTCGAACCAGAACCACTTACCTTCTTCGACATTGCCTTCCCACGCCAGGATGTGGGTGCAGGTGCGGTCGAGGAACCAGCGGTCGTGCGAGATGACCACTGCGCAGCCGGGGAACAGTTCGAGCGCGTTCTCCAGCGAGCCGAGGGTTTCGACGTCGAGGTCGTTGGTGGGCTCGTCGAGCAGGATCAGGTTTCCGCCCTCTTTGAGGGTCAGCGCGAGGTTCAGGCGGTTCCGTTCACCACCGGAGAGCACCTCGGCCTTCTTCTGCTGGTCAGGGCCTTTGAATCCGAACGCACTGACGTAGGCGCGCGAAGGCATCTCGTTCTGGCCGACCTCGATGAAGTCGAGGCCGTCGGAGACGACCTCCCAGACGTTCTTCTTGGGATCGATGTTGGCGCGGTTCTGGTCGACGTAGCTGAGCCGAACCGTCTCGCCCACCTTCACCTCGCCGGAGTCCGGCTCTTCGAGCCCCACGATGGTCTTGAAGAGGGTGGTCTTGCCGACGCCGTTGGGTCCGATGACACCGACGATGCCATTGCGCGGCAGGGTGAACGACAGGTCTTTGATCAGCACTCGGCCGTCGAACCCCTTGTCGAGGTTCTTGACGTTCACGACCACATCACCGAGGCGCGGCGGCGTCGGGATCTGGATCTCTTCGAAGTCGAGCTTGCGCATCTTGTCGGCTTCGGCAGCCATCTCCTCGTACCGACCCAGGCGCGCCTTGTTCTTGGTCTGGCGTGCCTTCGAACCGGAACGAACCCACGCGAGTTCTTCCTTCAACCGACGCTGCAGCTTCTGATCCTTCTTGCCCTGGACCTCGAGCCTCTCGGCCTTCTTCTCCAGGTATGTGGAGTAGTTGCCCTCATACGGATGCAACTTGCCGCGATCGACCTCGCAGATCCACTGCGCGACGTGATCGAGGAAGTAACGGTCGTGAGTGACCGCGAGCACTGCACCGGCGTACGACGCCAGGTACTGCTCGAGCCACAGCACGCTCTCGGCGTCGAGGTGGTTGGTGGGCTCATCGAGAAGCAACAGGTCAGGCTTCTGCAGCAGCAACTTGCACAATGCGACGCGACGACGCTCACCACCGGAGAGGTGGGTGACCGGCTCGTCGGCGGGCGGGCAACGCAGGGCATCCATCGCCTGCTCGAGCTGCGAGTCGAGGTCCCACGCGTCACCGTGGTCCAGCGCCTCCTGCAGCTTGCCCATCTCTTCCATGAGCTCGTCCGAGTAGTCGGTGGCCATCAGTTCGGCGATCTCGTTGAAACGGTCGAGCTGCTCCTTGATCAGGCCCATACCTTCTTCGACGTTCTGCCGAACTGTTTTTTCTTCGTTGAGCTTGGGCTCCTGCATGAGGATGCCGACGCTCGCGCCTGGGTCGAGGAACGCCTCACCGTTGGACGGCTGGTCGATTCCGGCCATGATCTTCAGGATGGACGACTTACCGGCACCGTTGGGGCCCACCACCCCGATCTTGGCACCGGGATAGAACGACATGGTGACATCATCGAGAATCACCTTGTCGCCGTGTGCTTTTCGCACCTTTTTCATTGTGTAAATGAACTCTGCCACGTTATGGCCTCTCTACCTGATCGCACGTGTCACCGCGGTTTGGCGGGCCGATCGACTGCACCTGCAGCAATCGGCAACTCCTCCAGCGTAGTGGGTCATCGCCGCCCCGCCGGCCCGGGCGAGCCTACCCGTCGGCCACGACGGATCGGTGGCGCCCGATCGTCGCTGCCAGGGAGTGCGGGAGCAAGCGCGAACGGTCGGCGGGAAACACCAGATCCAGTGCCACATCGTCTGCGAACCGGTAGGGCTGCGCAGCGAGAACCCCGACCAGGTACTTCCGTAGCCGCGACATCTCGGCGCGTACGGTGATCGCCCGCCCCCGGTCGCCGAAGATGTCCGCGGCGAGTTCTGCGGCGGAGGTCCCGGCCGGCGACACCGCGAGTAAGAAGAGGATCTCCGCGTGCCGTGGCGACAGCTCATGCGACCACGAACCCAGCTCCGTCTGGACGTGGATGGTGCTGTGGTGGGGGTCGCGCAGATCCAGACGCACCCGCGACCGGGCGCCGATCGTCTCCGGATCGTCTTCGGTCGGCAGTACGAGCCAACCCCCGGGCAGGGGCTCGACATCGCACACGCCGAGTTCCGGCAGCCACGCCGTACCGGCCTGCACGCGTGTCGGCAGCGCGATGCGGTTGCGATCGATGGTCCTGCCCACCGCCGCGACCCACCCGTGGTTGTCCACGGCCAGCGCCGGCCGGTGTGCCGCGGCGAGCAGCGGCGCGGCGACCGACCGCAGACCGTCCAGCTGACGACGGTGCTGTTCCCGGAGGCTCGACTCGGCGAGTCGGGCCACCGCGTCCACCAGGGCCAGCACGATCGGCGCCACGGTGTTCGCCGGTCCGCTCACGTCGATCGCACCCAACAGCCGGCCGTCGCGTGGATCCCGGATGGGCGCACCTGAGCACGTCCAGGCGTGATGACTTCGCAGAAAATGCTCAGCAGAGAAGATCTGGACGGCTGTGCGGGACACCAGCGCCGTCCCGATCGCGTTGGTTCCCGCCGAGTCCTCGGCCCAATCGGCTCCTTCGACAAACCCGAGCCGATCCGCCCGGTGCAGGACTGCCCGGGCACCACTGCGCCACAGCACCTTTCCGTGACTGTCGGTGACCACCACGATGTTGTCACCGCCCGCAGTCGCAGCGGCGAGGCCTCCGATCAGATCAGGCAGCAGCGGCGCCAAACCCGATTCGCGTCGTCGCAGCTCGAGATCGGCGACGATCGGTCGCGGCCGCACCGCGTCGGGATCGACCCCGCCACGCCGCAGCCGGAGCCACGACGCGCTGATCAGATCCCGCGGCCGTGCGGGGGACTTTCCGCCGGCCATCGTAGCGTCGTAGACCTCGGCGAGGACCTGCGCGTAACTGCGCGGGTCCTCGCCTGCGGGAACTGCCGGTTCGATGTCGGTACCCACCTAGCGGTAGACCAGTCCGCCGTCGATCATCACCGACTGTCCCGTCATGTAATCCGCATCGGCTCCGGCGAGGTACGACACGAAAGACGCGACGTCCTCGGCGGTCTCGGCGCGGCCGAGCGCAATACCCTCGACGAACTTCTCGTAGGTGGCACCAACCGGTGCACCGGTGAGATCAGCGAATCGCTGATCGATGGTCACCCACATGTCCGTGCCCACCACGCCCGGGCAATAGGCGTTCACCGTGATCTTCTCCGAGGCATACTCTTTCGCCGCGGCCTGCGTCAGCGCGCGAACGGCGAACTTCGTCGCGCTGTAGACACCGAGCATCGCGAACCCATCGTGACCTGCGATCGACGACGCATTGATGATCTTGCCGCCATGGCCGAGTTGCCGGAACTTCGCCGCCGCGGCCTGGATACCCCACAAGACACCGTCGACATTGATCGCCCAGATCTTCGACAGCTGCGCCGGTGTCACATCGTCCAGCGGTGAGACCTGCGCAATGCCTGCGTTGTTCACCATGATGTCGAGACCGCCGAGCGCGACGGCAGCGGAATCGACCGCCGCGAACACCTGATCGCGGTCCGCCACATCCGCCTCGATCGTCTCTGCTTTCCTACCGATCTCCCGGATTTCGGCGGCCACCGACGTGATGCCTTCGACATTCACGTCCACGAGGGCGATGTCGGCGCCATCGCGGGCGAGGCGAAGGGCGATACCGCGACCTATCCCCTGGCCACCGCCAGTGATCAGGGCGACCTTTCCGTCCAGGCTCATCGGAGCACCTGCGCGGACGGATCGATCAGAACCTTCATCTTGGTACCGGCGTGGAGAGCTTCGAAGCCCTCGTCGAGCACGTCGTCCAGAGCGATCGTGCTGACCCATCCGGTGGTGTCGTAGCGGCCCTGGGACATCAGACCGATCACGGCCTCATAGTCGGCAGACGTGTAACACAACGAACCCTGTATCCGGGACTCGTTCATCACCAGATTGAGAAGTGGAGTGGTCAAAGGCTTTTCGTAGATTGCAACACTCACCATCGGGGACCGAGCGCCGATGCAGGCCAGGGCGGTCTGCACGGCAGGCTCCACGCCGGCGGCGTCGTAAGCGGCGTCCGCGCCACGGCCACCGGTGGTGTCTGCGATGAATCCGGGGACATCCACCGCCGTGGGGTCGAGCGTCCGGGCTCCGAGCACCTCGATCGCCGCACGCCTGGTCGACGATGGCTCGACGACGTAGACGTCCTCCAGGCCCATCCCGGTCAGCGCAAACCACAGACCGATACCGATCGGTCCGGCCCCGAAGACCATCGCGGTCTCACCCGGATGCACATCACCCAGGGACGCTGCGTGGTAAGCCACCGACATCGGTTCGACGAGAGCGCCGAGTTCGAGCGAGACGTTGTCGGGAAGCTTGTGGAGCATCCGCTGGGGCACCACCGTGTATTCGGCCATGCCTCCGTCGGACATCAAGCCGTGGAAACCGATCTGAGCGCAGATGTTGTAGTTGCCCGCGCGGCACGAGTGGCAGTTGTCGCAACGGTAGAGCGGCTCAACGGCAACCCGATCACCCGGCGAATGGCCGATGACCCCCTCGCCCACCTCGGTGATGGTGCCCGAGAACTCGTGACCCATCACCAGCGGCAGTTGCTGACCCGTCAACGGATGGGGCTCGGTCGGGATGAAGATCGGACCGGCGTAGTACTCGTGCAGATCGGTTCCGCAGATCCCGTTGAATCCGACCTTGATCTTCACTTCACCTGGCCCCGGGTGCGGCTCCGGCACGTCGCTGACCTCGAGCTTGTTCGGCCCGTAGTAGACGGCTGCTTGCATCACTGCCTCCTTGCTCGGCGATGGCGGATGCCACCGATGGGCTGAAGGTATGTGAGCCAGGGCACAACCCGACAGGGTTGCAGGGCGTTGCATTCGACCACTCCGGCGGGGCGTCGCGACTGCAACCCCTCGCAACCCTGCCGGCGTGAGTGTGATCCAGATCATGGTTACTGCGCTGATCCGCCCAACAAAGGAGATCGAGATGGCGACAAGAACACCACCGGCTGCGGGAGCACCCGCGCCCGCTGCGGACCCGACACCCGATCCGCCCGCGTCACCAGACAACGCCGAGGCCCCCTCGCGCTGGGTCCTGTTCGGACTCGCGAACCTTGTTGTTGTGGTGGTGGTGTCCGTGGCGAGCTGGTATCTGCTGGCCGACCCCGAGCTCAGTCCATGGAATTTCTATCCCCTCCCGTTCAATGCCGCACTGTTCTGGGCGATCCTGTTCGTGGTGTTCATCGGCTTCAACGCAGAGTTCGCCGGCTTCGACCGCCTACGACAGCCGTGGCGCGGACTCGCGATCGCCGCTGCTACGGGGCTGTTCTCAGTCGGCATGACTGTGTTGCTCGCCCAGGGTCTCGGACACATCGACCCCGACTTCGCAGTCGGCCGCGACGGCGGGCTCGGTTATTTCACCGGCGCACTGTTCGTGCTGTTCGGTTTCGGCACCTTTGTGATGGCCGTTCTGAACTGGCAGCACTGGCCGTGGCCACAGCTCGGCCTGAAACAACCCGCGGTCGGGCTCGCCGAGATCGCGGCCGTCGCCGCACCGACCATGGTGCTGTACTTCGTCATCGGTCTACCGTCGGTGTCCCTGAGCAGCGGCGATCCCCTGATGTCGGTCGACACCGTGCTCGGCTGGTTCTACGCGATCATCGTCTCGGTCATCCTCACGGGGCAGACCCTGGACAACTGGCCGTGGCGACTCGCGGGCAGTCCCGGTCGCATCGCGCTGGCCGCGACCATCGGCAACGTCGCGTTGGGCACGCTCCTCTATTTCACCGCCCTTCCACTGATCAGGTTACTGCTCGGTTCACTCACCGCGGACGGCCTCGGCGACACCCTTCACCAATATCCCGCCCAACTGGGTGTGTGCTGGGCTTTCTGGATGATCTTCTGGGCCAACGCTTTCGGTAACCGTCCGACCGGGTTCGGCACGGCTGCCAATCTCGCGATCAGAACGGTGGTCACGTTGGCGCTGGCCGTCGCGACCTTCGTTCTCTACTACCGCTTTGCCGCCGAGCACATCTTGCACGAACCGGCCGCAGCACCCGGTATCAGCGGAAACGCCCTGGGCTTCATCGATTGGCTGGTCTTGTGGACCCTGCTCTACGTGGTCGGGTTCGGATCACTCGGCCTGCGGCGACTGTCGCCGGGAGAACCGGTCACAGCGGAGTGAGATCAGGCGGCTGCCGCGTCGGTGTGCCCGGCAGCGGATTGCGCCACCGCCTCCGGCGGTTCGGTCACAGATTGACCCGGACCGCCGCGGGTGGTGGCCCCGACGTAGGTCACCGCGCAGCGACTCAGGTCCAACCCCACGGTCGTCGCGGTCATCTCGAGATCGGCGCGCCGCTCCCCGTCGTCGGCCACGTACTCGTTCGTCTTGATCTGCCCGTGGGCGATCACCGGCCTGCCTTTCGCCACCACCGACACCACCCCGTCGATGAGCTTTCGCCAGCAACTGACGGTCAGATACAGAGTGGGGCCGTCAACCCATTCACCGTTGCGCTTGTCCAGCCGGCGCGAATTGCACGCCATGCGGAACGAGAAGACATCCTCCCCCGACGCCGTCTGGCGGCGACGCGGTTGCGAGATGACGGTGCCGATCACGGTCGTGTAGGTCTCGTACATGAACTCCCCCTGCTGATTCTCCCGGCATCGACCGGTCGACGAATTGGCTCGTCTGATCAGCATGACCGCCCGCGAAGAGGACACACGGGCCGAACGGGGTCATCTGTGGAGACGCGGCACAACTGTGGACAAGTCGGCAGTTCGCGACGTCAGGAGCGGGTACCAGGCGAGTCGACATCCGTTTCGGCGGACTCGCCGACGGGGGCGGCGGGCGGCGGATCGGATGCCTGCGGCCTGCCGGAGAGCTGGGCGAGCATCGCGTTGTAGCTCGCCAGCTCCGCACCGTCATCGCGCTCTTCTCGCCGGTCGAAGCGGGTCGCCTGCCTTTGATCCTGCCGACTCCATTGCACCAGCAACGCGAGCATCACCAGGACGAGCGGTATCTCACCTGCTGCCCAGGCGATGCCGCCGCCGAGGCGCTGATCACTCATCAGGTCGGGGTTCCACGGCAGCATCAGGCTGTTGTAGTAATCGCGCGCGATGATGTTGTCGGTGCTCATCAAAGCAACGCCGAAGAACGCATGGAATGGCAGGGAGCCGAACACCATCGCGAGCTTGGCCACCGGTGACAGCGTGCGAGGTGCCGGGTCGATACCGATGACAACCCAGTAGAAGAGGTAGCCGCTGACCATGAAATGCAGGTTCATCGCGACGTGCGCTGCGTGATAGTCCGCCAGCAGCTCGAACACACCGCCCAGGTACAGCACGTAATAGCTGCCGACAAAGAGCACCGACGCGACCAGTGGGTGGGTCATGAACTTCGAGAACGGACTGTGCAGGAGTGTCAGGATCCACTCACGGGGGCCCGGAGGTGCGCCGCGTCCGGCAGGCGACAGCGCCCGCAGCGCCAGGGTCACCGGGCCGCCGAGGACCAGAAGTACCGGCACCAGCATCGACAGGACCATATGCGCGATCATGTGCATGCTGAACAGCGCGGGCGCGTACTTTCCCAGTCCTGACGAGGTTGCGAACAGCAACGCCGCGCACCCCAGCATCCACGTGATCGTGCGTCCGATCGGCCACGCGTCCCCGCGGCGGCGGAGCCTGATCACGCCGCGCAGATACACCACGGCCATGACGATCGCCAGGGTGCCGAACAGCAGGTCGAAGCGCCAGTCGGTCAGCAGGGCACCGAAGGTCGGCGCCTCGTCGATGCGGTAACCAAGGACGAGTTCGGCGGCCGGCATGTCGGCCGGATCGACGTTGGCCGGCGGCGGGGTACGCGAGAGCCCGACCGCGATACCGAAAGTCGCCGCGAACACGAGCAACTCGACGAATGCGAATCTGACGAACGGCTTGCTACCGGCATCACCGGACAGAGCCGGGATGGTCGTACGCCGATGCCAGGCGCCGAAACCACCGAGGACGACCAATGCGGCGAGTTTTGCGAGCACGAGCTGCCCGTAGGTCTCGGTGAAGAGTTGATCGATGTGCACCCGGACCAGTGCATTGACGACTCCACTGGCTCCCACGACGATGAAGCACCAGAAGGCCACACGCGAATACCGCCGGGTCGCCAGGGCCGTGAACTGGCCGCCTCCGCGTGCGTAGGCCAGCAGCGCGAACAGGCCACCCATCCAAAGGCAGGCGCCGACGATGTGCAGAATCAGGCTGTTGGTGGCGACATCGTGGCTTCCGCCGGTCGACGAATGTCCCGCGATGGCTATCGGCATCAGCGTCAACAACGCCAGCGGCAACGTGATGAGGGTCCACGTCCAGCGCAACGCGATCCGGGCAACGATCGCGCAGATCAACGCGAAGATGGCCGTCCACAACCAGGATCGCGCATCGGCCACCTGGTCGAAGGCTGTGGTCATGCGATCAACCGTCAGAGTCTCCGACAAGGGGAAGCCGGAGGCGTCCGAGATGGTCAGCGGGATCATGAGCAGTGCCGCGATCGCCCAGACCAGCGCACCCACCGATGCGAACCTGATTGCGCGATATCCGCCGACGTCCAGAACCCCGTCCTGTTGCGGCGGAACGAAGAAGGCCGCGAACAGCGCCCCACCGACGGCAACCACCGCTCCGATCTCACCGATTGTCTGCACGGTGGGCAGTCCGTAACGCGTCAGCGCACCGGGATCACCGACGCCGGCCAGATCCAGGGCCTTGCTCGCGGAGATGGCGGTGACTGCGATGGCTACTGCAGCCGCGACCCAGGCCAGCACCCACCCGATGCTCGCCGCGGCACTACGGCGGATGTCGATCGAATCGGCGCTCGGCGTACTCACTCTTTCAGGGTAGGCACCGCGCCGGTGTGACTTGCGTCCGCCCGCTCGAGCCGGGGCCGATATACTCACTCGCGCCGGTGTACCGGCACGCCTCCGTAGCTCAGGTGGATAGAGCAAGAGCCTTCTAATCTCTAGGTCGCAGGTTCGAGTCCTGCCGGGGGCACACCTAGTGGATCTGACGCACGCACCGCTCGCGTCAGCGCACGACGCGCAAGAATTTTCCACCGGTACTGCGCCGAGGGGCCTCGCCGGTGTCGACGACGGCAACCGAGTGCAGGCCGCGGTCGGTGAGCAACTCGCGCAACCTGCCGACCGCCGCGTCGGCCGCCGCATCGCGATCGTCCCCGGTTGGTACTCGCAGACGCAGGGCAACGCGGTCCGGCGACTCGACGACGATCTGGTACTGCGCTCTGGGTGCCACCGCGTCCACCGCAGACGTGATCAACAGAGGCGGTATGCGTACGGTGCCCTGCGGACCACTGAACTCCAGAAAGTCAGCCATCCGCCCGGTGACGGTGAACGCCGGCAGTCTGTTCCCACATTTACACGGCGCGATGTCCATGGTGATGCTGTCACCGAGCTCGTAGCGCACGATCGGTTGTACACGGCGGAACAATGTGGTGAGCACTGACGAATGAGAAGGCTCTCCTGGTGGAGTGGGCGCCCCGTTGCGGTCCACTGGTTCGAGGATGACCCAGTCGGAATTGAGGTGCATGCGGCCCGCCGCGCACTCCCGGGCGATCGACAGGCACTCGTTGGCGCCGTACGTGTTGATCACCGGCGCTCGCCAGGCCTGACTGACCAAGCGTGTCATCGCTTCACTCATACCCTCTGCGACCGGTCTCACCACCACCGGACTTATCCGAAGCCTGCCGGTCACCTGCTCCCCTGCCAGCAGCGCGACGGCGCTCGCGTACCCGGTCAGCACTGCAGGGTCGTAGTCGTTCAGCTGATCGACGAGATCATCGAGCGGCGAATCCACCGGAAACAGGCGGGCCTGCTGTCCGCCACCTGCCTCCGCTTGCTGCCAACGCAGCAATGCCCGCGCCATCCGATGGCCGGTGTCGGTCGAGATCACGGCGATTCGTCTTCCGCGTTTCACGATTCGCGCGATCTCGATCATGGAAGGCCTTCGCTCGCGCACGCCGAGAGCGCGCGCTACCTGCATCGCGAATCGGTCGGTCACAAAATATCCTGGTGTGCCGGTGGTTCCTGACGAAACAGTGAGCAAGTACTCCCCAAGAAACTTGGAGCCGGCGGCGTCCGAGTCCGCCAAGAACTGTTCGACGGTGCCACGGGTGATCCGCGGATCTGTGACCCAATCATCGAACGACGCCATCAGCTCCGCTTTGTTGGTGACCGGCAGCTCCGCGACCGACTGCACCTCGTCGGGCAGGCCTCGATAAAGCTCGGCGAAGTACGTCGAATGCGTACGGGCATGTGTCACCAGTGCATTGAGTCGCTCGCTGTTCCTGCGGGTGTTCTCCACCGGATCATCGACACCTGCCTTTCGGATGTCACGCTGCAGGGACTTGAGCTCCTCTTCGGATGACGCCACCTCGTCAGACTGTCACTCGCTCGGGACCGGACATGGCGAACTAGCCGCATTCATACGTTCACGCTGTGCTGCTCGCCACCCACGCGTGGTGCCGGTGGCTCAACCGATCAGGACGGGATGCTGAACTCCAGTGTTCCGAGTGCGTCCCGAGCCTCACCGACGTCGAAGCCCTCCGCCACCGCCGCCAGCGCTGCGCGCCAGGCGCCCGCCAGCATGCGGCCGAGTACGGGCGACGCCGGAGCTGTCATAGCGCTGATCTCGTCGGCCAGCCTGTCGGCTTCAGAGCCCGCGGGCGGGGCGCCGAGGATATGCAGGAAGTTCTCACGCACCGCGAAGTCGAAGCCAACCAGTAGTGCAGCATTCACCGCCGCGGAGCGGCCCCCCTCACCCGCGGAAGCTGCTGCAGCGCCTTCCATGCGATCGAGCAATCGCCGCTCCACGTCTTCGCGCGCGAACGAATACAGCTCGATCTTGCTGCCGAAGTGGTGATAGATCGCGCCGGTGGTGACGTGTGCGGCAGCCGCCAACTCGCCGAGGGTGACCTCATCGAACGGACGTGGACCGAACGCGCGCACCGCAGCAACGGCGAGCCGCCCCTTCGGGGAGGTCGATATCGGCATCCACTCACGCATTCGTACATAATGCCGTTATGCTCTACATAATCCAATTACGCCACTCCTACGAATAGAAAGAACGCCATGAAACTCGAGTTCCTGTTGGTCCCGACCACCGACCTTGCCGCGTCGCTGACGCTCTACCGCGACGGCCTCGGCTTCACCGAGTTGTGGCGCGAGGGCGACACCACAGCCGCGTTGACGTTGCCGGGAAGCGACGCACAGATCATGCTCGATGCCACCGATCCCGACGCCGCCCCCGGACCCGTGTTCGTGGTCGACGAACTCGAGTCATTTCACGCCGGACGACCGGACGGACTCACCGTCGTCGACGAGCCCGCAGAAATACCGGGAGGTTTTCTCGCTGCGTACCAGGAACCCGGCGGCGCAACCCTCTACGTCTTGGACCAGTCGACCGAGACTGTCGGCTGATCGCGGTCGCGTCTGTCGAGCCATGGGTATACGGTCGAAAGTGATGTCCGCCACATGGAGGTTGCCATGCAACTGTGGATACAAGGCCACTTCGTCGAGCGCCTCACCTTCGATGACAATCTGACCCTGTTCTTCAACGGCCACCACGAGTTGGTGCTCTGGGCGCCTTTCTCTCTCACCTCACCACCGGTCGGTGGGCGCGGCATCGATCACGACGACATCGATCCCGCACAGGTGATTCCCGAGCAACGCCCTATTTTCACGATGCTTGGCCACCGCTGCGATGTCGCCGAGTGCGACGACCATGGCGCAGTACATCTGGAGTTCGGCGACGGCAGCTCCATCGACCTCCCCACCGACCCGGACCGTCCCTCGTGGGAGTTGTTCGCAAAGCGGCGCGGTTATGCGACGTGCGAGCGGACCGACGAGGTCCGAATCATCGAGCACCATCACGCCTCCTCCTGACCGCAGACTCTTCGTGCGTTGGATTGTCAGACCCCCGATCTACACTTCGAACACAAATTCGATAACGAACTCTGGGGGCCTCATGATCGGTGCGGAAGCGGTGTCACTGCTGCGAATGCAGTTGCACGAGCTGGACTTCGACGTCACTCCGACGGAGTCCGTCGATCAGCTCACCGCCTTGGAAGAACTCAAGGCATCGTGCGCGGCTGCGCAGGCCAACGCAGTCATGAACTTGAATGCCAAACGCCGTGAGGAGCACTTCGCCCTGGGACTTCCGGCAAGCAAGGTCGGATCGGGTGTTGCCTCGGAAATCCGGCTGGCAGCCCGGGTCTCGCCGAACCGCGGGGGCCGGATGTTGGGGTTCGCGCGGGCCCTGGTCGACGAGATGCCCCACACCATGGCCGCGCTCCGCTCTGGCCTGCTCTCCGAATGGCGTGCCACCATTCTCGTCAAGGAGACCGCCTACCTCGATCTCGCCGACCGGCAAGCCATAGACGCGGAACTGTGCGGGGATCCCGCCACCCTGCACGGGATCGGCGACAAGAAGCTGGAGGCACGAGCGAAAGCACTGGCGTACGAACGCGATCCACATGCAGTGGTTGCTCGGTCCGGCAAAGCCGAGAAAGACCGCAGGGTCACCTCGCGCCCCGCACCTGATTGCATGGCCTCGGTCACCGCCTTGCTGCCAGTCACCAAAGGAGTCGGGGTGATCGCCGCGCTGCGCCGTGCCGCCGATCTCCACACCGCCGAGGGGGATGGACGCTCGCGAGATCAGATCATGGCCGACGTCCTGTTCGAGCGAGTCACCGGATGCTCCGCGGTCGACGGACCTCCCATCACGGTGAACCTGGTGTTGTCGGACTCCGCGCTGATGGGCAAGACCAACGGCGCAGCACATGTCCAGGACTACGGGCCCATCCCTGCCGAGATCGCGCGCCAACTCATAGCCACCGCCGCCCGGCGCGATACCGAACTCGCTTTGCGCCGCCTCTACGCCCGACCCGCAACAGGCGCCCTGGTCGCAATGGAGTCGGCCGCTCGCACGTTCCCCAAAGCCCTCGCACTACTGATCCGACTTCGTGACAGAACGTGCCGAACACCATTCTGCGATGCTCCTATCCGGCATATCGACCATGTCGAACCGCATGCACGCGGCGGTCCGACCACTGGCAAGAACGGCCAGGGCCTCTGTGAACCATGCAATTACGCCAAACAGGCGCCGGGTTGGCATTCCGAGAGCACGTCGCCAGGGGGTAGCCGGCATTCGGTGACCGTCACCACCCCGACCGGCCATCGGCATACGTCACTGGCCCCACCGATGAGCGTCAGATCACTGACGCTGACCACGTCCTCGGCCAGCCAGGTCGAGACCCATCTGCGTGAGCTGGTCGCCGCGTAGAACCGATCACTCTGACTATGCGCCTCGGGCATATGAACACTGTTGCATAGTGTCCTGTTGCATTGGTATGGTGCTGCTGTGGCCCTCGAACACGCGATCATGACCTCGCTGGCTGAGCGACCCGGGACCGGTTACGAAATCGGTCAGCAGTTCACCCGGTCGATCGGCCACTTCTGGTCTGCCACCCATCAGCAGATCTACCGAACGCTCAAAAAGCTGCACGCCGATGGACTGGTCAGCTATGAATCGGTTGCCCAAGACGGCAGGCCGGACAAAAAGGTCTACACCCTGTCCGAGAAAGGTCGTGTAGCGCTTCGGGAATGGGTCAGCTCCCCTACCGAACCACGGCAACTTCGCGACGAACTCGGCGTGAAGATCCGCGCCGCCGAAGCTGCCGATCTGCCCGAGCTCATCGCCGAACTACGACGGCACCGAGCGCTCCACGAAGAGCGCCTGCGTCTGTACCAAGAATTCGAGAAAAACGACTATCCCGCCCCAGAGGCCCTGAATCTGCGCAAGCTCAAGCAATACCTCGTGCTGCGCGGCGGTGTGCGCATCGAAGCCGGGTTCATCGAGTGGTGCGACGAAGTGATCAACGCACTCGAGGGCGTAGTCAACCAAACACCTGATGTCTGAACATCGCGGCCAGCCCCCGCGGACGAAGAAAGGTTCCACATGACGAGTCCATACCCGAAGTTGTTCGAACCGTTGACGATCAACAAGGTCGAGCTGAAGAACCGTGTCATCATGGGTTCGATGCACACCGGCCTCGAGGACCGGATCTGGGACGTCGACAAACTCGCCGCCTACTACGCCGAACGTGCCCGTGGCGGTGCGGGCCTGATCATCACCGGCGGCATCGCACCCACCCGCGCCGGCCTGCTGATGCCATTCGGCGGCAAGCTGACCAACAAGATCGACGTGATCCGGCATCGCCGGCTGACCAGCGCTGTGCACAAAGAGGACGGCAAGATCGCCATGCAGGTCCTCTACGCCGGTCGCTACGGGTACACACCGTTCAAGTTCGGCGTGAGCTGGGAAAAATCACCGGTCCATCCGTTCCAGCCGATCAAGATGACCAACGCGATCATCAAACACGCGATCTGGTCATTCGGACGGTGCGCAAAACTGGCGCAGGACGCCGGCTACGACGGCATCGAGATCATGGGCGGCGAGGGCTACCTGCTCAACACCTTCCTGTGCACCCGCACCAACAATCGCACCGACAAGTGGGGCGGCAGCACCGAGAACCGGCAGCGCATCGTCGTCGAGATCGTCAAAGAGATCCGCAAACGAGTCGGCCCCGACTTCATGGTCATCATGCGCCAGTCCATCGCCGATCTGGTCAAGGACGGCCAGACCTGGGACGAGATCGCCTTGCTGGCACGCAAACTCGAACAACACGGTGTCGACGCCATCAATACCGACATCGGCTGGCACGAGGCTCAGGTTCCGACCATCGTCACATCTGTCCCTCGCGGCGCCTTCGTCAGCTACACCGAGCGACTTCGCGAAGAGGTGTCGATCCCGTTGATCGCCTCCAACCGCATCAACACCCCCGAGCTCGGTGAGCAGATCCTCGAGGGAGGCCGGGTGGACGCCATCTCGATGGCGCGGCCACTGCTGGCCGATCCCGAGTTCGCGAACAAGGCCAAGGAAGGACGCGGCGACGAGATCAACACCTGCATCGCCTGCAATCAGGCCTGCCTCGACCATGCGTTCGTCGGCAAGAAGGTGTCATGCCTGCTCAACCCGCGCGCGGGTCGCGAGACAACGCTCACCCTCGGCCTGACCAAGCGGTCCAAGCGCGTCGCGGTTGTCGGCGCCGGGCCGGCCGGACTCGCCGCGGCGGTCTCCGCCGCCAAACGGGGGCACGAAGTCCATCTCTACGAGGCTGGTGCGAGCATCGGCGGTCAATTCTCGATTGCCGCACGGATCCCGGGCAAAGAAGAGTTCTCCGAGACCATCCGGTACTTCACCACCGCATTGACGGTCACCGGAGTGCAGGTTCACCTCAACACGTGGGTGAGCGCCGACGACCTCATCGCGCAGAAGTTCGATGACGTCGTCGTTGCCACCGGGGTGACGCCGCGCATGCCAGCCATCCCGGGAATCGATCATCCCAAAGTCCTCTCCTATGCCGAGGCGGTTCTGGGGCACAAGGAGATCGGTAAGACTGTCGCAGTCATCGGAGCCGGCGGTATCGGCTTCGACGTCACGGAGTTCCTGACAGTCGATGACTCCCCCACCATGAACATCAAAGAGTGGGAGCACGAATGGGGCATCACCGATGATCTGACCGTCCCCGGTTTCGTCGGCAGGCCGCGACCGACCCCCGCCGTTCGTACGGTGTTCCTGGTGCAGCGCAAACCCGGCCGCCAGGGCAAGACCCTCGGCAAGACGTCGGGGTGGGTCCATCGCGCCACCGTGAAGATGAAGGGCGTCGAGCAGATATCCGGTGCCAGCTACGACAAGATCGACGACGCCGGCCTGCACCTGAGCTTTGCTCCCGAAGAAGAGGGCGGTGAACGCATCCATCGGCTGCTCGACGTCGACACGGTCGTGGTGTGCGCCGGACAAGAATCCGTCCGGGACCTTGTCGATCCGTTGACACTGAGTGGCGTCAACACCCACGTCATCGGCGGCGCCGACGTCGCCGCGGAGCTAGACGCGAAGCGCGCCATCCGGCAGGGCACGGAGGTCGCGGCGAGCATCGTCTGAGCCCCCGAGGCCTCCTCAGTGGGCGCGCAGCCGGTTACGATCTGCGCCATGGGTATTCCAGCACCGTCAGCGTCGGCCAGGGCCGTGGTCACCGGGGCCTCATCGGGAATTGGTGAAGCTCTGGCCATTGAATTGGCCCGCCGCGGTCATTCACTGATCCTCGTCGCGCGTCGAGCAGAGATCCTGCACGCGACCGCCACGGATCTCGCTGCCCGGTTCGGTGTCGAAGTCGAGGTGATGGCGACCGACCTGTCGGACCCGGACGCAACGTCCGCCTTGTGCTCAGTGCTGCGCGATCGGGAGATCTCCGTCCTGTGCAACAACGCGGGCATCGCCACCTTCGGCCCCCTGGCCGAGCTCGATGCGGAATACGAGCGAGCGCAGGTCCGCCTCAACACCGTTGCGGTTCATGACCTCACCCTCGCGGTGCTCCCCCAGATGGTGAAGCGGGGCTCAGGAGGGATTCTCATGGTCGGTTCGGCGGCAGGGAACATGCCGATCCCCAACAACGCCACCTATGCGGCGTCCAAGGCCTTCGTGAACACCCTGTCGGAGTCACTGCGCGGCGAGGTCGCCGCCGCGGGTGTCCACGTGACGCTGCTGGCACCCGGCCCGGTCCGGACGCAGACGCCCACCCCCGAGGAGGCCAGCATCGTCGATCGGGTGGTCCCCGACTTCCTGTGGAACTCGAGCGAGTACGTCGCCAAGTCGAGCCTTGATGCACTCGAACGCAACAAGATGCGCGTCGTCCCTGGTGTGCTGTCGAAGTCGATGTCCGTCGCCGGCGGTTACATCCCGAGGAACCTGACCGCACCCATCGTCGGCCGGTTCTACCGCAAGTTCGGCGACTGACACCGAACGTGACGGTGAGCTGCGCTCAACGCTTGCGGCGGGCAGTTCCGAAGATCGACCTGGTGATCTCCCGGCCCGCTGCCGACGCGGCCGAGCGAAGGAAGCTCTTGACCGCAGAGTTGCCCAGCACCTCTTGCACCAGTCCCGGCTCGTCCTTGTCCTTCGTGGGCTTCGAAGCGGGTGCCGGCTCTGCGGGCGCCTGCGGTGGCGACATGGGGACCTGCGGCACCGGTTGCTCCGCAAGCACTTTCGCATTCAGCTTCTCGTAGGCCGATTCCCGATCGATCGTCTGGCCGTACTTGGCCTGCACAGCACTCGCCGCCGCAGCCGCCGTGATCGACTCGGCGCCGATGGTATCCATCAACGACCGCGGAGCGCGCAGCATCGTCCACGCCACGGGCGTCGGTGCACCCTTCTCCGACAAGACGGTCACGATCGCCTCACCGGTGCCCAGCGACGTCAGCGCCTTCTCGAGGTCGTAGGTTTCGGTCGTCGGGTATGTCCGGACGGTCTTCGACAGTGCCTTCTGGTCATCCGGGGTGAATGCGCGCAGCGCGTGCTGAATCCGTGCGCCAAGTTGCGAGAGCACATCGTTCGGGATGTCGGTGGGCTGCTGGGAGCAGAAGAAGACCCCGACCCCTTTCGACCGGATCAGTTTGACCGTCTGCACCACCTGCTCCTCGAAAGCTTTCGACGAGTCGGTGAACAGTAGGTGGGATTCGTCGAAGATGAACACCAACTTCGGTTTGTCGACGTCTCCGGCCTCTGGCAGGAATTGAAAGAGATCCGCCAGGATCCACATCAAGAATGTCGAGAACAGCACGGGCCGCGCGGCCTGCTGCCCCAGTTCGAACAGCGTGATGATCCCGGCGCCGTCCGGATTCACCCGCAACAGATCGGCGGGGTCGATCTCGGGCTCACCGAAGAAGGTGTCGCCGCCGTCTGCTTCCAGATTGGTCAGCGCGCGCAGGATCACCCCTGCCGTCGCTGCGGACACCCCACCGATCCCCTTGAGTTCGGCTTTGCCCTCATCGCTGAGCAGATACGCGATCACAGCCCGGAGATCTTTGAGGTCCAGCAACGCCAGGCCTCGCGAATCTGCCCAATGGAAGATCAGGCCCAGAACCGATTCCTGAGTCGTGTTCAGCCCCAGAACCTTGCTGAGCAGGATCGGGCCGAAGGACGTGATCGTGGCCCGGATGGGCACACCGATGCCCTCTGTGCCCAACGAGACGAACTCCACCGCCGATGCCGTCGGTGTCCAGTCGTCGCCCGTGTCGGAGGCCCTGGCCGCCACCTTGTCGTTGGTCGTGCCCGGCCGGCTCAGTCCTGACAGATCTCCCTTGATGTCGGCCATCACCACCGGGACACCGGCGGCCGAGAGTTGTTCGGCGATCACCTGGAGCGTCTTGGTCTTGCCAGTCCCGGTCGCCCCGGCGATCAACCCGTGCCGATTCATCATCGCCAGCGGGATCCGGACCTTCGCCGACGGATCCGCCTTGCCCCCGACGACGACCGTGCCCAGTTCGAGGGCGACACCGTCGGTGGCATATCCAGCCGCGATTTCCTGGGCGGGCGAAACTGGCTCGGTCACGGTGGGATGTCCTCTCGAGTGGCTTGTCTGCTGGCAAAGACTATCGCTCCACTAAGGTGCAAGGGTGCAAGACAAACTTGTGTGGATCGACTGCGAGATGACAGGGCTGCAATTGGGCAGCGACAAACTGATCGAGATCGCAGCCCTTGTCACAGACAGCGAACTGAACATTCTCGGGGACGGTGTCGACGTGGTCATCCACGCCGACGACGACGCCCTCGCTGCCATGCCCGCGGTGGTGAAGAAAATGCATGCGGCCTCCGGCCTCACCGAAGAGGTGCGCCGGTCCACGGTGACCATCGAGGAAGCCGAGAAGATGGTCCTCGACTACCTCCGCAAAGAGATCGGTAGCTCAGGCGCGGCACCCCTGGCCGGCAACTCGATCGCCACCGACCGGGGATTCATCACGCGGGACATGCCCAAGCTCGACGGGTACCTGCACTACCGCATGGTGGACGTCAGCTCGATCAAGGAGCTGTGCAGGCGCTGGTACCCCCGGATCTACTTCGGCCAACCGGAGAAGGGGCTGTCCCATCGGGCTCTGGCAGACATCCGTGAGTCGATTCGGGAGTTGAAGTACTACCGGGCGACCGCGTTCGTGCCGCTGCCCGGACCCGAGTCGGCCGAGATCGAAGAGGTCACAAAGACCCTCGGTCCAGCATGATTTCGCCAGGCCAGAATACCGATTGGAATTCCGGCCCGGCATGCCGCTAGAGTAAGTCCCTGGTTCCGCTAGCGGTACCGATGGTGGGCGTAGTTCAGTTGGTAGAGCACCAGATTGTGATTCTGGCTGTCGCGGGTTCGAGTCCCGTCGTCCACCCCGACAAGAAGGCCTGCTCCGCATTCGGCGAAGCAGGCCTTCTTCTGTCGGAGCAACGGCGACGTGCTCCACCTACAGCAATCCGCTCCGCTCCCAAGGTTCTGGAAGCGGAGCGGATTGACGAAAGTGGAGCGGGTCGGGACCTGACTAGGCGTTGCCCTTCTTCCAGGTCTCCCAGGGAATGTTCCAGTCGCCCAGCCCGTCCGTGCCCGACAGTTCCGGGCCGACGGTGTTCTTGACGGTGATGACGTCGCCGCGTAGCGAGTTCTGGACCCACCAGAGCGCGTTCTCCGGGCTGACGTTCAAACAGCCGTGGCTGGTGTTCTCGCTGCCCTGTGCGTAGACCGACCACGGCGCCGAGTGGATGTAGATACCGCTCCACGACATCTGCGTCGCGTAGTCGACGTCGAGCCGGTATCCGGCCGAAGAACTGACGGGCACACCGTATGTCGATGAATCCATCACGATGGAGTCGACTCGGTCACCGATGATGTAGGTGCCGTTGTCGGTCGGCGTGGAGTCTTTGCCCATCGAGGTCGGCATGGTCTTGATGACCTTGCCGTTCTCGGTGATCGTGATCGTCTTGGTGTTGTCGTCGGCCGTCGCGATGAGCTCGCGGCCGATCGTGAAGTTCGTCTTCAGGTTCTCCTGGCCGAACAGTCCGTCACCGAGATCGATGCCGTAGGTGTTCACGGCCACGTCCACCTTCGTGCCGGGCTTCCAGTAGTTCTCCGGCCGCCAGCGCAGCTCCGTGTCACTGAGCCAGTAGAAAGCACCCTCTGTGGGCGGATCCGTGGTCACGGTGATCGCGTCCTGCGCGGCCTTCCGGTTCGGGATCGACTCGTCGAAGCGAATCGAGACCGGCATGCCGACACCGACGGTCGAGTTGTTCTCCGGCAGCAGGTACGCCTGCGTCAGGTTGTTCGGCGAACTCGTCGTGAACGTGGTGGTCGACTGTGTGGTGCCACCGATGCCCTTGGCGTCGGCCACCAGCGTGTACTTCTTGTTGTACCCGAACGACCCGGCCGGCACCGTCCAGGACTTCTTGTCCTCCGAGAGCGTCCCCTGAACCGGCGTCCCGCCGCCGGCGTTGGTGATGGTCACGTCCGTGAGGCGAGCGTCTTTCGCAGTGACCTTGACCGGCGCACCGGGTGCGAACCCGACATCACCGTCCACCACCGGCTTGTCCGCGAACCCGGTCACTTCCACCGCGGGCTGCAGGAGATCGTCGAACGGCGTGGTGCTGACCACCTGATCGCTGTACTTCGGCGGAGTCGGATCCGACGAACACGCTGACATGACACCCGCGAGCGTCACGAGGAATATCACCAGTGCAGCGGGCTTGCCGACCCTGCTGCTCATGGAGGCCTGCCGGAACCCCATCTCACTCCAAACATCTGCCTAAGGCCCGACGACGCGGGCAAGAAACCATCTGCGCGAGAGTCTACGTGCAAAGCCAGACAACCGGGAACTGCGAACCGCCGCAAAAGCCCTGGTTTACGGCTCGCGCGCCACACGATTTTCATTTCTCGGGTTCGGCCTGCTACCGTTCCAACTCGAAAGAACGAGCGCCATTAGCTCAATTGGCAGAGCAGCTGACTCTTAATCAGCGGGTTCGGGGTTCGAGTCCCTGATGGCGCACAACGAAGGAATCCCCGGAGCATGCTCCGGGGATTTTTTTGTGTCACCGGGTGAATTCGTCCGATCGAATGACGACAGGAACTGCTGCTGCGCACGTGGATTCACCGTAGGCAGATACGAAAATGGGGGCCGCGCCTGCGCAGCCCCCATCGACGAACTCCCCGCTCAGCTCGCGATCTTCTTGATCACGACCGCCAACACCACGACACCGACCGCGATCAGCGATCCCGCTACCGCGGGTTTGCGCAATGTTGTCAGGGCCGTGGACTTGGCGTCTTCGGCCAGCCGCGCAGGGCTGGCCCGGGTGGCCAGGGCGTCGAGGGTGCCGGCGAGTTCGTCGCGGGCCCGCTCGATGTCGCGTTCGATTCCGTCGGTGTCGCGTCCCACAGGTCCTCCATCTAGTGCTGCGCCGCCTCGCCGGTGGCCAGGTGCGTGTTCGGCCGGTCAGTATCGGCTCTACGGTAGTTCACCGCGAGGATCGGCAGTGCTCCGCCACACGTTTGCCCACTCGGCTAGCCTGAAGACGATGACTGAGAACACACGACTCGCGGTGGGCGACAACGCTCCAGGCTTCTCCCTCCCCGACGCCGACGGCAACACTGTCTCGCTGGACGATTACCGCGGACGGCAGGTGATCGTCTATTTCTATCCCGCGGCCAGTACGCCGGGCTGCACAAAGCAGGCCTGCGACTTCCGCGACAGCCTCGCCGAACTCGGAGGCGAGGGCATCGACGTCGTCGGAATCTCGCCTGACAAGCCTGCGAAGCTCGCGAAGTTCCGCGATGCAGAGTCCCTGACCTTCCCCTTGCTGTCCGACGTGGACAAGTCCGTGTTGACCGCATGGGGCGCCTTCGGGGAGAAGAAAATGTACGGCAAGACCGTCACCGGGGTCATCCGGTCGACGTTCCTGGTCGACGCCGACGGCAAGATCGCACTCGCCCAGTACAACGTGCGGGCAACGGGCCACGTGGCGAAACTCCGCCGCGACCTCGCAGTCTGATCGGAAGCGTGCGACCCCCATGGCCCAGGTGCATTCCGAACCCGACACCGGGTCCCGTGATGCCCTGAAGCCGGGGGCCTCGAGGCTGCTGAGCTCAGAGCCACTGGTGCCCCGGAAACGGCCGACCCAGCAGCGAAGCCAACTACGTTTCGACGCGATGCTGGCGGCGGCGCGAGATCTGCTGATCGAGGTCGGGTTCGAATCGCTCACCTGCGAGCACATCGCACAGCGCGCCGACGTCCCCATCGGGACGCTCTATCAGTACTTCGCCAACAAGTACGTGGTCGTCTGCGAACTCGACAGACAGGACGCCACCGGTGTGCAGAGCGAACTGGCGACCTTCGCGGCGGAGGTCCCCTCGCTCGACTGGCCACGGTTGCTGGAGAAGTTCCTCGACCACCTGGCCCAGCTGTGGCACGACGATCCGTCGAGGCGCGCGGTGTGGCTCGCGGTGCAGTCGACCCCCGCGACCCGCGCGACCGCGATGGTGCACGAGAAGGCCCTGGCCGCATTGGTCGCCCGGATCATCGCCCCGTTGACGCCCGAACGCAGCCGGCGGGCGTTGATGTCCGAACTACTGGTCCACACGGCGTATTCGCTGCTGAGCTTCTCGGTGCAAGAAGGTCAGAACCACCCCGACACGGTAGCCGAGCTCAAGCTCATGCTCGGCCGCTACATGATGCTCGAGGACCCCGAGAACAGCCGCTGACGCCCTAGCTCTCCGCCGGTGCGTCCTCGATGATCGCCACCGCTCCGGCCATGTCGCCGTCGTGGGTCAGGGAGACGTGGACGACCGTGCCCGCGAGCAGCTCTCCGATTTCCCCACCCAGCCGAATCGCCGGGCGGCCCCACGTATCCGTCACGACCTCGATGTCGCCATGGCGAATCAAGGGCAGCAACGGTTTACGTGCGAACCGACTGACCGACCACGCCTTGATGACCGCCTCTTTCGCCGCCCACCGGGCCGCCAGATGCCTCGCCTCGCTACCGGTGCCGGACGCGGCGTCGCGCCGCTCCCCCACCGTGAAACGGTCCGCGAACGTGGTCCCCGGTTGCCTCAACTGCTCGGCGAAGCCGGGGATCGACACGAGGTCGATCCCCACTCCGATCACCGTCATCCGTCAGACATTCCCGTCTGCGCGTGGCAGGCGCTCATTCGCCCGCGCCGTAATGACCCGTCGCCGACAAGCGTGCATCGCCGTCGAGCAGCATGGCCGCTTCCTGATCGCCCTCGTAGGCGCTGTCGTCGAACCTGCGGTTCGGCGGACGCTGGTAGGCGGGCTTGCCACCGAACATGGCCTCGAGCAGACGCTGCTGTCCGAGTCGTGACCGCTCGGCCGCGGCCGCCCGGTACTGCTCACGTTGCGCCGGATCCAGGGCCGCGACAAAGGCTTCCGGGTGGACCACCGCGATGAGACCCGACACATGGCCGAACCCGAGGCTGGTCAGCAGACCGGCCTTGAGCGCGAACCGCTTCCCGAAACGCAACGGGGCGGTAGGCCACACCAGGTGCTTGTACTCCTCCATCGCCTCATCGACGCAGTCCAGGCTGCGGTTCGGTGGGATGACGCCGTCGCGCAGGACCTGGCACAGCCCGATGAGCTGGAAGGCCGCAGCACCACCCTTGGCGTGACCGGTGAGCGACTTCTGGGACACCACGAACAGCGGAGCACCCTCGCTTCGGCCGAGAGCCTCGGCGAGGCGCTCGTGCAGATTCGCCTCGTTGGGATCGTTTGCCTTGGTGGAGGTGTCGTGTTTGGACACCAACGCCACATCGTCAGGGCTCACACCCAGCTGACGCAGCGACTTCGCGAAGCCCGAATCCTTCTGTCCGCGAGCGGCTCCCAGTGCGCCGATGCCCGGCGCCGGGATGGAGGTGTGGACACCGTCGCCGAAGCTCTGCGCCCAGCCGACCACACCGAGGACGGGCAGACCCATCTCGGCCGCGACATCACCGCGGGCCAGCAGGATCGTGCCGCCACCCTGGGACTCGACGAAGCCACCGCGACGACGATCGTTGGCACGGGAGAAGCGGCGGGCGTCGATGCCCTGTGCTTCCATCTTCGCCGACTCGGCGGTGGCCGACATGTCACCGAATCCGACGATGCCCTCGATACCGAGATCGTCGAATCCACCTGCGACCGCGAACAACGCCTTGCCCAGCTTGATCTTGTCCACACCCTCTTCCACCGACACAGCGGCGGTGGCACAGGCGGCGACCGGGTGGATCATCGCTCCGTAGCTGCCGATGTACGACTGGACCACGTGTGCGGCAACGACGTTCGGCAGTGCTTCCTGCAGGATGTCGTTCGCCTTGGCCTCACCGGTGAAGGTGTCGAGGTACAGCGAGCGCATCGATGTCATGCCACCCATGCCGGTGCCTTGGGTGTTGGCGACCAGTCCGGGGTGCACCCAGCGCATGAGCTCCGACGGTTCGAAGCCCGACGCCAGGAAGGCATCCACGGTGGCGATCAGGTTCCACAGCGCGACCCGGTCCACGGACTCGGCCATGTCGGCCGACACACCCCAACGGGTGGGGTCGAAGCCGGTCGGGATCTGGCCACCGACGGTCCGCGTCAGGGTGAACCGGCGCGGGACGCGGATCTCGGTGCCCGCCAGACGGGTGACCTGCCATTCGCCGCTCTCGGCGTCGACCTTGATCTTCGTCTTGTCGGGGCTCGACGACTGGAACGCCCGGGCCTCGGTCTCCGACGACACCGTGAAGGTGAGGTCGTTGTCGAGGAACACCGAAGTGAGCAACGGCGAGGTGTTGTCGATCATGTCGCCGTCGTCTGCGTACCGCCGAATGCCACAGCGCTCGACGACCGCGTCGTGATAGCGATCGGCGATGTCGGCCTCGGCCACCGGGTCTGACGTCTCGGCGTCGTACCAACCTGGCTTGGGGGTCGACTCCCAGACGATCAGCCCTGTGCTCCAAGCCAATTCGAGGACACCGGCGGCCGAGAGCTGATCCTCGACCTCCATTTCGAAGCGGGTGCGTGAGCTGCCGTAGGGGCCGAGTTCGCCGGCGCCGACGATGACCACCAGATCCTCCGGCCGCGCATCGATCTCACCCCAGTTCGGGGTGGTCGACTCGGGAGCCCGGGCCGGTGCGGGCAGGGCTGCCAGCGTCGGCTCGTCGTCTTCGTCGTCGTCCTCGGTGCGTGCGGCTGCTTCGGCCTGAGCCTGGGCCAGTGCCTTCATGTCGAGCGTGGCGTCCGCGAGTCCACCGGTCAGGTCGAGCTCGATGGGCACTGTCCGCGCCTGCGTCCGGCTGTCGGGGGTGACGGCCTTGAGCAATTCGGTGGCCATCTCCTTCGTCGACCAGGTCTTCACACCTGCGGCCTCGACCGCTTCGACCAGTCCGTCGTTGTGGCCCATCAGCCCGGTGCCGGTGACCCAACCGATCAGCGCGTGCGCCAGGGTCACCTTCGAGTTCCAGGAGTCCTCTGCCGCCCAACGCTTGACCAACGCGTCGAGAGCCGCCTTGGATTCACCGTAGGCGCCGTCGCCGCCGAACATTCCCCGGTTCGGCGAACCCGGGAGTACCACGTGCAGTCGCGCCGCGAGGTGATGATCGGCCGCGATGTCGCCGAGACCGGCGATCAACCGCTCCACCGACCACAGCAGGACTTTCATCTCCAGTTCGGCGCGGGCGCCGGCGTCGGTGAGGTCACCGGCGACCCGCGGAGCGGCGAACGGGAACAGCAGCGTCGGCTTCAGGGCCGGCTTGACGACTCCGGTCTTGCCGCCGAGATTCTCGGTCTGTTCGCTACCGATCCACTCGACCAACTCGTCGACGTCGGTGTACGAGGACAGGTTCGCCGGGGCGACCCACAGTGCCGCGTCGCCGCGGGCACTTCGCCGGTAGAGCGACTTGAAGAACGCCAGCCGGTTGTCGTCGAGACGCGAGGTGGTGGCGACCACGGTCGCACCGCCTGCCAGCAACTGCTCGACCACCGCGGCGGCGATCGAACCCTTACTGGCGCCGGTCACGACAGCAACATCGCCGGCGTAGGTCTCGGGCTGAGGATCTTGTGCCGCATGGGCGATCTGGGCGTAGACCCGGGCGTGCACCCGATGCCCGTTCGCCAGCGCCTTGCCCTGCCACCACGATGCCTGGTGGCAGACCGTCTCACCGGCGCCGATGAAGCGTGCGCTGATGTCGTAGAAATCGTTGTCGACCACGTGCTCGTCGTCGAGCCAGATGCGGGCGAGGTCCTCGCGGGCGCTGGCCCACCGGTCGTCGATCAGCACCGCGCGACGTTCGTCGAATGCGGGTGCCACGACTCGCAGCCAATCCGAACCCAGCTCCGCGCTGACCCGTTCGAGGACTGCGGTGTTGTCTTCTGCCGGCGCGCCGACTTCTTGCTCGTCCGCCAGACCCAGTTTCGACAGGATCGTCTGCGCAGCCGATGCGAGCGCACCGGAGCGACCGATGAACTGCTCGGTCAACTCACCGAGGGCCGCGGCGTCGACGGTTCCGCCACCGCCGCCTCCCCCGACTGCCGGCTTGGACACCGAAATGCCCTTGTTGGAACCGACCTTCGAGACCGCGGCGTCGATCAACGCGTCGATCGCGTCGGTGTTCGCCGGGGCGGAGGAGATCAGATCACCGAGGTCGCCGCCGCGCACACTGACGCCGTCGCGGCTGCCCAGAGCCACCGCGAGGCTGGTGTGCAGGGCCCAGCCGGGTCCGAGCTGCCAGACCGAGGTGACGCGGTCCTCGATGTAGGACGCGCGCTTGCCCGTCGGTCCGAACACCTTGCGGATCTGGTCGCCGATCGCATCGGTCAGCACCGAGCCGAACGGCTTGTAGCCGCGAGCGAGCGCGTTCACGGTCGACGCGAGCGCGGGCATCTCTGCCTCGGCCGCGCCGTCGATGGCGCCCAGGCCCAGTTCGCCACCGATGTCGAGCAGCAGCTGGTTGCGTCGGGACGACACGCCGTCACACAGTGCCTCGATCGTGTCGGCGGTGCCGATCTGGTCGATGCGGATCTTGGTCCACAGCGCGATCACGGCATCCACCGCGTCGGCCGGGGTGAACGCGATGTCGTCGGGACGTGGCCCGGAATCGACCGGAGCAGCGACCGGAGCCGGTGCAGCGGTTGCAGCGGCCGTGGCCGGCGGAGCTGTCTCTGCTGCGGGGCCCTCGTCGATGGCCTCGTCCTCGTCTACGTCGGGCGCGGTGTCCTTCGCCAAGATGACGTCGGAATCGCGCTCGATGTTCAGGACCTGCACAGCGGACTGGGCGTAGTCGTCGAGCTTGAGGGTGTTGCCTGCGAGACCGCTGAGCGTCGGAGCCGACTTGACGCCGACCTCGACGAATCGCTCAATCCCCGCGCCACCACGTTCGGCAGGCGTGAACAGCAGGTCCTGCGTCTCGATCCAGCGGACCGGGCTGGCGAACTGCCAGGCCAGCAGTTCGACCAAGATCACCCTGGTCAGCTCACCGGGCTTGGCGCTCCACGAATCCCAGTCGGCGAGCACCTCGTTCAGCGGATCAGACGGTACGAGATCAGCGATCTCCTGGACGAAGTCACGGCCGAGGTTGAACATCCGCGGCACCAGGTTGGGAACGTAGCGTCCCACCAGGATGTCGGGGTCGATGTGCTCGGGCAACAGGTCCTGCAGGCGGGTACGGAAGTCGGGCACGCCCGCACGCAGCACCGTGGAGTGGAACGGCACATCGATGCCGGGTACCACGATGAAGGAGCGCTTGCCGCCGGTCTTCGCACGCAGGATCTCGATCTCGGTCTCGAGAGCCTCGAGACCCTTCACTGTGCCCGCGATCGCGTACTGCGACCCGAGCAGGTTCAGGTTGACGACCTCGACGAACTCGCCGGTGCGCGCCCCGATCTCGGAGACGAAATCGGTGACGTCCTCATCGGCCAGACCGAATTGGCTCGGCCGGATGGCAGCCATCTGATAGTCACTGCGCCCCTTGGCGTCCCGCGGGACCAGGTGGTGCATTGCCTCACCGCGCTGGAACACGACCTCGAGAACGGCCTCCAGCGGGAGCACTCCTGCACATGCGGCCAGCGCGTTGTACTCGCCCACCGAGTGTCCACAGGTGATCGCGCCTTCGACGAATGCTCCGGATTCCTTGAGTTCCGCGATCTGCGCGACACCCAAGGTGGCCATCGCGACCTGGGTGAACTGGGTGAGGAACAGCACGCCGTCCGGGTGCTGATAGGTGGTGCCACCGGCGGACAGTGTCGTCGGGTTGTCCCGCACCACGGCCAGGATCGAGAAGCCCAGAGCATCCCGGGTGTGCTTGTCCGCACGGTCCCAGATCTTGCGGGCGGCCTTCGAGCGCGAACGGGCGTCGAGACCCATGCCCTTGCTCTGGATGCCCTGACCGGGGAAGGCGTAGACGGTCTTCGCCGGGGCCAGCAGGCCGGTGGCGTTCATGACCAGCAGGTCACCCACCTTGGCGCTGACCTCGATGACGTCGCGGCCGGCGTCCATGCCGACTCGGTCGACGCGAACGGTGATCTCGTCGCCCGGGCGGACCATCCCCAAGAAGCGGGCGGTCCAGCCGGTCAGTGCACGCGGCACCGGGACGGGGTTTTTCGCGTCGGTGGCGGTCGCCACGTGCTGCGCGGCGGCCGACAGCCACATGCCGTGGGCGATGGGAGTGCCCAGACCGGCCATCTTCGCCGCCGACAGATCGGTGTGGATGGGGTTGTGGTCGCCGGAGACCAGCGCGAATCCGTTCATCCGCGACGGTGCCGTCATAGTGGCCTGACGGATCTTCTTACGGGTCGCGTCACCGGCGCGGGCGCTCAGAGCACCGCCTGCACGCTTCGGATCGCTCAATTCGCCGCTGCCGGTGCGTCCGCGTACCGCGAACCGCTCGGTCATGGTGGCGACCTGACGATGTCCGTCGGCGATCGTGACATCGACGGTGACGACGCGACCGAGATCGGTGTCGGTGACGTCGGACAGCGACGCGGTGACGGTGAACTCGGACTTCGTGCGGGGCAGCTCACCGAAGGTGGAGGCCACGTGGTCGAGGTGGACCAGGTCGAGCAGCCCCTCGACGACGGGCGCGCCGTCGGTGGTGGTCGCCGCGCCGATGACGCTGAACACGGCGGGCCAGCACAGACCGACCAGCGTGTCCGGGTTGGCGAAACCTGTGACGCCCTGGGGAGTCGAGGCGCTGAGGTGCTCGGGCAGGGTGTAGGCGGTGACGGCGGCGTGGTCGGCGACCAGGTCGGGATCCCAGGTGGCGGTGCGCGTTGCGCTGCCATCGGTCACCTCTGCCAGGGATCCACCTGCGGCGACGGCCAGGAGCTGACGCATGGCGCCTGCCGCGGCGTCGACGGTGACGGTGGGTGCTCCGCCGTCGAAGATGGAGTTGTCGACGATCATCGGGATCGAGACCGTGGCCTTACCGATCGGCACGCTCAGCAGCACGCCGTCCTCGGTGCGCTCCAGGACGGCACCGGTCGGTTCGTGCTCGCCGCGCTCGGTCGAGGGAAACTCCCAAGCGTCACGATCGCCGAGCTGCGCGATCGGGTTGGGGACGAGTCGGCCCGACCACTGAACGCTGAGTGCCTCGATCGCGCTGCCCAGGACACCGTCGACATCGACCAGCCCGGCCCGCAGCCGTGCACTGATCGCGAACGGCTCAGAGCCGATGCCCTGTAGGTCGGTGACCACCTGCGCCTCGAAGCGATCGAGCAGTTCGCCCACCGGCTCATCGACGCGGGTGATGCCGGCAACGGCGACCGGGCCGGGAATGATGCACACCTCGTCCGCGCCGTAGCGGGCATCGTGTGCCTGCCACAGCGAGTCGCTGCGCCACCAACGCCGCACGTCTTTGTCGATGACGGGCACGAAGTTGACGGGCTTGCCGGGTGTGCGGCAGAGCTCGAGGAAGAAGAGCAGATCGGCCGGGTGCAGCACGTCCGCGTCGGCAGCCGGATAGACGGCCACGAGGGCGTCGATGGCAGCACCGGCGTTGTCCGTGGCAGCGGTGTGTCCGAACAGCGTCGGGATCTGGCCGCGATCGGCATCGTGCAGACGCGCCTCGGTGCGCTGGAGCATCTCGATGAAGCGCTGACGCCAGGTGATGTCGACCCAGGTGTCGGGCCCGGTGGCCTCGCCGACGGCGAGCTCGACGTAGCGGTCGAGCCACTGCCGGTAGGTCATCTGAGCCACATCACCGAAGTACGGCTTCGCGGTTCCGCTCAGGGCCTCGATGATCTCGTCGCGGCGTTCGGCCACCGCGTCCTCATCACCGGCGACCTCGTCGAGCAGTCGACCACAACGCGATGCGGCGTTGTCGACCTCGTGGATATCGGCACCGAGTTGGCTCCGGCCCGAGGCCATTCCGGCGGTGGCGTATCCGGCGCCGATCCATTCGTCGCACCCTGGGGTGTTGACGAGCAGTTCTTTGACCGCCGGCGACGTGGTCGCTTCCTTGGTCGCCATAGCGGCAGTGCCCACCAGGATGCCGTCGAGCGGCATCAGCGGATAGTCGTGTGCCGCGGACCAGACCCCGGTGAGGTACTCGCTTGCGCGCTCGGCGGTCCCGATGCCGCCGCCGACGCAGATGACGACGTTCGGCCGCGCCCGGAGCTCTGCATAGGTCGCGAGCAGCAGCGAGTCGAGGTCTTCCCACGAGTGGTGTCCGCCTGCGCGGCCACCCTCGATCTGGACGATCACCGGGTAGTGCGGTACCTCGGCGGCGATACGGATCACCGACCGGATCTGGCCGATGGTGCCGGGCTTGAACGAGACGTACGGGATCTGGGCCTCGGCGAGTTCGGAGACCAAGGCCACCGCCTCGTCGAGTTCCGGGATGCCCGCCGAGACGATGACGCCGTCGATCGGGGCACCGTTCGCACGTGCCTTCTGGACGAGGCGCTTGCCGCCGATCTGCAGTTTCCACAGGTACGGGTCGAGGAACAGCGTGTTGAACTGAGCCTGCCGACCCGGCTCGAGCAGCTCGGTCAGCTTGGCGATGTTGTCGGCGAAGATCGCCTCGGTCACCTGGCCGCCACCGGCGAGCTCGGCCCAGTGGCCGGCATTCGCGGCGGCCGCCACGATCGCAGGGTCGACGGTGGTCGGTGTCATGCCTGCGAGCAGCATCGGG
Source organism: Williamsia limnetica (assembly GCF_003217475.1). GTDB lineage: Bacteria > Actinomycetota > Actinomycetes > Mycobacteriales > Mycobacteriaceae > Williamsia > Williamsia limnetica. The sequence continues at coordinate 43,980 of NZ_QJSP01000014.1, read as the reverse complement.
GACCTACCGGTCAACCGGGTGAACGAGGTCTCGACGACGCGGCGTCCGTCCGGCAGTTCGACGATGCGGGGGCTGTAGCTGCTCCACGGACGTTGGACGTCGGGGATACCGCCGGGCGCGAACAGGTTGCGCTGTCCACCGCGCTGGCTCACCGAGATGAGGCCGACGCCCTGGCCACGAACCACGGGAACGCTCAGTCGGGTGGCGACGTCGCCGGGGCCCAGATCGAGAATCCACTTGGCGCCTGCGCTCACGACGTCGTCGAGGGCGTCCACCCAGTCGACGCGGTCGACGAGCACGGCCGCCGCCAAGCGGCGAGCAGCCACGGGATCGATGTCGCAGTCTTGGGCCCATTCGGCGACCAGATCGGCCGCTGCGTCGAGTGCGGGGTGATGGAAGGCGATCGAGACCGCGAGCGGGTCGAATACCGGCGCGAATGCAGAACCGCCGGTGGTCTTCTTCTTGCGCTCGGCTGCCTCGGCTGCGGCGATGGTCTCGCACTGGGCGACAAACGCGGCGAGGTGGCGAGGAGCTCCCGACAGGACCACCGCACGGCGTCCGTTGACGATGGAGAGGACGGGGGCCGACTCACGATCACCTTCGCGCAGGGTCTGGGCGTAGGCGTCCACCAGCTCCTGGATCCGCGCCGGATCGACGTTCGAGATGGAGAGCATGGGGCTTCCGGCGGCCTCGGCGGTCAATCCGCGTCGACGAGCCACCAGAGCGCCCGCAGCGCCGATCAGGTGTGCGACGGCCAGCAGGGCTCCATCACCCAGTCCGCTTTCGATGGTGGCGGCTTTGATGGCCTCGGTGGCGAGCACACCCTGCGAATGTCCGATGGCCGCGACGGGCGGCATGGCGGCGAGGTCGAGACCCTGCTTGCGAGTGGCGCTCACGGCAGCCAACTGGGCAAGGAGGATGCCGGGCACCGAGACGGGGGCGGCGGCCAGCGCGGAGTCGGCCGGGATGACTTCTTCGGCGTTGTAGGCGCGCACCCAGCTCAGCGGATGGAAGCCGTCGGGGCGTACTGCGGACAGCCGGTCGGCGACCGGCTCGATGAGCCGCTCGGCCGCCTCCACGATCTTGGCGGTGCTGCGGTCGAGGTCGGCGTCGATGACCAGCTCGGCGAGGACGGGCAACCAGGGTCCACCCTGTCCCCCGAAGCTCACTGCGTATGACTCACCATCCCGCAGTCGATCGATCAGGGATCCGTCGGGCCGAGTGGCCCAGGCAGAGTTTTCTTCGGATCCGGTGCGGAACTGGTGAATGGTCACGAGGCTCCCTCATGTAGCTGGTTGCGTGTGTTTCTGCGGATGTGAGGACCGCGCTGTCTGTGGGCGGCGCAGCCTGGAGAACTCTCACCCGCTGGTGGACCGAGCAACTCGCATTGCGAATCCCTGTGCGGCCCATTACGTTTCATCTCGACAGACAGGCAACGTTGCCCGCCCCCTCCAGATGCGCTCGAAGACCATGTTGGCACACAAAAATGAGGTTTTCCTCATGTTTGCAAGTGACCCGTGGGTATACCCGTCGGTAACATTCGACACAGGGGGTCAAGCGGTGAGCAACAGCCCGCAAGCAATCATTGAATTCGCAGATCACACGGGCCGAACGAGCGTTCACCAGGGAAAACGACGGGCTGTCGGCACCGTTACCTAATCGTGACAAACGAATTTGTCACTCCCGGTGAGCGGGCTGCCGCTGAACGCGGCACTAGGCTGGATACATGAGTGACTGCGTCTTCTGCGCGATCGTCGCCGGATCCTCCCCGGCCCACATCGTCTATGAGGACGACGACATACTCGGCTTCCTCGACATCCGCCCGGTGCGGCCGGGCCACACGCTGCTCATCCCCAAACGCCACGCCACCAACCTGGCAGAACTCAGTCCCGATCAGGGCGGCAAGCTCTTCCAGGCCGGTCAGCGGGTCGCCGCGGCACAGCGCGCATCGGCGATTGCTGCCGACGGTGTGAACCTGCTCGTCAACGACGGCCGCGCAGCCTTCCAGACCGTGTTTCACTCACATCTGCACGTCGTGCCTCGACACGACGGTGACAAGTTGGTCCTCGCCAAGAGCCTGCTCATCCGGCGCGACAACGACCTTCCCGGAACAGCCGAGATCCTGCGTTCCGAACTGCAGGGATCCTGATACCCATGGGCGGCGCAGACCTCGACCCGGCGATCGCAGCCCTGGTCGACGGAGCGGACTGGGTGACCGTGTGCACGGGTGCCGGCATGTCCGCCGAGAGCAATGTGCCGACGTTTCGTGACGCCGAGACCGGACTGTGGGAGCGCTTCGACCCCACCGAACTGGCAACGCCCGGGGCGTGGTCGGACGACCCCGCCCTGGTCTGGGCCTGGTATCAGTGGCGTGCCCGTCTGGTCCGCGGTGCCGAACCCAATGCGGGCCACCGCGCGCTCGCACAGTGGGCCGAGCGGCGCACGCTCATGGTGGTCACCCAGAACGTCGACGATCTCCACGAGCGGGCCGGCAGCGCCGTCACTGCCCATCTGCACGGCAGCCTGTTCGCGCCGCGTTGCTCCCACTGCGACACCCCGTACAGCGGCACCGATGCGAACCCGGACACCGCCACCGAGACTCTACGAGTCGAGCCACCGGCCTGCCCGCGTTGCCTCTCCCCCGTCAGGCCCGGCGTCGTGTGGTTCGGTGAACCCCTACCGCAGGATGCCTGGGAGCGGGCAGCCGATGCCGCAGCCGGATGCGATCTGTTGATCGTGGTGGGAACGTCCGGCCTGGTGTATCCGGCTGCTGCCCTGCCGGAACGGGCCCTGGCCGCCGGGACCCCGGTGATCGAGATCAACCCGGACCCGACACCTCTGAGCTCATCGGTCACCCACTTCATGCAGACCACCGCCGGTCGCGGACTACCCGCCCTGCTCGACCACGTTCAGGCCACCGACAACTGAGCTCCCGAGGCAATCGAGTCGCGGCCGACCACCGCCGACCGTGGAGCTAGTCCCCGCCGGACAGCGCGAGCGGCCGCCAGGGCTCGATGTCTGTAGGGCCGGCCAACTCTGATGCCACCGAGTTCGGTAGCACTCCGCGCCGTTCGAGTTCTTCCCAGAGTCCGCTCAGGGCGAGCTCTGGATCGAGTAGATACTCCGACTCGCGCACTCGCCAGAACCGCCAACCGCAGCGCCGAAGTTCGCGTTCTCGCTCCATGTCGGCTCGTGCCTGCTCGGGCGTGCTGGTGAACTCGTCACCGTCGCATTCGACGGCGAGCCGCGCGTCGCTACCGGTGACCACCAGGTCGATGACCCTGTTGTTCACGACCACCTTTGGATTCACGTAGAAGCCACGCTCGGTCAGATCAACGAATATCTGCTGCTCGAACAGTGAGTCGAAGGGCTCGCTGCGCGAGGTGGCCGTGATGCCGACAGGCATCGGATCCACCAGCGCACCTTCGGTTTTCTGCATGTACGTCAGCAGCGAATACCGCAGATCGTTCTCTTTGAGGTCACCGGCCTCGACCGAGTGGACCAGCCAGAGCTGATCCATCGCCCGCGAGGCGGCCACATTGATGCGACGTTGGGATTCACTGCGGGTCAATGCATTGACGTTGGTGTCGGGGCATACGACCATCGACAGGAAGATCACGTGTCGCTCATCGCCCTGGAAGTCCGGTGGAGTGCCCACCCGCAGTGACCGTTCGCGCCAGGTCTCTGGATCGAGGGCATCTCGTAGCGACTGACTCACGAGGTCGACTTGCCGCTGACCCTGCAACACGACGACCCCGAAGGTCATCCCGTCGTACCGTGGATCGGCGTCGGCCTCCTTCAGCAGCTGCACCAGCGCCGCAGCTTCGTCAGGGTTCACCAACGACGAATTCGATCCCGAACTCCTGGCCCCTTCGATGTGCCTGGTCTGCAGCGGCGGCAGCCGGTCCGCTCCGAACTGCCGCACCGGGATCAGCGGAGAGTCTGGATAGAACTGCCGACTGGAGAACTCGATGATCTCGGGCATCGAACGGAAATGCTCACGGAGGCGCACCACGTGCCCGAACCGGGTTCGCAACATCGAGAACAGACTCGAACGCGGGGTGAGACTGTCGCGCATGTACTGCGGGATGTCGGACAGGTAGGTGTCGAGTTTGGTGAAGACCTCGTCCATGCCTGATCCCCCGAAACCGCCGGGCGCGCACTGCCGGTCGTCGCCGACGACGATCACGCGGGGCGCGAGCCACAGCAGGAACAGACTGGAGATGTCGGCCTGGCTGGCCTCGTCCACGATCACCACGTCGAAGGAGTTCTGTTGCGGCGCAACAGAACTGAGAACCTGCGAGATCGGCATGATCCACGCGGGCACGGCGGTCTGCGCTTGCGCCATCGCAGACCGGGCGGCCAGCCGGAACCGTTCGGCATGTTTGCCCGAACCCTTGCCTATGTTCGTGATGTGGTCTCGGTACGACTGCAAGGCCTGGACCTGACTGACGGTCATGTGCTCGAGGCACTCTCGCCACGCGCATGCGGCGGCCAGCCTCGCGGTGAAGTGCGTGATATCGGCCTCGACTTCGTCCAGGTCCGCTTCGAGCCGCGTTTCGCGCTCGGGATCGCTACGCTCCTGTGCCCACTGGTAGGCCCGCCGCCACGACCACGCGGCGTCCATGTCCGCCAGTCGATCGTCCCAAACCGGGTCGGCCGAGGTCTCGATCAGCAGTTTGACGAGGTTGGGCGCCTTCTGCTTCAGGCGCAGCTCGAGCAGGTCCAATGCCCCCTGGCTCTCGCGCTCGATGCGGGCCGAGTTGAACGCGCGGCGGGTCTCGAGGATCGCGTCGGGGTCGGCGGCACGTACGGCTGCGAGCAGGGCATCACCCTCGCTCGATGGGCCCTTCTCGATCTCCGCGGACAGCAGGCGGGCGATGTCATCGATTTCGCGCCGGGCCAGCGTGCCGTCGTTGGCCGCGGCGATGGCGCCTGCCTGCCGCGCCACCTCTTCGACCTCGTCGATGCTCTTCGGGCGCGGCCCACCGGGACTGATGGAGTTGAGCTCGCGCACCAACTGGTCACGGCCCGTCAGCAGTTCGGAGACCCAGGCGAGCTGGCCGTCGAGCCGGACAAGGCGCCCGAGCTGCACCGAGCGGGTTCCACTGGTGTCCATCGGGACGTTGACCTCGGCGAGGATCGACTGCACCCTGGCGACCGCATCGAGCACACCGAGGTGATCGGCGACCAACCTCAGTGACGGGGCATCGGTCGGAACCCGGCCATCGACCGTGTAGGTGGCACCCAGCTCCTCGATGGCTTTCTGCTGCGGGGCTTTTCGGAATCGGCCGCGCCACACACCGCCCGATTCGAGATAGTCAGCGGCTTGTTCGAACAGGACCGAGTCGCCGGTGGCCGCACCGTCGACCTCGACGGTGTGCGTGCCGATCCGCTTGTCACGCTCTGTCGCCTCGTCGATGACCTCCGACAGCGCCGTCACGCGATTCCACAGATATGAGGCCTCACCGGAGAGCAGACGCTGCGCCATCTGCTGAAGATGCGGCGGGAACGTCCGGACTTCGCGCACCGCCGCGCCGAGGCGATCGCATCTGTTCTTGACTCGCAGCAAACGTGCACTGTCCACATCGGCCAGGATCGCGAGAAGCGAACCGCTGCCGACCATGTCTTCGGAGGGACGCTCCTGCACCCGCTTGCAGATGCGCTCGAGCTCGACGGTGCCCGGCAGCACATCATCGAGTGGCGGCAGGTGCTGCGCGAGCCGATCGGACCATTGATCGCCACGCGCACGCAATAGTTCCAACAGTCGTTCGAACTCACCTGGCTCCAACGCAGGCAATGCACTGGCCAAGGGCCCGGGGAGCCAATCATGCTGGTCCGCAACCTGATTGCACTGGCGCACGATATGTGCGGCGGTTCCGCTGTAGCCGGCGGCGACCCATTCGTGCTTCTCGGTCTCCGATTCCCGCAACTGCCAGATCTCCCGCAGGATCTGTTCGCGCTTGGCGCGCGCCTGATCACGCTTGGACCGCAGGTTCTTGATCTCGCTGGTCGCCACACGCGACTGGAAACTGCCCTTGCGGGTGGCGATCGCCTCGACGCTGTCGATGAGCGACTGCGAGCCGTCCTTGGTCACGTCCGTGATGGAGACCGCGAGTTCTTGGAGCTCGACGGGCAGCTTGTCCCGCAACACATGCAGCGCCTGAGCCTTTTCCGACACGACCAGCACCCGCTGGCCTTTCGCCAGCAGAGCCGACATCAGATTGGCGATCGTGTGCGTCTTACCGGTTCCGGGCGGGCCTTCGACGACGACGCCGCTGTCGAGGCCGAGCTGGGCCAGGATGTCGCGCTGTTCGACGTTCGACGGCAGCGGATACAGTGCATCTTCCACGAGCTCGGTGGCGGACATCGCGCCGCTGTCGCGCAGCCGAGCGACTCGTTCGGAGGCTTCGACCGGCTCGACCAGTTGCGCCAGACCGATCGGGATCTCGTTCGATTCATCCCGGACCGTGGCCATCATGGCTTCGTAGTAGTCCAGGAGGGGTGCCGAACCGCGGCGGCGCAGCACGAGAGCAGGCGCCAGATCCACGCTGACGGACGCCGGGTCGTCGACGACCGCGCGTCGCCACTTCGTGAAGAACTTCTCGACCGACTCTGCGATCGGTGAGCGAGTGGTGCCGAGCGTGTCCGAGAATTCGGTCGACGCCGCGAGGTCGAACCCGTCGACGCCGGTGAGGAGATGGCCTGCATGCAGTTCTGGTTGGGACTCTCCGGCGAGCCTGACGCTGATGACCCCGGCCGCGTGGTCGTGGTCGGCGACGACCGGCTGCGTGAGCAGATGTTCTCGAATGATCACCGGGTCGCTTGCGGTGAGCAGGCCCGACGCGAGGACGAGTTCGAGGGATTCGGGCCGCTCGGCCAGTTCGTCGATCGCCTGGGCCAGCAGATCGTACGCCGTGTTCTGCAGCGGATTGCTGCGAGACAATTCAGTGATCACCTGGCCGACCGCTGCGTCACGGTCGATCGGGATGTCGTAGTCGGCACCGAGCCAGACCACTCCGGCGTGCTCCGAGACATCACGGATGACCGACGATTTCGCCCGAACCAGCTCATGCAGGAACTGCAACAGGCGCAGTACCCTGCCGCGCCGGTCGTCGCCGGGCACCGAATCGGTCATCATGTCCTCGAGTTAAGCCTCAGGTTTATACTTACTAACCCGGAACGCTACCCGTTGCAGCGATCGTCTTCACCAGATGGCTGCCGAATGGTGGACTCGACTTCGTCGCGCTCGTGCTGTCCGGCCCTCAGGCGCCGGTGGCTGAGCGCAGGGCGCGGAAACCGCCGTCGACGTAGTGCACGTTGGTGTAACCCAACGCGGCGATCCGCTGCGCGATCTGAGGGGCCTGAGAGCTCACCGACACCACCGCGATCTCGGTGTCCAGGTCGTCGATGACAGGAATGCGGCGCTTGGACGCGGGGTCGAAGGCCGCGTCGAGCTCATGGGGATCGACCACTACCGCTCCGGGCAGACTGCCCTGGTGCCGCACGACCTGTGGTCGCATGTCGACCACGATTGCATCTCCGCGATCGCGATGCTCAGCACATTCTTGCGCCGAGATCGGATCAGCCATCACTACTGGACTCATCACCGTTCCTCTTGCCTACAGCTTGTTGTGCGCCCTGGTTACGTCGTTCACCACACCCGAATTGTTACGAGAGGATGACGCCGAATCTAATTTTGTAACACCAGAGTCACGCCGACGGCGATACTACGGATGATTCAGGGTGTGTGCCACCCCGGCTGTTCTCACAGCTCACCGCACGTGATAAGGAGAAGTGATCCGCCCAGTTGAGGGTCTACGGGCGGGCTCGGCCTGCAACTTTCTGAGACCCTCGGCGCTCACGACCGTACGACTTGCCGCCTCCGGCGCCCTTGTTCCCGTATGCGGTCCGCGAGCGCGGCGCCCCGTCGTCCTTCTTGATGCCGATGGGTACGCCACCGATGCGGGTACCGCGCAGGCGCGTGAGCGTGTCGCGGTCGAGGTTTCGCGGCAACTCCACCAGCGAGTGGTCCGCGCGGATGCTGATGTGGCCGAAGTCGCCTCGCGAGAGGCCGCCTTCATTGGCGATCGCACCCACGATGGCACCCGGCGTGACGTTGTTCTGGCGACCGACGGCGAGCCGGTAGGTTGCGAACTCGGTATCGCCGCCACGGCCGGACCGCTCGGCGCGCTCCTTGCGGTCGCGGTCCTTGCGCTCGCTCGCGGGCGGATCCGGCGACATCAGGAAGCCGCCGTCACGCGTCTCAAGTGCAAGTGCGGCCGCGATGTCGGCCATCGTGACGTCGTTCTCCTGCGCGTATCCCTCGATCAGCTTCCGGAACATGTCCAGATGATCGGATCCCAGGTTCTGGGTGATGGACTCCGCGAACTTCGTCTTGCGCTGGGCGTTCACGTCGTCGACGCTCGGCAGCCCGATCTCATCCAGCGGCTGACGGGTCGCCTTCTCGATGGCACGCAACAGGTGCCGCTCGCGCGGGGACACGAACAGCAAGGCCGTTCCTGACCGTCCGGCGCGGCCGGTGCGACCGATGCGGTGCACGTAGGCCTCGGTGTCGTGCGGGATGTCGTAATTCAGTACGTGCGAGATGCGGTCGACGTCGAGCCCACGCGCTGCCACATCGGTGGCGACGAGGATGTCGACCTGGCCGTTCTTCAGCTGCGCGATGGTGCGTTCGCGCTGGGCCTGGGCGATGTCGCCGTTGATGGCCGCCGCCGAGAATCCGCGCGACCGCAACCGTTCCGCCAAATCTTCGGTGGCCTGTTTGGTACGGACAAAGACGATCATCGCGTCGAACTGCTCGACCTCGAGCACACGGGTCAGAGCATCGAGTTTGCGCTGATGCGAGACCTGAAGGTAGCGCTGCGTGATGTTCGACGCAGTACCTGTCTTGGCCTTCATCGTGACCTCGACGGGGTCCTTCAGGTACTTCTGCGACAGCCGGCCGATGGTTTTCGGCATGGTCGCGGAGAACAGTGCAACCTGCTTCGTGTCCGGGGTGTCCCGGAGGATGCGCTCGACGTCTTCGGCGAAGCCCATGTTGAGCATTTCGTCGGCTTCGTCCAGCACGAGGTAGTCGAGCTCCGAGATGTCGAGCGTGCCCTTGTCGAGGTGGTCGATCACGCGACCGGGGGTACCCACGATGATCTGAGCGCCGCGACGTAACCCGGACAACTGAACGGTGTAGCTCTGGCCGCCGTAGATCGGTAGCACCTTCACACCGGGCAGATGCGCCGAGTACCTGCCGAACGCCTCGGCGACCTGCAGCGCGAGCTCGCGGGTCGGGGCGAGGATCAGGGCCTTCGGTTTACGTGCGGACGCATCGATTCCCGAGAGGATGGGAACGGCGAACGCAGCGGTCTTACCCGTTCCGGTCTGGGCAAGACCGACGACATCACGACCCTCGAGGAGCGGCGGAATCGTCGCTGCCTGAATCGGTGACGGGGTCTCATAGCCCACGTCTGTGAGCGCTTGTAGTACCCGGGCATCCATCCCGAGGTCTGCAAACGTGATGGTTTCTTCACTCGCAGCGGCCGCATCACTCACGGCGGCCGCATCAATACTGTCGGTCATTACTGTCCACTGTAGCCGTGAACAGCCCGAATCCGTTATTCGCAGCGTAAGGTGCCGCGGCCGCCCGAAGCGGCTTCGCAGGTCCCTTACTGACGAGTAATGACAAAAGGTAATCTATCGCACAGTTGCCGGTGTCCGATTCTGTCCCTCACCGGTTCTCCGCATTCCATGCCGCAGGAGGCCACGTGCAAGAGATCACCGTCCCGTCCGACTTCGTTGTGCCGGACAAGGCATCTATCGTCGATTCGATGTTGCGGCACCGTGAGGAGTCACCGAACAAAGCCCTGTTCAAGCGCCGCACAGACAGCGGCGCGTGGGCCGACATCAGCACCAAGGATTTCGCCGACCTCGTCGATGCGGTGGCCAAAGGCTTCATCGCCTCCGGCATCGGCCCCGGCGACCGGGTGTCGATCCTGAGCGCGACTCGGTACGAGTGGACTGTCATCGACTACGCGGTATGGCGTGCGGGCGGCACCACGGTCGCGATCTACGAGACCTCGTCCTCGTCGCAGGTCCAGTACATCGTGGAGAACTCGGAGACCTCGCTCCTCGTGGTCGAGACCGAGGCGCAGAAAACGGAGCACTCCCCCGCCCTCGCGGAGGCGGCGAGCCTCAAAGAGACACTCGTCATCGACTCGGGTGCGATCGATGAGCTCAAGAAGCGCGGCGAGAAGGTCGACGACTCGGAACTGGACCAGCGGCACGCGAACACCCTCTCGAGCGACATCGCGACACTCGTCTATACCTCGGGCACCACCGGGAAGCCCAAGGGCGTCGCCCTGACCCACGCGAACTTCCTGCACGAGTGCCATGCCGTGCGGGTGACGCTCGGTGATCTCATGTCCGAGGGCAGCTCCACCCTGCTGTTCCTGCCGCTCGCCCACGTCTTCGCGCGCATCATCTCGGTGGCGTCGATCGTGCATCTGGTGCAGCTCGGTCACACCACCGTCGGGCCGACGCTCATGGATGATCTCGCCGCTTTCAAGCCCAGCTATCTACTCTCGGTGCCGCGCGTGTTCGAGAAGGTCTACAACAGCGCGAAGCAGAAGGCCGAAGACGGCGGCAAGGGCAAGATCTTCGGTAAGGCGGCCGACACCGCCATCGAGTACTCCAAGGCGCTCGAGACCTCGTCCGGCCCAGGACTCGTCCTCAAGGTCAAGCACAAGGTGTTCGACGCCCTCGTCTACTCGAAGCTCCGTGCCGCGCTCGGTGGCGAATGCACCAGTGCGGTGTCCGGCGGCGCCGCCCTCGGCGCCCGCCTCGGACACTTCTTCCGTGGCATCGGCATCCCGATCTACGAGGGCTATGGGCTGAGCGAGACCACTGCCGCAGTGACCGTCAATGCCGAAGGTGCACAACGGATCGGAACCGTCGGGCGGCCGATCTACGGCCAATCGGTGGCGATCGCCGACGACGGAGAGGTCTTGCTGAAGGGTCCGGTCGTCTTCGGCGGGTATTGGAAGAACGAGCAGGCGACCGCCGAGGCCATCAAGGACGGCTGGTTCCACACCGGCGACATCGGCACGCTCGACGACGGCTACCTCTCGATCACCGGACGCAAGAAAGAGCTGATCGTCACCGCCGGTGGTAAGAACGTCTCGCCGGCGCAGATGGAGGACGCCGTGCGCGCTCACCCGCTCGTCAGCCAGGCGCTCGTGGTCGGCGACAACAAGCCGTTCATCGCGGCTCTGATCACCCTCGATCCCGAAGCCCTGCCGGGTTGGCTCGAACGGCACGAACTGCCCGCGGACACCCCGATCGCGGACCTGCTCGAGCACAAAGATGTCCTCGCGGACATCGATGACGCCGTCAACACGGCGAACACCCTGGTATCCAAGGCCGAGGCCATCAAGAAGTTCCGCATCATCGACACCGACTTCACCATCGAATCCGGGGAATTGACGCCGACGCTCAAGCTCAAGCGCAATGTCATCCACGATTCGCACGCCGACGAGATCGAGGGTCTCTACACGAAGTAGACAACACACACGAAATAGACAAGACCCCGAAAGCAACGGGAGGCAGGCCACCGCGGCCTGCCTCCCGTTGTCATTTCTCGGGGACGCTACCGGCTTGACGCCGCCGCATACGGCCCGGAGCCGCGACGGAGATCGCCTTCGCGGGTTTACCAATGAACGTTGTTACTGTTACCGTTCGTCACATAGATCGATTGGTCCATATATCGGGGGTTGATGTGGCGAGTGGGCACAGCGGGAATGGTCCTCTGCGAGCGCTGGGGACATGGTGCGCGCGGTACGCGTGGTGGATCGTGGCATTCTGGGTCGCGGTCGTGGGCATACTCAACATCGTTGTGCCCCAACTCGAACAGACGGTCTCCGAGCGGTCCGCGCCCTTCCTGCCCGGCAACCTGCCGTCGGTGGACGCACTCCGGGACATGTCCACCGACTTCGGTTCACCGCCGTCGACTGCGGTAGGTCATGTGGTGCTGGCCTCCGACACCCCGCTGGGCGAGGCCGAGGGGCAGTACTACAGCGAACTGGTGGGTGCCCTGCTCGCCGACCGCACCGGCGTGGCATACATCCTCGATACCTATGGCAATCCGGTCACCCGCGACATCAGCGTGAGCCCGGACGGCAAAGCCCTCAACCTCATGGTCGTGGCCCAAGGTGACGTGGGCTCGACGAGAGCGCACCACAGCACCGTCGGGATCCGAGAGATCATCGATTCGATTCCCAAACCTGTTGGACTGGAAGCGTATTACACCGGCGCCTCGCCCACTTTGGCCGATCTGTTCTCATCGATCGACTACTCGTTGTTGATCATCACCGGCGTCTCGGTCGTGCTCATCACCATGCTGCTGCTTCTCGCGTATCGCTCTCTGATCACCGCCCTCGTCCCACTCCTCACGATCGGGATAGCACTGTTGGCGGCCCGCCCGGTGGTGTCCGCACTCGGCATGCACGACATGCTCCCGGTCTCCAATTTCACGATCGCATTGATGACTGCCATGGTCCTGGGCGCGGGTACCGACTACGCCATCTTTCTCGTCGCCGGCTATCACGACGCCCGTCGCGCAAAGCAGCCTTCCGACGATGCGGTGGCCACTGCCGGCGCGAAGGTGTCGGGCATTCTGATCGCCTCCGCGCTGACGATCGCCGCCGCGGCCTGCGCGATGATCTTCACCCAGGTCGGCATGTTCAAGACCGCGGGCCCGCCGACGGCCATCGGTATCGGGATCACCCTCGCCGTGTCACTGACGTTGACCCCGGCGTTGCTGGCCATCGCCGGACGCCGCGGTCTGATCGAACCGAAACGGTCCACCGAACGACGGTGGCGACGATTGGGTGCACGCGTCATCCGCCGCGCCGGCCCCCTGACCGCGCTGGCGCTCGCATTCCTGCTCGGGATCTGCCTGCTGATACCGACGTTCACGGTGAACTTCGACGAGAATGCGATGCAGTTGCGGGATACCGGCTCTGCCAAGGGGTATGACGAGGTCCTCGAGCACTACGGGGTCAACGAGGTGCTCCCCGAATATCTGGTGATCCGCGCCGACCATGATCTCCGCAACACCGGAGACCTGGCTGCCCTGGAGATGGCCGCGATGTCGGTGTCCAATCTCCCTGACATCGCCTATGTCCGGTCGATCACGCGTCCCGACGGTAAACCGTTGCCGGAAGCGGCGATCGGATCGCAGACCAAGATCGTCGGCGATGGTCTAGGTGACGCTCACCGTCAACTGGTCGACGCCGCACCGGAATTGAGACGGTTGGCATCAGGTGTCACACAACTGCGCGATGGCGCAGACGATGCCCGGGCGCGCATGCCCGAGCTCGTCGCCGGCACACAACAGGTGGTGGGGATGGCCGATGGCGTACTGGCCGGATTGGAGACCGCCACCCGCATCGCCACCATCGCGTCGGACGGACAGGGCACGCTCACCGGAGGAATTGCTCAGCTGTCCGCGCTCACGGGGACGCTCGGCACGCTGGTCGAGTCGATCAACCGCAGCGATGTGCAGACAGGCGAAGTCGTCGGGCAGCTCGGCGCGGTGTTCGACCCGCTGCTCGCCCCGTTGCCTTCGCCGGATTGCGTCGCCGACCCGCGGTGTCTGACCGCCCGTGCCGCCTTCACCGAACTGGACAGGGCGACCGGCGGCAGAGCTGCTGCAGCACTGCGTCAGAGCGCGGCCCTGGGCGGGGTACCGAGAGAGCTACTGGACAAGGCAAGAGCCCTGCTGCCAGAACTACAGACGGGACTGGTGCAGCTGCAGTCGATGGTGGACGGACTCGATGGACGTACCCCCGAACAACTGCGCGCCGATCTGGACCGGCTCAGTTCAGGCGTCACCGAGTTGTCCACCGGCATGACCACGTTGGCCGACGGTCTGCGGGAGGTGAAGGACGGTACCGACACCACCGTTCGACTCACCGGCCAGCTGGCCGGTGGCCTGGCTCAGGCGTCCGACTATCTCACCGAGATGAGCAAACACACCATGTACGGCCCCGGCGCCGGCTTCTATCTACCCGCACAGGGCTTTTCCGATCCGAGATTCGTCGAGGGCAGCAAGCTGCTGATCTCCCCTAACGGGAGAACAGCCCGAATGCTCGTGGTGCGCAGCATCAATCCCTACGGCGACGTCGCACTGAGCAACGTCGGACTGATCGCCGAGGCAGCTCGCGCCGGACTACACGGGACTGTCCTGGACACCGCAGAGGTGAGTAGCACCGGGTTGACGTCGCTGTCAGCCGACATGAACGAACAGGTCGAACGTGACTTCGCGCTGTTCGCTGTCGTGGCGGTGCTGGCGGTGTTCCTGATCCTGGCGATACTGCTGCGCAGCCTGCTGGCGCCGGCGTTGCTCGTCGGCGCGGTGGTCCTGTCATTCGGAACGGCGATCGGAACTTCGATCCTGGTGTGGCAGCACCTGATCGGGATCAACCTCGACTGGTCGGTGATGCCGATCTCGTTCATGGCGCTGGTCGCGGTCGGAGCGGACTACAGCATGCTGTTCGCTTCCAAGATCCGAGAGGAGTCGTCCCTGGGGATGCGCCGCGGCATTGTGCGGGCGTTCGGCACCACCGGCAGCGTCATCACCACCGCCGGAATCGTGTTCGCGATCACCATGTTCGCCCTGATGAGCGGGACGGTGATCAATCTGCTGCAGATCGGTTTCACCGTGGGCATCGGACTGCTGCTCGACGTGGCGATCGTCCGGACCATCCTGGTGCCCGCTGCGATGTCACTGCTGGGCAATCGGGTGTGGTGGCCGTCGCGGGCTTGAGACAACCGGGACAGGTGCTACTTCAGAACCAACACGCCGACCACGAGAGCCAGCAGCGCGACCAGGATCAGCCACTCCCACTTGTCACCGCGGCTCTTGCGCGGCGGCGACGTCTGCTCGGTCTCGGCCTTCTTCGCGGCCTGCTGGGCACGAAAACCGGCCGTCCACGGTGGTGGGGGCGGAAAGTCACTCACTGTCTACTACTCCTTGAACACTGCGTAAACGCGGCTCGGCTCTGAACTTTTCGATCAACGGCCGATGGGCGGGTTGCGTTCCCGGACCGGCACAGAGGCGATCGACATCACAGCCGAAAGCGCACCGCTCCACGGTGTCAGTGCATCGTCGCAGCGGTGTCCAGCACGTCGTGGACGGCGTCGGCCACCGCCGAGAGCCGGTCCTTTTGCAACTGCCAGTCCTGCTCGAACTGCTGTCGACTCAGCAGTACCACCACGAACCGCCCGTCGTCGCCGACCAGACCTGCGCTGTGCAGATAAGCGGTCCGACCGTCCTCGCCGCAGCACATCCAGCCCTGCTTGGCGACGGCGATTCCGACCGTTCGCGGGCCGAGAAGCCCGAAATCTTGCGCGAAGCCGTCTGTCGCCACGGCCGGCGCGGCGGCGAGCGCACCGATGATCAGATCGCGGTCCGCGTTCGGCATCGTGAGAATGTGCCGATAGACGGCTGTGAGATCAGCGGCCGTGATCAACATCTGCCCCCAGTACGTCGGATCGGCAGGTGCCGCCGTACCACTCAGGCCCAGCCGCGTGCTGACGCGCGGTGCGGCACCCTGACCGTCGAATCGCGTCCAGAGTTCATTCATCGCGAGGTCATCGCTCGGCCCCAGGGCCCGCCGCATCAGTTCCAGGTCGGTGTCCCCGACAGGGAGTCCCTCCTCGCGGCGGCGGTCGACAACGTCGACGATCAGAATCACTTTGGCCAGCGAGGCGGCAAACATCGGAACTGGCGCCGAGGTGCTGAACGCGCTCACCCCGGTCCGCAGGTCGAGGATCCCGACATCGAGGTCCAGGCCGCCCACGCCGGTGGCCGCGGCCTGCGCCGCGGTCAGTGCCGCGAACGGATAGTCGCCGGACATGGGACCGGAGGGTGCCACCAACAAGGAGTTGGCGGCCGGCCTGGGAGCGTCGGCGCCTACAGGTCCACAGACCACGGCCCCCACCGACGCTGCTACGAGGACCTGCGCGGCGATCAGCGACGCCGCGACGACGGTGCGTGCGGACGGTACAGCGAAGACAAAGCGAGCGGGCATCGTGTGTCCAGCATCCGCCTTCACGCCGGCCTCGGCCACTTCGTGCAGTGTGTACCGCGCCACCTACCCGTTCCCGGGCCGATCGGCCGGTCTCAACGCCCACCCCGGAACCCAGTGCGTGACCTTTTCCTCCCGCCCTTTGGCAGGGATTGTGTACGACACCTTGCCGAACCATTCACCCCATTCGGTCATGCCCCACTCCGTCAGCACCCCCAGCGTCTTCTTTCGGAACTGCAGACCGTCGGGGTGGTACGAGCCGGAATGGTGAGGTTGGTAGGCATAAAGCGTGACCAGATCAACCGTCACCGCCATGTGGCCCACCCGGACGAACGCCGGTCGTCGCGGCTGACCGCTGTCTCCACCGATGCCTGCCGTCTTCATGGTTCGACCATACGTTCGAATGACTGATAGTCTCAAGCCCGACGGGGCGGCCAAGCCCGCGGACTCCGAATGGGGACGTGGAGACGCCGCCCTGTCTATCGACAGTCCCGCCCCACGACGGCTTTCACACCCAGTCACCCGGTTGATCACGGCTGTGTGCGGAACCACAGAAGCAGACCAATCCACACCCGACCGGCGACCGAATGACTTGATGCCGGGAGTCCCCCGACCCTCCCGGCACCACCGCCCCCCGGCTTTTCGAAGCCGGGGGGCGGTCACACGTGGTGCGCGAGGGGGGACTTGAACCCCCACGTCCGTAGACACTGGAACCTAAATCCAGCGCGTCTGCCAATTCCGCCACTCGCGCGTGCAGACCACAGACTACCGGCTGACCAGCGGGTTGCGGCACTTAGGTACGGTCAATACATGGCATCGAACAAGCAGCGGCACCGACCAGCACTCATCGCGCTGGTCATCGTCGCAGCCGTTGCCTGTCTCGCCATGGCCTGGTGGCAGCTCGATCGGTTCGAGTCCAGCTCCGGCACCGGGCAGAACCTCGGCTACGCCCTGCAGTGGCCTGCGTTCGCAGCCTTCTTCGTCTACGCCTACCGCAAGTTCGTCGTCCTCGAGGACAACCCGGACGAAGTCGCGAAGATGCATGCGGCGGACAAGGGCATCAAAGAGATCCCAGCGGGGATCCTGCCGCCGCGCCCGAGTGCCGCACCGGCACCGATGGTCGAGGACGGCACCACCGACGGCGATCAGATCGCCGAATACAACCGAATCCTCGCCGAGCTCGCGGAAGCGGACCGGATCCGTCTGGCGCGACTGCAGGCCGAAGCGACACCGTCCGACAATTCACAACGGAGTAATCAGTGACCGAAACACCCGCCGAGTCGACCACGACCCCGAAGACCATCACGCCGCCGAACAAGATCAAGGGCGCGCTGCTGCGTTATCGGGTGATGGCGTGGATCACCGGCCTGTGGTTGTTGCTACTGGTTGCCGAGATGATCCTGCTCTACGGATTCGACAACCACTCACTCGACTTCGTGCCGTTTGTGCACGGGTGGGTGTACTTCATCTACCTGATCATGGCGATCGACCTCGGGATCAAGGTCCGCTGGCCGATCGGGAAGGCAATATTCACCCTGATCGCCGGAACCATCCCGTTCCTGTCGTTCTGGGTGGAACACAAACGCACCGAGGAGATCCGGGCGCAGTTCAACGTCTGACGGTCTACCGCGTCGCCAACTTCTGCAGGGCGGGCACCAGCTGTGCCAACGCGCGCCCGCGATGACTCAACGCATCTTTCTCGGCCGCGGACAGCTCGGCTGAACTGCGTCCGCCTGCCGCTGCGTCATCAGGCACAAAAACCGGGTCGTAGCCGAAGCCGTTGCCGCCACGCGGTTCCGAGATGATGCGACCGCGCCACTCCCCGCGGACCACGACCTCCGAGTCGGCGGTGACCAATGCGCAGGCAGAGACGAATGCGCCACCACGTCGTTCGTGTGGAACGTCGGTGAGCTGACCGAGCAGTAGTGCGGTGTTCGCGGGATCGTCGCCGTGCCGCCCGGACCAGCGCGCCGACAGGACCCCGGGCATGCCGTTGAGCGCATCGACCTCGAGTCCGGAATCATCGGCAACACAGGGCAACCCGGTGGCCGCGTACGCGTCCCGGGCCTTCGCGAGAGCGTTCTCCTCGAACGTGGCGCCGGTTTCGGGTGCCTCGTCGAACGGGGGCACTTCGTCCAGCCCGATCACCTCGAGGCCCTCGATGCCGGCCTGCTCCACCACACGCCGCAGCTCGGCCAACTTCTTGGCGTTGCGACTTGCAACCAGCAGCCGGCCGCCCATCAGTTGCCGAATGCCTTGCGCTTGCCGGAGGTCTCGGCGACCGGTAGTTCTCCCGGGTACGGAAGCGCCAACGCTGCGCGCTGCACCTCGAAGAGCTGTTCGGTGCCTGCCATCGCCACGTCGAGCAGCCGGTCCAGGGTCGACCGCGGGAAGGTCGCGCCCTCCCCCGTGCCCTGGATCTCGACCAGGGTTCCGGTGTCGGTGGCGACCACGTTCATGTCGACTTCGGCACGAGAGTCTTCTTCGTACGGCAGGTCCAAGCGGACCCGGCCGTCGACGACGCCGACGCTCACCGCCGAGATCATGCAGGAAATCGGCTGGGGGTCAGCGAGTTTACCTGCGGCGTTCAAATAGGTCACCGCGTCTGACAGTGCCACGTAGGCGCCGGTGATGGCCGCAGTTCGCGTACCACCGTCGGCCTGCAGCACGTCACAGTCGAGTGCAATGGTGTTCTCTCCCAGGGCAGCGAGGTCGATGCAGGCACGCAGCGACCGACCGATGAGGCGGCTGATCTCCTGGGTACGGCCGCCGACCTTGCCCTTGACCGACTCTCGGTCGGAGCGGTCGTGGGTGGCGGCGGGCAACATCGCGTACTCCGCTGTGAGCCAGCCCAGTCCGGAGCCGCGGCGCCACCTGGGTACCCCCTCGGTCACGCTCGCGGTGCACATCACCCGCGTCTGCCCGAATTCCACCAACACTGATCCGGCGGGGTGGTTGGTGAATCCGCGGGTGATGGTGACCTTCCGCAGTTCGTCGTCGACTCGGCCATCTACACGTCTGCTCACACCGCCACCCTATCGACTACGCCCAGGACTGTGGTCGGGTGGCCGATACACGGGCCGGTGGGGTTCAGCCGATGTCGATCTGTTCGCCACGTCGAACGACTGCGATCGGGCCGTCGTACACCTCACGTGCCTCCGCCAGGACGTCGTCAGGCCAGGTCCACGGTGGTAGGTGGGTCAGCGCAAGTCTTTTGACCCCAGCTTTGGCCGCAGCTTCACCAGCCTCGCGACCGGACAGGTGCAGGTTCGGAGGGCGGTTCGCCGGGTCGTGAGTCCACGATGCCTCGCACAAGAACACATCTGCGCCCTCGGCCAGTTCGACCAGCTCGTCACAGACCCCGGTGTCCCCCGAGTAGACCAGGACCTTGCCCTCGGGTCCGGTGATCCGGAACCCGAACGTCGACGGCGGGTGATTGACCTTGCGAGCCAGGATCTTCATCCCACCCAGATCGATCTCTTCACGGTCGACCCATTCGCCTACCTCGAAGGTGTCGGTGATGTCGTCGATCTGCCCCGCGTACTCCGACGACGCCGCGCCGATTCGCGCCGCCGTACCGGGAGGGCCGATGAGTGTGCCTTTGCCGACGGCAGGAACGGGGCTGTACCGACGCCACACCAGCAGACCCGGCAGGTCGAGGCAGTGGTCGGCGTGGAGGTGACTGAGCATGATCGCCACCTCGTTCGGATTCGCGTGCTGCTGCAGAGATCCGAGGACACCCGGACCGAAATCCATCACCACTGGCTGGTGCCCGGGCACGGTGAGGAGATACCCCGACGCCGGAGAGTCCGGGCCAGACAAACTGCCCGAACAACCCAGCACGGTCAATCGCATGCCGCCATGCTGCCACGCCGGGTGACCGTGGCGCCGCCGGACGGCGGATCAGGCGTGTTGAACTGCGCCGATGGCGGGTCCGAGGAACCTCGTCGCCAACCGTGCGAACGAATCCGGATCGCCGGTCGCCTGAAATATGCGCTGCGCCGGTGACTCCGAAGGCTCGCGAAGGAGGTCTGCGGCGGTGAGCACGCGCAGCACGTCCTTCGCGGTTTCCTCAGCACTCGACACCAACGTCACATCGTCGCCGACCGCCAACTGGATGACCCCGGACAACATCGGGTAGTGGGTGCAACCGAGGACGACAGTGTCGACCCGGGCGGCAGCCAGCGGCTCGAGGTACCCCTCTGCCAAGCCGAGAACCTGACGACCACTGGTGATCCCCCGCTCGACGAAGTCGACAAATCTCGGACACGCGACGGAGGTGATCACCGCGTTCTGCGCAGCGGCAAAGGAATCCTCGTACGCCCGGGAGGCGACAGTCGCCTCCGTGCCGATCACGCCGATACGTCCCGATCTGGTCGCCGCGACGGCTCGGCGCACCGCCGGCAGAACCACCTCGATCACCGGCACCGGGTAACGCTCACGTGCGTCGCGAAGACAAGCCGCCGACGCCGTGTTGCATGCGATCACCAGCGCCTTGACGCCGCGTTCGACGAGTTCGTCCCCGATGGCGAGCGCATGGGCCCGAATCTGCGGGATGGTCAGGGGCCCATACGGACCATGGGCGGTGTCGCCTATGTAGATGATGTTCTCGGCGGGCAGTTGATCGATCACGGCACGCGCGACCGTCAGGCCACCGACCCCTGAATCAAAGATTCCGATCGGGGCGTCGACACCGGGGTTCACAGGGTCGGGGCCTTTGGTTCGTCGCGCTTTCGGTCTTTCTTCGACAGGTACCACGCAGCCAACACACCGCCGATGGCACCGAAGAGGTGTCCCTGCCACGAGACACGGCCGTCGGTGGGCACCACGCCCCACAACACTCCGCCGTAGACCATGAACACCACCACACCGAGCAGGACCTGCCAGAAATCACGATTGAACAGTCCGCGCACCAGGATGTAGGTGAGCCAACCGAAGATGATGCCGGACGCTCCGACGGTCACGGCGTACGGCGGCGCGAACAACCAGACGCCGACGCCTGACACCACCCACACGATGGCCGTCGTGACGATGAACCGCCGGGCCATCAGGACCAGGAACCCGAGCACCATTCCCGGAAGGGTGTTGGCTGCCAGGTGTTCCCAGTCGGCGTGCAGGAACGGGGAAAAGAAGATACCGGTGAGACCGTCGGTCTCTCGCGGTTCGATACCTGCGCTGTCGAAATCATGTTTGCTGACCGCGTCGATCGCCTCGACGACGTAGAGCAACGCCGTCAGAATGCCGATGACGACCGCCGACCGCGCCCACAGCGGCCACGACGTCCGCGCAGGAGTCGGTGGTCCTGCGGATGGCAATCCGCCGCCGTAGGAGCCGAGCGATCCGGTCATGGGTCTCCGATCAGATATCGCTGCGCTCGTCAGGCCCAGAGCTGGCCCTCGAGATCGTCACTTGCTTTGTCGAGGCTACCTTCGTACGCCCCTGTCGACAGATACTTCCATCCGGCGTCGCAGACGACAAAGGCGATGTCGGCGCGTTGACCAGCGGACATCGCTTTGCGGGCCACTCCGAGCGCGGCGTGGACGATGGCGCCCGTCGAGACCCCGGCGAAGATGCCCTCGGTGTCGATCAGCTCTCGCATCCGCCGGACCGCGTTGCGGCCTTCTACGGAATACCGCATCGTCAATATCGACTCGTCATACAACTCCGGCACAAAGCCTTCGTCGATGTTGCGCAGTCCGTACACCTCTTCGCCGTAGCGGGGCTCGGCCGCGACGATCTGGATCTCCGGCCGCCGCTCTCGGAGAAACCTGCCCGCACCCATCAAGGTCCCGGTGGTGCCCAGTCCGGCCACGAAGTGGGTGATCTCAGGCAGGTCATCGAGTAACTCGGGGCCTGTGGACTCGTAGTGCGCCAGCGCATTCGACGGGTTCCCGTACTGGTAGAGCATCACCCAGTCCGGGTTGGCGGCAGCCAACTCCTTGGCCATCGCGACCGCCTTGTTCGATCCGCCGACCGCGGGTGAGGAAATGATCTCGGCGCCGTACATCGTCAGCAGCTGACGCCGTTCGACCGACGTGTTCTCGGGCATCACGCAGATGAGCTTGTAACCCTTGAGTTTCGCTGCCATCGCCAGCGAGATCCCGGTGTTGCCGCTGGTCGGTTCCAAGATCGTGGCCCCCGGGGTCAGCAATCCATCGGACTCGGCCTGCTCGATCATCCGTAGCGCCGGCCGGTCCTTGATGGAACCTGTGGGATTGCGATCCTCGAGCTTAGCCCACAATCGCACGGCGAGGCCGTCGTCAGTGTTGTGCCACCGCGGCGACAATCGTTGCAGACCGATCAGCGGGGTGTGACCGACCGAGTCGATCAGCGATTCATAACGGGTCATCGACTGCTGTCTGCGCCGCCGGCGACGGCAGGCAGAATCGTGACCTCGTCGCCATCGGCGACCGCGGTGTCGAGGCCGCCTGAGAATCGAACGTCCTCGTCGTTGACGTAGACATTGACGAAACGGTGCAGCTTTCCGGAGGCGATCAGGCGGTCTTTGAGCCCGCTGTGGCGTGCATCGAGATTGTCGATCAGTTCTGCCACTGTGCCGCCGGTCGATTCGACGCGTTTGTTGCCGTCGGTGTACGTACGCAGGATCGTGGGGATGGAAACGGTTACCGCCATGGCGAACTCCTAGTTGATTTCGATCTCTTCTTCGGTGACCACTCCCTCGGCGATCCGGTAGCTGCGGATCTCCTCGGTGTCGGGATCTCTGGTCGAGATCAGGACGTAGTGCGCGTTCGGTTCTGACGCGAACGAGACATCGGTTCGACTCGGATACGCCTCGGTTCCCGTGTGCGAGTGGTAGATCACCACCGGTTCTTCGTCCGCCCTGTCCATCTCACGCCACACCTTCAATTGCTCACCAGAGTCGAACCGGTAGAAGGTGGGTGAGCGTTCCGCGTTGATCATCGCGATGAAACGTTCCGGCCGATCCGAGCCCTCGGGGCCTGCGATGACACCGCAGGCTTCGTCAGGGTGGTCCGCGCGTGCGTGCGCCACCATCGAATCGACCAGCGAACGACTGATGGCGAGCACTGCTACCTCCGTATCGGAATCGGTGATCGGCTACGTCGACGGGGCCGACGACTCAAACGCTGATGGCAACGTCGTCCGATAGGTCGGTATTCCGGCGACCGGTGTCGCCGCGATCACGGCTTTGACGATGGCACGGTGCACGACGGTCGCCGCGGCCTCGCCGATCGCGGCTACGAGCGCGACGTTCGGGTTCATACCCCTCGGGATGGCGGGCGTCTTCTCGTGCGGTGTCGGCACCGCCGAACCGGTGGCGACAGCGAAAAGGGTGTCACCGTCGAGCGGTGAATGGGCCGGGCGGATGGCGCGCGCGAGTCCGTCATGGGCGGTCATCGCGACGCGCCGGGTCGACGCGGGGTCGAGGGCGGCGTCGGTCGCCACCACCCCGATCGTGGTGTTCAGCGGACTCGACTTTGCGGTCAGGGCCGCCAATGCGGCGGTCTCGACGTCGGAGGGGCGGCGCAATCCGAAGTGGTCGAGCTCGGACGGCAGCACACCCCAGGGCAGTCCGCTGGCGGGATCGACCACCGCGCCCACCGGGTTGGCGATGACAACGGCACCAACCGTGATCCCTGTCGCCGGTCCGGAAGTGAATGTGATGCTCGCCGACCCGACGCCGCCTTTGAGTGCTCCCGCCCGTGCGCCTGTGCCCGCGCCGACCGATCCCAGCTCGACGCCGGGCCCCGCCGCCAGCGCCGCACGCCGCCCGAAGTCGCGATCAGGTCTGGCCCCCCACTGCCCGACAGCCAGATCGAAGATCACCGCTGCCGGGACGATCGGAACCACAGATCCGCGGGTGTCCATCGCCAGGCCGATGCCGGCGTCCTCGAGATACGTCATCACCCC
Source organism: Williamsia limnetica (assembly GCF_003217475.1). GTDB lineage: Bacteria > Actinomycetota > Actinomycetes > Mycobacteriales > Mycobacteriaceae > Williamsia > Williamsia limnetica. The sequence continues at coordinate 19,987 of NZ_QJSP01000014.1, read as the reverse complement.
GTCTGCCGCAGCGAGCCCGTAGGCGCTGCCGCCGCTGAGCACGATCGCGTGCGCCGTCTGAACGGTGTTCGCAGGATCGAGCAGATCGGTCTCGCGCGTACCCGGTCCCCCGCCCCGGACGTCCACCGCGGCGACCGCTCCATCGGGGAGCAACACCACGGTGGTGCCGGTCGCCCAGCCTTCGCCCACCACCTCATCGGTGCCCACAATGACCTGCTCGTCGAGGCGATGGTGGTGCCCGACCAGCACCCCTGCGACGTCGGTGATCGAATCGGATGCGCCGGGAATCATCTGTGGTGCCCTACCTCTCGAAGATGTCGCCGCGTGCCGCGCGAGCACGAGCCGGGTCACTTGCCGATCAGCGCCACCACCAGCAATTCCTGCACCACCGTGAGCCAGTGATACACGTCGAGATGGGCGGCCATCGGGTCGCCCTCGGGAAGCTGGTCAGGGGTGGATTCGCTGATGCCGATCATCGCACCGAGAGCCAGCCGCACATCGTTGATCGCCGAGAGCCACTGGTCGGCCTCCTGCGGACTCAACGAGATCTGGCCACCGCCGGTAGGCAAGGAGTTCAGGACCACCTGCGCCGCTTCTTGTTTCGCGTTGAGGATGTGCGGTTCATGCAAGCTCCGCAACGCCCCGTTGAGATCGCCCGTGACAGCGTCCACGGTGGTCGTCTCGTCTTGGTCGGGGCGATGGAAGTCGGGGAACAGCCTGCCGAGCGTCGCATCCGATGGCGGTGTCGAGTGTCCGGCCTCGATGCCGGTCAGGTCGGCCAGCGAATCGGTCGGTGCGGTCGACTGGCGTTCGTCGAGCAGTTCGGTCATCGAGGTGACGAGCGAGGCGATGAGGTCGGACTCGTGCGAGTCGAGTTCTGAGGTGATCCGCAGCCGCTCACCCGAACCTCGCCGTTTCCAGTTGCGCACTGCTCAGCTGTCCCGCTGCATCGTGGCCCACAGGCCGGCGGCGTGCAGTTTCTGGACATCGAGTTCGACCTTGTCGCGATCACCGGTGGACACCACGGCCCGACCTTCGGTGTGTACCTGCATCATGAGTTCGGATGCCCTCGTCTCGCTGTAGCCGAAGAGCTTCTGGAACACGTACGTGACGTAGCGCATGAGGTTCACCGGATCGTCCCACACGATGGTCACCCACGGCCTGTCCACTGCCTGGTCACGTTCGGCGACGGCGGTACTCGACGGGGTGGCCTCGTGCTGACCGTCGCCCGCCACACGCCGAGGTTCACAGCGGGGCGGTGCGGTCATCATCAGTCCGCGCATGGAGCCCAGGGTACCGATAGTGACCGTTCAGAACGAGCGCGCAGTGGCAGGCCTAGGGTGTTGACGGTGAACTCCTTGAACACGGCGTTGTTGACGGATCAGTACGAACTCACCATGGTCGCGGCCGCGCTCGCCGACCAGAGCGCTCATCGCACGTGCACTTTCGAGGTGTTCGCGCGTCGCTTGCCGGACGGCCGCCGCTACGGCGTCGTCGCAGGTACCGGACGTCTGATCGAGCAACTCTCGGACTTCACATTCGGTTCGGAGCAACTCGCCGTCGTGGAAAAGTTCCTGGATGACGAGACGCTCGATTGGCTGAGCAACTATCGGTTCACAGGCGATATCGACGGCTATCCCGAAGGCGAATTGTTCTTCCCGGGGTCCCCTGTCCTGACGGTCCGCGGGACATTCGCCGAAGCAGTGATCCTGGAGACCCTTGCGCTGTCGATCCTCAACCATGACAGCGCCATCGCCTCCGCAGCTGCCCGCATGGTCACCGCGGCCGGATCACGCCCGATCATCGAGATGGGATCCCGACGTACGCACGAGCAAGCCGCGGTCGCATCGTCCCGGGCCGCGTACCTCGCCGGCCTGTCGGCCACGTCCAACCTCGAGGCAGCGCGTAGACACGGCGTACCCAGCGCCGGTACCAGCGCGCATTCATTCACCCTGCTCCATACGACCACCGATGGACGGCCCGACGAGAAGGCCGCGTTCGCGGCCCAGGTGGCCAAGCTCGGCGTGGGTACGACGTTGCTCGTCGACACCTACGACATCACCCAGGGCGTCGCCAACGCCATCGAGGTCGCGGGCACCGAGCTCGGCGCGGTCCGAATCGATTCCGGCGACCTCGGGGTGCTCGCCCGGCAGGTTCGCAAACAGCTCGATGACCTCGGCGCGACGGGCACACGCATCGTCGTCTCCGGAGACCTCGACGAGTACGCCATCGCGTCGCTGCGTGCCGAGCCCGTGGACGTCTACGGGGTCGGGACCTCCCTGGTGACCGGTTCGGGGTCCCCGACCGCGGGCATGGTCTACAAGTTGGTCGAGGTCGACGGGATCCCCGTCGCGAAACGCGCCAGCCACAAGGAGTCCCGAGGCGGCGCCAAAACCGCGATCCGCACCGCGAAGGCCACCGGCACCATCCTCGAGGAGATCATCTATCCCACCGGCGCGGCCGTCCCGGAGACGACGTCGACCGCCCGGCCACTGCAGATCCCCCTGGTACGCGGCGGCGACCCGGTCGCGGATCTGCCGACCCTCGACGACTCGCGAGAACACCTCGCTGCTGCGCTTGTCAGTCTTCCGTGGGAGGGTTTGGGACTGTCGCGAGGCGAACCGGCCATACCGGTGCGATTCATCGCCCCAGACCCACGATCACCAGACCCACGATGACCAGACAACACTGACCAGACAACACAACGACCAGCCACGCAACGCCCGGAAGGTATCGCCCGTGACCGAACACATCCGAACAGCGCTGCTCATCGTCGACGTCCAGAACGACTTCTGCGAGGGCGGATCGCTGGCAGTGTCCGGTGGCGCTGCCGTCGCCTCGGCGATCGCGGCGTACACCGGCCGAGATCACGGCTATCTGGCGGTCGCTGCGACCCGTGATCATCACATCGATCCCGGTGACCACTTCTCCGAGACCCCCGACTTCGTCGACAGCTGGCCGCCGCACTGTGTCGTCGGAACCCCGGGGGTGGACTTCCATCCCGCCTTCGACGCCGGTGTCGCAGACGAGGTCTTCAGCAAAGGTGAATACACTGCCGCATACTCGGGTTTCGAGGGCGCGAGTGCAGAGGGCGTCGAGCTCGGCGAGTGGTTACGCACCCGCGACATCAACGCGGTCGACGTCGTCGGATTGGCCACCGACCATTGCGTCCTGGCCACGGCGCTCGACGCCCGCAAGCTGGGTCTCATGACCCGCGTCCTACTCGAATACTGCGCCGGCGTCAGCCCCGAGACCACCGGGGCGGCCATCTCCGCGATGACCGCCGCCGGGGTCTCCGTGGTCTCGTCAGTGGCCGCCCGGCCGCTGTGACCAGCCAAGCGCGACGGACGAACAGAGCGCGATGACAGACATCCCCGAAGTGCCCGATCTGCTGTCGTCCGCGGTCGAGGCGCTGGGTGGGGCCAGGCGCGACGGGCAGCTGAAGATGGCTTCCGCGGTGGCCCACTCCATCGACACGGGTGAGCATCTGGCCGTTCAGGCGGGCACCGGCACCGGCAAGTCGTTGGCGTATCTGGTGCCATCGCTGCGCCATGCGGTCGACACCGGCAAGACGGTGGTGGTCTCGACGGCCACCATCGCACTGCAGCGCCAACTCGTCGAACGCGATCTACCGCGCACCGCCACGGCGCTCACCGGTCCCCTGGGCCGGGTCCCCGAGTTCGCAATCCTCAAAGGTCGCGGAAACTATTTGTGCCTGAACAAGATTCACGCGGGCACCATCGAAGAACCCGAGGGTGACCTGTTCGACGCCCTCGGGGGCGGAAAGGCCGATCCTTTCGCGGCCTCACGGCTCGGCCGTGAGGTCACCAGGCTGCGCGAATGGACCTCGGACACAGAGACCGGCGACCGCGACGACCTGACGCCCGGGGTGACCGACCGATCCTGGCGCCAGGTGAGCGTCACCGCACGCGAATGCCTCGGCGCCACCAACTGTTCCTACGGTGCCGACTGCTTTGCCGAGAAGGCGAAGGCCAAGGCAGGGAAAGCCGATGTTGTGGTGACCAACCACGCGCTGCTGGCCATCGACGCCATGAGCCCGGCCGCGATCCTTCCCGAACACGACGTCGTCGTGGTCGACGAAGCCCATGAACTGGCCGACCGCATCACCTCGGTCGCGACCGCGGAGATTTCCGGTGCATCGGTCGCCGGCCTGGCCCGACGATGCGCAAAACTCGTCGACGAAGAGGTCGCAGACGACATCTCGGGCAGCGCCGAACTGATCGAATCGCTGCTCGACGACATCGCACCGGGCCGCTGGACCGGACTACCCGACGGGGCACCGCTGGCCCTGTCATCGCTGCGTGACCGGCTGTGGAAAGCCCACACCGCAATCGGCCCGGTACGTCGGAGCGGTGAGGTCGATCCCGAGGGAAACGCGGCCAGGTTGGCTGCGCTGACCAGCCTCGAAGAAATGCACGACACCGCCGTACGCATCCTGGCCGCGTTCGACGATCCCGACGAGGCCAAGCGGCCCGACGTCGTCTGGATCGGTGAGGACCTCGTCCGCGGCGACCGCAAGCGCGTGCTGCGGGTGGCACCGCTGTCCGTCGGCGGACTGTTGCGGGCTTCACTGTTCGCCCACGCCACGGTCATCTTGACGTCGGCAACGCTGACCGTCGGTGGGTCGTTCGACGGTCTGGCCGCAAGCTGGGGCCTACCACCCCACCGCCCGGGCTCGGCAGACGCCACCTCGGCCGCCCCTGACTCCGACCCGGCGACGGAAGCCACCAAATCCGCGCAGAGCATCACCGCGATCGGCAAACCCCCACCGGCCGACGAGAAGAAGCTCGTCTGGAACGGGCTCGACGTCGGATCGCCCTTCGACCATCAGAAGTCCGCCATCCTGTATGTGGCCAAGCATCTGCCCGCACCGGGCCGCGAGGGGATGTCGGCGCGCACCCTCGACGAAGTGGTCGACCTGATCACCGCAGCGGGAGGTCGGACGCTGGGTCTGTTCTCGTCCATGCGGGCGGCTAAAGACGCGGCCGAAGCAGTTCGGACGCGTATCGATCTGCCTGTCCTGTGCCAGGGTGACGGTGCGACCGGCGCGTTGGTGAAAGAGTTCGCTGCCGACGAGAAGACTTGTCTGTTCGGCACGCTGTCGCTGTGGCAGGGCGTCGACGTCCCCGGTCCATCACTCAACCTGGTCCTGATCGACCGCATCCCGTTCCCCAGACCTGACGACCCACTGCTGATGGCACGTCAGCGCGCGGTCGCGGCGCGGGGCGGCAACGGATTCATGGCCATCGCGGCAGGCCATGCCGCACTGCTGCTCGCGCAGGGCACCGGGCGTCTGCTCCGCGGCACGTCCGATCGCGGTGTCATCGCGGTACTCGATTCACGTTTGGCCACCGCCCGCTACGGGAACTATCTGCTGGCGTCGCTGCCGCCGTTCTGGCGCACGACCGACGGCCAGTTGGTGCGCGGCGCGCTGTCCCGATTGCAGGGGACGAACACAACCGATGGTGACAGAGCCTGAGCCGGATACGTCGATGTCGCATACGGTGGTGGGCAGAACGATGACCAGGGCAACGCTGGCAACAACACTGTGAGAGGTGGCCGACAAGGTGATTGGGCGCATCGGGATCGATGACATAGCCCCAGTGGTTTCTTCGGGTCAATTCGCCGCGAAAGCGGTTGTCGGAGAAACTTTTCCAGTCAGTGCAACCGTATGGCGCGAAGGTCACGACGCGGTGGCCGCCACACTGCATGTCGAGGGCCCGACCCGCGCGGGTGCCTTGGACATCCGAATGTCGCCGGGAGCCGAACCGGACACGTTCAACGCATTCTTCAGTCCCGACGCGACGGGCTATTGGTCCTATCGCATCGACGCGTGGAGCGATCCCTTCAGCACCTGGCGCGATGCGATGGACAAAAAACTCGCGGCCGGACAAGGAAGCGCAGAGCTCGCCAATGACATCGAACGAGGTGCGAGACTGCTCGATCGCGTCCGTGAGCTCACACCTCCCACCGATCGCGACTTGCTGACGAGCGCGTCCACGGCGTTGCGGGACTCGCATCTGGCACTGCCGGACCGTGTCGGACCCGCATTGTCAGCGCAGGTGGCGCAGTTGCTCACGACCTATCCGGTTCGCGAGCTCGTCACCAAGAGCCGGACCCACCGCGTGTGGGTCGACCGCACCCGCGCCCTGTTCGGATCCTGGTACGAACTCTTCCCCCGCTCCACCGGCGGATGGGACAACGAGGGACACCCGGTCCACGGCACTTTCTTGACCGCCGCCGAGGACCTCCCGCGGATCGCGGACATGGGCTTCGACATCGTGTATCTCCCACCGATCCATCCGATCGGCGAGGTCAACCGCAAAGGCCCCAACAATTCGGTGACCGCGCACCCCGACGACGTCGGGTCACCGTGGGCGATCGGATCCAAGGACGGTGGACACGACGCGATCCACCCACGGCTGGGCACGTTCGACGATTTCGAATACTTCCGGCATCGAGCCGAAGAACTCGGGATGGAGGTCGCACTCGATCTCGCCCTCCAGTGCGCCCCCGACCATCCGTGGACGACCGAGCATCCGGATTGGTTCACCGCCGAACCCGACGGCAGTATCCGGTACGCCGAGAACCCGCCGAAGAAGTACCAGGACATCTACCCACTCAATTTCGACGACGACCGCAACGGCATCTTCCGCGGAGTGCTCAAGGTGGTCCTGGGTTGGGTCGCGCGGGGCGTCAAGATCTTTCGGGTCGACAACCCTCACACCAAGCCGCCGGACTTCTGGGAGTGGCTCATCGTAGAGGTCAAGAAACGTGATCCGGACGTTTTGTTCCTGGCCGAGGCATTCACCCGGCCGGCCCGTCTGTACGGTCTGGGCAAACTCGGTTTCACCCAGTCCTACACGTACTTCACCTGGCGTACCGCCAAGTGGGAGCTGACCGAATTCGGCAACGAGATTGCCGGCAACGCCGACATCGCCAGGCCCAACCTGTTCGTGAACACGCCCGACATCCTTCACGAATCGTTGCAGCACGGCGGTCCCGGGATGTTCGCGCTCCGCGCGGCGCTGGCCGCGACCCTGTCACCCACGTGGGGCGTGTACAGCGGATACGAACTGTACGAGCACCACGCGGTCCGGGAAGGCAGCGAGGAGTATCTCGATTCCGAGAAGTACGAGCTGCGTCCACGCGACTACAAGGGCGCCTCGAGCAGAGGTGAGTCCCTCGAGGGCTGGATCCGGTCACTGAACGAGATCCGCCGACGACACCCCGCTCTACAGCAGCTGCGTTACCTGAAGTTCCACCACCTCGACAACGATGCGCTGATCGCGTATTCCAAGTTCGACCCCAAGACCGGGGATACCGTGGTGGTCGTGGTGAACATCAACCCGTACGGTGCGGAAGAATCCACGCTCTGGCTGGACATGCCGTCCATCGGATACGACTGGCAAGACCGCTTCAGCGGCGTGGACGAAGTCAGCGGCGAGAGCTTCCACTGGGGTCAGGCCAACTTCGTCAGACTCGAACCCTGGCGATCGGTGGCCCACATCGTCGCCCTGCCTCCCATGCCCGAAGCCGCCCGCCGCAACCTCGCGTTCAGGACTCCCTCATGACCACATCATCAGACGCCGTACCCGACGCACTACTGCCCGCAGCTGACCTCGAGCGGTTACTCGCGGGCACCCATCACAATCCGCACGGGGTCCTCGGCGCCCATCCAGTCGGCGACCACACCGTCCTGCGCACCCTCAAACCAGATGCAATCGCGGTGACCGCGATCATCGGTGGTGTCGAGTACCCACTCACGCAACAAGATTCGGTCTTGTGGGTGGTTGCAGTGCCGATCACCGACCTCATCGACTACCGCTACCGGGTCACCTATCCGAACTCGGATGACGGCGGTGCCGACCGTGAATTCGTCGTCGCCGACGGGTATCGCTTCCTACCCAGCCTCGGAGAGCTCGACATCCACCTGTTCACCGAGGGCCGCCACGAACGGCTGTGGGAGATCCTCGGCCCGCAGGCGCGGGTCTACACCACTGCGGACGGCGATGTCGGTGGCACCAGTTTTGCGGTGTGGGCGCCCAATGCCCAGGGCGTCACCCTCATCGGGAGCTTCGATGGTTGGCGCGGGCACACTGCGCCGATGCGCTCACTGGGATCGAGCGGCGTGTGGGAAGTCTTCGTTCCCGACGTGGGCCCCGGCACCACTTACAAGTTCCGCATCACGGGCAACGACGGCATCGTCCGCGAGAAGGCGGACCCGATGGCACGCGCCACCGAGATCCCGCCGGCGACCGCGTCGGTGATCCCGGAGACGTCGTTCGAGTGGACAGACGAGGTGTGGATCGCCGACCGGGAGAAGGTCGTGGCCACCGACGAGCCGATGAGCGTCTACGAGGTCCATCTCGGCTCGTGGCGCCAGGGCCTGGACTATCGAGAATTGGCCGAACAGCTCGGCGACTACATCACCCGGCTGGGCTTCACACACGTGGAGTTGCTGCCGGTGTCGGAGCATCCCTTCGGTGGCTCGTGGGGCTATCAGGTCACCTCGTACTACGCGCCGACCTCACGATTCGGAAGCCCCGACGACTTCCGCTACTTCGTCGACCACCTCCATTCCCTCGGGATCGGAGTACTCGTCGACTGGGTTCCCGCTCACTTCCCGAAGGACGCCTGGGCGTTGGCCCGGTTCGACGGCACCCCGCTCTACGAACACGGAGACCCGCAGCGCGGTGAGCAATTGGACTGGGGCACCTACGTATTCGACTTCGGTCGCAATGAGGTCCGCAACTTCTTGGTCGCCAACGCCCTCTACTGGTTCGATCAATTCCACATCGACGGCCTCCGTGTGGATGCTGTTGCGTCCATGCTCTACCTCGACTATTCGAGGCCCGAGGGTGGCTGGTCCCCCAACATCTATGGTGGTCGCGAGAACCTAGAGGCAGTGCAATTCATCCAGGAGATGAATGCCACCGTGCACAAGCACCACCCCGGTGTCGTGACCGTTGCCGAAGAGTCGACATCGTGGCCCGGCGTCACGCGCACCACCAATCTCGGCGGCCTCGGTTTCAGCATGAAGTGGAACATGGGGTGGATGCACGACACTCTCGGCTATCTCGGGCGCGACCAGATCCACCGGAGCTTCCATCACCACGAGATCACCTTCTCGCTGATGTATGCCTGGAGCGAGAACTTCGTCCTGCCGATCAGTCACGATGAGGTGGTGCACGGCAAGGGCACATTGTGGTCCAGGATGCCGGGAGACTCGCGGGCCAAGGCCGCAGGTGTCCGATCACTGCTCGCCTATATGTGGGCACATCCCGGTAAGCAGTTGCTGTTCATGGGCCAGGAGTTCGCGCAGACGCCGGAGTGGTCGGAGAACCGCAGCTTGTCGTGGGATCAGCTCGACGGCTGGGAAGGTGAGCTGCACTCCGGGGTTCAGTCCCTCGTCACCGATCTGAACGGCGTGTACCGGGCGCATCCCGCGCTGTACAGCCAGGACATCACGCCCAACGGTTACTCCTGGATCGACGCCAACGACACTGCGGGCAACATCATCAGTTTCCTGCGCTGGGGTTCCGATGGTTCGGTGGTGGCGTGCGTGTTCAACTTCTCCGGCACCACCCGCACCGAATATCGCGTGGGACTGCCACAGTCGGGCACGTGGACAGAGATCCTCAACACCGACGCACCGGCCTACAGCGGTAGTGGAGAAGGCAACCTGGGTCAGGTGATCGCAGCGGACGAACAGTGGCACGGTCGTCCCGCCTGCGCCCGGTTGACCCTTCCGGCCAACGGGGCCATCTGGCTCACCCCGGCCTGACGGCCGACGTACATGAACATGACCGGTCGGGCAGTGATCGGGCCGCTGCTCGGCGTCGTCCTACTGGCGTTGACGGCGTGTGCGGCCGACGAGCGCCGTGAACAGGTCAGCGGCGACGCAGTGTCGGCCTTCAGCGATCCCTTCACCGTCGCCGGTCTGCCGGTCACGACCGGGCCCAACGGGCTGCGCGCCGACACCACCGGACCCGATCTGGACATCCGAGGCGGCACGGGCGACCAGATCGACGCACTCATGGCCGCCGCTCTCGCAGACCTCGACACCTATTGGAAACAGGCCTTCGAGCCAGCTTTCGGCCAGGGCTTCAAAACGGGTCTGCGCTTCGTCTCCTGGGATGCGCAGACGTCCGAGACACTCTCGGAATCGTTCTGCGGACAGTCCACCTTTCGTCAGGTCAACGCTGCGTTCTGTCCCGATCGCATCGAGATCGGCTGGGACCGGGGGGTGCTGATGCCCGCACTGCTCGAGGAGTTCGGCCCCATGGCGCCGGTCACCGTGATCGCCCACGAATACGGTCACTACATCCAGATGATCGGTGGCTTCGACAAATCCGCCTCTCCCATCGTCAGCGAGCAACAAGCCGACTGCCTGTCCGGCACCTTCATCCGCTGGCTCGCCGAGGGACACGGCGAGTATCTCGAGATCAACACCGGCGACGGGTTGAACAGTGCTGTGGCGGCACTCATCTCCGCGCGGGACGGACGTCGCGGACAATCCGACCACGGCACCGCCTTCGAGCGTGCCGATGCATTCAAGACGGGGTTCAGCTCTGGCGCAGCCGTCTGCGGAGCGATCGGTCAGCTCTACGTCGACGAGAAGCGGGACCTGATGCCACCACGATTCGACAACACCGGGTCGATCGACGCCACGCCGTTCAGTGAGGCGGGATTGAGTTCGGTGGTGGCGTCGGTGGAGGATTTCTACGGCCTCTCCGACTCGGTTCGGCCGGTGGTCGACCGCACGGCGCTCGGCATCTCGTGCGCCGACGTCGATGTGGCCGTCGTCGCGCAGGCCCCGGTCGCCTTCTGCCCGACCACCAACACGGTGTCGATGGATCCGGACGAGCTCGCGCTGATCGCCACCAACGGCACGAACGGGCCGGCAGGGTTGCCGAGTTTCATCGGCGGCGACTTCAGCGCCTATTCACTGGTCGCGTCCCGGTACTCGGTCGCCGCGCAGAGCGCACGGGGCCAGGCAATCGATCAGCCGGTCACCGCGGCGCGAGCGGCGTGCGACACCGGCCGCTGGGCCCGATCCACCGCCGCTTCCGGCACCTTCACCCTGCGAGGCGGCGATCTCGACGAACTGGTGTCCGGGCTTCTGGTCAGCGGCGCGGTGGCGAGCGATGTCGCCGGTCGTTCACTGCCCTCCGGGTTCGCCCGGATCGATGCCTTCACCGCCGGGTACTTCGACACCGAGAACGGTTGCTCGCGCTACGACCCCTGATGCGCTGATGCGGCTGTCGACCGCAGCCCCGTCTGCTCAGTACAGCGCTGTCGCCAGCTTGCGCCGCGCGGCGACCACGAACGTCTCGGCCGGATCGAACAATTCGAACAGCTCGAGGAGTCTGGTCCTGGCCTGGGTGCGTTCGTCGCCCGCAGTCCGTGAGATCACCTTGATGATGCGGTCGAACGCGGCTTCGGGCTGCTGGTTGAGCAGTTCGATATCGGCCGCCGCGAGCTGGGCCTCGACGTCGTCGGGCGCAGCGTCGGTGAGGGTCGCGGCGTCGTGCTTCTGGGCTCGCGCGACGAACTCGAGATTGCGGACGAGTGAAGCGGCCTCGACGTTCTCGGGTTCGGCGGCGGCGATGTCCTTGTAGTCGGCGAGCGCACCATCGATGTCACCGTCGTTGAGCTTGTTTTCCGCGGCGACCATCCGCGGGTCCTCGGGCTCCGGTTCCGGCTCGGCGCCTTCGGCGGCCGGCGCGCCGGTCAGTTCCGCCCCGTGCTTGGCGAGGATGTCGTCGATCCAACCCTGGATCTGTCCAGCGGGTTGCACCCCTGCGAAGGCCGACACCGGTTGCCCGGCGACGATCGCGACCACGGTCGGGATGGACTGCACTCCGAACAACTGCGCGATCCGCGGGTTCGCATCGACGTCCACCTTCGCCAGCACCCAGCTACCGCCGGACTGCGCCGCGAGTGCTTCCAGGGTCGGCGAGAGCTGTTTGCACGGCTCACACCAGGTCGCCCACAGGTCGACGAGGACGAGCACCTGACCGGAACGGGCGACGACGTCGGTTTCGAAGTCGGCCTCGGTGACGTCGTACACCGACGGGAACGCGCCGCCTGACGACGGCGCAGGGGCGCGGCCGGCCGGGGGTGCCGCAGGTCGATTCGCCTGCGCGCGCCCCGCATCGGCACGCTCCTTCAACACGGAAAGGTCCACTGCCCCGGACATCGCGGCGGCTGCTCTGGCCGCGGCGGCGGGAACGGGTTTACGTTGTTGCGGTCTACTCACCAGTCCAGTTTGGCACGACGGCGAAGCGATTGGTTCTCAGGTCTGCGGGCGTTCGCCAGAAGCTGACACTTCGCCGGCAGCCGACCCTTCAACAGCACCTGACAGGGGCGCAGCCTCGTCGACGCCGCGCGGCCGGACGATGGGAGCGGCCACCGCGGCGAACAGCATTGCGGCCGCCGCGAGCCACAGCGCAGACCCCAGCGACCACCAGTGGCTGACGGGCCCGATGACGGCCGGTCCGGACAACATCCCGACGTACCCGAATCCGACGACCAACGAGATGGTCTGACCGCTCGATCGAGTCGAGAGATTTCCTGCGGCAGTGAACAGTTGCGGCACTCCCCCGGCCACGCCGAGACCGAAGATCGCCCAGCCGGCGACACTGAGCAGCGGTGTCGGAGAGCAGATGACCAGAGCGATTCCGGCAAATCCGACCAGTGACCCCACCCGAACGACGGCCACCGGACCCAGCCGGGCGCTCACGGCGTCGGCCGAGAATCTCGCGATCACCATCGTCGCGCTGAAGGCCCCGAACGCGACGGCGCCCATCGCCTCGGGTTGATCGAAACGCTCGACAAGATGCAGAGCACTCCAGTCGTAGGCGGTGCCCTCGGCGAGCATCACGCTGAAAGCCACTGCCGCCAGCAGGGCGATACGGCCCCACGGTTTGCGCTCTGGCCCATCCGCGACGATCTGGGCCTGCGACCGCCCATCACCCGGTCGTCCTGCGAGCAGGGACCGTGCCAGCAGCAGCGCCGTCCCGACGCCGAGCACACAGCAGGCGAGCAGGGTCGCGGGCAGGGGGACGTCGGTCGCCACCGTGGCCGCCACGACTCCCGACCCGACAAGGCCCCCGACCGAGAAAAATCCGTGGAAAGACGACATGATCGGGCGGCCGTAAGCGCGCTCGGTGAGAACCGCCTGCGAGTTCATACAGACGTCGAGAGCTCCGTTGCAGAAGCCGAAGGCCACCAGAGCGACCGCCAACGACGTTGTCCCGGTGGCCAGTCCCGGCAGGACGATGGCCCCGGACAGAGCCATCGCACTGATGACGGTCGGAAATCGAGACCCGAATCTGTCGGTGAGCGGGCCCATCACCTGCATACCGATGAACGCGGACCCGCCGAGCACCAGCAACAGGCCACCGAGGGTGGCGTGGTCCACGCCGGTCCGCGACTGGATGACCGGGATGTGAGCGACCCACATGGCAGCGAGCAGCCCGTTGAGGGCAAAGATCCCCGACACCGCCACCCGCACCCGAGGGTGCGGATGGGTGGCGGTGACCGGGGATGTTGTCAGGAGATGGCAGCCTTCGACGTGTTGCCCGCGTCGGTGAGGCGCCCGTTGCGCTGCGCCCACCACTCGAATACGAGGGTGCCGAACGGCGGGATGCTGGCGACCAGCGCCACTGCCGTGATGGTGAGCATCTGTTTGGTCGAGGTGGCATTCCACCGCAACCGCAGCGCGGTGTACACGGTCACGACGAGGTAGACGACGAACACGATGCCGTGCACCATGCCCGGCACGGCAACTGCTTCCTCGTGGCCCAGAACCCACTTGAAGAACATGGCGATCAGGAGCGCCAGCCAGGTGATGGCCTCGGCGATGGCGACGATACGAAACAGCACTGCTGTTGCCGACGCGCTCACTTGGCGGGCACCGTGATGACGAGGGCATCGCCCTGTCCGCCGGCGCCACACAGCGCAGCAGCGCCCGTGCCACCGCCCCGCCTGGCCAGTTCCAGTGCGAGGTGCAGCGTGATCCGCGCTCCGGACACACCGATCGGGTGTCCGACTGCGATCGCGCCACCGTTCACGTTGACCTTGCTCTCGTCGACGCCGAGCTCGGCGGCCGACGACAGACCGACTGCGGCGAAGGCCTCGTTGATCTCCAGGAGATCAAGATCCTTGGGATCGATGCCCGCGCGACCACACGCCTTGCGGATGGCGTTGGCGGGCTGGTGCTGAAGGGTGGAGTCGGGGCCGGCGACGACGCCGTGGGGTCCGATCTCGGCCAGCCACTCGAGTCCGAGGGCTTCGGCCTTGCTCTTGCTCATCACGATGACCGCGGCCGCGCCATCGGAGATCTGTGACGAGTTGCCTGCTGTGATCGTCCCGTCCTTGCGGAACGCCGGGCGCAGTCGCCCGAGCGAATCAGCGGTGGTGTCGGCCCGGATGCCCTCGTCCTCGGTGAACTCGATCGGATCACCTTTGCGCTGCGGGATGCTCACGGGCACGACCTCGTCGGCGAAGACGCCGTTCTTCCACGCGGTGGCCGCACGCTGATGCGACTGGGCGGCGAACTCGTCCTGCTGCGCACGGGTGAACTTCTCGACGTCGTTCTGCTGCTCGGTGAGAGCTCCCATGGCCTGGTCGGTGAAGGGATCGTGCAGCCCGTCATATGCCATGTGGTCGACCAGCTCGGTATTGCCGTACTTGAAGCCGCCGCGGCTGCCCGGAAGGATGTGCGGCGCCTGCGTCATCGACTCCTGGCCACCGGCGACGACACACTCGAACTCGCCGGCCCGGATGAGCTGGTCGGCCAGGGCGATCGCGTCGATCCCGGACAGGCACATCTTGTTGATGGTCAGAGCCGGTACGTCCCAGCCGATTCCGGCCTTGACCGCAGTCTGCTTCGCAGGCATCTGCCCGGCACCGGCACCCAGCACCTGGCCCATGATCACGTACTCGACCTCAGAGGCGGGAACGTTACCCTTCTCGAGTGCGCCGCGAATGGCGATCGCGCCCAGGTCCACAGCGCTGAAATCCTTGAGCGAACCCATCAATCTCCCGATGGGGGTGCGCGCTCCCGACACGATTACCGACGTCGACATCTCTTCTGACCTCTCTTGACAATACCGCCGGAGTTCTCCGGCAACCGGGAGCAAAAGCGTCCCGGCCAGTGGCTGAATGGTGTAATGGCCTCCCCCAACGCTACCTTTAGACCATGAGTGCCTCTGAACAGAACCCCCAGTCAGCGACGCTGAGCGCCATCGGCGATCTGGTCACCGCGATCGATCACGTGGGCATCGCCGTCCCGGACCTCGACGCGGCAAAGGCCTGGTACCTCGAGAACCTTGGCCTGGTCACCCTGCACCAGGAGACCAATGAGGCCCAGGGCGTCGTGGAGGCCATGGTCGGCCCAGAGGGCGCCGAGAAGTCACATGCGCTGATCCAGTTGCTGTCCCCCATCGACGAGACCTCCACCATCGCGAAGTTCATCGATCGCAACGGCCCGGGTCTGCAGCAGATGGCGGTGCGCGTCACCGACGTCGAGGAAGTGACCCGCCGTCTGGTCGCGAACGGCATCCGAGTGCTCTACGACGCCCCTCGCCGCGGCACCGCGAACTCTCGCATCAACTTCATCCACCCCAAAGACGCGGGCGGCGTTCTGCTCGAACTGGTGGAGCCTGCCGCCGATCCCCACTGACCCGGACTCGCCCGACGTGATGGTTGCAGCACGGTAACTCCTCGGCGCCGGGCGGGCCGTCGTGGCAGGTGTGGGGGTTTCGGCAGCGTAAAATCGCGACCATGCCAAACCACGAGGCCACTTCCGCTTCCGGCTTGCCTTTTGCCACCGTCATGCGCGGGTACGACCGTGATCAGGTCAACGACTTCTTCCGTCGTTTCGATGCCGAGATGCGGGTGATCGCGGCAGATCGGGATGCCGCGACTGCGAATGCACGTGAGCTCGCGGACAATCTCGAGATCGCGCGCGACGAGATCGACGATCTGCGCCGAGAGGTCAACAAGCTCTCCGTCCCACCGACCACGGTGCAGGGCATGAGCGAGCGGGTATCGAGCATGCTCCGGTTGGCCTCCGATGAGGCTTCCGAGATCCGTGCCCGTTCGGAGGCCGAGGCTGCGGAGACTCTTTCGATCGCTCGCCAAGAGGCGCAGGAGCACCGCGACGAGATCGCCCGCCAGCGCGAGGAGATGACGCGTCGACGTGAGGCGATGGAAGCGGAGCACGAGGCCACCATGAGCGCCGCCCATGCCGAGGCCCAGCGCATCATCGCCGAGGCCACCGCGCAGGCCGAGGAACTCGATGCCCGCGCACAGAGCAATCGTGAGCGGATTCAGGAAGATTTCGACCTGACGATGGCCGCCAGGCGCTCCGAGGCGCTCGAGCAGGCGAAGGAACTCGACCGCAGCAGCAAGGCAGAGGCCAAAGAGCGTCTAGACACCGCACGCGCGGAGGCGGAGAGCACGCGGCAGCGCGCGGCGTCGGCGGCCACCGAGCGGGTCACTCGCGCGCAGGAGGTCACCGAGCAGATTCGGGTTCTGCGGAGTCGGATGTTGGCTCAACTCAGCGAGATCCGCAGTCAACTCGACGAGGTCCCGCAATTGCTCGCCGAAGCCGAATCCGAGCCGGACCTACTCGATCCCGACACCACCGGGCTCTTGAACAAGGAACTGTCCGACAACGCGCTGCTTCACAAGTCGAGGTCGCAGGCGACCTCGGAGAGTTCTGACACGGGCGCTGAGGACTCGGCGGAGGCGAGCACCGCAGAGGCCGAAGCCGACGACGTGGACGACGTGGACGACGTGGACGACGCCGCAGAAGAGATCAGCGCCTCTTACCGTTAGCGACGTTCCTCCGGCGGCGCCAGCAGCCGGTGTGCCAATGTCTGCGTTCGGCGACCAGGCTGCCGCCACCGTAGTCGTCTGCCGGCCACACGACGACGTGCGGCGTATGGGCGAAGATCACCTGATTGCAGCCGGGGCACCGATATTCTTTGACCGCGCGCTGGCCGCTGATCGGACGGACATAGTGGTCATACCCGTCCGGTCCCGACTCGATGATCTCCACTGATGTTCCGCCTCGGCTTCAGAAGAGCTTGAACTCGGTGCTCTCGGTTCCCCGGAGCTTGTCGTAATCGAGTGTCACACAGCGGATCCCTCGATCCTTGGCCAGCGTTTTCGCCTGGGGCTTGATCTGCTGGGCGGCGAACACACCCTGCACCGGCGCAAGCAGCGGGTCGCGGTTCATCAGTTCGAGGTACCGGGTCAACTGCTCGACACCGTCGATCTCTCCGCGACGTTTGATCTCGACGGCGACCGAAACGCCGTCGGCATCACGGCACAGCAGATCCACCGGCCCGATGGCGGTCATGTATTCACGTCTGACCAATGAGTAGCCGCTACCGAGTGTCTCGACATGCTCGGCGAGCAATTCCTGCAGATGTGCTTCCACGCCGTCTTTGATCAGTCCCGGATCGAGGCCGAGTTCATGGCTCGAGTCGTGTTCCACACCGAAGATCGTGATCTGGAGTTCTTCACCCGCTTTGTTCGTGACGATCCATAGTTGAGGAGAGTCAGGGTTTTCCGGTTCGGTCTCGACCAGCCAGCACGGAGGGCTCATCCAGTTCAGTGGCTTGTAGGCACGATCGTCGGCGTGCACACTCACCGAACCGTCGGACTTGATCAACAGGAGTCGACGGGCCCTGGGGAGGTGGGCCGTGAGCCGCCCCACGTAATCGACTTGGCACTCGGCAATGACTAGACGCACGCCGTCCACCTTAGGCCCGTGGCGGCGGACTCCTGCGGCTCCCGTGCCGAGCAAGCGCCATATTCTGGTGTGGTGTCGATCAAGCGAGTGTCCTCAACCGATATCTACGCCAATCCGTGGCTGTCTCTGCGGGAGGACGAGATCGTGCGGGCCGACGGCAGCCCGGGCATCTACAGCGTCATCGACAAGCCGGCCGGCGTGATCGTCATCCCACGCGATGATGGGCGGCTGTACCTCGTCGAACAGTTCCGGTACGCGGTCGGTGCCCGCCGTTGGGAATTCCCTGCAGGCACCGCGCCTGACCGACAGAGTCTGCCTCCGCAAGAGCTTGCTGTGAGGGAGCTCGCAGAAGAGACCGGATTGCGTGCCGAAGCGCTGATCCAGATCGGATCCGTGGATGTGGCACCGGGTTTCAGCAGCCAACGGCAGGCAGTGTTCCTGGCCGAGAGGCTCTCACCGGGTCCTCCCGCGCGCGAACACGAGGAACAGGACATGGACGCTCGGTGGTGGCCGGTCGCAGACGTGTGGGCAGCAGTTGCATCCGGGCAGATCTGCGATGCTCAGACCCTCGCGGCACTCACCTTGCTGTCGGCGTTCGACTCGACACTTCGTTAGGACCCTTCCACTGCCAGCTTGAGCAGGAAGTCCTCCGCACGGGCCACCGCCTCGGCCATGGTGGTCACCACAAACTCGATACCTGGCCCTGGTTCAGTGCGATGGGCACTGCGGCGAACGACGACACCGTCCGGATCCACGATGACCGCGCTCCGCTGGACACCTTTCAGGTTGCGACTGGCACCGACGAACATCGACCGCGACACCTGATCGACATGGTCTACCCGTGTCATGTCCAAGATTGCGACCTCGAACTCCTTTGCGGTGGCACGCAAACGCCGCAACACACTCTCGGTACCGGAGAAGGTGAGGTCGCCCTGCAATTCGAAGATCCTGATCCGGTCCCGTTTTCCACGTAGGTATCGGCGTTCGGCGTCGGTACGGTCGGTGTCGATATCGAGTTCAGCGGCGGTGTGGAACGACCTCACGGT
This sequence comes from Williamsia limnetica, assembly GCF_003217475.1. Taxonomy (GTDB): domain Bacteria; phylum Actinomycetota; class Actinomycetes; order Mycobacteriales; family Mycobacteriaceae; genus Williamsia; species Williamsia limnetica. Next base: position 1,144 of record NZ_QJSP01000014.1, on the reverse strand, counting down.
CACCCGGCTCTCCCTGGCGACGTTGAACATGTGCAATCCGAGATCGGCCGACAGCCGCTTACATGCGGCCACACCTCGAACGCTGTTCCCATGTTCGTCGAGCAAGGGCGAGTACACACCGATACCGAGCTGGCCGGGAAGCACAGCCATGATCCCACCCCCGACCCCGCTCTTCGCCGGCAGTCCCACGGTGGTGACCCAGTCGCCCGCCCCGTCGTACATACCGCAGGTGGTCATCACGCTCAACACCCGCTGCACAACGGCCTGCCCGACCGCCCGTCGGCCGGTCCGCGGATTGACGCCACCGTTGGCGAGCGTTCCGCCGATCACGGCGAGGTCGTCTGTCGTCACCACCAGCGAACACTGCCGGAAATACAGGTCGATCGAGGCTTCCACAGAGGCGTGCAGGACGCCGAAGCTCTGGAGCATGTAGGCGATGGCGCGATTGCGGGCGCCACTGCGCATCTCGGACTCGTAAACCTCTGAGTCGAGAGCGAGCTGCCGACCTGCGCACGCGGAGTAGAACTCGAGCAATTCCGCGAACGCCAGATCCACATCGGGCTCGACCTCCAACAGCATCGACGCCGACAGGATCGCGCCGGCGTTGATCATGGGATTGCGGGGGCGGCGCTTGCTGTCCACGCTGATCTCGTTGAACGCCTCGCCGGACGGCTCCACACCGATCCGATCGTCTACCTGATCGAATCCCTTGTGTGTCAACGCGAGCGCGTAGGTCAACGGCTTCGATACCGACTGGATCGTGAACCCGATATCGGCGTCGGCGATCGAGTACACATACCCGTCGTGCAGAGCAAGAGACAGCCCGAACTTCGTCGGGTCCACCCGCGCGAGTTCCGGGATGTAGTCAGCGAGATCGCCGTCAGTACCGACCAGGCAGGTATTGCGTATGTGCTCCAGGTAAGACTCCACCAGTGAAGGACCGGCAACGAGGGATGACATGCGTTCATCTAACACTGCACGCTCGACCTCGAGGCACATCTGGCCTACAACGCATTGAAGGCCCCTCACGAATGAGGGGCCTTCAATGGAAATTGTGTTCGGCGGTGTCCTACTCTCCCACACTGATTAGGGTGCAGTACCATTGGCGCTGGTGGGCTTAGCTTCCGGGTTCGGAATGGGACCG
>NZ_QJSP01000013.1 GCF_003217475.1 Williamsia limnetica | reverse complement strand
CGGCGGACAAGGCATGGCCATGGTCCTCGAACGCCTGAACTGAACCTGAACCAAACAAAAGAGCCCGCGACCGAATGGTCGCGGGCTCTTCTGGTTCGATCGCTAGTCCGAGTTGAAGTAGCTCAGCAGGCGCAGGATCTCGACATACAGCCAGACCAGGGTGACGGTCAGGCCGTAGCTCGGGATCTAGGACCTCGCGAGCGGTGCCGCGTTGGTCGGAACAATGACTGCTTCCTGATCAGCTGCCACATTGATTTGCTTGATGTTGCGGGGCAGCAGAATTGCGGCAACGGCGCCGAGGGCACCCGCCACCGCGACGATCAGCCACCCGTAGATGATCGCGTCATTGTTGTAGATGACAGCGCCTTCGACCTCGAGCGCGACATGCGAGTTCATGACGCTGAAGGCGATGACCGGAAGGATCGCAGCGAACATACTCTGGAAGACCGCAACCATACTTGCCGTGGAGGCCTGCAATTGCGGTGGAACGGAGACGATCTGCAGGTTCGGAATCGACGCGTAGCCCGTACCTGTCGCCAGGCCTATGATGGTCGCGATCAGGAAGACAGACAACTTCGTATCGTGCGCGTAGGCCATCAGCACACCACCAAAAATGAACAGGGTCATGCCGGCGATCATCGTAAGGCGAGGCTTGACGTTTCGGCCCACGAGTACCCCGACAACGACACCAGCCACCACGCCCGCTGCACCCAGCGGCGCCTGGTAGAGCGCGACGCCCTCAGCGTCGGCACCGAACCCGTAGCCCAGATCCATTCCCGGTATCAGGGGTGTCATCACCATGGTGGGAAGGACCACGGCGACCAGCGCAGATATGGCGTAGCAAAAGCCTGCAGAAATGGCGGTGAAGATGACCGGTCGCTGGCCGAACAGAGCGAGATCGACAAGAGGTTCACGTATGACGCGAGCGGAGGCCACCCAAGCGACCAACAGCGCGATACCACCGAACATGTAGGCCAACGTAGAACCGGCACTCCAGCCCCAGGTATCGCCGAAGCTGATTGCCACGAGAACGCCGCCAACGCCACCGCCGAGCAACACGGCACCGATCGGATCGATACGCGAGCGCAGACGAACGGGCGATTCCGGCGTCGTCACGACGATGAGACCGGCAGACACGACAAGAATTCCGCCAATGACCCAGAAGACACTGCGGAATCCGAACGAATCGATCAACCAACCGGAGAAGAACGGCAGCGGAACCGTGATGAGCCCCATCCCGCTTGTCGCGATGGCAACGGCCAACGGAACGATTTTCGAAGGGAACACATCTCGGATGAGGGAGTAGCTCAAGAACAACGTGGCGATGAAAAAGCCGGACAGAATGCGACCCGCAAGCATCACCGTGTAATTGGGCGCCAGCGCGGAGATCACTGATCCGACGATCGTGAAACCGATGCAGACGAGCAGCAGTCGGCGCTTGCCGTGTGTGTCAGCAAGTTTGCCGACAACGGGGCTTATTACTGAACCGACAAGCAGCACCGACGCGAGCATCCACGCACCCTGAGTGGTCCCGAACTCGACGGAAATCAAGGGGATCGTCGTCGCCACCATGATGTAGCTCATCGACAGAACCTCGAGCACCAGCACAAAAGAGATCAGCGACAACACCAGACGTAACGACCAACCTCGTTCGTCCACGTCCGGCGCCGGAGCGCTCGGCGAATCAACACTCATTGGGCATTCCTTTCGAGTCGTACCCACGGAAGGCACGAGAAATTGTGGTGACCCACCACACACCGCGTGCAAGATATGCCGCTACTTACGCTCCCGCTAAGCGGGAATCATCTCGAACGATCGATTCCGATCCGGCAGCAGAACGCCGCAAAGTGGTCGTACGTAGGCGGATCAGCTCGATCGAACGACGTGACTTGTGGTCCACTCCAGAGGCAACAGGTATTCACGCAACGTTTTCAGGAGTCGACTCGACGAAGACACCAGTTGTTGTCGCCGATGCGACATCGCCGGATGAATCACCGCGAACTGGGTCAGTCGGGGGCGTTGGGACGGGATCAGTTCAGAACCGATTCACGTCCGGTCTTCGAAATGAACACGCCCGCGGTCTATCGCGATGCCCCGATCTGTGCTGACCTCGAAGTTGCCATTGGAAGAACTCGCGATTTGGACGACCTCGCCTGGAAATACAACAGCGCTGAAGCGGCCCTCGAGTTCCACGAGATCTGCGGGGTGAGTGCCTGCCAAATCGGCCAACACCAGTGTGGCGGCCGACAGCGTAGCCAGGCCGTGCAGGATGGGACGGGGTTGCCCGATTGCTTGTGCTGCCACGGGATCGACATGGATGAGATGGCGATCCCCCGACAGGCGGTATAGTAGTGCGGCGTTTTCTGGTATCAGAACGGACTGCGTTGTGACCGGCTCGGAGTCTGCGGGGGGAATCACGGCCGGGCCTCGATCCCCGCCGAAGCCACCTCGACCAGGCGCGAAGATCGACCATGTCGCGTCGAAGTATTCGCAACTCACCATGACGTCGAAGACTGCGGCGCGCCCCTTGTCCCATACGCCCGTAACCGTTGCCGCCAACGTCGCAGCACCTGCGGGAGCCAGCGGCGCATGGACTTTCAGACGTTGCGAACCGTGAAGTGCCTGACGTACGTCGAATGCGCCGGTTTCACCGAGCGCATCCGGTGCCCATTGCGCCAGGCTCAGACCAAAGGTCGGCAGCACCCGAAGATCTCGCTCGAAGACCAAGTCCAGCTGATCCGGACGCGCCCCCACCGCGAGTGCGAACAAGATTGCATCGCGTTCGTCCCATGAAACTTCTCGCGAACCCAGGTCGCGGCCTAACCAGGTGTCCGCCGTTGAGCTGGTCATCAGCGCCTTCCTTGAATTGTGGGCACACATTTCTGAGCGAGGGACGCTCCAGGCACTCGCTCACCAGCCACCGTCATCCCGTCAACTCGGCCTTGGTCAGCTCGAGATAGCCGAGTCATTGTCGATCGCGCGCAGAGCGCGATCTGCTTTCGCAATGTCTTGTACGGCCAGGTGACTGAAGAGCATCGAAGTGGCGATCGGATTGCCACCGGCGGGATACGCTTCGCCGCTGGGCGCGGCCATCGTATTGCCGCTCGCATAAAGACCGGCGATCGGGGCGCCCGACCGGTCAAGCGCCCGGCCCACAGCATCGGTTCGAATACCGCCCTTGGTGCCCAGGTCAGACAGGCCGAGCGCGGCAGCGTGAAAGGGGCCACGCTCGATCGGAACCATCGGTGAGTGTCCGCCGAAAAATGCACGGTCATAGGCCTCGTCGCCACGGCCGTAATCGAGGTCGACTCCAGCGGCCACGAACCCGTTGTATCGCGCGACCGTGGCCGCCAGACTGTTACTGGGCACGCCGATCTTCTCGGCAAGTTCCTCGAGGGTGTCGGCTGAGTGCCACAACCCTTCGGAAACGAATTTCTCTGCTTCGACCATGGTCACGCTTGTCGACTTGATCGGAGGGACTTCGCCCTCGCGGTCATCGAAAATGATCCAGTAGGGAAGACCCAGGTTGCCTTCTGCGAGTGCACCGAGAGCAGTCCTGCCTATCCGATCGTAGGGCCCGGACTCATTGACGAACCGCTCCCCGTTGCTATCGACGAAGATACCGCCCGTGATCCACAACGAGAACGTCGAACGTCCGTCTGGATGCGTGATTCCCGGCGACCACCATGCCTGATCCACCAGGTCCACATCTGCCCCCGCTGCAATGGCGGCCCGCAGTCCCAGTCCGGTATTGGTGGGGACGCCCATGGTGTCATCGGCTGAGCCGGGCACGCCGAATGTCTTGCGCATCTGATCGTTTGCCTCGAATCCGCCGGTACCGAGCACCACGCCACGACGCGCGCGAACCGCGATCCGCTGCCCGTCGCGCTCGACGACCGCTCCGGTGACCGCGCCGTCCTCGACGACCAACTCGACGAGGGACGAGTTCAGGTGAAGCGACGCATTCGGGTATGCAGAAATTGCCATGACGAGACGTGCTATCAGAGCCTGTCCACCGATGAGCGATTCGGGAAGTGGAGCCCCCAAGCGGTCCGTGTCCAGCGGCGGTCGTAGCGAGTCACGGAGGCTACCAACCTCTTCCGCGGTCAGTGGCGCGGCGGTCATGTGACGCATACCGTCGGTTTTGGCCTTCGGTGCCTTCCCGTAGTAGTCGGGCCACGGGAGCAACGCGAATTCGATGTTCGCGTCTTGCTCCAAGTACTCGACAAGCGGAGCACCGCCCCGCACAAACGCTTCCTGGATGTCCTTCGGGGTCCGGTCTCCTACTACCGACTGGTAGTAGGTAAGCGCGTCTTCGACAGTGTCATCGACGCCGGCACGCTTCAAGACAGGATTGCACGGAAACCACATTCCTCCACCAGAATAGGCCGTGGTACCACCGAACTTGTCGCTCGCTTCGAATACCGCCACGTCGAGACCCTCACGTGCTGCGGTGTAGGCGCCCGCCAGTACTCCCCCAGATCCCGCGATGATCACATCGACTTCTTCGTTCCAATTCACCGGCTGGCTCCTTCGTTTGCTTGTCGAACCCGGCACAGGCCGGGCCTGTCCGCACGGTGGGCGGACTATCTACTTCACGAAAACGTCGCGGTGACCTGTCCCAGGCCGCGACCGAACACCGCGGTAAATGTCTCTCCGGGATGGACATCGATCGCCCTTGTCAGCGATCCTGGCAGCACAACATCTCCGGCACGCAGCGCGACGCCGAAGGCCGACACCTTGTTCGCCAACCACGCGACCGAGGTCGCGGGGTTTCCGAGCACCGCATCAGACCGCCCATCGGCGAGAAATCGCCGTGGCGCAGTGGCGCCCGCGCCGGTGACGTGCACCTGTACATCGATGTTGGTCAAATCCACGGTGCTGGGGTCAATTCGCTTCGTGCCGAGAACAACTCCGGCTGACGACGCATTGTCGGCTATGGTGTCCTCGATCTTGATCTGCCAGTCCCTGATACGGCTATCGATCAACTCGATGCTCGGAACAATCGCGCGCGTCGCGCGAACGACATCGTTTTCCGTGCATCCTTCACCAGGCAAGTCTTCACCCAAGATGAATGCCACCTCGAATTCGACTCGTGGAGCACAGTATGCACTCGTTCGGATCGGGTCGGCTTCGGTGAGCATCATGTCATCGAGCAAGTGCCCGTAGTCGGGCTCATCGACATTCATCATGTCTTGCATGACTTTCGAGGACAATCCGACTTTGTGCCCTACAACTCTTGCTCCACCCGCCACTCGCCGGCGGATGCCCAGCAACTGGATCTCGTACGCGTCCACGACGTCGATTCCGGGAAACCCGATCACTAACGGTTCGATGGGCTTTCGAGTCTGTTCGGCATGCGCCAGCAGCTCTGCTACTTGTTGCCTACGCTGATCGTCGATGATCGGCTCACTTTCTGAATGGTGTCGGGTGATGCCTAGTGCAGCGACGCGGGCCGCATCAGACCGCACGCTGAATGTAGGGATCAGATCCATCGGTGAAGTCCATGAGGTCGGACATCACCGTCGAGTTCGCCGACCTGGGGCCGCGGTAGGCGGCCGGTTGCGTGCCCCCGCCGACCAGAGGACCAAAGATCCGATATCGATATATACCCAGCATGCGCGCGAGTACTTTCGTCTGCTCGAACCGCATCCGGGCGAGCTCGGCCGCCGGCCTGTCGACGCACCGCTGATACCGGTCGCGATAGACCAGAATTGCTCCGGCACCGTGCTGCTCGACCGTACGCGTCCACGCCGCGGCTTCGAGCCCACACCGGCACGCAGCTGAGCCGCCCACCTCGCTGTCCAGACAACGACCGCGGATGCCGATCAGCGGAACGGCGTCACCCTCCAGCCGCCCGAATGCGCGCACACACACCACATCGCAGTCGGCATCGAATACGGAAAGCTTCCACTCACCTTGGGTGCCGTGCGCCGTCGCATTCCATCGGGTGTCTGCGCTGTCGATGACCGGTATCTCAAGGATCGCGGCCAGCATCTGCGTATGTTCCCTATTCGCGATCTGATCGTTTTCGTCGAACATCAGCGGCGCGATGGCAGCAACCCGTGGCAGACTTGCCAGATGGCATAACCGCAAGGCTGCGGCCGCCTGCCCGCGCCCCGCGGGATCGGCACGCAGGACCATCACATGACCGGGCCTGGTGAGGTCCGCCGGTCGCGAATCTGTGCTCGCGAGCACGCCGAGTGTAAGGGCTCGGTCTCGTGCCGATATTCCCGTGGTCACCCCGTCGGCGGCGTCGACCGCGACACTGAACCGTCGGTTCGCGTCACCTTTGTTCGACGCCGTCGGTATGTCCGGCAGCTCCAATCGTGCGGCGTGCGAGTCGGTTACCGCCGCACACACCAGGCCCGACGAATACTCGATCATTTTGGCCACTTGGCGACCGTCGACCGTTTCTGCCGGCGCCACCAGATCCGCCCTGAAGGACTCGCCAACTCCGTCAATCACGATGGCCATGCCACTCTGGCGGAACGAAAGCAGCAGTTCGTTCCGCCTGGAGTCAGCCAAGGCCGGGCCCTGCGGTGTCGACGTCATGTGTTTCCTCTCCGTGATCAGCCGGCGACGAGGTCTGCGACCGCGGCCGTAGACGGCTCGGTCACCGGGCCCGTGGTCTTGGCGAGTTGGATCGCGACGTCGATGATCATGTCCTCTTGTCCACCGACGTAGCCCAACTCACCGCAACGGCGAAGGATCTCGTGGACCGGCACTCCATAGCGGGCACCAGCAGCTTCCGCGTGGAGCAGAAAACTCGAGTACACGCCGACCCAACCCTGGACTATCGCATTGCGATCAATTTTCGGCCACCGGTTGAGGTACGGCTTGACAACGGTCTCAGCGGCGTCGAGCGCAGCCATCACGTCGAGCCCGGTCGTGATGTTCATTCGATCGAAGACTGCGGCAACGAGTTCGGTCGGGGTGTTGCCGGCTCCGGCGCCGAGCGCGCACAACGAGCCGTCGATGTAGCGGACCCCTGACTGGTAGGCAATGACCGAGTTCGCGACTCCGAGGCTCATGTTCTGGTGGCCGTGATAGCCCACCCAGGCCTCGTCCCCCACTTCAGCGATCAAGGCGTCGAAACGATCTTTGGCCTCGTGCATCAGCAACGCACCAGCCGAGTCAGTCACGTACGGCACCTGGCAGCCGGCATCGACCATCAGGCGGGCCTGTTTGGCGAGATTCTCCGGACTGGTCCGGTGCGCCATCATCAGGAAGCCGCACGTCTCCATGCCCAGCTTGCGCGCAATCTCGAAGTGCTGCAGCGAAACGTCGGCTTCGGTGCAATGGGTGGCGATCCGGACGACCTGGGCACCGCGGTCGGCCGCCTTCCGGAGATCCTCTGCGGTACCGATACCGGGGACCAGCAGGACGGCAATCTTTGCCTGCCCGGCGGTCTCGGCCGCGGCCTGGACCAGTTCCAGGTCACTGGTTCGAGAGAACCCGTAGTTGAAGGTCGACCCGCCGAGCCCGTCCCCGTGTGTGACCTCGATGATCTCCACGCCCGCCCCGTCGAGGGCGCGGACGGTGTCGCGTACCTGCGTTTCGGTGAACTGGTGTGATTGTGCGTGGCTTCCGTCGCGCAGTGTGGTGTCGACGATGCGAACGTCGTCACGTAGTGCCGGCTTGCTCATGCTGATACTCCGATCCGGTTGCGGGCGATCGCGTCGCCGACCCGCGCTGCTGCCGCGGTCATGATGTCCAGGTTTCCTGCGTACTTGGGCAGGTAGTCACCGTTGCCCTCGACCTCCAGGAAGATGGCGACGCGGCCGTGTCCGTCCCACCCTTCTTTCGGGTCGTCGAACTGCGGGTCGGCGCGCAGTTCGTAACCGGGCACGTAGGACTGCACCTCGGCGACCATGCGGTGCACCGACTCTGTGATCGCTTGGCGATCGGCATCAGCATTGATCATGCAGTAAACGGTGTCTCGCATGATCATCGGCGGCTCCATCGGGTTCAGAATGATGATTGCCCGTCCACGCTCGGCGCCTCCGACTTCGGATACCGCCTTGCCGGTCGTCTGGGTGAACTCATCGATGTTGGCGCGAGTACCCGGCCCTGCGCCGCGAGAGGCCACCGACGCGACGATCTCGGCATAGGGCACCGGAGTCACCCGGGACACCGCATGCACCATCGGGATGGTCGCCTGCCCACCGCAGGTGATCATCGAGACATTGGGCGCCTCGATGTGCTGGGTAAGGTTCACCGGCGGGCAGACCATCGGTCCGATGTGCGCAGGCGTGAGGTCGACCGCCTGAATGTTCAACTCCGCGTATCGCGGCGCATTCAGCACATGCGCCTTCGCCGACGTCGCCTCGAAGACGATCTCGGGAAGCGGGCTCTGCTGTAGCAACCAGTCCACTCCGCCGGCCGAGGCAGCGACTCCCTTGGCTCGTGCCCGTTCCAGGCCGTCGGACTCGACGACCCCGACGACATATTGAACAGAGATCGACTCGAGTCTCTCGAGTTTGGCCAACAAGTCGGTTCCGATGTTTCCCGGTCCGACAATCGCGGCGTTGATGGGTTCCATGGTCAAAGCCTGACAGTATGCGTCACCGGGTCCGAGATGACTTCCCATCCATCGGGAGCAGAGATGAGCCCAATCGCCAAGTCATGAGTACCTCAAGTCAGCCGTCAGTTCTCCCGGCCGAGGAACGCCAGGACTGCAGATTCGAACGCGGCCTTCTGCTCGATCATGACCCAATGACCGCAGTTCGGAAAGACATGCAATTCTCCCTGCGGCAGCGTCCGCATCGGAATGATGGCCATGTCGAGGGGGCTCACACGGTCGTCACGTCCCCATGTCACCAGCACAGGAACCTTGATCTGGTTGAACTTCGACCACAGTGGCGGCTCCGTCGAGTCCGCCGCCGCTTTGATCATCTGACCAAATGCCGCCGAACCATACATCTTTCGAGCACTTTCCAACGTTGCCGGCTCAGTTGCCTGCGTCCACCGGTCCTCGACCAATTGCTCGGTGACCATCCGGGGGTCGTAGACCATCGAATTGAGCCACTGCGTGAGCTTTTCCCGAGTCGGATTGTCGGTGAACTCCATGAGCAGCTTGATGCCCTCGCCGGGCCCGGGGCTGAACAGACTTGTACCGATCCCACCGATCGTGACCAGTTTGCTGACCCGCTCAGGATGATTGATCGCCAGTGAGACACCGACGACTCCCCCCATGGAGTTACCGACGACCGCCACCTTGTCCAGACCCAGTCCGTCGAGAAACTCGATCACGGCCCGCTGGGCCGTCAGCATCGGATGACCACCGAAATCATCGCTGACACCGAACCCGGGAAACTCCAGAATGAATGTCCGGTGGCGAGCGGCGAACTCGCCGAAGTTACCGGCGAAATTGCGCCAACCGGTGACACCAGGACCCGAGCCGTGCAGCAACAGCAACGGAGGCCCCTCACCGCGCTCGTAGTAACGAAGCACACCCGATGGTGTACGCAGCTCTTTGGGGGCCTGCTTTCCAGTTTCGATTGTGGTCATGGATTGAGCTTGGCATCGAGATGGGCCGCGCCACACCGCCGTTCCCATCCAGCGGACCGAACTATCCGACCAGATCGCGCCGTCAGCAGCCTGCGCCGCGGGCCATCCGCGGTATCGCGGCCCCGGTGGGGAGTTCGATCCGACTCTCCGAGAGGGTGTTCTCGCGCACCGCGACATCGATGCTACGACGCAATTCGGGGCAGCTGTGGTCGCCGGCGAGGACATGACCTCGGGCGGCCGCGAACGGGCACGCTGCGGCGTCGGCCAGCCATTGGATCGAGGTATGCGCGTCGCTGAACTTCTCCACAGTTACGGCCAACCCACACGAATCACAGTTGAGCGGTTGCATCGTCATCGTTTCACACGCCGATCGTCGTGATGTCGTCGCCAAGAGGGAAATGCTCCACCCGACCGTACTTGCCCTTGTAGAAGATCAGCGGCGAATGCTCACTGACATGGATGTGCCGTACTCGGGACACCACGATGACGTGGTCGCCGGCGTCGTGTTCGGCATCGAGTTCAACCTCGAGCCACGCGAGCCCATTCTCGAGTACTGGGGCACCAGACGGTGAGGGCGACCAGGACAAATTTGCAAACTTGTCACCGCCGCGCGCCGCGAGGCTACGACACACCCCCTCCTGTGCATCCGAGAGAATGTTGACGACGTACCTTTCAGCGGTGCGGATCCGCGGCCACGACGAACTTGTCCGTGCAACACAGAACGCTATGAGTGGCGGATCCAGCGACACCGACGTGAACGAGTTCGCAGCAAGACCCACCGGAGCATCCGTCTCACGGTCGACTCCGGTAATTGCCACCACCCCGGTTGCGAAGTGACCCATAATATCTCGCATTTCGCGGGAGTCGAACGTGTCGACAACTTCATTGGTCATCGCGTCTCGCATCTCACTCACACCTTCCGCAGCCGCTCGTCTTCAGCGGTACCGATCATTGGTCACGAGGCGATCGCATATATCGCCCACCTAGTTCTCGTCGCCCACATAGAGGCTATCCAGCGCGCCAGCGAGGCGGCGTCCCCTTTCCCACTGGACGGGAGTCGAAGTGAGATCAAGCCATCGACGCGCAGGACAGTACCCATTCCGTCGTCAACGCTCGATGTGGCTCCGGTGTCCGCTGAGTAGGAGTCACAGTTTTCAGCATCGTCACGAACTCGTACTTTCTGCTCATGACCCAGTCCACACAGATCTCTCGTGACACCGCGCTTTCAACTGTGAGCAGATACCTCGAGGCAATCGCGGAGGCAACCTCGCCATCTCAGATCGCGGCCCTGTACACCGATGACGCCACCGTCGAAGATCCTGTGGGATCCGAACCCGTGCGCGGCAAAGACGCGATCGCGGCGTTCTTTGCTCCGCTCACCCAGTCCCAGCGGGACACCGAGCTTCTCAACTTTCGTCACTGTGGCGACTCTGCAGCCTTCCACTTCCGAGTGCGGACACACACTCCCGACGGCGTCGTTGAGATCGAGCCTCTGGATGTCATGACCTTCACCACGGACGGCCTGATCAGCTCGGCCAAGGCATATTGGTCACCCGAGGACGTGCGCATGGATTGAGGTCGACCGACCTCGGATCGCACGAAGACCACCAGCGAGAAGGGTCCACTGAATGGGCACCTCTCTATCCCCGACTGCACGGGTTCGATGAGGTGAACGGATCCGCGTATCGCACCGGACAGCGTTTCGAGACCCGGACGTTGTCCGCCATTCAGAAGGGAAGTCAATGAGCACGCTGTCCACCGTCACCGACTCGACCATCGACGAGGAGGTCGAGGTGACTGCCGAAGACCTGAGAGCAGCCATCGACCAGGCCGAGCCAGGTGCATTGTTGATGTCGATGGTCCACGTCACCGGTGACCTTGCCCTGCTCGACGAGTTCGAGGACATACTCGCCGACTCTCGGAGCGCCTCCGCCGGCGAGACCGCGAAGACCCATTACGGTGCTTCCAGCGATGCCGCGGTCGTCCTGCCAGGAGAGTTTCCGACCGACGTCGTCGTAGCGATCCGCAAGCGTGCTCACGAGGTGCTCACCACTGACGTGACCCCAAGATTAGGAGTTCCGGAACCCGGCCTCTTTCGTAGGATGGCGGCACTGTGCACCGTCAGCGAGGTGGACGACGAATTCATCCCGATCCTCCTGGAGCAGGGTGGCTTCGAACTGGGCCGGCGACGCGTACCGGTCACCAAGACTCCACCTGCCGACCTCGATGTGATCGTGATCGGCGCCGGAATGATCGGACTCAACGCAGCCGTCAAACTGGATGCGGCCGGGTTCGGATACAAGGTGTTCGAAGCCCGCGACGATATCGGTGGTACCTGGTCGCGCAATATCTACCCCGGCGCGGCAGTGGACACTCCCAGCCATTACTACTCGTATTCCTTTGAGTTGAACCCGAACTGGTCGAGGTACTACCCCACCGGCCCGGAGTACCTCGAGTACATGCATGCCGTCGCCGAAAAATATGACCTCATCAAGAACATCGAACTGTCAACGTCGGTGCTGTCGGCCGACTGGGATGAGGCGGAACAGAAATGGACAGTGGTCACAAGAGGTGCCGACGGGCGAATTCAGCATCATCGCGCGGCCGCGGTGGTCACCGCCCTGGGCGTTCTGAACTCCATCAACGTTCCGGACATCCCCGGTCTCGATACCTTCGACGGCACCGTGATCCACACCGCGGAGTGGGATCCGGAACTCGATCTGACCGATAAGCGAGTAGTGGTGATCGGCACCGGTTGCACTGCAGTGCAACTGGTCGCCAACATCGTTGATGACGTGGCAGCCCTCGCCGCGGTGGTGCGTAGTCCGCACTGGATCGTGCCCGAGAAGTCGGTGGTGAACGATGTTCCATCCGGTGAAAAGTGGGCGATGAAGCATCTTCCATACTTCCAGAACTGGTTCCGGCTCAAGGCCTACTGGCTGGCGTCTGACAACTTATACATGATGCCGCGCATCGACCCGGATTGGGCAGCAACGCATTTGTCTGTTTCCGCCCTCAACGACCGGGTGATGCAGGTGTCTCTGCGGTATCTCGATCAGACGTTTCCCGACCGCCCGGATCTCAAAGAGAAGATGACGCCGACCGTCCGACCATATGCCAAGCGCATCGTGAAGGATCCAGGCTTTCTCGAGGCCCTCAAGCGTGACCACGTGTCGCTCCACCGCGCATCTCCGACTTCGGTGCAACCCAACGGGGTGACCTTGAGCGACGGCGAGTTCGTGGAGGCCGACATCATCGTGCTTGCGACCGGATTCAAGGTCGAATATGCATCGTTCATCGACATCACCGGGCGAAACGGCGAAAAGCTGAGCGACCGATGGGATGGCGGAAACGACCCGCGCGCCTATCTCGGCATCCAGGTCGCGGGCTTCCCGAACCTGTTCGTCACTGCGGGACCAAATGCTGCACCGAATCATGGTGCGGGGCACAATATCACCAGCGAGGAACACGTCCACTACATTATCGAGAACCTCCAGTACCTGGTGGAGAACAACATGTCATCGGTCGACGTCAAACCCGAAGCCCTTGCCGCTTACAACGAGCGGGTCGACGAATCACTCGACAAGACGGTCTGGGCTCATCCGGGCGAAGGAGTGACCGGGTACTACCGCAATCAGCAGGGCCGCCCTATCGTTCCCTGCCCGTGGCGACTCGTCGACTACTGGACGATGCTGCGAGAACCGAACACCGACGACCTGGTGTACACCAGCCGCCGCGCCGAATGATGCGAATCGGGATCACCGCTCCCGTGGTGACCCGGTTCCCGGGAGCTCACAGTACATGGGAGACGAAAGCGGGGATCACCGAGCTCGCGCAGATCGCCTCGGCTGCAGACCACTTGGGGTTTCATCATTTCACCTGCAGTGAGCACGTCGCTGTTCCCGTCGAGATCGCGGTAGCGCGCGGCGGGACCTACTGGGATCCGTTGGCCACGCTCGGCTTTCTGGCAGCACGAACCGAGCGCATCAGGCTCGCCACTCAAGTACTCGTCCTTGGCTATCACCATCCGTTGGAGATTGCCAAGCGCTACGGGACGCTGGATGTCGTGAGCTCAGGTCGCTTGATCCTCGGTCTGGGCGTCGGTTCACTTCAGGAGGAGTTCGAGCTACTGGCCGTCCCTTTCGCCGACCGTGGCAAGCGGGCCGACGACGCTCTGGCTGCCTTGCGCGCCGCCATCTCGACCGCGGAACCTCAGTACAGTGGGGACTTCTTTGAGTTCTCCGACGTTGTTCTCGATCCGCATGCGATGCAGTCCCACGTTCCTTTCTGGATCGGTGGCCGTTCGGCACGCTCGTTGAGCAGGGCAGTCGAGCTTGCAGATGGATGGGTGCCATTCGGCCTGTCCGTCGAGGAACTCGTACATCTTCTCGGCACCAAGGACCTTCCGTCAGGTTTTGAGGTCGTGCTGTCCGTAGGCGGACTCGACCCGATCGGCGATGCCGACCGGTGCAGGCGGCATATCGATCAGTCAATCGAAGCTGGGGCAACAGTGATCGGCGCGAGCATCATCGCGTCATCAGCAAATCACTATTGCGATCAACTGGATGTTCTTGCACGCATGTACGACCTGACCGCAGCGCACGAGGGTTGAGCCGACTGCGAGCCGAAACCGGCGCCTACCCCGTCGCCAGGGCATGTTCGAGACCGGCCAACACGAGGCCGAAACTCCGGTGAAGTAGGTCTTCGGTGGTTTCCCGTTCTTGCGAAGTGACCCAGTGTTGGTAGGCATCTCGGGCCGCGTGCACGATGAGGTCCGCTGCCAGCAGGTGGAGGTAAGGATCTGAGTTCAGATCGAGATGGCGTGCAAGCAGACCTACGACAGCCATTCGTAGCGGTGGATCGACCTCCAGCCAGCGCATCTTGTAGGCCGGCGTCGTCAGCATCAGACCCAGGAATGTACGCAGCTCGGTCGTCATCGTGGACCCGTCCATCTCGGACAAGAACGCATCGACCAGCCCGTCGAGCAGACTGACCTCCGGCCCGGTCTCATCGAGCGCCGACACGATCGCGCTCGAACTCTTCGCGAAGATCGGTCGGACGACGTCTTCTTTCACCTCGAAGTGGCGATAGAACGTTCTGGGCGCAACTCCCACCGCACGGCAGATTTGCCCCACCGTCGCCGACGTGTTCCCGTCGGCGACGAACATGGAGAAAGCGGCCTCGGAGATCGTCAGCCGGAGCTCTTCAGCGCGCCGCTCGGTCAGCGTTTGTCGCGAAGGTGTCATGGATGCTCCCGGTCGTCGATGTGCGGCACATGAGGATAGCCACCCGGACGCGTCTTCAGTCCAACCCTGTTCACAGAAACCCATCCGGCACACTATGCCTACATGGCACAATGTGACACGAGCGTCAGCCCGCTCAATTCGACCGTAAGGAAGTCCCCATGTCACGCATTGAACACCCCGACGTGCTCGCGCCGGCCGCACTTGGTCCTGTGCGCTTGCGAAACCGCACGCTCAAGGCAGCCACCTACGAGAACATGGCCAGGAATGGCTTGGTCACCGACCAACTCATTGACTTCCATGTAGAACACGCACGCGGCGGCGTCGGGATGACGACGGTCGCCTATTGCGCCGTCACCCCTGACGGACGAATCGATCAGCACCAGATCCTGTGGCGGCCCGAGGCGATAC
Organism: Williamsia limnetica; assembly: GCF_003217475.1. Lineage (GTDB taxonomy): Bacteria > Actinomycetota > Actinomycetes > Mycobacteriales > Mycobacteriaceae > Williamsia > Williamsia limnetica. The sequence goes on along the minus strand of NZ_QJSP01000013.1, from coordinate 183,739 downwards.
CCGGCCTGAGGAGATTGACCGACGCTGTGCACGCCGAAGGAGCCGCCATCTCGGCGCAGATCGGTCACTCCGGCCCGGTGAACAACGGCAAGGCGACCCGCACGAAACCACTGTCGCCGAGCCGCTACTTCAACATGCAATTCCTGCGGATCGTGGCCGCGGCTTCCATAGACGATATCGAGCGCGTGATAAAGGCCCATGCCGCTGCTGCACGCATGGCGATAGAAACAGGATTCGACGCAGTAGAAGTTCACCTGGGCCACAACTATCTCGCCAGCTCATTCCTCAGCCCCAACATCAACCACCGAAAAGACGATTACGGCGGCTCCCTCAACAATCGCGCTCGGTTCGGACTACGAATCCTCGACGCCGTCCGCGACGTTGCACAGGACCAACTCGGGATCGTCGTGAAATTGAACATGGACGACGGTGTGCCCGGTGGGTTCTGGATCGACGAAGCAATGCAGGTCGCACAGTGGATCGAAAAGGCCGGCAGCGCAGATGCGCTCGAGATGACGGCTGGAAGCTCTCTGCTCAACCCGATGTATCTCTTCAAGGGCGACTCGCCGGTCAACGAGTTCGCGGCTGCGCTTCCGCAACCGGTCCGAACCGGCGTCAAGCTCATCGGCAAACACGTTCTGCGTGAATATCCCTACGCGGATGGCTACCTCATGGCCGACGCCCAGCAGATCCGATCCGCTGTATCGATGCCCATGATCCTGCTGGGCGGCGTCACCAATCGACAGACAATGGACGAGGCCATGGCGGCCGGTTTCGACTTCGTGGCCATGGGTCGAGCCTTGCTTCGCGAGCCCGACCTGATCAACCGGATCGCGGAAGACTCCGGTACCCGGTCGTTGTGCAATCACAACAACAAGTGCATGGTCACCATCTTCACCAATACCAGGTGCGTGCTGCGACCCGAGAACCAACTGACCCCGCAGGACGCGCCGTCCGAGCCGTCCGACGTGGCCACCCCCCTCGGTTTCGCCGGCTAGCGCGTTCGAAAAAACCGGGCCTCCCGGTGACAGGGATCAACAGTGGCCGGTCCCGTGACTGCGATGCGTTACTTGTGAAACTACGTCTAGGAGGCCCCCATGCCAGATCCCACGCTCATCCCGGTCAAGGCGTCATCGATCGACACCTGGTCGTATGAATCCGACGTACTGGTGGCAGGTTTCGGCATCGCGGGCGCCACAGCCGCCATCGAGGCCGCTCGCGCCGGCGCTGATGTGCTGGTACTGGAACGTCTTGGCGGCGCAGGCGGCGCGGCGGCGATGTCGGGTGGCTTCATCTACCTCGGAGGCGGCACCCCCCTACAGAATGCGCTGGGATTTGACGATTCGGCGGAGAACATGAAGGCGTTCATGAAGGCCGCGCTCGGGCCAGGTGTCGACGATGCCAAGATCGACGCGTACTGCGACGGCAGCGTCGACCACTTCAACTGGCTCATCGACGCTGGCGTGGTCTTCGATGAATCGTTCTGGGGTGAGCCGGGATGGGAGCCTCCTCACAGCGAAGGTCTCATGTACTCAGGCGGCGAGAACTCGGCACCCTTCAACAAGGTGATCCCACCCGCGCCACGCGGCCATCTCCCACGCAAGTCCGCATCTGACGACGGCGAGCAGGCCGGCGGTTACATGTTGATGAAGCCGCTGATCGAGACAGCGGAGGCCCTTGGCGCGCGAACCCTATACGACTCTCGCGTCCAAGCCCTGGTCATCGACGAGAACAATCGCGTCGTGGGCCTGACTGTCCGCCAGTACGGGGTGAGTATTGCGATCAAGGCCCGACGCGGCGTAGTTCTGGCCACCGGCAGTTTTGCCTACGACGACACCATGCTCCGTGACCACGCACCCCGAATTGAAGGTCGTCCCGCGGCGTCGATCGAAAGCCATGACGGCAGGGCAATCCTGATGAGCCAGGCGATCGGCGCCGCGACAGCCCACATGGATGCCACCGAGGTTGCCATCTTCTGCGACCCGCAACTGATGGCGAGAGGAATTCTCGTCAATGGACGAGGCCAGCGCTACATCAACGAGGACACCTACCCGGGACGCATCGCACAGGAAACCCTACTCCACCAGGGCGGTGACGCATTTCTGATCATCGACGAATTGTTGTATGAAAAGGCCCTGCAGACAGAGTCGACCAGCGCGATCATGCGAGGAACTCCCAAGTGGGTATGTGAGAGCGTAGAAGAGCTCGAGAACGAAATCGGCTTGCCGAAAGGATCACTGCAGTCGACAGTTGAGCTTTTCAACCACCACGCAGCATCGGGCTCCGACCCGGTGTTCTCCAAGAAGTCGGAGTGGCTCACCCCGATCACCACCCCGATCGCCGCCTACGATCTGCGGGGTATGACCGGTGGTTTCACCCTCGGCGGCCTCAAAACAACAGTGGATGCCGAGGTCCTGCACGTGTCGGGAGAACCTATACCAGGATTGTTCGCAGCCGGACGGTGCACCTCGGGTGTGTGCGCAGGTGGGTACGCAAGCGGAGCCAGCTTGGGAGACAGCAGCTTTTTCGGGCGCCGGGCCGGAAAGCGTGCAGCCGCCCGATGAACTGTGCTCGGAGTTGAACTGCAGACCACACGTGCTACTACGTCTGCCTGAGATCATCACGTACCGTCAGCCGACGACAGCGCTGTTCCTACGTGTCGCTGGATCGACGTAACATCACCACGTGCCGCATGACACTTCACTCGAGGCCGCCCTGTTGCGGATGATCAACCTGTTCATGTACTCATCACACAGCAATGCCGCTCGCCGCCGGTTCGAAACAGCCACCGGTCTCCTGCTACCGCGGTCGGGTATCGAGACACTTAACGTCCTTGCGCGGGGGCCGCGCGGGGCGAACGAACTTGCGAAGGCACTACGAACGGACTCGACACAATCGAGTCGCACTGTGGCAGCCCTTGTTCGTCAAGGCTTCGTCATCAAAGCACGGGGCACCGACGACCGCCGACAGGTCGTGCTGAAGCTTTCCGACTCCGGCGACGCCCTGATGCATCGGTGGCAGATGTCCTGGAAGGCGGAATTGCAGCGACCACTGGATACCTGGAATCACGAGGACGTCGAAACTCTCACTGAGTGGCTGCAGTGCGCGAGCACCCGGCTGACGCCGGTCATGGAGGCGCATGCCGGCCCCGATCTGGTCGATTTCGATTCGAGCGACCTCGACGCGACTCCACATCCGAGGCAAGCACCTATCGCCAAGAGCGAGGCTGCCCGTTGTACCGCATCAATTGCAGAAATCGTGTATCTGGTGGGTCGAGCCAATTTCGAGGATGTGCTGCGGGCCGTCGAGGTCACATTGACGCCGTCGCAGTATTTTGCCCTTGCCGATATCCAAAAGTTCAGCCCGACTACGATTTCCGATCTCGCCAGCCGACTCGACCTCGAACAGTCAGCGGCGTCGAGGGCAGTGAGCACACTGGACGAACAGGGTCTCATAAGACGTGAGCCGAATGGGGCCGATAGACGAAGCAAACAGCTCACCGCGACGCCGGCGGGGATTGATCTGCTCGTCAGGTCTCAGACAGCCCGACTCGATGACCTCCGAAAGCTGTTCTCTGACATTGAAAAACAGGTCGGCCGCCGGTACTCGGAACTGACCGAAAGATACCTCGATGACGTGCTAAGGACTGCCGACGTCGCCGCCGGACGTTACCTGTGACCAGGGCCTAACTCGCGTCAAGCAACTTTCGCAGCGGGGTTGATACGTCCGCCAACGCCTCACGAGTGATCGCGACCCGACGCGCGAGAGCCTTGCGTAGAACCAAGAAGTCGGCGGGAGAATTGACACATTCCGCTGCGATCATCGTGCCGGAATGAAGATAGATGACGGTGCGTCGATCCGCGCGTTTGAGATCCCTCCTGACGACGACATCATCGTGGTCGCGGATCAAGCCGGCCATCTGCAACTTGGTCGCGCCCTGCTCCGACCAGAACCAGGGGACAGAGCGCTCGGAGGACACTTCACCGAGTAGTGTGTCCGCGGCCAGGACCGCCTGTTGATCGGAGTTGTCGACCGACTCGAGCCGGACGAGGTCGGCCGCACCGGATGTCGGATAGGGCTGCACGGTGCAATCACCGATGGCAATGGTCACTCCGTCCGAGGTCACACACCGGTGATCGACGATGACGCCTCCGGTCGCCGCGCAACGCAATCCCATGGACCGCGCCAACTCATCACGCGGTGTCACCCCCACCCCGACCACGACCGTCGCCGCGGGAATCAGACGATCATCGTCAAGCCGCACGCCGACAATCCGATCATTTTCGGTCACAATCCCTTCGGGCCGACAGCCCAGTTCGATATCGATGCCCTTGGACATGTGCTCGGCCGCGAACCACGCAGCTGTCTCGGGCCCGACAGCCCGGCCCATCAGTCCCGGCCCGACCTCGACCACGGTGCAATCACCACCAAGATCCTTGATCGTCGCCGCGACCTCCAGGCCGACGAAACCACCTCCGACCACGACCACAGGTCCGCTACGCAGTCGCTTCTTCAACCTCAACGCATCCTCGAGGTCGCGAAGGACCAACACATCCCGGTGATCGGCTCCAGGGATCGACAATCGTCTGGGGCGCGCACCGGTCGCAAGAACCAGTCTGTCGAACTCGTACGTGGCCGAGATACTCGCACCGTCCACGATATCTCGCCCCCGCGATGCTCGCGTTCGCACGACACCGCGCCCATCGGCCCTCCGCTCGACCTCGACAACCCGCTCTCCCGACCTCAGATTGATGTCGTTGTCACGGAAATAGCCCTCACCGCGGAGAGCGATACCGTGCATGTCGATTTCGCCTTTGAGAAAGGCCTTCGACAGTGGCGGACGATGGTACGGCGAATGACGCTCGCTACCGATAAGTGTCAGCGGGCCCTGATGGCCACCTGCTCGCAACCGGTCGGCCACGGCAATCCCGGCGTGGGAGGCACCCACGACCACCACCCGGGTCCCATACGGTGTCGCTGCCCCGGTGGCCAGGCTCGGCGCGTCAGAGCTGTTCATCAGGAAGTGTCACATGCACATCGATACCGTCAGCCAAGATCAGCTGGCACGACAACCTGGAGTTCTCCTGGCGGTCGGTCGCGGTGCATTCAAGCATGTCCTCCTCGTCCTCCACCGCGTCTTCGAAGTTGCAGAGTTCGTCAGCAGCGAGGAAGACATGACAACTGGCGCAGGAGAGCACGCCTCCACATTGACCGACGATGCCCGATACCCCATTACGGACAGCGGTCTGCATCACCGAGTCGCCGACGGCGCCTTCGATGACCTTCTCCGCACCGTTCGTTTGCATGAAAAACACTTGCGGCACAGATCCCCCTACCAGGTCACAGGCAGCGAAGTGATCGGCTGCGTCAAGTTGGTCTCGTCAACGACGACCTCTCCGGCCAGCGCCAGGTCCGGCAGTCGCTTGAAGAGCTCGCTGATGGCAACCTGCAACTCCATCCGCGCCAGGGGGGCGCCCAGACAGTGGTGCAAGCCATAACTCAGTGTCAGATGCGGGTTTTGTGTGCGGAGCACATCGAACTTCTCACTATGAGCGACTGCAGCAGGATCGTGTCCCGCAGAACCTGGATCGACCAGGATTGCGTCACCGCGTGCCACCAGGACACCGTCGAACTCGACGTCTGCGGTCGCGATGAAAGGAACCAACCCACCGGCACCGGCGACAGGTCGCCCAAGCTCGAATCGTCCGTGTCGCAGCACTTCTTCGACTGCAGTTGGGACGACGCCGTCGACGTCGTCGAGGAGAATCTTCAACTGATCCGGGTTGTGCAGGAGTGAGAGCACACCGGAACAGATGAAGTTTGCGGTGTTGTCGAATCCCCCGATAATGAGGATGAGTGCGATAGGCAGGATCTCCGCATCGGTCAGGGTTTCGTCGCGATCGCGCGCATTGGCCAGATCGCTGAGCAGGTCTTCCCGGGGTTCGCGCCGACGCTCCTCAATGAGAGCCAGCATGTACTGAACCAACTCGATCATGTTGGCTTCGACTTCTTCCTGCGGCATGTTGGCCACAGAAAGCGTCGCTGAACTCCACTTTTGGAATTTCGCTCGATCCTCGGGCGGGACACCCAACAGATTGCTGAGCATCTGGATCGGTAGTGCCACTGCATAGTCCTCGACAAGATTGCTCGGGCCACCCCGGACTATCATCGTGTCGATCAATGAGTTGGCGAACTCGACGGCGGAGTCGCGCATCCCGCGTACGCGTTTGGGAGAGATCGCGCGCTGCACCAATTTCCGCAGCTTGGTGTGATGCGGCGGATCTTCGAACTGAATGGTCGACCGAAGGAAGTCCGGGAATTCCACGAAGTAGGGCACCTGGCGTTCACCCGTTCGGAACGGCTGCCGGACGAACCGCTGGTCGGCGAGCATCATGCGCGCAATGTGCTCACGGTGGATCACCCAGACATCCCCACCAAATGGCATCGTCATCCTGGTCATCGGACGCTCCGTGGCAATCGCCTTCAAACGGGCCGCGGCCGCGGTCGACTCTACCGGTGCGAACGGGTAGGTCGTGTCGATTGTTGGTTCATCAACACTGGTCATGGGAGTCTCCTCGAGATCGTTCAAGTCGCAAAATTGTCATCATGTTGCCGGAACCTGCTGTGTTTCAATGATTTGGGCTACGGCATCGGGTGTGATCGACATGATCTCGTCGAACCTCGAGGCAATGGACTCCACACTCAGATCCGGTTCGGTGATGCCCACGGTGTTGAGCATTGCCAGCCGCTTCACGGCTCCGCCCGCCACCGTGAACACCTCGCCCGTGACCGTGGAAGAAGGGTGAACCAGGTAGGCGCCCATCGGTGCCACGAACTCGGGCCGCAGGCTGTTCATCAGGTAGTCCAAGATTTCTGGTGACAGACTTCCGGCCGACGCTTCAGCCATACGGGTACCTGCGCCCGGGGCGATGGCGTTGACCTTGATACCGGCGTCGAGCCCCTCGATCGCGAGGTTCCTGGTGAGCCCGAACACCGCCGCCTTGGAACTCCCGTAATGGGTCATCATCGGATTGCCCAGCATCGCAGCAGAAACCGTGTTCACAATCCGGCCTTTGCCGGACGCGACCAGATGCGGCCATGCGGCACGAGAGACCCGAAGCGAACCGAAGTAGTGGACGTCAAGGTGCCGCTGGTACTCGTCGTCAGAAACATCGAGAAATCCGGCAGTCCGCACGATGCCGGCATTGTTGATCACCGCGTCCAGGTGCCCGAAAGAATCCAGCGCAGAATCGACAAGTGCGCGCGCACCTTCTTCTCTGGACACGTCGGCGCCGCACGAAACCGCCCGGCCACCTGCGGCTGTGATCTCCGAGGCCACGGCGCTTGCCGGATCGTCTCCGTCCACCCCGGATCCGTCGGTTGAAGCGCCCAGGTCGCCTACAACGACTGCCGCGCCCCGGGCGGCCAACAAGAGGGCGTATTCGCGGCCGATGCCTCGACCTGCTCCGGTGACGATCACCGAGCGACCATCGAATCGCAATTCCTGCATAGTGTTCTCCTCGTTTGCGTAGCTGTTCAGGGTCGGGTCTGGCCGGCACCAACTTCGACCTGGGCGGTCCAAATGCCGGCCTTTGCCTCTCGTGCCGACTTTTCGAAGTCGAAGACCTCTACCCCGACGGTGATGTAGAGCGTGCGGCGATCGGCCCCTCCCAGCAGGCAGGCCGAGCCGACGCCGCTGGCCAAGGGGATCGGGATCGCGTCGGTGATCGTCCCGCCCTCGATGAAGCGCACCACATACCCGCTGCCCGGCATCGCGACCCACACTCCCCCTTCTGCGTCCAGGCACATCCCGTCGGGAAGGAAGGGACATTCGGCGAACACCCGTTGACTCGCCAGCGAGCCGTCTGCGGCCCGGTCCATCACCAGAATTCGGTTGGCGAAGGCCTCGGCCGTGAAGACCTGAGATCCGTCCTCTGTGATCGCGATTCCGTTGGCACCCAACAGCGGACCGATCGAATCTGCAGTCGACGGCGCACCCGTCGGATCAACGACGACGATCGGCGACGGCGACGGCTCTGCCCCATTGAACACGTCGAATCCCAGCTGCGTCACGTAAACGAAGCCGTCGGCGGCGACCACCATGTCGTTTATCGGTCCGGGCGCGAGATCGCTGAGGTCTGCATAGACGGAGAGGGCAGTCGGACTGGAACCGTCGTGAATGAGTACCAACTTCTCGTGCATCGACGTCACGACCATCTCTCCGCTCGGTAGCCAGCCGAACCCGCCGAGAACGATCGGTACGGTCGAATGCCTCGCGCGACCGGTCGCGTCGACGGCCACCTTCACCTCACCAGCAGAGTCGATGGTTTTCAGTGTCGAGGTGTACATGTCCGAGAACCAGAAGAGGCCATCGTGCCAGCGCGGGCATTCCGGCCAGGAGAATCCCTGGGCGATCTCCTGAGCATCGATACGGCGAGCGTCTGCAACGGCATCAGCGACGGTGATCATATTTGTTTCGTCCTTGCCAGGTTCGAAGGTATTTTGATGCGCCACAGAGTATTCGCAACCGGAAGGACGGAACGCGGGAACTGACGGGTCCAGTCCGTGCTGTTTGTCGAGAACAATAAACGTGGCGCAGACCACACTAGCAAGTGCATGCACTTTGTCAACTAGTCGAGCCCGAACCCTCACGCATTCCCGGGGAGCGGGAGTTCATGTGTCACTGCACGAACCAGCGGTCCTATCCTGGTTTCGGACCCGGCCATCTGACAGGCCCCAAGACCCCGACGTAAAGGCACCCACAATGCCGCAACCGATGACCTCGGCCAGGTCTCGGGGTACATCCCAATCCCTGGATCGCAGCGCCTTACGGCGCTCCCAGGTCGTGCATGTCATTCTGCGCGAAAGACTACGAGCTGCCCATATCGACGACCGCGGCAACTCGACGTCGAGTTCGATGTCAACCGGGACTACCCGATGCGTAACCCCGGCAAGAATGCGCCGCCGGTTGGGCAGGGGGTGCTGCTGCCTGGAACACAGCGAATGATGACGATTTCGGAACTTGCGAGCGACTCGACTTCCCAGGTGAGTGCTGAGTTCTACTGCACAACGGTGGGTGATAGTGGCCCACCGAGCCACGTCCAGAAGCCGTCGATGGATGCTTGGGAACGCCGGGTGATTGCAGGTGCATCCGATCATGCTGCGACCCAAGCACTCCACGGCCGGGGCCCCGGCGGCATCCAATTCCAAATCACGTGGCTGGAACCTGACGTCGAGCTCGAGCGAGTGATGGCCCCCGGCATCGAGCCCACCCGAACGCCGGACATCGACACCGAGATCGACCGCTACGGTGCGACCACCCCCGGTGGCCCACGAAACGGCCTAGAATCGATGATGCGCATCAGCGGTTGCGCCTGCAGTCTCTGATCGCGTCACCGACTGCATGATCAACGCGGGTATCGAGGCCAAGATCAACGCCTGTTCAATCGAATTGACACAGCGGATGGCCACGTCCACCGCAATGCTGAATGGCACCATGGACATGACGAAGTAGCTGCTCGCCGTGATCGCGATGCCGACGTAAAGAGGTGGCTTCGACCCACGATATGCCGCTGGTCGAGAGGCAATGGGAGGACACATCATCATGATGAGACCCCCGTCCGGTGGCCTCTGCTCTCTCCACACGGGCCTCAAGATCCTCTTCAAACATGTCGGTCGACAGACTCGCCGTCGACTTCAGCGGTTGACTCTACTGATCACCGATTCGGCAAACATGTTGAGGCTGTCCACCTCCTGCGAAAGCGGTTCGGTATCGATCCCGACGACATAGGGTGTCCGGAAGCCTACGACCACATCGGTGACTCCCCTGTCCTCGAGGCGCTTACAACCATCGGGAGAGTACGCGTCCGGAGAGCCCGCGTGAATCTCGAATGGTTCATCGAGCTTGCCCTCCGCCTTCCGGATTGCATGGATCTTGTCGAGCAACAGATCGAGTTCTCCGGGCGGCCCTCCTCCGTACATCCAGCCATCGCCGCGAGTCACCGCGCGCTTGAGCGCGGCATCGGCATGTCCACCGACCAGCAACGGAATCGGCTTGCTCGGCGCCGGGTTCATCTTGATTCTGGGAATGTCGTAGAACTCACCATGGAACTCGAAATACTCACCTGTACCCAGCCCCCGAACGATGTCCATACATTCGTCCATGCGCTTACCTCGACGCTTGAAATCAACGCCCATGATGCCGTAGTCCTCGACCCAGGGGCTGGTTCCCACACCGAGCGCAAACCGATTTCGTGTTATGACCGCGACTGACATCGCCTGTTTTGCCACCAACGCCGGCGGGCGAACAGGGAGTTTCAGAACAAACGGAATGAATCGAATTTTTTCCGTCACCGCACCCAATGCCGCCGCCATAACGAATGTCTCGACGAATGCCTTGTCCTCGAGAAACTCGCGGCTGCCATCTTCGGTGTACGGATACCTCGAATCTGACTCTTCGGGGTAGGCGATGGAATCCGGGATGACGAATCCTTCGTAACCCGCGCCTTCGGCGGCTATCGCCAACGGTGAATAGAAGTTGGGATCTGTCATCGCCTCGGCGAAAGTGAATCGCATAACTGTGTCCTACTCTCCTAGTGCAGTAGCTGATTTCGCAGAATTCAGACGATCTGCTGCTTCACCCGATCCACGCGATCCTGCCAGTAATTGAGCCACTCCGGCGCCGGGAAGATGTGAGTTTTGCGTTCGGCCATTCCCTGTACCACCAGATCGGCCACTCGCTGTGTAGATATACCGGAGTCGATGTCGGCGTTGACCTGTTCACGGAGCGACTCCAGCTCAGGATCTGCTTGTGCCCTTGGAACATGCCCCGCAGGCGCGTTGCGCTCGTCGTCCCTGATGCTGGTGGCCGTATACGCCGGGCAAAGTACTGCAACCCCGACGTGCGGATATTCCGTCGCGAACTCGTTCGCCATTGTCTCTGACAGCGCTACCACTGCTGCCTTGGAAGCGACGTAGGGATGAAGGGGTGCCGTCGTGACAAAGCCCGCCATCGACGCAGTGTTGACTATGAATGCCTCGTCTTGTTCAGCGAGTATGGGCAAAAATATGTTGCAACCGTTGATTACTCCCCACAGGTTGACACCTAGAGTCCAACGCCAGGTCACCAGACTTGTCGTGGCGAATCGCTGCATGCCGCCGACACCTGCGTTGTTGCACAGCACGTGGACGGCGCCAAAGCGCTCGACTGCGGAATCTGCAAGTGCGCGAACCGATTCTTCAACGGCGACGTCGGTGTGAACCGCGAGCACCTCGCCATGCTCGGCCAGCTCGCTCGCCGCGCGGTCCAGGTCGTCTGCATCGATGTCAGCAATGACAACCTTCATACCGTCCTGCAGAAACCGCTCGGCAAGACCGTAGCCAATCCCATTTGCTCCACCGGTAACCACGGCTACCCGGCCGTTCAGGTTCTTCACGCGACCCTCCCCATAGCTGCTGCTCTACCTCTCTCGAAGTGAGACCCGCCTGCGTCAGAAGACACTTCCGAGTCCCGCCTGCCAATCAACACGACGATCCAGGGCGACCTTGTCGTAGGCGTTCAAGACCAAGGTGGAATTGGCTTCTCCAAAGACGGTTCCGAAGTTTTCTCGGACAAGCTCTGGGGTCAGCCGGCCCTCACCCGCGTCATAGCCTGGTGTGACGGCGACGAAGACGCGGCGCATGATGTCTCCCCCGGTAGCGAACATCTCGCCTGACACGGCCACGTCACGATGTGCGAGGTAGCCGACCGGCGCTGCTGCGGATTCTGGAGGGTAATAGCGCTCCATTCCATGGGAAATCGCGTCACCCATCAGCTTGGTCATCCTGGCCGCAGCCGTTGGCATCACGCAGTTGACCTTGATGTCCTTGTCCTGAGAAGTCGCTCGGTACGCAAGGTTTCGAGTCAGTCCCCAGGTGGCACCCTTGGCCGCCGGATATCCAGCGGAGCTGTTCATTCCCAGAAAAGCGGACGATGAAACATTGACAATGCGTCCATAGTTTCGATCCCACATATGTCGCCACACGGCCTTCGTGACGAAGAAGGTCCCTCCTGCGGCCACCATCAGGTCTGTGCAGAAGTCATCGTCGGTGTTCTCGTCGATTGGCCCGCGAGCAACGACAGCACCGGCGTTGTTGATGACAATGTCCACCTGTCCCCACGTATCCATCGCTTGTTTCACAATAGATTTGCCACCGGGGCCTGTCGCCACCGAGTCGAAGTTGGCTTCCGCTATGCCGCCGGCGGCCACGATCTCCTGTGCCGTTCGGGCGGCAGGGCCCCTGCTCGCGCCCGCGCCGTGCATGTCGCCACCGAGATCATTGACCAGAACCCGAGCTCCACGAGCAGCAAGCAACCGCGCATAGGCACGCCCTAGACCATTTCCCGCGCCCGTCACGATGGCGACCTGTCCGTCGAACCTGCATTCGCTCAACATTGCTCCTTTGAATGATGTCGGCTGCTGCGAATCTAGCGGTCGGAACTCCTTGGAGCCATCCACCGGCCCACTGGACGGAACCTTTCGTGAACAATGCACTCAGCATGCCGTTTCAGGCTACTGCAGAACAACATTGGTCAATCTGACGGTCTACGCCAAACCCGCGACGAGTCGAGTGGCCACGGCTGGTTCTTGCTGGACAGCTCAAGCGAACGCATCCGCCACCAACGACTCGCAATGGTGCCGCGATCAGGTTTCGCTGAAGTCGAACCCGTAAGTTTCACGCAACGATCGCTTCAAAATTTTGCCGGATGGATTCTTGGGTAGATCTTGCGCTATCACCACCTGTTTGGGTGTCTTGTAGCCTGCCAGCAATGTTCGAGTGTGCTGGATGACGTCCGTTTCGGTCAGCGGACTTCCCGGCTTTGGCACAACCACTGCAACCACTGCTTCGACCCACGTCGGATGGGTGACTCCGAACACCGCAACCTCGGATACGCCTTCCAGCAAATAGATCGCCTCTTCGACCTCGCGGCTCGCGACATTCTCGCCACCGCTCTTGATCATGTCCTTTTTGCGGTCGACGATATGGAGCATGCCGTCATCGTCGAAGTATCCGAGGTCGCCTGAGTGGAACCACCCACCACGAAAGGCCTCGGCGGTCTTCCCCTCGTCGTTGAAGTACCCGAGCATGGTCTGCGGCGATCGATGAACCACTTCCCCCACTTCGCCCGAGCCGACGGGCAGATCATCAAGATCGTGAATGCGCGTCTCGACGTTCAGTACCGGCCGCCCTGCCGCCCCCGGGTGGGATAGCTGATACTCGGGCGTGAGTATCGTCGCTGTTGGTGACATTTCGGTCTGTCCGTACAGATTCCACAGGCGAACGTCTGGCAGACGTGCCTGGATCTCCTTCAGGATCTCGACCGGCATCGCGGATGCACCGTAGTATCCCTTGCGCAGCGACGACAGGTCGTATTCATCGAACCCCGGCGCGCGCAGCAGGCTTATCCACACCGTCGGCGGCGCGAACAGCTTCGTGACGCCACGCGCTTCGATGGTTCGGAGGAGTGTGACCGGTTCGGGCGCGGGCACGATGATGTTGGTGGCGCCGAGGTAGATGTCGGTCCCGAGAAAGCTGTCCAGTTGCGCACAGTGGTACAGCGGCAGTGAGTGCAGCTCGACATCGTCCCCTGACATACCACCGTCAATCGCACACGAGACGTATTGCCACATCAGCGCGCGACTGGACAGCAGCGCGCCCTTCGGCTTCGACTCCGTACCGGACGTGAACATCATCCTGATCGGATCGTCGTCGCCGATGTTCACGTCGGGTGCGTCGGCGTCTCTGTCGATCCAGGTCTGGAGATCTTCCCACCCACGTGGGACAGCATCAGACGACGAACGGATGGCGTACCGTTCGGTTACTGACCCGGCGCTCTGCGACAGCGCTTGGACTGCTGTTGGGACCAACTCATCTTGAGCAATGAATGCTCTGGCCGAACTGAAATCGACGATGAACGCGATCTCGCTTGGTCGCAGCATGAAGTTGATCGGCACCAAAATCACACCAGCGCGCGCTGCCGCGAATGCGACGATCGCAAACTGCCAGCAATTGCGCGAAAACAGAGCCAATCGGTCGCCCTGTACCAAACCTGATTCGCTCATCGCGCCCGCTGTTCGATCGACCATGTCGGCGAAGTCGTCGTACGTCAACTCGACGTTGCCGTCGACGATCGCAACCTTACCCGGGAACCTCTGCGCCGCCCTGCGAGGCAGGCTACCGAGCGAATGTGCGCGTGCCTGATCAATGTGCAACGGTGATATCATCATGCTCCTTCAATCGACATTCGGTCTCCTCGTGTCTCACCCACGGGACTCCGAGAAGCATGGATTCGGCGGATGGAAACCTCGCACTTGCTGCACCCACAAGTGACCGCTATACAACTGGCGCCCTCACATGTGGGTACCACCGTCGATCCGAACCTCGGTACCGGTGATGAACGCACCGTCATCCGACGCCAGCATCGCGACCACACTTGCGACCTTGTCTGGGCCTGCCATCCCGGGAGCTTGATCTACATCACCGCCAGTCGGTGTACCTATCAGGACCGGCTGCAGTTTCGCGAACAATGAGAAGTCGGCGTCGTCAGGAATGCCCGGTGCCGCGGTCATTCCTGAGGTTATGCTCCCTGGCGCCACTGATACAGCACGAATTCCCTTGCTCGCATATTCGAGTGCGACGGCGTGCGTGAGCGACCAGATTCCGCCCTTGCTCGCCGCGTATGCTGCCATGTAGGGATGGGCGAAAGTCGCCGAAGTCGAGGTGAAGTTCACGATCACACCGTGCCCCGATTCAATGAGCGCCGGCAGTGACTCACGGATCATCAGGAACGTCCCGGTGAGATTGATTCGAAGGATTTCGTCCCAGTCCTCGAGCGGCATCGCATCGGTGTGCGCGCTGCGTAGAATTCCCGCCGCGTTCACGAGAACGTCCAGTCCGCCAAGACTCTTCGTCGCGAAAGCGACACCTTGCCTCACTGAGGTTTCGTCACCGATATCGATCACGTGGGTCGTCAACCGATCCCCGTACCCCGATTCGGAGGCAACCGAATCGGTCACGTTCAGACCGGCCTCCACCACGTCCGCAGCGACAACTGCAGCTCCCTCGGCGAGCAAGCGCAGCACTGATGCCCTACCGATTCCCGAGGCGGCGCCCGTCACCAGAACCCGCCGACCTTCGAACCGATTCATGTCTTGCTCCTCATCTGCTATGACTGCCCGAATCAGCGGCGACCCCATCCCGGGCCACCGGTCGCGCTTGAAAGACCCATGATGCCGGTCAATAGAGTTGGAAGATCATCACGTTCCCACCAGATGGAAGCTCGATGTTCGGAACAGCCCAGCGTTTGATCGGGCGGACCGAGAACTGGCAGCACGTCGAACACAGCAAGGCGACGGTGCACTGCGGCTGGAACAAATACCGCAACACCGCTTGCGTGTTCACGATCCGGCGTCGTCGTCGGCACATGTCACCGCAGTGCCGCTTCGGCTGCTGCCAGCCGGCTGTCGATTTCACGCTCCAAGATTGTCAGATCGACTGTCGCGGCACCCATTAACTCTTGCCTGTATCTCCGATGGATACCGACGCTGATACAGGCCCACTTCCATTCGGCGAGACCAACGAAGTACGGAAGGTCGGCCAACTCTCGACCGGTAGCCTTCTGATAGGCGCTCAATATCTCATCAACGCCCGGAAAGCCCTCCACCGTTGATGGCGCTTGCAGAATCCGCGGCTCGGTGTCGCCCGGTGGTCGCCAACTGGCGACCAGCCAACCGACATCGGCCAGAGGACTACCTAGCGTAGCCAACTCCCAATCCAGAACCGCTGCGATCGAACCGTCGTCGGCGAAAATGCAGTTCCCCATCTTGAAATCACCGTGTACGAGGGTGACCTCGGTCTCCGCAGGCCTCTGGGTCATCAGCGCAGTCTCGATCGCTGCGAACTGCGGCCACCGCTCGAGGTCATTCGGCTGCAGTCCCCGACGCATCGCCCGGAGCTGGCGTCCGATGAAGTCCTCCTGCCGCGCGAGGTCGCCGACTCCCGTCCCCACCAGATCGATGCCATGGAGCTGAGCGAGCGTCGGAGCCATCGAGTGTCCTGTCGCCCATCGCATTCGGTCCGAGAGCTGTGTGGCATCGGAAGCATCCCCGCACAACGTTCCCTCGACAAAGCGCATCATGAAGAACGGCGCTCCGGCCACGCTCCGGTCGCCGCAATAGGCGAGCATCGCCGGGACAGGAAGCCCAGACGCCTGCAATCGTTCCAGAAATCGGTACTCGCGCTCGATGTTGTGGGACTGGGCGACGTCCCCGCCGGGTGGCCTTCGCAGGCAGTAGCGTTCACCCGCTGCAGTCTCCAGCCCGATCGTGATGTTGGATCTTCCTCCGGCCAGAAGCCACGCCTTCACCGGCCTACCGAGGTTGGAATGTTCGGCCTTCAGCCATTCCGCAAGCCGTGGGAGGTCGAGATCGACCTCAACGGTGTACATTCATTCACTCCATTTCGCTCCGAGCGGTCCTCGATTCGGGCGCTGTCCTCGTAGGCCACTTCACCATGCCCAACCTCGAAGATGACCCGCCGCGTCTGAAGCGTCCGCGGGATCTGGGACAGTCACAAGCCTTGGGACCGCTCGGCGGGAGGCAGCGATGCGTCGATGAGCAAAGAGGTCGGGTCATACCCCTTCGCAACCACTTTCGCCCACTGGATGGAACGTCCCCTTGTCGACGTCCACGCGCACTGACTTAATGCGACGTGAAGTCGCCGGGGTCTGGCGCACCGCTGGTCATCCAGCAACCAAGAGCGCCGTCATCGTCAGAACAGGGAGCGTGCAGTGCCAAAGAGAAGTCGCCTTTTAGCAGTCGTGAGCGCGGGGGCCGCGCTGTCGTTGATGCTCTCCGCGTGCTCGGGGGGCAAGGAGTCTGCACAGAACGAGCCTGCCGGCGACCCAGCGCGAGGCGGCACTCTGACCTACGCGTTCAACACCGAAGCCCAGTCCGTCGATCCGGTGACCTGTGCGCTCGGGATCGGACTGGGGCCCTGCCAGGCGATCTACGGCGCGCTCATGTACTACAACATCGACAGCCGCGAGTTTCAGCCCGGCATGGCGGAATCGTTCACGACGCAAGACGGCAAAGAATGGACACTCAAGCTCCGACCCAATCTGACATTCACCGACGGCACACCGTTTGATGCAGATGCCGTTGCCTTCAACTGGAACCGTGCGCTGGATCCGGCGCTGCTGTCACCGAGCGCCGCTGCTGCGACCGGGATCACCTGGCAGGTATCCGATCCAACGACCCTACTGGTCACTTCCAAGAAGGTTGATTATCAGCTCCCGAACTACATCGCGGAAGATTTGGCGTTCGTCGGCTCGCCCACCGCAATCAAGGAGAAGGGGAAGGACTTCGGTAACGCACCAGTCGGAGCTGGACCGTTCATCATGACGAATTGGGCCCGCGGCACCCAGATGACCCTCGACCGCAACCCCCAGTATTGGGATCAACCCAGGCCGTACGCAGATCGGCTGGTGATCAAAACGATTCCTGCCGACGACCAGCGTTACAACGCTCTTCAGGCGGGCGAGATAAACGTCATGGCAGTCACATTGAAGAAGTACGCGGATCGCGCCGAAGCAGCAGGCATGAACGTCAGCGAAGCGACGATGATGGGTGGCACGGGTGTCCAGATAAGCGACAGGGGTCCACTCGCAGACCCGCGAGTGCGCGAAGCCGTCGGAAAAGTCTTCGACAATGAGCAGATCATGAACGCCGTCTATCCCGGCGAAGACGTTGCCACCGGATTCACCCCCGCCGACAGCCCCTTCTATGACCAGTCATCAGAATGGCCCGCCCAAGATATCGCCGGCGCTCAGAAGCTGATCGACGACTACCGTGCGCAGACCGGCGGACAGGATGTCGAACTCACATTCACGACCACAGCAGGCAGTCCGGTGCTCACACAGGTTGGAGAACTGTTGCAGGCACAGTTCGCCAAGGTGAACGGATTGAACCTGAAGATCGTCGCACTCGACGGCGGAGCGTTCTACTCCGCGTTGACATCCGGAAATTACGACCTCATCATCAGCTCGCTGGGTGGCGCAAATCCCGAGAACCTGTACAAAGTGTTCACCACGGACGGACCCAGCAACACCTCGGGATTCTCCGATCCGGGCGTTGACCAAGCCCTCGAACTCACCCATACGTCCAACGATCCCGACACCGTCAACAAGGCATACGCGGACGCGATCGGCGGAATCGTGGATGCCAACGCGTACCGGTTCTGGCGTCATGCCAAGACCTACCTGATCTCGCCTTCGGACGTCAACGGCATCGAAAACCTCTACTCCTATTGGTTCCGGTCAGACCTGGCATGGGTGCAGCAGTAGCACCGAACGCATCGTCTTTCGATACTGTGCCCCATCGTTTCCCCGGCATCCAATCCGAAATGCGGGAAGTTGAGCATGATCAAACATGAAGCGGTGCGCTATGTCGCCAAGCTAGTTGCTGTCCTTTCGCTGGTCAGCGTCGCGACGTTCCTTCTACTCGAACTCATACCAGGTGACCCGGTCGACTCCGTGCTTCCGGCCGGAGCCACCCCCGAGATGCGGACCGCCGCGACCGAACAGTATGGCTTGGACGGTCCGTTGGTCGGCAGGTATTTCGAATGGCTCGGCAATGCACTCCACGGGGACCTGGGCCGCTCGATGCAGTCCCAGGTTCCCGTCACCGACGCGATTTTGGAACGTTTGCCTGTCACCATCGAATTGGCAGGACTGTCGATACTGTTGGCACTTCTGATTGCAGTTCCGGTCGGAGTTTGGTCGGCATACCGTGCGGGTGGGATCTTCGATCGAGTAGCAACGTTCATCTGCTCGGTCACTCTGTCGATACCCAGCTTTCTCCTCGGGGTGTTGTTGGTGTTCGTCTTCGCGGTCAGTCTCGGTACCCTGCCGGTCACTGGATGGACACCGATATCGGAGGGACTTGGTCCCCACATCGAGGGTTTGATCTTGCCGGTGGTGACGCTTTCAGCGATCGAGGCTGTGGGATTCATTCGCGTCCTCCGCAATGACATGATGGCGACACTGCAGCAAGATTTTGTCCTCTCGGCCCGGGCACGGGGCCTTTCGTCGCCGCGCATTCTGTTCACACATGCCTTGCGTCCGTCGGCGTTCTCTCTCATCACGGTGATGGGGGTGTCACTCGGACGGCTGATCGGAGGCACGGTCATCGTCGAGACTTTGTTCTCGTTGCCCGGGCTCGGCTCGTTGGTCATCACATCTATCACCGGGCGTGACTTCCTGATGATCCAGGGAATCGTTCTTGTCGTGGCGGTCGCCTACGTCCTGCTCAACGCGTTGGTCGACCTCGCCTACCCCGTACTCGATCCGAGAGTGAGGACCGCATGAGTCACCCCGAGACGGGAGCATCAGTAACCCCCGACGACGCGCAATTGCTACTGACAAAACCCACGCCGATCGATCCCGGGTACGCCGGAAATGTCGATCTCGACGTGAAAGCCGGTCATGTCGCGGCAGAGGTGCAGGTCACCAAACGCAGGCGGCGTCGCAAACGAGATATCGGCGCTGCCGTGGGGGTGATCTGGCTAGCATTGATTGTCGCTGCTGCAGTATTCGCGGACCTGTTCCCGCTTCCGTCCCCGTCGGAGATCACCGATTCGTACTCTTTGGAGCCTTTCAAGAACGCCGCACATGTTCTGGGCACGGATGAGATCGGACGAGACCAACTCAGCCGCGTGATCTACGGCGCCAGGGTCTCGTTGGCTGTGGCCATCGGGGCCACCCTGATAGCGCTTGTCACCGGGACCGCGATCGGCATCGTCGCGGGCTACTTCAGAGGCGCGCTGGACACCACGTTCGATATCGGAACAAGCATGATTCTGGCATTTCCACCGCTCATCCTTCTCATCGCGTTGGTCGCCGTGATGGAGCCCAGCGCAACGACATTGGCAGTGGGTCTGGGCATCGTCGGTGCACCAACCTTCGTGCGAATAGCACGCGCGAACACGATCTCGTTCGCAAATCGCGAGTTCGTCACTGCCGCGAAGTCGATGGGCGCCAGCAGTATCCGAATCATCCTTCGTGAAATCCTGCCCAACGTCCTGCTGCCGGTGTTTTCGTTTGCGACTGTCGTCGCCGCCGGGCTGGTTGTGGCAGAAGGATCCCTCAGCTTCCTCGGTCTGGGCATCCCACCGCCCGCGCCCAGCTGGGGCGGGATGATTGCTGCGGGGCGCGAGAGCCTATACGAAGCACCCTATTTGGTATTGGTTCCGGGAATGTTCTTCTTCCTCACGGTCTTCTCATTGAACCGCGTCGGCGATTGGGCTCGCGGACGGGTCGGAAGGGAATCGTCATTGTGAATGTATCAACGACCAAGTCTGTGAGCCCCGCGGACGAACTGTCCCAGCGTGACGGGCCGATTCTGAGCGTGCACAATCTGCGCGTGTGGTTCGACACACCTCGTGGCATGGTGCGTGCGGTGGATGGCGTCGATTTCGACCTCTCTCGGGGCCGAACCCTCGGAATCGTCGGCGAGTCCGGTTCGGGCAAGTCCGTGCTCTCGCGGGCGATCATGAACATTCTCGCACCGAGCGCCGTTATCCAACCTGGTTCGCGAGTGGAGATCGAGGGACGCGATACGGCGTCCCTCAGCAAGTCTGAAGCCCGCGCTATGTGGGGTTCACGCGTGGCCATGGTGTTCCAAGACCCGATGACCGCGTTGACGCCCGTCCTCACCATCGGGCGACAACTCACCGAAACCCTGCGGCGACACACCGGCCTGACAAAGAGGGAAGCGCTCAACCGGGCAGAGGAGCTCTTGGAGTGGGTGGGGATTCCCGAACCTCACAAGCGTCTGTCCCAGTACCCTCACAACCTTTCCGGCGGCATGCGCCAGCGCGTGGTAATAGCCCTGGCCATCGCGTGTTCTCCCGACCTCCTCATCGCTGACGAACCCACCACAGCCCTTGATGTCACCGTCCAACACCAAGTCCTGACGCTGCTTGCCCGTCTTCGTAGCGAACAAGGCATGGCGATGATCCTGATCACTCACGACCTCGGGGTCGTAGCAGGCCGCACTGACGAGATCGCCGTGATGTACGCCGGACGCGTTGTTGAACACGCGCCCACTCAGACCTTGTTCAGCGAGATGCGCCACCCTTACACACGAGCCCTCATCGAATCGATCCCCAAGCTGAGCGACCCGAGTCACACACGACTGCAAGCCATTCCAGGGCGCCCTCCAACAGTGATCGATCCGCCACCGGGATGCGCCTTCGCGCCGAGGTGCCCACACTCCCGACCACGCTGCCTAACCGAGACACCTGAACTGTCGTCAGATCCCCGGAGCGCCCCTGAGCACCGATTCGCCTGCTTCTATCCGGTCGGCACTGCCGATGGCTCGGCGGCGCTGGCCGAGAACCTCACCTTGGGCGAGACGGCGGGCGGACTGCCGATGACAACGAAGGAACTCTGATGGCTGGAACCGGAACCGCACATCTACGAGACAACGAGGACACCTTGCTCAGGGTGCGGGACCTCGTGGTCGAGTACAACGGCGGACGCGGCGGAAAAGTACACGCGGTTTCTGGTGTCAGCCTCGACATCGTCCGTGGCGAAACCCTCGGCCTCGTCGGCGAGTCAGGTTGCGGGAAGTCCACCGTTGCCAAAGCCATCATGCAACTTCCTCCACCGACGTCGGGCACCGTGACCTTCGAAGGAACGGATCTCGCAGGCCTCTCACCGCGCGAGCTCCGACCTATCCGCAGGAACCTGCAAATGATCTTCCAGGATCCGATATCCTCCCTCAATCCGCTGCGAAAGGTCCGGAAGATCGTCGCGGAGGGGCTCGATATCAGCGGTGAGAAAACTCGCCCGCAGCGCGATACAGCTGTCGACGAGACTCTCCGTATCGTAGGTCTCGATCCCGACACCGCCGGCGACAGGAAGCCTCACGAGTTCTCCGGAGGTCAATGTCAGCGCATCTCCATCGCCCGGGCGATCGTTGTAGAACCGCAGCTTGTGGTGTGCGACGAACCAGTCTCGGCACTTGATGTGTCGGTGCAAGCACAGATCCTGAACCTACTCCAAGACATGAAAGCCAGATACAGCCTGACATTGTTGTTCATCGCACACGACCTGGCCGTGGTCAAGAATGTCAGCGACCGCATCATCGTCATGTATCTGGGCAAGATCTGCGAGGTTGCGGATCCCGATCGGATGTACGCCACACCTCTACACCCCTACACGGAAGCCCTACTCGCAGCGATCCCCGAACCAGATCCGCTTGTCGATCCCGGTGAGATCAGCCTGCAGGGCGAACTACCCTCACCTCTAGACCCTCCCAGCGGTTGCCGCTTCCGGACACGTTGCCCCAAAGCGGCGGAGGTGTGTGAGACCAAAGAACCGATCATTCGTGAGGTGCAAGCCAATCACTTTGTTGCCTGCCATTTTCCGAACACAAGCACAACTGGCAGTCCGATTGTTGTCACCGAGAAGACGACGTAGATCTCTGTGGCGATCGACCCCGCATCATCGTCTCGATCGAACGTCTTGCACCCGACCGAACAAGTAATCCAATGAATTGAGGAACAGTGAGTCTCGAAGGAAAAGTTGCCCTGGTGACGGGTGCCGGTCAGAATACCGGTTTGGGAATCGCTCAGGCACTGTCTGCGGCGGGTGCATCGGTGATCATCAATGACGTCGCGGCGGATCGCGCCGAAGCCGGAGCGCAGGCCGTCAAGGCTCGCGGGGGTACCGCCACCAGTGCGCCCTTTGACATCACGGACTACAGCGCCGTCGCAGCAGGCATCCGCGCAGCAGAAGCCGAACTCGGCGCCGTCGACATCCTCGTCAACAATGCCGGGATACCGGCGGAAGCGCAGCGGCAACCTTTTGCAACTTCGTCGCCGGCAACCTGGCCGCCCTACATCGACATCAATTTGTACGGATCCCTGAACACTACGCACTGCGTGTTGACTGGAATGCTGGAGCGGAACTTCGGGAGGGTCATCCAAATCTCCTCAGGATCAGGGGCTGTGGCGAACAAGGGCCTAGGGGCCGCGATGTACGGCGCCGGCAAGGCAGGCATCGAAGGCGCGCTCCGACACATAGCCACCGAGGTGGGTGACCGCGGAGTCACAGTCAATTCGCTTGCACTCGGGCTCATGGAAAATCTTCAAGCCGCATTGGACGCCGAGTATCCCCCGCTCCCAGATATTTTTGCGCTCAATCTGATTCCCCGACTGGGTCGCGGCAGCGATGTAGGCGCTGCGGCAGTGTGGTTGGCATCTGACGGCGCAGAATACGTGACGGGTCAGACCATCCACATCAACGGCGGCGCATACTCCGGCCGCTGAATCCGGTTTTTCGGCTTCCCCCCCATCCTTCAACCGAAAGATGCTCCGATGACAGATTTCCGCACGCTCCAACTCAGCCACCCGAGTCCTGGCGTCGCCCTCGCCACTCTCAATCGCCCCGATCGTCTCAATGCCATCACCTTTGAGATGTTCGATGAGTTCGTCGAACTGCAAAGGCGCGTCGACGCGGATCCCGCCACCCGCGCACTGGTGATCACCGGGGGCGGCCGCGGATTCTGCGCCGGGCTCGACCTCGATTGCGCAGCTCAGTTGCCCGACATGACCGCAACGGAGATGATGCGTGAACAGCAGAACTGGGGGGCCGCGGTTGCCGGCTTCCGACATATGTCCACGCCGGTCATTGCTGCGGTGAACGGTCCTGCAGCGGGTGCGGGAATGGGCCTCGCACTCGCCGCTGATATTCGGATCGCCACCGAGAGTGCCCGTTTCAACGCGGCCTTCGTCAAAGTTGGACTGTCGGGTGGTGACGTCGGCACCTCCTGGGCGCTGCCGCGACTCGTCGGGCTCGCCCGAGCAACCGAGATACTGTTGACTGGTCGTTTCGTCACTGCAAATGAAGCACTCCAGATTGGGCTGGTCACCGATGTGACCTCGTCCGAGAGTCTGTTGGACAAGGCCTACGAGATTGCCGAGATGATCGCTTCCAACAGCCCATTCGGTATGACCTTGACCAAACAGGTCATCCAGCAGAACGTCGACGCGCCATCGCTGGACGCTGCACTCGCGGTCGAGAACCGGAATCAGGTGTTGGCTACGCGCACGTCGGACATGCGCGAAGCATTGATCGCCTTCCGTGAGAAACGGCAACCCGTCTTCACCGGTCGTTGAGTCCGGCGCCAATCACCGAAATTCTTCGCCTCCGAAATCAAGAAAGCCCGCAACGACATCGTTGCGGGCTTTCTGATGTTCCGACGTGATCCGAACTGACCAGTCGGTATTGTGCCCTACTCGGTCACAACGATACAGAAATAGCCGAAGGTGAACACGTGGACTTCACATCCCGACCTCCGACCTCCATCGACGCGTAGCGGATAGTGTGCCGACACCATCGATCTGCACCACGTGCTCGTCGCGTCGCGCAATGAGGGTCGCGGCAGAACGCGGAGACCGCTCTGATCAGGCATTGACCGTCTTTGCATACCTCGAAGCCGCGGCATGATGCGCTGCGATGTAGCCATAGACCAGACCCTGCCCGATGGTCGCGCCGGCTCCAGGATAGGTGTGGCCGAACGCATTGGCGGCGGTGTTGCCGATGGCATAGAGACCGTCGATGACACTGCCGTCTTCCCTGACTACACGAGCACTCCGATCCGCGGTCACACCGCCACAGGTCCCGAGGTCGCTCAGCACCATCTTGACCGCGAAGAACGGCCCTTCCCGCAGTGCCCGGAGATTGGGGTTGGGTGCCACCGTCGGGTCGCCGTAGTAACGGTCGTAGGCGCTTTCGCCCCGGTGGAAGTCCACATCCGAACCGCTCGCGGCAGATTGATTGAACGTTCGGAAGGTCTCTTCCAGCACCTCCGCAGGGACGTCGATCAATTTCGCGAGCGCAGCAGCACTATCCGCACTGTGAGCGATACCCGCTTCGTACCACGCCTTCGGGAGCGGCTGACGTGGAAAGAGCCCGCCCGCGAGCAAATAGCTGTTCCGGTACCGCTGATCGAAGATGATCCACATGTCCTCGACGGGTGTGCCGGCTCGCTCACGCCGCAACACTTCCTGTCCGAACGACATGTAGTCGACGGACTCATTGATGAACCGTCGCCCGGACTGGTCCACGATGAACGATCCGGGTAGCGAGCGTTCTGCGAGCATCACCAACGGTTTGTCGCCGGGAAGGGCAGCAAAAGCCGGGAACCACCAGGCCTGATCCATCGACTCGAGGCCGGCGCCCAAGTCTTGCGAGAGAGCGATCGCGTCTCCGGTGTCACCTTCGCTTCCGAAGCTCGCGTGGTCAACAAGGTTCTCGGACTGGTATTTCCGACGCCACTCGACGTTGTGGTCGAAGCCTCCAGCCGCCAGAACCACACCGAGACGGACGCTGATGGTGAAGTCACGGCCCGCCTGACGCGCGACGGCTCCAATTACCTTCCCGTCCGAATCCTGCAGCAATCTCACCAAAGCCGTTTCGGTCCACATCGGGATCTCCGCACGGAGGACACCGGCGAACATGCCGGCGGCCAGCGCTTGCCCGCCTGCGAGATACTCACGACCGATCACCATGCCGCCGAGGCCCTGAACTACTCTCCGGAGAATGCGCGGCACGGCCTTGACAGGCTTCTTGGCCATCAGGTTCATCCATTTGTACTCCGCACCGGTCACCGGCATCGGTACCGGCGCTTCCATCACACCTGGACGAAGGCGAGCGCGTTCATCACCGAGGACTGATGCGTCGAACGGGCGGCATTCGCATGTCCGCCCCTCTGCGCGGCCACCAGGTTTCTCCGGATGATAGTCCGAGTAGCCCTTGGCCCAGAAGAACCTCATAGGTGTTGTGCGACTCAGCATTTCTACGGTGGCGGCACCGTTTTCCAGGAAGGCCTGGCCCCGATCGGCGGGGGCAGTGTCGCCGACAACCGACCGTATATAGTCACTGGCCGCCGGCAACGGATCGGTTCGCTTACCGAACTTCGACAGTATCGAACTCCCAGGGATCCAAAATGCGCCACCCGATCGAGCGGTGGAGCCACCTACATAAGAGGTCTTCTCGATGATGAGCGTCGAGAGCCCCAGTTCATTCGCCGCGAGCGCTGCGGCCATACCGGTGCCAGAACCGACAACCAGTAGGTCGACACTCATGTCGTGGGCGACGGCCGTAGGGGGAATTTGTTTCTTCGCCATGTTCTCATCACTCTCGCGTCGGACAATCTTGGTCGTAACGTATGTCACATTTGAGCTGGATCCACCACGAGTTCCCTTGGGGTGGACGGAATTGAAGATCAGTCACGCAGAGACTGGTGGATCATCTGCTCCATCATCGCCCAGATTCTCCGGCGAGCCGGATCGGTCTGCGGCAATGATGGAAAGGTCAGGAATCCGTGAAACAGTCCCGCGAAGCAATGATGGTCGACCAAGACCCCATCAGCGGCGAGCCGGGTCGCGTAGTCATCGCCGGCCGAACAAGGTGGATCGAGTTCCGCCGTCACAACAACAGCAGAAGGCAGACCGGCCAGGCTTGCCGCCCGCGTCGGCACCAGACGAACATCGTCGGTGCCTCGAGGGGCATACTGCTGCCAGTACCACTTCATGGATGCGGTGGTGTTGTAATAGCCTACTCCGAAGCGACGATAGGATTCGGTGTCGAAATCATCGTCTATCACCGGGTAGATGAGCACTTGGCCTGCTACCGTCGGACCGCCTCGATCTCGAGCCGCAATGGCCACCGTTGCAGCGAGGTTGCCACCGGCGCTGTCGCCGGCCAGGATCAATTGCGAATTGTTCCCGCCGAACTCGCCGACGTTTTCAGCGCTCCATTCGAGCGCAGCGTAGACATCGTCGAATGCGGCAGGCCCGGGATGCTCAGGTGCGAGTCGATAATCGACGGAGACCACAAGCGCTCCGACTCCGTCTGCCATCGAACGGCAGAACTCATCGTGGCTGTCCAGATCACAGAACACGAACCCACCACCGTGCGCGAACACGACAACCGGGAGCACGGACTCGGGAAAGTGGGGCCGGTATATCCGCAAGGCGAGATCGCCACCAGGACCATCGATCTGGAGGTCTGTGACCGTTCGCATGTCTGGTCGCCTGGTCAGTGGGGCCCGCCTGTCCCGGATGATCTCCCGGACCGCGACCGGATCCATCCTCGTCACGTCCGGAAACGACGTGTCCAGCGCCTCGAGCATGGCCGCGACTTCAGGTTCGAGTGTTGTCACGATGGCGCACCGATCGTTGCCTGGCCGGTTCCAACCTGAAAGTTGTCGGCGTCGCCGACCGGGCTCATCACAAAGCCCTTATAGTCGGCGTTCGCCACTTCGTCGAGAATGTCGCCATAGACCGCGAACCCGCCGATAAAGGGCATGAACACCCGTGGTTTCCCGGGGATGTTCGCACCCAAATACCAAGAGTTCGCTTGAAGGAACAGCGTTTTGGACGCACGCTCGTTGCATTCGGCAACCCAGCCGTCGACGGCTTCGGCACTGGCCTCGATGGTCCACGCTCCTCGCGCATCCATGTGGGCGATACATTCGACGATCCAGTTGACGTGTTGTTCTGCGGTCAGCACCATGTTTGCCAGAACACTCGGACTTCCCGGCCCGTTCACGATGAACATGTTGGGGAAGCCGTCTACCTCGAGGCCCAGATACGTCCGCGGTCCGGATGACCACTTCTCCCTGAGACTGCGGCGTCCTTTGCCGCGGATGTCAATCCGGTCGAGAGAGCCGGTCATGGCATCGAACCCCGTGGCGTAGACGATCATGTCGAGGTCGTAGACCTGCGCTGTGGTTTCGATGCCCGCCTCCGTCACCCGCTCGATCGGGGTGTGACGCAAGTTCACAAGCGAGACGTTGTCACGATTGAACGACTCGTAGAAACCGCTGTCGGTGACGATCCGCTTGGTACCGATCGGATGATCCGTAGGCGTGAGTGCACTCGCGACGTCCCCATCGACAACGAGTTCCGCGATCTTCTCTTCGGTGTAGAGGCGGGCCGTATCGTTCGCCGCGAGATTGCTGAGCTGGTCCGGAAAGGCCTTGGAGAAGAGCACACCACCGCGCTGCCACCATTCGTCATAAACACGGCGACGTTCGGCCTCGTCGACTTCGAGTGCGCCTTTGGGGTAGGGCGTGAAGGGTGATCCGCCACCACTGGCGCGAGCCTGTCGGCGGCGCTCCGCGTAGTTTGCCTTGATCTCCTTCTTCAGTTCGTCACTCAGTGGCCGGTTACCGGCCGGGATCGTGTAGTTCGCGCTTCGTTGAAATACGAAGACCTGTTCGGCATCGGCGGCGATCTCAGGGATCGACTGGATTCCCGAGGATCCCGTTCCGATGACGCCGACCCGCTTGCCCTTGAAGTCCACTTCACCGTGCGGCCATGCTCCGGTGTGATACCACTCCCCCGCGAAGGTATCCCGACCCGGGATGTCGGGAAGGTTGGTCGCCGACAGTGGACCTGTGGCGAAGATGCAGAAGCGTGCGACGAACTGCTGACCTGCACCGGTGGTCACGGTCCAACGCTGCTCGACCTCGTCGTACGCAGCACTCGTCACCTTGGCTCCGAAAGTGAAGTTCGGCGTGAGGTCGAATCGTTCCGCCACGTGCTCGAGGTAGGCCAGGATCTCCGGTTGCGTCGCGAAACGCTCACTCCAGTCCCAATCTTGTTGCAGCTCATCGGAAAAGGAGAACGAGTAGTCAACACTCTCGATGTCACAGCGGGCACCGGGATACCGGTTGTGGTACCAGGTACCACCGAAACCCGCGGCGGCCTCCAAGCCGCGGACTCGGGCACCCTTTTCTCGTAGCGCGTACACCGCATACATTCCTGCGATACCGCCACCGACGACGACTGCGTCCAGTTGCTCGACGTTGTTGCTCATGGCAATGATCCTTCGCATGTTTCACCCCGCACCTGTCTGGCTGTAGACGACGACGTTAAGGCAGCCATATGCGGTTCGAAACGCGCCCTCCCACCCAGTGGTCCCCGCAGCCATGCGGAACGCGTTGTGCCCGCCGAGCCCTCGGGTTACGACCCCGGCGAGTGACCGGCTTCACAAATCCCGCATCCTATGGCACTATTCCTATTAGAAATAGCCATGTCGCGGCCCCTGGCGGGGGCGCGAGCCACGAGGAGGTCCCCATGACGATGCAGGTAGATTTCGATCAGTCAGCGCCTACCGCATTCCTGGATCGTGTTTCGCTTCTGCTCGACACGTTCGACGGGCCTGGGCGCCTCACGCTGGCTCAGATCGTCCGACGGACAGGCCTGCCGAGGTCGTCGGCTCATCGCATGCTGGACCACCTTGTGCAGTTGCGATGGCTGCACCGGGAAGGTCGCGATTACACTCTCGGCCTGCGCCTCATGGAACTCGGATCGCTGGCCATCCATCAGGACCAGCTCCACACGGTGGCCTTACCGCACCTCATGCAGTTGCATCGCAGCACGGGCCTTGTCGTTCACCTCGCGGCCCTCGACGGCGATGACATCGTCTACCGAGAAAAGCTGGGTGGCCGATTCGGTGGACTGGTCCCGACGCGAGTAGGTGCCCGACGGCCGGCCACGCACACTGCAATCGGTAAGGCCCTACTTGCCTTCAACAGTCAGCAGGGCGCCGAGTACGACGCAATCCGTGAAGAGGGAATTGCATACGAACGAGAGGAAGCGGTCTGCGGAATCGGTTGCATTGCGGTTCCCGTCGGCCCGTTGGGATCCACCGTCGCCGCGGTCTCCCTGTGCGGGCCCGTTGGTCAGATGTCGTTCGATCATCGGCTCGGTGGCCAGGTCCGGATGACGGCTGCGGCAATCTGGCGAGGCCTGGACAAGCATGTCGCGCCCGTGCTGCAGCGCAGCAGCTCGGTTCGAATGATGCCGAACTCGCACGAACACGTCAGGACGTCGGCGTAGACAGCGCTTCGCCGGCGCCGCAGACAAACCGCTACGCGGTACCGTCGTCTGACTCCTCCGCCTCACGCCACCGTCCGGGATGTCGCGGTCGCACTCTGCCGTTGTCGCTGGTCTCGGATTCATCTCGAAACCATTGCGCGGCCTCGTCGATGTCGTCGAGTAATTGCTCCGCAAGACGGATCTCAGCTTGAAAGTGCCGGTCTGCCCACCTCAGACTCATTCGCGAAAAAGCCCACGCTGGTTCATCATTCGAGTGCTCTGCGTGGCGCCTTGCTTCATTGGCGTTGTGTTCGAGATTCGCGATATGATCTTTGACGATCATCTTGAGTCGCTCGGGCGCCAACAAGTGCCCCATCCACAGCCGGAGCATGACGCCGTGTTTGAGGACAGGCATCTCCACCTTGGCATCACGAGACCAATCCCGCAGCGCCTCAGTGCCTGTGTCGGTGATCGCATACAGCCGGCGGCCACGAGCGCCGACTTCGACGACGGTTCGAGAGTTCACGAGACCCAGGCTCTCGAGCTTTTTGAGCTCTGCATAGACCTGGCTCACTGACGGACTCCAGTAAAAGAATCCGATGCTCCAGTCGGCCCACTTCTTCAGATCGTTGCCCGTCAGTTCCTCTCCGAACGAAAGCATCCCCAAAACAGCCCAACTGGTTGCCGGAAGATCGTATTGGTCGCTGGGGTCAGAAGTAGGCACCTGACGAGCTTAACAATGCACATCGGTTGACCACATCAATAGCGGAGAACCTCGTGATTGCGATCGACATTGATTCCTCGCTTCACCGAGGACGTCCCGGCCACCGGGAGAAGCTGCATTGCAGCAGGATTCACCGGTGTTAACCTGCCGCAATGACCGGGCAGATTATCTATGTGGTGGATCGGGTAGTACTCAAATCCGGCTGTGCCAAGAAGTTCATCGAGGCATACAACCGTGAGTACGCACCTACTGCGCGGGAGCGAGGGATGACCCTAGACCGCGTCCTCCTCAGCCCGCCCATCTGGTTCGACGACGAATCGAACACTGTGACAGCGCTGTGGACATTGCACGGACAGGAGGAATGGTGGAAGGCGGCTGTCAAAGGCCGGCACGATCCCGAACCCGCCGCGTGGTGGACCAAGATGGATTCCATGATCATCGAGCGGTCACGTTCCATGGCCGCCTCGGCGGACGACGTTGATGGGTTGAACGATGTATAAGGTGACCAGTCTGATTCACACAGCCGGCGCTGAGACGACCCAGCTGGTCGACGTCCTTCGCGAAACTGCACAATCGCTCGACTCTGTGCAGGCACTGATCGAGCCCACACTTCCAGGAGTACGCAACGGCGGTGACATCCTGATGCACCTGCAACTGGAGGATGCGGCGCACTGGCGGGCAATCCGAGCTTCGTTTGATCGCATTCTCGACAGTTCTGCGATCGACCACCTCGACGAGGTCGAGTACATCCCGGGCCCATCGAGCCAAGGACCGACGACGACGGCCACCGTTTACAGGACACTCCTGCTTCGGGTAGAAGACGGTACCGCGCCCGCTTCCATACGCCGTTTCGAAGCCGAGCTCATGCGCATGCCCGCGTTCATCGAGACCATCACCGCGTGGCGGCTGAGCGAGGTCGTCGCGTCGCGAGGCGATGCCCTCTACACCCATGTCTGGGAACAAGAGTTCACCGACCTCGAGGGCCTGATGGGCCCATATCTCGCACACCCCGTGCACTGGGCCTACGTCGACAAGTGGTTCGACCCGGAGTGCCCCGAGATCATCGTCCGCGATCGCGTCTGCCATAGCTTCTGCAACCTCGAGCACAACGTGATCGACGTCCTGGTCACGGAGATGACTGCCTGATCGTCACACCACCAGCGCCAACTACCACTGCAGCCAGCTCTGGTCATGTTCACGCGGTTGCCGTATCGGCAGGTCACCGCTGGTCGGGCAACGTGGTGGCACAGCTACGAGTGATCGTCTTTGGAGTCCTCGGTGACCACGCGAGCATCGACCAGGAGAAAGGCCCACCCGTTGTCGCAGACCTGTGGCAGTGCATGACCTGACCGCCTGCCCATACTTCAAGGCGTCAAATCGAGAGTCGACACCTCACTTTCAGAGCATCAGCGGCAACAAGCGGCAGCAATCGCGAGAAATCTCTCTCCGGCGCCTTCGACCATCGCCCCGTGCAACTTGCGGTGGAACACGTCAGCAGCATGCTGCACCTGGCGTCCGTCGAGTAGCGCAGCGCTAGCTGACGCCCATACGGGCGAGCATCGACAGCGGATCCGCAGGGGGCGATAGCTCGAGCAGCTGAGTTGCCCTCCGCCCCGCGGACTGCGCACAGATCTCGTCGTCGGACAGCACCCAGAAGTCTCCGCGTGCCAGGCGTTCGACCATGTACTCGGCCGCGTCGAGCGGATCGAGCCCCGTCGCCACGTTGTCGCGTTGCATCGCCGCAAAGACAGCATTTGCGGTGTCATTCGCGCTCGGAGCCTCACGCTGCGCCGATAGGAAGATCTGGCTACGAATCGAATGTGGAACTATGACCGACACCTGGATAGGCGCGCCAGTCAGCAAAATATCTTGGTACAAACTCTCGGTCAGCGCTTGCACCCCATGCTTGCTGACAATGTAGGGAGCTTGTACCGCAACGCTGTTGAGCCCACCCACCGATGACAGGTTGGCGACGCATGCCGGACTTCCCACCTCGATCATGCGCGGTACAAACGATCGAACACAGTAGAAGACGCCGTTGAGATTGATGTCCATCAACCGCTTCCAGCGATCGACGCCGACCTCCCAGATCAGTCCCGCAGTTTCGATTCCCGCGTTGTTGATCAGAAGTTCCAGGCCGCCGTGACGTGCGAACACCGATTCGGCCATGTCGTCGACCGCCTCAGGGTCGGTCACGTCAATGGCGTACGGATACGCCGATCCCCCTGCTGCGCCGATCTGGTCGGCGACCTCGGCAGCCCGTTCACCGTCTATATCAGCTACAACCACGGTCATACCGAGGTCCGCGAGATGCCGTACAAGACCCTCGCCGATCCCGGCCGCACCACCGGTGACCAAAGCGGTCCCGGACGAAAAACGTTCCTGCGCAATCGACATCAGAGACTCCTTGTTTCGGTGTGGGGATGAACCAGGACTCGATTGATGAACTGAACCGTTCGGTCGAACAGGTCAGCGGCCGGCCGCAACGCGCCGGTCATGGTGGCGAAACCGTGCATCATGCCGTCGTATCGGTGCATCTCGACAGGCACACCGGACGCAAGCAACATACGCCCGTACTCCTCCGTCGAATCGCGCGTCGGGTCCACCTCGGCGGTGGCCAAGAGCGTCGGAGGCAGCCCGGTGAGGTCGAGGGCCAGCGCCGGACTGACATAAGGGTCGGATCGCTGAGCAGTGTCCGGGACGTACTGGTCCCAGAACCACTCGCAGTCCTCCGGAGTCAGCAGGCTCGTCGAACATTCCGGATTCGACACCCGTGTCTGCGCCGTGCCATAAAATATGATTTGCGCATCAGGCAGTGGCAAACCGAGATCCTTCAGTTGCTGACTGAGAGCAAGCGTCAAGCTTCCACCAGCGCTTTCGCCAGCCAGAGCCACCAACCCGGTGTCGGCTGCTACTTCAGCCGGTCCAGCCTTCAGCCAATCCCACACCGCACGTGCGTCGTCGAGTGCCGCCGGATACCGGTGCTCCGGTGCTAGCCGATAGTCGACCGACACTACGACGACACCCGCTGTGATGCTCAGCACCCGCAGGTATTCGTCGTTCTGATCGAGTCCACCGACCACGAAACCACCGCTGTGCAACCAGATTACAAGAGGTAAGGCCGGTTCGGGTGACGGGCGGTAGACGCGGACCGGGACTCCGCCGGCGTCAGACGGCACGCGCAGATCGAAGCGCTCATAGATCGGCGTTGTAGATGGTCTCGCGGAGGCCGCGAGCATCGCCCGCAGATCCGCGACCGGCATTCCACTCATGGAGCCCGGAAACCGACTGGCAGCCAGGTCGACTATTTGTTGCGCTTCCGGCGACAGGGCCATGTCACACCTCATTTCATCGAAATCGTCGTCTGCAGATCAGAGGCTTGGATCTGGTTGTCTGTTCACGTTGATTGCCCGGCCAGGCGGTGTGTCGATTGGACGAGTGGAACAGAATCTGAGGTATCGAGCACGACCCCAAGTCGTGTCAACCGCATTCCAGCGTCTGTGATTCGCGCCGCGCCATTGGCTGTCCCACTCGACAACGATAGCGGACGCCCGTCGACGATCTTCGTCACGAAGATGTAGGAGGAAAACTCGACCCCTTCATCATCCCCGCCAGTAATGTGAAGACATGAACCATTGTGCCGCAATGGATGAGGACTACTTGCTCGGTGGTCCGAATGCCACGCCAGGACCTCCTCGATCCCACGCAGATCAGCTCGGATGAAGTCCTCGTAGTCAGTTGCACCGCTGTCGCTTCTAGAGCTGAAGGCAATGTCGTCGGCAAGCAGCGTCCGCAGGACTTCAGGATTCCACTCGTCGTAGTTGAACCACCAGGCGCCGATGAGATCGGCCATGGCCGCCGTCCGCAGAGCATGTTCGTGGAGTTCTGGGGATATCATCGGACTGCCTTTCATCGAGGTGGTGACATCGCAGACCGACTTCAGAGTCCATCGGCTCGGATGTTCGGGTTTGCCCAGACCGGCGGCTCCAGCGGCGGCATGTCCGTCACCCCGTCCAGGCTCTTCACAGCGATCTTTTCGTGCCACGGGAAGTGCAGACTGAACGTAACCAACCCGGTACGTTCAGCGGCAGGCAGACGGCACATCTCATAAACCGTTGCGGCCAAATACTCCACCGGCTCTGTCTCGTAGCCGGCCGGTAGGAGCGCTTCGGCGCCGGGAGTCATGATCGCGGTGGATGGCCCGACAGCGTTCACCGCGATGTTGTCGTCGACCAGCTCAGCAGCCAGGCCCTGCGTGAACCTGTGCTGCGCGGCCTTCGTTGCAGCGTAGATCACGTCACCCGAGGACTTGTTGTAGTCCCGAAACGGCCGGATGGGACTCAAACCCGTCGATGATCCGATGTTCACAATCCATCCTGCACCCTGTTTCCGCAGATAGGGGATCGCAGCCTTCGACAGTAGGAAAGGTATCCGAAGATAGTGGTCCACTGTGCGCTCGAACGTCTCGACCTCCATCTGATCGATGGTCGAATAGTCGGCGAAGCCGGCGTTGTTCACCAGTATGTCGAGCCCTCCGGTGCGATTGACGACCGCGTCGATCAGTCCGTCACGAGCAGCCGGGTCCTCCAGGTCTGCCGCCAACGCAAAGGCCTTTCCCCCGGCGTCCTCGATCAGCGACACAGTCTCTTCGACCGTCCCGGACACAACTACCTGCTGCCCGCCTCGCGTCGACGGAGAGGGTGCCAGGGACCTTGCCGTAACGGCGACAGTCGCACCCTCGGCAGCAAGACGCTGCGCGATCGCACGCCCTATGCCCCGGCTGCTGCCTGTCACCAATGCCGTCTTGCCGGCCAGCGCCTGGCTCATGGATCTCCTGTACGTGTCGTGTGGAATCGGTTCCCAACGCGGAACTGTCTTGTCCACAGACTCGCCGATCGGCCCACTCGACGCACCCCTGAAGTCCGTTCAGCGGGAACCGGAATTGTCACATACCGACCGCAAGTGAGCTACTGGGCTCAGCGCCCAGGGGCGCCTGACCGCAATATGCGCCTCACCGGAATGAGACCCTTGTATGAGCAACCAACCCCGCTTTGCATTCACAAAGATCTTTGTCGATGACCTCGAGGTGGAGTCAGACTTCTATACCGCCGTATTCGACATGACAGTCAAGGCTCGACTGAACCTTGGGGAAGGTGACGACGCGCTTGAGGAAATCATTCTCAGCACTGCCAGGTCAGACGACTCCAATTTTATTCTCTGGCGCTACCTTCGACGCCCGACGCCGCTGCCAGGCGAGGCGACGCTCGGGTTCACCGTAGAAGATGTCGAGGATATCGCTCGCCGGGTAGAGAACGCAGGGGGATCAATTCTTCAGCCACCGAAAACGGTTCCCGAAGCCGGGGTCTCCGTAGCCTTTGTAACCGATCCAGAAAATCATGTCCTCGAGATCGTTCAGCACCTCTGATCGATTGATGTCCGCAATAGCCGACACAGTAAAGTCACAGAAAGGAAGTCCAATGACATCCGTAGCACGACATCCGATGACCCCCACGGTACCGCCTGAGGTCATCAGCGACATCTATTCACCCGACGAGATCGCCGTTCTTTTCGACGTGGTTCGACGAAAAGGACCATGGCGACTCATCGCAGCGCAGCACTTCGCGACCGCGGAGGAGTACCTGGCCGTATCGGGCCCGAAGAATCCCGATCTTAAATCTAAACTCACTCTTTCAGACCTACTGACGCCGACGTTCCGCAGCTATCTGGGTAACTTCGGGATTGCATACGAGGATGAGGTTCACGACCTCTACTTCAGCCGCAAGATGCTGAACATGATCAAGTCGATCCACGGTGCAAAATACGCGACGCCTCAGTCCTTCTTGTTCAATCTCCGCGCTCCTGCTCATAGCTACGACGCCGGGCATTTCGACGGCTCGAGCTGGCGCGGCATCAACTCCAACAACTCGCCGCTCTGGTTGATCAGCATCATGGCGAAATCGGGGCTGTTCGACGAGTGGGAAGTCAAGTCGGGACAGGTCATCGCCTACTACTACAATTCCGACATCGACGGTGGATTCACCTACTGGCCCGAGGGACCGGACCTTCCGCCGAAACGGGTACCCGCTCCATTCTGGAACAACGGTTTTCTCACCAACAACGAAAAGATGTTCCATCGCGGTGAAGCCAGCGGACCACGCGGGCGACGCACCATCCCTGACCTGCAACTGAATTCCTTGATCAGCGGTGAGGGCGACAACGAATGGGTGATCCGCAATGACGGAACCGAGATCGCACGTTATGAGGATGACGAAATGCGATTCTTGTTCCACTACAGCGCACATGTCTTCGACGACCTCGCAGACGTGAAGCGTTACGTCGAACACACCGATGATCTCACCGTCGAAAAGGCGCTGGGAATGATCCTGGACGATCTCAAACGACGCGGCAAGCCGGTTCCGGAGTCGTCCGACCCGATGAATGATTCGGGCTTCATCGCGGCACTGAGTTCCCGGTATGCAATGGCCCCGTCCGAGTACCCCGTCGAGGCACCCCTGGACGTTCCGACCCCTCGTTGATCAAGGGTCTCCTTGAAACAGAGCAGAGCCCCTGCCCGGCAAGTCAATCTTGCCGAGCAGGGGCTCTGCTCTGTTCACCTAGGTCGCGTCCGCTGCTTTCTGAGCTTCTGCCATCTCCTTGGCCCACAACCACTCATGGCCCCAGTAACTGTCCTGCGTGATCTCCTCAGATGTGTAAAAGGCTTCGTCCACCAGCGAACCCTCAGTGCCGTATTCGATATCCCAACCACCGGGCACCCGTACATAAAACGAAATCATCTTGTCATTGGTGTGCCGACCCAACGTCGACGACACCGGGAAATCACGCTTGACTACTTCATCAAGTGCCCTGCCCACCGCATCGAGATCATCGACCTCCACCATCACATGCACCAACCCTGGATCTTTGCCCTCAGGAACCGGCAGCAACGCCAAACTGTGATGACGCTGATTCACTCCCAAGAAGCGAATC
The DNA here is from genome assembly GCF_003217475.1 of Williamsia limnetica. GTDB lineage: Bacteria > Actinomycetota > Actinomycetes > Mycobacteriales > Mycobacteriaceae > Williamsia > Williamsia limnetica. The sequence goes on along the minus strand of NZ_QJSP01000013.1, from coordinate 146,091 downwards.
CGCTGCACACCGAACTCCGGTGGCATCGGCAACCGCATCGCCCCACGCGGCAAGAAACCAAGAGTCTCCGTATAGAAGCGATACGTCTCATCAAAGTTCGGTGACGGAACCACCACATGACCCAACCCCTGATCACCCGTCACAAACTTCTGTGCATACTTCGTCACCACCGGGCTGTGATCGAGCACTGGCCCATGGAAGAACTCCAACGGCGTCCCGCCGGGGTCATCCATCGCGAAGGCTTCCTCGACCTGCCGCGCATCAGCCTCCTCCTGCGACATCACCTTGAGCACATGGCCGGCCTTCTCGAGCCGGTCACGCAACTGCACCAATGCCAGCTGATCACGGACTTCCCAACCCACAGCCGTCACCCGATCATGCGAACTCGCCTCCACCACAAGCCGAGCCCCACGCTCATCCATCCTCAGATGTAGCGCGCCCCTACCCGAACCAGACCCCTCATTGAAGCCCAATACCTCGAACGCCAACTCCCGCCACCGATCGATGTCGGTCGCCTCCACTCGTACATAACCGAGACCGCGGACCTCACTCATAAACCCTCACTCCTAGGTAGGCTGTGCATTTTCCGTTTATTGCTGCGTCAGATCATGATTCGCAGAGGACCCTGCGGATCGGCGCCCAACGAGCTCAGAGCAGACGCGTGGTACACCGTGTTGGTGACGTGGATCGCGTGGTGAAGGCCTGCATGTGCGTCACGCCAGAACCGCTGGAGGGGGTTGTCCATACGCAGGGCGTTGCCGCCGGACCGATCGAACACTTCATCGGCGGCGCGCACAGCGCGCCATGCTGCCCGCGTCTGATTGCGACGGCCTAGGGCCCGCTGCTCGAAGTCGATTTCTTTACCGGCGTCGACCATGTCATAGATCCGGTCTACATTGCTGAGCACCTGCTGGCGAGCGGCGTCGATTTCCGCCGCGGCCTCCCCCAGTGCGTACAGGGTGTAGGGGTCGTCCTTGATCGCGGTCCCCGTGGCCCCTACCCTTTCCCGCTGATAGGCGATTCCTGCGGCGAGAACCCCCTCGGCGATCCCAATGGTCGCCGAGGTGATTCCGAGGGGAAACATCGTCGACCACGGCATCTTGTAAAGGGTCTCGGTGACACCGTATTCCTTGGCGACCGTTCCCTCGATGACACCGGCGCCGTCCATCACCCGATAGTCCGGGATGAAAGCCTCTTTCACGACGATGTCTTTGCTGCCGGTGCCTCGCAAACCAACGACATCCCAGCTGTCGGCTACGATCTCGTAGTCTGTGCGTGGCAGGATCACGTGCAGGGATTGTGGCGGCATGAAAGGTTTGCCCTCATTGTCGCCTACCATGGCGCCCAAAAATATCCAGTCGCAGTGGTCCGTACCCGAGGAGAACTGCCACCGCCCCGACATGATGTAGCCGCCATCGACTTTGACCGCGACGCCGCCAGGCATATACGGCGACGCCTGCCACGTGTCGGAGTCTGTACCGAGAACCTCGTCCTGCACCTTTGGGTCAGCCATCGCGAGTTGCCACGGATGTACCCCTACAATGCCGCCGACCCATCCCGCCGAGCCATAAATGCTGGCGGTCTTCATCACGGTCTCTGCGAAGTCGCGTGGGTGCGCTTCGAAGCCGTCGTACTTCTTGCGGGCAAGCATGCGAATGATTCCTGCGTGCTTGAGCCCTTTGGCCATCTCATCGGGGAGACGACCGAGTGACTCAGCTTCATCGGCCTGCGCCCTGATTTCGTCAGCGATGGCAACAATGTTGTCTAGGACCTGGTGGCTCATGGTTTTTCCTTAAGTTCGTTCTTGGTGGTCAGCTCGATACCGGAGTGGGAATAGCGCTGCGACCCGCCGCGACGTTTGCATCCACCTCGGCCTGCCAGTTCTTCAACGCTCGCTCGGTGTCGATCTCGAATTCGAAGCGGTTCGTCATGTCGGGGTCGATCTCCTCGACGTCGACATAGAACTGCTCATACCAGCGACGCAGCTGGTAGACGGGACCGTCTTCCTCTGACAACAGCGGGTTGTCGATGCGGGACTTTGTCTTCCAGATCGCCACGTCCTGCTCGAAACCGATCGCGACGCCCGATGCGACGGCCATCGCCATTGCGTTGGCCTCCTCGTCCGACATTCCTTCCGGCTTCTTCACGATTGCGCCGTACTGCAGCTTGAACGAGTTGTTCGAGATCGGGTAATGGCAATTGATCAGCATGACGTTGGGTTCAGCGTCGTGTGGCACGCCGACCCAGAGTCTGTCGATCATGTATGACGGGCCGAAATATGATGCGTCAGATTGCCCTTCGTAGTCGTAGTTTGAACCCAAACTCGCATCGACTGCGTCGGCCCGCGGCCTCGACCTCATCACCTGAGTCGCTACATGCCCCTCGAACACATTCTTGAAGAACGTCGGCATGCCGTAATGCACGTAGAAGAAGTGCGCCATGTCAACGATGTTGTCGACGATCTCGCGACAATGTGACCCTTCGACCTCGAGGCTGTTCCAGACCCAATCTGTCCAACCCTCCTCTCCGTACCCTTCCACCGCCGGAATAGTGATGTCCGCCGGCGGTTTACGATTCTGAGGATCGTTCCAGACATAGAGCTGTCCGTTGCGCTCGAGCGTTGTCCACGACTTCGTGCGCGCCAACGGCGGAACCCGGCGAGCGTAAGGAATGTCCGCGCACTTGCCGTTGCCACCCCAACGCCAGTCATGGAACGGGCATGCAATGGTGTTGCCCTTGACAGTTCCGTCTGCGAGGTTGCCACCCATGTGGGGACAAAATGCGTTGAGGACGTTCAGCTTTCCGTCTTCCCCGGCAAATACGACGAGCTCCGTCCCGAACGCCGAAATCTGATGCGGTACACCGTCATTGAAGTCGCGAGCAAGACCCAGGCAATGCCACCCCCTGGCGAAACGGGTCGGCGGAGCGCCGGTATCGATCACACGGACCTCGTCGACCGCGTCGTTTGTTGTTGTCATGCTGTCCTCCTAGTCGTTTCTGCTAGACCGACCCAGGGGCTGTGACAGGAGTCGGCTGCGCTGTGGCCAGTGTCTCAATCGGTCACGATCAGTGTGATCAGCGTCTCCCGCACAATGGGAGATCAGTTTCGAGTTGGCGCGCTCAGTATTCGATCGCAATCGTGCCGCTGACCGGCTCGGCCTGGCACGCCAGAATGTAGCCGCCCTCGAGATCCTCCGGTTCCAGGACCTCATTGCGGACCAGTCGAACCTCCCCGTCGGTCAGCCTGCACACGCACGCGCTGCAAGCACCCTCCCGACACGAGAAGGGAGCATCGACATCCGCGTCGAGGAGGGCGTCGAGTAGTCGCTTGTTTCGTGCCCACGGCACAGTCCTGACTTCACCGTCGAGTGTCACCTCCACAGTGCCATCGGGCCCTCGGACAAGACCGTCCTCCGCACCCGATGGCACACCGTCTCCCACGCCCGGGGGCACTGTGAAAGGGTCGGTGGACAACGAAATGAACTGCTCCGCCATGACACGGGCGCTCTCGATCCCCAGAGCCGAACAGACCTCTTTGGTCAGCGACATGAGTGGCACCGGCCCGCAGACGTACACCATGCGGTCCGCGACCGGACCCACCAGAGCCGACAGGACAGGAGCTGTGAGGTACCCCTGGACCGATTCCAGGATGTGAACGACCGTCAGACGGGAAGCGAATCGTTCCGCGAGCGCTCGCAATTCGTCTGCGAAGATGACCGAACGCTCGTCGCGATTGGCGTAGATCAACAGCACGTTGCCGTGACCGCCGAACAATATCGACTTCGCGATCGAAATCACCGGGGTGATTCCGCTACCGCCCGCGACCATGACCACCGATCGGTCGAGCTCACGGGCCTTGAACGTGCCGGCGGGGGGAAGCACCTCGAGCTCATCCCCGATGGACAGCCGCTCGCACAACCAATTGGATCCGTGACCGTCCGCGACCCGCTTGACGGTGAACTTCATCGTTGCATCGGCGTGGGGCGAACTCGACAGCGAATAGCACCTCGCACTGCCACGTCCTGAGTCCGGTATCCGCACAGTCAAGAACTGACCGGCGGTGTAGCCGAAGTCCTCCGCGTGATCAGGGTGCGGTTCCACCATGATCGACCGCGCGTCATGGGTCTCCTCCACCACATCGATCACACGTACTCTTCGCGCGCCGGCCGCAAGGATCGCGCTCATGACACTGCCCGACGTGCCCGACGGCCGCATGGTCTCTGCTGAAGCATCTCCGAGCCCGGCACCAGCTGTGGATTCAATGTCACGCCCTTCACAATCAGCCATGGAACAACGAGATCGAAGACTAGGCGCCGGGCGATCGACCGGCGACAACGTCTCTCGCTGATCGGGAGATCGGTTCGTGCGGATCGTCCGCTCCGTGGGAGCACTGGTCGTCCCTCGACCCAGATCCGCCTACCGTGCATTTGACGCTCGACGACGCCAGGGAGGATTCAATGCAGTTCAGCCGTACCCAGGACTCGATGCAGGTCAGCCGTACCCAGGACTCGATCCGCGCGGCCGAGGACCGATCCGAAGCTTGTGACCAGCGGCAATCGCTTCCTTCGCTTCCCAGCGGTAACATCGGTGCGACAGTGACTGCCATCACAGCTTCCAGGGCTGGTCACTCTGTCCAGGGAGGTTCTGTGAGCACCGCAGGTATACCGGATGCGCCGATTTCGGTTGTCGAACGGATCTCACTCATTCTCGAGACCTTCAACGGGACCGGACCACTCACTCTCGTCGAGGTGACACGGCGAACTGGCCTACCGCGATCGTCGGTGCACCGGCTTCTGGACCAGCTCACGTCCACCGGATGGCTGGCCCGTGAGGAGCAGACGTACGAGCTCGGCGTGAAGGCTTATGAGATCGGTCGGTCGGCCTTCAACCAGAACCGGCTATTGCAGCAGGCAACTCCCGTCATGCGGCGGCTAGCCCATACGGTTGGCTTGACGGTGCACTTGGGAGTGGTCGACCACGGTGACGTCATCTACATGGCCAGCGTCCACGGGCACCGCTCACCTTCGGCCGCGACGGCAATCGGTTCGCGCGTCCCGGCCCATCTCACCGCCCTCGGCAAAGCCATCATCGCCAATTACTCGGAGGAGCGCCTCTCCGACATCTACTCAGCACCGCTGCAGCGCGCCACCGCACACAGCGTCGGGTCACGTCGGCAACTCGATGCCGACCTTGCAGGCGTCCGCCAGCATGGCGTTGCCTTTGATCACCAAGAGCTTGCCATCGGGATCAGCTGCGTCGGCGTAGCACTCGGCCCACCGGATCACTATTACGGCAACCGCGCAGCGATCTCAGTGTTCGGCCCTTCCAATAACATCGAGCTCTCGAAGCTTGCCGGACCAGTGCGGGTCGCCGCAGCCGAGATCTGGGACCGATGTGTGGCATCCCACCTGCCAACCCACCAGTTCGAGAATTGGCGTCCGCCATCGCACGGCTTTCAAACGGCCTGACCCGCTCCATTGCTTTCCATTGGTTTCCGCGGCCTGCGCAGGCCGCTCGCTCACTCCTACGTAAAAGGGCCCCATGAAGTCTTATGTTCCGTCATGGCACGACGACGAAGTAACAGCCTTGTCCGAGCTCGCAGTCGGCTTCTTCGAACGTGAAGTGGTAGCCGATAACGCCAAATGGGACGAACAACATCACATCGACCGCAAGGTTTGGCTCGAGGCGGGGCGTCTCGGGTTGCTCCTGTGCTCGATCCCCGAGGAGTACGGCGGCGGGGGTGGAACCTTCGCCCATGATCTCGCCGTATTCGAAGCCCAGGGCTACTCAGGCGATTTGGCACTCGGTATCGCTGTACACAGCGGGATCGTCGCGCACTATTTGTCCGCGTACGGAACCGAGGAACAGAAGCGTCGATGGCTGCCCGGCATGGCCTCAGGCGAGATCCTTGCCGCGATCGGTATGACCGAGCCCGGCGCAGGATCGGATCTCAAAGCCATCAGGACAACGGCCATCAAAGGTGACAACCACTACGTCGTCAATGGCTCGAAGACCTTCATCACCAACGGCTCGTCGGCGGATATGATCCTGCTCGCCGTCAAGACGGACCCGCGTGCGGGCGCGCGAGGTGTTTCACTACTGATCGTCGATCTACGGGACAGCGAAGGCTTTTCGGTGGGACGGGTCCTCGACAAGGTGGGTCAACACGGGGCAGACACCTCCGAGCTGTCCTTTGCTGACGTGGTCGTACCCGCCGAGAACCTCCTGGGCCAACCCGGACAGGGTTTCGGCCAGATGATGACCCAGCTCGTCCAAGAGCGGTTGATCATCGGCGCGCAGGCGGCCGGCGCCATGAAGCGAGCCGTCGAAGAGACCGTCGCCTACACGAAGACGCGAAAAGCTTTCGGCCACAGCCTTTTCGAGTTCCAGAACACGGCTTTCGAACTCGCCGAGTGTCAGACGATCGCCCGCACCTGTGAGATCTTCCTCGACCACTGCATCCAATCACACCTACGCGGAGAGCTCGATCCCGCAGAGGCCGCAATGGTCAAGTACTGGCTCACCGACAAGCAATGCGAAGTGGTCGACCGCCTGGTGCAACTCCACGGTGGCTATGGATACATGCGCGAGTATCTGATAGCTCGGATGTACGAGGACGCACGGGTTCAACGCATCTATGCCGGTGCCAACGAAGTCATGAAGAGCATCATTGCCAGAGCTCTATGACGCCGGCACGCTACGTGCGGAGTGGCCGGACGGGCGAAACTCTGACCCTCAGCCACGTCGGCGCGGATCAGGGCTTCTCCGCCCGGCCTAGACGGCCGCGGAATCTCCACCCATGTAGGCACTCTCGATACGCGACGGATCTGCTTTCAGCGTTGCTGCCGATTCCTTCACCACGATTTTGCCGTGAACCAAGACAGCAGCCTGATCCGCGATCTCCAGCGCAAGGTGTACATGCTGCTCGACCAGGACGACAGCCATGTCGTTCTCCCTCGCGAGCTTTCTCAGTACAACCAGGATCTCATCGACGATCACCGGCGCAAGCCCCATGCTCAGCTCATCGATCAACAAGACCTTCGGCCGCTGCAGGATTGCCCTACCGATCGCCAACATCTGCTGTTCTCCGCCTGACAATCGTCCGGCGTCAATTTTGAGTCGCTTCTCCAGGGACGGAAAGTAGTCGACGACTTCTTCGATCGCACTTGCCCGTCGAGATCGCTCACGAACCGCGAGTCGCAGATTCTGCGTGACAGTCAGTTGTCGAAAGAGCGCGCGGTCATCCGCCACGAGGACCATCCCGGACCTGACCGCATCTCGCGGTCGGCCGCTGCGAACCTCATGTCCGTCCACGGTGACGTCGCCGGCAAACCTGGGTAGCAAACCCGCCAGTGCCATCAGCAGAGTGGTCTTGCCTGCACCATTCGGCCCGAGCAAGCAGGTGATCTCTCCGCGCTCAACAGTCAGGTCGACGTCTCGAACGCACGGTCGCGCTTTGACGTAGCCCGTAGCAAAGTTCCGGCATTCCAACACGCTCACGGCATGACCTCCTGCGGGTCTTGTTTCGGGATGTGCAACTCCGGGATGGCTGCCGGGTCGATGTCGATGTCCTCGGCCGTCGGGACCCCGAGGTACGCGCGAATCACGTTGTCATCTGTCCTGATCAGTTCGGGTGGACCGCTGGCGATGACCTCGCCCAGATCGAGCACGATTATCCGGTCGCAAATTGACAGCACGAGCTCCATGTCATGGTCGACCAACAAGATGGAGGTGCCCGCGTCACAGGCATCACGGAGTCGGCCACCCAACCAGCGGCTCTCGGTGCTGTCGAGTCCGGCTGCCGGCTCATCGAGCAGTGCAACGACCGGGTCCGCCGCCAGAACACGCGCCACCGAAACAAGTTGGCGCCGTCCCTGTGACAACGTTGCGACCTCCGTATCGGCCGCCTCGCTCAGCCCGACCATCGCCAAAACCCGGCGAACGCGTTTCGAGATGTCGTCCTTCGATCGTGAGCGTGATGCACCCACGGTCACGTTCTCGGTAACCGATAGATCGTCGTACAGTTCGACGTCCTGGAAACTGCGTCCCAGACCTGCTCGACTACGTTTGTGCGGCGCTGCGGTAGACAGTTCGCCACCGTTCAACGTGACCGACCCTGTCGCGGGCGCAAACCCGGTGATGGCGTCGATGACAGTTGTTTTTCCAGCCCCGTTCGGCCCGATCAGTCCTACGATTTCGCCAGGAAAAATCTCGAATGACACATCTTTCGCAGCTTGGACAGCTCCGTATTTCACCCCTACCCCTCGCACCACCAGAAGGGGGTCGTCTGTTGACTGGCGGATGGTGGTGGCACCAACTCCTGGAGCGGGCATCTCGTCCGTGTCCGTCGTAGGGCGGAGGAAACGCAGTTTGGGCCAAGGAATCCGTGGGAGAGTACTTGCTATGCCGTCGGGGTTGGCCATCACCGTGACGATCAGCAAAATACCGCTGATCACTGCGTAGTAGTCACCGATGTGAAGGAATCTGTCGATGAGTAGGTAGAGCAGGCCACCGGGTGCCATGATCCCAGCAAGGACCGCGCCCGTGATCGAGGTGATCCCCGCGATGTACATGACTGCGAACAGCGAGATCCCAAGGAATACCGCATAAGGCTCGGGAGTGGCAAGTGTCTGTTGGTAGCCGAGCAACGCCCCGGCGAGACCGGCTATGAAGGCGCCGATCGCAAAGGCGGTCAGCTTGGTCTGTGGAACGTTGATGCCCGCTGCGGCAGCGGAACGTTCGTTGGCGCGGAGCGCGAGCATGTCGGTACCAAGACTGCTTCGCCGCAGCCACGCCACACACAAACCGACGACGGCGAGAACGGCCAAACACATAATGGCAAAAGCCATTCGGGGATAGTCCTCCCCGGCGCCAATCCCGAGATCGAAGCCGAACAAACGTGGGGTTTCGATCGGTGCCCCGTTCACACCACCGTTCAGGGAAGGATTCCGGAACCAGAACGCCTCCAAGAACACCGCAAGCGCAAGCGTTACCACCGTGAGTGGAAGGCCACGCACGCGGAGCGCCGGCAACCCGACGAGCACACCTATGACAGTGGCGAACAGGGCAGCGATGATCGGCGCATACGGGAACGGAATCCCGAGATGAACGTTCAGGACGCTTACCGCGTATGCTCCGACCCCAGCGAGCGTGAGCTGCGCCAATGAGACCTGGCCGGCATACCCCGTGACCACGACTTGGGACAGTGCGAGTACCGCCAAGATGACACTCGTGACAATCGCGGCCCGATAGCTCCCCGATGTGACGAGAAGTGCGACAACAGCGACGGCGATAGCGAGAACCGTGGGGATCAAGATGTGTTCAGGTCGGGGCGCCCTCCCCAGCGCTTGGCGCACGATGGTTCCGCGGTCTGGCAGTGGCCGTCCCTTCACCACAAGGAATCCCAGGATCAAGATCAGCGGAATTGCCTCCGACATACCCGTTTTGGGAAGCCAATCGTAGGTTCCCTGGAGATTGATCGTTTCGGACTGCAGTGAGCCGATCGCGAGACCCGCAACGACGGTGAGCCAGATCGAGGAGAAGTTCCCAACCAGTGTCGCCGCCAGGGCCGGGACGATGAACAGCGCGTACGCGACCGGATTGAGCGCAACCAGCGGGGCAATGAGAATACCGCTGAGGCCCGCGACGACGGATGACAACGCCCAGTTGCTGAAGGCGATCTTGTCTGGGGACAACCCTGTCAGGTATGCGCCCTTCTCGGACTCCGCAGCAGCCTCCGTGGCCACCCCGAATCGCGAGAATCGGAACATGAGAGTCGCCGCGATAGCAATGACCACGATCGCGGCCGCGAGCCAGATTCGGTCCGTCGGTGCGGTACTGGAGCCGATGCTGATGGTCTCGAGATCAAAGATCGGTTCGACCGGGACGATGCTGGTCCCGGCACGTTGAGCGATGAGGGCTTGCAGGACGATCATCAGGCCGATAGAAGCAACTGCTTTGGCCACCACCGATGCGTTGCGCATCGGCCGAAAGATCAGAGCGTAGAAAAGCACTCCCAGAACTGCAGAGATCGCCAGGGAGATTGCCATCGCGGGGAACACCCCAAGCGGCTGACCTAGGTCAACCGTCTTGGGGAGCCCCGGGATGGGGATCATCAGCTCACCCGTCCGCAGCAATGCGTAGGTGTAGGCGGCATAGAGAGCAACAGCGCCCGTGGCGAAGTTGACCACACCCGAACTCTTGAATGTCAGAACAAGAGCGAGGCCGATTGCCGCGTAGACAGCGCCATTGCCCAGGCCGAGGACGAGATAAGCGAGATGATCAGTCATGATGTTTCCTTCTGCTCTTCCTGGTCAGCCTTTGCGACTATCCGGCCAACTGGAGATCTCGCGGAATCCCTTGATCGTCGACCACACCGTAGAGCAACTGCGTAGAGCAGATCGAGGGCATCATGGGGAAAGCAGATCCGTTGCAGCTGAAAGTTATTCCTCCACCGGCCGGCATTTCAACCTTGTCGGTGGCCTGCATCGCTTGCTTCACTGCCGCTGCATTGACGTCACCGGTGACGCTTGCGGTCGCATTGACCATAGCCATCAGAACCTGGTAGCCCGAGGAACCCGCGCCCGTGAGCGACAGGTCAGGAGCATACTGACCCATGACCGACCGGTAGAGAACCGAGTCCGGGCGGTCCGAGAACACGTCGGTGGCCGTGATTCCCATGTTGCCTTCGACGGCCTGTACCCCGACGACGTCCAGAACGTTCTTGTCCAGACACACGGTGTTCAGAACCTTGTTGATGTCCGGCTCTGTGGTCTGGACCGCCTTCATCACCGACGTGCACAGCGCTGCGTCAGCGATGATGCTGATGCCGTCTGGATTGTCGGCCAAGCCTGACGCGACCAGGGGTGTGGGGTCGGGCACGCCGAGCGCTATCGCGACCACGTTGAGATCGATGCCGAAACCTTCGAAGATCGGTTTACCGAGCTGCTCGATGATTCCGGCAGTGCCGCCGCCATCACTTGCGAAGATCGTCATCGACTTCATACCTTCTGCTTTGGCCGCCGTGGCGGTTGCAGTCATGGTTCCGGGGAGCCCCGATGCCAATGCGAAGGAGTCAGGCGACGCGACGTCGAGCTGGGAGACACCATTCAATGTGATGTAGGGGATTCCGGCGCCGCCGACGATCGGAACAATGGCCGTTCCCTGTGAGGTTCCGGCCGTCAAGACGGCTGCGACCTTCTGTTCCACCATCTGGTTGGCGCATGCGGTCGCCGAGGTCGGCTCTTCTGCCTGCTTGCACACCACCAGGTCGATCGAGTGACCGCCCGCGAAGCCGCCGCCATTGTTATTGACGTATTCGACAGCCGCCTCGGCGCCCTGTCGCCATTCAGGGATCGAGACAACACCGCCGCCTTCGGTAGAAATGAAGCCGATCTTGACCGGCGAACCGGTAGCTGCGTTGCCCGGCAGGGATGTCGTAGGGCTTGTGGCCGCGCCGCCCCCGTCCTCGTCGCTGTTACTGCACGCCGTCGCTCCCAGCGTTGCGGCCAGCAGCACCGCACTGACACCTGCGAGGGTTCGCCGAGCGCGAACCATACTGCCGAGTTTCATTTCATGACTCCTTCGCGAGAACAGCGAGGGCGACGTCGGATGGGTTACCCGACACATTGAGCCGCTCGCGTGACCGGCATCACTTGTGGATGCCGGCGGTTGATTATGGGCGGACGATCACACCGGTGCGTTATAGAGGTTCCCGTCCAATGGGAGAACACCGTGAGCTTTCTTCGACGAACTGTTGGGCGGTGGCCTACTGGCCCCTCATCCGGCCGGAGACCCCACCAGGGAGCGACCGAATTGAGTTCTCACACAATAGAAAGAACCCGGGTGCGTAGCACCCGGGTTCAGCCCACCGCCTGTCGAGCCGCCAGCTATTCAGCTCGTGCTGTCGAGCTCCGTCGTCGCCAACTAGGCGGTAGAGGTCACCACATCGGCGGGCGACCAGATCGCCCGCATTGTCGTGATTTGCGACTGGTCATCGAATGTCATCACATCGATGGGTTCGACAACAATCGTTGTGTTCTCGATGACCGTCGTCACTCGAAAGTGAAACGCCGCCGTATCGGCAGCCACTCGTAGCGTCAGCAACTCGATGGTGCGCTCTCCACCTCGAACGGAATCGTAAAACGCCGTGATGGCATCGGTGCCCACATGCGCCGCGGTACCCACCGGATCCTCGACGCGAGCCCCCGGTGCATACAACGCGGCAATCTCTGCGCCGGTCCCCATTGGGGCCGTCGCCAAGTACTTGTAGATGACTTTCATGATTGATTCTGAGCTCGCCATATCGCTCACGCCTCCGGTCCGCCGGGCAGCCCGACGTGATAGTGCCCGGCGGTCCACCCACCGTCGACCGCGATCTCGGAGCCACTCACGTAGCTCGCGTCATCGCTGGCCATGAAGGCAGTGACTCGGGCTACTTCGATCGGTTCACCGATGCGGCGCAACGGGACTCGACCGTACGGAGCATTCAACGCCTCACCGGTGTCTCCGGTTGGATTGCCCATCGGAGTGTTCACACCACCCGGGTGCACGGAGACCACCCGAATGACCGGTCCGAGTTCCAGCGCTTGTGCTTTCGTTAGCCCACGGACCGCCCACTTACTTGCAACGTAGGGGCTCATGCCGTTGGTACCTCGGAAGCCGTCGAGCGACGAGATGTTGACGACCACGCCCGCGCCCGCCTTCTTCATGGCCGGCGCCACAGTCTTCACACCCAACATCGAGCCAAGGACGTTGATCGAGAACAGGCGCATGACCTTTTCTGCCTCGATATCTTCCACACCGACGAAGTACTGGATACCCGCATTGTTGACCAAAACGTTGACCGTTCCGTGCAACTCAAGAACGTGCGAAAGCACGCTCTGCCAGTCCGACTCGTCACTGACGTCGAGTCGACAGAACGAAGCCGCTTCACCTAGTTCGGCTGCAAGTGCCTTACCCGGTTCCTCCGCGAGGTCCGCAATGACGACTTTCGCCCCTTCTTCTACCATCACCCGGGCCGTGGCCGCGCCCATACCCTGAGCGCCACCGGTAATGATCGCAATCTTTCCCTCTAGCCTGCCCACTTCGTGCTCCTTCATATCGTCGTCAGTTCATTGCATGGGCAAGGATTGCGATGTTGCCCATCATTCCGCTGTGGTGTTTGGTGCGATCTGTCAACTTCCACCCGTCAGCAGTCCGAGCCCAGCTGTCGTGATAGTCACCGAGTGTTCGGAAGTACTGGCCCTCCAGGTCGCCAACCCCGAGGTGCATGTCGGCAACGTAGGCGCGACTGGTCGCGGTATCCCCCGTCACATCGATCACGACGTTTCCGATGAGGTGCTGAGTGGGTCCACAGTCGTCGAGGTAACGACGGAGCAGCGCGGCGATTTCTGCTGCCGAGGACACCGCTCCGTCGCCAAAGTCTCCGGTCGCATCAGGGACGGCCAATTTTTCGATCTCACCCCAGTTCCGTTCATCCATGGCCCGCGCAATGAGCACGATGTTGCGGTAGATGTCTCGCTCGTCTCTACTGTCAGTTATCACTGGCCAGTCCCTTCTCTGATCTCGGACGCCGTCGTGACGTACATGGGTGCCAAGGCGCCAGGGCGAACGTAACGGCCGGCGCGGTGCCATCGGCAGAATGTGTCCCACTGACAGGGAGGCCGCAACCGCTCGTCGCGACCACTGCCCAGTCAAGCTTGGCAACCTCGAACAACACCTACTGCGATCGCAGTAGGTCGGAGTTCATCCTCCTGCCGAACGACATCGGAGATCAGATCCGATTCGATGATTGGGTGCAGGCGCTACACGACGCCCACACGGTCTGGCGGCTTCGCGAAACTTCGCAGCTGCTTATTCGATGGAGGTCTCATGTCTGTTCTCGCCCGGTGGTGTCACGCACACCGGATAGCTGTTGTTCTTGTGTGGTTGGTTGCTGCGCTGGGACTCGGTGCGGCCGCACTGACCGGCGGGGCAGCCTTCGACAACGGCACAGCCGCCGATCAGGCCAAGACCGGGAACATCGTCTGGACGAGCGACAGCGGGTCCGGCGTCGATCGGTCAGTGCAGGACCAGCTTGACCCCTTGATAGCCGACATCGGTCAACAACGCGGCGTCGCGTCGGTCAAAAGCCCCAATCAGCCGGCGTCACAGCAGATCAGCGCCGACCGAACCACCGCCTACGCAACGGTGACATTTGCGCCGAACGCGGACGAGGCCGCCATAGAGAAAGTGAAATCCCTCGCCGAGAACGCCCGCATAGAGGGAGTCTCGATCGCCCTAGGTGGGCAGGCGTTCGATGACCCTATCTCGATCTCGATCTGGAGTGAAATCGTGGGAGTCGGAGCGGCTCTGGCCATTTTGCTGCTCATGTTCCGGTCCCTGTGGGCGGGTCTGCTACCCATCATCGTTGCAGTCGCCGGAGTTCTCACCGCGCTGTTCGCAACCATGCTGCTCAGCCACGTCATGACCCTTCCGGACACGACGCCGACAATGGGGGCTCTGATCGGATTGGGTGTCGGTATCGACTACGCACTCTTCATCGTCTACCGACACCGGCGCGGTTTGATGCGTGGTCGGTGCGTCCGCGATTCGATCGCGCAGGCCCTGGATACCTCCGGGCGAGCCGTTATCTTCGCGGGACTGACCGTTGTGGTCGCTCTGTTGGGAATGTTGACGCTGGGTGTGCAGATTTTGAGCGGCATGGCGCTGGGTGCGGCACTGACGGTTCTCTTGACCATGTTGTCCGCGACGACCCTGTTGCCGGCAATCGTCAGTTTGCTGGGAACGCGGGTCCTGGGGCGGGGCCAGCGCGCGCAGTTGGCGGCCGGCCGGCATGAGGCCGACGACGAAGGTCGATGGAAGCGGTGGGCAGACTCCGTGGCAGAACGTCCGAAGCTGACAGCGCTGGTCGCGTTCCTGCTCCTGGCAGCTCTCGCGCTTCCGGCACTGGATATCAGGCTCGGGTCTGCCGATGCCGGCAGCCAACCTGAATCTACAAGCAGCAGGCAGGCGTACGACATGCTTTCCGATGGGTTCGGGCCAGGCTTCAACGGGCCGGTGATCTTAACCGCCGATACCCCAGATTCACAGTCACTCAGCGCATTCGATCGTCTGGTTTCTCAATTGCCAGCTGTCGAGGGCGTCGAAAGAGTCGAGCCCTTGGCACCGGCGCGCACCGGTCAGGGTGTTTCGTCGGTGACCATCATCCCGACCGGGTCACCTCAATCCGAAGAGACAGCGAAACTCGTCGATCATCTCCGCGACAACCTGCTTCCGCGGGCAGAGCAGGGCACCTCCATGCATGTGACCCTCGCTGGTGTGACCGCGAGCAACGCCGACTTCGCCTCTGACCTGTCCTCGAAGATCCCCCGGTTGCTGGCCATCATCAGCATTCTCGGCATTGTTCTGCTGGTCCTGGCGTTCCGGAGTGTCTTGATTCCAGCGGTTGGCGCGGTGTTGAACCTGATCACGATTGCAATCGCCTTCGGTGCGATCGTGCTGGTCTTTCAACGCGGACTCGGCATCGACCTCCTCGGGGTCGGATCTGCGGCACCGATCGAGCCGGTTGTCCCTGTTCTCATAGTCGGTGTCATGTTCGGTCTGTCAATGGACTATCAGGTGTTCCTGGTCAGTCGTATGCATGAGGAATGGGGACGAAACAAGAACAACCTCTGGGCAGTGACCGTGGGGCAAACCCACACCGCACCCGTGCTCGCCGCTGCCGCGTCCATCATGTTCTGCGTGTTCGCAGCCTTCGCCGGCGGCGGAGTCCGGCTCATTGCCCAGTTCGGCCTGGGCCTGGCGGTCGCGGTCCTGTTTGATGTCTTCATCGTCCGCATGGCTCTCGTACCTGCCATCATGCACACACTCGGGAAAGCGAATTGGTGGTTGCCCAAAACCCTCGATCGGCGACTACCCCACGTCTCGATCGAAGGCAACGGCGACGACAACTCTGAGCTGTCCGCGGCACGAGAGACCACGGCCGAGGCTGCTGGTGGCAGCTAGGTGCACAACTCTCCATCTCCTCAAGACTCAGTAGGACAGACTGGGAGAATGCGTCGTTACATGCATGCGGCCCGTCCGGGCCTGTCGGTGGGTCGCCCCACGATCGGCGACATCGTCCTCGCCGTCACCGCCGCGACGGTTCAGACCTTCACCGGCACGCTCTTCGACGGTGGCTGGCACCAACCTGATCTGGCACGGGTGTCTATCGGGCTCGCCGCGGCATTGGCCCTGATCTGGCGGCGACAGCATCCAGTGTTCACACTGTTTGCTGCGGTCACCTTGGATGCGCTTCTGCTCGCATTTCCACCGACTTCCCAATGGCTACCGATTGCGAGCTTGATCGCGCTCTATACCCTGACCAGTCACCTCGATCGGTGGGCCGGTTGGACCGTCGGGATCTGTACCGCAAGCCTTCTCGGGCTTGCTTCGCTGATGTGGCAGACCGGCGGCGGCCCGACGGTCGTACACCTCGTCCCGTTCGACTTCGCGATCATTGCCGTTGCCATAGGCGATGCGACGCGAAGCCGCCGAGGCCTCGTAGAGCAGCTCAAAGCGCGTGCGGTTCAGGCCGAGTCGACCAAAGAAACAGCGGCTGCCCGCCGGGTGAGAGATGAACGAGTTCGGATCGCACGCGACCTGCACGACGACGTCGCTCATCATATCGTGCTGGTCAACGCCCAGGCCGGCGTTGCCCGATACCTCATGTCCGCCGACCCTGAGAAGGCGCACGACGCTTTGGGGCAGATCGAGGACAACAGCCGCCGGGCACTCGAAGAGATCAGAGCCACCGTGATGCTCTTGAAGGACGGTGACGAACCGGCTCCCCTCGAACCGAGGAGGTCTTTTGGAGAAAGAGATTCGCTGATCGAGTCGTTCCGTTCGGCAGGTATGGAGGTCTCCTACGCCGAAGAAGGGCTCTATGTACACCGAAATGAAGCCGTCGATCTCACGGCTTACCGGATTCTCCAAGAAGGACTCACCAATGCCGGTAAGCACAGCACCCGAGCCATCGTGGACGTGCGACTGAAGTTCACCGGCGATGAGTTGCACCTGAAACTCGTCAATGACCACAACGCAAGTCGGCGGGGATCGGGAACGGGGCTTGGATTAATCGGCGTACGTGAACGCGCACAATCCGTTGGTGGCTGGACGACCACTCAGGTAAGCGACGGGCGCTTCACACTCCATGCAGTGCTGCCGCTCTCAGGTGGCACATCATGACAATGCGGATCATTCTCGCAGATGATCAAGAATTGTTACGCGGCACGTTCCGCCTGCTGATCGATTCACAAGCTGATATGACTGTTGTGGCGGAGGCGGGAACGGGTCGACAGGCAATCGAACTCACCCGTCAACATGTACCCGACATCGTCTTGATGGACATCCGCATGCCGGACACCGACGGACTCGGTGCCACTGAGATCATCACGGCTGACCCACAACTGACGGGCGTGAAGATCGTCATCCTGACTACTTTCGAACAGGATGAATACGTCGCGCGCGCATTGCGGGGCGGGGCGTCGGGCTTCATCGGGAAAGGTATCTCTCCGAGTGCCCTTCTGGATGCAATGCGCGTGGTGGCTGCTGGCGACGCACTGCTGTCACCGACGGCGACGAGAAGCTTGATAGAACGCTATCTCGCTGCACCACAACTGAGCTCGGGCTCCGTCCCCTCAAAGCTCGAAAGGCTGACGGCACGTGAACGCGAAATCATGAGTCTGATAGCGACCGGCCTCACGAATTCACAGATCGCGGCGTCGCTGTACATCAGCGAGACCACTGTGAAGACGCATGCCAATCGAGCAATGTCCAAACTTCAGGCGCACGACCGCGCACAGTTGGTGGTCATCGCCTACGAAACCGGACTCGTACGCATCACACCGCGAGACGGATGAAGGGGGAGGTGGCCGACCGAGCCGTGCTCAGCGAGTTTGCGAACCACCGTTGAAGTCGATCGTCTGGCCGGTGAGACCGCCGGCCTCGTTTGATGACAGGTAGCCGCACGCTGCGCCGACCTCTATGGGATCACCGAGCCTGCCGATGGGGATGGTCTCGAGGATGCGATCGATCATTTCGGGCGGCATCTTCTCTTCGAGGTTCTTCTGGTGCCCGAGCGCCAGAATATTTGCAGTGACGCCAAACTGGCCCACCTCCGCTGCGAGATGGCGCATGAAGCCCTCGCCACCACTCTTTCCGGCAGCGTACATCGACACCCCGATGTTCTGACCGGTCCGAGCCGATCCCGAAGAAACCTGGACGATTCGTCCCCAGCCCGAATCGCACATGCCGTCAAGGACGACTCTGGTTGTGTTCAGCAGCCCATAGAGATTGAGATCGATGGACGGCGACCACTGGTCGGGGGTCAACTCGCGAAAGCGTTTGTTCGTGCGTTCGAGCGCGACGCCAGCGTTGTGCACGAGGATGTCGACATGATGTCCGAGTGCGGCTTCCGACTCCCGGACATGCGCTGAAACTGCGTCGAGGTCGGTGACATCGAAGCCCGCAGCGAGCGCATGATTGCCCTCCTCAGCGATTGCAGCAACCACCTTCTCCGCGCGGTCGATCGTGAGGTCGTTGACGATCACGGTTGCACCCTGCCTTGCCAGAACTGTGGCGATGCCAGCTCCCACGCTCTGTCCGGCACCGGTCACCAGCGCAACTCGTGCCTCCAAACTGAACATTCGCACTCCCTCGCATACAAGACCGGTTCGATCCGATCAGTTGCACCTCAGGCAACACTGGTCCATGCATATTGTCAATCACTTTTGAATAATAAAATGGATCCAATACACTCCGGTCATGACCATCGAAGAAACACACGACTCCAGCGGCGGATGCCCCGTTCTCACCCAGTTCGACACCGGGACAGCTCGTCTCACACTGAACAACGCCCGCCGAAAGAATGCCATCAGCCTCGACATGGCAGCGAGGATCGTGGTGTTCTGCGACGAGGTCGAGCGAGACGACACCATCGGGGCAGTCGTCATCGACGCTGTGGGCGACTATTTCTGCAGTGGCGCAGACACTCGTGACCTCGCGGCGTCATCGGCGAATGCATCGTCGCCCGAAGCAGTCGCCCGGACGTCCGCCATCTACGAGTCCTTTGTTCGCATCGGTACGCTGCCGGTACCGTCGATCTCCCTGGTCACCGGTGGCGCAGTCGGAGCCGGACTGAACCTTGCTTTGGCAACCGACCTCATGATCGTCACTCCTGACGCCGAGCTCGACAGCGGGTTCCTCGCGCGCGGCATCCATCCCGGTGGCGGACATCTGTCCCTGCTCGGGAGAGCGGTCGGGTGGTCGGAGACCATCGCGATGGCGGGATTCGGCCGATCCCTCACCGGCAAGGAAGCTGCCGATCGCGGTTTGGCTTACGCATGTGTCGCCGCAGCGGACGTGGCTGCGCTCGTCGATCAACTCGTCGTCGCCGCTACCACCGATCCGGAATTGACGCGTCGCGTGTTACGCAGTGCGCGTCTGGAATTGGGCCCGCCCGCGATCTCGTGGTCGTCGGCACTCGAAGTCGAACGCGGGGTCCAGATGTGGTCGATGTCACGCAAGGGCGAGCAGGCATGGTCTCCCCGAGGCCCGAAGACAAAGTAACGCGACTCGAGCACGTCTACGTCAGCGGGAGCGTGAGCGTGTTCGCCGCGGTGTGTGAGGCGTTCCGGCTCGCAGGGCCATGCCGTTGACCGCCTCGCCACCGCGGCGATGCTCGTCCATCAACTGAGCCAACCGCTGATTGTCACCCATGGAAAGTGCCTCAATCATCTTCTCGTGCTCGCGGACAACACGCGCCCGTCCATCCGGGTCGTAGAGATACACCGCGTGGTAAGGCATCGCCAAAGTCCACAACCGTCGCAGTTCCCCGACCACCAAGTTGAGTGGCGACCGATCAAACATCGCGAAATGGAAGGCCTGATTTTCCAGTCGCATGTCCAGATAGTCACCTCGAGCACCGGCTGCTTCTACGCGGTCGGCGCAGTCGCGGATCTCGCGCAGAGCGTTGTCGTCGAAGACCGGCAGCGTGGCAAGCACCTCGCGTTCGAGCGCGGCACGCATGAGGTAAATCTGGTCGAACTCGGACTGCTCCAACCGTGCGACCGTGTAACCGACGTTGTGGACATGACGCACGAGTCCCTCAGCAGTCAACTGGCGCAGGCCTTCCCGGATCGGTAGTCGGCTGACACCGAGTCGCACAGCCATGTCTTCCTGGCGAATCTGCTGACCGGGGAGTAGCTCGCCACTGATGATGAGATGTTCGATTTCTTCGACGACACGAGACGCCGCACGGTCAGATGCTGACGAAGATGTCGCAGTCAGGGCACTGTCGGGCCGGCGCGGCACAGGAACCTCCCTCGGGTCGAAACTTCAGGTTGAGCCAACCTCAGGCTGTCTCCCGGCACCATTGTCGCTCATGGCTGGAGATCCATGTCGGTCGCTGCCCCAGTGGACTCGACGAGACACCCGCCAAGTGTTCCCTCCGAACGTAGGACGTCGATTTCACCCTCGCGGTACCCCATCAACCGCAGAATGCGATCGGTATCCGCGCCGGCGGCGACGGCACGCTCCGGCGCCCGTGTGGTTGATCGGCTCAACGAAATGGGGACGCCGAGGCCACGGTACTCCTCGCGGTCGATGAACAGTTCGCGGTGGAGCACCTGGGGTGAAGTCAACGCTTGTTCGACGTTGTTGACAGGACTCGACGGAACACCCGCCGCCGTCAACTTCGCTGCAAGCTTGTCTCTCGGCCATTGTGCGATCAGTGGTGTCAGGAGACCGATGAGAGCATCGCGGTTCTCGTTTCTACCGCCGTTGCTCATGAATTTCGGATCCTCTGACAGCTCAGGTATGCCGAGAACCGAAACGAGTCGCGCGAACTGACGGTCGTTGGCTGCGCTGACGAAGAACCCTCCCTCCGCGGTCGGGAACACCTGGTACGGGACGACGGTGGGATGTAGGTCACCGGTACGCCGCGGGATCGCCTCGCTGACAATCCAATTCGCCGAGTGTGGATGCAAGATCGACACCACGGCGTCGAGCAGTGCAATGTCAACCAACTGGCCGAGTCCCGTCCGCATACGATCCAACAGCGCCAACAGAGTTCCGCTGAACGCCATGTTCGCTGCCACGATGTCGACGATCGGCACTCCAACGCGTAGCGGGTTGCCGTCGGGATAGCCGTTCACACTCATCAGGCCGCCGTACGACTGCAGGACCGCGTCGTAGCCCGGCAGTCCACCCATCGGCCCGTCCACTCCGAAGCCGGTTATACGGCAGTACACGAGGTCCGGCCGTGATGCCGCAAGGACCGTCTCGTAGTCAAAACCCCACTTGGCCATGGTGCCGGCCTTGAAGTTCTCGACCACGACATCCGCCGCGTCGAGAAGGTGCGCGAGTATCGCCCGCCCCGCTTCCGCACGCAGATCGAGGGTGATGTTGTCTTTGCTGTGATTGAGACCGGCGTAGTACGCACTCGATCCGTCGTCGTCGAACGGCGGTCCCCACATCCGGGTCTCGTCACCCTCAGGCGCCTCGACCTTCAGCACGTCAGCTCCATGGTCGGCGAGCATCTGCGTCGTCAACGGGCCGGCGAGAACTCTGCTGAGGTCGAGAACACGAAGACCGGCGAGTACGCCCTTCGTGTTCGACGACGACCATGCGGCACGACCGTCGATGGGGACGCCATCCCCAGAACGACTCAAGACGCTCATGCGCCGCTACCCCCGTCGACTTCGTGGTCGAGACGACCTGTGATGAGATCCCACACGCCGGCCCCCTCGTCGAGCACCTCACCGGCGAGTCGATCGCTCCAGTAGTCGGCAGAAACGTGCCTGTCCCGCCATGACCACAGCGACGTGGTGGCTCGGCCGAGTCCGCACTCGGATGTGAAACCGATCGCTCCGTGGATTTGATGTCCGGCCGCGCCGATCTGTTGGGCGCCTGACGAGGCCGCGACGGCAGCAGAGGCAACGGAAGCAATCGATTTCAAATCGGTTCCTCCCGCGGTTGCGATTCGTGCGGCGTTCTCGATAGATGCCGTGACCGAAGCGAGCTGAGCCAGTTTTTGCTGGATCGCCTGAAACTTCGCCAACGGCCGCCCGAACTGGGTCCGGCTGCGAGCATGACGCATCGTCAGGTCGCAGACTTGCCGGGAGGCGCCTGCGATGGCTGCGGTGTAGGCGAGCGCACTCCGCCGTCGCAGAGTCTCGGTTGTTGTGTCAGTGGCGGCGACCTTCGCGGGGATTGTTGCGGTGAAGGTGATGTCGTTCAGCGGCACACCGGAGAGGTCAGTGCCCGGATGCACCCGCACAGTCCCATCTCCCGTGGCGACCAGAGCGATTCGGCGCTGTGAAGCCTGGTCGGAATCCAGCAGCAGAACAATCGATTCCGCCTCCATAGCCCAGGGAACAGCTTCGATTACCCCGTTCAGGACAAGACTGCCGTCAGCTCCGGCATCCACGATTGCCTCGTGCACGACAGCGAGTGTGCAGATTCCGTCCGGTAGCGCCATCCCTGCCTGCGCAGCGACCCAGGCGGCCAAGACCCCGTGCTCGATGATCGGTGTCAGGGCTCCTCGACGCGCAGCCACCGTGACGATGTCCAGCGCGTCAGCCAATGTGCCGCCGCTGCCGCCCATGTCCTCAGGTACGTCGAGCGAGGCAAACCCAGCTCCGGTGAATTCCGCCCAGACTCGGCGGTCGAAATCGTTGGCCGGGACCTCGTTGGCACCCAGGTTCCGATCAATGATGGCGTTGGCCGCATCGATCAGAGCCATCCGATAGTCCCTGTCGTCCATCACGTCTCCAATCCACGGCCGACGATTGAACGCAGGATCTCGTTGGTGCCGCCTCGAAGTGTGAACGCAGGTGTATGCAGCACCGCGTCCGCGAGCATCGACGCGAAAGGATCCCCGGATCCGATGCGAGCGCTTGACGAGCTCGATTGCCTGATCTCGTCGACCAGGTCCCCTTCGAAGGTCGAACCCAGATCTTTGACCATGGCCGCTGCTACGTCTGGCCGACGCCCGGCCGACAGTTCACGAGCGACGTTGAGAGACATCTCGCGCAACGTCCACGCCCGAGCGGTCAGTTCACCGAGGGTCCGACGTTGCCCGTCGGTGGCGCCTCGATCGCGCAGCCGGTCCGCCCACGCGCGTAGCAGTGGCATCGTCGACAGATATCTCTCCGGACCTGACCGTTCCCAAGCCAATTCGCTCATCACCTGCTTCCAACCATCGCCGCGCGTACCGAGCAGCGCCGACCGTTCTAGCCGGGCCTTGTGGAAGATGACTTCGTTGAAATGCGCAGATCCATCGATACTTCGTATCGGCCTGATCTCGATACCAGCGTTCGGCAGATCGACAACGAACTGAGACAGTCCCGCATGCCGATCGGTCGGGCTACCGTCGGTTCGGGCGAGAACCACCATCGCGTGAGCCAGGTGGGCACCCGTTGTCCACACTTTGGTTCCGGTCAACTCCCATCCGTCTCCGGTGTCGACTGCCCGGGTACGGACTCCTGCAAGGTCCGACCCGGCATCCGGTTCGCTCATACCGATCGCGAAATAAGTTGTTCCAGAAGCAATTCCGGGAAGGTAACGTTTTTTCTGATCGTCACTGCCGTGCGCAAGCAGACTCGGCGCCATCTGCCGGTCCGCGATCCAGTGAGCGGCCACCGGAGCTCCATGTGCCAATAACTCCTCGGCGACCACCACCCGATCGAGGGGGCTCAGGCCTTGGCCTCCGTACTCGACCGGAATCGCCATCCCCACCCATCCGCGGTCGCCGAGGCGCGCGCTGAAAGCTGGATCAAATCCGGACATCCAGTTGTCGCACCGTGGCACGAACTCGCCAGCGTCAGCTTGTTCGTGAAGAAAGGCGCGCACCTCACCGCGAAGCCGCTCGTCGGACAGAGGGGTGGGGCCTTGGGATTCTGCCATCGCGACTTCTCGTGCCGTAACAGCGCCAAGTGACGCCATGCGACCTCCTTCTCAGATACTGCACCGAACCTACAGGATTGGATAATATTTACACATACGATCAGCATTTTGGTTAGTCTCAGCCCATGCACATGAAGACTTCTGCCCCTGGAAGTTCACTCGGGGACTCGTGGGATCCAGATGTTGCAGCAATGGTCGACCTCCTCAAAGGGGCTGAGCCACTTCGCAACTTGGGAGTCGACCAGGCACGCAAACTGCTTGAATCCATTGAACGCCCGCCCGGGCCGGATATGCGTACCGTGCGCTCCACGAGTATCGACGGCCCATCCGCGCCCGTTCCGGTACGCGTGTATCACCCACACCGCGTCCCGACAGAGAACGCTCCCGCACTGATCTGGTTTCACGGTGGCGGGATGATCATGGGCACGCTCGACTCTTTCGATCGGCTGGCGCGCGAGTTGGCCGAGGCAACGCAGTCCGTGCTTGTCAACGTCGACTACCGACTGGCCCCAGAACACACTTACCCCGCAGCGAATGATGACGCCTACGCCGTTGCCTGCCGGGTGTATGACAAGCCCGACGAATGGGGAATCGACCCCAACCGCATCGGGGTCGGCGGAGACAGTGCGGGCGGAGGACTTGCGGCCGCGACGGCCCTACGTGCCCGTAACTCCGGTGGTCCCCCACTTGCCCAGCAGATTCTCATCTATCCAGGCGTAGAACGTCGTCAGGATCGTGAATCCATGCGCGCGTTCGGGCAGAGTCCATTTCTGACGGCGGAAGACGTCGACTGGATGAAAAATATGTACTTGGGCGAGGACCCGACCACAGACGACGAATACGGAGTGCCGGCCCTGGCAGCAACGTTGACGGGCCTCCCGCCGGCCATCGTGGCATGCGGCCACAACGACCCACTCCGAGACGGCGTGGAAGAATACGGCCGCCGGCTACAGGACGCCGGCGTTCCTGCCGCAATTCTGCGATACCCAGGTGTGGGGCACGGATTTGTTATGCAGACAGCGAACTTTACCCGGGCGCGCCGGGCTATTGCTGACATCGGGGCGCTCGCCGCCGCCCGGTTCTCCGTGTTGGCGTAGCGCTCAGGACGCCGCGACAGCGGCGTGGAAGCGCGGGGTTTCATCAACGCGCAGGCGGCTCAAACTACGGAAGCTGATCAGCCAATTGCCGTCGACGCACCGGTACTCCTCGTGATAGTGCCCGTAGCCGTGGAGATGCTCTTCAGTACCGTCCGAATTGATCCACCAGAGCTTGTCCTCCATTGCCCACACCCCGGTGGCCGTCGTATCCGACGTCAGCTCGATCTCAGGGGTGTGCCCATGGTGCACCGACGTGATCTTCTTGTGGCCATCAAGAACTGAGGCGATGGTCTTGCCTAACAGTTCGTTTCCGACAACTCGGTTGGTGACACCGTCGGTTGACGGCTGCCCGTCGACCGGCAGATCCGCAAAGGTCTCAGAAATCACGTCGGTTGTGTGAAAACTGGGATACAGATGCCACTGCTTGTTGTCCATGCAGCGCAGTCGAGCGGCGAACACACGCTTGATCTGTTCTAGAGCGAGGAGTTGTTCTTGTAGTGAGAGCGTAATTGTGTCGGTCATCTGCCGATGGTTGCAAGAGCAGCACGAAGCGAAAACCACAGTTCCTGCAGAGCGGGAGCTGCGGTAGCTGAACTCACGACACCCTCATATGTTGACTGCGACCCGTCGACTCGAGAACATTCATGACTCAGAACTTCTCCGACATCGCCGCTCCGGAGCGCCGAGTGCGCGCCATGGACATGGCATACATGTTGAGCACGCCGCACATCGAGTTGGCCGGCGACAGAGCTATCGCGACCGGCAACAGTCCATGGGCACTCATCGCCGGTGGGTCGGAAGGCGGTGATCGACTCGACCATCACGATCCAATTGAAGTTGGTCCAACACTTCGGATCGCTGTTGTAAGCCCGGGAAGACGCCGCCGAGCCCAACAGCGGTCAAACCCGGCTGAGTTGATGCGCGAAGCGCGCGAAAGCTACCCCCATCGCCGTCTGAATAGCGCCAGGGCGCTGGTATTGCACACCACGCTTCAGCCTTCGTCGACGACGATGCTCTTGTATGAAATGCGCGAGAGTGCCGCGAAGATCGTCCACCAAGTGGGAGAACCCTTTTCGCAACATCGGGCCTTCTGACACGCTTCGGGCCATGAAACATGGAGTTGTGATTTTCACCAGCGATCGAGGCATCATGCCGGCACAGCTTGCGGTGGCAGCGGAAGAACGGGGTTTCGACGCAATATACGTCCCAGAACACACCCATATCCCGGTTGAGCGGGATGCTCCGCACCCGGGAACGGGTGACGCATCCCTACCGGACGACCGATACATGCGAACGCTTGATCCATGGATCGCTTTGGCGACGGCTGCTGCCGTCACCGAAACCATCCACCTGTCCACTGCCGTCGCCCTCCCTGTGCAACACGATCCAATCGCTCTGGCCAAGACGATTGCCACCCTCGACCATCTGTCAGGCGGCCGGGTCAGTATCTGTGCCGGCTTCGGCTGGAATGCTGACGAATTGACCAATCACAACGTTCCGTTCAAACGGCGGCGCACGGTACTCAGGGAGTACGTGGAGGCCATGCGGGCTTTGTGGACCCAGGACGAGGCATCGTATGACGGTGAGTTCATTTCCTTTGGGCCATCGTGGGCTTGGCCGAAGCCCAAGGGACACATACCGTTGATAATCGGTGCTGAAGCAGGGCCCAAGACCATCGAGTGGATCGCAGCGAATGCAGACGGCTGGATGAGCACTCCGCGCACCGATGACGTCGTGGCACGTGCCGGAGAACTCAATCAGGCGTGGCAGGCGGCCGGCCGTAGTGGTCTTCCGATCATTCGGGCACTCGCACCAAACCCCGACCTGATCGACGAGTACGAGGCCGCAGGTGTCACTGATGCGGCTTGGGGGGTCGGAGGCGGCTCCGAAGAAGAAGCCTTCCGCATCATGGACGAGGTCGCCGAGAGGTTGAACCTGTGAATTACGGGCCCGACCCAGCACACGCAACTGAGACGGTGCGGTACCTGGCGGACCGCCAGGCAATTCTCGATGTGGTATCGCGATACTGCCGTGGCATCGATCGAATCGATGCGGACCTCGTCCGCAGTTGCTACCACGACGGCGCCATTGATCATCATATTGGCTTCGCCGGAACCGCAGATGAGTTCATAGGTTGGTGCTTTCCGCTCCTCAGGGAGTTCGGAGGCACACGTCACGTGATCGCGAACCATCTGTGCGAGGTAAATGGGGATGTTGCCGTGGCAGAGTCGTACGTTCTCGCCCACCACTGGCAGGAGCCGTACGATGACCTGGAGAGAAACTTCATTGGCCACGGACGGTACGTAGATCGATTCGAGCGAGGCGCTGACGGTCATTGGCGGATCGCAGAGCGGACCGCCTTGGCCGATATGGCAACACCGATCTCTCCGATCCCGGTTCCTGTTGCAATACCTGGTGCGTCCTCGGCACAAGATCCTTCGTACTCGATTGCCGAATCAGCATTCGGAGATCTTCGCTCAGACGAGTGGAAAGCGATCTCGGCGTTTGTCAAAAACAGTGTTACGTGAGGCTTCTGTATAGTCACGCAAGGGCGACAACCTGAATGCCGACAAGGACACGAATCGGTGAGATCAGAGTACTGGCAGCGGCCCGCTCCCGAAATTGGGTCCTTTTGGCGGCCCCCACCTGGTGTTTTGTTCGCCAAAATGACCCATTTTCGGGAGGCGGGGTCAGGAGTTCGCAACCACCGGGCGGACCGATCGCATGCGGCGGACGACGAGGTCGACCACTCGGGGGTCGGCACCGAGCGGCTGCGCGACGCCATCTGCTCCCGCAGCGTGCAGCCGATCATGAAAAAGACCATGCGCCAACAGATATGAGGCGATGAACACCCGACGACCGGTGCGAGAGCGCGTTTCGGCCACCACGTCCGCGATCCGCGGACTCGCGGTGGCGACGTACCCCACCGGGACACGCTCACCGATCATCGCTCCCAACAGATTCGCTGCTCGGCGAACCTGCCCGAGCGCGAACAGGTCCGACGAACCGGCCGCAGCCAAGACCACCGAGTCGCCGCGGCGCCAACCACATTCGGTCAAACGCTGCGCGAGGACCCGGGCGAGCTCCGGATCAGGACCCAGTGCCCGCGAGACCGACGTCGCCGGATGTCCGCTGGCTTCGACGTGGTCAGGCAGATCCTTGCGGACGTGATATCCCTCTGCCAGAAACGCCGGAACGACGATCGCCGGGCCGTCGACCTCACCGAGGACCTCCGACGGCGACGGCCCCAGCACGTCGACGAATGCCACGCGCGTGGTCCCGATCTGCGCCGACACCTTCTCGGCCAGATCGGCGATCATGGCAACGCCGTGTTTCGAACGGGTGCCGTGAGCAACCAGGATCGGGGTGGCACCGATACCCGCGATGCTCAGCGATTCTCTGATGTTCATGTGCCCTCCCCCTCCTCGTACTCGACATCGACGGACAACCGATAGCCGCGCTTGACGACGGTCTGGATCATTCGCGAATCACCGAGTCCCGCCCGCAGCCTGGCCATCGCCGTCTCGACCGCATGGGTGTCGTCGCCACCGCCCGGGAGTTCGGTGAGCAAGGCCTGGCGCGACACCACTCGGCCCGGCCTGCGGGCCAGAGCCTTGAGCAAGGTCAGCCCGGCCGGGGACAAGGGCCGAAGCGCGGCATCGACCATCACGGACCGGCTCCGGATACTCATGTCGTGACCTGCGACGCGAAACGTGGGAACCCGCCGCGGCAGTTCCTCGGTGATGTGCCTGGCGAGTGCACCCAGCCGGTAACGAGCCGGTCGCGAGGTCGGTACGCGCAACGCGGCCAGGGGTCCGGCTGTGATGGACCCGACGCACATCGCGTGCACATCGGTCCGCAGTGCCTCGAGAAACGGTTCCAGTCGACCGGTGTCCTGTGCGCGCCCGAGCATCGATGCGACGGCAGGTGCGCTGGTGAACGACACCGCGTCGAGGTCGAAGTTGATGATCTGGGAGATCATCTGATCGATGGCCGTGGTGTCGCGAGGTGGCAACCACCGGTACACCGGGATCGGCAACACCTCGGCGCCCGCCTCACGCAGCACCTCGCAGAAGTCCGGCAATGGCTCCCACTCGGTGGTCGCACCGTGCAACTGGACGCCGATACGGGTCCCCTCGACTCCCTCGTCGAGAAGATGCTCGAGAACCTCGCTCGACGACTCGTTGGGCGGTGACCATTCCTCCCGCAACCCTCCGGCACGGATCGCACCTTTCGCCTTCGGCCCTCGGGCAAGGACCCGTGAGCGCTCGAGCGAGCCGATCAGACTCTCGGCAATCCCCCAGTCCTCGGCAGCCTCCATCCAGCCCCGGAAACCGATACCGGTTGTGGCAACCACGATTTCGGGTGGATCGGCAACGATCAACTCAGTGACCGACCGCAGTTCTGCGTCATCGGCCAGTGGAATGATCTGAATGGCCGGCGCATGCTCGACCTGCGCGCCACGTCTCTCCAGCAACGCGGCGAACTCGTCGGCACGGCGCGCAGCCGTGATCCCGATCGTGAACCCGGTCAATGGTCCGGTCTCGCATTCGGTTGGCCGGTCACCCGCTTTCACAGCACCTCCATGCTTCACGCTATCCGGACCTGACCTGGATCAGGTCGGCCTCTACACGCACGTCGTAGACGGGCAAAGATACATTCTCGTCGCTCAGACAGCGTCCGTCCACCAGGGAGAAGACCTGCTTGAGTAGTGGGGACGCGACGGTCGGTTCGCCGGACCGGTCACCGACCAGCCCCCGCGACATCACTGCCGCCTGTCCGAACGGATCGATGTTGCCGACGGCGTACAGTCTCGGCCCGGCTTCCTCCGTGCCATGCAGGTCCGGCACCAGGAACAGGGCTACCTGCTCGCCATCGGGCAACAGCACGGCGACACCCCGGCCCGGCACCAGTTGGCCGAGGCGGCACGCGTCTGTCCAGCTGGTCGCGACATCGGTCGCGCGTGTGTCATCGACGAGACTCATCGTCAGATTCCTCCGTTCGCCGGCGGGCTGCGCCGGGCTGCGGTGTTCCCAAGAGTACCGGCACTTTGCGGCCGGCACCCTCCGAGAACTCGATGGTTGGGTCGGGCTCGGCGGGTGCATTGACGAAGGAGACGAACCTGGACAGTTTTTCCTCGTCGTCGAGCACCCCTGCCCATTCGTCCTTGTAGCCGGCCACGTGCTGCGCCATTGCCGACTCGAGCTCGGCGGCGATGCCGAGACTGTCATCACACACAACGGCTTTGAGGTGATCCAGGCCACCTTCGAGGCCGGCGATCCAGGGGGCGGTGCGCTGCAGGCGGTCAGCGGTCCGGATGTAGAACATCAGATACCGGTCGATGTAGGCGACGAGGGTCTCATCGTCGATCCCGGAGGCCAGCAACTGGGCGTGTGCCGGACTCTGACCGCCGTTGCCGCCGACATACAGATTCCAGCCGTGTTCGGTAGCGATGACGCCGACATCCTTGCCCCGTGCCTCCGCACACTCCCGTGCACACCCGGACACCCCGAACTTGATCTTGTGGGGTGAACGCAAACCGCGGTAACGCCTTTCGAGATCAACAGCCATTCCCACCGAGTCCTGGACCCCGTAACGGCACCAGGTACTGCCGACACAGCTCTTCACTGTGCGCAGACTCTTGCCGTACGCCTGCCCCGACTCCATCCCGGCCTCGACCAGGCGGCGCCAGATCAGCGGTAATTCTTCGACCCGCGCACCGAACAGATCGATCCGCTGCCCACCGGTGACCTTGGTGTACAGGCCGAAGTCCTTGGCGACCTGACCGATCACGATCAATTGATCCGGCGTCACCTCTCCGCCCGGCATACGCGGCACCACCGAATAGGTGCCGTTCTTCTGGATGTTCGCCAGGAAATGGTCATTGGTGTCCTGCAACCCGGCCTGCTCCCCGGCCAGGATGTGATCGCTGGACGTCGACGCCAGGATCGAGGCGACCGTGGGCTTGCAGATCTCGCACCCCGCGCCGGTGCCGTGCCGCGCCACCAGGTCGCTGAACGTACGGATACCGGTGGCCTGCACGATCTCGAACAGCTCGCTGCGCGACTGCGAGAAGTGCTCACACAGGGACTTGGAGATCTCGACGCCCGAGTCCGCGAGGAGTCTCGTGATCGACGGTATGCAGCCTCCGCAGGTGGTGCCGGCCTTGGTGCACGTTTTGACAGCCGAGACATCCTGAGCGCCATGGGCTATCGCGCCACAGATGTCGCCCTTGCTGACACCGTTGCACGAGCAGATCTCTGCACTGTCGGGCAATGCCGAGATCCCCACACCTTCACCCGCTGCGGGCGCGATCAGCGCTGCCGGGTCGCCGGGCACCGGGCCGCCGACCATCGGTTTGAGCAGCGCGTATTGCGTGGCGTCACCGACGAGTACCCCACCGAGTAGGGTCTTCGCGTCGTCCGAGACCACCACTTTCGCGTACGTCCCAGCCACGGGGTCGTTGAAGACCACCTCGAGTGCACCTTCGGTGGTGCCCATCGCATCTCCGAAGCTGGCCACGTCCACGCCGAGGAGTTTGAGTTTCGTCGAGAGGTCTGCACCCGGGAACTGCGAATGTCCTCCGAGCAGGCGGTC
Organism: Williamsia limnetica; assembly: GCF_003217475.1. GTDB lineage: Bacteria > Actinomycetota > Actinomycetes > Mycobacteriales > Mycobacteriaceae > Williamsia > Williamsia limnetica. Next base: position 114,448 of record NZ_QJSP01000013.1, on the reverse strand, counting down.
GGCGACCACCTCGGCGGTGTGATAGCCGGGCGCCACCAGGCCGTAGCAACGGCCGTTCACCGCGGCCACCTCGCCGATGGCGTAGATGTCGGGGTCAGCCGTGCGGCAGCCGTCGTCGACGAGTACGCCGCCGCGCTCCCCCACGGCGAGGTCGGCGTCTCGTGCCAGCTGATCGCGGGGTCGGACGCCGGCCGAGAAGACCAGCAGCGCAGCATCATCGATGGTGCTCTCATCGGACAACGTGACCGTCATCATCCCGTCGTCGTGCTGCTCGATCGCACTGGTCCCGACGCCTGCGTGTACTGCCACGCCCAGCCCCTCGACCAGATTCGCGAGCAGCGCCCCACCGCCCTCGTCGACCTGCAACGGCATCAGCCGAGGCGCGAACTCGACCACGTGTGGCGCCAGACCCAGGAGTTTGAGCGCGTTCGCCGCCTCGAGGCCGAGCAGGCCACCGCCGACCACCACGGCTTTCGCGCCATCAGGTGCAGCCTCCGCGCGGGCGCGGATCTTGTCGAGATCGTCGAGAGTGCGGTACACAAAACAGTTCTCGGAATCCGAACCCGCCACAGGGGGCACGAAGGGATACGAACCGGTGGCCAGCACAAGGGCATCGAAGACGATGCTGGAGTCGTCCTCGAGCACCGCCGTCCGCGACACCCGGTTGATACGCGCAACGCGGCGACCGGTCAGCAGGTGGACCAGAGGATCACCCGGATAGGTGTTCCCGTCCAACGCCAGGGCAGCGGGATCCCAGCTGTCGACGTAGGACGACAGGCCCACCCGGTCATACGCGGGGATGGGCTCCTCGCAGACGACGACGATCTGCCACTGATCGGTGACATCCCGCTCCCGAAGTTCTTGGACGAATCGGTGCCCGACCATTCCGTGGCCGACCACAACTACTGTCTTACTGGGCACGCTGTACTCCTTCGTCATTTTCACGCATCGGCTGTTGCCAGCCACTCGCACAATCCTTCGACCACCGATTCGCAACTCCCGCAACCAGTGGTGGCACGTGTTGCCTCTGCCATCGCGAGCGGGTTGCGCGCTCCTTTGCGCCAGGCGTCGGTGAGGTTCTTCTTGGACACCGTGTTGCAGCGACAGATGATGGCTTCGCCGGGCATCTGCGCCGGGCTGGCGGATTCGGTTGCACCGCCGGTCAGATGGCCGAGCAGCAACGTCATCCGGTCGGTGGGCACCGGCGCACCCGAATCGAACAGCTGAGTGATCGTCCCTACGACCTCGGGATTGCCGAGCAGGACAGCCCCGACCAATCGTTCTTTGCGCACAACTACTTTGGCGTAGCGACCACGATGTGGGTCCGAAAGGGTCAGCACCTCGGCCTCGAGGTCGCTCGGGTCGGTGTCGACCTCGCCCATCGACGCGAGATCGATGTCGTGGGCTTTGAGGCGCAGGATCTGCTGCGTACCTTCGTATCCGGTCGGTTCGCGGGTGAGTAGGTTCTGTGCGACGGTCTCGGCCATCTCCCACCCCGGTTGCACCAGACCGTAGACGATATCGCGATGCTGGGCGCATTCACCGATCGCGAAGACTGCCCGATCGCTCGTCCGCAGCTGGTCGTCGACGAGGATGCCTCGCTCGGTGGCGATGTCTGCCTCGGCGGCGAGTTCGATGTTGGGCGCGATCCCGGCGGTGACGATCACAAGGTCCGCTCCCAGCGTCGACCCGTCTGCGAGCACCACTTCACGGCCGCTGCCGGGTGTATCGCGCACTGCGGTCACCCGGGTGCCGAGCACCACGTCCATCCCGATCTCACGCAGCACCCGGGACAGCACCGCGCCACCGGCGGCATCCATCTGCTTCTCCATCGGGTACGCCCGCGGGTGAACCACCGTCACCTGGGCGCCGCGCAGCAGAGCACCGCGGGCCGCCTCCAGGCCGAGCAGGCCACCGCCGACCACGACGACGCGCGTGTCCTCTTGCAGAGCCGAGACGATGGCTTCACAATCGGCGAGGTTGCGGAAGGCGATGACGCCAGGGATCGGGGCACCGGTCTCCGTGATCGCACCGTCGATGGGCGGGATGAAAGCCCTGCTGCCGGTGGCAAAGACGAGCCGGTCGTAGTGATGTACGGTGCCGTCGTCGCAGTGCACGCGGCGGGCGTCCCTGTCGATCGATGTGACCCGGACCCCGGTGTGAGTCTCGAGATTGCGCTCGGCATACCAGCCCGCTGCGCGGATCATGGTGTCGGCAGGGCGAATCCGACCCGCAACCACATTCGACATCAAAATGCGGTTGTAAGCGGCGTTCGGCTCGTCACCGATCACCACACTGGTCACCTGAGCACCCATGGGGTCGAGCCGGTGTAGCTCCTCTTGGAGGCGGGCCCCGGCCATCCCGTTACCGATGATCACCACGCGCGTGGTCACTGGACCTCCACTGCTTCGAGCGCTTCGAGCCGCACGGCGCAGGCCTTGAACTCAGGCATGCGGCTGGTCGGATCGAGGGCGGGGTTGGTCAGCAGGTTTGCGCGCTGGTCCCCGGCGTAATGGAACGGCAGGAACACGGTGTCCGGTCGCAGCGAATCGACGCAGCGGGCGGCGGCGGTTGCCGACCCGCGTCGGGAGGTCATCAAGACCTGTGCTCCATCGGCGATTCCGAGTCGCTCCGCGGTATCGGTGTTCACCTCGACGAACATCGGTCCCGCCGCGTCCGCAAGGGCTTTGACGTGCCTGGTCTGCGCACCGGACTGGTAGTGCGTGAGGACCCGGCCCGTGGTGCACACCAGGGGGAACTCCGCATCGACCGGTTCGGTGGGTCCATGGTGGTCGACCGCCACGAACTTCGCTCGACCGTCGTCGGTGGCGAAGCGTTGCAGGAACATCCGGGGGGTGCCGGGATGACCTACCTCGGGACACGGCCAGTGGATCGCCTCATCGTTGTCAAGACGTTCGTAGGTGACACCGGTGTAGTCGGCAGGCCCGCCGGCCGACGCCCTGCGGAGCTCGTCGAAGACCACGCGGGGATCCGTCGGAAAACGCTCCGCAGGCTGCCCCAGCCGGATCGCCAACTCCGAGAGGACCTCGAGTTCGCTCCGGGCTCCCTCGGCCACCGGCACAGCCTGCCGCCGGCGCAGCACGCGTCCCTCGAGCGAGGTCATGGTGCCCTCTTCCTCTGCCCATTGCAGGACGGGAAGGACCACATCGGCCATGGCGGCGGTCTCGGAGAGGAGGAAGTCGTTGACCACCAACATGTCCAGGGACGCCAGCCGATCGACGATATGTCCTGCCCGCGGGGCGGACACCGCCAGGTTGGCCCCGTGGACCATCAACATCTTGGGCCCTCCCGGCCGGCCCAGCGATTCGAGAAGTTCATAGGCGCTCTGTCCAGGCCCCGGCAGGTCATCGGGGTCGATGCCCCACACCTTCGCGACGTGCGCACGCGCGGCGGGGTCGGCGATCTTGCGGTAGCCCGGGAGCTGGTCGGCCTTCTGGCCGTGCTCGCGGCCACCTTGCCCGTTGCCCTGGCCGGTGATGCAGCCGTAACCGCTACCCTTGCGGCCACACAGCCCGAGCAGCAGCGACAACCCGATCACCGCGCTGACGGTGTCGGTCCCTGTCGAATGCTGTTCCGCGCCACGCGCGGTGAGAATGTAAGCGCCGGTTCCGTTGTCGCGGGACGCGGCGAGCAAGGCCACGGTCCGCCGCATCGCGGCGACCGGCACCCCGGTGACGCGCTCGGCCCGCTCCGGCCACCATTGGCCGGCAACACGCCAGAAGTCGTCGAATCCCGAGGTGCGGTCGGCGATGTAGTCGAGGTCGGCGTATCCCTCGGTCACCGCGATGTGGGCCATCCCCAAGGCCAACAGCATGTCGGTGCCCGGGGCCAATTGCAGGTGTACTCCGCCGTCGGCGACCGCACGTTCGACCGTGGCGGTGCGGCGCGGATCTGCCACCACCAGCCCACCCGCCCGGGCAGCGGTCATCAGATGACCGACCATGGGCGGCATCGTCTCGGCGACGTTGCCACCGAGGATCACGATGGCCCGCGCGAATCCGATGTCGGCGAGCGGGAACGGCAGACCCCGATCGAGTCCGAACGACTTGATGCCTGCCGCGGCCGCCGAACTCATGCAGAACCGACCGTTGTAATCGATGTTCGACGTGCCCAACGCGACCCGGGCGAACTTGCCCAGTTGGTACGCCTTCTCGTTGGTCAGCCCACCGCCACCGAAGATGCCGACGGCGTCCGCACCGTGCTCACGGCGCGCTCTCGCGAACCCCGACGCGACCACATCGAGCGCATCGTCCCACGTGGTCGGGGTCAGGACGCCGTCGCGGCGGACCAGAGGCGTTGTCAGCCGGTTCGGGTTGCGCAGCACCTCGGCCGCCGTCCAACCCTTCTGGCACAACCCGCCCTTGTTGGTCGGGAACTGCCGCGGGGCCACCTCGGCGTCAGCGGCGCCGTTGCCGCTGATCTTCATCGCGCACTGCAGACCACAGTACGGACAATGGGTCTTCGTCCCCGCCGGGGCCGCCGCGACCACGGCCGGAACCGACAACGCTTCCGCGGTCACGGGATGACAGGCGCCGGGTTGGCAGGATCGGCGGTCGGAGCGTCGGACGTCGCAGCACTGTTCGACGGCGTCTCGATGGAGCGCCGCACGTAGAACCACCAGGTCACCAGCGCGGCGACCACATAGAACGCCATGAAGATCGCGAAGGCCTGCGTCGCAGACTGATTCGACTTGTAACTGTCCCGCAGCACCAGGTTGATGGCCACCCCGCCGAGGCCACCGAACGCGCCTGCGATACCGATGAGTGCACCTGACATCGAGCGCGACCAATTTGCCTTGCCGAGGGTGTTGAGCCCCGGATTGATCTTTGCCTTGTGCTCCCAGATGGCCGGGATGATCTTGTACACAGAGCCGTTCGCGATACCGGAGATGATGAAGAGCAACACGAACCCGACCACGAAGGCCGTCAGGGTGCCGCCGGTGATCTTCTTGTCGTTGGCGTCGGACATCGCGCTGGCCACCACCAGGATCGACGACGCCGCGATCATCGCCGCGAAGCAGTACATGGTGATCTTGCCCCCACCGATCCTATCGGCGAGTTTGCCGCCGTAGGGACGTGAGATCGAGCCGAGAAGTGGTCCGATCCAGGCGATCTGGGCTGCGGCGAGAGCCGGTTTGGTGGCCCCGTTCGCTGTGAACGAGATGTTGAGCACCTGACTGAACGCGAAACCGAAGCCGATGAACGAGCCGAACGTGCCGACGTAGAGCAACGAGATCAACCAGGTGTCCTTGTACTTCAACGTGTCGAGCATCGCCCGGCCACTGGAGGTCTGGTGATCCAGGTTGTCCATGTAGATCGCTGCTCCGACACCGGCGACCGCGAGGAGCACCAGGTAGATGGCACAGAGGATCTCGGGCTTGTCAGAAGCGATCCAGATCACGAAGAGGCCGACCAACTGGATTGCGGGGACACCGATGTTGCCGCCACCTGCGTTGAGCCCCAGCGCCCAGCCTTTGAGCCGCTGTGGGTAGAAGGCGTTGATGTTGGTCATCGACGAGGCGAAGTTGCCGCCACCGAAACCGGTGAGCGCTGCGACGAAGAGGAACCAGCCGAACCCGAACTCACCGGGGTTCATCATGAGCATCAGGGTCAGGCCGGTGGGGATCATCAGGACGACTGCGGAGAAGATGGCCCAGTTGCGTCCACCGAAGATCGCAGTGGCCTGGGTATACGGGATGCGCAGACAGGAGCCGACGAAGGTCGCGGTCGCGCCGATCACGAACTTCTGATCGAGGCTGATGCCGTACTGGGGACCCATGAGCAGTGCCAGCGCGGAGAACATGGACCAGATCGAGAAGCCGACATGCTCGCAGATGATCGACCAGACGAGGTTGCGCTTGGCGATCGCGGCGTTGCCCTTGTCCCACGCCTCGACATCTTCTGGGTCCCAATCAGTGATGTAGTGCTTGCGTTGTGTGCCCGAAACGGTCACAGGCGTCCTCCTCGTAGGTCCGGCGCATGAGCCGGGTTGACTTGAGGAGAACGGTAGGAAACCGGTGTTGCCGCAATTTTGCAATCAGTGACCGAACAATCACAGTGTTCTCACATCTCCCCCGCCGCAGAGGTGAGAAGAGAAGTCGAGATGTCCGCGCCGGCGCCCGACCGTCGCAGCATAACTGCAGGTGACAGTCTTGCTAGACGAGGAACCTGACCATGTCGGAGACTCGTTTGAGGCCCGGCAGGGCTCCGGCGGTGGATCTCGGATGTAACGCGTGGACGGCCAGCCTGAACATCACGGCCCGCAACATCATCTGCGGCCACTCCGGCAGATCACCCCACCGTTCGATGAGGGCGTCGTCGGCGCCACCCCAGGCAAGGGCGTCGACGACCACCACGGCCGCCGCCCACGACGCCGGTCGCCAGTACGGCGTGATGTCGGTGATCCCGGGCGCCGCCGCGCCGGCGAACAGCACGGTGCCGAACAGATCTCCGTGCACCAACTGCGACGGTGACTCGACCTTTTTCCGTAGCGTGGCCAGGTTGTGCAAGATCTCGAGGCTGGTGACGCCGTCCGGCGACGTCGGATCGCCCATGCCCGCGGCCCGCGCCGATCGCATCGGGACGTCATCCCAGGCGGCCCGATCAGAGGCGGTGAATACGTCGACGTCGGTGTAGGGCGGCGCCGGTGGCTGCATCAGGAACCGAGGACGTTCCAGTTCGGCAGTGACCTCGTGCAGCCGATCGGCCAGCGAGACCACCTCGTCGTAGCGGGGTTCGGGGGTGCCTGCGATGTACGTGTCGGCGCGCCACCCCGACACCACGTAACGCCCATCGGAGGAGCGAACCGGTCGAGCGATCCGGACGCCGTCGACATAGAGGGCCTCGCGCACCTTTGCCGACCAGGCCGCCCGCGCATGGTCGGGGACCAACGACAACACGGTCTCGCCGATCCGCCAGCCGCCTTCCCACCCGTCGCCGAGTGCCACCACCGGGTTCTGTGTCAGTCCAAAGGTCTGCAGCACATGCTCCGGCGGCTCGACGGAGGTCAAGTCAGAGGTCACGGTTACCCAGGTTACCGGCGTGAGGCGTCGCAGCCCCGCAGGCGCTGCGGGTGTCCGGCCCCCGAGTCGTATCAGTAGACGGGAAGGCTCGAATCGACCTGCTTGGCCCACGCCGTGATACCGCCCTGCAGATGGGTGGCGTCGGCGAAGCCGGCCTTCTTCACCGCGGCCAGCGCCTCGGCCGACCGGATGCCCGTCTTGCAGTAGAGCACGGCGGGCCGGTCGTGCGGCAGCTTCGCGAGCCCCTCCCCGGACTCGATATCCCCCTTGGGGATGAGGGTCGCGCCGTCGATCTTCACGATGTCCCACTCGACCGGTTCACGGACGTCGATGAGAGCGATTCGCTCCCCGGAGTCGAGACGTTCCTTGAGCTCGACCGCGGTCAGCGTCGAGCCGGCCGCCGCAGACACACCGTCGTCCGAGACGACACCGCAGAAGGCGTCGTAGTCGATCAGTTCCGTGATCGCGGGGGCCTGCGGATCCTTCCGGAGATTGATCGTCCGGTAGCGCATGTCGAGCGCGTCGTACACCATCAGGCGTCCGAGCAAGGTCTCACCGATCCCCGTGATCAGCTTGATCGCCTCGGTACCCATGATCGAACCGATTGACGCACAGAGGATTCCGAGCACTCCACCTTCTGCGCACGAGGGCACCATGCCGGGCGGCGGAGCTTCGGGATACAGGTCGCGATAGTTCAGACCGACGCCACCCGGGGCGTCTTCCCAGAACACCGAGGCCTGTCCCTCGAACCGGTAGATCGAGCCCCAGACATACGGTTTGCCGGCCAATACGGCCGCGTCGTTGACGAGGTATCTCGTCGCGAAGTTGTCCGTACCGTCGACGATGAGGTCGTACTGGCGGAACAGTTCGATGGCGTTGTCGTTGTCCAGCCTGAACTTGTGGGTGTGGACCGTCACGAGCGGATTGATCTCCAGGATGGAGTCGCGGGCCGAATCGGCCTTCGGCCGACCGATGTCGGAATGTCCGTGGATCACCTGCCGCTGCAGATTCGACTCGTCCACCTCGTCGAACTCGACGATACCTATGGTGCCCACACCTGCAGCAGCGAGATAGAGCAAGGTCGGCGATCCGAGCCCGCCCGCGCCGATGACGAGCACCTTCGCGTTCTTGAGGCGTTTCTGACCGTCGACACCGATATCCGGGATGATCAGATGCCTGCTGTAACGGGCCACCTCGTCACGGGTGAGTTCTCCGGCCGGCTCGACCAGTGGGGGCAATGTGGACACGGGTACCTCTTCTCGCTCATCACGCGCACTTCCCACGGATGGATCCCTGCTGGGCCATCACGCCTTCGTATAACGGATACGCGCCCGTGATGATTCCAGGAGGCGCCTCGTCAGCGATCCGGGAAGGGCCACGGGTTGGGCGTGCAGACAAAGCTCCGGTCGGCCTTCATCTGCGGATCGAGCGCCATGATCTCGCTGTTGGCGGTGCCGAACGTCTGCTGCATCATGACCGGCGCCAACGCGCGGTTCGCCTTGCAGGGTTCGTGTGCGACGAAGCCGATGGCGTGCCCGATCTCGTGGTTGATCAAATATTGCCGGTACCCGAGATCGTCGCCCTGATAGGACGAGGCGCCACGGATCCATCGTGCCTCGTTGAGTGTCACGCGGGATTCCGGAGGGTAGTAGCACGACGACTCGAGCTTGATCTCGTAGCCGCACAGCTCGCGGGTGGTGTCGGGCGACGTCAGGGTGACTCGGAAGTCGGGCTCCCCGTTGTCGATCCGGCGGAAGGAGTACTGCCCGTCGCCGATCCAGCTCTTCGGATTCGCCAGCGTCGTCTCCACGAGCTTCGCGAAGGTGGGGTCGCCGCCGAAGTCGCCGGAGGCCAGACCGTTCTCGACCTCGACCGTGTACGTGAACTCCTGGCCGCCGGTGCCTATCCGGGGCGTGCTCCCGGGTACGACGTGGTAGACCTCTTCGCCCTTCGCGGTGAACGGCCCGCCGTTCGGCAGCGCTCCGGCGGGCAGTTGCTCGGCCTGCACCTGGGCCGGCGGCGCCCCGATCGCGGTGGTCTCGTTGTTGACGTCGGTGTTGCGGACCGCATCCGGGTCGGAGTTCGCGGACCCGCTGGAGCCGCCATCGGAATGGGACTGCACGGTGAGCACGATCATCACCACGGTCAGCACCACGAGCACCGGAATCGCGTAGGCCCGCCAGCCGTAGGTGCTGACGAACCGTCCGATCGCGCTCTGCTTCTTGCGGTCCTTGTCACGGTCGGCGCGCTGCCGCCCGGGATCTCCCGTCGGGTCCCAGCGCGCGCGCAGCGGCTGGTCGGGGGCAGGCCGACCCGATGTCGGCTGGTGGACGTCGGTCCGCTGGTTCGCCAGCCGCGCATCGGCCTCCGCCTCGCGGCGGGCGGCACGTTGGGCTCGCTCGGCGCTCCGACGCGCCTGTTCGGCGTGGTCCCGACCACTTGTTTCGGTCTCGGTCCGGGCACGCCGGCGCCGCGGCGGATCTCCCGGCTGCGGGCCTGAGGCAGCCGGCGCGTCACGGGGTCGCCGCGTACCCGTGGGCCCCGAACCTCCAGCACCAGTCACCCGTAAACCTTCTCACAAGCACCGGCCGTTACCCGGCAGGCGCAACCACCGGTGGCGGATCTGGGGAGCAGATATACGCTCGGTCCATGGACAAATCGGCCGCCGCGGGCACAGGCGTGAACGCACCCACGACAGGTGGGGCCCGGCGCAGTGTGCGCATGCCACGCAGCGCTCGGCGGTTACAGCTCCTCGACGCGGCCAGCGAGATCTTCGTCGAACGGGGCTATCACTCGGCGGGTATGGACGAGATCGCGGTCCACGCCGGCGTCAGCAAACCTGTCCTGTACCAGCACTTTCCCAGCAAACTCGATCTCTACCTCGCCGTACTCGATTCCCATGCCGAATCGATGGTCAACCGCGTCACCGGGGCCCTGCTCAGTTCCACCGACAACCGTCATCGCGTACGTGCGGCGGTGCAGGCGTTCTTCGACTTCATCGACGAGGACAGTCAGGGATATCGGCTGATCTTCCGGTCGGACGCACTCGACCCCGCGGCGATCCGTCGGGTCGAAGGGGCAACCGAAGCATGTGTGGACGCCGTGTATGGATTGGTCATGCACGACTCAGGGCTCGACCCGCATCGTTCCCGAATGCTCGCGGCAGGACTCGTCGGCCTCAGCCAGGTCAACGCCCGGCACTGGCTCGACGCCAAGCGGCCGGTGACCAAAGAAGAAGCCGTCGACATCACGGTCACCATGCTCTGGGGCGGATTGTCCCGAGTGCCGATGCAGCAGTCGAACGGCTTCTCCTGAGTCGTCAGCTCACGCGATCTCAGATCGCGCCGAAGCCCACCTTGCGGGCATCGGAGACGCCGACCTCGACGTAAGCGATCTTGGTGACGGGGATCAGGTAGCGAGAACCCTTGTCGTCTTCCAGACGCAGCAGCTGCTCGTCGCCTGCCAACGCAGCCTCGACCGCGGCGTGCGCTTCATCGCTGCTCTTCTCGGTGTGTACAACCACTTCGCGAGAGCTGTCGGTGATCCCGATCTTCACATCAACGGCCACAAAATCCTCCACAGATATACGTTCGAACGCTCGGGTCTAACTTTTGCTCTTGCAATCCTGCTGGCCTGAATCTAGCCCCACTGCCCGACTCTCGGACAGTCAGCCCAATCCCATATCCGCCATGCGCTGTGCATGCCGATCCTGGATCGAGCCGAAGAAGTCGACGATCTGGTTGAGGTCGGCCTCGACGGAGAACAGCAGTTCGGTGAGTGCCTCCTGCCCGGCCAGCACGTACTGCGTCTGGGTGATCGCCTCACCGAGTAGCCGCCTGCCCCACAAGGTCAGGGGCGAGGCGAGCGCAGGGTCGGCGGCGACGGCATCACGAATGGCCGCCACGGCGAAATCGGAGTGTCCCGTCTCGGCCATCACCGTCCGCACCACGGCCTCGGCGTCCTTCGGCAAGGTGCCGGCGATCTCCATGTAGAAGTCGGCGGCCAGACCGTCGCCGACGTACGCCTTGACCAGCGACTCATGCCAATTGCTCGGCACCGTCGACGAGTGGTACTTCTCGAGCACCGGCTTGTACGCCGCGATCGACTCGTAGACGTCCACGCCGCGAGTGGCCAGCGCTTCCTGCAGGATCTCGAAGTGGCTCATCTCGGCGGCAGCCATACTCGCCATCTCGACCCGCCCACGCATGTCCGGCGCCATCGCGGCCTCCGACGCCAACCGGTAGAACGCGGCCAGTTCGCCGCAGGCCAAGACCCCGAACAGTTCGGTGATACCGGGATGAGTGGCGGACGATCCGGCAGCGACATCGGACACCGGGGGCTGCGTTTGTGAACCAGACGACATGCAGACGAGTGTAGTCAGCGCGCCGCCTCCGGGGCAGCCCGGCCGAGGCCCGGAGGCAGGCAGCGGCAGGTCTTGCATGATCCGATGTCACAGAGAGGTCGCGAGCCACGTACACTGCCAGTGGTGGGCCGTGCGCATGAGCCGGCTCACAGGAATTTGTGCGCGCACCGATGGCGGTCCGATATCTGTTGGGCCCGATTTGACCAGATGCAGGTTGCCCGAGTCCGCCTTTGCACCGCGGCCAGTGAGCTGATCTGACGGTTGATCTTTGCAGTGCGCGCGGGAGCACATTGCGAAAGGCAATCAACTGAACATCGAACAAGAAGCCAAGAACACCGCGTTGGACGACATCGTCGAAGAAGAGCACGTCATCGTGGCCGAAGATCACGTCTCGCCCACGTTCGCCGAGCTCGGCGTCCGGCAAGAGATCGTCGACGCCCTCACCGCCGACGGCATCACCAACACCTTCGCCATCCAGGAACTGACCCTGCCGCTGGCCATGGCAGGCGACGACCTCATCGGCCAGGCCCGCACCGGGATGGGCAAGACCCTCGGTTTCGGCGTACCGCTGCTGCAGCGCGTCTCGCAGGCGACCGCCGAACCCGGCGAGCGTGGCATCTGGAAACTGGACGGCACCCCGCGGGCACTGATCATCGTGCCCACCCGCGAACTCTGCATCCAGGTGACCGATGACCTCGAGATCGCGGCCAAGGGTCTGCACGTCGACACCGCGGACGGCCAGAACCGGCCGATCCGGCTGTTGTCGATCTTCGGCGGCAGGCCTTTCGAACACCAGATCAGCGAACTCAAGATCGGTATCGACGTCGTCGTCGGCACCCCGGGTCGACTTCTCGACCTCGCCCGTCAGGGCCACCTCATCCTGGGCAAGGTCCAGGTGCTCGTGCTCGACGAGGCCGACGAGATGCTGGACCTGGGTTTCCTGCCCGACATCGAGCGCCTCATGAGTTCGCTGCCCGACGCTCGCCAGACGATGCTGTTCTCGGCGACGATGCCCGGGCCGATCGTGACGCTGGCGCGCACTTTCTTGACCAAACCGACCCACATCCGGGCCGAGCACGCCAACGATTCCGCCATCCACGAGCGCACCACCCAGTACGTCTATCGGGCGCACGCGCTGGACAAGGCCGAGCTGGTCGCACGCATCCTGCAGGCCGAAGGTCGCGGCGCGACAATGATTTTCACGCGCACCAAGCGCACAGCGCAGAAGGTCGCCGATGATCTCGCCGAACGCGGTTTCGCGGTCGGCGCCGTACACGGCGACCTCGGGCAGGTTGCTCGCGAGAAAGCGCTCACAGCGTTCCGTGAGGGCCGCATCAACGTGCTCGTCGCCACCGACGTGGCCGCACGTGGCATCGACATCGACGACGTCACACACGTCATCAACTACCAGTGCCCCGACGACGAGAAGACCTACGTCCACCGCATCGGCCGCACCGGGCGTGCCGGGCGTACCGGTATCGCGGTCACCCTGGTCGATTGGGACGAGCTGCACCGCTGGGAGATGATCAGCAAAGCACTCGACCTCGCCAAGGATGAGCCGGTCGAAACCTATTCCAGCTCACCGCATCTGCGTGAGGAGATGGGCATCTCGGAGGCTGCCACCGGTCGGATCGGCCAGGGCCCGGCCGTCGTGCGCGACGACCGCAAGGATCGCAATTCGCGCTCCGGCGGCGGGCGCTCGGGCGGCGGAGAGAAGCGCGAACTCGCCGGACAACGCAAATCGACGTCCCAGGCGTCACGTCAGCGTCGGCGCACCCGCTCCGGCAGCAGCGACGCGGCCACCACCGGCGACGTCGCGTCGACCGGCACACCCGCCGCAGAATCGGCAGCTGGTTCGGCTACGCCGGACACCGGATCGTCAGCAACGCACGAGGGCGGAGATCGCCCACGGCGACGTCGCCGCCGACGCACCGGCGGATCGGCCGACAAGTCGTCGGCCTCCGGTGACACCGTGGGTAACGCCTCGGAGTAACTGGGTTGCTCAAGCTACCTGGGGTGCTCAAACCCGAGCGGCGCACGCCGGTCGACCTGCTGATCGTCGCCATCATCGTGGCGATCGTGGTGGTCGCCGGCGTCGCCATCTGGGCCACCAGTTCGGTCGAGAACACCGAGTCCGATCCCTCCCCCGTCGCTGCGGCGCCGCCCGCCTCGGCGACAGCGGTGCCCGCCTCGTACACCGAGGCGTGGCGGGCCGAGAGCGAGGCCACCACCGGCCCGGTCATCGTCGGTGGTGTCGTGGTCACCGGCGACGGCGGAACCGTCGTGGGTCATGACCCGAAGTCTGGCACGCAACTGTGGTCTTACCGCCGCGACCTGCCCTTGTGCGGGGTGTCCGGCTGGAGCGCGTCCGGTCGCGATTATGCGATTGCGGTCTACCGCAACTCCCGGGGATGCAGTGAGGTCACTGCCCTGTATGGGTCGACGGGGAAGCGTGCGACGTCGCGTAGCAGCGACGCCGACAACAGCCTCGACTTCAGCTATGACCGGGATTACTTTCTGGCGCAAGGTGATACACGACTGGAGATCTGGCGCAGCGACCTGGTCCGGACCATCGAGTACGGCCGGGTCGACGCCCCGGTGAACCCGGGATCGCAACCGCGGTCGGGTTGCGAACTCGTCTCGAGCGCGGTCGGCAGCCCGAAGGTCGCCATCATCGAACGTTGCGGAATCGAACCCGGCTATCGCCTCACCGTGCTCGGGTCCACCCTCGACAGCAACGAAAAACTCGAGGAGTTCGGGTCGACCCTGATCACCGCGGATCTCGAATCCCCACCTCGCGTCGTCGCGGTGGGCGGCAACAGCATCGCGGTGTACGTGTCCTCGCCCGAGCCGATGCTGGAGACCTACGCCTTCGACGGAACCCTGCAGAATCGGACCTCCCTGCTGGGAGGTCCCGTCGACGCCCGGAGCAAACCCGTCGCCGACGGCGGTGTGATCACGTTCTGGACCGGCAAGGCAACTGTCGTGCTGGACGCCGAGACCCTGCAAGCCCGCTTCCAGGTGCCCGAGACCTTGGGGCCCGGAGTCGTCATGGCCGATTCATTGCTGCTGCCGAGCGCCATCGGGATAAGCGAACACAGCCTGGCGGACGGTCAGCCGATCCGCTCGATACCGGTACCCCGCGATGGCTACACCGGCGGGGTGATCACGCTCGGTGTGATCGGCGACCAAGTGGTACAGCAATGGGGTTCGACCGTCTCAGCGCTGAGCCCTTAGCCGAAAGCTAGTGCGAAAGCACACGTTTCAGTCAAAACCACACGTTCCGACGTGTGATTTTGACTCGAACGTGTGCTTTTGTCGGCCTGCCCGGGCGCTTGCCGTCAGACCGCTTCGATCGTCACCAGATCTGCGCCGCCGTTCCAGTGTTTCCACAGGTTTTCCGAGAGTTCGCGATACGCCGCGGACCCCTTGTTCTTACGGCCTCCCAGCACGCTGACACCTGATGCCGAGGCCTCGGCGAACTTTACCGTGCGCGGAATCGCCGGAGACAACACCGGCAGGTCGTAGCGGTCGGACACATCGGCCAACACGTCGCGGCTGTGCGTGGTGCGCGAGTCGTACAACGTCGGCAGCGCTCCCAGCAGTTGCAGATCGGGATTGGTGATCTGCTGCACCTCGGTCACGGTTCGCAGCAATTGCCCGACCCCACGATGGGCCAGCGTCTCGCACTGCAGGGGCACGATCACCTCGTCGGCAGCGGTCAACCCGTTGAGCGTGAGAACACCCAGCGACGGCGGGCAGTCGACGATGATCACGTCGTAGTCACCCTCAACGGTCTTGAGCGCCCGCTTGAGTGCGTACTCGCGGCCCGGGCGCATCAACAGCAACGCCTCGGCGCCCGCGAGGTCGATGGTTGCCGGCAGCAGCGACACCTTGTCTTCGGTGTCGAGCAGCGCATCGGCGATCGCACCCTCCCCGAGCAGTACATCGTGGACCGAAATCGTCAGCTTGTCCGGGTCGTGCCCCAGCGAAAAGGTAAGGCAGCCTTGTGGATCCAAATCGACTACCAACACCGACAATCCCATGTCGGCCAACGCCGCACCCAGTGAGACGACCGTGGTGGTCTTGGCGACCCCACCCTTCTGGTTCGCCACAGCAAGTATCTTGCTCATTCCCTGACCCCCTTCGCCTCTAGCAGTACTCTCCATTTTCCTTGACCCTATGCGCCAACCGGGCAGAATGTCTGGAGTGACTGCTTCCGCATCGGCCATTCATCGCCTCATCCTCATCCGACACGGTGAAACGGAGTGGTCCAAGACCGGCAAACATACCGGATCGAGCGACATACCCCTGACCGAGTTCGGCGAAGAACAGGCGAAGAGCCTGCGCGAACCGCTCGACGAACTGCTGCTGACCGACCCTCTGGTGCTCTCGTCTCCTCGCCGACGCGCCATGCACACCGCAGAACTGGCGGGACTTCAGATCAGCCGTACCGGCGAGGAGTTCTGCGAGTGGGACTACGGCACCTACGAGGGCTTGACGACTCCGGAGATCCGCGAGACCGATCCCGGGTGGACGGTGTGGAGCCGGGGCGGCCCTGGCGGGGAATCGCCTGCACAGATGAGCGCTCGGATGGACAGCGTCATCGACGAACTCCTGGATTGCCTGCTCACCAGAAGCGTCGTCGTGATCGGGCACGGACATTTCTCCCGATCGCTCCTCGCCCGCTGGATCGGTTCGCCCGTGGAGTTCGGCGCGCACTTCGCGATGCTGCCCGCATCCGTGGCGGTGCTCGGCTTCGACGGTGAGACCCGGCAGATCCAGTCGATGGGTATCACCGGTTACCGCAGCGCCGACTACGTGGACGCCGGGCGGCCGGCGCATGTGCGCACGGCGGTCTGATCCACCGTCAGGCGATCAGGAGCGCTTTTTCTTCTTCACGGGTGACTTCCTCGACGGCGGCGCGGTGTCCACGTCATCGGCCGGAGGGTCGATCTCGTATGCCGCCGCAAACCATTTCATGGCCGACGGGCTGAACAGGCAGACCAACGCCGCGACGAGGATCACGAGCAGTGGGGTGCCGATCAGGGGGAGGTTGCTGTCGGTCATCAATGCGAATGCGACGGGCAGCAGCAGAATCTGCGCGACCACCGCGATCGCCCGCCCCCAGCGTCGACCGGTCAGCAATGCGACACCGCCTGCCAGGACACCGCCGCCGAGAATGGCGAACCACGCCGCGGTCCCGTATCCGCTGATGAAGTCCTCTTTGTGACCCATCAGCTCCCTGATCACCATCCAGATCGCGGCCCCGACAGCGATCACTCCTTCGAGAGTGACTATCGCGCCCGCGCGGCGCACATTGATGGGAGGAGGAGTTTCAGACACGCGGACCAGACTAATGGCTGGCGGGGTGGTGCCGTGGACAGGACCGCCGGCAGCTGCGCGAGCAGCCGAAAGGGGACGACCGCGCAGTCTGCAGCTAGGCTCACTTCTCGTGCGCGCGATGCTGATCGTCAACCCCTTCGCCACCTCGACCACCGAGGCCGGCCGGGATGCGCTGCTCAACACCCTGACTGCGTCGTTGCGGCGTCCTGGCGACGTGCGGAGCGCGCCCAACAGCTTCGACGTGACCGTCGAGCACACCACTCATCGCGGCCATGCCGGCGAGCTGGCAGCGCAGGCTCGGATCGAGGGCTATGACGTGGTGGTCGTGCACGGCGGCGACGGCAGCGTCAACGAGGTCGTCAACGGTCTCCTCGACTCCCCCGACATGCCTGCGGCCGGCCTGCCGTCGCCCGCCCTCGCGGTGGTTCCCGGCGGTAGTGCCAACGTCTTCGCACGTGCGCTGGGCATAGACCCGGACCCGCTCAAGGCGACCGGCCAACTCGTGGATCTGCTGGCAACCGGCCAGCGACGACGAGTCAGCCTGGGGCACACCGACAATCGTTGGTTTCTGTTCAACGCCGGGCTCGGTGTCGACGCCCGGGTCATCAAGTCGATCGAACAGCAGCGCACGGCCGGACATCCGGCCACTGCGGGGCGATACTTCTGGACGACCGTGCGCACGTTCATCGGCGCCGCGCGCGACACACCGACGTTGACCGTCCGGATACCCGACTCCGAACCCGTGGACGGCGTGCACTTCGCCTTCGTCTCGAATGCGAGCCCATGGACCTACCTGGGTACCCGGCCCATCGAGACGAACCCCGGTACCAACTTCGACAATCGTCTCGGCGTTTTCGCCTCGCGGTCGATGAACCCCATCCGGAATCTGCCGCTTGCCCGCCAGCTTCTCTCGACCAGGGCCACGCCCCACGTCCGGCACCTGCTGCGGGCCGACGATGTGAACGCCGTGGAAATTACCAGCACCGAACCTATCGACATGCAGATGGATGGCGAATACCTTGGAACACGGACCGCTTTGATGGTGCAGTGCAGGGCCGCCGCGGTCGAGGTTGTCGCTCCCAAGTCGTGAAACAGTGACTCTTCACACAGGAGGAGTCCGAGGTCACACCCGGTTTCCCCGCTAAATCACGGGCGCAATCGGCTGCAGAGTAGTACAAAGGGTGGTGGACCCATGAAGGCACCCCCTACACAGTGATATTGCCCACGTGTTAACGCAACACCATTGACTTCATCTGGATTCGTGAAAGTATTCACAAGCAACAGTGCGGAAACAAAACATACGCACACATGAACTGACGGTTACGAGTGGCGCGAAGAGGCGCCTGAAGGAGCAGTAGGATGGACTGGCGTCACAACGCAATTTGTCGCGACGAGGATCCGGAGCTGTTCTTCCCGGTGGGAAACAGTGGACCGGCAATCGCACAAATTGCTGATGCGAAGCTCGTCTGCAACCGCTGCCCGGTTACAGCTGATTGCCTCACATGGGCACTGGAGTCGGGACAGGACGCAGGCGTTTGGGGCGGGATGAGCGAAGACGAGCGTCGTGCGCTCAAGCGGCGTAACGCACGCAGCCGCACCCGCAGCTCGGTCTAGACACCGAGAGGGTGGTCACAGCCCAGAGACCACCAAACAGACAACCAACCCGGTGGCATACGCCACCGGGTTTGTGTTGTTCAAGGGCCCGAATGACTTTCAGCCGTTGTGGCCGCCATCACTACAGAGCCGCAACGCATTTCAGCGCAGCGGGACGGTCAAGACCGCCTCGGTGCCCCCGTGCGGTCCACCCCGGAGTTCCAGGTGGCCCGCGAGTTCGATCTGCACCAGCGTGTGGACGATTTGAAGTCCCAGTCGATCGGACTTGGCGGGGTCGAAGTCGTCTGGTAAGCCGTTTCCGTTGTCGTGCACGGTGATAACCAGCTCACGGGTACTGCGCGAGGTATCGATGAGCACCCGCCCGGACTGTTCCGGGGCAAAGCCGTGCTCCACTGCGTTCTGGATCAGTTCGGTGAGCACCATCACCATCGGCATGGCCAGATCAGACTTCAGGACGCCGATCTTGCCGACCCTGCGCACGGTGACCTGACTGCCACCGGACGCCACATCGGCCATCACGGGTACCAACTGATCGATGACGACGTCGAGGTCGACTTCCTCATCCACACTCCCGGAAAGCAGTTCGTGGACAAGCGCGATGGACGCCACCCGGCGAACTGCCTCGCCTAGGGCCTGTTTCGCCTCCGCGTTGGAGGTCCGCCGGGCCTGGAGCCGGAGCAGCGCCGACACACTCTGCAAGTTGTTCTTCACCCGGTGGTGGATCTCGCGAATCGTCGCATCCTTGCTGATCAGCGCGAGGTCACGACGTTTGACCTCGGTAACGTCGCGCACGAGGATGACCGCCCCCACCAGGGTGTCCCGCGGGCGCAACGGCACGGCACGGATCAACACCGTCGCACGGTGTGCGTCCGCTTCTATCCGCATGCCGGCCTCGCCGGCAACGGCGGCCCTCAACATCGCCGCGGCCTCTTCTGATTCGAAGGGATCGGTCAAGAGCGAGACCGTGACATCAGCGAGATCGTTTCCACCGAGCTCGGAGTTCCACCCCATGCGGTGATAGGCAGACAACGCGTTGGGACTCGCGTACTGCACGACGCCGTGCTCGTCGACGCGAATGAAGCCGTCGCCCACCCGTGGGGTCGACAGGCCGCGAGGATTGCCCTCGTGCTGGGGAAAGGACCCCTCTGACACCATCTGGCACAGGTCGTTCGCGCAGTCCTGGTAGGACACCTCGAGAGGTGAAGGTAATCGGGGCTGCGTCAGGTTGATCGCTCGCGCGAGTACAGCGATCACAGCGCCGTCGAAACGCACGGGGACCGCTTCCCGGCGGATCGCGACCGAACCGACCCAGGTCGGATCTTCTTCACGCAGAATCCGTCCCGATGCCAAAGCGCCGAAGACCTGCGGATTGTCGTCTACCGCTATCGAGGTGCCCACCACATCGGTCGGAAAGACCGTCGGCGCGGTGTTCGGGCGACACTGCGCCACACACACCATCTGGGTGCCGCCCTCGCCGTGCGCATCGGAGGTGCTGCGTTGCGAATGCACCCACAACTGCAGGTCTGCGAACGACAGATCGGCGAGCAACTGCCATTCCGCCACGACCCGCTGCAGGTGTGCACCCGCGGAGCCGATCAGCTCGGTGTGCTCGGCGAGCAGCTCAGACAGAGTCGACATCAGGAACGGGCCTACCGGTGTCGCCTTGGCTCGCCAGGTATCAATTCTCGATGACGGCGATGAGGTCTCCGGCCTGGATGACCTCGCCGACCTTGACCTTGACCTCTGTGATCGTGCCCGCCTCTTCGGCCAGCACCGGAATCTCCATCTTCATCGACTCCAGCAACACCAGGGTGTCGCCCGCATCCACCGTCTGACCGGGGGTGACGACCACTTCGAGAACGCTCGCCACGATCTCTGCCACGACCTCTTCTGACATCGCCATCCTCCCGGAGTTGGTTTTCCGTATCAACCTATCGCACGGGAGCGCGCAGTCGATTCTTCGCGACGCGGTCTATGGCTTCATCACCGACGCAGTCGGCACATTTTCACCCTCGCCTGCTGACGTGTCACAATGGATCGCTGTCGAAAGGAGACTGCCATGGGAAAGCGTGGACGTAAGAAGCGGGCCCGCAAGAAGAATGCCGCGAACCACGGTAAGCGTCCCAACGCCTGATCGGCGTTGGTCCTCACCGGGGCTCGGCCCCTTTGTCAGGCCGTGATCGTCCCGCGCGCGCGAAGGAAGTGAAAACTATCCGCGCGTCTCGCGGATGATCACGGTCTTTCGAATTTCCAGGGTCAGGCGCTCACGCAAACCGGCGGGAGCCTGCTCACCACCACATTTGCGGCTCACCAGGCTCTTCAACTGCTGCTCGATGCCGTAGTGCTCGAGGCAGGGTGCGCAGGTGTCGATGTGGGATTGCAGCCGTGCCCGGGCGTGACTGTCGCACTCGTTGTCCAGCAACAGCCAGACGTCCGCGATGACAGCCGAACAATCGAGTCGTTCGGTTTCATCGATGTCTTCGGGCGATCCCCGGCCCGCTACGTCTCCAGTACTCATCGGGCAACCTCCTGTTCCTGGCCGCCGGCGCTACGGCCGGAAGTTCCTCTGTTGAATCCTCGCTCGCGCGCGACATCGCCGAGCAGATCGCGCAATTGCTTACGGCCGCGGTGCAACCGCGACATGACGGTGCCGATGGGCGTGTCCATGATCTGGGCGATCTCCTTGTACGGCAGACCCTCCACGTCGGCGTAGTACACGGCCATCCGGAAGTCTTCGGGCAACTCTTGCAGAGCCGCTTTGATGTCGTCGTCCGGCAGCGCGTCGAGCGCTTCGATCTCCGCAGACCTCAATCCGGCGGACGTGTGTTCCGCAGTAGCGGCCAACTGCCAGTCGGTGATCTCGTCGGTCGGATACTGCGCAGGCTGGCGTTGCCGCTTGCGGTATCCGTTGATGTAGGTGTTGGTCAGGATGCGGTACAGCCACGCCTTCAGGTTGGTACCGGCCTTGAACGACTTGAAAGCGGTGAACGCTTTCACGTAGGTCTCCTGCACCAGATCTTCTGCGTCCGCGGGATTGCGCGTCATGCGCAATGCGGCGCCATACATCTGATCGAGCAACGGGAGTGCATCACGCTCAAAACGGGCGAACTGCTCTTCCGGTGTTTCGGCTGCTGCTTCGGCTTCTGTCACGACAATCCCTTCAAGACCCGCGGGAATATCAAGTCTGTCGAGCAAGCCTACCGACCCGGTCTCTTCCGAGTTACTGTGCACACCACACCTCCTTCGCAGATGACTCAACACCGCGCCGAGGTGGCTTGTTCCGGATGAGTCGACTTTCGCCGACGCTGCATCCAAACCTCCTGGGAGAATGACCGGCTATGGCGGCAACCGCGGCGATCAAGGCCCTGGACCTGGGCGGGATCAACCATCGTGTGCACAAGTACGCGACCACCTCAGACGGCGCATGGGGCCCTGAGGCCGTCACCCACATGGCCGGCGCCGGAGCCGTTGGCGAACAGATCTTCAAAACGCTTGTGATCGACGTCGGCGGCACACTTGCGGTGGCAGTGATCCCGGTGCCCGAACGGCTGTCGCTCAAAGCAGCCGCCGCGGCCCTGGGCCTCACCGGAAAAGCCGCGATGGCCGACCCGAAAGACGTCATGCGGGTGACCGGCTATGTACTCGGCGGGGTGTCTCCCGTCGGACAGAAGAAGGCCCTTCCGACAGTGGTCGACGACAGCGCGCATCTGTGGGACACCGTGTTCTGCAGCGCGGGCAAGCGCGGATTGGAGATCGAACTCGCCCCGGGCGACCTCATCGCCGTATGCGGCGCCGTGGTCGCAGACATCCTCGCCTGACTGCGGTCAGTCCGGGTTTCGTGGGTAGTTCGCCTCGTACTCGCTCCTGGTGACCTCGCGGCGGGCCTGACGCTTGACGTCGATGAGGCTCCCGTCCAGACCGTTGCTGGTCAACAGGTGCCGTCGGTAGATGCTCATCAAGGCGATCTCGAAATACACCAGCGGGATCAGCAGGAGCGCGATCATGCCTATGCGGTAGACGAACGGGCCCGGGACCAGCAGTGCGAAAGCCAGCAGGATCGGTACGAACGGGAGTACGCCTCGGATGATGTAGCGGCGTCTGCTGCCCGGCCCGGTCACGTCCCGGACCACCCAGTCGCGCATCGACTCCGGGAGCGGTCGGCCGAGCAGGTATTTGACCACCTGCAGGGGATTAGGGGTGTCCTTGGTACTCACACGCGCTCGATGAGATCGGCACGGTTGTTGCGCACGTTGTTCACGTCCGTCGATACCCGGTAGGGCTCGAGGTGCGGTTCGGGTAGGGCGTCGAGCAATTCGCGGGCCACATCGGCCTTTCCGCTGGTGCAATCCAGCCATCGGTCCTGCAGCTCCGGCGTCACGATCACCGGGGTGCGGTCATGGATGTGGCCCAACGCGTCCGCCGCCGGACGGGTGATGACGGTGGTCGTCCAGAGCCATCGGTCGGGATCGTCCTTGGCTTTCTCGGGGTCGGGCCACAGCTCGTACAGGCCGGCGAATCCGAGAATGGGCTGGTCGGGGTCGTGCAGAAAGTACGGGATCTTCTTGCCGTCGGCATCCTTGGTCCACTCGAAGAATCCCGCAGCGGGAAGGATGCAGCGCCGCCGTGCCGCCGCCGCCTTGAACGATGGTTTCTCGGTCAACGTCTCCGAGCGGGCGTTGATCATGCGGCTGCCGATCTTGGGGTCCTTCGCCCAACTGGGCACCAGACCCCAGCGCAGGGGGCGCAGCTGCCGGGTGACGGCGGGTTCGGAGTCGGGGTCATCCGGATCCGACCGCTCTGCTCGCTCGAGGACGGTCGGCACCGTCGTGGTCGGCGCGACGTTGTACGACGGACGGTCGAGTGTGCTCGCGTCGTCCTCGGCCAAGGCGGCATCGAACGCCGCGACCAGATCAGAAGTACTCGCCGTGGTGGCGTATCGACCGCACATGAACGTCATTATCCACCCCGTCCGACACCCCGCTCCCACCGATATCCCCACGCCACGGACCGGTCGACGCAGCACGGCGCCCCTCGACAAATCGAGAGGCGCCGGACTCGGATGCGCTGCGTCAGGCTGCGGCGGCCTCCTGGACCTTGGCGATCTGCTTGTTGAGTAGTTCGACGACGAACGCATCATCGGCGTTGTTCCAGCTGCCGGCCGTCTCACCGGTCAGGGTGATCTGGACGCTGACCGTCGTGCCGTCCACGTAAGCGCCTGTGGACCGGATGGTGATGGGCACACTCTCGGTGCCGACGGTCGCGGTTCCGCTGCTGATGATGGTGGTGGCGGGAACCGTGCTGCCTTCGACCTCTTCAGTCGAGTTCTCCATCTCGGCAACCAGCTCGCCGCCGCTGTCGAGTGGGCCGCGCATGGTCATCGCGGGGCAGGCCGCGATGTCGCTCGCGACCTGCTCGAGGCTGCCGTTCTGGCCGAGGACCACCTCGGTCTCGATGGTGCTGCCATCCTCGAGGGAGTATTCGACCTTGGCTCGGTCGAATGCCTCGGTGCCCTCGTCCATCTCGGCAATGGCCGCACAGTTGGCCGGGGTGACCTCCGGATCGGAGTCATCGTCGGCGTCGATGGCCGCCTTGTCCATGATGATGTACTCGCCACCGGGCGGGAAGTCCGATTCTGCGAGCATCAGGTCTTCGGCGCGGGCGTCGAGTTCGGCCGCGGTGGGCCCGGCGCTGCTCGCGGGGGCCGCGCTCTGAGACGAATCCCCGGAGTCGGACGAATCGCTCGAACAGGCCGACAGGGTCAAAAGTGCTGCCGCACACACGGCGATCGCTGCGCCGCTGCGGTGGATGCCAAGTTTCATGAAAAGAACATAGCGGCCACACCGCGCGAAAGCCCCGGCTTGTCCATCATTCGACAGACTTCATTCCAGCAGGTCAACCAGTGGACGAGGAAACGATCTGGGGCGGTGACGGGGGACGTGAAAGACTGACCAGGTGAATGCCTGGAATGCCCCGTACGCTCCGGCGCCTGTGCACGCCACGGTGACGCTGCCCGGTAGCAAGTCGATCACCAACCGGGCTTTGGTCATCGCGGCGCACGCCGACGGCCCGTCGACCCTGGCGGGCACGCTGCGCAGTCGCGACACCGATCTGATGCTCTCCGCCCTCGAGTCGCTCGGTGTGGGTGTCGACACGGATCCGGCCGACCCCACCCGGGTGACGATCACCCCGGCATCGATGCACGGTGCGGTGATCGATTGCGGTCTGGCCGGAACCGTCATGCGCTTCGTTCCCGCACTGGCCGCACTCGCGGACGGCAAGGTCGAGTTCGACGGCGACGAGCAGGCCCGCACCCGCCCGCTCCACACGATCCTCGACGCGCTGCGCGACATCGGCGTCGATGTGGACGGCAGCGCATTACCGTTCACCGTTCGCGGTGTCGGGGCGGTACGAGGAGGTGACGTCACCGTCGATGCCTCCGCGTCCTCGCAATTCGTGTCCGGCCTACTGCTCTCCGGTGCCCGGTTCACTGAAGGCCTCACCATCCATCACGTGGGCGAGCCGGTTCCGTCCATGCCGCACATCGAGATGACCATCGACATGTTGCGCGAGGCCGGCGTCGAGGTCGACACGACAGTCGCCGACCGCTGGCGCATCGCGCCGGGGCCGGTACGCGCCGTCGATTGGCAGATCGAACCGGACCTGTCCAACGCCGCGGCGTTCCTGGCGGCGGCCGCCGTCACCGGCGGACAGATCAGCGTCCCCCGATGGCCGGCGCGCACCACCCAACCCGGAGCCGTCATCGTGGACATCCTCGAGGCCATGGGGTGCCGGAGCGCTGTCACCGGCGGAGTGCTGACCATCACCGGACCGGGTGTGTTGCAGGGCATTTCCTGGGATATGAGTGCGATCGGCGAGTTGACGCCGACCGTCGCCGCGATGTGTGCACTGGCCGAGGGACCTTCGGAGTTGTCCGGGATCGCGCATCTGCGTGGACACGAGACCGACCGTCTCGCGGCGCTGGTCACCGAGATCACCAGGCTCGGCGGCGGGTGCAGGGAGACCTCCGACGGTTTGGTCATCGACCCGGCGCCGCTGCACGGCGGCCTGTGGCACGCGTACGCAGATCACCGGATGGCCACAGCGGGCGCGCTGGTGGGTCTGGTGACCGAGGGAGTCCAGGTGGACGACGTACAGACCACCGCGAAAACCCTCCCCGACTTCCCTGCGATGTGGGCCGGGATGATCCGCGGTTGAGCAAGCGGCAGTACGACGAGTCCGATGTCCGGGTGCGCCCGGGCAAGAGCAGTCGTCCGCGGACCAAGACCCGTCCGGAACACAACGATGCCGAAACCGCGATGGTGGTCTCGGTCGATCGTGGTCGGTGGGGTGTCGTGCTCGAAGACGACCCCAGCACCCGGGTGGTGTGCATGCGGGCACGCGAACTCGGCCGGACTCCGATCGTGGTCGGTGACGACGTGTCGGTCGTCGGTGACCTGTCGGGCAAAACCGACACCCTCGCCCGCATCGTGCGGGTCGCCGAGCGCCGAACGGTTCTTCGCCGCACCGCCGACGACACCGATCCGTACGAGCGGATCGTCGTTGCGAATGCCGACCAGCTCCTCATCGTCACCGCCCTCGCCGATCCCCCGCCGCGCACCGGATTCGTCGAAAGAGCTTTGGCGGCAGCCTACGTCGGCGGCCTGACGCCGGTGTTGTGCCTGACCAAGGGCGACCTCGCCGATCCAGAATCATTCCGGGCGGCGTTCGCCGACCTGGAGTTGCCGGTCCTGATCGCCGGACGCGACGACCCACTCGAGCCGGCACAAGAACTGTTGGCGGGCAAGATCACCGCCCTGATCGGGCACAGCGGCGTCGGCAAGTCGACGTTGATCAATCGGCTCGTGCCCGATGCCTACCGCGCGACGGCCGTCGTATCCGGGGTCGGCAAGGGACGGCACACGTCCACACAGTCGGTCGTCCTGCCGCTGCCCGGTGGCGGCTGGGTCGTCGACACCCCGGGGATCAGGTCCTTCGGACTGGCCCACATCGGCCCGGAGGACGTCATCCGGGCGTTCGACGACTTGAGCGCCGCGATCGAGAATTGCCCCAGAGGCTGCACCCACTTCGGCCCTCCGGCCGATCCGGAATGCGCGCTCGACGCGCTGACCGGTCAGCACCACCGGCGCGCGATGGCGGTCCGAGAGTTGCTGGTCGCCCTCAGTGTCGCCAACCCCTGGGATTGACCCACCAAACGCTCCACAAATGCGAAGACGCTCCACATATTTGTGGAGCGTCGTCGCATTTGTGGAGCGTTTGAAACTCAGCTGGCGCGCAAGGCTTTCCGCTTCGCGGCGACCTCGGCGATCGCTGTCTTCAGGCCGGCTCGCTTCTCTTCGCCTGCCGCAGCCAACTGCTTACCGCGCACAGTCGCAGCTGCGCGCAGGCCGGTGAACTTCTTCTCCGACGCGGTCTCGGGAGCATCGTCCGCTGTCGCCGTCAGGAAACGGTCGGGCAGCGACAGCTTGCTGATGGTCCGGAACGTCTGCCAGTACTGGCCGGACAGCGAGCCGGTGGTGTACGGGAGGTCGTACTTCTCGCAGAGCTCGCGGATCCGGACACCGATCTCGGCGTAGCGGTTGGACGGCAGGTCCGGGTACAGATGGTGTTCGATCTGGTAGCAGAGATTGCCGCTCATGAACGCCATCGCGGGTCCGGCCTTGAAATTCGCGGTGCCGAGCATCTGCCGGAGGTACCACTGACCGTGGGTCTCGTCGACCAACGTCTCCTCGGTGAACTTCTCTGCGCCGTCGGGGAAATGCCCGCAGAAGATGACGACGTAGGCCCAGAAGTTACGGATCACATTGGCGGTCAGGTTGGCCGTCAACGTGCGACGGGCGGCCTTGCCGGACAGCAACGGGAAGATGACGAAGTCCTTGGCCAGCTGCCGGGCCACTTTCCTGCCGAAAGACTTGATCTGCGGTACCGCGATCTCTTTCGGCTTGTTGCCCGCCAGATATTCCTTGATCTCCAGGTCGTGCAGCCCGATCCCCCACTCGAAGGTGGCCGCCAACAACAGGTTTGCCAGTGGCTGGGTGGCGTGCTTCCACTGCCACGGCTCGTCGCGGGTGACCCGGAGAAGCCGATAGCCCACGTCGTGGTCCATGTTGATGACGTTCGTGTACTTGTGATGAATGTAGTTGTGGGAGTGCTTCCAGTGTTCGGAAGCACAAACCATGTCCCATTCCCAGGACGTCGAGTGGATCTCCGGGTCGTTCATCCAGTCCCACTGGCCGTGCATCACGTTGTGACCGAGTTCCATGTTCTCGATGATCTTGGCAACCGACAGCATGGCGGTCCCGGCGAGCCAGAAACCCCGGTTGCGACTGCCCAGCAGGGTCAGTCGGCCACCGACCTCCAGGATGCGCTGTGCCGCAATCGTGCGACGCAGATATCGCGCGTCCCGCACGCCACGATCGGACTCGATCTCGCGACGCAGCGCGTCCAACTCGGCGCCGAGTGCTTCGACATCCGCTTCGGTCAGGTGCGCGTATTCGTTTATGTCAGTGATTGCCATTGCGCGTGATCACTCCTCGCCGGCGTAGTCCCCGGGGCGACGCTTGCGGCGCCCCCGCTCGTGTTCGACCAGCCCGCCAGGGGTCTGGACGTAGTGTGTGTCGATTCATTGTCCACGCGTTCCGGTGTACTGGCGAACCGGACGCGGTGATCAGGCAGCCCGCACGCCGTCCGCCTGCGAGCGACGCAACCTGATGACCGGAGACCGCTTGCGGCGCAGGTTCTTGATCGCGCTGCGCAGACCGCTGCGTCTGCCGGTCGCCGGATCGATGGCCGCCACGAGTCGCTGCTCAGGATCGGTCTTGAAACGACGCTCGGACGCGGTTTCGGGCGCGTCGTCAGCGGTGGCCTTGAGGTACTTGTTCGGCAACGACAGTTTGGCGATGGTCCGCCATGACTTGCCGTACTGCACCAGGAAGGGGCCTGTCGTGTACGGCAGGTCGTATTTCTCGCACAACGCCTGGACCCGCACGGAGATCTCGGCCAATCGGTTGCTCGGCAGGTCCGGGAACAGATGGTGCTCGATCTGGTAGCAGAGGTTTCCGCTCATGAAGGCCAACGGCTTGCCGGCATGGAAGTTGGCACTGCCCAGCATCTGCCGCAGATACCACTGGGCCTGCGTCTCGTTTTCCATGTCCCGCTTGGTGAACTTCTCGGCCCCATCCGGGAAGTGTCCGCAGAAGATCACGGCGTTGGTCCAGATGTTGCGGATGGTGTTACCGACGAAGGTGGCGGTCATTGCCCGACCCCAGGCATTCCACGACCGGTTGGCACCTCCGGCCAGCGCCGGGTAGACCACGTAGTCCTTGCTGATCTGCCTGCCGACCTTGATGCCGACGTCCTTGAGGTCCTTCTTGAAGGCCTCCGGGTTCGGGTGTTTGCCTGCGGCCACACGACCGAGCTCGAGGTGCTGGACGGCAACGCCGTACTGGAAGAACAGCATGAGGAGTGTGTTGAACGGGATGTTGCCCAGATTGAAGGGCTTCCACCGCTGGTCACGGGTGACCCGGATCAGTCCGTAGCCCACGTCGTCGTCCATGCCGAGGACGTTGGTGTACTTGTGATGGATGTAGTTGTGGGTGTGCTTCCAGTGCGCCGACGGGCCGGTGTTGTCCCACTCCCAGCTGGTCGAATGCACCTCGGGATCGTTCATCCAATCCCACTGTCCGTGCATGACGTTGTGGCCGAGTTCCATGTTCTCGACGATCTTGGAGATACCCAGCGCACCGGCGCCCAGCGCCCACAACTTGCGGTCACGAGCTCCGAAGAGCAACGCCCGCCCGGACAGCTCGAGGGTGCGCTGAAAGCGGATGGTGTTCCGGATGTACTTGGCATCGCGCTCGCCGCGGTCGGCTTCGATGTCCCGACGGATGGCGTCGAACTCCGCGCCGAGGGCTTCGACATCGGCGTCGGTCAGGTGGGCGTACTCGGGAATATCGGAAATAGCCATCGAGAAAACTCCTCTGGGTACTCTGCACGGAGGGTCAGCGTCGAAGCTGAGAGCAACCTACGGATACGTAACTTACGCCATCGTAGGTTCCGGGACCGTAAGTTGTCCAGTGGGGTGAGACTCACCTCACGCCTCCACCGAGACCACTTTTGTCCCCTCTGCGAGCTATAGTTGTCGGGTACTCCGCGCCAAATGCGCGGAACCGTCGTGGAACTGCTTCCTCGTGATACGGCCGCCGAAGAGATTCGGCGCTCATCTTTACGAGTCGATCAAACCCACTGAGCTATTCACACGGCGATCGTTACTGCCCACCCACACCGGTGGCCGAGTTTGAACCGGCCCAGGCGTGCGGCAGTCGCGCCCACCAGCGGTGAATCGTGCTCGAGACACCGCGTAAAACGGAAAACGTGATTCTTTGATGACTCCTGTTTCGAATTCCACTGCAACCACCCCCGATACGGCTTCATTCGCCGCTCTGGGTGTACCCCCGCGCCTGGTCAAGGTGCTGACCGCCGGCGGCATCACCGCCCCCTTCCCCATCCAGGCGGATACCCTGCCGGACAGCCTCTCGGGACGTGACGTCCTCGGTCGCGGAAAGACCGGCAGCGGCAAGACCTTGGCTTTCGCCATCCCGATGGTCGCCCGGCTCGCCGAAGGCACCACTGCGGGCGCCGGACGGCCCCGCGGCCTGATCCTTGCCCCCACCCGCGAGCTGGCCACCCAGATCACCGCGGTCGTCCAGCCGATGGCAGCAGCCCTCGGCTTGACCGTGACCACCATTTTCGGCGGCGTTCCGCAGGGCCGTCAGGCATCTGCACTGCGCGGCGGCGTCGACATCGTGGTGGCCTGCCCCGGTCGCCTCGAAGACCTCATGCGCCAGCGCCTCGTGCGTTTGGACCGCGTCGAGATCTCCGTGCTCGACGAGGCCGATCACATGGCTGACCTGGGCTTCCTGCCCGGAGTCACCCGCATCCTCACCGCCACTCCGACCGGTGGACAGCGCCTGCTGTTCTCTGCGACGCTCGACAACGGCGTCGACAAGCTGGTCAAGCGGTTCCTGGACCAGCCGGTCATGCACTCGGTCGATGAGGCCACCTCGCACGTCTCGGCGATGACCCACCACATCTTCGAGGTGTCCGGCCAGGACTCGAAGAAGGGCGTCGTGTTCGCCCTGGCTTCGGGCCGCGGCCGCCGGATCCTGTTCATGCGTACCAAGCACCAGGCACGCAAGCTGGCCAAGCAGCTCACCGACGCCGGTATCCCCAGCGTCGACCTGCACGGCAACCTCTCGCAGGGTGCTCGCGACCGCAACCTGCTGGCCTTCTCCAGCGGCAAGGCACGCGTTCTCGTCGCCACCGATGTCGCAGCCCGCGGCGTCCACGTCGATGATGTCGAGCTGGTCGTGCACGTGGACCCGCCGACCGAGCACAAGGCCTACCTGCACCGCTCGGGCCGTACCGCCCGCGCAGGCAGCGCAGGCGATGTGGTCACCCTGACCCTCCCGGAGCAGCGTCGCGACATGTCGCAGCTGCTGCGCAAGGCCGCGATCAAGGCCACCCCGATCAAGGTGACCTCGGACTCCGAGCAGCTCAAGGCACTCGTCGGCGAGCCCGCCGACCTGGTGGCCCCGCCTGCGGTGAGCAACGTCCCGAACCGCACGGCCAAGGCGCCCGGCAGCAGCCGTTCCGGCGGCAGCCGTCGCCCCGCCCGTCCGACCGCCAACGGTTCCGCGCCGTATGAGGGTCGCGGGCGCGGTCAGAGCGCACGGTCCGAAGGTGGTCGCGCTGAAAACGGTCGCAGCCGCGGCCATACCGGCGGTGGCGGAAGCCGTCGCACCAGCACGACCAGCCGTACCGGTTCTGCCCGCTAGCAATTTCTGACGACAAACCCACCTGTTACAGGCAAACCCACCCGCTCGAGCGGGTGGGTTTGCCTGGTACGGGTGGGTTTGTGCGTCGTGGGGCAAGTGCCGGGGGGTCAGACCTCCAGCGTGCAATCACCGGCTGCGACGCTGACACAGGTCTGAATGCGTTCGCCCTCAACGTGTTCGGTGCCACTTCGCAGGTCTCGCACGCAGCCTTTACCGAGCATGACGACGCAGCTCTGGCAGATGCCCATCCGACAGCCGAACGGCATCTGGACGCCCGCGGCCTCCCCCGCCGCCATCAGTGTTGTGGCCCCGTCGACCGTGGCGGTCTTCCCCGTGGTGGCGAACGTGACGGTTCCGCCCTCGGCCCCGACCTCACCCCGTTCGAGTGCGAAGCGTTCGATGTGTAGGTGATCGCGCCGATCGGCCTGCGTCCACATGTGGGTCAGCGAATCCAGCAGCGGCGCGGGACCACACGCCCAGGTCTGCCGCTGCGCCCAGTCCGGGACGAGTGCATCGAGCCGCGCTTCGTCGATTTTGCCTTGGCTCCGGGTCAGCTGTATGTGAGTGCGCAACAGGCCTTGGGCCTCTAGCTCCTTCAACTCTTCGCCGAACATCACGTCATCTGCGGTTGGTACCGAGTGAACCAATTGCACATCGGTGTGCTGCTTACGCGAGGCCATGGTGCGCAGCATCGACATGATCGGTGTGATGCCGCTACCGGCGGTGACGAACAGCAGCTTGTCCGGGAGCACTGCCGGCAGCACGAACTCGCCCTGCGGCGCTGCCAGCCTGACGACAGTTCCCGGCGCCAAACCGTTCACCAGGTGACCCGAGAGGAATCCCTCGGCCATCGCCTTCACGGTGATCGACACCAGCTTGCTGCGCCCCTCACCCGAGGTGAGCGGTACGGACGTCAGCGAGTACGACCGCCAGGTCCAGCGGCCCTCC
The DNA here is from genome assembly GCF_003217475.1 of Williamsia limnetica. Lineage (GTDB taxonomy): Bacteria > Actinomycetota > Actinomycetes > Mycobacteriales > Mycobacteriaceae > Williamsia > Williamsia limnetica. The sequence continues at coordinate 82,281 of NZ_QJSP01000013.1, read as the reverse complement.
ACCAGCACGCCGATACCCATGTACTGGCCGGGCTGATAGTCGAAGGAGAAGCCCCAGCCTGGCTTGATGACGATCGTGGCCGAGTCCGAGGTCTCGGGCCGGACCTCGACGATCTTGCCGCGCAGCTCGCGCGCCGACCACAGCGGGTTGGCCAGGTGCAGATAGTCGTCAGGAAGCAGTGGCGTGGTGACCCGGGCCGCGAGCGCGCGAATGGTGTTCATCGCCCGGTGGCGACTCGCGACGTCCCGTACCGGCTCTTCCAATCGTTCACGCCAACCCACTTGATGCCTCCATTCGACGAGCCCGTGTCACGTTAACCTACTTAGGCCGTAGGTTAGGCGACGCCGTCGCGCCAGATGAGGTAGGTCACCTGTGACCAGTCAACGCCGATATTGTCCCGATCAGAGCAGCTCGAGCAGGAACGGCAGCTCCTGGGTGGCATACCAGCCCAGGTCGAAGTCCTCGACATCACCGACTGCGAGCTCTGAGTCCTCGTCCCCGAGATCGGCAGAATCGACCAGTGCAACAGCTCTGATCACCTTGTCCTCGGCGTCCGCGCCGTCGACGAGTATTGATGCGACAGCCGAAAGGGGCACCACTGCGCCGACTTTCACGACTGCGGCATCGAGATCCGGGCGCAACTTGACCTCGTCGATGTCGGCGGCAATCACCACTCGACGCGCGGGCAATGCCGGTGCATCCGCGGACTCGACGGGCTCGTCGTCGCTGTCGGCGGCGATGAGTCGCAACGACGCCCGCGCCGCCTCGCGGATGGCGGCTTCGGCGAGCTCCTCGTCGTCACCGTCCACATACGATTCACGCAGAGCGGGGGTGAGCGCGAACGCCGTACCACCCACCGGCCTGAAGTCGCCGGATTCGTTGAGCGCCACCAACATCGACAGCGTCGCGGGTAGATATATTCTCATGTGACCTTTCTGGAAGCACGACGGAGGCGGATCACCGTGTGCGGGGAAGTAATTCTTCGAACGAATCGTTGAGGTACTCGGTCATCGCACCCAGATCCCACATCACTGTCCGATCGGCGTTGAAAGCGAAGTAGATTCGGCCGTTGTAGGACGTGAGTCCCACAGCCAGAGCGCGATTGCGCACCATGACCGGCACCGGATAGATCGCGAGGACCTCGTTGCCCGCGAGATACTGGGCAGTCCTAGGACCGCGGGCGATGGTGATCGGCAGGTTGAACGCGCGTCGGGACAGCGACGCCGCCGCGCGGGCACTCATCGCGTGAAAGGTGGCCGGGCCGATTTCCGGAATCCACGGCTCCACACCCATGCTCGAACGCCGGTTCGACTGTGAATGACGGTCGGCCAACTGCGCGACCTGCGAGAGCCGAACCGCCGGATTCGGTTCTCCGACGGGGAGGTCCGTCACAAATCCGCGCAGTCCTCCGGCCATCCACTCCGCGGGTCCACCGGAGACGCCCCCATCGAACTCGTCGGCGCCGCCTCCGGTCGGATACGCAGACAGCGGCACCATCGCCCGCACGGTCTCGACCTGATCGACGGCCCGCTCCCTCGACAACAGCCAGCGTCGCAAGGACCCCGCGATCGCGGCCAGGATGACGTCGTTGGGCGCGCACCCGTGGCGCTCGGCGATGTCGACACAGTCGTCAGCCGACACCGACGCGACGGTGAACCGCCGGGCGGGTGCGGTCCCGCCGTTCAGGGGGCTCGGTGGAGCCGAACTCGTGGCGATCTTCATGACCGTCTCGACCCGCCGGGCAGCACCGAGGAACGCTGCCCCCACCGACGTCACCTGATTGGTCGCGGCGCGTACCTGATCCACCATCTCCCACGGCCTGGTCAGCACGTCCGTGATCGCGTCGACCACGAGTTCGCCGTTGCCCGGCTCCCGGTCCGGTAGCCAGAGATCTTCGGGCATCGCCGGGGGGTCGCGGGTGTCGTCGACGATGATCTGATTGATCTCCAGCGCTTCGTGACCGTCGACCAGCGCCCGGTGGGTCTTGGTGAGGATGGCCATGCGATCGTCGGCGAGCCCTTCCACCAGATACATCTCCCACAGCGGGCGCGTGCGTTCGAGCGGCCGCGACATCAACCGCGCGACGAGGTCGTGCAGCTGGTCGTCGGCGCCCGGGCTCGGCAACGCCGATCTGCGCACGTGATAGGTGATGTCGAACTCGCGGTCGTCCACCCAGACCGGACGTGCCAGGCCGAGCGTCACCTCACGTATTTTCTGGCGGTACCGCGGGACCAGCTGCAGCCGGCTCTCGACCGTACTGAGCAGCTTCGGGTAATCGAGGCCGCCCGGACGACGCTCCAGGATCAGCAACGATCCCACCTGAGTGGTGGCGCCGCGCTCGTCGAGGTAGTAGTACATCGAGTCCTGAGGCGACAGCCGGTTCACATCGGCAATCGTAACCGCCGGGCGAGTTGCGGGCGCAGCCGTGGCAAGGCGCGGCGGGTCACCCACGGCGACGGCGAATCACTCGACGGTGACCGCGACCAGCATCCAGCGCCATTGTTTACGGCGCGGCGCCGCCGGTACGGCAGCAGGCATCGTGATCAGACGTTTCTCCACCCGCGCGCCCATGGCGTGTACGCGGTCGCCCCGGCGATAGACTACGGTGACCTCCGCGGCGTCCGGGCGCGAACTCTGGCTGTGTAGGCGCAGCAGGGTGGAGGAGGCCGGACTGCGCGTGGCACTTCCTGCAGCCAGGAGCACTCGGAACTGGTCCGAGATGTGTGGCAGCGCGACCCGCCCCAACTGCCCGATCGGCCGCCTCCTATCCATGACCTCGAGAACCAACTTGACTGCGCCGGTCGCAAACTGACGTATCTCGATGTTCACGGCCTCCGGCCGCGGCGGCGCGACCGGTTGCCGCGGTGGCGAGACGAGGGGTTCGCGAACCCCCGAACCCGATTCGAGGGCCTCCGGCTCGTACCGCGGCACCGGTACCACTCGCAGGCGCGCGGGCGGAGGGTCGACGTAGGTCATCTGGGCAGTGCGAGCTGAAGTCATTACGCCCCCCGGCGAGTTCGCGACACCGACCGGCGACGCCGGCCCGGTACCAAGAAAACCCGGGTACCAGCAGTACGACGTGTACCACGGCACCCGGGTTCCCCTACGAGCTCAGAAAGTCAGCGTTTCCTGCGCGACTTCGGCGGTTTGGAGCCCGATCCCTTGGCTCCTGCACGCGCCGCGGCACGACGCTCCTTGCGGGTGCCATCGGCCTGGCCGTTCGCCGATCCACCTGCTTGCCGGACCGACGTGCCGCCGGTCTCGGACGGTCCGCTGTACGTCAGACGAGCGTTGTCGTCGTCGTTGATCCCCTTGGCCCGCAACGCAGCCGGTGCAGCCGGTGTCGGCGCCGCCTGCTGGGTCGGCAACGGCGCCGGAGCAGCGGGAGCCTTTGTCGTCGACACTGCAGGCGCCTGCGCAGCCGGCTGCGCAGGCGTGGTCTCGACACTGACGTTGTAGAGGAATCCGAGCGACTCCTCCTTCAGTCCTTCGAGCATGCCGGTGAACATGTCGAAGCCCTCACGCTGGTATTCGACCACCGGGTCACGCTGGGCCATCGATCGTAGGTGGATACCTTCGCGCAGGTAATCCATCTCGTAGAGATGGTCGCGCCACTTCCGGTCGAGCACACTCAGCAGAATCGTACGTTCGAGCTGGCGCATGGCGGAGTCGCCTGCGATGGCCTCGATCTCCTTCTCCCGCTTCTCGTACGCCGCATGGGCATCGGCAACAAGGGTTTCGCGGAGTTCCTCTGCGGTGATCTCTTTACGTTCGCCGTACTCGTTCTCGGCGAGCAACTCCTTGTAGTCGAGCTCGATCGGGTACAGCGTCTTGACCGCGGTCCAGAGCTGTTCGAGATCCCAGTCCTCGACGTAGCCTTCCGACGTCGCGCCGTCTACATAGGCGCCGACGACATCATCGATCATGCGCCTGACCTGTTCGCTGTGATCCTCGCCTTCGAGAATCGTGCGGCGCTCGGAGTAGATGACCTTGCGCTGCTGGTTCATCACCTCGTCGTACTTAAGTACGTTCTTACGTACCTCGAAGTTCTGCTGCTCCACCTGCGTCTGCGCACTGCGGATGGCCTTGGTGACCATCTTCGCCTCGATCGGCACATCGTCGGGAAGGTTGACCCGGTTCATGATCGACTCGAGAGCGCCGCCATTGAATCGACGCATCAGCTCGTCGCCCAGCGAGAGATAGAAGCGGGATTCACCGGGGTCGCCCTGACGCCCGGAGCGGCCACGTAGCTGGTCATCGATACGGCGCGACTCGTGACGCTCGGTACCGAGCACGTATAGACCGCCCGATTCCCGGACCTTGACCGCGTCCTCGGCGACTTCCTCCTTGACCGCAGCGATCACCTCGTCCCACGCGGCCTCGTACTCTTCCGGCGTCTCGACAGGATCGAGGCCCGCCTTGCGGAGGCGGAGGTCGGCGAGGATGTCCGGGTTACCGCCGAGCACGACGTCGGTACCGCGGCCGGCCATATTGGTGGCGACCGTGACCGCACCGCTGCGGCCTGCCTCGGCGATGATCTGCGCTTCCTGCTCGTGGAATTTGGCGTTGAGCACGTTGTGCGGGATCCCGCGCTTCTTGAGCTGCCGGGCCAGGTACTCCGAACGCTCGACACTGGTGGTACCGATGAGAACCGGCTGCCCCTTCTCGTGCCGTTCGGTGATGTCGTCGACCACCGCGTCGAACTTCGCCTCTTCGGTCTTGTAGATCAGGTCGGTCTGATCTGCCCGGATCATCGGCTTGTTCGTCGGGATCGGCAGCACGCCCAATTTGTAGATCTGGTCGAGCTCGGCGGCTTCGGTCTGTGCCGTGCCGGTCATCCCGGACAGCTTGTCGTACATACGGAAGTAGTTCTGCAGCGTGATGGTGGCGAGGGTCTGGTTCTCGGCCTTGATCTCGACGCGCTCTTTCGCCTCGATGGCCTGGTGCAGGCCTTCGTTGAAACGCCGTCCGTCCAGGACACGACCGGTGAACTCGTCGACGATCAGGACTTCACCGTTACGGACGATGTAGTCCTTGTCCTTCTCGAAGAGCTCTTTGACCTTGATCGCGTTGTTCAGGTAGCCCACGAGCGGCGAGTTGGCGGCCTCGTACAGGTTGTCGATACCCAGTTGGTCCTCGACGAACTCGACGCCTTCTTCATGGACACCGATGGTCTTCTTACGGATGTCGACTTCGTAGTGGACGTCCTTCTTCAGCATCGGAGCGATCCGCGCGAACTCGGCATACCACTTGCTCGACGAATCGGTCGGGCCGGAGATGATCAGCGGCGTCCTGGCCTCGTCGATCAAGATCGAGTCGACCTCGTCGACCACGGCGAACGGATGCCCGCGCTGCACGAGATCGGCCAGCGAGTGCGCCATGTTGTCGCGCAGATAGTCGAAGCCGAACTCGTTGTTGGTCCCGTAGGTGATGTCGGCGTTGTAGGCCTCGCGCCGCTGGTCCGGCGTCATGCCGGTCAGGATCACCGCGGTCTCGAGTCCGAGGAAGCGATGTACGCGGCCCATCCACTCGGAGTCACGTTTGGCGAGGTAGTCGTTGACGGTCACCACGTGGACGCCATCGCCTGCCAGCGCGTTGAGATAGGCGGGCAGCACACAGGTGAGGGTCTTGCCCTCACCGGTCTTCATCTCGGCGATGTTGCCGAAGTGCAGAGCCGCGCCACCCATGATCTGGACATGGAAATGTTTCTGGGAGAGCACCCGCCATGAAGCTTCTCGGGCGACCGCGAACGCCTCGGGCAGCAGCTCATCGAGGGTCTCGCCCTCCGCTATCCGCTTCTTGAACTCGTCGGTCTTCGCCCGCAATTCCTCGTCGGACAGAGCCTCGATCTCTTTGTCGAGCGTCTCCACATGCGAAGCGATCGCATCCAGGCGTTTGACCATCCGGCCTTCACCGACGCGCAGCAGCTTGTTGAGCACTGGTTTTATCCTCAATCCGATCGACTACACACGAAATCCGACCTACAGATCCCCGCAGGTCGGACTCCATGGTAGCCACGCTCGTCGAAGGGGTACCTCAGTGAGGCCGGTCAGGCCCCTGCGGGGCCGCTAGGCGAGCCGGATCAATCCGTAATCGAAGGCGTGTCGTCGGTAGACGACCGATGGCTTGTCGGATTCCTTGTCGTGAAAGAGGAAGAAGTCGTGACCGACCAGTTCCATCTCGTACAACGCATCGTCGACGGTCATGGGGATCGCCTCGTGCTCCTTGATTCGCACGATCTGACCCGGACCTGCGGTCTCCGGAAGGTGATCGGCCCAACGATCGTCGTCGGTGGCCGGTTCGGCGAATGCCTGACCGTTGAGGATCGGATCTGCTGCCGCGGTGGCCTCGGCCACCGAGATCGGGGTGCGTAGGCCGTGGTGGACCTTACGGCGGTCCTTGGTCCGACGGAGTCGGGACTGCAGCTTGTTCAGGGCCGCGTCGAGTGCGGCATAGAAGTTCTCGGCACACGCTTCGCCTCGCACCACCGGGCCCTTGCCCACCGCGGTGATCTCGAGGCGCTGACAGATCTTCGACTGTCTACGGTTCTTCTCGTGGTGGAGCTCGACATCGAATCGGAAGATCGACGGGTCGAAGCGTTCGACGCGCGAGAGCTTGTCCATCACGTGGATGCGGAAGTGTTCGGGGATTTCGACGTTCCGGCCGCTGACCTGCACTTCGGCGTCAGGGCGGGACAGTTCGTCTGAGTCGGATCGGACGTATATGCCCGGGTCGAAGGGATCGGCGCTGGTCGTGGGGTCTGAACCCGGATCGGGGCTGACATCGTTGCCTGAAACGGCATTCTTGCCGACACTTGTCGTCACTGCGGCGTACCTCCTGGATTGGTGAACAGGACTTCCGATACCGCGACCGCACTCGGCCACATACCGGTCTGAGAGTTGGGCCTCACCTCCCCACGTCACCCGGTGGGTGATCTGACCTCTGGCATTCGAGAGTGCACCTCCGACGTTAGTCTGCCGGGCAGTTGTTCGCCACACTTTCGACAACGCATGTTCACTTACACGTTGAATTGGGCAAACCCGCCACGACGCCGCTACCCCGTGCCAATAACCATGCCTGCCAAGCATTTCGGCGACTTCGCGCGGCTCAGGCGGCCGCCACCACCAGCACGAGGTGTACCTCGACACCGGCGCGCCTGAGCACGTCGATCGAGTGGGCGGCGGTACTGCCGGTGGTGAGCACATCATCGAGGAGTACGACGGCAGCTCCCCCGCACGCAGCGAGATCGGCTCCCCGGCGCACCCTGACGGCACCCGACAGATTCTCACCGCGCTCCGGTGCCGACAGACCTGCCGAATCCCGCGCCCACGACGAGGTGACCAACACGGGTTTCACGAAGACCCCCGAACCGAGCTCGGCTGCGGCCGCCGCCGCCAGCGCAGTGACGGGGTCGCCACCCCGGCGGCGCGCGGCCCACCATCGGGTCGGCGCGGGAATCAGGACAAGGTGCGTCGAACCGGGCAACTCCGACCACCGGTCCAGCGTCCGCAGAGCTGTCGCCAGCGCGAGCCCGATCGGATTCGTCAGGTCGGTGCGCCCGTGCTCCTTCAGTTCGAGGATCGCTCGTCTGCGCGCCCCGGTGTATCGGCCCAGCGCGTAAGCCGGGACCGGTAGCACCACACTGGTTCTCAGCTCGATCGGCGTGTCGGCGAACATGCGGGCGCAGCGTACGCACCACCTCGTGCCCGGGGTCCCACATCCCCCGCACACCGTAGGGATCACCAAGTCGACGGTCGCGCGGGCAATGCGGGCACCGGTCTTGTGCACACGCATCCGGCCATCATCACCTCTCCCGACCGCTGCGCCCGCCGGCAGCGCAGGATGGACGCCCGGTTGTCCACACGTCGCGCCGCCATCCACAGGGACTGGCACTGCGCGCGGCCGTGGCACGCCGATTTCAGTGCGGTAGAACAGGTATCGCGTTCGAACCCATGGTGGGGGTGATCTCGCTCCAGTACTGGTCCGGTTCGTCATTGGTACTGCCCAAACGCAGCACCCCACGGCTGTCGGCAGCGTAGATCGTCGACTGCCCGGCGACCACCGATGTGACCGGCGGGGTGAGGTTGCCGCTCGGGAGCGCACCCGGTGGTGTCCCGTCGATTCGGAGTTGGACCACCGGGCCGTCCGCCGCACTGCGTGCGATGACCAGGGTCTCGCTGCTCAGCCAGTCCAGAGACACCGCACCGGCGATGTTGAGCGCAGCAGCGCCGCGAGGGTTCGAGAGAACCAATCTGCCGTCGGAGCGCCGCTCGACGATCGCGAGCACCACCTGGCCGCCCACGATCATCGCCGCCCGGGCGCCGTCCTGCGAGATCTGCAGCTCGGTGATCGCACCCTGGGCCACCGACCGGATCGCTGTCGAATCCACCTCGGCCTCGGTCACCTGGCCGACCCCCGGACTCTGCGTCACCTGGGTGACCCGGTTCTCGTCGACCACGACCCAGACGGTCCGGCTGTCGCCGGCGAACGACGGACGGGTGATCGTCTCCCCTTCGAGTACCGGGGTCATCTCCGCGCCGTAGTCACCGATCCCCAGAGACAGCCGCGGCGCCGGTCCCGGTGCGATGTTCGTCGAGACCGCCGCCACCCGCCCGGCATCAGCGGAGATGTCGGCGGCCAGCAGGCTCCTGGTGGTGCCCAGGGGTCCGGGCACCGGCGTGACGGCGTTGTCTGCGACCGCCTGCAACGACCCGCCCCGGACGATGTGCAGACCCAGCGCGCCCGCGGGCGGGCTCGGGTCGAGGGATTCGACGTCGCGGGTCTGCCACCCGGCGGCGCGGCGTTCGTTGAGCGGTGCCCCGTCCGCGTCGATCACGTAGGGACCGGAGATATCGGCGTCGCTCAGCGTCCAGATGATCTGCGCAGCAAGTCGATTGCGGTCGGCATCGCCGAGGCCGTTGAGTCCGGCGAGGTCGAGCCTCACGCCTCCCGAAGGCAACGATTCGATGGAACCGTGCAGCGACGACCTGGCCGGGAATTCGTTGGTCACCGCACCACGCAGATCGTCGACCGGGCCTGCGATGAGGAGCCCGATCAGCTGATCGGCGAGCTGGTCGGCCCCGGCATACAGCCAGCGCGGATCTGCGACCAGATGTTGGTCGTCGGTGCTCGGGTAGTACAGCACGTGCGGACGATAGGAGGCCTCGAACTGCTCGCGGTCCATCATCACCCCGACCGGGAGTGGCCCGTCGATTCGCCACTGTCCCTCGACGCGGCGGAGGGACAAGCGCGTCTCGATACGTCCGGAGCTGGGGATGAGTTGCCCACTCGGTTGCAGTTCGCCGGTGTTCTCACCGTTGACCCGGACGGTGATCGTATCGTCGGTCCGATCGTCGCTGAGCACATTGATCTCGTCGAGCAGCAGGGCCCCGCCCTGGTCGTCCCACGAGTTCGACGCGTCCTGGGTCAGGAACTGCCGAGCGGCCAAGTGGCCCGAACCGGGTTGAACTGATGCCTTGAGGAAGTCCCGGACCAAGATCTCGGGGTCCATCCCCGGGCGTGGGGTAGGTACGTTCCGGGTCGGCTGGTGTCGTTCGAGTGAGCCGAGGGGCTGCGGACTGGAGTTGTTCGGGATCGACACACACGCCGACAACATCGCCATCGCGAGCAACCCGGTCAGCATCGCGACAAGGCGATGCGACCGGGCACGGGCGAACCGTCGCTCAGCCATTGCCCTGCCCCTGATCTCGTGGAGTCCTGCCCCGGCCCGGGGGTTTGAGGGGCAGGGGGCTGCCCAGCACCTTGTGTCCGCGGACCAACGGCAGGGTCAACCGGAAACACGCACCCTTGCCGGGCTCGCCCCATGCCTCGAGCCTGCCCTGGTGCAGCCGGGCGTCCTCGACGCTGATCGCGAGTCCCAGGCCGGTGCCACCCGAGCGGCGGAATCGTGATGGGTCCGAGCGCCAGAACCGGTTGAACACCAACTTCTCCTCGCCAGGACGCAAACCGATACCCCGGTCGCGCACGGTGACCGCCACCGCGTCGCCATCGGTACGCATCGTCAGTGTGACCGGCTGCTGCTCCCCGTGGTCGATGGCGTTCGCCAGCAGATTGCGCAGGATCCGCTCGACCCGTCGTGGATCGATCTCGGCGATCACCGGCTCGGCGGGCAGGTCGAGGATCAACTCGGTGTCCGTCTCCTCGGCGAGGTGCCGCACCGTCTTGACCGCGGCGTCGATCGGGATGGTCATGTTCAACCTGTCGGCGGCGAGCTCTGCCACGCCGGCGTCGTGCCGGGAGATCTCGAGCAGTTCACCCAGCAGCGTCTCGAATCGATCGAGTTCCATGTCGAGCAACTCGACGGATCGTTTGAGCACCGGCTCGAGGTCCTCACGACTTTCGAACAGCACGTCCGCCGCCATCCTCACCGTGGTCAGCGGGGTACGCAGCTCGTGGCTGACGTCGGAGGTGAACTGCCGCTGCAGACCGCCGAACTCCTCGAGGTGGGTGATCTGTTTCGACAGACTCTCGGCCATGTCGTTGAACGACATCGCGAGCCTGGCCATGTCGTCCTCGCCGCGAACCGGCATGCGTTCCTTGAGTCGGCCGTCGGCGAATCTGACCGCGATCCGCGATGCGGACCGCACCGGTATGACCACCTGCCGTGACACCAGGATGGCAATCGCTGCCAGCAGCCCGAGCAGGACCAGCCCACCGGTGAAGATCGTGCCGCGCACCAAGGAGACGGTGTTCTCCTCATTGGTCAACGGGAACACCAGGTACAGCTCCAACCCCGGTATGTCGGAGTTCGTCGGGGTACCGATGATGAGCGCCGGGCTCTGCGCGCCTCCGGTACCGGTCACCGACGAGTAGCGGTACGCCACCTGACCGCCCTGCACCATCTGCCGAAGATTGTCCGGGATCTCCCCGATCGGACCCACGCCCGTGGGTCCTGCGGGACCGGATCCAGGCGCGAGCAACACAGTGTCGAAGGTACCGACCACACCTGAGGTGTCGCCCGAATCGACGTCGCGGTCGGTGAGTATCGAGCGGGTCTGCCGCAATCTGTTCGTCAGGGAGGTGTTGCCGTCAGCACCGGAAAGGTCTCGTTCGACCGTCACCCGGGTGCGTTCGAGCTCTTCGGTGGCGGCCTGCAGCTTCAGATCGAGCAGTCGATCGGTGATCTGGCTGGTCAGGACGAAGGCGAGGATCACCAGCACGACGAACGACAGCACGAGGGTGGACACCACCACGCGCAACTGCAGCGACCGACGCCACAATTGTCCGACCGCTCTACCGACCGAGCCCACTCGCCGCATCGACGGCCCGAACGTGCCATTGATACGACGCCGAGGGCGTCCGATCACGGTGGTCCGGCCTTGTAGCCGACCCCCCTCACCGTGAGAACCACTTCAGGGTTTTCCGGATCGTTTTCGACTTTGGCCCGTAGGCGCTGAACGTGCACGTTGACCAGCCTAGTGTCGGCCGGATGCCGGTATCCCCAGACCTGCTCCAGCAGCACATCGCGGGTGAAGACCTGACGCGGCTTGCGAGCCAGGGCGACCAGCAGATCGAACTCGAGCGGCGTGAGCGAGATGGGCACGCCTTCGCGGACGACCTTGTGCGCCGGCACGTCGATCTCGACCGGTCCGATGGACAACAACTCGGCGGGCTCGTCCTCGGTACGACGCAGACGCGCCCGGACCCTGGCGACCAGTTCCTTCGGCTTGAAGGGCTTGATCATGTAGTCATCGGCACCCGACTCCAGCCCCAGCACCACGTCGACCGTGTCGGATTTGGCCGTGAGCATCACGATCGGCACGCCAGAATCGGCACGCAGCACCCGGCACACGTCGATCCCGTTCATGCCGGGCAACATCAGGTCGAGCAACACCAGGTCAGGACGGATCTCACGGACCGCGGTCAGTGCCTGGGTGCCGTCGCCCACCACAAAGGGTTCGAAGCCCTCTCCGCGCAACACGATGGTGAGCATCTCCGCCAATGCCGCATCATCGTCGACAACCAGGATCCTGGGTTTCATGGCCTCATGGTGTCACCGAATCGTCGTTATTTGTGGCTGACGCGCCGACCGCCGACCGGCTACGCTGCGGCGTATATCTCCCCGGCGCGGTTACCCTTCGTCTGTGGGCGTATTGATTGCAGTCGAAGGTGTGGACGGAGCCGGTAAGCACACATTGGTTACCGGGCTCGTGAATCGTTGGGCCACACAAGGATATCGGGTAGCGACGCTCACCTTCCCGCGGTACTCCGAGTCCGTGACCGCAGACATCGCCGCAGAGGCACTGCACGGACAACACGGCGACCTGCGCTCGAGCGTTCATGCCATGGCCCTGCTCTTCGCGCTCGACCGCAGGGATGCCGACGCCGAGCTACGGAAGTTGTTGTCCGCCAACGATGCGGTGATCCTGGACCGCTATGTCGCCTCGAATGCCGCTTACAGCGCCGCCCGACTGGGACAGGACGCCGACGGGGAGGTCGTCGATTGGGTGTCGACCCTCGAGTTCGAACGTTTCGGCCTACCTGTCCCAGACCACCACCTGTTGCTCGACATACCGACCGACGTCGCGATCGGACGTGCGCGCTCTCGCGCCGAAAACGACGCCTCCCGTGCACGCGATCACTACGAGCGCGACCACGACCTGCAGGAACGTACCGGCAACGTCTATCGAGATCTCGCCGAACGCGGATGGATGTCTCCATGGTCGAGCCTGGGCACCGAACCCGATCCCGACCTCGCCGATCGACTCATCGCCATCTGACCCGCGGTAACGACCTGGTCAAGACTCGGCGACGGCCACCGTTATGTGCGTCGATCCGCCCATACAGGTCACTAGCGTCACAACTGACGCACGCGTTGGACCGGCTACCACCGCCGGCCCGGTGGGAGGTCGGTAGATGAGTCACCTCATGATGCACCCGGGTCATCACGTACCGGTGCGGCAGACGATTGTGTTGTCCATCGCGGTGCTCGTGACCAATCTGGCGCTGGTCTGGTTCGCGCTCAGCATTCAATCCGACCCGGCCGATGACGCGACCCAGATCAGGACCCTGGTGGAGCACCAGATCGACGCCTTGAACGAACGTGACGCTGCCGCGTTACAACTGACGTATTGCCGCCAACAGGGCGACGTGGCGGACTCGATAGTCGCGGCTCTCGGCCCGCGTACCGAGGACCTCACACTGCGTGTCACCCGGATAACCGACATTCAGCGCATCGGTTCGACCTTGGCGACGGCCCACGTCGAGCTGGAATTCACCGGCCCCGACCTCGCCGCAATCGAGTTGCGGCCGGATACGGTCAGCATGTTCCGGAAGGGCGAAACAGGCTGGCAGATGTGCGATCCGGGCAACGCACCGGCTGATCTGCTGCACGTGTGACCGCCCCCACCTGACCGAGCAGGCGACCGGAGCGAAGATCACATGTCGGCAACAGTGTCAGTGTCTGATTTCAGCGGTGTTGATGGCTGTCCGAAGCGGACAGTAAGGTTCCATCAGCGGCAAAGCACCGCTGCGCAAACGCTATTCACACTCGTCCCGAGCAGTGGTCCATCGCTCACGTTCTCGCCGGAGGTCCTCAATGACGCAACCACCACAAGGTCCGTACGGACCCGGCGACAACCAGGGGGACCCGCAGTGGGGCCAGGGTCCGGGCGACGGGTCCGGGCAGCCCACCTGGGGCGGGACGCCGAACCAGCCGGGCTGGGGCGGACAGCCCGGCTCCGAACCCACCTGGGGCGGTCAGTCGGCATCGGAGCCCACCTGGAGCGGTCAGCCCGGCGGCGCCCCGGACTGGGGTAACCAGCCCCAACCGCAATACCCACCGACCGCAGACCACCCGATACCGGGCCAGACGGGCCAGTATCCGGGCTATCAGCCGTACGGGAACACCCCGCCACCAGGCGGTCCGGGTGGCCCCGGCGGTTACGGGCCACCGCCCGGTGGCGGCAAGTCGAACAAGACGCCGTGGATCATCGGGATCGCCGCGGCCGCGGTGGTCGTCCTCGTCCTGGCGGTCGTGTTGTTCGTCGTGCTCGGTGGCGACGACAACTCCGACAACGGGGCCACCGGCACCACCTCGTCGGCGACCACGACGTCCTCACAGTCGACCGTGGCGCAGGCCGAGGACGAGGTCGAGACCGCGATCCGGACCTACACGACGGCGTTCACCGACCGCGACTGGGACACCGCGATCTCGGTGACCTGTGGCGCCGAGCAGGCCACCGTACGAGAGATCCAGACCGACAACAGCGACACCGCGGGCATGAAGTTGAACTCCGTGACAGGCATCGAGGTCACGGGCGATTCCGCAGAGGCCACCGTCTCCCTGACCTTCGTCAACCCGGCCGACCAAGCAGCCCTGGAGACCAACCGATATACATTCGAGATGGAGAACCGTTTAGGGGATTGGAAGATCTGCACCACCCGCAAGATCTGATCGGTGCCCGAGGGAGGACGTCTTGAGTTATCCGCCGACCGGCCCGCCGGGATGGGGCCCTCCCGGACAGCCGGGGCCTCAGGGACGACCGCCACAGCGGCCCGGACAGGGCAGACCCCAGCAGCCGATTCAGGGGCCGGGCAATCCGTATTGGTCGCAGGGCCGGCCGCCGGGCGGCTTCGGTCCTCCCGGAGGGCAATTCCCCCCTGGCCCGCAGGGACCACAGGGCCACTGGGGTCCGCCGCCCGAGCCACCACGGAAAAAGCACACCGGTCTGATCATCGCCGGTGTGATCGCGGCGGTGGTCGTGCTGGCAGGTGCGGCTGTCGCCGCGGTGTCACTGTCCGGTTCCGGTGATGGCGACCCGGTCGCCGATCCGTCCACCTCGGTGTCGGCGACGACCACCTCGGGCGATGCCGGTACCGGCGGCGACGAAGACGCCGTCCAGGCCGCCGCAGAGAAGCGCGTGCAGCTGATCAACGATCAAGACGCGGGCGGTCTTCACGACATGGCCTGCGACGCCGACTCCCGCACCGAGTCGAGGGCCGGCTATGAAGAACTGTTCGATCGCAACGGCAGCATCGTCGCGACCATCGACGTCCAGGACGTGAACGTCGACGGCCGGGTCGGCAAAGTCGACGGCGAGATGGCCATCGACAGCGAGGTCGGCGACATCCACTGGGCTTTCAAGAAGGAAGACGGCGAGTGGCGGTTCTGCCCCAGCCTGTCCGAACGCCGGTCCAGCACCGCACCGAGCACCGGCGGAGACGACATCATCACCGGATAGCCCCCGCACAACCGAAAATGGTGGGTTCTGGCGAGTGTTTCCGCAGGTCGCGGACGCCAGAACCCACCATTTCTGGTGTTGCGGGTGTGTCAGTAGCGGTAGTGCTCCGCCTTGTACGGACCCTCGACATCGACGTTGATGTACTCGGCCTGTTCCTTGGTGAGCTTGGTCAGCGTTCCACCGAGTGCCTCGACGTGGATCTTCGCGACCTTCTCGTCGAGCACCTTGGGCAGGCGGTAGACCTCGTTGTCGTACTCGTTGTTCTTGGTCCACAACTCGATCTGCGCGATGACCTGATTCGAGAAGCTGTTGCTCATCACGAACGACGGGTGGCCCGTCGCGTTACCGAGATTGAGCAGACGGCCTTCGGACAGCACGATGATCGCCTTGCCGTCCGGGAAGATCCACTGATCGACCTGCGGCTTGATGTTGATGCGGGTCATGTCCTTGGAGGACTCCAGGCCGGCCATGTCGATCTCGTTGTCGAAGTGGCCGATGTTGCCCAGGATCGCCTGGTGCTTCATCTGCTTCATGTGGTCGAACGTGATGATGCCCAGGTTGCCGGTCGAGGTGATGACGATGTCGGCGTTTCCGATCGCGTCCTCGACGGTGACGACGTCGTAGCCGTCCATCAGCGCCTGCAGCGCGTTGATCGGGTCGATCTCGGTGACCTGCACGCGCGCACCCTGGCCCGAGAGGGACTCGGCGCAACCCTTGCCGACGTCTCCGTAGCCGCAGATCAGTACTTTCTTGCCACCGATGAGGACGTCGGTTCCGCGGTTGATGCCGTCGATCAGCGAATGGCGGGTGCCGTACTTGTTGTCGAACTTGCTCTTGGTGACCGAGTCGTTGACGTTGATCGCGGGGAACACCAGTTCGCCGGCCGCGGCGAACTGGTAGAGCCGCAGCACGCCGGTGGTGGTCTCTTCGGTGACGCCCTGAACAGACTCCGCGATCGCCGACCACTTGCCCTTGTCGGTTTCGAAGCGCTCCCGCAGCAGCGCGAGGAAGACCTTGTACTCGGCCGAGTCGAGATCGTCGTCGGTCGGAGGGACGGTGCCGGCCTTTTCGAACTGCGCGCCGCGCAGCACCAACGAGGTGGCGTCGCCGCCGTCGTCGAGGATCATGTTCGCCGGTTCACCGGGCCAGGTGAGCATCTGCTCGGCGGCCCACCAGTACTCCTCGAGGCTCTCGCCCTTCCACGCGAAGACGGACACGCCCTTCGGTTCCTCGACGGTGCCGTACGGCCCGACGACGATGGCTGCGGCCGCTTCGTCCTGCGTCGAGAAGATGTTGCACGACGCCCAGCGCACCTCGGCACCGAGCGCGACGAGCGTCTCGATCAGAACCGCGGTCTGCACTGTCATGTGCAGCGAACCGGAAATGCGAGCTCCCTTGAGCGGCAACACATCCGCGTACTCACGACGCAGGGCCATCAACCCTGGCATCTCGTGCTCGGCCAGCCCGATCTCCTTGCGGCCATATTCTGCCAGCGAGAGATCCGCCACCTTGAAGTCGATACCGTTGCGGCTTTCCGCGGTGAGCGGGCCGTTCTGGACCGATGTCATATACCACTCCTCAAAGTCCCACCTGAATGTTGCCTACCAGGCTAACCGGTGGACTCCCGGCGCCCACCCCCGGCTGCGGCATCGACCACGGGCCCGAAGATCTCGGCGAGATCATCGGCGACATCGCGGTCCGTTTCCGGCGGCATCGACACATAACTCAGCGCCATCCGCACGATCGCTCGCGCGATTCGGACAGCGGCGACCTCGTCGGCGCGCACCCAGCTGGTCTGGAGGAGATCGACGATCCTCGCGGACGCGGTGGTGATGAGCGGTTCCGCATCGGTGGTGATGAGCCGCAGCAGATCGGGCTTCGCCTGTCCGGTCAGCAGCGACTGGATCAGGGGATCGTCGGCCGCAGTGACAAAGAACCCGGAGAAGCCTTCGGCCAGAGCAACTCTGGCGTCACGCTCGTGCGCGAGGATTGCCTCGGTGACCTGATCGACGAAGCGATCGGTCAGACGCAGTGCGTACGCCGCCGCCAGCCCCTGACGGGAGGCGAACTCGTTGTAGACGGTCTGCCTGCTGACCCCCGAAGCGGCCGCCACATCGGCCATCGTGACCGCGGACCAGTCCCTGGTCCGCAGTAGTTGGCGCATACCGTCGAGCAGGCTGTTACGGAGCAGCTGCTTGCTGGCGAGCGCGTACGGAACAGGCGCGCCCGCCGGCGAGGTCACCGCGCGGGCGCTGAGGTCGGACATACCGGCCAGGGTAGCGCCCGCTCGCGCAGGTCTCATGGCGGCGGTTTCACGAGCGGGTGACTTCCTCCATGTAGAAGTCCGCTTTGGCGGCGCCGCAGTCCGGGCAGCTCCAGTCGTCCGGGATGTCGTCCCAACGGGTACCGGGAGCGATACCGTCCTCGGGCCAACCCTTTTCCTCGTCGTACTCGAATCCGCACTGCATACAGACATACAATTTGTAGTTCATCACTGCTCCTCGCCTTCCGGCTCGAAATCAACCTTTTCGCGGACGCCACAGTCGGGACAGGGCCAGTCGTCGGGCACGTCCTGCCAGCTCGTTCCGGCCGGGAAACCTTCGCGCGGGGCGCCCACCGACTCGTCGTAGACGTAGTCACAGACCGGACAACGGTAAGCGCTCATCGTGAGCCGGCTCCGTGTTTCGCCAAGATCTTCTCTCGGCGCCGCGGGACGATGTTGGCCAGCGACAAGTCGCCGTCATAGTGCTCGATCACCCTGTGGTCCATCACCTTTCGCCAGATCGGCGGGAAGTAGGCCAGCGTGATCATGCTGGCGTAGCCACTAGGAAGATTCGGCGCGTCGTCGAAGCTGCGCAGTATCTGGTAGCGCCGCGTCGGATTGGCGTGGTGGTCACTGTGCCGCTGCAGGTGGTAGAGGAAGATGTTGGTGCAGATGTGATCCGAGTTCCAGCTGTGTTCCGGTGCCGCCCGTACATATCGACCACTCGCGGTCTTCTGGCGGAGCAACCCGTAGTGCTCGAGATAGTTGACCGTCTCGAGCAAACTGAAACCGTAGATTGCCTGGATCACCATGAACGGCAGGATCTGCCAGCCGAAGATCGCCGTCAGCACTCCCCACAGTGCTACGGACATCAGCCACGCGTTCAGCACATCGTTACGGATGTTCCAGACCGAGTGATCGAGCCGCTCCATACGGGTGCGCTCGAGCTTCCATGACGACGTCAGACTCCCCCACACACTGCGCGGCAGAAAAGCCCAGAACGTCTCGCCGTACTTGGCGCTGGCCGGGTCTTCCGGAGTTGCGACCCGAACGTGGTGTCCGCGATTGTGCTCGATGAAGAAGTGCCCGTAGAACGTCTGCGCCAGTGTCACCTTCGACAGCCACCGTTCCAGCGAGGCCTTCTTGTGGCCGAGTTCGTGAGCGGTGTTGATACCGATCCCACCCATCACCCCGACCGACAGCGCAACGCCGATCTTGGAGACGATCCCCAGACCACCCTCGACCCCGAGCCAGCTCAGATCGCTGGCGGTCCACAGGTAGCAGGCGAAGACGAGGCTCGCGAGCTGGAACGGGATGTAGGCATAGGTGCAGTAGCGGTAGTACTTGTCGTTCTCCAGCTGCTCCATCAGCTCCTCCGGCGGATTCTGGCCGTCGGGGCCGAAGAACACATCGAGGATGGGCAGCAGCACGTAGACCAGCAGTGGTCCGATCCACCACCACACGGGTGACACCGCGGTCAGACCCAGGGCATTGAAGCCGGCAACCATCGCGGTCGCGAGAAACAGCGCTGTCGGTGGGACAAGACCCAGCAGCCACAGGTGACGCTTCTTGTCGCGCCACTGCTCAGGCGCAGGAGCGGCACCCGCGTCGCCGCCGCTGTTGGTCGTGAGGTCGGTACTCATCAACTTCCTCCTCGAGGAGTAGACGTGCAATAAGTGGAACGTGTTATGGACAGTACCGGCATCATCGTCGGGTGTCTATACATTTGAGCAGGTTTGTAAAGTGACCTACTCAACAAAAAGGCCCCGGCCCCGCACATGCGTGCGAAACCGGGGCCTGATGGCTCAGGCTGCCTCGATCAGCTACTGCCCTTCTCGAGATTCGCCGCTCTCGTGGCGTCTCCCACCTCATCCGACAACTCACCGCGCTCGCGCTTGCCGACCAGCGAATGCCGCTGGCTGTAGAGGAAGTAGACCGCGACCCCGATGATCATCCAGATGATGAACCGGATCCACGTCAGCGCCGACAGGTTCAGCATCAACCACAGGCACGCCAGGATCGCAGCAATAGGCAGCACCGGCATCCACGGGACCTTGAACCCGCGGGGCAGGTCTGGCCTGGTCTTGCGCAGGACGATCACGCCGGCGGCGACGACGATGAAGGCAAACAACGTGCCGACGTTGACCATCTCTTCGAGCTTCTCGATCGGGAAGAACGCCGCGACGATTGCAACCACGACACCGACGATGATCTGGATGCGCGCCGGGGTACCGAACTTGCTCGTCTTGGACAGCGACCGCGGCAGCAGACCGTCGCGCGCCATCGCGAACAGCACCCGGGACTGGCCCAACATGAGCACCATGACCACAGTGGTCAGACCGGCCAGCGCACCGATCGAGATCACCTTCTCCGCCCAGGTCACCCCGTTCTGCCCGAACGCGTAGGCAAGGTTCTTCGGCTGACCGTCGCCGGCCGAGGTGGCGAGATCGGTGTACTTCACCATGCCGGTGACGACGATCGTGACGAGGATGTAGAGGACCGTGACGATGGCGAGCGACCCCAAAATGCCTCGCGGCACATCCTTTTTGGGATTCTTGGTCTCCTCGGCCGTGGTCGCGACGACGTCGAAACCGATGAACGCGAAGAACACGATGGACGCCGCGGCCAGCACGCCGTACCAGCCATAGCTCGAGTCTCCACCGCCGGTCATCAGTGAGAACAGGGTGGAGTCGACCGACTTGCCACCGGATTCTGCTTCTTCGGCCTTCGGGATGAACGGTGAGTAATTCTCGCCCTTGATGTAGAAGAAGCCCACCACGATCACGAGCAGGACGACGCAGACCTTGATGGCCGTCACGACGGCACTGAACGTCGACGACAGCTTGGTTCCCAGCACCAGCAGGACCGTGATCACCGTGACGATGACCAACGCTCCCCAGTCGACATCGAGACCCGCGATTTCAGCTGTCCCACCCGAGAATCCGAAGACCGAACCCAGATAACTGGACCACCCCTTGGACACCACCGCAGCGCCGACGGCGAACTCGAGGATGAGGTCCCAGCCGAGGATCCAGGCCAGGAACTCACCGAAGGTCGCATAGCCGAATGTGTACGCCGATCCGGCGACCGGCACCGTAGAGGCGAACTCGGCGTAACACAGCGCCGCAAGTGCACATGCGAACGCCGCCATCACAAAGGACAGCGAGATCGCCGGGCCGGCCTTGTTACCCGCAGTCGATGCGGTGATCGTGAAAATACCTGCACCGATGACGACCGAGACACCGAAGACGGTGAGGTCCCACCAGGTCAAACTCTTCTTCAGCTGCGAACCGGGTTCTTCGGTGTCAGCCATGGATTGCTCAACGGATTTTGTCCGTGTCAGCGGATTACTCACTAGAGCTCCTCGCTCGAGGTGGAAAACACTGCGGGTCTGTCTGCGAAACTATCGGACCGGAAGAGTAACTGTTAGGCAATCACAGGACTCGCGAGTCGTATCCCCCGCGCCGGTTCCGTCCAAACGCCCAGCGCCTCTCGCCCACGACGCACAGACCCGCCGAAGTTACACTCCGGCGGGTCTGTGGTCGTCGACAGGGTGGATCAGCTGAAGTAACCGGCCGTCCGTTGGTCTGCCTCCACGGGGATCACGAGGAAATCAGCTGAAGTAACCGGCCGTCCGTTGGTCTGCAGCCTGCATGTTGGTCGAAGCCTCGGTGACCTTCGACGACAGAGCGGTCAGCAGGGTGCGGGAATCGGTGAAACTCGTGTCCCAACTCTGCTGAGCGGAGCCGTAGGCCTGCGAGGCCTGCTGCGACTGCCAATTCTCGTGCAGACGGGCAACTTCTGATTTCAGGGTGGTCGCCAGGTGCTCCAACTGATTGAAGTTGCTGTTCAACTGTGCGGCCAGCTCTTCCATCCGCGGGTAGTTGTACTGGATGATGCTCATGGGTGGGTCCTCTCGAGGTGAGTGTGAAGTGATCCGGTGTCTACAGGCGCAGGCCGGAGCCGGAGACGTTGTTGAAGGTGCCCGCCGTGTCCTGGTCTTCGGCGTCGTAACCGTTGAAACCGGTGGACAACGAGGTCTTGAGGCCTTCGAGGGCGGTTTGCAACTGTGTTGCCTCGTCTTTCCAGGCGGTCACCGCGTTCTGGAACGCCCCGCTGGCGTTGCCTTTCCACAGAGCCAGCGCTTCATCGGCATCGGCGGTGATCCGCGCGAGAACCGTTCCCATGTCGGCGACGATGTCCCCCACCGTTTTTGTCGAGGCCAGCCCGGCCGAGACATCGAGTTCAAGACCGTTGGTCATAGTGCATCCCCTTCTTGTATGGCTGCCGCGGCATCAGGTGATGGCCGCGGATCTAACGTCTGGTTTCCGAACCTGTAAAACCCAGGCGCCACAGATTGCTCGCGCGACCTGTGGGTGTGCCCGTGTCCCCTGATCACGGCAACCACCTCCCCGACGGCAGTGTTTCCACGAGAAGCTCGACTGCCTGAGAAATCTTGTGTGGGCCTGCGGCCGACAATGTCGACCAGATCCTCCCGTCCGGAGACGTGCTGGGACCGGCGAGAATACGGCCGCGCGCGGTGTCGTAGACGGCGACAGCGCCTGCGGATCGCACCGTGCGCCCGGGCCCCGACTCGACGGCGACGACCTCTGCATGGCCCGTGCACGATTCGAAGGCAGCTGCGTAACCGGCGGCAACGTGGTCACGTGCACCCATGGCGTGCAACGCATCCGAGTAATCCGCGGCGGACCGTGCGCGATCCAGTCGCATACGCATCTCTTCGGCTGGTGCGCTGAAAGCCGGGAGTTCGGGTGTCTCGGCGTAACCGAACAGCTTCGAGATGACGGCCCCCACATCCTTGTCGGAGTGGACGGGCACCTCCCGGACCTCGACACCGGCACGCGTCCGAGTGGCCAGTACATGTCTGGGACCCTGACGGGCCAGGCACGAACGCGCACATCCCTCGGGGGTGAATATCCTTGCCTCGATGACCATTTCCGGTCTGGCAAGGATCGACAGTGCATCTGCCACGGGTTCGGCCACGCCGCGGTGTGCGTGCGGGTCATCGCAGAGAATCCCCAGCGAGGTCAGTTCGGCGACCGCGGCCGAGTGCGCGGCGTCACGCACCGTCACAAGCTCGTATTGTGGTTCGATGGCCAACACCAGTGGCCAGGTCTGATGCCCGAGAAGCGTTCCGAGGTGGTCCAGGTGGTCATCGGTGAGGTCGTACGCGGGTGCAATGTCCGTCGTCCACATGTTGCTCACCGGTCCTGATCGCCGGCGCCGAGAACGGCGGGTATGGATGTGGCCGCAGGCAGGTCGAGCGCGCCACTGCTGTAGCGGGGATCAGGATGCTCGATGGCGGTATCCGCAGGTCGATCGAAGTGAGCCCAGTCGACCGTGGCGTGCGCGGCATCGGTTCCGGCGCTGTCGATACCCGCCGACCGAACCGGACGTGGTTCCCGTACGGGCGTTTCGTTGCTCGGCGCCAGTCCGCCCACCATCGGAGCCACAGGTGCCATCGGCGACATCGGTCGGGGTGCCGGCGTGGACGTCGCAGGCTCCGCGACGATCTGCCCGGCACCTGCCCCCGCCAGCACGGTGGCTGCGAAGCGGGACTTCTCACGAGGTGCGGCGACCGGCATCGCCACGGGGACCATCCCGATCGGCCCCGCGGGCGCCGAGGGCGACACCGGAGTCGCGGGGGTGGACCGGTGCGTTCGTGACGCCTCTTCAGAGGTCAGCGCAACGGGGGAAACCGTCACAGGCGGGGTCGGCACCGACCACGGACGGGCGAGGGGCTCCGTCGCCGACTCGTAGGTCTCCATCACTCGCGATGCGCGTTGCTTCTGGTCGTGGAGAGCACGTTCGGCGTCCGCCGCCACGCCCCCGATGGGTGTGCCCAGCGCTGCACCCACCGCCGCGGCCGTGTTTCGAATGCCAGTGGTGACCTCGATCTCGGGGAGATTGGGCATCCCCAGCCGGGCGACCGTGGTGGCTGCACACTGCGCTGCCGCCCGGCTCCCATTGTCCGCCGCGACCGTCGCCGCCTCGGCGAACCACGGTGTCAGTTCCCCCAGCTTCGCGAATGCCTGATCGGAGTGCGCAGATTGCCATGACACACCCAGTCTGGCAAGGATTCTCATGTAGTCGACACCTGCATCGGCGAAGATCGCCGACAACCGGGTCCAGCCGACACCGGCATCTGCCAACGGACCCACCCCGGCACCGCTGACAAGGTCCTTCGCCAGCTGCTCGGTCGGTCTGGCCTGCCAGACCACATTCGTAAAACCTGTCATCGTCTGTCCTCACGCCTGGTCAGAGGCGAAAGGCCTCCTCGATCGTTTCCTCGGCGCCGCGGTATCCAACAGCCTGCGCACGCAACACGGCAGCGATCTTGCGGAGCTCATGCACGCCGGCAGAAGCGCCCCGCACGTAGCTCTCGGCGACAGCCGACAAAGTGGTGGCCGCTGCCACCGACACCTCGTCACGCCCTGCCGGGTTGACCGACAAGGCCGACTTCTCCTGTGACAAAGCCCCTTCCAAGCCGTCAGCGAGTGCGTCCAGCTCTCCGGCCGCCCTCAACAACTCGTCGGAATCCACTTTCAACTGATCGCTGCTCATTGTTTCCCCCGTTGGTTCGTTCAGGCTTCGTCTGCTGATGGTCAGGCTTGTTGATCGCGTGCCGGTGACCCCAGACGCAACCGCACGTCCGGCGCCGGCTCCGGGTCAGGGGCCTGGATCTCTCCGAGGACGGCGGGTGCGACGTCCGAGATCTCTCCGATGATCCGGCTGCCGTTGAGCTCGGTGACCAGGTAGTCGGCGGTCTCGTGCTGGTCATCTGACGCGCCGGCACCGCGTCCGGCTCCCATCGCCCCCATCGGGGCCATCGGGCCGCCCATCCCGGCTGGTACGACGGCGCTCTGGTTGCGACCGGCCGGTCCCGCTGGCCCCTCGGGGCTCGGCCCGCTCATCAGCCCGGGCGCAGTACGTGCACTGAGCGGACTGGGCCCACCGCCGCCCGGTCCCGAGCCACCGCCGCCACCGCCACCGCCGCCGCGGCCTGCACCCCCCATACCCGCCAGGCCTGCAGGAACCGTCGTCGCAAGTTCTCCGCCCTTCGGCGTATATCCGCTCTTCAATTGGGCCTCATGGCTTTTCAGGAGCTGGCTGCCGGCAGAACTCGTCATGGTGCCGAGTTGGCCGACTCCGGTGACCATCGGCTTCCCGACCCCGTCGAGGACGGTGCTCGCGATGGAAAACGGCGACGGACCGGCGGCAGGTGCGCCCGTCACCGGAACAGGCTGCCCGTTCACGACCATGTGGCTCGTGGGCGCAAGGAGTTGGGCACGAGTGGCCGTGACCACCGCAGTGGCCTCGGCAAGGCCCTCGGCCGCGACGCCCAACGCCAGCGCCTGCCCCGGTGGGGTCACCAGGATCGGCGCCGATGCCGCGATGATCCCGATCGTTTTCGCGATGATCCCCTGCACCAGGGACAGGCCGGTGCCCACGATCGCGGCGGCGCCCTGCGTGTCGAGCGACATCACCCCGCCCTGGGTGGACAGCGCCGCGGTGTCGGCGCCTGCCTGCGCGCCCTTGACCGTGGTAGCCGCTGCCGCCTGCCCGGTCCACACCTGATCCAGAGCTTTCAGTGCGCCCGAGCCCATCCCCATCGACATGTCGAGTATTTGCGACAGGCCCTCCAGGATCATGGTCGGATCGAAGTCTCCCCCACCGAGATTGCCCGTCCCGAAGCCACCGAGGAGATCAGTGATCGGCTTGATCAACACGCTGAGGTCGAGTGGCGGCAGCGGCGGAAGGCCAGGCAGTGGTGGAACCGCCGACAACTCCGGTAACCCGGGCAGGCCGAGATCCGCGAGGACTGTGCTGACCGGTGTGTCAAGGATGGGCCCCAGTGGGCTCGACTCGATGAGTTCGCGGATGGTCGGATCCAGCGGCGGCGCCGGCGCCGGATGCGTTGTGAAGTTCGGTGTGCTCACGTGGTCCCCCGACCGGTCGCTACAGCGCTGACTCGATGCCCCTGAATTGGTTGCCGGCTCCGTCATCGGTCTCGGTGAATTCTGCGGCGGTGGCGAGGGCGGCGGCTGCTATCCCGGCGTGCACCGCAGCAAGCTGACCCACGCCGAGGAGGTGGCTGGCCTGCGCCTGCGCGAAGGCGAGCAGGAACTCCTGGCCGATGAGTCCGAACACCGGAACCATCGTCGCGACATTGGCTGCCGCGTTGATCGAACCGGCGGCTGCCACGGCTGCGGACATCACTGCCGCAGTGTCCGCGTAGGCCTCTATCGCTGCTGGTACCGCGGTGATCTCGGACATCTTTCCCCCATGTGGTGTGAACCCGGAACTTTCACGAACTGGTTCGCCGCTCCAGACAAGCCCGGGCTCCGGCTGCGGCATCTGACGTATTGGACGCCTACGATCCCGGACCGGTTCCCCGCGTCGGAGAAGTCGAGGTCATCGATGCCGGGCGAGAGTCGACCAGCTCTGCGAACGAGGTGTTGAAGTCCTCGAGTATCGCTGCCCGCCGGGCGAATGCCCGACCGGCTGCGACTCCGGCAGTTGCCACGATCAGCTCCCCCAGCGCGTCCGCGCCGAGAGTCACCGCCGAAGGCGCGAACCACAACCCGGTCAGCGCCCCGACCCCGTCGACTTCCGCGGTGACGTGGTCGCCGGGCGATGTCTCACGCGCCGAGATCGCTGCCAAGCGCTCGTTGACCTCGTGTAGTCCGTCGAGTTGCCGCCGGGCCCTGGCCTCGAGTTCGTCCATCGCCCAGCTCATACCGACCGCATCCAGCTGCTCGGCGCACTCGCTTCGGCATCGTCGTGATGCTCGGCCCGCGCGAGATCGTCAGCCCTCGGCAGCTTCATCTGGTCGATGATGTCTGCGCTCACGCCGTGAGCCCTGAGCTCCTCGCGGCGCGCCACCCCCGCATGCATGGCCGCTTGTTGACACAGACGCAGCACCTCCGCGGCCAGCACCGCCGGATCTTTCCGCAGTTCGGTCGGCTCGAGTCGAACCGCCGTCGGCAAGCCCTGATCTGTGGTCACCACCGTGATGGTCCCGGTCCGCGAAGTCGCCGCAGCCATGGATGTCCCCCCTTGTTCGACCCCTGGCTGGAGAGGATACCCACAACGTCGGCGAAGTTGTGCTCAGACATTCACAGGTTCGTCACTTGGTCTATGCTCCCCTTAACAAACGGTCGGGGGCGGCTAGAAGTGCACGGTTTGCCTGCGTCGATTTGCCGCAGAAGACCGAGTGTGCCAACAGGGGGCTGTTCCGTGAGTTACAACAATGCCGATGTACCGGCTCCGCCACCGTGGTTGCAGGCCGACGCCGACATAGATCTTTCGCAATTTGAACGACCGGGAATCCCAGCGCGACAACCAGACCCATCGTCCGCATTGCCGAACGTCGAGGCCGACCCAGGCCGGCACGGCTCTGATGACGTGCCGCAGGGAAATGCGATCGAGCGTCAGCCATCCACCGCCGCTCCGCAGACGGGTGCACAACCCGTTCCGCCGCAGCCGGGTCCGCCTCTGCACGCACCACCTGCGTACCCACAGCCGCTGTCCTACGGAAATCCTGCGCAGTCACCGGGCGCGCCGTTCGCACCTACACCCCTTCACACAGAAGTGACGCCGCCCGCCACGCCACCGGGGAGTCCGGCTCAGTTCACCTCAGAACCCCGGCACGGCCAGGGCTTTGCGCCGCCGGCGGCCTATGCCCCACCGCCCGGACCTCCCCAGCAGGGGCCGCCGCAGCCCGGGCCCCCGCAACCCGTTCCCGGACAGCACTTTCCACCGATTCAGGCCGGGCCACCCCAACCCGGACTGCAACAGCCCGGGTACGGGCAGCCCTCGACCTACGGCAACACTGGCTACGGCCCGGCGAGTCTCGACGAGGTCGCGTTGCTCCGGAAGGCTCGCCGCGCTCCGGCGAGCGGGTGGCGGCGCACGGTTCATAAACTGTCCGCAGGCACCATCAATCCTGGCGAGTCACCGGATGACCTGGTCTACAAACATCTGCTGGAGCGCGTCAACCAGCCCGTCCGCGGTGACTACCGGATCGCGGTGCTCTCCCTCAAGGGCGGGGTCGGCAAGACCACGACCACAGTGGGATTGGGTTCGACGTTCGCATCGCTGCGTGGCGACCGCGTCATCGCTGTCGACGCCAACCCCGACCTGGGCACACTCGCTCAACGGATTCCGCAGCAAACACGTTCGACGGTGCGCGATCTACTGTCCGACGAGTCGATTTATCGGTATTCCGACGTGCGGGCTCACACCTCGCAAGCGCCGAGCAGGCTGGAAGTTCTTGCATCAGAGCGCGATCCGGCGGTCGCGGAAGCGTTCAGCGAAACCGACTATCGCGGCGTGATGACTGTGCTGCAGCGGTTCTACAACATCATCATCACCGATTGCGGGACGGGCCTGAGCCACTCCGCGATGAATGGTGTTCTCGACATGGCCAACGCCCTGATCCTGGTCACCTCACCGGCGATCGACGGCGCCCGGAGTGCTGGGGCCACGCTCGACTGGCTCCAGGCACACGGTTTCGGTCATCTCGTCAGCAGCGCGGTGGTAGTCCTGAGTTCGTCACGTCCGGGAGCGTCGTCCATCGACACCGATCAGCTCAGCGCGCACTTTCTCACCAGATGTCGTGCAGTACAGCAGATCCCATTCGACGATCATCTGGCCGAGGGTGCCGAGGTCGACCTCGACCTCCTCGGCAAACCGACCCGGCGAGCGCTGGTGGAGATGGCGGCAACGGTCGCAGACGACTTCCCGTCCACGACGATGAGGCGCAACGAGCCGTTCAGCAGTTCGTCGACCCCTCCACACTCGCAGTAAGGTACAGCGATGAGCTATCTAGAGCCACACGACAATTCAGGTTCGCCGGAGTGGCAGAGCAATCAGCCATATCAGGGTTCGCCGGGCTACCCCGCGCCCTACGAGCCGCCGAATCCGATGTATCAGGCACCCGCGCCGTACGGACAACCCACATACGGGCCCTCAGCGTTCGGTCCGGTGGCCGGGTTCACCGGAGATCCGGGCGCGCCTTTCGGACGCGATCCTTACACCGGAGAACCTCTGTCCGACAAGTCGAAAGTTGTTGCCGGCCTGCTGCAACTGTTTCTCGGAGGCTTCGGCGCCGGCCGCTTCTACATCGGCTCCAACGGCATCGCTATCGGGCAGCTGTGCGTTGATCGCCGGATGGGTGCTGGCGATCGTCCTCATCGGGTACATCATCCTGTTGGGACTGGGCATCTGGGTGATCGTCGATGCGATCATGATTTTCACCGGCAGCGTGCGCGATTCGCGCGGTCTCAAACTCAGGGATTGACGCCCAGCCCCGAAAGTGTGTTGTTTTGGCGGGCTCCACCTGCGGTTTTGTTCGCCAGAACAGCACATCCTCGGGGGGTCAATCGCCGCAGCAGCCGTTCGGATCGATCGCGGCACGGGTTTCCCGGGTGATGGAGTTGCGTTGCGCCAAGTTGTTGTCAGCCGGGTAGTCCACACCGATCAGACTCAGACCGCAGGCAGGCGCGACCGGCACCTCACTGGATCGACTGCGTTGCTGCAGCAGCCCCGCGCACCATTGCACGGAACGGCGGCCCTCACCGACCGTGGCCACGGCGCCGACCAGAGATCGAACCATCGACCAACAGAACGCGTCGGCGCTCACCTGTGCGACGAGGACGCCGAAGTCATCGCGCATCCAGCGAAAGTCCTGCAGCTCGCGTACGGTCGTCGCCCCGTCGCGACGGCGGCAGAACGCAGCGAAATCGTTCAGGCCCAACAGTACAGCTGACGCCTCTTCGAGGAGGTCGGCATTCAACGGCCGCGACCATGCCGCCGTTGTCCGCGCAGACACCGGCTCCGCACCCCAGGGATCGTCGGCCAACCGATATTCGTAATGTCTGCGGAGAGCCGAGAACCGGGCGTCGAACTCGGTAGGCGCTTCCTCGATGTCCTTGACCCGGACATCCACCGGAAGCATCTTGGCGAGGCGGCGCACCAGTCTTCCGGGGTCTCCGTCGATCGATCGGGCCTCGAGAGTCGCTGCGGCGACATCGAAATGAGCCACCTGACCGGTTGCGTGGACACCCGCGTCGGTGCGGCCGGCAACAGTGAGGGTGATCGGCTCGCGCAACACCGTACTCAGCGTTTCCTCGAGAACCCCGCAGACCGTCCGCTGTCCGGGCTGGCTCGCCCATCCCGCGAAATCGGTTCCGTCATAGCCGATCTGCATCCGCAACCGCATAACCGACCCTCCTTCTATGACGAAGCCCGCCACCGGATGTACCGGTGGCGGGCTCGCCAAAAACGTTGACGCTCAGGCGGCGGCTTACTTCTTGTCTTCGTCGACGATCTCGGCGGCGCTCTTGGCCGTCGTCTCATCGGTCAGACCCTCGGCGACTGCTTCGGCGTTCTCGACCTCGGCATCGGTAGCGTCGGCCTCGACAGCCTCGACCACGTTGTCGTCAGCCGAATCGGCTTCGACGACAGCCTCATCGGCCTTCTTCTTCGAAGCGGCAGCGCGGGTGGCGCGGTCGGCCTCCGACGAAGCGGTCTTTTCCTTCACCAGTTCGATCACTGCCATGGGGGCGTTGTCGCCCTTGCGTGGCAGCGTCTTGATGATGCGTGTGTAGCCACCCGGACGGTCCGCGTAAAACGGCCCGATCTCGGCGAACAGCGTGTGCACGACGTCCTTGTTACGGATGTCCTTGAGCACCTCACGACGGTGAGCCAGGTTACCGGCCTTCGCGTGGGTGATCAGCTTCTCCGCGTAGGGACGCAGCTTCTTCGCCTTGGCTTCGGTCGTGGTGATCCGGCCGTGCTCGAAGAGCGAGGTGGCGAGGTTCGCCAGCATCGCTTTCTGGTGCGAAGCCGACCCGCCGAGGCGGGTACCCTTTGTGGGCTTGGGCATTTCGAACTCCTAGGGTTCGCTCTCGACCTCTCGGTCGTGAGCTGGGGGTCTGGTTAGAGCTGTTCGGTTTCCGCGAAGTCTTCGCCGGCAGCGTCGTCGGAGAAAGCAGCGTCGTCGGACCAGGTGCCGGTCGCAACGTCGTATCCGGCCACCTGGGACGGATCGAAGCTGGCCGGGCTGTCCTTGAGCGCCAGGCCGAGTGCGTGCAGCTTGACCTTGACCTCGTCGATCGACTTCTGGCCGAAGTTCCGGATGTCGAGGAGATCCGATTCAGTGCGGGCCACGAGCTCGCCGACGGTGTGCACTCCCTCACGCTTGAGGCAGTTGTACGACCGGACGGTGAGTTCCAGGTCCTCGATCGGAAGGCTGAAGGATGCGATGTGATCGGCCTCGGCGGGCGAGGGTCCGATCTCGACACCTTCTGCTTCGACGTTGAGCTCACGTGCGAGTCCGAACAGCTCGACCAGGGTCTTGCCGGCCGAGGCCAGCGCGTCCCGCGCGGTGATGGAGTTCTTGGTCTCCACGTCGAGAACGAGCCGATCGAAGTCGGTGCGCTGCTCGACGCGGGTGGCTTCCACCTTGTAGGTGACCTTGAGCACCGGCGAGTAGATCGAGTCGACCGGGATGCGGCCGATCTCGGC
Source organism: Williamsia limnetica (assembly GCF_003217475.1). GTDB lineage: Bacteria > Actinomycetota > Actinomycetes > Mycobacteriales > Mycobacteriaceae > Williamsia > Williamsia limnetica. Next base: position 51,261 of record NZ_QJSP01000013.1, on the reverse strand, counting down.
GCCGGACGCCTTGTTCTGGACGGCGGGGACATAGCCGCGACCGCGCTCGACGACGAGCTCGATCTCCAACTTGCCCTTGTCGTTCAGGGTGGCGATGTGCAGATCCGGATTGTGCACGGTGACACCGGCCGGAGGCACGATGTCAGCGCCGGTGACCGCGCCGGGTCCCTGCTTGCGCACGTACATGGTGACCGGCTCGTCTTCTTCCGAGCTCACGACCAGGCCCTTGAGGTTCAGTATGATGTCGGTGACATCTTCCTTGACTCCCGGGACGGTGGTGAACTCGTGCAGCACCCCGTCGATCCGGATGCTGGTGACAGCAGCGCCGGGGATCGACGAGAGCAGGGTGCGACGGAGCGAGTTACCGAGGGTGTAACCGAATCCTGGCTCAAGCGGCTCGATGACGAACTTCGAGCGGTCTTCCGCGATGATCTCTTCGGACAGTGTGGGTCGCTGTGAAATCAGCATGTATCTTCTTCTCCTCTTGAACGCCCGCTATATGACGCCCTAGACAATGAAACTGTGCGGCGGTTGCCGCGGAAACCGAATCAGCGCTGGGCTGGTTCGTGGATTACTTGGAGTAGAACTCGACGATGAGCTGTTCCTGCAGCGGCACGTCGATCTGTGCGCGCTCGGGCTCCGAGTGCACCAGGATGCGCAGCGTGCTGGGCACGACCTGCAACCAGCCCGGTACCGGACGATCGCCCTGGATTTCCTTGGCGATCTGGAACGGAGTGGTCTGCAACGACTTCGGGCGGACATCGATGATGTCGTAGCGAGAGACGCGGTAGCTGGGGACGTCGACCTTCACACCGTTGACGGTGAGGTGTCCGTGGCTGACCATCTGGCGGGCCTGACGACGGGTACGAGCCAGTCCGGCGCGGTACACGACGTTGTCGAGACGGGTCTCGAGCAGACGCAGCAATTCGTCACCGGTCTTGCCGTTGCGACGGTTGGCCTCTTTGTAGTACAGGCTGAACTGCTTTTCCATCACGCCGTAGGTGAAGCGAGCCTTCTGCTTCTCCTGCAGCTGCAGCAGGTATTCGCTCTCCTTGATCCGCGCGCGGCCGTGCTGGCCGGGCGGGTAGGGGCGACGCTCGAACGCCTGGTCTCCGCCGACGAGGTCGACGCGCAGACGGCGAGATTTGCGGGTTGCGGGTCCGGTATAACGAGCCATTTTCTAGTCCTCTTCTTTCCCGTTAGACCCGACGCCGCTTGGGCGGACGGCAACCGTTGTGCGGCTGCGGGGTGACATCGGAAATGGTGCCGACCTCGAGGCCGGCGGCCTGCAGTGATCGAATTGCGGTCTCGCGGCCCGAACCCGGGCCCTTCACGAAGACGTCGACCTTCTTGACGCCGTGTTCCTGCGCCTTGCGAGCAGCACTCTCGGCGGCGAGCTGCGCGGCGAACGGGGTGCTCTTACGCGAACCCTTGAAGCCGACGTGGCCCGAAGACGCCCAGGCGATGACATTGCCGGCCGGATCGGTGATGGAGACGATGGTGTTGTTGAACGTGCTCTTGATGTGCGCGCTGCCGTGCGGGACGTTCTTCTTCTCGCGACGACGAGTGCCCTTCTTGGGGCCGGCGCTACGTGACTTAGGAGGCATGGATTACTTCTTCTTCCCGGCGATGGTCTTCTTCGGGCCCTTACGGGTCCGAGCGTTGGTCTTGGTGCGCTGTCCACGGACAGGCAGTCCACGACGGTGACGCAGACCCTGGTAGCAGCCGATCTCGATCTTGCGACGAATGTCGGCCTGCACCTCACGGCGCAGGTCACCTTCGACCTTGACCGAGGCCTCGAGGTACTCGCGAAGCTTCAGAACGTCTTCGTCGGTGAGATCCTTGGCCCGCAGATCGGCGCTGAGACCGGTCGCGGAAAGGATCTCTTTGGAGGTGGTACGTCCAACTCCGTAGATGTAAGTCAGTGCGATCTCCAGGCGCTTTTCGCGCGGGAGGTCAACACCAGCAACACGTGCCATGTGGCGTTTCCTTTGATTCTCGGAGGTCTGCTCCCAGTCCGTCCCCTGCTCTGCGAGGGGCCCCGGCCTCCGTGCCGGGGGTAGGCGGTGATCCGTTTATCACCGCTGGTGCTGGGAGGTCTTCTCTAGCCGGTATTCAGTTGTGTCTCGCTCTTGCAAGCGATCTTGCGAGGGTGCTGATCAGCCCTGACGCTGCTTGTGACGCAGGTTGTCGCAGATCACCATGACCCGGCCGTTACGCCGGATCACCTTGCACTTCTCGCAGATCGGCTTGACGCTCGGCTGAACCTTCACGTCTCGATCTCCTTCAAAGCCCCGCGGCGCAGCGCACTGCTGCACCACAGCTGGTGTCCTTACCCGGAGGTGTCCGGGAAGCCTTTACTTGTACCGGTAAACGATGCGGCCGCGGGTCAGGTCGTAGGGCGACAGCTCCACGACCACGCGGTCCTCGGGCAGGATGCGGATGTAGTGCTGCCGCATCTTGCCACTGATGTGGGCGAGCACCTTGTGGCCGTTCTCCAGCTCAATGCGGAACATTGCATTGGGCAGGGGTTCGACAACTCGACCCTCGACCTCGATCGCGCCTTCTTTGGCCATAGCCTCCACGATTCTGGTGTGTTCACCACACCTGAACAGTTCTGTTCGATTACCTTCATGGCACGCCCGTGTCCCGGATATTCGAGTGACAGCTGGCAGAGGGCTCGACAGAGTTCTGCGGATCTGGGCACGAAAACAACCCGGCGCGGGTGCACCGTTGATCAACTTTACGCTGCTGCGCTGCTCAGGACAAATAAGTCCGATATCACCCATCGCCGACCGGCGCGCCCGGCTCGAAATTGCCCCTTGACGCGATCACATCTGCCGGTTTACCGTGACTCCACTCACAAATTGAAACGTTTCAAACACGCTTCACCACCGACAGGCTCCACATGCACAGAGTGTGTTTCACGATGAATCTGCGGCCAGATCGCATCGACGACTACCTCGCCGCCCATCAGGATGTCTGGCCCGAGATGCTCGAGGCCCTTCGCTCCACCGGCTGGCACAACTACTCGTTGTTCCTACGGCCCACCGACGGACTCGTCGTCGGCTACCTCGAGACCGAGGACTTCGATCGGGCTCGCGAACTGATGGCCCAGACCGAGGTGAACGGCAAGTGGCAGAGCCAGATGGCCCAGTACTTCGACACCGGAACCCACCCGGACACCGCGATGACCGTCGTCGACGAGTACTTCCACCTCGCATGATCCCTTCCCCTCGCTTGTTCCCCACCCCCTCCTGTCCCAGTACCCTCCCAACTCATAAACCCGTGAAGGAGACCCCATGAACATCGGGGCAAAGAAGACCACCGGCTGGAAGGCGACCATCTCGGTCGCCATGTCCAACTACATCGAGGCAGGCTCGATCATCGCCATCGCCACCAGCCTCGGCTTCTGGCAGGACGAGTTCGGTATCAGCAACTTCGCCGTCGGTTTGCTGGCAGCACTCAGTGCCAACGCTTTCGGTGCCGCGATCGGCGCTGCCATCGGAGGTCCGCTGTGTGACCGCTACGGCCGCAAGGCGATCTACACCTACGACCTGATGGTTTACATGGTCGGCATCCTGCTCGCGGCTTTCGCGATGAACTTCGGGATGCTGATGATCGCCTTCGTGGTGACCGGCATCGCCGTCGGCGCCGGTGTTCCCGCGTCCTGGACCTATATCGCCGAGCAGGCACCGTCGGGCGCCCGCGCCAAGCACGTCGGTACCGCACAACTCGCATGGTCCGTCGGACCGCTCGTCGGATTCGCACTCGCCGCCGCACTGGCCCCGCTGGGGCTGCTCGGATCGCGTCTGATCTTCCTACACCTGTTCGTGGTCGCCGCCGTCGTCTGGTGGATCCGGCAGGGATTGGTCGAATCGAAACTCTGGACCGACGAGGGTCGCGAAAACACCACGATCCCCCAGGCCTCCGTCTCGGGCGGACAGGGTCTGCGCGGCCTGTTCTCCAAGAAGGTCAACATCACCGCACTCCTGGTCCTCATCGGCATCTACGGGTTCTGGAACACCGTCGCCGGGCAGGCCGGCATCTTCATGCCGCGGGTCTACGAGACCGCGGGACTCGAGAGCGAAGTCCAGCAGAACCTGCTGCAGGTGCTGGTCTGGGGCATGACTGTCCTGGCCACCTACTTCATCTTCATGCGCCTGGCCGATCACATGTCGCAGCGACTGCTGTTCGCACTGGGCGCGATCCCCGGCATCTTCGCCTGGGGCGTACTGGTCCTGTTCACCGATGGCGGCATGACCACCTTGCTCATCTTCGCGATCTGCTGGGGTATCTCGAGTGGTGTCGGCGCCCAGGCGTTCTACAGCCTCTGGGCCAGCGAACTGTTCGCCACGCCTTACCGGGCCAGCGCACAGGGCATCATGTTCTTCGCGGTCCGCACCGCCACCGGCCTGCTCAGCTACTTCTTCCCCACCCTGCTCGCTGCCACCGGCCTGGCCTGGGTCGGACTCATCCTCATGACCTGCCTGACTCTCTCACTCATCATCGGTGTCATCTGGGCCCCGAACACCCGCGGCAAAGACCTCAAGCAGATCGAGATCGAACGCTACGGCGAGCCGATCAGCCCGGAGCTGGCGAGCAACACTCATGCCGCTCAAGATCTTTCGGTCCCTCACGAGCCATCCCCGACGGTGAACGTGCCGGCATCCGCGGGCAACACAGGAGGTAACTGACATGAGAAACCTCGACACCGACGCTATTGAAACGTTTCAGAACCTAGCTATCGAGCTGCCGTCCTGGGCTTTCGGCAACTCCGGGACACGATTCAAGGTCTTCGGCACCCCCGGCACCCCTCGCACCGTCGAGGAGAAGATCGCAGACGCCGCAACCGTGCACCGCTTCACCGGCCTGGCACCGAAGGTCGCCCTCCACATCCCCTGGGATGTCGTCGACGACTTCGGGGCACTGCGCAGTTACGCCGCAGACCTGGGCGTCGACCTGGGAACGGTCAACTCCAACACGTTCCAAGACGATGACTACAAGTTCGGCAGCCTCACCCATACCGACAAGCACGTCCGGCAGAAGGCGATCGATCATCACATCCGGTGTATCGAGGTGATGAACGAGACCGGTTCCCGCGATCTCAAGATCTGGCTCGCCGACGGCACGAATTACCCGGGCCAGGGGGACATCCGCGGTCGGCAGGACCGCCTCGCGGAGTCGCTGGCGACCATCTACCAGCACATCGGCGACGAGCAGCGAATGGTGCTGGAATACAAGTTCTTCGAGCCCGCGACGTACATGACGGACGTGCCGGACTGGGGCACCTCTTACGCTCAGGTCAGCGCGCTCGGCGAGCGCGCGTTGGTCTGCCTCGACACCGGCCATCACGCACCCGGGACCAACATCGAGTTCATCGTCGCCCAGCTGCTGCGGTTGGGGAAGCTCGGCTCGTTCGACTTCAACTCCCGCTTCTACGCCGACGACGACCTGATCGTCGGTGCTGCAGATCCTTTTCAACTGTTCCGCATCATGTTCGAGGTCATTCGCGGTGGCGGACTCGACACCGGGTCGCCGGTCGCCCTGATGCTCGATCAGTGCCACAACGTCGAGGAGAAGATCCCCGGGCAGATCCGGTCGGTCCTCAACGTGCAGGAGATGACCGCTCGCGCACTGCTCGTCGACACCGACGCGCTCGCGGACGCCCAGGACACCGGAGATGTGCTGGGCGCCAACGCGATCTTCATGGACGCGTTCTACACCGACATCCGGCCCGACCTGGCGGCCTGGCGCGCCGAACGCGGACTACCCGCCGATCCGATGGCCGCGTTCGCCCAGTCCGGTTACCAGGAGGAGATCACCGCCGCTCGCGTCGGTGGCACCCAATCCTCCTGGGGCGCCTGATCCACACCTCATCTCCCCATCTTCTAAGGACGTACACATGACGAACGAGACCGTCACCCAACTGATCGAACGCTCCAACCGACTCGGCGCCGATCCCAAGAACACCAACTACGCGGGTGGCAACACCTCCGCCAAGGGCACCGAACGCGACCCCGTGACCGGCCAGGACGTCGATCTCATGTGGGTGAAGGGTTCCGGCGGCGACCTGGGCACCCTCAGCGAGAACGGACTGGCGGTACTGCGACTGGACCGACTGCGCGCGCTCACCGGGGTGTATCCGGGCGTCGATCGCGAGGACGAGATGGTCGCCGCGTTCGACTACACCCTGCACGGCCGTGGCGGTGCGGCACCGTCGATCGACACCGCCATGCACGGCCTGGTCGACGCCGACCACGTCGACCACCTGCACCCCGACTCCGGTATAGCGATCGCCACCGCCGCCGACGGTGAGGCGATCACGAAGCAGATCTGGGGTGACCGGGTGATCTGGGTTCCGTGGCGGCGACCCGGGTTTCAGCTGGGACTCGACATCTCCGAGGTCAAACGCCAGAATCCGCAGGCGATCGGCACGATCCTCGGCGGTCACGGCATCACCGCGTGGGGCGACACCTCCGAGGCGGCCGAGGCCAACTCGCTCGAGATCATCGCGGCCGCTGAGGAGTTCATCGCGGCACACGGCCGGCCTCAGCCGTTCGGACCGCCGCTTCGTGGCTTCGGGCCGCTGTCTCCGGCCGAGCGCCGAGCGAAAGCCGCAGCGCTGGCACCGACTCTGCGCGGACTCGCGTCCACCGACAACGCCCAGGTCGGACACTTCACCGATACCGACCCGGTTCTCGAGTTCCTCACGGGCGCCGAGCATCCCCGGCTCGCCTCGCTCGGGACGTCGTGCCCCGATCACTTCCTGCGCACCAAGGTCAAGCCGATGGTGCTCGACCTGCCGGCCGATGCGCCCATCGAGAACTGCATCGCACGTCTCAAAGAACTCCACAGCTCGTACCGCGACGACTACACCGCCTACTACAACCGGCATGCGTCCGACGACTCCCCCGCCATGCGCGGTGCCGACCCGGCGATCGTGCTGATCCCCGGCGTCGGCATGTTCAGCTACGGCAAGAACAAGCAGACCGCTCGCGTGGCCGGCGAGTTCTACCTCAACGCCATCAATGTGATGCGCGGCGCCGAGTCGATCTCGCACTACCTGCCCATCGACGAGGTCGAGAAGTTCCGTATCGAGTACTGGGCTCTGGAAGAGGCCAAGCTCGCACGGATGCCGCAGCCCAAGCCACTGGCCACCCGGATCGCACTCGTGACCGGCGCAGCCTCGGGCATCGGCAAGGCCATCGCGACCCGCCTCGCCGCCGAAGGAGCCTGCGTGGTGATCGCCGACCTCGACGAAGAGAAGGCGGCAGCTGCGGCGGAGGAGATCGGCGGCTCGGACGTCGCGATCGGGATTCGCGCCGACGTGACCGACGAGGCTCAGGTCCAGGCCGCAATCGACGCCTGCGTCCTCGCATTCGGTGGTATCGACCTGGTCGTCAACAACGCCGGACTCTCCCTGTCGAAATCGCTGCTGGACACCACCGCCGCAGATTGGGATCTACAGCACAACGTGATGGCCCGCGGGTCGTTCCTGGTGTCGAGAGCCGCCGCCAAGGCGCTCATCGAGCAGCAGATGGGCGGCGACATCCTTTACATCTCGTCGAAGAACTCGGTCTTCGCCGGTCCCAACAACATCGCCTACTCGGCCACCAAGGCAGATCAGGCACACCAGGTCCGGCTGCTGGCCGCCGAGCTCGGCGAGCACGGGATCAAGGTCAACGGCATCAACCCCGATGGAGTCGTCCGCGGATCGGGCATCTTCGCAGGCGGCTGGGGCGCGAAGCGCGCCGCGGTCTACGGCGTCGCCGAAGAAGATCTCGGCGAGTTCTACGCTCAACGCACGCTGCTCAAACGCGAAGTGCTGCCGGAGAACATCGCCAACGCGGCATTTGTGCTGTGCAGCTCGGACATGTCCCACACCACCGGACTGCACGTCCCCGTCGACGCCGGTGTCGCCGCGGCATTCCTGCGATGATCAGGGGCCGCGCCGAACTGGCGGCCGTCGACCTGGGAGCGACCAGCGGCCGCGTGATGCTGGCCCGGGTCGGTGGCGGTCGTCTCGACATCCGGGAGGTGAACCGATTCGGGAACGGCCCCCTCCCGATCTGGGACGGTCGACGTACGGCGTTGCACTGGGACATTCCCGGCCTGTACGCCCACATCCGCGACGGATTGTCGGCAGCGGCACATCAGTCCACGGATCTGGTCGGAATCGGAATCGACTCGTGGGCAGTCGACTACGGCCTGTTGCGGGGTGGACGGCTCCTTGGTCTGCCCTACCACTACCGAGATGAACGGAACCACGCCGGAGTGTCGGCCGTCCACCAGACGATCGACCCCGCACTGCTGTACGCCCGCAACGGCCTGCAGTTCTTGCCCTTCAACACCGTCTACCAATTGATGGCCGAGAAACAGGCCGGGACCCTCGGACTCGCCGATCAGGCACTACTGATCCCCGACCTCATCGGGTACTGGCTCACCGGTCGGACGGCGACCGAGCGCACCAACGCCTCGACCACCGGACTGCTCGGCGCCGATGGCAACTGGGACAACGAACTCGAGCAGACGCTCGGCCTGCCCACCGGACTGTTTCCCACACTCATCGAACCGGGCTCCACGCTCGGTCCGGTACTGCCGGAAATCATCACGCAGCTCGGCCTGCCGTCGTCGGTGACGGTGACTGCCGTCGCCTCGCACGACACCGCCTCGGCAGTCGTTGCAGTCCCGATGCAGCCGGAGTCCGCTGGATACATCTCCTGCGGCACCTGGGGTCTGGTCGGCGTCGAAGTGGCCGATCGGGTCGTCAATCCTGGCGCCCGGGTCGCCAACTTCACCAACGAGGTCGGTGCCGACGGACGCATTCGGTTCCTGCGCAATGTCATGGGTCTGTGGCTCCTGAGTGAGTCGGTTCGGCAATGGGAGCGGGAAGGCGTCACCGTGGAGCTGCCCCGTGTGCTCGACGAAGCCGAACAGGCGCACCCCCCGGCTGAGCTCTTCGACACCGATGACCCGGAGTTCCTCACCCCCGGCGACATGCCGGCGCGGATCGCGCAGTGGTACACCAGCCGTGGTCTGCCCGCTCCTGCCGGTCGGGCCGCCATGGTTCGCGCCATCCTGGAGAGTCTGGCCGGCGCGTTCGCCCGTCGTATTCGTGACGCGGCGTCCCTGTCGGGTACCGGCGTCGAAGTCGTGCACATGGTCGGCGGCGGCTCGCGAAACCGGTTGCTGTGCCAGCTCACCGCAGACCGACTCGGTATGCCGGTACTCGCCGGGCCTGTCGAGGCCACCGCCATCGGCAACATCCTGATCTCGGCCCGCGCCAAAGAACTGATCGCCGACGACCCCGAGAGCGCACGTGCGCTGGTCGCCGCCACCTTCCCACCCGAACGTTTCGAGCCGCGTGCCGCGGCCCACACACACCACCTGAAGGCATTCCGATGAAACGACAGCTCCCCAAGGTTCACGACCTGGCGCCCCTGATGAAGTTCAAGAAACCGGAGTTCGACGCCAAAAAGCGCCGTCTGGACGCCGCCCTCACCATCGAAGACCTGCGCCGCCTCGCTAAACGCCGCACCCCGAAAGCCGCCTTCGATTACACCGACGGCTCCGCCGAGGCAGAGATCTCCATCGGTCGTGCCCGAGAAGCCTTCACCGACATCCAGTTCAACCCGGCCATCTTGCGTGATGTCTCCAAGGTCAGCACCGGTTGGCAGGTACTCGGTGCCCCGGTGTCGTTGCCGTTCGGCATCGCGCCCACCGGCTTCACCCGGATGATGCAGACCGAGGGCGAGATCGCCGGCGCACACGCCGCGGCACGGGCAGGCATCCCCTTCTCGCTGTCCACCATGGGTACGGCGTCCATCGAAGACGTACAGAAAGCCAACCCGCTGGGCCGCAATTGGTTTCAGCTCTACATGTGGAAAGAACGAGAGCGCTCGATGGCGCTGGTGGACCGGGCTGCCAAGGCCGGTTACGACACCCTGCTCGTCACCGTCGACGTGCCGGTTGCAGGCGCTCGCCTGCGCGACAAACGCAACGGGATGTCGATACCACCGGCGCTCACCCCGGGCACTGTGCTCAATGCGCTGCCGCGCCCCCACTGGTGGATCGACTTCCTCACCACCGAGCCGTTGGCTTTCGCCTCGCTCGATCGGTGGTCGGGCACTGTCGCCGAACTCCTGGACACCATGTTCGATCCGACGGTGACCTTCGACGACTTGGCCTGGATCCGCGATCAGTGGCCTGGCAAGGTCGTCGTGAAAGGCATTCAGACCGTGGCCGACGCACAGGCTGTCGTCGACCTGGGTGTCGACGGGATCGTGCTGTCGAATCATGGCGGGCGGCAACTCGATCGGGCACCGATTCCCTTCCACCTGCTCCCCGACGTCGTGCGCGAAGTCGGCTCCGACACCGAAGTGCTCCTCGACACCGGCATCATGTCCGGGGCAGACATCGTTGCGGCCATCGCCCTCGGTGCCCGCTTCACGCTGATCGGCCGGGCCTATCTCTACGGCCTCATGGCCGGCGGCGAGGCAGGGGTGAACCGGGCCGTCGACATACTCGCCGAACAGGTGGAACGAACCATGCGGTTGCTGGGGGTCACCGCGCTCGAGGAGCTGAGCCCGGCACACGTCACGCAGCTCACCCGGCTCGCGCCGCGCTAGCCTTTCGGTGGACGCCGCGACGGCATCCACCGAAGGTGCGGAGAGGACTGAGCAATGCCGGTGAGTATGCGCGAGGTGGCAGCGGCTGCGTCGGTCTCCATCGGCACCGTGTCGAATGTGCTGAACGCTCCCGACAAGGTCGCACCGGCCACGGTCCATCGAGTGCACAAGGCGATCGCCGAACTCGGCTTCGTACGCAACGACGCTGCCCGGCAACTCAAGGCAGGCAGGTCGCGGTGCGTCGGCCTGATCGTCCTCGATGTGGGAAATCCGTTCTTCACCGATCTCGCCCGGGCCGCCGAGAGGCAGGCCGCGGAGAACAATCTGACCCTGTTGCTGGGTACGTCCGACGACGATGTCGCACGCGAGCACATGTACATCGAGACCTTCGACGAGCAGCGGGTTTTCGGGGTTCTGGTGTCACCGGTGGGTGGCGATCTGAGCAGGCTCGAAGCGCTGCATCAGCGCGGGACTCCGGTGGTCCTGGTCGACCGCAACGGGCAGGACACCATCTTCCCGTCGGTTGCCGTCGACGACGTCGCCGGTGGCGCCCTGGCGTGTGGGCACCTGTGTGAGACCGGGCGGCGCCGGCTCGCTTTCGTCGGCGGCCCCCGCGGCCTCCACCAGGTGGCCGACCGACTGCGCGGCGCTCGCGAGGCCATCGCGCAGGTGCCCTGCGCCACGCTCGAGGTGATCGAAACACAGTCGTTGAGTGTGCTGGCAGGCCGCGCTGCGGGCGAGGAGATCCGTCGGCGCCCGGCAAGCGAGCGTCCCGACGCGGTGTTCTGCGCCAATGACCTCCTCGCGATCGGGATCCTGCAGGCGCTGACGATGCTCGGCGACATCTCGGTACCCAGCGACATCGCATTGATCGGCTACGACGACATCGACTTCGCCCAGTCCGCCGTCGTCCCGTTGTCATCGATCAGCCAGCCGAGCCGGCAGCTCGGTTCCAGCGCGATCGAACTCCTCGTCGACGAGACTTCCCGCTCTGCGCAGACGCCTCCCCGCCATGTGCTCTTCCAGCCACGGCTGGTCGTCCGCGCCTCCACCGCCCCCGCCTGACCCGCGCCGACCGGGCTGTTCCCTGGCGTTCCCGACCACCATTGTGGAACACTCGTTGTCAGATGTGGGACGGATCACCAGGGAGCTGCTCATGGCCGAGAACAAAACCACCTTCTGCCGAATCTGCGAACCGCTGTGCGGGATGATCGCCACCGTCGAAGACGGCACATTGCTGTCACTACGGCCGGACAAGGAGAACCCACTGTCCAAGGGGTTCGCGTGTCCGAAAGGCATCACGTTCAGCGAAATCGTCAATGACCCTGATCGAGTACTGCACCCGCTGCGCAAGAACGAGTTCGGCGAGTTCGAACGGGTCTCCTGGGAAACCGCGATGGCCGAGATCACCGAGAAACTCACCGCGGTATACAAGCGCGACGGAGCGTCCGGCATCGGCTGGTACTTCGGCAATCCCGCGACGTTCTCGACCGGCCACACCCTCTGGGTTGCCAATTTCACCACGCTGCTGGGTACGCCCCACGTCTACTCCGCCGGCTCGCAGGACGTGAACAACCGCTTCGTCGCCAGCCATTTTCTCTACGGCACACCGGTCGCCGCCCCCATCCCCGACATCAACCGCGTCCAGTTCCTGGTCATCATCGGTGCCAATCCCGTTGTCTCGCACGGCAGTGTCATGAGTTCTCCTCGCATCCGCGAAGGACTCACCGCGATCACCAAGCGCGGCGGTCAGGTTCTGGTCATCGACCCGCGTCGTACCGAGACGGCCCGTGAGTTCGACTGGCAGCCCATCGTCCCCGACACCGACGCACTGTTGCTGCTCTCGTTGTTGCACGTGATGTTCGACGAGAAGCTCGCCGACGACGACCGGCTCCGCCGACAGGCCACCGGCGTCGACGCCATCAGGTCACTCGCAACGAGCTACCCGCCCGAAACAACCTCCGAGCGCACGGGCATCGACGCCGACACCGTTCGCGAGCTCGCCCGCAAGTTGGTGCGCACCGACCGCGCCGCAGTCTACGGTCGGGTAGGTACCTCACTCGGCCGTACCGGCACCCTCACCACTGCGCTCCTCGACATCGTCAACCTCGTCGCAGGCAATCTCGACGCCGTCGGAGGTGCCATGTTCGGCGACCTGGGCATCCCCGGTCAGCGGGCGGGAGTCACTGCCATGCAACATGTTCCCAATTTCGTCTGGAACGGTCGGCGCAGCCGCGTCGGTGGCTTGCCGCAGGTCCTGGGCACCGCACCCGCCTCTCTGATGGCCAAGGAGATGCAGACCCCGGGCAAGTGGCAGCTCAAGGCCTTGTTCGTCAGCGCGGGCAACCCGGTGCTTTCGGTGCCGAACGGCGACGAACTCGTCAAAGCCCTCGGTGGGCTCGACCTGATGGTCTCGCTCGATTTCTATCAGAACGAGACCAACGCCCATGCCGACTACATCTTGCCGACGACCACGATGTACGAGCGGGCCGATTTCCTGATTCCCTTTCAGCCACTGTTCACCACGCCGTTCAAGCAGGCAACCGACGCGGTCATCCCGCCCATGGGCGAATCGCGCGAGGAATGGCAGATCGTCAACGACCTCGTGGCGGCGCTCGCACAACAGGCTCCGGCGCTCGGTGGTCTGCACCTGTTCAACAAACTGGCAGCCCGGATCGGCAAGCCATGGACGCCGACGAGGCTGTCGGATCTGGTGGTCCGGTTGGGGACCGGCGGGAATCGCTTCGGATTGCGCCGCGGCGGACTGACTTTCGGGAAGCTACTCGACGAGTTCCCTCACGGCACGATCGTCGCCGACCATCTCGAACCGGATCAGTTGCGCAAGTTCGTCACCCACCGGCACCGCAAAATGCGCCTCAACGCACCCGAGTTGCTCGCCGAGATCGATCGGGTCGATCCCGACGCCGACCCTGCGTACCCGTTACGGCTCATCGGCATGCGTGAGATCCGGTCGGAGAACAGCTGGCAGCACAACGCGCCGTTGCTCCTGCGCGGCGGGCGCACTCACAGCGCTCGCATTCACCCGACCGACGCGAGCGTGCGCGGACTAGACGAAGGCGACCTGGTCACGGTGACATCCCGGCATGGACAAATCGCCTTGCCGATCTCCGTCACCGACGACATCAAACCCGGGGTCGTGGCCATTCCTCACGGCTGGGGACACAACGGCACCGGCGGCTGGACGAAGGCGAATGGCGCCGCGACCAACGACCTCGGCAGTGGCGGCGCGAACGTGAACGCACTCATCTCGTCCGACCCCGAGGATCTCGAACGACTTGCCGGGATGGCGAACATGACCGGTGTACCCATCCAAGTGACACCGCTGGAGCAATCCATTCGCGCCCGGTTGGCCACCGAAATCCCGGAAATGGTGGATTTTGGCGAGTAAAAGCCCAGTTCGGCGCCGCCAGAACCCACCAAGATCGGGCTAGATGAGTTTTGCGAGCTCCTCGACGATGTCGACGTCGCCCAGGATCTGAATGGCGACATGGTCTGCGCCCTGGCCGAGATGTGCGTCGAGCTGTTCACGAATCACCTCTGCACTGCCGTGTGCGACGAGCGCGTCGATCAACGCATCGGTGCCACCGTCGGCGATGTCGGCGTCGGTGTAGCCGAACCGCTTGAGGTTGTTCGTGTAGTTCTGCAGATGCAGATACGGCTGATCCACATAGGGCCGTCCCACCGAGCGGGCCAGTTCGGCGTCCTCGGTGAGCACCACCTTGTGCTCGGGAGCCAAGAACTTGTCAGAGCCGAGAATCTCGCGCGCGTACTTCGTGTGTGCGGCGGGGACGAGATACGGGTGCGAGCCGAGCGCGCGATCGCGAGCCAATCGCAACATGCGGGGGCCGAGGGCTGCAATCACCCGACGGTCCGCGGGAACGCCACCATCATCGAGCACATCGAGGTATGCCACCAGCGAGTCGTAAGGACTCCTGTATTCCTGGACTGCCTCCGGATGGCTCACCCCGACACCCAACAGGAAGCGCCCCGGGAAATCCGCCTCGAGCTGCGTGAACTCTGTCGCGATCTGGGAGGCGTCGGTGTTCCAGATGTTGGTGATACCGGTGGCCAGCCGAACCGTCGAAGTCGCTTCGAGAAGCTTGCGTGCCGGCGTCAGTGATCGCGGGGAACCACCCAACCAGATGGTGCCGTAGCCGAGCTGCTCGATCTCGTGCGCCTGTTGCGGGGATATCGCCGAAAAGCCGGCCCACACCCCATGAGTTCCGAATCCAGTCATACTTCAATGCAACTCCCCCGATGCGGGAGCCATTCCACCCGGCGTCATTCGCACGCAGCATTTGTCTCACCAGATGCCCCGGACCAGCACCGACGGCCGTATCGTCGGGCCCATGCGAATGACCGTCGTTCTCGCTGCTGCCCTCCTGATCGGTCTCGTCAGCTGCTCATCGGGCGATGACAGCTCCACCCAGCAGAGTGCTACACCGTCGACCAAGGCAACCGAGATCCGGACGATCGAGCCGGTCGACGCCGACGGCAGTCCGATGCCGGGATACACCGCGCGCGACATACCGACATTCGCACCCCTCGAGTGCTTCACCGACATCACCGGCGGTTTTCGCTGCTCGGCCACACCCGAGGGTCTGCGCTTCTGCGTCGAGGCGGGCGAGAACACGGCGGCATGCCTGGCAGACCCACGAGACACCGACTTCGGGCGGGTAGGAGCGACATTGACGTTCATGACCGACGTCAGCCCTTATGTTCCCGCCGGACTCGACCTCGTCGACGGCTCGCACTGCACCCTCGGCCGTAACCCGATGGCGATGGCGACCGGCAATGCCCACTACGTGCACGTCTACGGGTGCACCGATGGCCCGACCCAGGGTGTGTACGTCGAACCCTTGGTGGAGATCGGCAATCCGGTGCGGGCCGTCATCGATCGCACGTCGGATCTTTGGACGGTTCAGGCCGGTGACGACACCGGCCCGACGGGAACAGTGGAGGTGGCCGTCGCCTACGAACTGTTCAGTCGCTGAGGCTAAATTGGCAGGGTGAGAGCAGTGTTGCAGAGGGCCGCGTCCGCATCGGTCAGCGTCGACGGTGAGGTGATCGGCGAACTGACGATCCCCGACGGCACCCACGGCCTCGTCGCGCTGGTCGGGGTCACGCACGACGACACACCTGAGACCGCTGCGAGACTCGCCGACAAGATCTGGCGTCTGCGCATTCTGGACGGCGAGAAGTCCGCCGCCGACCTGTCCGCGCCCATCTTGGTCATCAGCCAGTTCACGCTGTACGCGAACACCGACAAGGGACGCAGACCATCGTGGAATGCGGCAGCGCCGGGCCCATCGGCCGAACCACTCGTCGATGCGGTGGTCGCAGCCTTGCGGGCATCAGGAGCTCACGTAGAAACCGGCCGTTTCGGCGCGAACATGCAGGTCGAGCTGGTCAACGACGGTCCGGTGACCATTACGCTCGAGGTTTGACCGACTGTCCTGGCGACTACGGACGGGTGGTGAGAATCCGCGGACCGTCGCCGGTGACGACCACTGTGTGCTCCCAGTGCGAAGCCCTGGTTCCGTCGTCGGTGATGACGGTCCAGCCGTCATCGAGCTCGGTCGTGTCGACGGTACCGAGTGAGAGCATCGGCTCGATCGCCAGAGTCGAACCGACCACCAGCACCGGGCCGCGACCCGGTTTGCCTTCATTCGCGAGGAACGGGTCGAGGTGCATCTGCCGGCCGATACCGTGGCCACCGTAACCGGCGACGATCCCGAAGCTGCGCCCGAAGGTCTTTTCCGCTGCACGCGTGGCGGTCTCGATCGCGTGAGAGATGTCCGTGAGCCTGCCGCCGTCGACCATCGCGGCGATGCCGGCGTCAAGTGCCTGCTGGGTGGCCGCGTTCAGGTCCTGGTCATCCTGCGACAGCTCGCCGACGCCGAACGTCCAGGCCGAATCACCGTGCCAGCCATCGAGGATCGCACCGCAGTCGATGGACACCAGGTCATGCTCGGCAAGAATCACGTCTTTCGACGGGATACCGTGCACCACAACTTCATTCACCGAGCTACAGATCGAACCGGTGAAGCCGTGATAGCCGAGGAACGAGGGCACTGCGCCGGCGTCGCGGATCACCGACTCCGCGATCTGGTCGAGTTCAAGAGTGCTGACACCGGGTTTCGCCGCGTCGCGCACCGCGACCAAGGCGGTACCGACGATCGCACCTGCGGCAGCCATCGCATCCACCTCACCGGCGCTGCGAAACGGCACCGGCTTGGGTTTACGAAAACCCATTTTCACACCTGCATATTCTCGAGCTGGGCCGTGCGGAGGGGAACGTCAGGCGCCCAAAGCACGAAGCACGCGCTGATGGACCTCGTTGACGTCACCCATCGCATCGATCGTCTTGACCGTGTCGGCGTAGTACTCGAGCAACGGCGCGGTCTCACTCAGGTAGACGTGCATCCGGTTACGGATGACCTCTTCGGTGTCGTCCGCGCGACCCCGGGCCAACATGCGTTTGACGACAACATCCTCGTCGACCCCAAAGGACAGCACCGCGTCGAGCTTCGTGTCCAGCTCGGCGAGAATCTCGTTGAGCGCGTCGGCCTGATCGGTCGACCGGGGGAATCCATCGAGGATGAAACCCTTGGCGGCATCGGGTTCGGCAACACGCGCACGAACCATGTCGACGGTGATCTCGGACGGCACGAGATTGCCGGCGTCCAGGTACTTCTTGGCCTCTACCCCGATCGGGGTGCCCTGCGAGATGTTCGCCCGGAAGAGATCGCCCGTCGAGATGTGCGGGATGCCCGCGCTCTCGGACAGCAGCTCAGCCTGCGTACCTTTGCCGGCTCCGGGCGGGCCGAGAATAACCAGTCTCACTTCAGGAACCCTTCGTATTTACGCTGCATGAGCTGCGAATTGACCTGTTTGACGGTGTCCAAGCCGACACCGACCATGATCAGCACCGCGGTGCCGCCGAACGGGATGTTCTGCACGCCGCCGGAATTGCCGATTTCCAGGAAGAGGTTCGGCAACACGGCGATGGTGCCGAGATAGATCGACCCGGGGAGCGTGATCCGGCTGAGCACGTAACCGAGATAGTCTGCGGTCGGCTGACCCGGTCGGATACCGGGGATGAAGCCGCCGTACTTCTTCATCTCATCGGCGCGTTCCTGCGGATTGAACGTCACCGCCACGTAGAAGTACGTGAAGAAGATGATCATCAGGAAGTAGATGAGGATGTACACCGGGTTGCTCGGATC
This sequence comes from Williamsia limnetica, assembly GCF_003217475.1. Taxonomy (GTDB): domain Bacteria; phylum Actinomycetota; class Actinomycetes; order Mycobacteriales; family Mycobacteriaceae; genus Williamsia; species Williamsia limnetica. The sequence goes on along the minus strand of NZ_QJSP01000013.1, from coordinate 33,380 downwards.
CACCAGGTAGGTCTGGATCGCACGCTGCCACCACGACGGCTCCGCGGTCTGGCTCTGCGTCAGCTGCAGGATCAGATTGGGGAGGTACAGCAGCGACGATGCGAAGATCACCGGGATGACGCCGGCCTGGTTGACCTTGAGCGGCAGATACGTCGACGATCCGCCGTACATCTTGCGGCCGACCATTCGTTTGGCGTACTGCACCGGGATCCGGCGCTGACCTTGCTCGATGAAGACCACGCCTGCGACGATCGCGAGTGCCGCCAGGATGACCAGGAAGAAGACCAGGCCACCGCGGGTGTCGAGGATCGTCTTGCCCTCTGCAGGGATACGCGCAGCGATGCCGGCGAAGATCATGAGCGACATACCGTTACCGATGCCACGCTCGGTGATCAGCTCGCCGAACCACATGACCACACACGCGCCTGCGGTCATCACCAGGACGATGATGAACAGACCGAATATGGACTGGTCCCGCAGGATCTGGTCACCGTTCTGGCAATCCCGCAACAGGTCACCGCGATCGGCGAGTGCGACGATGCCGGTCGACTGCAGCAGAGCCAGCGCCACCGTGAGGTAGCGCGTGTACTGCGTCATCTTCGCCTGGCCGGATTGGCCTTCCTTACGGAGCTGCTCGAACCGCGGGATGACCACGGTCAGGAGCTGCACGATGATGCTGGCCGTGATGTACGGCATGATGCCGATCGCGAACACCGACAACTGGAGCAGGGCTCCGCCGGAGAACATGTTGATCAGCGAATAGATGCCTGCGGAATCTCCACGCGAGACATCGTCGAGACATTGTTGGACCTGCTGATAGTCCACACCGGGCGACGGGATGGTCGCGCCGAGACGATAAAGAATGATGATTCCCAGAACGAAGAGAATCTTCCGCCTCAGGTCGGGTGTCCTGAAGGCCGATATGACGGCGGAACGCACTAACTCCTCCTGGGCAATGTCGCTCCGGCAGCAGCGTTGCACCGGGCTACAAACAACTCTTGAACTCTAACAGTCACCTTGTTGGATCTACGTTGGGTGACCGGCGGAGTGACGGACGACGCAGCGATGATGCTGCGCCGTCCGCCACTGTAGCGAGTCCGGGGTGATCGATGGACTACGGCCGTCTTACAGGACGGTCGTGGATCCGCCCGCAGCGGCGATCTTCTCGGTGGCCGAGGCGGAGAACTTGTTGGCGGTGACCTGCACGGCCACCGTCAGCTCTCCGTCACCGAGCACCTTGACCAGTTCGTTCTTGCGAACAGCGCCCTTGGCGATGAGCTCCTCGACACCGATGGTGCCCCCTTCCGGGAACAGCCGGTTGATGTCGGCGAGGTTCACGACCTGGTACTCGATCCGGTTGCGGTTGGTGAAGCCCTTGAGCTTCGGCAGCCGCATGTGGATGGGCATCTGCCCACCCTCGAAACGAGCAGGCACGTTCTTACGCGCCTTGGTGCCCTTGGTGCCGCGACCCGCGGTCTTACCCTTGGATCCCTCACCGCGACCCACACGGGTCTTGTCTGTCTTCGATCCCGGAGCGGGACGAAGGTGATGCAATTTGATTGTCATTGCGGTTAAACCTCTTCGACTGTCACGAGGTGCCGAACCGCTTTGATCAAGCCACGGTTCTGAGCGTTGTCCTCGCGGGTGACGGTCTGGCGGATCTTTCGGAGACCGAGGGTCCGCAGGCTGTCACGCTGATTGCTCTTGGTCCCGATGGTGCTTTTCACCTGGGTGATCTTCAGCTCTGCCATGTCGTTATGCTCCCTGTCCTGCACGGGCACGCAACATACCGGCCGGAGCGACGTCTTCGATCGGCAGTCCGCGACGTGCGGCCACTTCTTCGGGACGCTGCAGCATCTTGAGCGCTGCCACGGTCGCGTGCACGACGTTGATCGAGTTGTCGCTGCCGAGGCTCTTGCCGAGGATGTCGTGGACACCCGCGCACTCGAGCACGGCACGCACCGCGCCACCGGCGATCACACCGGTACCGGGGCTGGCCGGACGCAGCATCACGACACCGGCAGCGGCTTCGCCCTGCACGGGGTGCGTGATGGTCGCGCCGATCATCGGGACGCGGAAGAAGCTCTTGCGGGCTTCTTCGACACCCTTCTGAATCGCGGCAGGGACCTCTTTGGCCTTGCCGTAGCCGACGCCGACCAGTCCGTTGCCGTCACCGACGACGACGAGGGCGGTGAAGGAGAACCGACGTCCACCCTTGACCACCTTCGACACACGGTTGATGGCAACCACGCGCTCGAGCTGGTTCTTGTCTTCCCGGCCGCCGCCGCGCTGGTTGTCGCGCCGATCGCGGTTGCCGCCGCCGCCACCGCGACGGTCGCCGCCTGCGTTGTTGGCGTTCGGGTCATTGCTGTTGCTTCCGGCGGGTCCGCTTCCGGTACCGCCGTCACGCCGCTGACGTCCCGGCATCAGATGGTCCTTCCGTTGCAAGTATTCGTATCAATCATCAGAACTCGAGCCCTCCCTCACGGGCGGCGTCCGCCAGAGCGGCGATACGGCCGTGGTAGCCGTGGCCACCATGGTCGAACACCACGGTGTCGACGCCGGCAGCCTTGGCGCGGGCAGCGATCAGCTCGCCGACCTTCTTGCTCTGTGCCGACTTGTCGCCACCGGCGCTGCGCACGTCTGCCTCGATGGTGGAGGCGGCGGCCAGGGTCTTGCCTGCGAGGTCGTCGATGAGCTGCACGTGGATGTGCCGCGACGAACGCTTGATGGCCAGACGGGGACGCTCAGGAGTGCCGCTGACCTTCTTGCGCAGCCGGAAGTGACGGCGTGCGTTCGAGACCCGACGACGGGTGGATACGTCCTTGCCCAGGGGCAGACGCTTTGGTTTCACTGTTGCTTCACTCATGTCACTTACCCGTCTTTCCGACCTTGCGACGGATCTGCTCACCCTCGAAGCGAACGCCCTTGCCCTTGTAGGGGTCTGGACGGCGCAGGCGGCGGATGTTCGCCGAGATCTGTCCGACTTGTTGCTTGTCGATTCCCGAGACCGAGAATTTGGTGGGCGATTCCACCGCGAAGGTGATGCCCGCAGGCGCCTTGATCGGCACCGGGTGGCTGTACCCGAGTGCGAACTCGAGGTCGCTGCCCTTGAGCGCGACACGGTAACCGACACCGAAGATCTCCAGCTTGCGGACATATCCCTCGGTGACGCCGGTGACCAGGTTTGCCACCAGGGTGCGGCTCAAACCGTGCAGGGCGCGGTTCTTGCGCTCGTCGTTGGGACGCGTCACCACGATGGTGTTGTCCTCAACGGCGACATTGATCGGTTCCGAGATGTCAACGGACAAGGTGCCTTTCGGGCCCTTGACATTGACGGTCTGGCCGTCGATCTTCACGTCTACTCCGGCCGGGATGGCGACCGGGTTCTTTCCAATACGCGACATTGTTCTTGCCCCTTACCAGACGTACGCGAGGACTTCGCCGCCCACGCCCGCGCTGGCGGCTTGGCGATCGGTCAACAGACCCGAGGACGTGGAGATGATCGCCACGCCCAGGCCGCCGAGCACCTTGGGCAGATTGGTGGACTTTGCGTAGACCCGCAGACCCGGCTTGGAGACGCGGCGCAGGCCGGCGATGCTCCGTTCGCGGGTGGGGCCGTACTTGAGGGAGACGACGAGGCTCTTACCGACCTCTGCGTCTTCCGTGCGGTAATCGGTGATGTAGCCCTCGCGCTTGAGGATCTCGGCGATGTTGGCCTTGATCTTCGATGCGGGCAGGGTCACCTCATCGTGGTACGCCGAGTTGGCGTTGCGCAGACGAGTCAAGAAGTCTGCGATCGGATCAGTCATGGTCATAACAGACCGTCAACCTTTCTCGCGGCGGTTCCCATGCAGCATGCGCGCGCCGGTTCCCCTGCCGTTCGACTCTCGCCGAACGACCGCGGGCCTCGCACGTCACATCGTGGGCCTACTACGAAGTGAGTAACGTCCCCGACCGACCGTTGCCGGTCAGGGCTTATCAGGTCCGACTGGCAAGCCAGTCGGGGGTGGTGCTCCCACGAATGCACGGATGCACTCGCGAGTTTTCAAAGCTCGAGGGCCAAGAAAAATGGTGGCCACCTGGACGTTTTGGACGTGCGCGAACACATCCCACCCTGGGCAACCGTTCTAGTGTAGGGAACAGCGCTGCTCAGGCCAAATTGCTCGACCCGCCACACCGACCCCGGCCACGCAGAGTTCGACCGGCTCCGGCCCGGCGCCTGGAACAATGGGACAGGCCATGAGAGAACTCAGCCCCGGGGAGAACAGTCCCCTGCCATCGTCACAGGTCAGCGTGACGGTCACCTGCGCATCACCGGTCAACACCTCGGCCGTTCTACTGACGCGCGCCGGCCGGGTGCGGTCCGACGATGACCTCATCTTCTACAACCAGGCGTACGGGCCCGGCGTCTCATACAGCGCCGACGGCCGCGCCGACGTCATCACGGTCGACACCACGCGGGTTCCCGCCGAGGTCGAGACCATCGCCGTCACCGCGAGCCTTGACGGCACCGGTCCCGCCACCTTCGCAACCGCAGGCACCTTGCGTGCCGAACTGCGCGACACCTCCGGCATCCCGACGGTGTCCTTTACCCCGGCCCGCCTGACGTCCGAGGCCGGCGTCGTCTGTATGGAGATCTACCGCCGCGGCGACACCTGGAAGGTACGCGCCGTCGGGCAGGGATACGACGACGGACTGGCCGGCCTGGCCCGGGCGTTCGGGATCCAGGTCGACGACGATCCCCCGCCGACCCCCGATCCCATCCCCTGGCCACCTGCGGGCCAGAACGCGGCTCCTGCCCAGCCGCCACCGCCGCCGCAACCGGCACCTCAGCAGCCACCACAGCCCCAGCAACAGGGAGTTCATGCCATGAACAGTGACCTTTTCGCACCCGCGCACGCAGAGGTGTCGGGAACCGGCATCCAGAAGCAGGGCAGCAAGATGTGCCGGGTCGGCATGAACGGCGAGGTGATGGCGAGGTCGGGGTCGATGGTGGCCTACCAGGGCGACCTCAAGTTCGAAGCTCTCGGTTCGGGCGGTATCGGCAGGGCGATCCGCAACACACTCACCGGCGAAGGTGTGCCGCTCATGAAGGTGACCGGGCGCGGCGACCTGTTCCTTGCCGATGCCGCAAGCGACGTCCACCTGATCGACCTCGACGGGACCGACGGCCTGACCATCAACGGCGCCAACGTCCTGGCCTTCGATTCGACCCTGAGCTACGACGTGAAGCGCATGCAGGGAGCAGCGGCTCAGAGCAATGCCGGACTGTTCAACTGCGTGTTCACCGGGCGGGGCCGGATCGCCATCACCACCGACGGCAACCCGGTCGTCCTGACCGTGGACCAGCAGACCTTCGCTGATCCCAATGCGGCGGTGGCGTGGTCGTCGAGTCTGCAGACCAGTGTCAAACGCAACGACTCGTTCAATCTCGGCACACTCATGGGTCGCAGCACCGGCGAGCGTTTCACGCTCGCGTTCAGCGGTCAGGGTTTCGTGGTGGTCCAGCCATCGGAGATGCCGCCCGGCGGTCTGATCGGCGGCACCGGCGGTGGGGGCCAATCAGGTGTCCAGGGTGGCCTGGGCGGCCTGCTCGGGCGGTAGGTTCATGCGATTTTGTCCCCCTCACGTGGGGCGGAGGGAACATTCCCCTCGGCCGGTGCTGACCGGGCCGAATTTCGCTATCGCATCCGGTGACGATCGGTCTGGGTGATCGCCCGGACATCAACCATGACTTCGTTCCAGCCGTACAGCACGTCGTCATACGTGATCCGCATGGTCAACCACTTCCCGACCAACGCATTTCGGTCGCGGCGTCGGTCATTCTGGTAGTTGTCGTAACTGGTGTGATGTTCTTTGCTATCGCATTCGATGAGCAGTCGTCCCACGCGCAGATCGACCCATCCGACCTCAGGTATCGACGGCTGGACATGCACGGTGAACCCCGCGGCGCGCAACCTGAGACGGGCCAGCGACTCCGTGCCTGACTGAGAGTGCGGGTCACACTTGCCCATCAGGTTCCTGATTTGCCCTGAGATGGTCCCCATCTCCAGCTGCAACTTCGACACGGTCAGTCCGAGGGTGTTCAGGACCGAATCGCAGACGACGACCCAATCCTCGGCTGACATGCACCGGGACGCGCAACCCAGCGCAACCGGAACGGAATCGAGCGCCGCGTCCGCCGGCCTCGGTCGACCGGGACCTTGGCAGGATCCGGCCCGTAGCTGCTTGCCGTGCTTGCTCGCGCGGACGTGCAGGCGGTCGTAGCCGGGCGGGACCCACAGCCCGTGCTTGCGCAAGGCCGAGACACACCCGAGAACTCCCCCGCGCCGAACCGCCTCCGCCACATCGGGATCCGGCGTGGTAGTCGCATACCAGCCAGAGCGCAGCCTGTTCAATGAGCCGTCCCGCACGCACCTGCGCAGGTTGGGTTCGTCGACCCCGAGTCGGCGCAGCTCGTTTCGGCTGTAGACACCAACATCCATGACCATCCGACGCATGGCAGACGGGTACCGGTTCACTCGTGGTGAAAATCGGCCCTTTCCGTAGTCACGGAGGGAACATTCCCCTCCGGTGGTTCTTAAGGGGACAAAGATCGCCACTTGTCAGCAGGCACTGCTCCACTGGTCTCAACATCGAACAAAGGAGCGAACATGTCGGACTACACCGAGGCGATCAGGAGCCTTCCGCGCTGGCATCCCCACCCGCTGGTCAATTCGGCGATCAGCAGGGTCAAGACAGAACGGTGGCTCATCACCGCCGTTAGCGACGAATGCGAATGCGACTCGGACGACTGCCGACCGCCCGACTGCTCATTCGCATATACGACCGGCCTGGTGATGCATTCGCTGCCCGAACTGGCGGTGTACGGACTGAACGCTAGAACCAGCGGGCGGGTGCTCGACGAACTGGGCGACCTTCTCCATGGGTACCAGTGGAGCGCCATCGTCGCGCAGGGCATCGAATTGTCGCTGCGCGCACTGCAAGCACCGGTCCGACTGATCGAACTCGTCGACAAGAGCGATCTGCTGATCACCAACGAGCTGTTCCCGAATTCGGCTGCTCTCCAGGTCGTCTGGTCCGACGAGCACGGCAGGTATCCGTGGATGGATGACTACGCTCTGTTGCCCGATGACCAACAGGTCAAGGGGGTGATTCCACCGGGGCGGCAGCAACCTGGTGGACCTCACGACATCATTCACGCACGTGGACCCAACAGAGCCCACCGACGGCAGGCACACCGCCGCCGGAAGTAGCCACAGCCCCCGGTATCTCAGTCCGACAAACGCTCCGGAAACACGAAGACGCTCCACCAATAGGTGGAGCGTCTTCGGAAAAGTGGAGCGTTTGTGAGCCGTGAGGCTACAAAGTCACCAGCTGCTCTTCTGCACACCGGGCAGCTCGCCCGCGTGTGCCATCTCGCGCAAGCAGATACGGCACAAGCCGAACTTGCGGAAGACCGAGTGCGGGCGTCCGCAACGGTTGCACCGGGTGTAGCCACGCACGGCGAACTTGGGCTTCTTGTTGGCCTTGTTGACCAGAGCCTTCTTTGCCATGTCAGTTGTCCTTCACGTTGGGGTCTTTGAACGGGAAGCCGAGCTGACGCAGCAGTGCCCGACCTTCGTCATCGTTGGTCGCGGTGGTGACGACGGTGATGTCCATGCCGCGGGGCCGATCGATGTTGTCGATGTTGATCTCGTGGAACATCGACTGCTCGTTGAGACCGAAGGTGTAGTTGCCGTTGCCGTCGAACTGGCGATCGCTCAGACCGCGGAAGTCCCTGATACGGGGCAGCGCGATGGAGACGAGCCGGTCGAGGAACTCCCACATGCGATCGCCACGAAGAGTGACGCGTGCGCCGATGGGCATGCCCTCACGCAGCTTGAACTGCGCGATCGACTTGCGGGCCTTGCGGACCTCTGGCTTCTGGCCGGTGATCAGCTCGAGGTCTTTGACCGCGCCGTTGATCAGCTTGGAGTCACGGGCGGCGTCGCCGACACCCATGTTCACGACGACCTTGACGACGCCGGGGATCTGCATGACGTTGTCGTACTCGAACTGTTCGTTCAGAGCGTCTTTGATCTCCGCGCGGTAGCGGAGCTTCAGCCGAGGCTGGATCTTCTCAGTGGTGCTCATGTCAGATGTCCTTCCCGTTCTTGCGGGAAATGCGGACGCGCTTGCCGTTGTCGTCGGTGCGGTAGCCGATGCGCGTCGGATTGCCGTCGGAATCAACAACCATCACGTTCGAGACGTGGATGGCGGCTTCCTGGGTGACGATGCCGCCCGAGGATGCGCCGCGTTCATTCTGCGAGGCAGAGGTGTGCTTCTTGATGCGGTTGACGCCTTCGACGAGGATGCGGTTACGCGCGGGGTAGGACTCGATGACCTTGCCCTTCGCGCCCTTGTCCTTGCCTGCGACGACGATCACGGTGTCGCCCTTGTGAACCTTCATGTCAGAGCACCTCCGGAGCCAGCGAGACGATCTTCATGAACTTCTTCTCACGCAGCTCGCGCCCGACCGGGCCGAAGATGCGGGTTCCGCGAGGATCGCTCTCGTTCTTGATGATGACGGCAGCGTTCTCATCGAACTTGATGTACGAACCGTCGGGACGGCGGCGCTCTTTGGTGGTGCGAACGATAACCGCCTTGACGACCTCTCCCCGCTTGATGTTTCCGCCGGGGATGGCGTCTTTGACAGTGGCGACGATGACGTCACCAATGCCGGCGTAGCGCCGTGACGAGCCTCCGAGCACGCGGATGCACAAGATTTCCTTGGCACCGGTGTTGTCGGCGACCCGCAGGCGTGACTCCTGCTGGATCACTAGATCTCCTTGACCTGGTTTGTAAAAATGCCCGCCGGATTCCGACCCGACGCGCGCGGTCTTGCCACCCGAGACACAAATGTGCCCAGGCAACCGCTCTAGTGTAGGGAACTCGCTGGTGGATACCAAATCGCCGCCCGCGGCCGACGCCACACAGGGGCCCACCGCCGATCAGGCAGGTGACTGACGCGGCAGCCCGGCGGCGTTAGGTTAGTGTTGGCTTACCAACCAGGTGTCGAGGAGTGAGAAATGAACATCCGCAAGAGTGTGGCCGCAGCGGCGCTGATGGGGCTGGCCGTGTTCGGTGTCGCCGCATGCAGCGACGACAGCAACTCGGAGTCGGCCACCACGACGAGTTCGGCCCCCGCCGAGACCTCGGCCGAGTCCTCGACAGCGAGTTCGAGTTCCGGTGAGACCGAGAGTTCGCTGGAAGCCTCTGAGGCCCAGACCACCTTGCGTACCGTCCTCTCGCCCGAGACGGATCCCGCAGAGTCTGCGAAACTGGTCGATTCCACCGACGCCGGCATCGGGATGCAGTTGTCCGGGCTCGCCCGTGGATTCACCGCGGCCGGGTACACCCCCGACAAGTTCACCGTCACGACGGTGACCGCCGACGGCGCCGACGCCGCGACCGTGAACGTCGAGGTCGCGAGCCCACATACCCCCGCGCCGGTCGCGATGCCTGTCACCTTCGTCAACGCGGGCGGGCAGTGGAAACTCTCCTCCACCTCGATCGCCGATCTTGCCTCGATGGGCGGCAGCCACGGCGGCTGATCCGGGCCTCACACCCCTCGATGCCCGGCCGCGTTCTTGCGGCCGGGCATCGCTGTATTCGTCGACCACCTGCGGATCGTGCCGCCCCCGACGGTCCTGCGAACGTGCGACAGATCGCAGCTGCGCCCGTCTGTCTTCCCTTAAACTGGCACGCACAGTCGACGAGAGGCACCGATGACCGATGGTGACGGGTTGGAGCGGAGTACCAGGGCGGATCTGAACAAGTATCCGGCGCCCCCTGCTGCGGACGCCGAGTACTGGCAGCCGTACGACCCGTACACGCCGTACAACGGCGATCCCCTCGCCGGCCTCGATCAGCCGTATCCGCCCTACCCGGTCGCATATCCGTCGAGTCCCTACCCAGGGCCCTACGCACCAAATCCGTATCTGATGGCCCCGTTCGTGCAAGCCCCGCCGAAGACGAACGCGATGTCGACCGCGGCCATGGTCTGCTCACTGGTCGCCATCCCAGGTGTCTTCATGTGTTTCGGAATGGCGCTCGCGCCAGTCGGTGTGGTTCTCGGAATCATCGGGCTCGGGCAGATCAGGGACCGCCCCAACGAATCCGGCGAGGCGCAGGCGTGGACGGGGATCATCGTCGGGGGGTTGCTGACCCTGCTCTGCGTGCTCATCGGCACCCTGTGGTTCGCCTTCGCACTGGACGGGCTGTGACGCCGCCGTACGCTCGCGGGCCGATCTTTCAGCTCGCCTGGGTCGTCGCCGACATCGCGGTTGCCGAGAAGGAGCTGACGGCGGCCTACGGCATCGAATCCTGGCTCCGCATACCGGATGTGGCGTTCACACCCGATCGCTGCACCTATCGCAGCCAGCCCGCCGACTACACCATTCACGTCTCGCTCGGATACGCCGGCGGACAGCAGCTCGAACTCATCGAACCGGTCACCGGCGACAATCTGTACACCGAGTTCTTGAGCTCGCACGGTCCCGGCCTCCATCACGTCGCCTGGATTCCGGAGGACTTCGACGGCACCGTCGCACAGTTGCGCGCAGACGGTGTCGAGATCCTTCAGTCCGGCGAGTTCTCCGGTGTCGGAATGGAGTTCGTCTACATCGAGGGCAACGGGTTCGGCTCATACGTCGAACTGATGAAACTCTCGGATGACATGCGGTCCATGTTCGACGGCCTGGTGCCGAGCGGGTACACGAACCCCTGGCAGCGCTGAGCCGACCGTTCCGCCCGCCTTTGCTACCCGCGGGATTTCAGTCGGCGGACCGACCGTTGTCGGCCGCATAGACGGCGCCGTGGACCGCGGAGGCGTCGTCGCCGGCCAAAAAGGCGATCAGCTTCGCCACCTCGGCCGGCTGGGACATGCCTCGGGGCGATGCGGTACGCATGATCAGATCGAAATCGGCGCCATCGGGCGCGACGAAGTTGCTGACCTGTGGGGTCAGCATGCCGCCCGGGCAGACCGCATTGACCCGAACGGCGGTGTGGGCGTACTCGACGGCCAGGGCTCGGGTCAGGCCGATGAGCCCGTGTTTCGCGGCGCAATATGCTGCCGAATACGCCTGTCCCTGGGTTCCTGCGGTCGATGCGACGTTGACGATGTTGCCCGCTGTCTCGAGGAGATGCGGCAGTGCGGCGCGACACAGGAAGAACGGGCCGTTCAGGTTGACGGCGAGGTCACGGTGCCACTGTTCGTCGGTGACCGAGGGGGTGTGCCGCATGGTGTGTGCGCCCGCGACGTTCACCAGACAATCCAACCGACCGAACTCCGCGACGGCATCGGAGATCGCGTCGGCGCAGGCGCCCGCATCGGCGAGATCGGTGACGCGCCACCGGCCGTGCGGCACCTCGGCGAACACTTCGGACAGACGATCGGGGTCCCGGGCGAGACCGTAGACCCGGGCGCCGCGAGACCCGAGCAATCGGACGACGGCGGCTCCGAGGCCCGACGACGCCCCGGTGACGACCACGACCTTCCCGTCGAGCACGGACATGCCTGGGTTCTGCGCGGCGTCGGTCATGCGACCATATAAGCACGTCCGCTTAACCAGACCGGGACGATCGCCACTTCAGATCGCGAGCGCCTCGGCAATGGTCGGCCAGGACCGGTGGAGGTCGAGGTTCCAGTAACCCCAGGAGTGCAGTCCCTCGCGGTAGTCGAATGTGATGTCCACGCCGGCGGCCTTCGCCTTGGTCTCGAAACTCCGGGTGCAGGCCAGGGCCGCCGCCTCGAGCACACCGCCGACCGGTGAGGCGAGACCTGCCAACCCCAGCGACGGGTCGGGCAATCCGCTGCCGACCGCGACATACAGCGGCTTCCCACGCAACGCCGAGATGTTCACCCCCGGATCGTGCGCCGCCCATGTCTTGTTGTAGGCCGACCCCCACATGTTCTCCGGTTCGCCACCACGGGTCCGCACCGAACCCGTGGTCGCGTTCTGTGCCGTGGGGTCGCCGAGGTCGAGACAGCCACTGAGCAACACCGCCCCCGCGTAGAGGTCGGGGTTACGCACCGCGAGCATCATCGCGCCCGTGGCACCCATGGACAGCCCCTCCACCGCGTTGCGGCCGTTGCCCTGAAAAGTCGAATCGATCAGCGGCGGAAGCTCCTGTGTGAGGAACGTCTCCCATTTGTTCCTGCCGAGCGCCGGATCGTCACGCTGCCAGTCGGTGTAGTAGCTCCCCGTGCCGCCGATCGGCAACACCACATTGACGTTCTTGTCCGCCATGAAGTCGACGATGTCCGTGTACTGCGTCCATCCGCTCTGCGTGTAGCCGCTGTACACGCCGGCGTCTATCCCGTCGAGCATGTACAGGGTGGGACGCTTCTTGCCCTGAACGGGCTTCTTCGGCAGGAGTACGTCGACTCGGACGGTTCTGCGCATGGCCGGGGAATAGACCGTCAGATTGGCCCGCTGCGGCGACGCCATGACGATCTTGTCCATTCGGGCCACCGGCTGGGCCAGTTCCCGCCCGGCGGGATCTGCGGACGCCGTCGAGGTCACCCCAAGCTCACAAATGACACACAGGATCACTGCGGTTATGATTACCGAAAGCTGCCGTCTCACTTGCGATTCCCCCGAACGTCAGTACCCACCGAATACGCCACCGGCGAGAAGTAAACCATGTCAACGCCCGATGTGAAGGGCTGACGATAAGCTCGGAGGTCACATGGCAGACAGCGGGCCCGACCACAGGAAACGCGAGTTGCTCGACGCAGCCGAACGGCTGATCGCGACTCGCGGCTACGAGGTGCCCCTTCGGGACGTCGCCGTGGCCGCCGGACACCGAAACAACTCGGCCGTGCAATACCACTATCGCAACCGCCAGGGACTCATCGCGGCGATCGTCGCCCGCCGACTCGGGCCGATGGAGAACGAACGGGCGAAAATGCTGGAAGCTTTTGCAGCACAAGGCAAGCAGCCGACGGTTCGCGACCTGATCGAGGTGCTAGTACTGCCCATCTTGCAGATGAAGGGCACCCACTACGCGCGCTTCCTCGAGGCCATCCGACCCCACTGGCCCGACGAATCCATTCCAACGGGTTACACCGAATGGCCGAAAGTTCTTGACCAGCTGAACAAATCGATCAGGGCTGACAAGCCGGCCAGAATTCGCCGGGTCACAGCGGTCGCGACGGCGATGTTCTCACTGATTGCCGACTACGAGCGGCGTACCGAGCTCGGCGAACAATCCGACTCCGAACCCGCCGAGATCGTCGACATGCTCAGCGCCATGATGACCGCAGGACTTGCCTGATACTGCGCAGATACTGTAATGCGCTTAGCCAGGCGAACTTCCACCGAAGTCGACTTACGGTTTGACGCCCCCACGCCATGGGGTAACGAATTGTGGAGCATTGCCGATCCCCTTATGCAGCATGAAACCCCTGTGCGCATTTAACGATGGTCATCTGATCTTTAATGTCGCCGGACACCCATCCGCTGCCCAGTTCAGCCCGAACGACTACCGAGATACAGACCGACTGCACAACGACAACCACGGGAGGGGCGTTGTGAAGCGAGCCTTGAGCAGCACGAATATGAGTTTTCCTTATACCGGCGATGACAAGATCATCACCACAACTGAACTTACGGAACTTGATTCGCCCGCAAGCGTCGATCAGACGTTTGCCATGACAGAGGCCCAGCGCGGCATCTGGTATGCGCACCAGTTCGATTCTGAAGTCCCGCTTTCAGTTTCGGCTTACGTTGAATTCCGCGGCCCGATGGACCTCGAGGCCCTCGCGAAAGCTGTGCACTACACCGCTTCCGAAACCGAATCCGGGCTGCTGCGCGTCGTGGAAACCGACGCCGAACCCCGCCTCTATGTAGACCGTGACCTGGATGTTCCGTTGCAGTTCGTCGATCTGCGGCACGAGTCGGACCCCCACGAGCGTGCGATGGAATTCATGACAGCCCATCGCACCAAGCCCGTCGACCTGCAGACCGATCGGCTACTCGAGGTCTTTCTGTTAGAACTCGGCGAAGACCACCGGATCTTCTATTGCTGGGGACACCACCTGGCGTTCGACGGTTACGCCGCCATGTTCATGATGACGGCTGTCGGGCAGCGCTACGGCGCACTCGTCGATGGACGCGACTACACGCCGATGACCTCGGCAACCATGACCGAGATATCAGAACTCGATCACGCCTACCGGTCGTCCGAGGACTTCAACTCAGACCGGGAATTCTGGAAGCAACAACTCGACGGCATCGACCCCGAGGTCGCCGAGACCGCTCGTGCATCGCTGTCCCGGACCGAGACGATCCGCGGTACGGCTGCCGGTGAAGAGACATCTGCGTCGGCCATCGCGCGCATCGAATACGGCCAATTGAGTTCTGAGCTCGCAGCCACCCTGCGCGCGGTCGCCGCCGACAACGGTGTCCGGCCGGCATCGGTGGTCACCGCTGCCGTCGCGCTGTATCTCGCCGGTTACACCGGCCGCAACCAGACAGTCATCAGCCTGCCGGTCGCGGCACGCACATCGGATCTGATGCGCACAAGTGCCGGGATGACCTCCAACGTCCTGCCGATCGGTGTCACCGCGACACCGCGGATGACAATCGCCGAGCTACTCACCCATGCCAATCATCAGATCAAGCATGCCCTCAAGCATCAGCGGTTCCGCCACGAGGACATCCTGCGTGACCTGCTCGGAGACAGCGGATCGGAACGGGAGTTCTTCGGTCCGATGGTCAACGTGATGCTGTTCTTCAGCCACATCGACTTCGGACCGGTCAGTGGCGAGGTGCATTTGCTCTCGACCGGTCCGGTGGAAGACCTCTCGGTCAACGTGTACGAGAACTTCGGCAGCGACGAGATCATGTTCGACCTCGAGGCCAATCCCAACCGCTACACGAACGACGAGGTGCGCGGACACCACCAGCGCATCGAGGCGCTCCTCGAAGCGCTGGTCACCAGCGATCCGCAGACCACCGTGTCGCACCTCGACAACGTCCGCCCGGACGAGCGGCGACGGGTGCTCTCCGACTGGAACGACACCACTGCCCCCTTCACCGCAGGCACGCTCACCGAACTGCTCGACGCCGCCGCGGCCGCCCACGCCGACTCCTGCGCGCTACTCGACGCAGACACCGCCGGACCCACACTGACCTACGGTCAACTCTCCTCGAGCACGAGCGCTCTCGCGCGCCGTCTGATCGACCAGGGCATCGGACCGGAGTCCGTGGTCGCCGTGATGATCCCTCGCAGCATCGAGCAGGTGGTCGCCATTCATGCGGTCATCAAGGCCGGCGGCGCCTATCTGCCGATCAACCCCGACGACCCGGCCGACCGGATCGAGCACATTCTCACCACGGCGACCCCCGCTCTGGCACTCGTGGCCCCCGGCCACCAAGACCTTCCGGTGAACACCCTCACGGTCGATCTCACGGAACTCTGCGCCATCCCGGCCGACCCGATCACCGACACCGATCGACGCGCGCCGCTGCGGCCGGAGCATCCCGCCTATGTCATCTTCACCTCGGGCTCGACGGGCAAGCCGAAAGGCGTCAGCGTCAGCCATGCCGCCATCGCCAACCGGCTGCAGTGGATGCAGGCCGAGTACGTTCTCGATCGCCGCGACCGCGTCATCCAGAAAACTCCGGCCACCTTCGACGTCTCGGTCTGGGAGTTCTTCTGGCCGCTGATGACGGGCGCCGCACTGATCGTCCCGACACCGGATGGCCACCGCGACCCCTGGTACCTGCGCGAGGTAATCAGCCGCCACCACATCACCGTTGCCCACTTCGTACCCTCGATGCTGGCGACCTTCGTCTCCGCATTCGAATCCGAGGACCGACCGGACGAGGGCACACTCGAATCCCTGCGCCTGGTGTTCACCAGCGGCGAAGCCCTGAGCACACCGACCGCGGTCCGCTTCGGCACCATCAGCTCCGCCCCGGTCCACAATTTGTACGGACCGACCGAGGCCGCGGTCGACGTCACCTACCAGAACGACAGCGCCGCATCCGAGGGTTCGTCCGTCCCGATCGGACGACCGGTCGCGAACACCGCCGTCTACGTTCTCGACCAGCAGCTCCGCCCCCAGCCCGTCGGCGCCATCGGCGAGCTCTACCTCGCAGGCGACCAGCTCGCCCGCGGTTACGTACGACGCCCCGACCTGACGGCCGACCGTTTCGTGGCCAACCCCCACCAGCCCGGCCGCCGGATGTACCGTTCCGGCGACCTCGTCCGGTGGCGCGCGGACGGCACTCTCGACTATGTCGGCCGCAGCGACTTCCAGGTGAAGATCCGCGGACAACGCATCGAGCTCGGAGAGGTCCAGGCGGCACTCGACGCGGTCACCGGAGTCCGCGAGGCCGTGGTCATCGCGCGCACCGACGCCGCGACCGCAGAAACCATGCTCGTCGGCTACGTCACCGGTTCCGCGATGCCCGCGGCCGCAGACATCCGTGCGGCTCTGCGTGCGACCCTGCCCGAGTTCATGATCCCGGCCGCGATCGTCGAACTCGACGAGATCCCCACCACCTCGAACGGCAAACTCGACCGCCGAGCACTACCCGAACCGCGGTTCGAGGTTGCCGAGCTCGCGGAACAGCAGCCGGCGGACGACCTCGAACTGGCACTGAGCCAATTGTTCTCGGCCGTACTCGGCCGCGAGAGCACCGGAGCGGCAACCTCGTTCTTCGATCTGGGCGGTAACTCGCTGCTCGCCACCAAGGTGGTGTCCCGACTCAGCGCCATGGCCGGCACCCGGGTGGGCATCAAGACGCTCTTCAATGCGCCGACGCCGGCCGATCTCGCCGCTGCGCTGCGTGAGATGGGTATCGACGAGCAACAGATCAGCCCAGATCGCCACAGTTCGATTCCCGTGGCGCCTGCGGACACGGTGCGGATACCGCTCTCTGCCGCGCAGCAGCGGGTGTGGTTCATCAACAGGTCCGACCCGGGATCAGGCGCATACAACATCCCGTTCCGGCTCAAGCTTCGCGGCGAACTCGACCACGCCGCACTACATCTGGCGCTGCGCGACGTGGTGGAACGCCAGCAGATCCTGCGGACCGTGTTCCCACTCGATGAGCAGGGGCCGTTCCAGCGGGTGCTCTCCACCGAGGACGTTGCAGATCAACTCGATCTGCGCACCGTCACCGTGGAACCCGCCCAGGCCGAATCGGTGTCGCGGGAGCTCGCGGGCGAGGGCTTCGACCTCGGAGAGCAGATCCCCTTGCGGGCCCGGCTCCTGCAGGTCACCGAGACCGAGCACCGCCTGGTGATCGTCCTGCACCACATCGCCGCCGACGGGCTGTCGTTGCCGCCCTTGGCCCACGATCTCTCTGTCGCGTACGCGGCGCGGCACGCAGGTCAGGCCCCGCAGTGGCAACCGCTGCCGATCCAGTACAGCGACTTCAGTGTGTGGCAGCAGAGCCAGCTCGAGAATGACACGGACAGCAATTCCATTGCAGCTCAACTGGAATACTGGGTCAACACCCTGTCCGATCTCCCGGCACAGACCGAACTCCCCATCGACAGGCCGCGTCCGGCCGAGCCGACCATGCGCGCGGGCGGTCACAGCTTGACCCTTGATGCCGACGTGCATCGCGGGTTGCTCGCATTGTCGGGAGCACCCGGTGAGCAGACCATGTTCACGGTGGTCCACGCGCTCATCGTGACGCTCCTGCGACGCATGGCCGCCGACGACGACATCTCGGTCGGCACACCGGTCGGGGGCCGCGGAGACGATGCACTCGACCAGCTCGTCGGCATGTTCGTCAACACCGTGGTGTTGCGTACACCGGTGAGCAAGTCGGACACGTTCTCCGATCTCATCACCCGCTTGCAGGCCGTGACACTCGATGCTCTCGCCCACGCCGACGCGCCCTTCGAGCAGGTGGTCCAGGAGCTCAATCCCGATCGGTCCAACTCCTCCCATCCCCTGTTCCAGGTGAGCATCGCGGTCAACGAGAACGCGCGCGTCACCATCGAGTTGCCTGGCGTGAGTGTGGATGCCGCCCCGATCCCGACCGGGGTGATCAAGTTCGATCTGCAGTTCACCATCACCGAGCACCTCAACGAGCAGGGCGAACCGGGCGGTGTCGAGGTCGAGATCGAGTACGCCTCTGACCTTTTCGACCATTCGACCATCCGCGCGCTCGGCAAACGCCTGCAGCGGCTGGCCCGCGGGGTCCTGACACATCCGACCCGACCGATCGGCGACATCGGCATCCTGGGTCGCGGCGAAGAGGCATCGCTGGTGCCCGCCACGGGCCCCACCCCACGACGAGCGCGAACCCTGCCGGGCATCCTGGCAGCCGCAGTCGACGAGAATCCGCACGCCATCGCCGTACGCGGCATGCGGGATCAACTCACCTACGCAGAACTCGACGCGCGCTCGGATGCGTTGGCCCACCTGTTGATCGGCCAGGGCATCGGTCCGGAAGATTTTGTCGCGGTGGCGATCCCACGATCGATCCATTGGATCGTCGCCCTCTGGGCGACTGCCAAGACCGGCGCCGCCTGGGTACCTGTCGATCCCAAGTACCCGATGGAGCGCATCAACCACATCGTCTCGGATTCAGGCGCGCGGCTGTGTCTGACGATCAGCGACTCACCGATCACCCCTGGCGACACGCCCACCATGGCGATCGACCACCCTGAGCTACTCGAGCGACTACACACTGCCGCCGCCCGCCCCGTCGGTGACTCCGATCGGGTCGCCCCACTGACGCTGGACAATCCGGCATACCTGATCTACACCTCCGGTACCACCGGCACGCCGAAGGGCGTCGTCGTGAGCCACAACGGGCTTGTCGACTTCACCACCGAGCAGGTTCAGCGATTCAGGGTCGAACCAGACAGTGTCACACTGCATTTCGCATCACCGAGCTTCGACGCATCGGTCCTCGAAGTTCTGATGGCCGTCGGCGGAGCCGCGACCATGGTCATCGCCCCACCGCACGTGCTCGGCGGCAACGAACTGCAGCAGGTGCTGGCCGACGCCTCGGTGACCCACGCATTCGTGACCCCGTCCGTCCTGGCGACGATGGACCCCGGCTCCCTGCCGGCCCTGTCCACGGTGATCATCGGCGGAGAGCATCCGAATCCCGAGGTCGTATCCCGCTGGGCGCGAGATCGCAACCTGTTCAACGCATACGGCCCGACAGAAGCGACAGTGGCCGCAACCATCTCGGCCGCCATCACCCCCGAGGGCGCACTCAGCATCGGCGGGCCCGTACGCGGCATGGATCTGCTCGTCCTCGATGAGCGCCTGCAGCCGGTACCGGTCGGCGCGGTCGGCGAGCTCTACCTGGCGGGCGGTCATCTGGCCCGTGGTTACCACCGGCGTACGCGTCGCACCTCGGAGTCGTTCCTGGCAAACCCGTTCGGACGCGACGGTGACCGGATGTACCGGACCGGCGACCTCGTGCGCTGGACATCGGCTGCCGAACTCGAGTTCCTCGGTCGCGCCGACAGCCAGGTCAAGGTTCGCGGGTTCCGTATCGAACTCGGCGAGATCGACGCGGCGCTGGTCCGTGATGACCTCGTCGCCGAGGCGGTCACCATCGCGCGCCCCGGCAGGGACGGGTCCACCGAGTTGGTGTCGTACGTGAGCCCCGCCCGCGCCCAGACCCTGCAGTCGGATTCACTCCGCGAACGCCTGACCAATCAGCTGCCCGGGCACATGGTGCCGCGGGTGATCATGGTGATCGACAAGATGCCGGTCACCCCGAGCGGCAAGATCGACTACCGGGCGCTGCCCGAGCCGACGCGCGGTACCGGCAACACCTCCACCGACAACGGAGGCAGCCCCCGTGGACGCCGCGAACTCGAGATCGCGGACATCTTCGCCGAGGTCATCGGCCGCGACGCCGCGCAGATCGGCCGCGCCGAGGACTTCTTCGACATGGGCGGCAACTCGCTCATGGCCACCCAGGTAGTCGCCCGACTCGAGACCATGACGGGCCGGCGGGTACCTGTTCGCACCCTCTTCGACAACCCGACCATCTCTCGACTGGCCCGGGCGGTTGCAGCCTCCTCCGACGACGAACAGATCGCTCCCCTCCCCGAACTCGTGGCGCGCGAGCGGCCGGAGACAGGCCTGGATTCGGTTCCCGCACTGGCAGCGTCGCGACTGTGGTTCCTCAACCGGCTCGAGCCGGAGTCGGGCGCGTACAACATCGCGTTCGCCGTCGCCCTCACCGGCGATCTGAATGCACGGGCGCTCGCGCAAGCACTGTCCGATGTGACCGCCCGGCACGAGCCGCTGCGCACGATCTACCCGGAGGACGACGGCAGGCCGCAGGTCGAGGTGCTCGAGGCACCCACCTTCGACCTCTCGGTACGCGAGGTCGCGGCGGATGAGCTGGCAGCGCATCAGAGCGCTCTGGCCGCCACAGGTTTCGATCTCCGCAGCGAGCACCCGATCAGGGCCGAGCTGGCGAAGACCGGCGAGGCACAACACGTGCTGACGATCGTGATCCACCACATCGCCGCCGACGGCTGGTCGCTTCGGCCGCTCGCCGCCGATCTCGCCACGGCGTACCACGCGCGCAGTGGCGGCCGTCCGCCCGAGTTCGCACCGCTGCCGGTCCGGTTCCGCGACTTCGCCGAGTGGCAGCGCGCGGCCCTCGGCGACGATCAGGACCCCGACAGCCGCGTCAATGCGCTGCTGGACTGGTGGCGCGGCACCCTGGCGGACGTCCGCAGACAGTCGATGCTCCCGGAGACGTTCACGGGCCTCGAAGGCAGCGGCACCGTCGATTTCGACATCGACGCCGACATCGTGGGCCGGCTGAACCAGATCGCACGCTCACGTGACGCGAGCCTGTTCATGGTGATGCACAGTGCGCTGGCAACCCTGCTGCACCGGCTCAGTACCGACCCGGAAGTACACCTCGAAGGCGCCGACTCCGATGTGGTCATCGGTAGTCCCGTCGCCGGCCGCGACCACCCGCAGCTCGCTGAACTCGTCGGCATGTTCGTCAACACCGTCGTGTTGCGTACCGTTGTGCCCGCCCGCGCCTCGTTCATCGAGCTGGTCGACCGTGTCCGCGACATCGACATCGACGCGTTCTCGCACGCAGACGTTCCGTACGACCAGTTGGCGGCGGCGGTTGCCGGCGACCGGCGACAGCAGGATCCGCTGGTCCGGGTGGCGCTCGCCTTCGCAGAGGACGCAGGACCAGACCTGGCCCTCGGGGATCTGCAGGCCGAGGTATCCGAGATCGACACCGCGGGCACCAGATTCGACCTCGAACTCCGGGTCACCGGCGGCTCGATGCGATTGACCTACGCCCGTGGGAAGTACCGCACAGAGACCATTGAGGCAATGGCGCAGCGGCTGGTGCGCATCCTCGAAGCCGTGGCGGCCGATCCATCGGTCTCGGTCGACGAGATCGACATCCTGGACGCCTCCGAGTGGCCCGCAGCCGATGTCACCGTCGACGAGTCGGGTGAGGCATGGTCGGACAACGAGACACTGCTCCCCGATCTGCTCGCCGATGCCGCCTCGCGCAATCCCGACGCGGTGGCTCTCGTGTTCGAGGCCGGCCAGTGGTCGTCTCCCAATCCCGCTGCCGCAGATCAGCACTCCTTGACCTACCGCGAACTCGACGAGTGGTCGAACCGGTGGGCGCGGTATCTGCTCAGTCTCGAGATCGGGCCGGAGGACGTGGTACCGATCGCCCTGAGCCGTAGCGCCACCTCGGTCGCCGCCCTCTGGGCCATCACCAAGACCGGTGCGGCCTTCGTTCCCGTCGATCCGGCGTACCCCGCCGAACGGATCGAGCACATGATCACCGACAGCGGCGCCACGGTCGGCATCACCGATGAGGCAACCGCGTCGAGTTTGCCTGCGGGTATTCGCTGGATCAGTCTCGACGGGCAGCTCGGCGCTGCTGTCGAGACCATGAGTGGACGCAGACTCAAGCGGCAACGCTGGGCCACGTCGGACAACATCGCCTACATCATCTACACCTCTGGCTCGACGGGTGTACCGAAGGGCGTCGCCGTCACCCACCGCGGACTGGCCCCCCTGGCCACCGAGCAGCGTGAGCGGTACGACATCGGCACCGATTCGCGCACATTGCATTTCGCGTCGCCCAGCTTCGATGCCTCGATCCTCGAACTCCTGCTCGCGGTGTCGACGGGTGCAACGATGGTCATCGCACCGCGTATCTACGGTGGCATCGAGCTGGAGAACTTCCTGCGCGATCAGCAGATCACCCACGCCTTCATCACCCCCGCCGCGTTGGCGACGATTCCGGGCACCGACCTGCCGGAGCTGCGAACTCTGGCTGTCGGTGGCGAGGCTTGCGGCCCCGAGCTCGTCGAGAAGTGGGCCCCCGGCCGCACCTTCCTCAACGCGTACGGACCCACCGAGACCACCGTTGTCTCGTTGATGGCCGAGCTGCACCCCGCGTCAGAGGGTTCGGGACAGACCAGTATTCCGATCGGGACCCCGGTGCGCGGCGAACGAGCGGTCCTACTCGACGCCCGGTTGCGTCCGGTTCCCCCGGGCGTCCCCGGCGAGTTGTACCTCAGCGGCGCCGGCGTCGCTCGTGGCTACCTGCAGCGGGCGGGCCTGACCGCCACGCGCTTCGTGGCCAGCCCGTTCGGCGATTCCGGTGACGTGCTGTACCGCACCGGCGATGTCGTGACCTCCGATCCCGACGGTGTCATCACCTACCTCGGGCGCAGCGACACCCAGGTCAAGTTGCGCGGCTTCCGTATCGAACTCGGCGAGATCAACGCGGCGCTGACCGCCCGCGACGACATCCGTTTCGCGGTGACCGTAGTACGGGGTCAGGGTGAGGGCGCGAGCCTGGCCAGCTATATCGTGCCCGAGGGCACCGCCGCCGACGTATCTCCCGACGTCGATGACATCCGACGACATCTGCAGGCGCGATTGCCGCGGCATCAGGTTCCGGCATCGATCACACCGATCGGCGAGGTGCCTCTCACCCCGAATGGCAAGCTCGACGTCAAGGCACTGCCGGCGCCGGTGGTTTCGGCCGGCGGCGAGCAGCGTCGACCGGTGTCCGGCGACACGCAACAATCGCTGGCCGAGTTGTTCGCCGACGTACTCGGCGTACCCGCCGACCAGGTCGGTGCAGACGACGACTTCTTCGAACTCGGCGGCACGTCGCTGACAGCAACCCAATTGGTCAGCCGGATCAATCGCTCGCTCGGGACGGACCTGCCGGTGAAGGTCGTCTTCGACCATCCCACCGTCAGTGACCTGGCACAGATAGCAGCCGACGGTGACACCTCCGCGAGCGCCGCACGAACGCCGTTGACAGGGCGCGGTGAGCATGCCACCAGTGCGCCGCTGTCCCTGGCGCAACGCCGGCTGTGGTTCCTCGCCAGCACCGACCCCGAGTCGGCGGCATACAACGTCCCGTTCGCGGTGGACTTCCACGGCGAGCTCTCGGTTGATGCTCTACGACTGGCCCTCATCGACCTGCTCGATCGGCACGAGAGCCTGCGCACCCTGTTCCCCGAAGTGGGTGGCGAGGCCGTGCAGGTTCCCGAACCGGATGCCACCAAGATCGTGGGCAACCGGCTGCCGGTGGAGCATCACGACGACGTCGACCGTGACGCACTCGTGTTGACCACTGCGGCACAGGGTTTCGATCTCTCGACCGAGGCGCCGGTTCGCTTCCGGTTGCTCCGCACCGGACCACTGAGTCACACCCTGGTCGTGGTTGTCCATCACATAGCCGCCGACGGCTGGTCTCTGCCGACCCTGCTGGGCGATCTGATGGTCGCCTACCGGGCGCGTATCGGGAACTCGGCACCGGACTTCGAACCGCTGCCCGTGAGCTACATCGACCACACGCTGTGGCAGCGGGCCACGGTGGGATCACCCGACGATCCTGACAGCGCCGCGCACCGCCAGCTCGATTACTGGCGCGAGGTACTCCGAGGCGCACCTACCGATTCCACGATCCCGTCGCTCACCGAGCACGCAGCAAGCGGCGCCGAGACAGTCGCCGACAACAGCGGCGGTCACATCGCGTTGACGATCGATGACGACCTCCGTGGTGCGATCGCAGACCTGGCCCGACGCGAAGGCGTGAGCCCGTTCATGCTGATGCACGCCGCCCTGGCAGTACTCATGTACCGCATGGGAGCCGGGTCAGACGTGCTCATCGGCACTCCCGTAGCCGGCCGCTTCGAGCCGGAACTCCAGCGAGTTGTCGGCATGTTCGTCAACACCCTGGCACTGCGGAGCTCCCTGGACCCGACGTCATCGTTCGTCCAGCTGCTCTCGGAGATTCGAGAAAGTGATCTAGAAGCGCTTGCCCACGTGGACATCCCGTTCGACGACGTGGTCGCAGCGGTCAATCCGCAGCGGGTTGCCGGTCGCCATCCGCTGTTCCAGATCGCGCTTTCGGTGCACGACTGGTCCGAGACAAGTCTCGGTGGCGACCTCGACGCAGGCCCCGGCCTGTCAGCGCAGGTGACCGAAATCGACAACCCGACGGTCAAGTTCGACCTGCAGTTCACGGTGACCGGTATCAATCCCGGCGCCGATAGCCAAGGCCGGATCAAGATGACCTACGCCAGTGCGCTCTACGACGAGCGGACCGCGGAAGCCATCGCCGGAAGGCTCGTTCGGGTGCTGCGTGCGGTCACCGACACCCCGGAGAGGCCGATCGGTGACACCCCGGTCACCGACTTCGTCGAAGAGGCGACCCTCGCCCCGGTGCGTGGCCTGCCCGCACCCCGGCCGCGTTCGCTCGCCGAGCTGTTCGCTGCCGCGGTCCGCGACAATCCGGACGGCACCGCGTTGATCGACGCGCACACCAGCGTCAGTTACCGCGAGGTCGACTACCGGTCGAACAAGCTCGCCCGGTTGCTCCTGCGCCGCGGCCTGGGTCCTGATTCGCTGGTCGCCATGGCCATTCCGCGGTCGGTGGACTCGATCATCGCAACGTTGGCCATCACCAAGACCGGCGCCGCGTTCCTGCCGGTCGACCCGACCTACCCCGCGGCCCGTATCGAACACATGCTGTCCGACAGCCGGGTTCGGGTCGGGATCACCATGGCCGAGCACGCACAGTCGTTGCCGGCCGCAGTCGACTGGTTCGTGCTGGACGACGCGGCGGTGCACGGCGCCACCGCAGCGCTGTCGGCTCTGCCGCTGACGCGCGATGAGATCGGCGACGGCCCGAGGCATGAGCAGCTCGCGTACATCATCTACACCTCCGGCTCCACCGGTCGGCCGAAGGGCGTGATGGTTTCCCATCGCGGCCTGGCGGCGGTACACGATGAGCTCAAGGTCAAGATGCGTCCCGAATCAGCCTCCCGGGTCCTGCATTTCGCATCACCGAGCTTCGATGCGTCTGTGCTCGAGATGTTGATGGCCATTTCCGGACGGTCCGCACTGGTGATCAGCCCCACCGACGTCTACGGCGGCGAGCAGCTGGCAGATTTCCTCGAACTCAGTGCCGTCACGCACGCGTTCATCACTCCGGCGGCGCTTGCCAGCCTCGACCACCGCCGCGTACGCGGTCTGCGCACGATCGCGGTGGGAGGCGAGAGCTTCGGTCGTGACCTGGTTCGCAAATGGGCGGACGGCCGGACGATGTACAACGTCTACGGTCCCACCGAGACGACGATCATCACCACCAGCAGCGACCCGCTGACGCCTGAGGGCCCGATCACCATCGGTTCGCCGAACCGTGGGGTGCGCGCGTTGGTACTCGACACCCGACTGCACCCGACCCCGGTCGGCGTCGCCGGCGAGCTCTACCTCATCGGCGATCAGGTCACCCGTGGATACTTCGGTCGTCCGGATCTCACGTCCACACGGTTCGTGGCCAACCCCACCGGTGTCGGCGGCGAGCGGATGTACCGCACCGGCGACGTCGTCCGCTGGACGGCTGCGCGCACCCTGCAGTACGTCGGTCGCAGTGACGATCAGGTACAGGTCCGCGGCTTCCGGATCGAGCTCGGCGAGATCGATGCGGTCCTCGCCGGATTCGACTCGGTCCGTCACTCGACCACCATCGTGGACGGCGACTCCGACCGTCAGGCCCGGCTGCTGAGCTACATCGTCGCCGAGGACGGCGCCGACGTCGATCCCGCCGCGTTGCGAGAGCAGCTGTCCCACAAACTGCCCCGCCATATGGTGCCCTCGGCCATCACGGTGCTCGACGCCATCCCGATGACCCCGGTCGGCAAATTGGACAAGAAAGCCCTGCCCAAGCCTGAGGTGTCGACCGTCGCGGGCCGTCCGCCCGCCGCCGGCACCGAAACCCTCGTGGCCAGTGCGTTCGCCCAGGCATTGGACCTGGACACAGTGTCGGCCGGCGATGGCTTCTTCGATCTCGGCGGCAACTCCCTGCTGGCAACGAAGGTGATCGCGACACTGCGAGAACAAGCGGGCGTCGAGGTACCTGTCGGCTGGATGTTCAGCGACTCGACCACCGAAGAGCTCGCTGCCCGAATCGACGGCGAGCGGAATCGGACGGCGAACCAGCCTGACGCGGCACCCGTCGTACCCGCCGACGATCCGGCGCTGGCACCCCTGCTCTCGTTGCGAGCCAACGGAAACCGAGCTCCGGTGTTCGCGGTGCACCCGGCACTGGGCGTCGCCTGGAGCTACACGTCCCTGCTCCCCCACCTCGACTCCGACCGACCGCTGTACGGCCTGCAGAATCCCGCGCTGTCCGGCGGCCCGCGGTTGCGGTCGGTACCCGACCTTGCCGATTTCTATGTGCAGCAGATCCGTTCCGTGCAGCCGCACGGGCCCTATCACCTCGTCGGCTGGTCACTCGGTGGCTCGATCGTGCACGAGATGGCGGTGCAACTCCGTGAACAGGGCGAGCAGATCGACCTGTTGATGTTGCTGGATTCGTACGTGATCCCGGGTAGGCCCGGGCTCGACCTCGAGCCTTCGGTCGCAGAACTGCTGGAGGAGTTCGGTTTCGCCGATGCCCGCGAGGCTTTGGGCCACACCGAGGACGCCGATCTGAGCATCGAGCAGGCGACGGAGATCATCCACAGTTCCGAGGGTCCGCTCGCTCACCTGTCGGTCGCCGCCCTCGAATCGCTTTACGAGGCGTACGTGGCCGCGACCGCAGTGGCCCGCGACTGGACACCACGGCACTACGACGGCCACGCCGTCTTCGTGACCGCAGAGGTGGATCCGCCGGCCGGAGGTCCTGCCATCGAGGATTGGCGAGCACACGTCGCCGGCGAGATCGACCACATCTCGGCGCCGTGCCGGCACAGCCAGCTTCTCGACTCGGAGCATGTCGGCCCGGTCGCCGCCGCGCTACGCGCCCATCTGGACCCGCCGGTGACACACCACACGACCGACATCGCCCGCCCGAACAACCACGCGACCACAGACAAGTTCGCAACAGCAGGGGAAAGGACACATCATGAAAAATCCATTTGATGACGAGCGGGGTACGTTCCGCGTTCTGGTCAACCACGAAGGCCAGCATTCGCTGTGGCCGGATTTCGCTCCGGTACCCGGCGGCTGGACGTCACAGCACGGACCGTCCGGTCGCGAGGACTGCTTGCAGTACGTCGAGAAGAACTGGCGCGACATCGCGCCGCGCAGTCTCAAGCAGTCGATGTCAGAACGTAAGCACGAGATCCGAGCAGTCCGCGACGAGAAGTGGTGGATCAATGGATGAGTATGCGATCGAGGTCTCCGGCCTGACGAAGACCTTCGGTGGCACATTCGGTCGCGGCGAACCTCACCGCGCACTCGGTGGCGTCGACCTGCAAGTCAAGCGCGGCACCGTGCACGCACTCCTCGGACCGAATGGTGCGGGCAAGACCACGACGGTGCGGGTGATCTCCACGCTGCTCAAACCCGACGAGGGAACAGTCACCGTGCTGGGAACCGACGCATTGGCCGATCCCGCCAAGGTGCGTCGCAGCATCGGCGTCTCCGGACAGTACGCCGCGGTGGACGGCAACCTGACGGGTTGGGAGAACCTTCGCATGGTCGCCCGTCTGTACGGCCTCAAGCGCAAGGCCGCCGGAGCTCGCGCCGACGAACTGATCAGCGACTTCCGGCTCAGCGACGCGCGGGATCGACCGTCCCGTACGTACTCCGGGGGTATGCGCCGGCGACTCGACCTGGCCGGTTCACTGATTGCCCGGCCGGGTGTCGTGATCCTCGACGAACCCACCACCGGCCTCGACCCGCGCGGTCGCCGAGAGATGTGGGCCCTGATCGAAAACCTGGTCAGTACAGGCACAAGCGTGCTGTTGACCACCCAGTACCTCGAAGAGGCCGATGCCCTCGCCGACATCATCACGGTGATCGACAAGGGCGTGGTGGTCGCGAAGGGCACCGCCGCCGAATTGAAGGCTGCGTCCCAGTCCACGCTGCTGACAGTTGAAATGGCGGGGGGCTATGACCGCGACCGGCTCGTCGCCGTGCTGGCCGAATACGGATCCGGTGAACCGTACAGCCATGCCCACTCGATGGCCTGGCATGTTCCGGTCGCACACGGTAATGCCAGTGCTGCGGCGATCATTCAAGCGCTGTCCGAGTCAGGCATGACCGTCTCGGACTTCACCGTGGACGCCCCTACTCTCGACGACGTCTTCTTGAACCTGACGTCGACGACCCCCGACAAGAACGAGGAGCGTGCTGCGTGACGACAACATCTGCGCAGCCGTCTCCCGACGACACGAAGCAGGCGACCGAGAAGCAGGAGAAGTCGAACAAGGTGACCACGACGTCGATGGGCTCTGAAGATTTCCTTCCCGCGAAAGGTGGCGGCCTGTTCTCCGACAGCTCGGTCATGGCGGGGCGAAATCTCCTGACCATCCGCCGCGTGCCGACGCTCCTGGTGAGCGCCACCGTGCAGCCCTTCATGTTCGTCTTCCTGTTCGCGTACGTCTTCGGTGCAACTCTCGGCGGCGCCTCGTACCGCGAGTTCTTGATGGCTGGCATCTTCACGCAGACAGTTGTTTTCAACTCGGCCTTCACCACTGTCGGACTCGCACAAGACCTTCAGTCCGGCATCGTCGACCGCCTGCGCACTCTGCCCATGTGGTCGCTGGCGGTGGTGCTCGGTCGGACGCTCTCCGACCTCCTGGTCAGCATCGTCAGTGTGGCCGTCATGGCACTGTGTGGACTGGTCATCGGCTGGCGCATCCGCGGCAGCGCGCTCGATGCGCTGATCGCTCTCGGCCTCATCCTGCTGCTTGCGTTCGCGATGTCGTGGGTGGGTGCGTTCTCCGGTCTCATGGCACCCAATGTGGAGGTGGCGCAGAGCATCGGGTTCGTGTGGATGTTCCCGATGACGTTCCTGTCGAGTGCGTTCATCTCGGCGCAGAGCCTGCCCGGCCCGCTCAAGACAATCGCAGAGTGGAACCCGATCACCGCGGTGGCCACTGCATCTCGGCAGTTGCTCGGCAATGCAGCGCCCGCCGACTTCCCGCAGGCCACCGGCTGGGTCGCCGACAACGCAGTGCTCTACTCGGTCCTCACGTGCGCCGCGATTCTCATCGTCTTCGTACCGTTGTCGCTGTGGCGCTACCGCTCAGTCGCAAGCCACTGATCTTCCGCGATCTTGGTGGGTTCTGGCGACCATTTCCGCAGGTCGGCGTCGCCAGAACCCACCAACTCCAGGCGTAGGGATCAGTAGTCGGCTTCGGCAGCCAGGATCTCGGCGAGAAACGCGTCCTCGGGCGGCGCAGCGAGCCGCTGTCTGACGAAGCGTCGCACCCGTTCGCGACTCTCTACCGGTTCGTCCACCGGCACTCCCACCGTGAGCGCGGCCGACGACCAATCGTGGCCCCACAGTTCTGATTCCGACGGCACCTGATCGCCGGTCCGGAGCGCGATCCTGGCGGCGCCGCGACCGTCCAGTTCAGCTGCACCGGCGATGGTTCCCGATCGCAGCGTCACGGCGATGCCAGACGGGTCGCCGCCGATCATCATGGTCCGGACGACCGCGGTGGCCGGGTTGTCGCCGTCCCCGATCGGTACCACCCACTCCGCGGTGTTCTCTGCGGCATCGAAGGTGTGCGGTGGAACCGCGCCCCACTTGATTGTTGCTGCACCACGCGAGATCGCTTCGGTATCAATGGCCGTGCCGCTACCCGCCGCGAGCGCATAATCGTCCTGCTGACCGATGCCGGCCGCGGCGCGCAGCCCCGAGTCGTCCAGCATGTCGGCCAGATCAAGCCACAGTGCCGAGTCGGGTCCGGCGGCCGCCCCCGTTTCTTCCGCGAGTTCGACTGCACGAGCGACCATATCCATTATCCGGTGATCGCCACCGCGGACGTGCCGGATCAGCGCAGCTGCGTGCGGCGCCAACAACGTGGTCACATCGGAGTCGAAGGTGTCGCCGGCGAAAAAGTGTTGGGCCTGTGCGGTGAGCAACGCGACCTCGGCGTCGAGCAAGGCTTGGTCCAAGGGGCCGATGCCATCGAGCACGCTCGTCGGCCACCAGCGGCGCAGCCAGTGACCCAGTGCGAGACGACGCGGATCCTCGAGCGAGCCCGCGACGATCTCGGCGCCAGAGATCTCGAGGGAATCCGGGGTGGCGGCGTCCTCCATGGCAGCGGCGAGCGCCACATGACCGGGTTCCCCGACGACATGCCACAGCCAGTCCGCCTGTTGGTGGTCGAGAAAGGTGATCCTCGGAGGTGCCGCAACATCGACCGTCCAGGACATCACGGCGCCACCGACCTCGAGTACGGCGACCAGTGGTGGGTCTTCGGGTGCCGGGCCGATACCCCACAGCCTCGACTCGGTGTTCAGCCTCATATCGCACCCGCGCCCGATGTGGGGGCCAGCTGGTTCTCCAACATCGCCTTGATGCGTTGGCGCTGATCCAGACTCGTCGACCGTGCCACCCCGTCCAGCAGCGCCCGGACGTCGTCGACGTCGGCGCACGTTTCCTGCCACACGTCGCGCCCGTGCAATCTGGCCCACAACCGACTCAGGTAGGGGCGGGCGAACGCCCGGAGGTCATCGACCACCCGTTGCTGGCGCGGATGCAACGCAGCGCCGTCCGCAAGGCAGCGCCTCGCGTGCAGAACGTACGCCTCCTTACGCAACCGGGCCTGGATCTGTGTCGCAACAGCACTGTGCGGACTGTGCTTTTCGTCCAGGGGCATGAGGTCGACGGCGAGGTCGATGCCGACGATCAATGTGGCCTGCCGATCTTCGCCGAGCAAACCCCACGGCGCGCAGACGCGGTCCACCTCCTCGTCGCACAACAGGGGGATGTCAGGTAGCTCTGTGCGATCCAGGCCGCGGCGCAGGGTCGCCCGGACCCGCTCGGCGACCGTGCGATCGAGCGGTCGCTCACCGCGCTGTTCACCGATGACGTCCGGACGCTGCTGCGGGGCAACCGAACTCAGACCGACATCGACGATCGACCACGGCAGGGCTCCATCGACGTCGCGAGCGAGCGCGCCGAGATTGTATGGAGTCTCGTCTGCGATGAGTGCCGCCCACACCCGCTGTCGGGCACCATGGGCGCGGTGATCGCCGGTCGGCCCCAGCACGGTGCTCAGGCCCCCGAGAAAGGGACCAGTGATCGCGCCACCCGGGGACACATCGCGCCAGCCGGTCGCGAGTTGCCGAGAGAGTCTCTCCACCACAGCAGGGTCTGCCAGATGATCTGTGAGAACCGCACCCGCGGTTCGGTCTCGGTCCCCGTGCAGTTCCAGCAGCGTGGCCTCCGCGGCGGCGTCGCTGTCGGCCGGCGGCGCCCCTGCGGTGACGGCAAGCTCGAAGCAGACCGGGAAGTACAGCTCCTGCGCATTGCCGGTGGTGATCCGAAGCCGCCTGCGAGCCTTCTTCAAGTGCGTGAACCACCTGGCGGTCAACAGCAGCTCATGACCGTGTCCCACGATCAGCGCATCGACGGCAGCCGCCGCCTCACCGGTCAGAATCGGCGTCGAGAACTGCGGGTTGACGCGTAGCCGCAGCACCAACGGATCGAGGATGCGTTTGACCGTGCGACGTAGCGGTCCACCGTCACTGCTGCTGAGCACTTCGAGACCCGGGCCGATACGACGCCATGCCTCATCGATCACCGCCCGTCGTGGACGGGCCACGGACACGTCGGTGGCCACTTGCAGCCCCGTACTCATCAGGCGATCGTAGACCGAGGTCGCCGGCGTAACCAGCTTCGAACTTGGGATCGGTAGCCGCCTGCCAACGAGAACGTAGACCCATGCGAACACGACTTTCCCGGATGAAGACCACCACCGTGCTGACCCCGGCCCGACACCGACGACCGAGCGCGACACCCGCCGGGGCCGCCATCGGCGTCGGGACAGTAGCGGGCATCCCAGGGCCGCCTCGTGAAGGCGCGGCGATCATTGACGTCGAAACCGTTACAGGCGAGCGCTTTCGCGGCGAGCTCACGACCTCCACCTGCCACGGCGCAGCCCTCGACCTGAAGCCCGGTGTGGTGGTTGCGGTCCGGTTTCATCCAGACCGGCCAACCGACCTCACCCTCGCCGACGACATGATCGCAGCGCGTGCGGCATTCGACCACAGGTTGATCCGCAAGGGCATCACGACCGCCGCGAAGATCGACCTTGTCCGGCGCGGGAATCGATCCCAGGCTGTCGTGACCGCGATGCGCGCCACCTGCCACTTAATCGAGGACCACCGAGAGATCACTGTCGACCTGATGGTCGCCAGAACCGACGGTGGGCAGTTCGCCGCTCGCGAAACCGCATTCATCCCAGCCGCATCCTTGGCCTCTGTCGCGCCCGGCAGCGTGATCGCCGTTTACTATCGAACCGCGGACGAATCCGCGATCGCGATCACGGTGGCCAAGGCCTGACACCCACTCGTTGGTGCACATCGCACACCGGACGTACAGGAGTGTTCGGGATTCGGAGTTCGTCGGAAGAGCCTCACACTATGGAATTTTCAATGTTCGAGCCGCGCCGGGTGTCATCCGGTGCTGCGGTAGTAACTTCGGGCTGCGTCGTCGTGTGGAGTTTCTCGTGAACTTGTGGGCCTGTTACGCGGCGAGTGGTTCGTTGGTCAGGGTGCGTCTGGCATGCGAATGCATAGGAGTGCTGGTGCCGGGTTTGATGAACCAGGGATGGCCGTCATGTCCCAGGAACACGGTCCAGCCTTTGTGGTGAATGTAATTGTGATGCCTGCGGCACAGCAGAACCGTGTTGGCCAGGCTCGTCTCACCACCGTGACTCCAGAACGTGATGTGATGGGCATCGGTCCATCCGGCCGGGCACCCGCAGCCGGGGAACGCACAGCCTTTGTCCCGCGCAATCAGTGCTTTGCGGATGGCGGGTGTGACCGTCCGGAACTCACGCCCCACCTGCAGGGGCACAGCGTGGTTGTCGAGCAGGATTTTGGTGATCAC
>NZ_QJSP01000012.1 GCF_003217475.1 Williamsia limnetica | reverse complement strand
TCGATCTCCTTCTCCGAAAGCGCCCGAATCGCCGCACGCAACTCGTCGTGCTCCTCACCGAGCTTGAACAAATCGAAATCGGGGTTGCCGGCCATCAGAACACTCCTCATGTGCGCCAGTGAAAATCGGACTCTTCGCCCGAGTGGAAAGTCAGGCTCTTCGCCGTCAATCGTAATACCGCGTCCAAACTTAGTTACTGGCGGGTAACTGAAGTTCGCGTACCTTCCCGCTGCCCGGAACGTGGCACTAGCCTTGGCCGCGAACTTCATTCTGCCTGAAAGGTGATCGCCCATGAGCCCTAAGTCCTCGCCTGCCGAAGCACTCGCCGATTTCGAGAAGACAGACTTCACCCACTACGGCCAGACGCGCACGATCTACCGGCTGGGTAGCGGTCCTGCGGTGATCATCATCGCCGAGATACCGGGGATCACCCCCAAAGTGCTTCGCTTCGCTCGCGAGGTCGCAGGCATCGGCTGCACCGCGGTGTTGCCGAGCCTCTTCGGTGTCGACGGACTCGACCCCTTGCACGCTGGGCCAGGCGACGTCCGCACGATGGCGTCGGCACTGGTGCCGAGGTGTATCAGCAGCGATTTCACCGTGCTCGCGACCGGAAAGTCGTCGCCGGTTGTCAACTGGTTGCGCGCCCTCGCCGCGTCAGAACACGAGAAGTGCGGTGGGCCGGGGGTGGGCGCGATCGGGATGTGTTTCACCGGCGGATTCGCGCTTGCGATGGCGACCGACGATCGCCTGCTGGCACCGGTCGTCGCACAGCCGTCGCTGCCGTTCCGCCCCCTGAACGCGCTCGCCGGCAACATCGACATCTCGGCGGAGGAACTCGAGACCGTGAAGGGCCGATGCGCCGCAGGGCTGCAGGTGCTGGGGGTCCGGTTCAAGGGCGACAAATTGTCGCCGCCCAGGCGCTTCGAGTTCCTGCGCGAACAGCTCGGTGAGGCCTTCGTGGCCATCGAACTCGATGACAGCGACGCCGCGCCGTCTCCGCTGCCGCCCCACTCCGCCTTGACCGAGCACCTCATCGACGAACCCGGAACGCCCACCCGGGCAGCTCTCGATCAGGTCCTGGACCTGTTCCGTCGCCGCCTGCTGACCGAGGCGAGCTGAGTTCGACCAGGACCGGTGTCAGCCGCCCAGCAGTTTATCTTGCAGCGCTTGATCTTTCGCGAGGACCATGTCAGACAGATCGGCCTGGAAACGTTCCATCCGGGCCCGCAACGCCGGGTCGGAGGCGGCAAGGATGCGGACCGCGAGGAGCCCGGCGTTGCGGGCCCCACCGATCGACACCGTTGCCACGGGCACGCCTGCGGGCATCTGGACGATCGAGAGCAACGAGTCCATCCCGTCGAGGTACTTCAACGGCACCGGTACCCCGATCACCGGAAGCGGTGTCGCCGATGCCACCATCCCCGGGAGGTGCGCCGCACCACCCGCGCCGGCGATGATCACCGACAGGCCACGCCCAGCAGCATCTGCGGCGTAATCGAGCATGCGCTGCGGGGTGCGGTGCGCCGAGACGACCCCCACCTCGAACCGCACCCCGAACTCGGCCAGCGCCACGGCGGCCGCCTCCATCGTCGGCCAGTCCGAATCGCTACCCATGATCAGCCCGACACGCGGACCGTTCGAGTTCTCACTCACCGTGCACATCCCATCCGTCGGTCCAGACGCCGTGCGACATCCAGTGTGCGGCCCGTTCCGCGATTTCCCGCAGTTGCGCGACGTAGTCCGGGTCATCGACATCGCCGCCGGGCGCGCCGACGACGTTGACGTGACCGATCTTGCGATCGGGCCGTTCGCCTTTCCCGTACAAGTGCACCTTCGCCCGCGGGATCCTTGCGAACAGGTGGTGCAGGCGTTCGTCCATCGACATGGACGGCGCTTCCTCGGCCCCGAGAATGTTGGCCATCACGGTGGCGGGTGCCAGTACGGAGGTATCGCCGAGCGGGTAGTCGAGCACCGCCCTCAGATGCTGCTCGAACTGGCCCGTGACCGCGCCGTCCATGCTCCAGTGCCCACTGTTGTGCGGACGCATCGCGAGCTCGTTGACGAGCAGGCGACCGTCGATGGTCTCGAACAGTTCCACTGCCATGACGCCCACCACACCGAGTTCGCCGGCCAGCCGCAGAGCCAAGCGCTGGGCGCTCTCGGCGAGTTCGGTGTCCAGACCCGGCGCGGGTGCGATCACCACCGCGCACTGTCCCTTGCGTTGCACCGTCTCGACCACCGGCCAGACCGCCCCCTGCCCGAATGGTGAGCGCCCGACCATCGCGGACAACTCGCGCCGCAAGGCGACCTTCTGCTCGGCCATCAGGGCTGCGCCTGCCGGTGCCTCATCCAGCACCGCCAAAGCCTGTTCCCGGTCATCGATCAGCCACACACCGCGCCCGTCGTAGCCGCCGGTGACCGTTTTGAGGACGATGTCCCAGTGATGTCGCTCACCGAATTCGATGAGCGCCTCGCGCGGCGAGTCGGCTCCCAGCTCGACGTAAGCGGGTATCGGCGCACCGAGTTCGGAGAGCTTGCGGCGCATCCGGAGCTTGTCCTGTGCGTAGATCAGCGCGGCCGGCGGCGGGAGCACCTTGACGCCCTCGGCGACCAGAACCTCGAGATGGGCGACCGGAACGTGCTCGTGATCGAACGTCAGGGCGTGCGCGCCCCTGGCGGCAGCGCGGAGGTCGTCGAGGTCGGTGTGCGAACCGAGTACCACGTCGGGAGTGACCTGAGCTGCAGGTTCGTCGGCCGACGCGGCGAGTACCCGCAACCGCTGGCCCAAAGCGATGGCCGCCTGGTGCGTCATCCGGGCGAGCTGGCCCCCACCGATCATCGTCACCACGGGCATGCCCGACGTCGCCGCAACCCGGCTGCCCTCAGGCGAAGCGGGCGCCGGTGGCACCGTGGTCACGGTCGGCGCGGGCACTGGGGTCGAATCACTCGTCACGGCTATCCATGCTGTCACGATCACAGGTGTTCGAATGACACGGGACCCGGCCGAGAACTCGCCGGATTAGTTCACCGGCGATGTTTTTTCGTAGACTGCATCCTTGTGTCATTCATCGACGGGCTGATGGCCCGTACCCCAGCGCCCGTCCGAGGCCTGGCGATGAAGCACCACGAGCTCATCAAGTTCGCCATCATCGGTGGGTCGATGATGTTTTTGGACATGGCGATCTTCTATTCGCTGAGTCTGACGATCCTCGAGAACAAGCCCGTGGTCGCCAAGATCATCTCGGGTGTTCTCGCCACCATCGTCAGCTACGTCCTCAACCGTGAGTGGGCATTCAAGAACCGCGGCGGACGCGAGACGCACCATGAGGCCCTGCTGTTCTTCGCGATCAGCGGCGTCGGTGTGGTCTTGCAGGCGGCGCCTCTGTTCGTGGCCAACAACATCTTCGACATCCGCAGCTCGGTCGATGTCACCAAGTTGGTCATCATCGACTTCGTCCTCGGCTACATCATCGGCAACCTGCTGCAGATGGCGTTCCGGTTCTGGGCTCTGCGGCGCTTCGCCTTCCCGGAGTCCGATCTGCGAGTTGTCGCGACCGATTCCACCGCGCTGCACCCCCCGTCCGACAAACTCGCAGATGAGGAACTAGGCCACAGCTGAACCCCTTCGATAATGGGTCGTGTGGCGAACAAAAGCGCAGGTCGCCCTCGCCAGAACAACCCATCATCGGGTCTGACTAACGGGGCTCGGGGCCTCTGGGGAGCACCTGGTCGGCATCGATGTCGACTTCGTGCCTCGGCACCACGATCGCGAACGTGGGTGGCCGGCGCTGCAGCAGATCGAGGCGCCCCCCATCGGCTTCGATCAACGCACGCGCCAGCGGTAGTCCGACCCCGCTGGACCCGCCCTCGGAGTATCCCCGCTGGAAGACGTGTGGGGCGCTCTTGTCGCTGACCCCTGCGCCCTCGTCCGACACCGAGATCCGGATCATCCCGCTTCCCGCCAGCTCGCGGGTCTCGATCAGGCAGTCGCCCTCACCATGGCGCAACGCGTTGTCCACGAGCACGCTCAGGGCCTCTCGCAGACGTGTCGGGGTGACGCGCGCAGCGCACTCTCCCGACGCGACCGCGGAGAGCGTGCGGTTCTGGACCGCGAAGGCCTGTCCATAGTCGGCCACGACCTGATCGACCTGCTCGGGGACGGCCACCGGGTCGAGTCGCGCCACCTGCTCACCGCGGGCGGCGGTGATCAGCTCATCGAGCTCGCTGGTGAGACGTTCGACCTGCGCGAGCGCCGCGTCCGCCTCGTCCACCACGTCCTGATCGGGGTGGATGGACAACTCGTCGAGCCGTAACCTGATGGCGGTGAGCCTGCTGCGCAGCTGATGAGAGACCTCTCCGACGATCCGCCCCTCACGCTCGAGACGTATGGTGATCTCGCGATTCGCGGCGTCGAGTGCAGACGACACCCGGTCCAGCTCTTCGATGTCGTAGTGCCTGCCCTCGGTGGCGAAATCTCCCTGGGCCATACGCGCTGCCCGGGCGGCAACGTCTTCCAGTGGATCCGCGAGGCGCCCGGCGGTCACGGCAGCCACCACGAGGCCGGCGATGATCGAGGTCGTCACCGCGAGAGAGACCACACCGACTGCGCCCCATTGTCTGCTGCGGACCTGCGAGGAGGGCACCGACAGCGTCAGCGAGCCCGCTTCACCCAGGGTCAGCGATTCGGTCACGGGTTCTTCGTCGAAGGGCACCCCGATATCGACTTTTTCTTGGTCGGTGCCGCTTGCTGACACCACCGGGAAGTAGATCTCCAGGCGTCCACCCTCCGGGACCAACAACCTGAACTTGTCTCGATCCAGGGCCCCGCTGACGGATCCGTCAGGCCCTTCCTGGTCGAGGAGCTCGGCCGAGACACGTTTGAGCCGGTCATCGAGATCTTGGTGTGCGGTGTCGTCGACCCACCACCAGGCCGTGAACATCAGCGGTACACCCAGCAGCAGTCCGATGCCCATGACCATGGCCATCATCGACCGCAGGATTCGGCGGCGCACTAGTCGGGGTCGAAACGGAAGCCGACGCCGCGCACCGTGACGATCCGTTTCTTGCGACCGGGACGGTCGTCGCCGATCTTGCGACGCAGCCAGGAGATGTGCATGTCGAGCGTCTTAGACGAGAGCAGATCCGGGGTCCCCCAGACCTCGGTCAGGATCTCTTCGCGGCTGACGACCTCACCGCCGCGCTCCATCAGATATCGCAGCAGGTCGAACTCGCGGTTGGCCAGTGTCGCATCCTCGCCCGCGACCAGCACCCGGCGTCCGCGGGCGTCGAGGTGGATGTCCCCGGCCTCGATGACCACGTCGACGCTCTGCTTGCGTCGGAGCAGGGCACGCACGCGAGCGAGCAACTCGGCCAACCGGAACGGCTTGCCGAC
The DNA here is from genome assembly GCF_003217475.1 of Williamsia limnetica. GTDB lineage: Bacteria > Actinomycetota > Actinomycetes > Mycobacteriales > Mycobacteriaceae > Williamsia > Williamsia limnetica. The sequence goes on along the minus strand of NZ_QJSP01000012.1, from coordinate 236,147 downwards.
GTAATCGTCGGCGCCGGCATCGAGACCGACGACGAAGTCGACCTCGTCGGTGCGAGCGGTCAGCATCAAGACGGCGAGCTGCGGACGCGCGGCGCGGATGCGGCGGCACACCTCCAGTCCGTCCATCTCGGGCAGCCCGAGATCGAGGACGAGAAGCTCGAATCGACCGCTGCGGGCCATCTCGAGGGCTGCGGTGCCGGTGGTCACGACCTCGCAGCCGTATCCCTCGCGGCTCAGGGCACGGGCAAGCGGCGCGGCGATGGCTTCGTCATCTTCGGCCAGCAGGACTTCGGTCACCATGCCAACTTAGCCCCGCTGACCCAGGACTCGTCGTACTCGGCTTCCCCCGAGGGAACCGCGGCTCCGATCATGCCCGAAATGGACGATTTCGGGGAACGGTATGAAACGGGATCGGTGTCGGGTGACTATCCCATCGGCATGTTCGCGAGTTCGACGGCGCGCTGCATCGTCTCGCGGTCGACGACGTCGGCTGCATTCATCGGCTGGGTCAGGACGCCGGACTCGCTTGCGATGTCGATCATGAACGCCACGCTGTCGTCGGACAGCCCGCCGTCATCGGTCCAGAACGGGTACTTCTGGATGAGGTCGAACAGTTCTCTGAGGGATTGCTCGGAGGGGGGATCTTCGACGTACTCGGCGACCGCGGCCTGAAAGCGGGAGAAGTCGCTCTTCAATGCCTTCATCGCGCGCAGCGTGGTGGCGCAGTAGGTGGCGGCGAGTTCACGGTTCTCCGCGAGCCATTCCGCCTGGGCAGCCTGAGCAACCTTGATGAACCCGGGGGCGTTGTCGTAGAGGGTGGCGATCAGCGCAGGTTGGTTCACCGTTCCCGCCGCACCGTCGTACTGCGTGTCGTGAATCACCGTCGCGTCGAGCTGACCTGCGGCCCACGCGTCCGTTCGGGCGCCGGAGCTCTCGATGATCTGTGGATTCGGGATCTCGTGCACGTCCCGCGGCTCTCCGATGCCGCTCAGCAAGGCGTTGAGAACGATGGCTCCGGCGCCGCCTGGGCTGTCTATCCCGACCCGGGTCGACGGTTCGAACAGCTGACCGGCGGTGTTCACACCGTTGGCGCCGGCCAGGACGAAATCGTCCATGCTCACGTACGGGCAGAAGACCTTGACGTCTTCGCCCTGCTCGCGCGTATCCAGGATCGCTGAGAACGACGTCGCCAGGACCTGGGCCTCACCGTCGAGCAGGGTGCGGACCGCCTCGGTGTGCGAATCGTTTTCGGTGATGTTCTTCTCGACGTTGATGTCCAGGCCGAAGTCACCGGCGTTGTGGCCCACGCCGTAGACCAGCGGCACCTGCGACGCCTGGGGACGCGCACCCAGCACGATCTGCAGCGACTCCCCAGTGCTATCCGCAGACTCACCCGAGCTCTGTTCGGACTCCCCTGTGCTCGATTCACTTGATTGGGAGCAGGCCGAGCCTGCGAGAGTCAAGGCGATGATCGTGCAGGCGGAGATCACGGCAGTCGTATGCCTTCTGCGACTTCTGGTTGGCATCTGGTTCCCTCATTCACACTGGATCGCCGAGCAGCTGACCGTGTGCAGCGGACTCACACGCGTCCCACGTCCGGCATCGAAGTCGTGGGCTGAGCTGACCGTACGCCAGCTCAACGGGCGAAAGAGGGAAACGACGACGAAAGGCTCAGCGCCGGAAGTCGTTGCCGTCGCGGGTGTCGAACACCTCGTGATAGAGCAGGGAGTGGACCCGCTCGACGTGGGGTATGTCGTTGAACTCCAAAGGGTCCTCAGACGCCGACTCGATGATCAGGGTCCCGGTCCGCAGTACCCGGTCGACGAGTCCGTGCCGGAACTCCACCGAGTTGATGCGCTGCACCGGGATGTCGATACCCGAGCGCGTGATGATGCCGTTCCGGTATGTCACCCGGCGGTCGGTCAGCACGAAATGGGTTGTACGCCAGCTGATGAGCGGACGAACGAAGAACCAGATGACGATCCCCAGCCAGAGCACTGCGATGACGATCCCCAGGACGAGCTTCGCGGTGGAGTTGATGTCGGAGGTGGACAGGTAACCACCGCCAACCCCGGCGAGCGCCGTACCGACGATGAACACGAAGGTCGGGACCAGCAGACACTTCCAATGTGGGTGGTGGTGCAACACCACCCGCTCGCCCTGGGCCAGGATGCTCTCGGGATACCCCATCGACAAATCCCCTCCAACTCGCGCCGCACGCCTCCCGCGTCCGGCGCGGGCGGTTCCACTGCATCGCAATCAAACCAGATGCAGATATCCCCGGGGGCTTCGGCAAGGATTCGGGCGCCACCGCGCCGCCGGTCAGTAGACTCACCCGAAAAGGGAGGTGCGAGATGTACCCGAACGACCCGAACAAACCACGTACCCAGCGGTACGACAGAGGCTACGACCCCGAACCACAGGCGTACAGCCAGTCGTACCCGCAGCAGCCGCCTGCTGACCAGTACTACGCGGCCACGCCTGCGCAGCCACCACGGCGCCCCCAGTCGAATCGTCCGCAGGTCAATCCGACCATGTTCATCGGAGGCGTCCTGGCCACCGCGATCGTCACGGGTCTCGCGGCCTGGCTGGTCGCCTGGTTGATCAGGCTCGTCATCGAGCGGGTGAACGAGACCGGCAAATTGGGTGTCTGGAATCCGATGGCCAACGACGAGTACTGGTTTGCCGTCGTGGCATTCCTGTGTGCTCTCTTCGCCGGGGCCCTCTGGTACGTCCTGCAGCTGGCGACGCCGTCACCCAATCAGTTCTTCTCGTGGATCGTCGGCTTGCTGATCATTGCCGCCGTGCTGATCCCGTTGCTGCTGTCTCGGGACTGGACCACCGGCATCTCCACCGCGATCATCCACGCGGTGATCGGCCTGCCGATCATGTTCCTGGTCCCCGCGATGGGGACGAAGAGCATGGAACGGCGCTAGCGACGATTCGTGGCCCCGCCCGGGTCGGGATCAGTCCGCCAGCCGTAGGTGGGTGACGTCGCCGGCGGCGACGGCGACGTGCTCACCCCCGGCGACGTCGACCACCACCCGGCCGGTGCTGTCGATCGCGGTGGCCACACCGACGATCTCGTCGCCGATCGGCAGTTGTACCCGGACCCGGTGCCCGAGCGTCGCGGACGCAGCGCGGTAGTCGCCGGCGACGGTTCCGAGATCGGCAGGCCACTGATCGAGCCTGCGCGAGAGTGCGATGAGCAGGGCTGCGGCGAGATCAGCTCTGTCGACCTCCGCGCCTGCCAGGCTCAGTGACGTCGCGGTGGGCACGGGCAGTTCGTCCTGCGACAAGCTGACGTTGATGCCGATCCCGATCACGACGACGGGCCCTGCAGGTCCGTGTGTAAGTTCCGCCAGGATCCCTGCGACCTTGCGGCTGCCGCCGTCACCCGGGAGCAGGACGTCATTGGGCCACTTGAGTTCCGGTGTCAGATCACTCACCGCCTCGATCGCCTCGACGACCGCCAGCCCGGTCAGGAGCGGAAGCCACCCCAGCGCGCTCGGCTGATCCGAGGTGTCGGCCGCGGCGGCCACGGACAGGGCGACCTGCGAGCGGGGCGGGCTCGTCCACGACCTCGAGTGTCTGCCGCGGCCGGCACTCTGGTGTTCGGCGATGAGAACCGAACCCGTGCTGTCACCCGCCCCGGACAGCGCAACGAGGTCGGCGTTGGTCGAACCGGTGTCCTCCACCACGCGGATCGACCGCCATCTGGTGCCCGCCACCCTGGTCATGAGTGCGTCGGAATCCAAAGGTGCGCGCATGTCTGTCATGAGGACACAGCCTAGAGCCGCGGCGGTGAATTTATGTGTGTCGAAGAGTATCGGAACAAACATGAGAGAAACCTCAGGTTAGCCCGGTCGGCACCCCCACCGAGGGCAGTGGATAGCATCAAGGCCATGACGAGTGCCCCCCAGGACGCGGAACCGACGCCGGACATCCACACGACCGCAGGAAAGCTTGCTGACCTGCACAATCGCCTCTCAGAGGCGAAGCACCCGGTCGGTGAGGCAGCGGTCGAGAAGACGCACGAAAAAGGCAAGCTCACCGCGCGCGAGCGAATCACCCACCTCCTCGACGACGGCTCCTTTGTCGAACTCGACGCCCTTGCGCGCCATCGCAGCACCAATTTCGGGCTCGCCGAACGACGGCCGCTCGGAGACGGTGTCGTCACCGGATACGGCACCATCGACGGCCGCGAGGTCTGCGTCTTCAGCCAGGACGTCACCGTCTTCGGTGGCAGCCTCGGTGAGGTCTACGGCGAGAAGATCGTCAAGGTGATGGATCTGGCCATCAAGACCGGCCGACCCCTGGTCGGGATCAACGAGGGTGCAGGCGCCCGCATCCAGGAGGGCGTCGTCTCCCTGGGTCTCTACGGCGAGATCTTCCACCGCAACGTCCGCGCCTCGGGTGTCATCCCGCAGATCTCCCTGATCATGGGCGCCGCGGCCGGCGGACACGTCTACTCCCCCGCACTCACCGACTTCGTCGTCATGGTCGACAAGACCAGCCAGATGTTCGTCACCGGCCCCGATGTGATCAAGACGGTCACCGGCGAAGACGTCACGATGGAAGACCTCGGCGGGGCGCAGACACACATGGCCAAATCCGGTGTGGCGCACTACGTCGCGAGCGACGAGGAAGACGCCCTCGACTACGTCAAGGAACTGCTGGGCTACCTGCCGAGCAACAACCGGGCCGATCCGCCGCGACTGCCCGTCGCCGAACCGGCAGCAGGGTCCATCGAGGACACCCTCACGGATGAGGATCTCGAACTCGACACCCTGATCCCGGACTCGCCCAACCAGCCGTACGACATGCATGAGGTCATTCGCCGCATCCTCGACGACGACGAGTTCCTCGAGGTCCAGGCCGGGCGCGCGACGAACATCATCATCGGTTTCGGTCGCGTCGACGGTCGCAGCGTCGGACTGGTGGCCAACCAACCCACGCAGTTCGCCGGCTGCCTCGACATCAACGCCTCGGAAAAGGCCGCGCGATTCGTCCGTACCTGCGACGCGTTCAACATCCCGATCATCACCCTCGTCGACGTGCCCGGCTTCCTGCCCGGTACCGACCAGGAGTTCAACGGCATCATCCGCCGCGGAGCGAAACTGCTCTACGCGTACGGCGAGGCAACGGTCGGCAAGATCACCGTCATCACCCGCAAGGCGTACGGCGGCGCGTATGACGTGATGGGGTCCAAGCACATGGGCGCCGACGTCAACCTGGCCTGGCCGACCGCGCAGATCGCGGTCATGGGCGCCTCGGGTGCCGTCGGATTCGTCTACCGCGGCAAGCTCAAGGACGCGGCGGCGAATGGTGAAGACGTGGACGCCCTGCGTCTGCAGCTGCAGCAGGAGTACGAGGACACCCTCGTCAACCCCTACGTTGCCGCCGAGCGCGGATATGTCGACGCGGTCATCCCGCCGTCGCACACCCGCGGTCAGATCGCCACCGCCCTCAAGTTGCTCGAGCGCAAGCTCGTCAACATGCCGCCGAAGAAGCACGGGAACATCCCCCTATGACAGAACAAGCAGAGGCCATGGAAGCGGCGAAGCCATTCCTCACGGTCGTGAAGGGCAACCCGTCCGATGCCGAGATCGCGGCGCTGGTCGGCGTTTTCGCTTCGGCCGGCGGTTCGGATGCACCGGCTGACACCGGACCACGCAACCTGTGGGGTACCCCGTCTGATCGGCTGCGGGCAGCGACCGGCCTGGGCCCGAGCGTATTCCCGAACCTCGCATTCGGTTACTGACACTCATGGACGCGCGGTGAGGTCTCGATGACCCGTTTCATACTGGCATCGGCCTCACCGGCGCGGCTGCGGATCTTGCAGGCAGCCGGACTCGACCCCGCAGTTCACGTTTCCGACGTGGATGAGGATGCCCTCATCGCCGAGATCGGCTCGCACGCAACACCTGCGGAGATCGTTGTTGCTCTCGCCCAGGCGAAGGCCGAGAGCGTGGTGGCCGGGCTCGATCAAGGGCTGCGCGACGACACAGTGCTCGTCGGTTGCGATTCGATGCTGCACCACGCAGGTGCACTCACGGGCAAACCACACACCCCTGCAGCCGCCCGAGCCCAGTGGCACGCGATGCGCGGCACGGAGGCCGAGCTGCTCACAGGCCATTGCCTGATGCGGCTCAAGGCGGGCCATGTGGTCGCCAGCGAGAGCCGAACCGTCACCACCACCATCCGTTTCAGTACCCCGACGGACTCGCAGATCGACGCTTACGTTGCCACCGGCGAACCGCTGGCCGTGGCCGGGGCGTTCACGCTCGACGGCCTCGGAGGCTGGTTCGTCGATGGGATCGACGGCGACCCGTCGTCGGTCATCGGGATCAGCCTCCCGCTCGTGCGAAGCCTGCTCGACGACGTCGGAGTCAGCATCACCGACCTCTGGAAGTGAATCTGTTGTGCCTCACCACACCCGGTGATCGAGGCCCCAAGCAGTCAACTCCTCCCCGATCTGTTTGCGCAGCAGATCGGCGTCTCCGAAGTGGTCCGGGTGTATTCCGAAGAACGTGATGGTCATCTTGTCGCCGTACTCCACAGCCCATGCGGCCACCGCAGGTCCCAGTATTCGTCTGTGCTCGGCCGGGCGGCCCTGCATGATCGCCCTGATCCCGAAGGACGTCGCGGTCTCACCTCCGAGTTCGAGGGCAGACCGTGGCACCACCCCGAGATTCGACACCGTCGTGTCAGGCCCCGGTATCGACTGCATCATCTTCCCGATCAGCTTCTTCGGCAGCAACCGGACAACCGGTTGCAGATTGTCCGCCACCGCTGCGGACCCGCTGTCCGCGTAGTCGATGAAAGCTTGCTTGCTCAGCGTCCTGATCTCGCCGAGCCCGCGCTCGGGCGTGATGTCCCCGGGCACCCGGATCCACACCCCACCTGAGGCATTCGCGCGTTCGTCTCCTTCGCCTCTCCTGCTGACCGCGATGCACAGCCGCATCGCCGCTGCTGGGACCGGGTATCCCGAGCGTTGCACCAGACCACCGAGAAGCGCGGTGAACAAGCTGTTCGAGGTGCCGCCGTGCTCAGCAGCGCGGACGCGCCACTGCTCTCTGTCCACGTCTGCGGTGGCGAGGACGGTGTCGGGTCCTGGGCGCTCGACCACGTGCGATGCCTTCGAGACGGACTGCTTCGAGGCGCCGCCACCGCGTTGACGCACGAAGGCTGCGACAAGTTTTGCAACGGAGGTGGTCGCGGCGACGGCCTGCCCCACTGCATCGACGAGATCGCTGCGCACTCCCGGCCAACCGGATGCCTGTTGCTCGGTGGGCAAGGTGTTCGTCGATGTCCCGGCATGGGCGGCAGCAAGGGCCGCATAGATTCCCTGGCCGTCCGAGATCATATGTGACACAAGCAAAGAGAGCGCATATCCGCCGGACGTGGTCGGTGCTCCGTCGAGTTTCCAGCCGTGGCCGTCGACAGGCCGCAACGCCGATCGGCGAACGCACCCGTCCATCCATGCCCCGACATCGTCGTCGGCGATCGGGGACGACGCGAGGACGAGATCCGGCACCACACCGGCTCGGACCCACCGATCGCGGGCGAACGGCACCCGAGTGCGGTGCACCCGACGGTTCAGCGACCCAGACGCCAGCTGATCGCGCAGTCTGGTCAGCGCCGCCGCCCCGGGGTCGCTGTCGAACACCCACAGGAACTGGATGGGTGCGCCGAGACCGAAGAGATCCTCTGCCAGTAGATAGGACTCGTCGGCGCCGGTGACCCGGTCGTCGTGTGTGCTTGCCTCAGACATGGTGATACTTCCTCCCTCTCCGCGATCACCAGATGCGATGGGTGAGTCCCCACGCGTCGAGTTCTGCTGTCAGCAAACGGCGGAGCGCGGCCCTGTCGGGGAATCGCGTCTCGTCAAAGGCCGCGACCGAGAACGTGAGTTGTTCGCCGACCTCCAGGAGCCACGACTGCACGCCCTCACCGAATCGGTACGGGAGCGCCGGATCCACTCCCTGCGCGATCCCGCGAAACGCGACCCCGGATGCGGACACCCCGCCGAGCTCGGTCAGCTCGACGGCGAACCCACCCAGATTGGACGCAACAGCGTCCGGCATTCCGCTGCCGGAGCTGACCGCCTTCACGATGAGCGAGGTCGGCAACAGCCACATCAGCGGCAACAGATGGATCATCGCCGGCCGTCGGCCTTCCGCCAGTGCGGTGAACGCAGCCTTGCACTGCCGCCTGATCGGGCCGAGGTCCCCGCCGGCCGGCGGCTCGTCCGTCAAGAACACCGATACGCCCGCGGTGGCGTTCCCACCCTCGTCGCCTGCTGTCCTGTTACTGACGGGTATGCCCACCTTGATGGGCTGACCAGAGGGTGCATAGCCGCTCGTTCGCAACAACCCGGAGATCACCGCGACGAACAGACTGTTCGCCGTCCCGCCGTGCTCGTCGGCGACCTTGCGCCAGTCGTCGCCGCTCACACTGACTATCGCCCATGGCCCGTCGGCGGCAGGCGATCTGACATCCATCGGCGGACGGTTCGGGCGGACGGGCGGCGATGACCCCTCGTCGCGGCCGATCGTGGCAACCATTGCGCGCACGACCCCGGTTGCGGCAGCAGCAATTTGACGGACCGAATCGCCCACGTCGGCGACCGCTGCGTGGCCTGCGGCGCGGACATCGGGCCCCAGGGCATCCGCACCCCCGCCGGCGAGCGCGGCCACGGCAGCGCCCACAGTCGCCTTACCGTCTGCGACGAGGTGAAGTGCGGTCAGCGACAACACGAATCCGCCATCGGTGGTCGCTGTCCCCCGCAGCCGCCATTGCGGGCCGCGCTCGGGATGCAATGGTGTCGACTTCATCTCGGCGGCGGCCCAGCTCTCGAGCTCATCGTGGGCAATGGAACGGACGTCCAGCACCAGCTCGGGTTCGACCGCAGAGTGCACCCAGCGTGGTCGGGCGAAAGGCACTCTCGACGCGATCACCCGCCGGTTCAGGGGACCGGCCGCCAGACGCGCGTTGACGGCTGTCAGCGCATCACGGGAGGGCGGACGATCGAACGTCCACAAGACCTGCAACACCACCGACCACCCGAACGCGCGATGCAGGAACCAATAGGTGAAATCTTCCGGTGCCAACCTCGTCATGATCAGGCCGACAACCGCATCGTGCGCCCCTGGCGGGCCGAGTTCTCGATCAGGTCCACCGCGTCGGCGGTGGCCTCCTCAGCGGAGCGCAGGCGCGACGCCACTTCCGCCGCGCGCTCGGTATATTTCGCGCGCAGAATCACCTCGAGATTCTCCTCCAGGACCTCGACGTCCACCATTGTGAGCGGTGTCGAGACGCCTACGCCCAACCGCTCCAGTTGCAGACCCCAGAAAGGCTGGTCCGAACCCAGCCAGCACACGAGCGCCGGCTTACCCGCCCTGACAGCCGCGGACGTGGTACCCGCGCCGCCGTGATGGACCACCGCCCGGCACCGCGCGAACACCTGATCGTGGTCGACCGTCGCGACCACTCGTATGCGATCGGTCGAGATCTCTTCGAAATCGCTCCATCCGGCGCAGACCAGCGCCCGCTGCCCCAGCTTTCGACAAGCCTCCTCGATCGCGGTCAGCAGCGAATGCGCATCGGGGACGGGCATACTGCCGAAACCAAAATATATCGGAGGGTCGCCACTGTCGATCCACAAGTCGGTATCGGCGTCCAGAGCGTCGCTGCCGATGCGGCGCCGTAGACCTTGCGGAAGATCGATGAAACCGACGAGCGGTCGACGCTCACCCCACACTCGAGCGAGGTCGGGACAGAAGACGGGATCGTACAACTGGAGTTCTATTGCTCCGTATCGCTGCATCCGCGCCGGCAGGGCCTGCTTCACCGTCCCCAGACCCAATCGCTGTCGCAGCCGGTTCTCTCGCCCCCTGGTCAGCATCCAGAACGCTGCCGTTACGGCAGTCCAGCTGACTGCGTTGACACGAGCCGGAAGCGTCAGGGGTGCTCCGGGGAACGGCGAGAAGTAGGGATTCTCCGTCACCGGCGCGTGATGGAGGACGAAGAACGGCACGTCGCCTCGCTCCGCGAATGCGAAAGCAATTTGCGCCGTGGTGAATCCGGTGACTATCGCGTCTGCATCCTCGACGAGCTCGAACATCTCGTCGACCATCTGGTTCCACCCGTGATCGCGGATCTCGGCGAGCGCGCGGACCCGCGTGATCGGGCCACCGGTACGGACTCCGTGGCGGATCACGTCCGAATTGATGTGTGCCCTGGTGTCGTAGCCGAACGGGCGGGCATCGAGCCCGGCTCCGGCGGCGAACCCGACCAGATTGGGCGGCGCACCGAAGACAACGTCGTGCCCTCGCCGCAGTAGCTCCGTACCGAGCACAACCGCGGGCTGGATATCACCACGCGTTCCGTTGAACACGAGGACAAAACGCATGGTCGCCTCCCCGCGATGTCGTGGCCGGAGCCGCCGTCGTTCACACCATCGTAGGTGAGACGTTAGGGTCGTGCAGGGTCAGCGAATCAGCGGGGCGCGATCGATCCCTCCATCGGCCGAATCGAGGAACGATGAAATTTGTGTTGGCATTCAACGGAAGTCGCGGTGATGTGCAGCCAGCAATCGCGCTGGGCTGCGAATTGGCAGGTCGCGGGCACGATATCGTTCTCGCCGTCCCACCGAACCTCACCGAATTCGCCGCCGCGGCCGGTCTGCGAGTGCACGGATATGGGCTCGACACCGGCGAATTGCTCCGTTCCGAAGTCGTCTCGCGGGATCTCAGATCCGCCAATCCGGTCACGAGATTACATGCCGTGTCGGAGATCACGCTCCGCGGCGGCAGAACCATGCAGCAGGATCTGCTCGACCTCACCACCGACGCGGACGCCATCATCGGAGGCAGTGCAGGTCAAGAGCGCGCGTTCAATGTCGCGCTGGTGCGGGGCATCCCGTACATTCCCGTCCACCTGTGTCCCATCCGCCGCAACGGCGAGGTGTCCTTGCTCACCCAGTTCGGCATCGACCGCCCGCGGGCCCTCGCGCGGATCAGCTGGACGATACTCGAACAAATCCTATGGCGCGCAACCCGGTCGGCCGAGAAGACACTCGCAGCCGAGGTGGGGCTCACCGCAGTCGACGCCCCTGTGGCCACCCGTATAGGCAGGCAAGGAGTACCGGAGATCCAAGCCTATGACGCCGCATTGTTCCCCGGACTGGCGGTCGAATGGGGAAAGCGCAGACCCCTGGTGGGGTTCTTCGACCTCGCGCCACAGACGCGAGAGTTGATGGCCGACGGGCACTCCGAAGATCGGTTGATGGATTGGCTCGATGCCGGACCACCGCCCCTCTACGTCGGATTCGGCAGTATGACCGTGGCCGATCCCGATGGCTTGGTACGGGCTATCGCTTCTGCCACCGAGGTTTTGGGGCTACGGGTTCTCCTTGCCACTGGCTGGGGCGGGCTCACATACGACGGGCCCGACGACAGGGTGCTAGCGGTTCCCACGGTCGACCACCACGCCGTCCTGCCTCGGTGCGTCGGGGCGGTCCATCACGGCGGCGCAGGTTCCACCGCCGCGTCACTGCGTGCGGGACTGCCAACACTGATCTACTGGCTGGGAGCCGATCAACCCATGTGGGGCAGGCAGATCCGTCGCCGCGGCGCCGGGCTGGGTTTTCCGCTCGCCGGGATCGATGCACGTGGATTCGGCAGTGCTCTCGAGACGCTGCTGACCCCCGATCACACCCGCAGAGCACAAGCCCTGTCCGAGCAGTTGGTCACAGCTTCCGCTGCGGTCACCGCAGCAGCAACACTCGTCGAGCATGCCGTGCGGCCGCGATGACCCCGCACCCCGAGCGCGCCTGTCCCCGCGCAGCGGCCCAGGATCTCACGGCATGATCCGATCGTGTGTCGGTCGCAATACGTTCTTGACGGCGAACTCCCCGGTCTCCTTGTCATAGGCCCGGATCACCATCAAACGCGCTGCATGGAGTGCGGTGACCGTCGGCAAGTACACCACAGATGCCAGCAATGCCCATCCGAAGCGTCTGTGTAGCAACAATGTTCGCGGAAGGCAGGCCATGTAGGACACGAATCCGGCCATGCTGGTTTCCATGCGCCGCGGCGAGACACCTACGGTGATGGCCGGCAGAAATGCGTTGCGACCACCCGATTCCTGCACACAGAGCCCGGTGTCGACGTCCTCGAACAGATCGCGCCGAAGGCTGACGCGCTCGCGGATCTGCAGCCACGTCTCGCGGCGCAGCACCATGTTGGAGCCGTACAGCACCGGGACATCTTTGGCCTCGATGGGATCGCCTTTGTCACTACGTGCCGCTGACGCCCGTCGTGCGCGCTGTGGACTCAACCGCTCTTTCAGATCGCTCAGGGCCGTGCCATAGGGCAGGCCATACGCCTCCCCCCGTCCGCACAGGGCCGCCCATCGGTGATCGGTATCGCTTTGTAAGAACTCGACGATGGTTGCGGCCCAGTGCGAGGGAACACGTGTGTCGGAATCGATTCTCGCGATCGCTGGGCCGGTGCTGGCATCGAGGCCGGCATTACGTGCGAAGACCAAGCCCTGGCGGGTCTCGGAGATCATCCTGATCTCGGGATACCGCTCGGCGAACGTGGCCACTATGTCTGCCGTCTTGTCTGTCGAGTTGTTGTCGACCACCACGATCTCCAGGATGTGATCGAGTTGTCGGCTCAGACGTTCCAGACATTCGCCGATCACCTCCTCTTCGTTGAACGTGGGGACGACCACCGACAAACACTTCGAATCCATCAATTCCTCCGATCACCGGACCCGCTACATTTCTGATCAGGTCTTGCGCATGTAGACCCGCAGGGTCAGTGGCGCGAAGACGGCGAGTACGACCAGCGCCCCGATCAGTGACCAGGCGATCTGTGGCCCGAAATGTCCATCGACGGCCAGTTCCCTCACCGCCGAGACGAGATGCGAGACGGGATTGACCGACGCGAAAGACTGCATCCAGTCGGGCAGTGTCGTGACGGGCACCAACGCGTTGGACACAAAAGTCAGTGGCATCAGGATCAGCATCGAGACGCCCTGCACAGTCGAGGCCTTGTTCATCAGGACCCCCATCAGCGCAAAGATCCAACTCAGCGAGAACGCGACGACGATGACCAGCAGGCAGCCCGCGAACAGCCCGGCGATGCTTCCGGGCCGGTACCCCATCGCCAACCCGACGGCCACGGTCACCCCGGACGCCACCACGTACCGGACCACGTCTGCCAGCAAAGAACCGGCCAATGGTGATATCCGAGCGATGGGCAGGGACTTGAAACGATCGAAGACGCCCTTGTCGAGATCCTCCCGCAGTTGGACACCGGTGGTGACCGACGCCGCGACCGCGACCTGAACCAGTACACCAGGGATGAGCAGCGGGAGATAGGCATTTACGTTCCCGGCGATGGCGCCGCCGAAGATGCTCGAGAACAGCACCGTGAACACGATCGGCAGGATGACCACATCGAACAACTGTTGCGGATTGTGTTTGATCTTCAGCAGCCCGCGCTCGGCCATCGTCAGCGCCTGCGACACCGATCGGCCCATCGACACGTGACTCGGGATCTGCCGATCGGCGAGCAGTGCGGAGATCTCCGAACCGAAAGGCGCACCGGTACCGGCAGTCATGCCGCGTCCTTTTCAATCGCAGATACTTCGGCGGGTTGTCCGGTGATGGCGAAGAAGACCTCGTCGAGGCTCGGCTTCTGCACCGTGATCTCACGCAGCTCGATGCCGGCCGCCCGCAACGCGAACAACAGTTCCGGCATGAAGGACAAATCGTCCAGCGGCGCGGCGATCCCCCCGTTGCCGGATACGGTGACCTCCGTGCGAGTGAAGCCGGCGACAATGCCCGCGGCCTTCCCAGCGGCCGTCGGATCACTCAAGGCCACCATCAGGGTCGAGACGCCGACGGCTGCCTTCAGATCGTCTGCGGTCCCGTCCGCGACGAGTCGGCCGTTGTCGATCACCGCGATGCGATCGGCGAGCTGGTCGGCTTCTTCGAGGTACTGCGTGGTCAGCAGAACAGTGGAACCTGCTGCGACCAAGCGTCTTATCGTGCTCCACATCTGCGCGCGCGTTCGCGGATCGAGGCCCGTGGTCGGTTCGTCGAGGAACAACAATGGAGGCCGCGAGATCAGGCTGGCGGCGAGATCGAGTCGTCGACGCATGCCGCCGGAGAAATGCTTCAAAGACCTGCCGGCCGCGGTCTCGAGGCCGAACTCCTCGAGCAGATCGGCTGCTCTGATTTTGGCTCTGGCCCGCGAGAGACCGAGGAGCTTGCCGAAGATCATCAAATTCTCAGCTGCTGTCAGATCCTCGTCCACGGATGCGTACTGGCCCGTCACCCCGATCAGCGAACGAACGGCTGTGGCATCGCGGACCACGTCGTAGCCGAACACTGTGGCATGTCCGGCATCGGGTCGGAGCAGCGTTGCGAGCATGCGCACCGTGGTGGTCTTGCCGGCCCCGTTGGGTCCGAGTACGGCGTAAACGATCCCCGCAGGCACTGCGAGATCGATACCGTCGACCGCGCAGAAACTGCCGTAGTTCTTCCTCAGCCCGGTCGCCTCTATTGCCAGTCGTGATTGGTTGCCCATCGGTGTTTTCTCCTCCTATCTGAGAACAATTCCGGTCGCCGTGGTCGGTCGCTTTTGAGCGTGGCCACGGCGCCAACAGATAACGCAGAAGAAATGTCGAACAACGCATGTTTTTCACCAGGCGTTCAAACCCCCACCACTGAAGGCTAGTCCCTGCCGCCGAAATCCCGCAAGAGCGCACAAACTGCGAAACCCGCTGGCGGACTTTCGAAAAACACTATAAGCCAACTTATTTCACATCGTTGTCACACGACCGACACCAACGCGCAAAATGTACTCGGGCAGGAGGTACCGCCACCGGCCCACCCCACGTCCAGTGAGGCACGAACTGCCTGCCCAGCGATTGTTTCGAGGGCTTTCTCAGCACCGTCGTCCACATTCGGAAGAATGTGTTGCCGGACCGTTTGCAACGCTAAACGTGATGAACAACACTTAATTCTCGCGGCGAAATCACGAGCACCGGGTCATACGATTGGGGTGCGCAGTCAGCACCTCTGGCGACGAACAGCGATCGACAATCACACGTCACCACCCGAAACCGGATGCGGGGCCATGGAATTCACTGAACTTGCAGATTATCCACTGCCGTCGGGCAGCCTCACCGAGTGGATACCCACCATCGGCGACGACGCCGCGTGCTGGTCCGTGGATGCCCGCCCTCTCACCTATGATCACGAAGACCACTACAGGCGGGGCATGTCCGGCAAGCCTGCTAGAGGCCAATCACCCTGGCTTGGAGCGGCTTTCGAAGTCCATCTACCCTTCGACGCCGACGCCGTCCGGCGAACCCTGCGGGCCTGGATGTTGCGGCACGAAACCTTTCGAACCACCGTGACCAGAAGTGTTGACTCCCAGAGCAACAACAGCCTCATCCGACTGACCAGTTCCGGTGAGTCGCTCGACATGTTGCCCACCACGGTCGGGCGTCTCAGCGGCGGAACTCGCGTCCGTGCGCATCTGATCGAACTGTTCGACAACCGGATCTCGCCGCTGGCGTGGCCGCACTGCCTCGTCGCGACAGTGTCGGGCGCCGAGGCCCAGATCGCCGGTGACGGCTTCCTGGTCGTCTTCGGAGCCGACCATTCGGTGATGGATGCGTACTCGATGCTGCTGGCGATCAGCGAGATCCAACGGTTGTACGCACGCGAGCTCCGCGGGGTCGATCCGGTTCTGCCCGAGATCGGCAGTCATGTCGACTTCAGTGCGCATGACCGCGTCGTCGGCGGCGAGCTCACGACCGAGCATCAGGCAGTCGAGAAGTGGCAGCGATTCCTCGATGCCGGTAACGGCCAGTTCCCCCGTTTCGGTCTACCGGTCAGGCCCGACGGCATCAACCCACATGCCGGTCATCAGCAGAACGGGATGTCCACGTGGCTGCTGTCCACCGAGCAGGTCGGGCAGGTCAACGCCCACTGCCGCGAACTCGGACATACCGTGCAATCAGCCGTTCTCGCTGCCCTCGCGCTCGCCCAACACGCTCTCGTCGGCGACACCACGCTGCGATTCGTGATGCCCGTACACACCCGACACGAGTCCCAATACGTCGAATCGATCGGGTGGTATGTCGGCATCATCCCGGTCGAGGTTGACATCTCGCGCGCCGCCACCTTCGGCGACTGCCTGAACGCAGGCGCCGAGGCGGTGTCCGCCACCAAGGGCATCGCCCGCTATCCCTACCCCCGCATTGCGCAGTTGCTCGGTGAGCAGGCGGCCCCGCAGTTCGTCGTGTCGTACCTCGACGTGAGATTCGTACCCGGCGCGGCGGATTGGGAGCGGTGGCGCGGTCGCACCCTGCGTAGCGGCACGTTCTCGGACGACGAGGTGTATCTGTGGATCGCCAGAACCCCGGTCGGTATGACGGTGTCGGCCCGCTTCCCCGGAACCGAGGTCGCCGAAGCCGGAGTGCGACGGTTTGTCGAAGCCCTCGGCGCACTACTGCTCGGATTCGCACACCTCGGTGACCATCGGACCGCCGGGCAGGCTCTCACCTCCCTCACCATCGGCTACTCCGAAGACAAGTTCCCGGCCTGAACACCGTTCAGGGCACAAGAGGCAGTCCAGGAACGCAACCAGGCCCGTGGGCCAACTACTCGTCGGCACAAGAAAGGCGCTCAACGTGATCATCACCGCAATGGACTGGTGGACCCCGGACGGTGGCACCCTGCTCGAGTGGCACCCGACCGCGCACGCGCGCCGGCACGCCGCGGCGGCCCCTGACGACGCGGGCCCACTGTCGTTCCTGCAGGAAAACCACATCCGGGCGTGTCACGCCGCCCGGCAGAGCGGGGTCGACCACACGGCCTATCTGGGATCGGGCACCGACGTCGACGGTGATCTCGATTCGGATGCCCTGACCCGGGCCCTGCGTACCTTCGTACTGCGTCATGAGGGACTGCGCACCTGGTTCGACACCGATGGTGTCGAGGTCACCCGTCATCTACTCGACTGGGAGGCTGTCGATTTCGAGGTCACAGTGGCCGGACAGTTCACCGAGTCCGGACAGTTCCGCGAATACCTCCACGGTCGCTTCGAGCGCGAGGCGGTCGCCACGAGCTGGCCGGGGTTCGCCTTCGGAGCCATCAGTCGGCCCGGCGGCTTCACCCTGTACTACGGATGCGACCACGCGCTGAGCGACGGGGCGTCGCAGGCGCTGGCGCTCGCGGAGATCGCAGAGTTGTACGACAGCGAGATCACCGGGAACGCACCGGCCGACTTCGCGAGCGCACCGACCGGCAGTTTCCTCGAGTACGCCCGGCTCGAGAATCACCTTGCCGCGAGTTGCGACCCCGGCTCGCCTGCCGTCGTCGAGTGGCTGGACATCTTCGAATCTCACGGCGGTGCAATGCCGGGATTCCCCCTCGACATGGGTCTGGAGCCCGGTGAGACGGCGCCGGTTCGTCCCATCGAACTCGATCTGCTCGACGCCGGCGGTATCGCCCGCTTCGATCGCGTCTGCAGGGACGCCGGCGGCACGTTCCTGTCGGGGATCTACGCCGCGGTCGCGATCACCGAGTACGAATTGGCCGACAGAACCGACTACTTCGGTATCTCGGTACTCGCGACGCGGCTGCTCGCCGACTTCGGGATGGCGCAGGGCTGGTTCTGCAACTTCGCCCCGGTCGCGTTTCCTGTCGCGGGCGCAGGCGCTTTCACTGATCTGATACCCGCAGCGCTGGCCGGTTACACCCGGGCCAAACGTCTCGCCGCGGTGCCCGCGCAGAGCGTGATCGCCGCGCTGCTGGGCTCGGGAGCCGACCCGGCCGATGTGACTGCGAGCCCCAATCTTCTCTCGTACATCGATTTTCGTCGATTTCCCGGACACGGCGGCCAGGCGTACGACCGCGGTGTGCTGTTCACCGGGGAGGGCCGGACCGCCAACGCCTCGATGTGGTTCAACCGTGACGACGACCGCCTCTACCTCGGCAGCCAGACCCCGGACACCACCCTGGCGCAGCTTCAGATCAAGCGATATCACGAACATCTGTGGTCGGTCTTCGACAGAGTTGTGGTCGACGGCGACTATCCTGTACCGGGTCCACAACCTACGGGTGTGCAGGGCGAACAGATGCGTCTGCCGTGAACATCGGATCGAGGTAACCGCGCTTGCATGTCACCACCATCGACCGCTATCTACCCGACGCCGGCGGACTGCTGCAGTGGACGGTCGACTCCACCGCTGCCGCGCCGGTCGCCTCGACGGTACCGCCCTCGTTCAACCAGGGCTTCCATCTCCGTGGAGCCGAAGATGGAAGTACCTGGCTGGCAGCAGCTTTCGACATCGACGGCCCGATCGACGTCAAGGCCCTCGAGCGCGCCTACCGGCTGCTGATCACGCGGCACGGCACATTGCACAGCGCCTTCGTACGACGTGACGGCGAGATCGAACGCGAACTCTATGATCCGGCCGACCTCGTCCTGAACCAGGAACCTGTTGTCCCGGCCGACTCTCCCGAGCACCTGCGCGACCTGCTGTGGACCACACTGAACACCGCGTGTCACCCGTTCGGTTTTCCGGCCTATCTCCTCGCGGCCATCGATCGGACCGAGCGTTCGACCGTCTTCTGCGGGTTCGACCACGCCCACGTGGACGCGTACTCGATGTCGATCATCATCGACGACCTCCATCAGCTCTATCGCGGCTGCCTCGACGAGCCCGGCGGCTTCGTTGCCGATGCGATGCCGATGACCGGCAGCTTCGTCGACTACTGCGCCGTCGAAGCGGAGGCCGCGATCATCGGTCCGAGAGACCCTCGCATGCGTGCGTGGCTCGCCTTCTTCGACGAGCACGACAACACGCCCCCGGGTTTTCCTCTCGACCTCGGACTCGCGCCCGGCGAGTCCGCGCCTGCAACCGTGGACCTGCGCGAACTGCTCGACACCGAGACCGCGGCCGCGTTCGAGGTGTTCTGCCGAGCCAACGGCGCGACGGTGTTCGCGGGCGTGCTCGCCGCGATGGCACGGTGCATCCGGGTCCTGGGCGGCGGACCACAGTTGTCCTTGCTGTTCCCTCTGCACACCCGCCGATCCGAACAGTGGCGCGGAGCCGTCGGATGGTTCACGACCAACGCGCCTATCAAGGTCGCCGCGACCGAGGACTTCACCGAATCGGTGCAGCGTGCCGGGCCTGCACTACGCACGGCGGTGGCCCTGGGAGAGGTACCCGTGCCGCACGTGCTCGCCGCGATGGGTGGGCTCAACCACCAGCGCAGCGACATCTTCATGGTCTCGTTCGTCGACTACCGAAGGCTGCCCGGCGCGGCCGCGCACGAGAACATCGGGGCGCACCACGTGTCCAACGTGACCACCGCCGACGACGCGCAGTTCTGGATATCTCGGACCGAGCGCGGACTCGCCCTGCGCAGCCGGTATCCGGGTACCGAGGCGGCCGAACGGGTCATCGCGTCCTTCCTCGACGAACTGTCCCGATTCCTGCGGCAACCCTGGTAACTCCACACACACCTGCTGCGCATTACGCTCGTGAGGTATTCGCCCTGCACCGCCCAGCCGATTTGGAGCAAACCCGTGACCGTGGAGATCGACAACAACCCCGGCTTTGCCGAGTACGTTCACCCAGAGCGCCTGGTCAGTACCGAGTGGCTCAGCGCCCACCTCGGCACCGACGGTCTCAAGATCGTCGAATCCGACGAAGACGTGCTCCTGTTCGACATCGGGCACATCCCGACCGCTCAGAAGGTCGACTGGCACCTACATCTCAACGACCCGGTCACCCGTGACTACATCTCGGGCGAGCAGTTCGCAGAGCTGATGCGCAGCAAAGGGATTCGCCGCGACGACACCGTGGTGATCTACGGCGACAAGAGCAACTGGTGGGCTGCCTACGCCCTTTGGGTGTTCACGCTGTTCGGCCACGAAGACGTCCGCCTGCTCGACGGTGGCCGTGACGCCTGGTTCTCCGAGGACCGCGACATCACCTTCGATGTGCCGGACTACCCCGAATCCGACTACCCGGTGGTGCAGCGCGACGACTCGCAGATCAGAGCTTTCGCCGACGAGGTGAAAGAGCTCATCGGTAGCGAGCCCCTCATCGACGTCCGGTCTCCGCAGGAATACACCGGTGAGCGCACCCACATGCCCGAGTATCCGCAGGAAGGCGCGCTACGCGGCGGCCACATCCCGACTGCGGTGTCGATCCCGTGGGCCAAGGCCGCGGCCCCGGACGGGCGTTTCAAACCGGCTGCGGAGCTGCGCGAGCTGTATTCCGACTTCGCCCCCGGCCAGCCGACGATCGTCTATTGCCGCATCGGCGAGCGGTCATCGCACACCTGGTTCGTGCTCACCCATCTGCTCGGTTTCGACAAGGTCCGCAACTACGACGGCTCCTGGACCGAATGGGGCAATGCGGTGCGGGCGCCGATCGTCACCGGCCAGGAACCAGGCACCGCGAGTGGCACGCGGTGACCGCGGCGCTCGACGAGATCATCGAGGACTTCGCCGCCCTCACTGATTCCGAGAAGATCCAACTGCTGCTCGAGTTCTCCGACGAGCTCCCCGAATTGCCGGACGACCTCGCAGAGGCGGCGATGGAGCCTGTCCCCGAGTGCCAGTCGCCGTTGTTCCTCTCGGTGGACGACTCCGATCCCGACTCGATCCAGCTCTACTTCAGCGCTCCACCGCAGGCGCCGACCACCCGTGGTTTCGCGTCCATCCTCCATCAGGGCCTCAACGGCGCCAGTGCGGCCGAGATCCTGGCCGTGCCCGGAGACTTCTACACCAGTCTCGGTCTCGACTCCGCGATCAGTCCACTGCGGCTTCGCGGGATGGCAGCCATGCTGGCTCGCATCAAGGCGCACCTGGGCCCGACGGGTCGATGAAGTTCATACAGATGATGGACCAGCCCGTCGAACCGGGCGGGCTGGTCGAGTGGTCGCCGTACACCGATGGCGGATTGGCCCACTGGAAGGCCGATTCCCGGCCTACGTCCCACAATCACGAGCAGCACCTGCGTTCGGCGTTCGAATACCGGCTCCGCCACCGCCGTGAGGGCGGGCGCGAATCCTGGCTCGGACTGGCCATCGATTTCGACGAGCCGCTGTCCATCCCTGCGATCCGCTCCACTTTCTCGATGTGGATCGACCGGCACGAGGTGTTGCGCAGCCATGTTGTCATCTGGGCCGATCGGCTGGCCCGGATGACGACGCCGCCCGGCTCGGTGAAACTGAAGATGGGGAAGGTCGGCTGGTACGGCGAACCGGGTCCTCTACTCGACCAGCTCAGCGGCACCTTTGACCGCGCGACGGCGCCTCTGCAGTGGCCTGCATACATTTTCGCCACGGTCGCGCGGGAACGCTCGTTCACGCTGTTGTTCGCGGCAGACCACTCCCTGGTCGACGGTTACTCGCTGATCATGGCCCAGCACGAGTTGGTGTCGTTGTACGGCGCGAGCCGCCGCAAGGTCCCGCCCGAGCTGCCCGCGGTCGGATCCTATGTCGATTTCAGTGCGTACCAGCGCCGGGAGGCCGATGCTGCAGGCAGCGATCATGAGGCGATCGCCGTGTGGTCGGACTTTCTTCGCGACACCGGCGGCACACTACCGGGCTTCGAACTCGGCGATGACGCCGAAGCCGAGCCGGACGGTGAGCAACTCGGCCAGGCGTCCGACGCCGGAGAGCATGCCGAACTCACCCCGCAGGGGTCGATCACCGCGGAGCTGCTCGACGACGACCAGACCAACAGGTTCACCGCTGTGTGCTCGGCTGCAGGCGGATCTCTGTTCGCCGGCGTCATGGCGGCGCTGGGTGCGGTGTACGCAGACCTCGGTGGTGGTCCGGTCCTGCGTTGCGTCATTCCCCGGCACACCCGTGGGGATCAGCAATGGTTCGGGGCGCTGGGCTGGTTCGTGGCGACCGTCCCGTTCCGGCTCGACAGCTCCCAGGCCGCCGACTTCGGCCAGGCAATCGGGCGTGCCACCGACGAGCTACGGCGGGTCCGCAAAGCCGCAAATCTGCCGTTCCTGCGCGTCGGCGAGATCCTGGGCCAGGATTTCGACTTCCCGGAGCCGAAGTTCGTGGTCTCGTTCATCGATCTACGTTTCGCCCCCGGTAACGCCGAGGCGGATGCCGGCCGGGCACGGGTTCTTCGCAGTCACATTTATTCGGCGGACGAGGTGTACATCTGGGTCAACCGCACTGCGTCGGGGTTACGCATCTCGGCGCGCTTCCCGTCCCACGGACGAACCCACAATCAGGTCGCCCGTTTCCTCGGCGCATTCGGGGATTTCGTCACCGCGATCGGCGACCAGAGCACCTACGGAAAAGTTACCCGCGAGTAGGAAATCCGCACCGAACGAGCGATCTGTGGGTTGGGGTCGAGCCCGGAGAACGAGGTGCTTAGACTCCA
Organism: Williamsia limnetica; assembly: GCF_003217475.1. Taxonomy (GTDB): domain Bacteria; phylum Actinomycetota; class Actinomycetes; order Mycobacteriales; family Mycobacteriaceae; genus Williamsia; species Williamsia limnetica. The sequence goes on along the minus strand of NZ_QJSP01000012.1, from coordinate 213,681 downwards.
TTGAGTGCTGCCGCCCACGACCCGTGGCCGCGGCGGCCCACGTACCGAGACATCGATACCCGAGACAATGTCGCCGACGCTCATCCACCAGCGCCCAACAGGAGATCAAGTGCCAAGTCACGCCAGCACAGCACTCACGAAAGTCCTCATCGCCAACCGCGGAGAAATCGCGGTTCGAGTGATCCGGGCCGCCAAGGACGCCGGCCTTTCCAGCGTCGCGGTGTACGCAGAACCCGATGCGGACGCCCTTTTCGTGAAGCTGGCCGACGAGGCCTTCGCACTGGGCGGCCAGACCTCGGCCGAGTCCTACCTCGTCTTCGACAAGATCCTGGACGCTGCCGCCAAGTCCGGTGCCGACGCCATCCACCCGGGCTACGGCTTCCTCTCCGAGAACGCCGAGTTCGCGCAGGCCGTCATCGATGCGGGACTCACCTGGATCGGACCATCCCCGCAGTCGATCCGCGACCTCGGTGACAAGGTCACCGCGCGTCACATCGCCTTGAAGGCGAACGCTCCCATGGCGCCCGGCACCAAGGATCCCGCGAAAGACGCCAGCGAGGTTGTCGCCTTCGCACAGGAGCACGGTGTCCCCGTCGCGATCAAGGCGGCATTCGGTGGTGGTGGCCGCGGTATGAAAGTGGCGTACACGATCGAAGAGATTCCCGAGCTGTTCGACTCGGCGACCCGCGAGGCCGTGTCCGCCTTCGGTCGCGGCGAATGCTTCGTCGAGCGCTACCTCGACAAGGCCCGCCACGTCGAGGCCCAGGTCATCGCCGATCAGCACGGCAATGTCATCGTCGCCGGCACCCGCGACTGCTCGCTGCAGCGTCGTTTCCAGAAGCTCGTCGAAGAGGCTCCCGCCCCCTTCTTGACGACAGAGCAGCGTGAGCGCATCCACTCGTCGGCCAAGGCCATCTGCAAGGAAGCCGGGTACTACGGCGCGGGGACCGTGGAGTTCCTCGTCGGCGCCGACGGCCTCGTCTCCTTCCTCGAGGTCAACACCCGCCTGCAGGTCGAGCACCCCGTCACGGAAGAGACCGCGGGCATCGACCTCGTGCGTCAGCAGTTCCGGATCGCCGCCGGCGAAAAGCTCGAGTTCACCGAGGACCCCACCCCGCGTGGACACTCGTTCGAGTTCCGCATCAACGGCGAGGATGCCGGCCGCGGATTCCTGCCCGCACCCGGACCGATCAGCGTCTACAAGGAGCCGACAGGTCCCGGCGTCCGCGTCGATTCGGGCGTTGTCGAGGGTGACGTCATCGGCGGCCAGTTCGACTCGATGCTCGCGAAGCTGATCGTCACCGGCGAGAACCGGGAGCAGGCGCTCGAGCGGTCACGTCGCGCGCTTGCCGAGTTCCAGGTCGAGGGCCTTGCCACCGTGCTCCCCTTCCACCGCCACATCGTCTCGAACCCCGCGTTCATCGGCGACGGCGAGGGCTTCGACATCTACACCAAGTGGATCGAAACCGATTGGGAGAACCCGATCGAGCCCTACACCGGCGCGCAGCCCATCGAGGAAGACGATGCCGAGCCCCGCAAGACCGTCGTGGTCGAGGTCGGCGGACGTCGTCTCGAGGTCTCGTTGCCCGGCGATCTGGCACTCGGCGTTGGGGGCGGCAGCTCGAACGGTGCCGTCAAGAAGAAGCCGAAGGCCCGGACCCGCGCCAAGGGCGGCGCTGCAGCTGCGTCCGGCGACTCCGTCACCGCGCCCATGCAGGGCACCGTGGTCAAGGTTGCGGTGACCGAAGGTCAAGAGGTCACCGCAGGCGAGCTGGTTGTGGTCCTCGAGGCCATGAAGATGGAGAATCCGGTCACCGCGCACAAGGACGGCGTCGTGACGGGCCTGGCCATCGAAGCCGGCGCCGCCGTCACCCAGGGCACCGTCTTGTTCGAGCTCAAGTAGGCCTGCGCAATCGAAGCCGTCGAGATCAACGCAGGCGCGTGGTATCTGCGCGCCCTGCGTGATGACGACCGGGTGACCGACCGGCCGGCGCTCGCGCTGGCCGGTGTCACCGACCCCGATCACGTGCGCGCCTGCGAACGTGGGTGGGACGACGAAACCCGGTTCACCTGGGCCGTCTGCGAACCCACCACCGGTGAGATGCTGGCCGAGATCGCCATCGAACCGCTGGGCGACGAGGGCGAGGCCCACATCACCGGTTATGCCCGCGAAGGCCACGAGGAACCGCTCGCCGCCGCGCGCCCGGTGGTTCGCAGATTCGCCGAAGGCGCTCTCGGCTACACGATCGTCGGCCGGTACTGAGCGCAAGCCACAGACCCACCCGTTCCATGCAGACCCAGGTGTTGCAACCACTGGGTGTGCATGGAACGGGTGGGTTTGTCTCTAGCGCCTGGGGAAGTCGTGGTCGGTGCCGGTTCCGAGGTCGCCGCATTCAACCTCGATGACGTCGTGGCGTCCGGCGAAGTAGGGCCCGGCGCCGCGGTCACCGGTCAGTGAATCAAGCACGGGGCCAAGGTGATCGGCACCGATGTAGACCGGGTGACCGATATGCCCGAAATGGGACACCCGGGCCAGCGAACCCGGGGTCGGGCCCGCAGCGCTGAGCAGTCTCTCGACCTGCGGTGCCGAGACATCCGGAATGTCAACAACGTGTAAAACTACGCCGACCACGTTCTCGCAGTCGAGAGCCCGGACGAGCCCACCGCGCACCGACTCGCTCAGGCCCCTGTCCCACGTCGGAACCCGCACCGCCTCGGCGCCGCGAGGCATCTCTGCCTCCGCCGCACCCATGGTGACGAACACTCGCCCGCATCCCCCTGCCGTCAGCGCGGCAACGCCGGCGCGCAACCACTCGCCCTGTTCCGCAAGGATTTTCGGCATCCCGTAGCGGGTTCCGCCACCCGCGGCGAGGAGCACTCCCACGACCGCAGCAGCCCCGGCGTCGGCGGCACCACTCTCAATCGGACTCTGCACATCTCACCTCCCGGACACCCCTCGGCCGGGAGGTGTCCACCGCAGTTTCATCGCGAGCCGACCGCATGTCGGCGACGATATATTCGTTTTTCTCATCCTGCAGGTGGGTCGAGTTGGGGTGATCCTTTCTCTGAGCAATGCGGCCGACCGTCCGACCGCTGTGCGCCCTGTAGGACCCTCCCACCCACGAGGTATCACGATGAGCAGCGACCCCGAAGCCGACTCCACGACCACTCCCCCCGTTCCCTCCGTCAAGAAGAAGCGAATCCATCCTGTCGACGAGGTGCCACCGGTCGGCAAACTGGCGGTTCTCGGTTTTCAGCACGTCATCGCGTTCTACGCGGGCGCAGTGCTGGTCCCGCTCATCATCGCCGGCGCCATCGGACTGGACGGCGACGCCCTCACGATGCTCATCACCGCTGACCTCTTCACCTGTGGGATCGCCTCCATCCTGCAGGCAGTCGGCATCTGGAAGATCGGTGTCCGGCTGCCCTTGTTGCAGGGCATCACGTTCGCCGCGCTCGCACCGGTCATCAAGATCGCCAACGACAACGGCGGCGAACGCGTCGGCCTGCTGACCGTCTACGGAGCCGTCATCTGCGCAGGCATCTTCACGTTCCTGATCGCACCGTTCTTCGCCAAACTGATCCGGTTCTTCCCTCCAGTCGTGACCGGAACCATCATCACGATCATCGGTATCGCATTGCTGCCTGTCGGCATCGGTGACGCGACGACCGATCCCGCCACGCACACCTCGGATGCCGGCAACGGCCGCTGGCTGCTGTACGCGGTGGGCACCATCTTCCTCATCGTCCTCATGCAGCGGTTCTTCCGCGGCTTCTGGGCGACGATCGCGGTCCTGCTCGGCCTGGTGGTCGGTACCGTGATCGCCTGGGTTCTCGGCGACACCAACTTCAGCGCGGTCGGTGAGGCCGACTGGGTCGGATTCACCCCGCCCTTCGCCTTCGGTGCGCCACGGTTCGACCTCATCGCCATCGTGATGATGATCGTGGTCATGATGATCATCGCCGTCGAATCCACCGGTTCGGTGTTCGCAACCGGTGAGATCGTCGGCAAGCGCATCAAGAAGGAAGACATCGCGGCCACCGTCCGCGCGGATGGCCTCGCCACCGTCATCGGCGGCATCTTCAACTCGTTTCCTTACACCGCCTTCTCGGAGAACGTCGGGCTCGTGCGCCTCACCGGCGTCAAGAGTCGATGGGTGGTCGCCGCCGCCGGCGGCATCATGATCTTGCTGGGCCTGCTGCCCAAGACGGCGAAGATCGTCGAAGCCATCCCGGCACCGGTGCTCGGTGGCGCTGCGATGACCCTGTTCGCCACGGTCGCCGTGGTCGGCATCCACACTCTGGGGAAGGTCGACTTCACCGACCACCGCAACCTGATCATCGTCAGCACCTCGCTCGCCATGGGTCTGTACGTGGAGTTCAGCCAGTCCTCGGCGCCGTCCGAGGTCATCGTCGACGGCAATGTGGTGCAGGTGCCCGGTATGTCCGGTGTCGACCAGGCTGTCCCCGGTGTCTTGCTGCAGATCCCATTCGGGGCGGGTATCACCATGGGCGCCATCACAGCACTGCTGCTGAACCTGTTGTTCTTCCACACCGGTAGTCGCGGGGTGGCGATCGCGGGCGGTGGGTCCATCCGCCTCGCCGAGATCAACAAGATGAGCCTGGAGAAGTTCCGTGAGACCTTCGGCGGGCTCGTACAGAACGTGACGTGGGTCGTCGACGCAGCGTACGAACAGAGACCGTTCGAGAATGCGCATGACCTGCGGGCTTCGTTCCAGGACGCCTTGTTGACCGGTAGTGACGAACAGCAACTCGAGCTGATCAGGGCCTTCCCCGATCTCGACGCCGAAGACGAGGTCGGGGACATGATCGCCTCAGATCACACCGCGTTGTCCAATCTCGAAGAGGAAGAGCACGATAACATCGTCGAGATGGCAAAGGCCTACCGTCAGCAGTTCGGTTTCCCCCTGGTGATCTGCGCCAGAGAGACCGAACGATACGAGCGTGTACTCCGAAATGGCTGGACTCGCATGGACAATGCAGCAGGCAGTGAGAAGTCGTTTGCCCTGATCGAGATCGCGAAGATAGCAAACTACCGTTTCGACGATCTCGTGGCGGACGCCAATCCCATTGTCTCGGCCCGGTTCAACCGTTTCCAAGATGTGATGGGCTGATACGAGAGGCAGGACCAGTGCGACGAGTCGACTGGCGTGGTGTCGAGAGCTTCAACGAACTGAGCGACCGCGCGGCCATACATGCCCTCTACGAGTGCTGCACCTCCCGGATCTGGGCGATCCGGGTTGCGGCCGGGCGTCCGTTTCCCGACGACGAAGCGCTGTTCGAGCGTGCGGATCTGATCTTGGCCGAGCTCACCGAATCCGATCTCGACGAGGCACTGGACGGACACCCACGCATCGGCGATCGCGCGGACAACCCATCCTCGGCCAGCGAGCAATCGGGCGTCGCGGGTGCTGATGCCGCGATCATCGATGAGCTCAAGAAGTGCAACGCCGAGTACGAGGACAAGTTCGGCCATGTATATCTCGTGTTCGCCAACGGCAGACCGGCGGTGGAGTTGCTGGCGATCCTCAAGGAACGGATGAGCAACGACCCCCAGACCGAGAGGCGGGTCATGCGAATGGAATTGGGGAAGATCAATCGCCGGAGGTTACGCGTGATGCTGGAGCCCGCCGTCCACTACGTCGATGACGAGGAAGGGGCGCACCCGTGAGCGGACTGAGTACCCACGTCCTCGATGCCGTCACAGGGCTCCCCGCGCCGGGACTCACCGTCTCGCTGCGCGACGCTGATGGGCTCGAATTGGGTTCTGCGGAGACCGATTCCGACGGCCGGATCGCCTCGGTGACGGGCGGCGAGATTCCTGCAGGGGTCTATCGCCTCACCTTCCACACCGGGTCGTGGTTCAGCGCACGAGAGATGGAGAACTTCTACCCCGAGGTGACCATCACGTTCGCGGTCACCGACACGTCGCGACATCACCACGTCCCGCTGCTGCTCAGCCCCTTCGCATACTCCACCTACCGCGGTAGCTGACCGAAAAGAAAGTGACTACAAAGCACTATGGGCATCATCCTGGGCGAGAACCAGTACGGCAAGGCAGAGAACCGTGTGGTCCGGATCTACCGCGAGACCCCACGACACGAGATCAAGGACATCAACGTCGGCAGCGCCTTGCGCGGCGACTTCACGGCCGCCCACACTGACGGTGACCAGAGAAAGGTCCTGCCCACCGACACCCAGAAGCAGACCGCGTACGCCTATGCCAAGGAAAAGGGCATCGCGAGTATCGAGCAGTATGGGCTCGAACTCGCCCGCCATTTCGTCGACGACTACGAACCCGTCGACGGGGCGCGGATCGAGATCGAGGAGTACGCCTGGGAACGCGCGGTGGTCGACGGCAAGGAACACGACCACACCTGGGTCCGCAAGGGCCAGGAGGTCCGCACCGCGGACATCACCGTCGAAGGCAAGGGTGAGGGCCAGAAGACCTGGGTCATCGGAGGCTTGAAGGATCTGGTCGTCCTGAAGTCGACCGGGTCGGAGTTCCATGACTTCCTGGAGGACGAATACACCATTCTGCAGCCGACCACCGACCGCGTGATGTCGACGTCCCTTGTCGCGAAGTGGCGCTTCACCACCACCGACGTCGACTGGGAGGCGATCTACCCGGCGATCAAGCAGATCATCGTCGACACGTTCGCGACGGTCCAGTCATTGGCGCTGCAGCAGACGCTCTACCAGATGGGCAAGACCATCCTGGAGACGTACGACTTCATCGCCGAGGTCAAGCTGTCGGCACCGAACATCCACCACTTCGTCTACGACCTCTCCCCGTTCGGGCTGGAGAACAACAAAGAGGTGTTCAACGCCGACGATCGTCCCTACGGTCTGATCCAGGCGACGGTCACCCGCGACGACGCCCCCGATGCGGGCCCTGCGTGGACCCAGCAGATGGCCTGGCTCGGCTAGCCCCACCCCGATGATGGGTCGTTCTGGCGAACAAAAGCGCAGGTGGGGACCGCCATAACAACCCATCATCGGGAGTGTCAGGGGGTCAGCTGCGCCACGGCTTCGTCGAGGGTGAGCACATCGGCGTACTTCGCTTGCAGGTCGAGCAGATTCGCCTCGTGCAATGATTGCTCGCGATCGCCGCAGGCATCGGAGACCACCAGCGGGCGAAAGCCGTGTTGCAGGGCGTCTGTCGCGCTGGCGCGGATGCAACCGGAGGTGCTCAGACCACAGATGTAGAGCGTGTCGATGCCGACCGCAGTCAGGGTCGCGGCCAGTGTTGTCCCGAAGAAGGCGCTGGCATACTGCTTCGTGATCACCGTCTCCCCTGGCTCGGGATGAGGATTCGGAACGAACTCCGCGAGCGGTGACCCCTCCTCGAACACCCTCAGCGCTGGTATCTTTCGCACGAACAAGCCACCGTCGATCCCACCGCGCTGATAACTGACGCGGGTGAAGATCACCGGAATCCCCGCCGCCCGGGCCGCGCCCACCAGTGCCGCCGAGGCCGCTACAGCATCGTCGACCGGCGCCCGCAACGGCGAGGAGTCGTCCAGATAGGCCATCGCCAGATCGATGGCCAGCACTGCCGGACTGCGGCCGGGCCCGAGCAGTCCGGCGAACCCTGACTCGTGGTAGGACGCGAGCGTATCGCTCACGCCCGTACCGCCTTCCGTACGTTCACCGGCGGCCTCGGGGCCGGCAGCCCGGTCTCTGCCTCGCACCGCTCGAGGATCTCTGGGATGGACGGGCCCATGTCGAAAGTCTGCAGTTCGCCACGCTCGGAACGAATCGACTCCCGGCGGGCCTCGGTCGCCGCGGCATCGATTTCGCCGTTCGCGGTGCAGACGACGCCGTAGCCGTCGGCCGCACCCTCCACGCTGACCAGACCGCGGCGGACCTCGAGCGCGACGATCTCGGGATCGCGGGCGAGCGGATCGCCCCAGCCACCACCGCCCCAGGTGATGAAGTGCAGCACGTCGCCCCGGGCGACCTCCACGTCGTGGATCTTGCTGGGCAGCACTTCGGTCTCACCGGAGACCCTCTTGATCCACTTGGTACCGCGCGCGCCGGGCTTGCCCCCGTTGACACCCCACGGGTAGGTGAGCCAGCGATCGTCATGGATCGCAATGGTTCCGGGCTGCTCGAAGTAATATGCGACGTCGACTCCGTTGCCGCCGCGGTGCAGCCCGGCGCCACCGGTGTCGGTGATCGTCTCCCAGCGCTCGACCCGCAGTGGGTAGTACGACTCGAGGTATTCGCACGGGATGTTCACGAACGACGGCCACAGTGAGTGACCGTCCGGCCCGTCACCGATCGGACGGCCCGGAATCCCGCCGAAGCCGATCGAGTAGAGCTGGAACCACTCACCGTCGCGGGCACCGCCGTCGTAGTGCCCGGAGTACATGAAGTGCGGCGACGATGAGAAGCCCGCGGCATTGAGGATCTCCGGGTTTCCCTGGCCCAGCAGTCCACCGAACAGATCGAACACCCTACCGATTCCGTGATTTCGACCGTTGAGCGCTGCAGGAAATCGCGGCTTCCAGAACGAGTCCTCCGGAATGGTCACATCGATGAGCGGGTAAAACCCGTCGTTCCAGAGGATCTGGGGATCGGCGATGGTGATCACGTAGATGCCGAAGAACATCCGCACGAGATTCTCATTGATGAAGTAGTTGATCGGCCCGACTGCCTGCGCGGCGTCGGCGCTGAAGTCGAGGTGGATCTTCTCCCCGTGCCGCGTCAGTTTGATCGTGAGTTTGTAGGGGCCGTAGCCGCATCCGTCGTCGCAGATGTAGTCGCTGAACTCGATGGTCTCACCATCGACGAAGAGCGTCGCGAGCAGCACCTTCATGGCTTGATAGTTACGGTCGAGTAGCGCGTCGAGCGCGGAGAGATAGACATCGACACCGAAACGGTCACACAACTCGACGATCCGACGGGACGCGGTGGTGCAGGCGGCGACCAGGCCGTTGAGGTCGGCGCGGTTCCAGTCGGGCATCCGTACCTGGTTCAGGATGATCTCGAGGGCGGTCTCATTGAGCCGGCCCTGGTCATAGAGCTTGAACGGCGGGATTATCACGCCCTCTTCATAGATCGTGTGGGCGTCGGCCGGCATCGACGACGGGGTGCTGCCACCGACATCCGACATGTGCCCGAACATCGAAGACCACCCCACCACGCGGCCGCTGTGAAAGATCGGGAGCACGATGAGCCAGTCGTTGGCGTGGCTGATCGCCGCGCCGCAGGCGTACGGATCCGAGGTGAGCAGGATGTCGCCCTCGCCGACAGTCCCGTTGAAGTTGTCGAGGAAGTCGGGCACGGACAGCCCGAACTGTCCCACGACCATTTTTCCGCTCGGGTCGGCGATCAGCGGGAACTCGTCGTGCTGTTCCCGGATCCCCGGCGACAGCGCGGTGCGGAACAACACCTCGTCCATCTCGTACCGCGCGTTGCGCAGGGCGTTCTCGATGATGTCGAGGGTGACCGGATCGACCGGCACCTTGTTCACTCCGGTGGTGCTGGTTTCGATGATGGTGGCCATCAGATCTCCTACGGGGGGTGTGTATCTCGAGCAGTTCGGGTGATTCGGTGCGGCGCCGGTTCAGACGGGGCGGATCAGCAGGCTTCCACTGGTGTGGACGGTGGCGGCGTGTCCGGACAGGACCAGGGTCGTCGAATCCATCTCGGTGATCACCGCAGGTCCGGTGACGACGTTGCCCGCACTGAGCTTCGAGCGGTCGTAGATCCCGGCGCTGACGTGCGCCCCGTCCATCCAGACCTCACTCGTATCGGTCAGCGCATCGGAAGCGTCGGAACCTCCTTCAGGCAGCTCTTTCCACGCCACCTCAGGTCGGGGACCGCTGACCGTGACCCGCAGGTTGATCACCTCGCGCTCGTTCTTCAACAGGAAGGAGAACAGTCGCTGGTGCTCGGCGTCGAAGGCCTCACCGAGCCCTGCGAGGACCTCTCCACCCGCCAGGACCTTCGGGTCGAGGTCCACGGGGATCTCGAATCCCTGACCGTGGTAGCGCAGATCCACCTGATACTTGGCCGTCTGCTGATCGGCGGGCACACCCTCGGCGGCGAGCCTGGCGGCGGCCGATTCTGCCAGTTCGTCCAGGGCCGTACGCAATTCGTCGTCGGTCGTCTCGGAGAACGCGCGGATCATGGTGCGGGCACTCTCGTCGCGCAGGCAAGTCGTCGCGTCGCCGTACGCGCACAGCACACCCGGGGAGGGCGGCACGATGACGGGCCAGGAGCCAGTCAACCTGCCGAGCGCATTGGCGTGCAACGGGCCCGCGCCGCCAAAGGAGACCAGCGCGAAGTCCCGGGGATCGAAACCCTGTTGGACGCTGACCAACCGCAGCGCGCCGAACATGTTCTCGTTGACGATGTCGACGATGCCTGCCGCAGCGACCTCCGGGCTCTCCAGGCCCATGGCGTCGGCGACGGTTGCCACCGCCCTACGCGCGGCATCGACGTCGAGGGATACCTCACCGCCGGCCAGTTCGCTGGGCAGGTATCCCAATACGACGTTGGCGTCGGTGACGGTCGGTTCCGTGCCACCGCTGCCGTAGGCCGCGGGCCCGGGGTCGGCACCTGCCGATTGCGGACCGACCCGCAGCGCCTTGGTCAACTCGGGAACGTGCGCGATCGACCCGCCACCCGCACCCACGGTGCGGACGTCCACGCTGGTCGCCCTGACCGCGAGGTCACCGACCTTGGTCTCCCTGCCGATACGCGGCTCGCCGTTCAGCACGAGGGCCACGTCGGTAGAGGTGCCGCCCATGTCGAAGGTCAGGAAATCGGCGAACCCCGCCTGCTCGGCGAACCACACGGCGCCGGTCACTCCGCCCGCCGGTCCCGACAGCAGCAGGGAGACCGGGTCTTCCGCGGCTTTGGCCGACTGCACGAGCCCGCCGTCGCTGCGCAAGATCGACAAGGGAGCCTCGATCCCCTTGTCCCGCAGGGTGGCGTCGAGATTGCGGACGTACCGCGCCACCTCCGGCTGCACATAGCTGTTGGCGACGGTGGTCAGGGTGCGCTCGTATTCCCGCATCTCGGGCAGGACGTGACTGGAGATCGATACCGGGACGCCGGGCAACTCCTCGGCGGCCCACGCGGCGACCTGTTTCTCGTGGGCGTCGTTGGCATAGGAGTTGATCAACGAGATCGTCAGCGCCTCGATCCCCGCTCCCGACAGTGAGCTCAGGGCCGCACGGGCCTGGCCCTCGTCGAGCGCCGTCACCTCGGAACCGTCGGCGGCGAGTCGGCCGACCACCTCTACCGTGTCCTCCAGTTTGGCCAGCGGCTCAGGTTTGGGCCAGATGATCCAGCCTGCCAATCCACCGGGTACGAACGATCGGGCGATCTGCAGCACCTGCCGGAAGCCGTCGGTGGTCACCAGCCCCACCTTGGCCCCCTTGTTCTGCAGGATCGCGTTGGTGGCGACCGTGGTGCCGTGCAGGACCTGCCCGACCTCGGCGAAGTCGATACCCGCCTCGGCACACACTTTCGTCACACCGTTCATCACGCCGATCGACTGATCTGCGGGCGTCGATGGGGTTTTGGCCCGGAACGTGGTTCCGGAGGTTTCTTCGAGCAGCAGCACGTCGGTGAATGTGCCGCCGACGTCAACTCCGAGCCGATATCGCATGCGGATCTCCAGGGGTGGTTGGGTGGGAAAGCTGGGTGTCAGATGGTGCCGCGCTCGGCGAGAGCGGCCTGGTCCGATTCGGTGAGTCCGAGCAGCACGCCATAGATGTCTGCGTTGTGCTGACCGAGCTCGGGGCCTGTGTGCCGGACGGCGCCGGGCGTCTCGCTCAGTTTGGGGAACACCCCGTGCATCGGGAACTCCCCGAAGTCCGGGTGGGCCAGCTTCACGATCGCGTCGCGAGCTGCGAAGTGCGGATCGGCGAACATGTCGCGGGCGGTGTAGATCCGCCCCGCGGGCACCCCCGCCTCGTGGAGCGCTTCCAGGAGTTCGTCGGTACCGCGTTCCGCCGTCCAGGATGCGATCAGCTCATCCAATTCCTCCATGTGGACTCCGCGTGACGCGTGATCGCGATACCGCGGATCATCGATCAGGTCAGGCCGGTCCATGGCGGTCGCCAGACGCCCGAACACGCTGTCCTGGTTGGCCGCGACCAGGATCATGCTGTCCTCCTTCGTCGGATAGACGTTGCTCGGTGCGATGTTCGGTAAGACCGAACCTGTGCGCTCCCGCTGATAGCCACCGATGGCCCATTCGGGCAGTAGCGACTCCATCATGGCGAGCACGGCTTCATAGATGGCCGAGTCGACGACCTGCCCGACCCCCGTCTTCTCCCGATGGTGCAGCGCCGCCAGCACCCCGATCGTCGCGAAGACCGCCGCCAGGGAGTCGCCCAACGAGATTCCCGCGCGAGACGGAGCATTCGTCGGATCTCCTGTCACATAACGGATCCCACCCATCGCCTCGCCGATCGAACCGAATCCTGCCCGGGCTGAGTACGGGCCGCTCTGGCCGTATCCGCTGACCCTGGCGACGATCAGCCCAGGATTGATCTTGTGCAGTTCTTCGACGCCCAGGCCCCATCGTTCCAGGGTTCCCGGCCTGAAGTTCTCGACCACCACGTCGGCTTCGGCGATGATCTGACGGGCCAATTCCTGCCCCTCGGGACTGCGCAGATTGCAGGTCACCGACTTCTTGCCGCGGGCGACGACCGGCCACCAGAGCGACTTACCGTGCGCCTTTTCGCGACCCCACTGCCGCATCGGGTCGCCGACCCCCGGCGATTCGAGTTTGATCACCTCCGCACCGAAGTCGGCGAGCAACTGCCCGCAGAACGGTCCGGCCAACAGCTGACCCATTTCGACGACGCGCAGGTCGGTCAACGGTCCCGCGGCGGCGGCAGTTGTCATGTCAAGAACTCCTTGCTCCGTTGGCGGCCGCGGTGGCGACCGGTCGAGTGTCTGCGGCGAGCGCTTGCAACAACACCGATTTCGCCGCCCGCACGTGTGCGCGCATGACCGATTCCGCCCACACCTCGTCGCGATTGCGCAGCGCCGCCACCAGATCCCGGTGGTGAGCGCAGCTACGTGTGAGGTCCTCGGGGGCATAGCGATGAAAAGTTCTCATCACCAGTGGGAGCTGGATGACGGCACCGAGCATGGTGGTCAGCCGATTGCTCGCCGCAGCAGACCGGACGATCGCGTGGAACTCGTCGTTGAGTTGGGCAACCAGATCGAGGCGCTGGTCGGGACCGGACACCGCAGCGACCTCGATCAGGTCGCAGAGCTCCGCCATCCGATCGATGTCCTTGGGCTCGATGCGGCTCGCCGCGCGTGCGGCCGCCATGGCCTCCAGCGTCATCCGGAGGTCGTAGATCTCCTCGAGATCTTCAGCCGTCCACTCGTAGACCCGCGCACCTCGATGCGGCAGGACCTCGACGAGTCCTTCCATCTCGAGTTGGCGCAGCGCCTCACGGACCGGCGTACGGCTCGTACTGGTCAGGTCCGCGATCTCGACCTCACCGAGCCGTGCGCCGGGTGCGTAGCGACCATCGACGATCGCGTCCCGGATGTGGGCGTACACCCGGTCGACTGCACGAGTCATTCTCATCTCCGTAGGTCGGTATTGTTCACAATCTAGGCAAGGACTTCGGTTCTGTCCTGCGTTTGAGTGTTAAATGTTCATTTCGTGGGGCCTATTGCATACAACCTAGGCCGTGGGCAAAATAGACCGATGACTGCGACAACGTTGGTGGAGGTCAGCCCCCGCGACGGGCTGCAAAACGAGCAAACCCTGCTCTCGGTGGACGAGAAGGTCGAACTGATCGCCCGCAGCGTCGCGGCAGGCGTCCGGCGCATCGAGGCCGTCAGCTTCGTCAATCCCGCAAGGGTCCCGCAGATGGCCGGCGCCGAAGAAGTGATGGCGCAGGTGCCCCGATCGGCTGACGTGTCGTACATCGGGCTGGTGCTGAACCGCCGGGGACTCGAGCGCGCACTGACCGCAGGGGTGGACGAAGTCAACGCCGTCGTGGTCGCAACCGACGAGTTCAGTACGCGCAATCAGGGCTGCACTGTGGCCGAAGGCATTTCGGCCTGGATGGACATCGCGGCCGAAGCCAGGGCAGCTGGGGTCCGTACGACGGTGACCATCGCGGCGTCGTTCGGTTGCCCGTTCTCCGGTGAGGTCGATCCCGCGTGGGTGATCGAGCTGGCCGCCAGGGTGGCCGACGCCGGTCCCGACGAAATCGCGTTGGCAGACACCATCGGCGTAGGGGTGCCCGCACAGGTCCGCACCTTGGCCGCTGGTCTCACGCGGGTGGCACCAGATGTGCCCCAGCGCTGGCACTTCCACAACACCCGGAACACCGGCTATGCCAATGCCCTCACCGCGCTCGACACCGGCGCACACGCGCTCGATGCCAGCATCGGTGGCTTCGGTGGCTGCCCCTTCGCCCCCGCAGCGACCGGCAACATCGCCTCCGAGGATCTGATCTATGCGCTGAACCGTTCTGGCGTCAGTACCGGTGTCACTCTCGGGACACTCGCCGACGCTGCCGCTTGGCTCGGCGCACGACTGGACAAAGACGTGCCTGCATTACTGGGCCGCGCAGGTAACTTTCCTCCAGACGCCTGAGGACCGCAAAATTCGCGCCAGATAAACCCAAAAGCGCCAGTTGCTACTGGCGCTTTTGGGTGGAGCTGGCGCGAACTTTCTTGCCACGCCCCGAACTCCGTTCGGGCTATTCGAGTTCGACGAGGAGGTCGCCGCCTTCGACGCTGGTGACCGAGGAAATGGCGACGCGTTTGATGGTGCCGCCTTGTGGTGCGGTGATCGCGGCTTCCATCTTCATCGCTTCGATGGAGCCGATGGCGGCGCCGGCGGCGAGGGTTTCACCGGGTTCGACGACGATGGTCACGACGCCGCCGAAGGGTGCGGCGATGTGCTTGGCATTGCCCGAGACTGCTTTCTCGGCAACGGTTTCGGTGACGTCAAGGGAGCGGTCACGGACCTGAACCGGACGCAGTTGCCCGTTGAGGATGCACATGACGGTCCGCATGCCGCGTTTGTCGGGTTCACTGATCGCCTCCAAACCGATGAGCAGTTCCACGCCGGGTTCGAGTTCCACGCGGTGCTCGTCGCCGTACCGCAGGCCGTAGAAGAACTGATTCGCCGACAACCTCGAGGTGTCGCCGTACGCCTTCTGGTGCTCCTGGAAATCCTTCGTCGGGCCCGGGAACAACAACCGGTTGAGCGCGTCCCGCCGCACCTTCTCCTGCGCCGAGTCCAGCTGCGCGGTGTCCTCATCCGACAGCGCCACCACAGGTTTGGGCTCAGCCCGCCCTTCCAGCGCGCGGCTACGCAGCGGCTCGGGCCACCCACCGGCCGGATCGCCGAGCTCCCCACGCAAGAACCCGATCACCGAATCAGGAATGTCGTACGCGGTGGGATCGTCGGCGAACTCGGTCGCCGAAATCCCCTTCCCCACCAACGTCAACGCCAGATCCCCGACCACCTTCGACGACGGGGTCACCTTGATCAACCGCCCCAACATCCGGTCAGCGTCGGCGTACGCGCCTTCAACATCTTCGAACCGGTCCCCCAACCCCAACCCGATGGCCTGCTGGCGCAGATTCGACAACTGCCCACCCGGGATCTCATGGGTATACACCCGCCCCGTAGGGGCCGGTAGCCCGGACTCGAACGGTGCGTACACCTTGCGCAGTGCCTCCCAGTACGGCTCCAGATCACACACCGCTGCCAAATCCAGACCGGTGTCGAACTCGGTATGCGCCGTCGCCGCCACGATCGCCGACAACGCCGGCTGCGATGTGGTGCCGGCCATCGCCGCACTGGCGCCGTCGACAGCATCGGCACCCGCCTGCCACGCCGCCAAATACGTCGCCAACTGCCCGCCAGGGGTGTCATGGGTGTGCACATGCACCGGCAGATCAAAATTCTTCCGCAGTGCACCGACCAACGTGGCAGCCGCCTGCGGCCGCAGCAACCCGGCCATGTCCTTGATCGCCAGAATGTGCGCACCGGCCTGCACGATCTGCTCCGCCAACCGCAGGTAATAATCCAGGGTGTACAGGTCTTCCGCCGGGTTCGACAAATCCCCGGTGTACGACAGGGCCACTTCAGCGATCGTGGTGCCGGTCTCGTTCACCGCGTCGATCGCCGGCCGCATCTGATCAACATTGTTGAGGGCATCGAAGATCCGGAAAATATCGATACCGGTCGCAGCCGCCTCCTTCACGAACGCGGTCGTCACGCTCTCGGGGTACGGGGTGTACCCGACAGTGTTGCGCCCGCGCAGCAGCATCTGCAGGTTGATGTTCGGCATCGCCTCACGCAACTCCGCCAACCGCTCCCACGGATCTTCCTTCAAAAACCGCAGCGCCACATCATAGGTCGCCCCGCCCCAACACTCCACCGACAACAACTGCGGGGTCAGCGCCGCCACATACGGCGCCACCGCCACCAAACCGGACGTGCGGACCCGCGTCGCCAGCAGCGACTGATGAGCATCCCGGAACGTCGTATCGGTCACACCCAGTGCCTTCGACGCCCGCAGATCCGCAGCAAACCCGGTGGGGCCGAGTTTGCGCAGCCGCTGCCGGGACCCATCGGGCGGCGACGACAGCAACGAGGCGTCAATCTCGGGGAGCTTGTCGCGCGGATACACCGTCGCCGGGCGCTCCCCGTGTGGCTTGTTGACCGTCACATCCGCCAAATAGTTCAAGATCCTGGTGCCGCGGTCCGCCGACACCCGTGAGGTCAGTAGTTGTGGGCGTTCTTCTATGAACGAGGTGGTGACCCGGCCTTCGCGGAAATCGGGATCATCCAAGACCGCTTGCAGGAACGGGATGTTGGTGGCCACACCGCGGATCCGGAACTCGGCCACCGCCCGCCGGGCTCGTGCTACCGCGGTCTCGAAATCACGCCCACGGCACGTGAGTTTGACCAGCATCGAATCGAAATGCGCACTGACCTCAGCACCCAGGGTGGCGCCACCATCGAGGCGCACTCCCGCACCACCTGGGGTGCGGTACGCGGTGATCCGGCCCGTATCGGGGCGGAACCCGTTCGTCGGATCCTCGGTGGTGATCCGGCACTGCAACGCCGCACCACGGATCTGCACCGCGTCCTGCGACAACCCCAAATCCGACAAGCTCTCGCCGGAAGCAATGCGCATCTGCGACTGCACCAGATCCACATCGGTGATCTCCTCGGTCACCGTGTGCTCGACCTGGATACGCGGGTTCATCTCGATGAACACATGTCGGCCCTCACGGTCGACGAGGAACTCGACCGTCCCGGCACACGAATAACCGATTTTCTTCGCGAACGCGACCGCATCAGCGCAAATCTTCTCCCGCAACCCCGGCGGCAGATTCGGTGCCGGCGCCAACTCGATGACCTTCTGATGACGACGCTGCACCGAACAGTCCCGCTCGAACAGATGCATCACATTGCCGTGTTGATCAGCCAGGATCTGCACCTCGATATGGCGCGGTTCGATCACCGCCTGCTCCAAGAACACCGACGGATCACCGAACGCCGAATCGGCCTCACGGGCGGCGGCTTCGATCGCCTCCCGCAAGCCGTCGATCGTCTCCACCCGGCGCATCCCCCGGCCACCGCCACCGGCAATCGCCTTGACGAACACCGGGAACGTCATCGACTGCGCCGAGCTCATCAAAGCATCGACATCGGCCGAGGCCTCCGACGACGCCAACACCGGCAAACCCGCCGCCTTCGCCGCAGCGATCGCCCGGGCCTTGTTACCCGTCAACTCCAAGATCTCCGAGCTGGGACCGACGAAGGTGATCCCGGCGTCGGCGCATGCCGCAGCCAGATCCGGGTTCTCCGACAAAAACCCGTAACCCGGATAAATCGCATCAGCACCCGCGCGCTGCGCAGCGGCGATGATCTCAGGCACCGACAAATACGCCCGCACCGGATGCCCCGGCTCACCGATCTGATAGGCCTCATCAGCCTTCAACCGATGAACAGAATTGCGGTCCTCATACGGAAACACTGCCACCGTGCCCGCACCCAACTCATACGCAGCACGAAACGCCCGAATCGCGATCTCACCACGATTGGCCACCAACACCTTGCGAAACATCAACGCTCCTCCACGCTCACGGACACTGAACAACCTCACCACGACTTCACCCGGCGCGGTGCAGTGAATCGCAGAATGCGACCACCGACCTCAGGCGTCGAAGCGCGCCTGAGCTGATTCCCTGCACGGCCCGACAACTCTACGACCGGGCGAAGAACTCACGCAGGGTCAGGCGCTCGGTGTGCGTTGTACGGGAGGCTGTAGTCGTCGAGCGGACGGATCAGGCGCGTCGTCTCACCTGACCGGGGTGTCGTCATCTTCGAGGGCCGCAGCGTCCTCGAATCCCGTCCCCCGGTCTTCCATCTTGTTGACCAGGTACGTGACGCCCCAGAGGACGACGCCCAGGAGCAGCATCACGCCTGCGATCTTGTACTGGATCATCTGCGTGTCGGTGCGGGCCCACGGGCCGGCAAGGAACAAGCAGAGCACGGCGCCGAGCACGGGAATCCATACCGGGGCCCGGAAGAACGTCTTGTCCTGGCCTCTCTTGAGGACGAGGCACGCGACGTTCACGACCGCGAACACACACAGCAGCAACAAACCGGTGGTACCCGACAGCGCCGCCACGACGTCATTGTCGGACAACTGGTTCACGACGATGATCAGCGCGAACGAGAGGATCGTCGTGAAGATGATCGCGGTCCAGGGCGAACGCCGATTCGGTAGGACCTTGCCGAGCGACCGCGGCAGCACTCGCTGCTTCGACATCCCGTAGATGAGCCGACTCGCCATGAGCATGTTGATGAGCGCTGTGTTCGCCACCGCGAAGACCGTCAGGTACGGGAAGATCTCGTCGATCGGGACAGACGGTGCGCCGATCCTGACCACGTGCAGCAGGATGCCCTCATCACCGGAGTCGTAGTCCAGTGGGAGCACGGCGATTACTGCCACGACAACGAGGACATAGATCAGGCAGGCGAGTCCCAGACCGGACAGCATCATCTTCGGGAAGATCTTCTGCGGTTCCTTGACCTCCTCGACCATGTTCACCGAGTCCTCGAACCCGACCATGGCAAAGAAGGCGATCGTCGTCGCGATGGTGACCGCGAGAAACCAGCCCTTGTCGTTGGCGTCTTCGAAGACCACGAGATTGCCGATGTCGCCTTCGCCGGTACCACGTCCGGCTGCGACGAATCCGATCACGATGACGATTCCGAGAGCGAGCATCTCGACCAGGGTCAGCACCACGTTGAACTTCACGGATTCACCGACACCGCGGAGGTTGATCAAGGCGAGCACGATCATGAAGCCCAGTGCCACGAACAACTGCGCACCGGTGCCCGTGGGCACGTTGAACCAGCCGAGCCCGTCGGCGTCGCTGAAGGATTCGTGCAGACCTTCCAAGAGATTGCCCGCGACGACATTCGACGACGTCGAAGCGCTGGTGATGCCCGAACAGACCACCGCAAACGCCACCAGAAAAGTGACGAAATGGATTCCGAAGGCTTTCTGGGTGTACAGCGCAGCACCCGCACACTGCGGGAACTTGGTGACCAATTCCAGGTAGGAGAAGGCTGTCAGGGTCGCCACCGCGAAGGCGAGGATGAACGGCAACCACGCCATACCGCCGACGTTGTCGATCATCTGCCCGGTGACGGCGTACACGCCGGCTCCGAGTATGTCGCCGACGATGAACAGCAGAAGCAGGCGTGGACCCATCACCCGCTTGAGTTCGGGTTCGGCCTTTGGCGGCGGATTGATTGTGGCTTGTGTCATTTCGGATCCTTCCATTGCCTGGAACAGATTCCAGTTAGCGTGTACCCGAACTGTCCGACTCGCAAATGGTAGGACTCAGACGTGGTCCGCCGTGGCCAGTTGTCATTTTTCTGTAACTCCACCGTCGTACCGTGGCGTGATGAGCACAATCATCGAGAACGCCTACATCGTCACGATGGACGCGGGCCGACGGGAGCTGCGCGGCGGATCGGTGGTCATCGTCGGCAACACGGTCTCGGCGGTGGTCGACGGGGCTGTCGACGACGAGCTCAGGGACGCCGGCGAGGTTATCGACGGCACCGGCTGCATCCTGACACCGGGGCTGATAAACACCCATCACCACCTCTATCAGTGGATCACCCGCGGCCTGGCCGCCGACCACACCCTGTTCGAGTGGCTGACCACTCTCTACCCGGTCTGGGCCGGGATCGACGAAGAGGCCGTGAATGTCGCTGCCACAGGCGCACTCGGCTGGCTCGCGCTCTCGGGATGTACCACCAGCACCGACCATCACTATGTCTTTCCCAGGGAGGGTGGTGATCTCCTTGGGGCGGAAATCCTTGCTGCGCAGGCCGTCGGCCTACGGTTCCACCCCACTCGCGGGTCGATGGACCTCAGTGAAAAGGACGGTGGGCTGCCACCGGACAGCGTCGTGGAGACGATCGACCAGATCATGACCGCCAGTGCGGGTGCCATCTCGCGGTGGCACGACCCGTCCCCCGACGCCATGGTCAAGATCGCTCTCGCACCCTGCTCCCCTTTTTCCGTGACGGCCGATCTGCTGCGTGCATCCGCCGAACTCGCACGCGAGCACAACGTACGCCTGCACACCCATCTGGCCGAGACAATCGATGAATCCGAATACACGGCAGAGCACTTCGGCTGTACGCCGCTCGAGTACATGGAGACCGTCGGCTGGGTCGGTCCCGATGTCTGGTTTGCGCATGGAGTGCACTTCGACGACACATCGATCGCCACCCTGGCCGCAACCAGGAGCGGGGTCGCCCATTGCCCTACGTCGAATGCCCGCCTCGGCGCCGGGATCGCCCGTACCCGGGATCTGCTCGCGGCGGGGGTTCCGGTGGGCCTCGGAGTCGACGGCTCGGCATCCAACGAGTCGTGCCGGATGCTCGAAGAAGCGCACCAGGCAGTCATGATGGCGCGGGCGACCGGCGGGCCGACCGCGATGACCACGCGAACCGCTCTCGAACTGGCAACACGTGGCGGCGCCAGGCTGCTCGGCCATGACAATCTCGGATCCATCGAGCCGGGCAAGCTCGCGGATCTGGTGCTGTGGCGGCTGGACGGCCTGGGCCACAGCGGCATCGCCGATCCGGTGGCAGCACTCATCTTGGGTGACGTGCCACCGATCGAACGTTCGTGGGTCAACGGTGAGGTGGTCGTGAGCAAAGGCGAGCTGACACGAGTCGACGCCGACGAGGTTGCGGCGTCGGTGGCTTCGGCCCACCGGGCACTGATCGCGAAGGCCGGCTGATGGATCTGCACACCATCGACTCCGTCGAGATGCCGCGAACCCGCGCGGATCTCGCCGGCCTGTGCGCAACCGACGGGGTGATGGCGGGCGGCACGTGGCTGATGAGCGAACCCCAGCTGCATCTGCGCCGAATCATCGATTTGAGCGCCATGGACTGGCCTGCTCTGACCATCACCGAGGCCGGCCTGGAGATTGCCGCGACCTGCAGCATCTCCACTCTCCTGGCGGCCACCTATCCACCTGAGTGGGCTGCCGTCGGCGTCTTCAGGCAGGCCGCGCAGGCGTTGCTCGCGTCGTTCAAGATCTGGCAGAACGCCACCATCGGCGGCAATATCTGCCTCGGTTTTCCCGCCGGAGCGATGATCTCGATGGCGTCCGCACTCGATGCGGAGCTGCTGGTCTGGAAGGCCGACGGGACCGATCTCCGCTGCTCCACAAATGAATTCGTCACCGGAATAGCCCGCACCATACTCCGGCCAGGTGACGTCCTGCGGTCGATCCGGCTACCCGCCGCGGCGCTACGGCAGCCGGCGACCCTGCGCAAGATAGCGATGTCGCCGCTCGGCCGATCGGGGGCAGTGGTGATCGGCCGGGCGACACCGACCGGGATCGTCGTGTCGGTCACCGCCGCAACAGATGTCCCATATGTGATCGCCACGGACTCCGACGACCCCGCCGACGTCGTGGCGCAGGTCTACTCGTCGATACCCGCTCACGCCTACTATTCCGATCCGCACGGTGAGGCAGGCTGGCGTCGACAGGTGACGGGTGTGTTGACCAGAGCCGTGGTCGTCGAACTGACCGGGAGTGGACGAATGGAGGGCGGTCGATCGTGAGAATCAACGGTCAGGTTGTCGACGCCGTACCGGCGCCGGGACAGTGTCTGCGCACGTTCTTACGCGAACAGGGGCAGGACGGGGTGAAGAAGGGATGCGACGCCGGAGACTGCGGCGCATGTTCGGTCCTCATCGACGGCAAACCTCAACACTCCTGCATCATTCCCGCATACCGGGTCGCAGACGCCGACGTCACAACGGTGGCGGGTCTCGGGACACCTGACAACCTGCACCCGATGCAGCAGAGATTCGTCGACGCAGCCGGCTTCCAGTGCGGGTTCTGTACCGCCGGGATGGTGGTCACCGCCAGCACACTCGACGACGGGCAGCTCTCCGACCTGCCGAACAGTCTCAAGGGAAACCTGTGTCGCTGCACCGGCTACCGCTCCATCCGCGATGCGCTGGACGCAGTGGTGGGCACCGAGAAGGTCGCGGCAGGTGATCCAGGGCTGTCGGTGGGCAAGTCGGTCCAGGCGCCCGCTGCACCGCGCATCGTCACCGGCACCGAGCCGTACACGATGGATCGCCTACCCGCGGACCTCGGGCACGTCGCGATGATCGGCAGCCCGCACCCCCACGCCCGCATAGTGTCCATCGACACCACCGACGCGGAACGGGTTCCGGGAGTGCGTGCGGTACTCACCCACCACGACGATCCCGGCGTGCTCTTCTCGACGGCACGCCACGACAACCGGCTCGACGACCCGGACGACAGCCGCATCTTCGACACCACCCTCCGGTTCGTGGGTCAACGGGTCGCTGCGGTGGTCGCGGATTCGATGACCATCGCGCGCAGGGCGAGCGCACTGATCGCCGTGGACTACGAGATCCTCCCGGCCAACTTCGATCCCGCCCGGGCCTCCGAGCCCGGCACGCCGCTCGTGCACGGCGACAAAGGACCCGAAGCTCGCATCGCTGATCCGGGAAGCAATCTCGTTGCCGCACTGGACGGCACGGTCGGCGACATCGACGCGGGTATCGCGCTCGCCCGCGACACCGGTGGCGCGGTGGTCACGGGCAGGTGGCAGACCGCACGCGTCCAACACACCCATCTCGAGACCCACGGCGCGGTCGGCTGGCGCGACGAGGAGGGGCGCATCGTGGTGCGCTCGAGCACCCAGGTGCCGTTCCTCATCCGGAACGAGTTGTGCCACATCTTCGGTTTCTCCCAGAACCAGGTGCGGGTGTACGCGGCGCGGGTGGGCGGCGGATTCGGCGGCAAACAGGAGCTGCTCACCGAAGACCTGGTGGTGCTGGCGATGCTCAAGACCGGCCGGCCGGCGGTCTACGAGTTCACCAGGACCGACCAGTTCACCGTCGCGCCGTGTCGTCACCCGATGCGGGTGGACGTGACCGCCGCCGCGGGCGCGGACGGCGTGCTGACGGCGTTGTCGGTGTCAGTGCTCTCCGACGCCGGCGCCTACGGAAACCACAGTGGCGGCGTGATGTTCCACGGATGCAGCGAATCCGTCGCGCTCTACCGGAGTCCGAACAAGCACGTCGACGCCCGCGCGGTGTACACCAACAACATTCCCTCCGGCGCCTTCCGCGGATACGGCCTGGGCCAGGTCGCCTTCGGTATCGAAGGTGCCATCGACGAATTGGCCGCCCGCCTGGGCATCGACCCGTTCGAGATGCGCCGACTCAACGTTGTGGTCCCGGGTGACGATTTCGTGTCGTGGGAGGTCGAAGAGGGCGATCTCGAGTTCGGCAGCTATGGACTCGACCAGTGCATCGATCTGGCGCAGCAGGGCCTGGTTGCAGGCAGGGCCGACCCGCTACGCGCAGGCTTTGATCTCGAGCAGCTGCCGGACTGGCAGATCGGGGAAGGCATGGCAGCCGCGATGATCGCCACCATCCCGCCGCGCG
This sequence comes from Williamsia limnetica, assembly GCF_003217475.1. GTDB lineage: Bacteria > Actinomycetota > Actinomycetes > Mycobacteriales > Mycobacteriaceae > Williamsia > Williamsia limnetica. Next base: position 189,646 of record NZ_QJSP01000012.1, on the reverse strand, counting down.
GACACTTCGCTGAGGCGGCGATGAACCTGACCACGGACGGTGAGTACGTGGCTGCGGTGGGTACCGCAGAATTCGGCAACGGCACCACCACCGTGATGACACAGATCGCGGCGTCGGCGTTGGGGTGCCCGCCGGGTCAGATCATGATTCGGCAAGCCGACACCGACGAGATCGGCTACGACACCGGCGCATTCGGATCTGCCGGCACCGTCGTGGCCGGAAAGGCCCTGCGCTCCGCATGCGATCGTCTGCGCACCAGGATGATCGATGTCGCCGCGCGGGCCCTCGAGGTGGACCCCTCGGCCTGTGTGCTGGGTCCCCAGGGCATTCAGGCGGGTTCGAAGTTCATCGACCTGGTCGGAATCACGGCGGCACACGGCGGACCGTTGTCGGCGGAGGGCAAGCACGACGGCAGCCCGCGGTCGACCGCGTTCAACGTGCACGCGTTCCGGGTGGGGGTCAACACGTCCACGGGCGAGGTCCGGATCCTGCACTCGCTGCAGTCCGCAGACGCCGGCGTGGTGATGAACCCCCAGCAGTGTCGTGGACAGATAGAAGGCGGTGCCGCACAGGCCATCGGCAGCGCGCTGTACGAAGAGATGATCCTGGAGAACGGGCACGTCATCACGCAGGTCCTGCGCAATTACCACATCCCGCAGATCGCCGACGTGCCGAACACCGAGGTCTACTTCGCCGACACCTACGATGTCATCGGCCCGCTGGGTGCCAAATCGATGAGCGAGTCGCCGTACAACCCGGTGGCACCCGCGCTCGAGAGCGCCATCCGAGACGCCATCGGGGTCCGCGTGTACCAGCTACCGATGAACCCGCCGCGGGTTTGGCACGCCATCAACCGTTGACCGTGCCCCTTGGGCGTCAATCGTGCGAGATGGTTTTGCCCACACCGGTTTCCATTCGGCCGGAAACGATCTGAAGGCCGTGATGGGTGCCCGGTTTGAGCCACGACGTCAGCGTCGGGCCGTCTGACAGCACCGTCACCCGCGCGTACCGGGCCTTCCCGGTGAGTGTCGACCCCGCGATGGCCAGACCGCCCGCGGACGGTTGTGCGAAGCCGATCCCGCCCTTGATCGGAAAGGCGGGACCGCGGGCGTCGGACTGCGTCTGCACCGCCCATTCCGGGCCACTCGCCCCCGCGCCTGCCAAGACGTCACCAGTGAACGCGGCCAGCACCTTCGGGAGTTGCCAATGCTCGCGACCACCATGCACCGATGCCGCTGAGTCGACCGCGATGAACGGCACCGAGATCCGCGGCATCCGGCCCAGACTGCCGCCGGGACGGCGTAGTACCGGGCTGGCGAGGATTTCCCGGTACGGTCCGACCGGCGAATCGAGGTAGTCGACCACCATGCCCAAGGTGATACCGATCGTCGACTCCGAGTTGCCGGCGGCTTGGGCCCCGATATCTTTCGCGGCATCGGTACTGCGATGCCACCAGATGGTGGCGCGCACGTTCGCAGGCCAAGGTGGCGGCGCGCTCACCGGCACCTCGCCGGGGTCGACATCTGACTCGGCCACACTCCACATCAGCAGGCTCCCTTCATGGATTCGGACGGTCGCGGACGAACAGTGGCAGGCGTAGGGCTCCCGGCGCCTGCTCCGGCACCGCAGGTGCCAAGGGCCGGATGGGTGAGATCCGTCGGTAATCGGCACCGAGATCGGGACGTTCGTCGATCTCGCCCTTGTTCGGCCAGAAGGCGATGGCGCGTTCGGCCTGTGCGGCGATGGTCAACGACGGATTGACTCCGAGGTTGGCGCTGACCGCCGAACCGTCCACGACGTGCAGACCGGGGTGCCCGAACATCCGATGGTAGGGGTCGACGACACCCTCGCCCGGATCCGCGCCGATCACGCAGCCACCGATGAAGTGTGCGGTCATCGGGATGTTCACGATCTCCGCCATCGAACCGCCTGGATCTCCCCCGATCTTGTCGGCCAACAACCGGATTGCCTCGTGACCCTGTGGTATCCATGCCGGCGGCGGATCACCTGCGCCCGCGCGACTGGTGAGCTGCCTGCCGAAAATGCCGCGCTTGGAACCGAGTTCGAGAGAATTGTCGTCCGTCTGCATCACGAGTGCGATGACGGTCTTCTCCGACCAGTGCCGCACTGACAGACTCCGCATGAAAGCACCGGGCTTGCGCACCGCCACCCCGGCAGTCTTCAGAATCCTGGGCACCTTTCCACCACCGTCGGACAACACGGTCTGTAGCAGCCCGATGGCATTGCTGCCCTTGCCATACCGGACCGGTTCGATGTGCGTGTGATCGTCCGGATGGAATGACGACGTGATCGCGATGCCCTGGGTGTAGTCGGTCTTGCGGTCGCGAGCGGTCGCGGCCAGGACAGCCTCGGAATTGGTCCGCACCACCGAACCGAGCGGATCGGACAGATGTGGGAGCTGTCCGGTCTCTTTCATCGCGAGCAGTAGCTTCTGCGTGCCGTACGTGCCTGCGGCGAAGACGACCTGCCCCGCGAAGATGCTCTTCTCACGGCGCCGGATCTTGGCACCCGTTCGTCGTGTGACGATCTCGTAGTCATCGCCGGCAGGACGTACCGCTCGCACCGTCGTCAGCGGCAGCACGGTCACCCCGGCCTCTTCGGCCAGGTGCAAATAGTTCTTGACGAGGGTGTTCTTCGCCCCCACCCGGCACCCGGTCATGCACGACCCGCATTCGGTGCACGCGGTGCGTTCCGGCCCGGCTCCACCGAAGAACGGATCCGCTACCTGCTCACCGGGATTGCCGAAGAGCACCCCGACCGGTGTCGTGGTGAACGTCGAGCCGACACCCATGTCGTCGGCGACCTCACGCATCACCTTGTCCGCCGGTGTCACGCTCGGATTGTCCACGACACCGAGCATCCGGCGGGCCTGGTCGTAGTACGGCGTGAGTTCGTCATGCCAGTCGGTGATGTGCCCCCACTGCGGGTCCTCGAAGAATCTGGTGGGCGGTTTGTACAGCGTGTTGGCGTAGTTCAGGGATCCACCTCCGACTCCCGCACCCGCCATCACCAGCACATCGGGAAGCAGATGGATCCGTTGCACGCCGTAGCAACCCATCCAGGGCGCCCAGAGGTATTTGCGGAGCCGCCAGCTCGTCTTCGGCAGTTCATCGTCCGCAAATCGGCGGCCGGCCTCCAGGACAGCGACTTTGTAGCCCTTCTCGGCCAGTCGCAGTGCGGCAACCGATCCACCGAAACCCGAGCCGACGATCACCACGTCATAGTCGTTCATGCGGACTCGCTTTCCTGGGCATGGGACACGGACACCTCTGCATCACGCGGTGTCTCGCTTGTTTTCACTTCGTAGTCGCTCAGGTCGGCGGTGCGCAGCAATTGCCGAAAGCCCCAGGTGAACGTCGGCCACATCACCGAGTTGCGGCCGTTCTTGTCGAAGTACCAGCTCGAACAGCCACCGGAGTTCCAGACCGTACCGTCGAGGCCCTCGTCGATCGCCGAATTGTAGAAGTCCTGAGAGCTTCGGTTCACGTTGATACTGAACACTTTTCGGTCGCCCATCTGCTGCAGGGCAGAACTGATGTAGTTGGCCTGCGACTCGAGCATGTACACGATCGAGCTGTGGCCCAGGTTCGTGTTCGGGCCGTACATGAGGAAGAGGTTGGGAAACCCGTGGACCGTGGTTCCGCGGTAGGCGTTGGGGCTGCCGTCCCAGATGTCGGCGAGGCTACGGCCATCGGTGCCGTGGAGCACCTTTGCGACGGGCGGCTCGGTGGCAGTGAATCCGGTCCCGAAGATCACCGCGTCAACTTTGTGCTCGACGCCGGACGAGTCGACGACCCCGTCGGCGGTCACGGCAGACACCCCATGGTCGACGAGATTCACATCTGGACGCGCCAGCGTGGGCAGCCAGGTGTTACTGAGCAACATCCGCTTGCACCCGATGGTGAACTTCGGGGTCAATTTCTTGCGCAGCACAGGGTCTTTCACCTGTCTGCGTAGCTGACTCATCGCCAGCAGCTTGAACAGCGGAAGCAAGAACGTGAACTTCGCCAACGCGACGACGTAGGCCTCGCGATACAGGTAGAGACCGCCGCGGGCGAGCTTCTGAGTGGAAGGCAGCATCCGGTAGAGGGCGCGCTCGAGCTTGCCGACCGGGCGGTCGAGCCTGGGGATGATCCACGCCGGGGTGCGCTGCAGCACTGTCAAATGTGCAGCAGACCGGGCCAATTCGGGAACGAACTGGATGGCTGACGCGCCGGTACCGACAACCGCGATGCGCTTTCCTGTCGGGTCGAAGCTGTGGTCCCACGTGGCGCTGTGGAACATCGTCCCGCTGAAGTCAGCGAGACCGGGAACGTTCGGCAGGCTCGGGTTCGACAGTGTCCCGGTGGCGGCGACGAGCACCTTCGCCGAAATCACTCCCCGCGATGTCTCTACGACCCATCGTGAGGACTGCGGATCCCAACGTCCACCCAGCAGTTCGCAATCGAACAGGGTGCGTCCGCGAAACCCGAAATCGTCGGCGACCGACTGCAGATAGCTGAAAATCTCCGGCTGCCGCGCATAGTTGTTCGACCAGTCCGGGCTCGGCGCGAACGAGAACGAGTACAGGTTGCTCGGCACGTCGCAGGCGGCGCCGGGGTAGGTGTTGTCTCGCCAGGTCCCACCGACATCGCCCGCCCGTTCGATGAGAATGACGTCGGCGTTGCGATCGCCCTTCAGAATCCTGTGTGCGGCGGCCAACCCGGCGAAGCCGGTGCCGACGATCAAGGTGTCGACGTGCGTGGGCAACGCGGCGAGCGGCGCCTCACCGGTCGTGATAGCGGTCATTTGGTTGTCACCATGGCCTCCCATATCGGGACCAGGCGTTTACGTAGCTCCTGGTCGGACTTGTCGTTGCGGAACAGCGCCGATACGGCGAGCCCGCGCGCCAATTCGACGCTGATCTCGATTGCCTCGGGCGTCATCCGGTCTCCGAAGATCACGGCGCCACCGGTGTTGATCGCTTCGTTGACCCGCGCCTCCAGCGGCAGAACCGCTGCGTGCAGGGCAGGGTCGGTGCGGGCGGCGATCCACAGTTCGAGCGCCGCATAGAACAGGGGGCCGGAGAACGCGTCGAGGAAGACTTCCACGCTCGCTTCTTGTCCGGCCGCGTGCGCGTCGAGCAATTCGGCGAGCCGTTGTTCCACCAGATGCTCGACCGCCGCCACCACGAGCGACTCCTTGGTCGGGAAATGGTGGAGCTGTGCGCCCCTCGACACCCCCGCGCGCCGGGAGATCTCCTGGGTGCTGGTCCCGGAATACCCCTTGTCGATGAGGCAGGAGATGGCCGCGTCGAGCAGGCGGGCACGCATCAGCGCGGTGCGCTCGGCCTGTGTACGGCTCGGCGTGCGGGCCGCATCCGTCTCATCGGTCGTTGCTGTGTTGGTCGCCACATCAAGGAGGCTAGCGGAGAACTAAGAAACAGTCCAGTCTGTTTGTAAGTTCTTCCCACATAGCCCCCACGAACCCAGCCAAAGCAGGCAAACCCAGCAGCTGCAGCTGCTGGGTTTGCCTGTTTCGACTGGGTTTATGGGGGGTGAATTACCTGGCCAGGACGCCTTTGGCCACGTGGGTGGTCTGGATTTCGTTGCTGCCGGCGTAGATCATCAGGGATTTAGCGTCGCGGGCGAGTTGCTCGACCCGATATTCGGTCATGTAGCCATTTCCGCCGAACAACTGGATCGCCTCCATGGCGACATCGGTGGCGGCCCGGGACGAGTAGAGCTTCATTGCCGACGCCTCGGCGAGGCCCAACGGCTTTCCTGACTGCGCACGTTCGAGCGCGTGGAACACCATGTTCTGGACGTTGAATCGGGCGACCTCCATTTCTGCGAGCTTGAGTTGGATCAGCTGCAACTCCGAGATCGGCTTACCCCACAACATGCGCTGCTTGGCGTAGTCGACACACAGGCGCTGACATTCGTTGATGATGCCGAGCGAGAGCGAGGCGATGCCCACGCGCTCGAGCACGAATCCGGCTTTCGCGCCGTCACCGCCGCCCTTCTCACCGACCTCTTCGGTTTCACCGAGGAGACGATCCTTGTCGAGTTTGACGTTGTCGAAGAACAGCTCGCCGGTCGGCGACGACATGATGCCCATCTTCTTGAACGGCTTGCCCTGCGCCAGGCCCTCCATACCCTTGTCGAGCACGAACGTGAGCACCTTGCGTCGACGTCGGTCGACACTCGCATCACCGTCGTCGAGCTTTGCGAAGACGACGATCGTGTCGGCGAACGGACCATTGGTGATGAAGGTCTTCTGCCCGTTGAGGATGTAGTTCTCGCCGTCTCGCTTGACGGTTGTCTTCATGCCTCCCAAGGCGTCCGAGCCCGAGTCCGGTTCGGTGATGGCCCACGCGCCCACTTTGTTCATGGTGACGAGGTCCGGAAGCCAGCGTTTCTTTTGAGCCAGCGTGCCCTTGGAACGGATCGTTGACGGTGTCAGTCCGAGACTGACCCCCATCGAGGCGACGATGCCCAGGCTCACGCCCGCCAGTTCGATGTTGAGAATGGAGCCCATCGACGTCATACCGGCGCCGGGCGACGCTTTCTTCGGCTCGGCCTCACCGCGGGCCACAGCCTCGTCATGAGCAAACTCTTTGTCCAGGGCATCACTCGCCATCGCATCGACACCGAAGGTCTTGAGCAGGTTCCGGATGATGTCGTACGGGGGCAGAACGCCTGTTTCGAGCTCATCGATGTGCGGACGGATCTCCTTGTCGATGAACCCGCGCACCGCGTCGCGCACCATCAGGTCTTCTTCGGACCACTCGAACATGCAGTTTCCCCTAGCGTCAGCATTCGTGCTTTCTGCCAATACTAGAATCTGAAATCAATTTCAGGAACAGGTTTCAGAAATTGGTCGAGCCGAGCCGGAGCCGCCACCGCTCGCCCCGGCGCTCGAGATCGATCACCGCGGCAGGCGCGACGTCCACACTCCAGAAGTCCACGCCCAGTGCTGCAGCGACCAGTCCCTGCGCAGTACCGCTCGCCACCACCGCACCGACATCGACCGCCCGCGGGATGTTGAGCCAAACACTCAGTCGGCCAAGGAATGCCGTGACGCTTTCACCGCCATGGGGACTCGAGTCCGGATCGGCGAACCACTCCCCCAACTCCGCAGGATCGACTTGGTCCGGGGTGAGGCCCGCCCATCGCCCCACATCCAGTGCGGCCAAGGCGTTGTCGACGACGCCGTGGACCCCTATCTCGGCAGCGGTCTCGCTTGCCGAGCGATCGGGCGCGATGCGAACGGTTTCCGGATACGACAAGCGCAGCCGTGCACAATCGGCGCGGCCGCGTTTGTCGAGTGGGTCGTCGTGCGCACCGAACCGCAGTGCCACGTTGGGCCCGGTCCGAGCCGAGGTGATCAGTCGAAGTTTCAGCGAACGCTTTCCCGAGGTGTCGTGGCGCCGGCCCCGCGGGCGGCGCGCTTGCCGATCCACGTGAGTGACAGGGCGAAGCCGAGCCCCAGCACGCCCCACAGGATCACCTGGTTGACGATCGAGTAGTACCGGAAGTCTCCGATGAGGTCGGCCGGAAAGCCCGGGAACACGATGACATTGCCGTCCAGCAGCGGACCGGGGACCTCGTCGAAGCTCGGGAGCAACGCGATGCTGATGCCGACTGCGATGAGGTAGGAAACCCCGCCCGCGACTGCCGAGAGCACGCCGCCGACCCGCGGTGCGAGCCAGAACGCCAGCACGGTGGCGGCGGCCAGGAAGGCGACCGACAACAGCAGGATCGTGAGATAGGCACCGCTGCGTGCCCCGATGGTGTCATCGCTGCCGACGGCAGGCGGATTGGCCGGATACGCGCTGAACGGGACCAGGTACACCGCCACGAATCCACCGACGGCCAGCAGCGCAGCCACGACGCGCGGATCGACCCGAGGATGGCGCCGGCCGACATAGGACCATACGACGGTGAAGGCGACCGCGAAGAGCGCACCGATGATCAGGCCGAAGACGACCGTGCCGGTGCCTGCGCCCCAATTCTGCTGGACGGTTCGCGAGAACAACTCACCGTGGTCGTGTCCGGCGTCCCCTCCGGCCACGTCCAGTTCGGCGTGGCCGAAACCCTCTTCGTAACCGATGGCCCGCTCGACCAGCGGTTCGATGTAGATGCGGGCGAACACGAACGCGAGAATGCCGGCGACCAGGCCTGAGAGCAGACCTGCGCCGATGAACTTCTTTTCCATGAACTCAGTCCTCGGCCTCGGTGGCTCAGTGGCAGGGGAAGCCGAGGAAATGGCGAGCGTCGTGGATGTATTCGTGCACATGGGTGTCGGAACCGAAAACGGACACCGCTCCCTGATCGAAACCCAGGAAGTAATAGGCGAGTCCGGCGACCAGCGTGGTGGCGGTCAGCCAGAGTGCAGCGTTGACCGCCGACACGTCGGGCACCGAGATCGCCAGCGCGGGCTTTGCCGAAAGTGGTTGCGCCATCGATGGACTGGACATGTATGTCTCCTCTCGCGGGATTACGCGTCCCGCGTCACACGTGGTTGTCGCCAAGCGCCGGAGCCCTGACTCGTCCACCGGGGCAGTGCCCGCCGGAACTCACAGTGGCGCGACCGTTCCGGATTCACACCGGATTTCCCGTTCACCTGGTTCGGTGTGACTGTATTCCGCTGCGTTTTGCCCGGTCAACTGCAGGCAGGATCAAGAACACCGACGATGTCCGACCTCTCGTGGATCATGGAGCAATGGCCGCCCGCAAGTCTTCTTCCTCAGCCCCTGCCGGGCTCGACCCGCAGCAGGTCATGGGCCGGTTTGCCGCACCTACCCGGGCCTGGTTCACCTCGGCCTTCCCCGAGCCGACCTCCGCGCAGCTCGGTGCCTGGAATGCCATCTCGGCCGGCGAGAACACCCTGGTGGTCGCCCCCACCGGCTCGGGTAAGACGTTGTCGGCATTCCTGTGGGCACTCGATCAGTTGTCGAGGCCGCAGTCCGAGACCTCCACCACCGGCACCCGCGTCCTCTACGTCTCCCCGCTCAAAGCGCTCGCGGTGGACGTCGAACGGAACCTGCGGGCGCCGCTGATCGGCTTGACCCGCGCCGCCCAGCAGATGGACGAACCGATCGCGGACATCACCGTCGGCGTCCGCTCCGGAGACACCCCCGCCGCGCAGCGCCGCCAACTCCTGCGCAAGCCGCCGGACATCCTCATCACCACGCCCGAGTCGCTGTTCCTGATGCTCACCTCGGCAGCACGGGAGACCCTCGACAACGTCGAGACGGTCATCGTCGACGAAGTGCACGCCGTGGCCGGTACCAAACGCGGCACGCACCTGGCACTGTCCCTCGAGCGTCTGGACACCCTGCTCGACAAACCCGCCCAGCGCATCGGATTGTCGGCGACCGTCAGGCCGCCCGAGCGGATCGCCGGATTCCTCTCCGGGAGCAGGCCCTGCACGGTGGTCCAACCGCCCGCCGCCAAGACCTTCGACCTGTCGGTCAACGTCCCCGTCGCCGACATGACCAACATCCCGGTGATCGCGAGCAGCGAGGAGATCGACGACGAGGCGTCGGCGCCCGCGGCCGGGTCGCTGTGGCCGTACGTCGAGAGCTCGATCGTCGATCTCATCGAGAAGAACCGGTCGACGATCGTGTTCACCAACTCGCGGCGACTGTCCGAACAGTTGACGGCCCGCCTCAACGAGGTACACGCCACCCGCCTGGGCGATCCCACCGAGTCCGCGCCCAATCCGGCCGTGCCCGGTGGAGCGCCCGCGCACATGCTCGGCAGTGGCATCAGCTCCGGGGCAGAACCGCTCCTGGCGCGCGCCCACCACGGTTCGGTGAGCAAAGAGGTGCGCGGCCAGATCGAGGACGAGCTCAAGTCCGGCCGCTTGCGCTGCGTGGTGGCCACCAGCAGCCTCGAACTCGGTATCGACATGGGTGCCGTCGACCTGGTGATCCAGGTGGAGGCGCCGCCCTCCGTCGCCAGCGGCCTGCAGCGCGTCGGACGCGCCGGCCATCAGGTCGGCGAGATCAGCCAGGGTGTGCTGTTCCCCAAGCACCGCGGGGATCTGCTGCGCTGCGCGGTGCTCGTAGAGCGGATGACCGACGGACTGATCGAAGAACTCACCGTCCCCGCCAATCCGCTGGATGTGCTCGCGCAGCAGACCGTCGCCGCCTGTGCCACCGGCACCATCGACGTCGACGACTGGTATCAGACCGTCCGCCGCAGCGCGCCCTACGCAACGCTGGCGCGGCCGGTGTTCGATGCGACACTCGACCTGCTGTCCGGGCGGTATCCGTCCGATGAGTTCGCCGAACTGCGACCACGCATCGTCTGGGACCGCGCACAGGGCACGCTCACCGGCAGGCCGGGCGCCCAGCGGCTGGCCGTCACCTCGGGAGGCGCCATCCCCGATCGCGGCCTTTTCGCGGTGTACATGGTCGGCGAAAAGCAAACGCGAGTCGGCGAACTCGACGAGGAAATGGTCTACGAGTCCCGCGTCGGTGACGTGTTCGCGCTCGGTGCCACCAGCTGGCGAATCGAGGACATCACCCACGATCGGGTGCTGGTGACGCCGGCGTTCGGTCAGGCAGGGCGCCTGCCCTTCTGGCACGGCGACAGCATCGGCAGGCCCGCCGAACTCGGCGAGGCGATCGGTAAGTTCGTCGGCGAATTGGCCAAACCCGAGAAGTTCGGCGCGCACGTGGAACGGTTGGGGCTCAACCAGTTCGCTCGTGACAACCTCGCACAGCTCGTGTCCGAGCAGCAGGCCGCGACCGGCCACCTGCCCACCGACCGCACCCTGCTCGTCGAAAGGTTTCGAGACGAACTCGGTGACTGGCGAGTGATCCTGCACTCTCCGTACGGCTTACGCGTGCACGCGCCATGGGCGAGCGCCGTCGCTGCCCGCCTGCAACAGGACTACGGAATCGACGGCGCCGTCTCCGCTGCCGACGACGGCATCATCGTCCGCCTCCCCGACACCGACGATCAACCACCCGGCGCCGCGCTCTTCCATTTCGACCCCGACGAGATCGAGCAGATCGTCACCGAACAACTCGGTGGTTCGGCGATGTTCGCTTCGCGTTTTCGGGAGTGCGCCGCACGCGCACTGCTGCTGCCGCGCCGTAATCCCGGCAAGCGTGCGCCGCTGTGGCAACAGCGCCAGCGCAGCGCCCAGCTGCTCGACGTGGCACGAAAGTTCCCGCAGTTCCCCATCATCCTCGAAGCCTTCCGCGAATGTCTGCAGGACGTCTACGACCTCCCCGCACTGGTCGGCATGCTCACGAAAGTCGCTGATCGACGTCTACGCGTCATCGAGATCGAGACCGAAACCCCCTCACCGATGGCGTCGTCGTTGCTGTTCGGCTACGTCGGAGCGTTCATGTATGCCGACGACGCCCCGCTCGCCGAGCGTCGCGCGGCCACCCTCTCGCTTGACACCGCACTGCTGGCCCAATTGCTGGGTCGGGTCGACCTGCGGGAGCTGCTCGATCAGAACGTCATCGCGGACACCGAGGCCAAACTGCAGCGCCTGCATCCCGAACGCCAAGCCCGCGACATCGAGGGGATCGCAGATCTGTTGCGATGGCTCGGACCGCTCAGCGAGTCCGACGTCGCCGCTCGGTTCACCGGCGACGCTCCGCTCCCGTTACTCGCAGAACTCGTGGCGGTCGGCCGCGCGATCGAAATACCCCGCGGCGGTGAGCTGCTGTTCGCCGCCGCCGAGGATGCGGGCAGACTTCGCGACGGGCTGGGCATCCCTCCCCCACAGGGTCTTCCGATGGCGTTCCTCGAACCGGTCGACGACCCGCTGGGTGATCTGATCGGGCGTTACGCGCGCACCCACGGCCCGTTTGTCGCCGCCGACGCGGCCACCGCGCTCGGCCTCGGTGTCGCGGTCGTACGCGACACCCTCGTTCGTCTCGCGAGTTCACGCCGGGTCGTCGAAGGAGACTTTCGGCCCGAACCCGAAGGCACCCTGCGCAGCAGTGAACAGTGGTGCAACACGGAGGTCCTCTCCGGCCTTCGCCGAGCTTCGCTGGCCGCGAGTCGGGCCGAGGTCGCGCCCGTCAGCCATGAGACGTACGCCCGGTTTGTCACCGGCTGGCAGCACGTCACCCGGCAGTCGCGACTGCGCGGTATCGACGGGGTGTCGGCAGTCATCGATCAGCTGGCGGGTGTACCCATCCCGGCCTCTGCGTGGGAGTCGCTGGTCCTGCCCGCCCGCGTCGCCGACTATCGACCCGACATGCTCGACGAGTTGACCGCCGGAGGCGAGGTGCTGTGGGCCGGGCATGGCCGGCTCTCGGGTGCCGACGGGTGGATAAGCCTGCATCCTGCCGATCTCGCCGAGGACAGTCTGCCCACGCCGGCCGAGATCGACATGGGCGAGCTGCATCAGCGGGTACTCGACCATCTGGCTCCCGGCGGCGCATTCTTCTTCCGGCAGTTGAGCGAGTCCATGGCCGTCGGCGGCGTCACCCCGCTCGGCTCAGAACTCGAAATGGTGCTGTGGGACCTCGCGTGGGCGGGACTGATCAGCAACGACACCTTCACCCCGGTGCGATCGCTGCTGGGTCCCGGCCGCAAACCCGGCGCGGTCCGCAGCGCGCCCGCGCACCGCGGCCGACGACGCTTCGCCCGGACCCCACGCACAGCGCCGCAATCGATGACCGGTCGCTGGTTCGTGCTGCCCGCCCCCATCTCGGACCCCACCCTCGCGGTCGCCGCCCAGTGCACCGCACTCCTCGACCGGTACGGCGTCGTCACCAAGGGTGCAGTGATGACGGAGGGCATCGTCGGTGGATTCTCGCGGGTCTACAAGGCCCTCACCGGGTTCGAGGACAGCGGCAAGGTGCGGCGCGGCTACTACATCGACGGACTGGGCGGCGCGCAATTCGCCGCGACCACGACTGTCGACCGATTGCGCGACGAGGTCGAGACGATCGGACATACGGCCATCGCGCTCGCGGCGACCGATCCGGCCAACCCCTATGGATCTGCCCTCGCGTGGCCGCAACAGTCGGAAGGGCACCGTCCCGGCCGCAAACCCGGCGCGTTGGTGGTGCTGGTCGACGGCCATCTCGTGCTGTTCGTCGAGCGAGGCGGCAAGACGGTCCTGACCTTCAGCACCGATTCCGAGCAATTAGCCGCGGCCACCACGGCGCTTGCCCAGGTTGTCACCCGGGGGCAGGTGGACCGGCTCTACGTCGAGCGCGTCGACGGTGAACCCGTTCTGACCGGTGGATTGGCCGAGCATCTACGGGAGAGCGGTTTCGACCCGACTCCACGGGGTTTGCGGTTACGCAGAACCGGATGAGCGTCGCTTGATCAGCGCGTCAAGCGCGCCATGTGGCCTCCGGCCCCCGCCGGGCGTCCTAGGCTGTACCCGGGCCCGGGGTTCAACCACGCAAAGGAAACGTTCATGACGCAACAGGCATCGACTACTGCAGCGGCGACGCTCAGTTCGGAGTTGCCCGCCTGGCAGCAGGCACGCCGTTTGCGAATCATCAAAGCTGCCAACGCTGCTCTCAAGGAACAAGAGTACGAGCAGATCCAGATCCGCGATGTCGCGCAGGATGCCGGCGTGGCGCTCGGCACCCTCTACCGGTACTTCTCGTCGAAGGAACATCTCTACGCTGCGGTATTGCTCGATTGGGCGGCACCGGCGTACGCGCGTTCAGGCGAAGATCTGTCCGAACATCAGATCCGCGCGAAGATGAATGCGGTCATCTCGTCGTTCGAGCGCAGGCAGCACTTCTTTCAGGTGCATGTGATCTTGCAGTCGAGCGCAGACACCAACGCGAAGGCGTTGCTCGGTCAGTTTTTCACCGTGTGCCAGAACACGCTCGCCGATGACTTCGCCCGGCTCGGCCCCGGCGCTGCGGAGGATGCGGCCATCATGCTGTGGTCCATCATCAACACCGCCTTGACCTCAGCGGTGTACCACGACGGAACGATGGAAGACGTCCACCGGCTGTGCAACCGCTTCATGGACTTCATTTTCGGGCCGGTAGAACAGGCACCGGTTGAAAACTAGATCCCAGTTCTAGTATGTTTGCGGTCGACCTTCTTATTCGTTAGTCGACGCAGGAGTATCCATGGGCTTTCGGGGCGATGCAGCAATCGTGGGATACACCGAGCTGCCACCGCAGAAGGTGTCGACCCGGACTCCCCGTTTCACCCTCGAACAGTGGGCCACGCTGTCGGCCTCGGCCATCGCCGATGCGGGGCTGACCGGTATCGAGATCGACGGCATCGTCACCTCGACCCTGCTCGAATCAGAGATGTTCGTACCCTCGACGATCGCCGAATATTTGGGCGCCCGAGTCAACTTCGCTGAGGTCGTCGACCTCGGTGGTGCATCGGCGGCAGCGATGGTCTGGCGGGCCGCGGCCGCCGTCGAACTCGGCATCTGTCAGGCCGTCTTGTGCGTGCTCCCGGCTGACTACGGCGTCCCACACTCACCCAAGAAGCCGCTACCGGACAGCCTCACCGACATCCTGCTGTACGGATCGTCGTCCAACAGGTACGGCTCTCCGCAAGCCGAGTTCGACATCCCCTTCGGCAACCTCGGCCAGAACGGACCGTACGGGCAGATCGCGCAGCTCTACGGTTCGGTCTACGGCTACGACGAACGAGCGCTCGCGAAAATCGTGGTCGATCAACGGGTCAACGCGAACCACACGCCCGACGCGATCTTCTACGACAAGCCATTGACCATCGAAGACGTTCTGGCCAGCCCGGTGATCGCCGACCCGCTGCACCGACTCGAGATCGTGATGCCGTGCTCGGGTGGCGCAGCCGTCCTGGTCACGTCGTCGGACGTGGCGCGACGGTCCAAGAACCGGCCGGTCTGGATCAAGGGGTTCGGCGAGCACGTCGCGTACAAGACTCCGACCTACGCCCAAGACCTGTTGCAGACCCCCATCACCCACGCCGCCGACTCCGCGTTCGACATGAGCCGCCTCGATCGTTCCGACATGGACATGGTGTCGATCTACGACTGCTACACCATCACTGTGCTCATGAGCCTCGAGGACGCCGGCTTCTGCGAGAAGGGCAAAGGTATGGAGTTCGTGAACTCCCACGACCTGACCTTCCGCGGCGACTTCCCACTCAATACCGCAGGTGGTCAGCTCGGATTCGGGCAAGCGGGTCTCGCCGGCGGCATGCACCATGTCTGCGACGCCACCCGCCAGATCATGGGGCGGTCCGGCGAAGCTCAAGTGCCCGACTGCAATCGCGCATTCGTGTCCGGCAACGGCGGAGTCATGGGCGAACAAACCACCCTGGTCTTGCAGGGCGACTAGAAAGCGTGAACGCCATGACATTCACCCCACCCATGCCGGTGAAGACACCGGTGAGTGCGCCCTTCTGGGATGCGTTGTCCGAACATCGAATTCGGATTCAATACTCGCCGTCACTGGCGACGTACGTCTTCTACCCTCGCATTCTCGCGCCCGGGACACTCGCCGACGACCTCGAATGGCGGGAGATCTCAGGAGAGGGGACGCTGTACACCTTCACCATCGCCCGCAAGCCGGTGTCGCCGCACTTCGCCAACTCGGTGCCGCAGTTGCTGGCCGTCGTGCAGTGGGACGAGGGCCCACGGCTGTCGACCGAGATGGTCAACGTCGATCCGGCCGACCTGCAGATCGGCATGCGGGTTCGACCGGTGTTCTTCGATCATCCCGAGGATGGCGTAACCCTGCTCCGCTACGAGCCGGCCCGCTAGTTCGAGGTCAGTCCGGAACCGGTACCGGTTCGAGCAGTTCGGCCCGGGATTCCGGAGCCGCCGCGCGCAGGGCGTCGGCGGACTCGTCGTCCGGCTGGCGTTGCGACGAGACCTCTGCCTCTACGCGTGCCAGGTAGGTCTCGATCTCGAACTCCTTTTTCTCGTTGTCCCAATCGAGCAGCGGAGCAATGAGTTCGGCCACTTCCCTGGCCGATTTCACACCGCGATCGGGATATTCGATGGCGATGCGAGTGCGGCGGGCGAGCACGTCTTCGAGATGCAGCGCCGCCTCGCTGACCACTGCGTACACGACCTCGACCCGTAGGTACTGCGGTGCAGCGGCGAGAGGTTGGAGCAGGCTTTCGTCCTTCTTCGCGTACGCCAGCACCTCGTCGATCATCGAGCCGTAACGATTGAGGAGCCGGCGAATGCGGTACGGGTGCAGTCCGAATCGCTGTCCGAGCTGATCGCACTGGTTGATGAGGGCGTGATAGCCCTCGGCTCCGGCGAGCGGCACCTTGTCTGTGACAGACGGGGCAACGCGGACGGGGATGAAATCGGTGATCGCGTCCACCGCGTCAGCGGCCATCACCCGATAAGTGGTGTACTTGCCGCCGGCGATGGCCACCAGTCCTGGCGCGACCTCGGCGACCGCGTGCTCGCGGGACAGCTTCGACGTCTCGTCGTTCTCGCCGGCGAGCAGCGGCCGTAGTCCTGCGTAGACGCCTTCGATGTCGTCGTGGCTGAGCGGGGTCACCAACACCTCGTTGACGCGCTCAAGGATGTAGTCGATGTCGGCGCGGGTGGCGGCCGGGTGCGCGAGGTCGAGGTTCCAGTCGGTGTCGGTGGTGCCGATGATCCAGTGGGTCTCCCAGGGGATCACGAACAGCACGGATTTCGGGGTCCGCAGGATGATCGCCGATTCACTCATGATGCGGTCGCGCGGCACCACGATGTGCACGCCCTTGGACGCCCGGACCCGGAAGCGACCGCGCTGCTTGGACAGTGCCTGGATCTCATCGGTCCAGACGCCCGAGGCATTGATGACGCAGTGGCCGCGAACCTCCGCCGTGTCACCGGTCTCCGTGTCGCGGACACGGACACCGCTGACACGATCGGCCTCGCGGAGAAATCCGGTGACCTGTGTCGACGTTCGGATCACCGCACCGTAGTGAGATGCGGTGCGGGCGACTGTGAGGGTGTGGCGAGCATCGTCGACGACGGTGTCGTAGTAGGTGATTCCGCCGGAGAGAGAGTTCCGTTTGAGAGCGGGAGCTATTCGCAGGGCGCCCGAGCGCGTCACATGTCGTTGTCCGGGAACCGATTTGGCGCCGCCCAGCGAGTCATAGAGGAACAGGCCTGCAGCGACGTAGGGCCTCTCCCACACCCGGTGGGTCAGCGGGTAGAGAAAGGGCAGCGGCTTGACCAGGTGCGGAGCCAGCGTGCTCAGCGACAGCTCTCGCTCGTGCAGGGCCTCGCGGACCAGCCCGAACTCGAGTTGCTCGAGGTAGCGGAGACCGCCGTGGAACATCTTCGACGACCGACTGGACGTGCCCGACGCGATGTCGCGGGCTTCGACCAGCGCAACGCGCAGGCCTCGGGTTGCGGCGTCGAGAGCGGTACCCACGCCCACGATGCCACCACCGACCACGACGACGTCGAACTGCTCTGTCGACAACCGCTGCCAGGCGTTGTCCCGATAACGGGGCCCGAGGTCAGCGGGTCGGTCCGGATCGAATGCAGACGCACTCATCGCAATCTCCTCTGGTCACAGGTGATGTGCCGTGCCGTCACCCACGTTACCCGCTGGTAACTAGTCAGTCAGGGCGAGCGCACCCGGCGTGCCCGGTTTCGCCTGATTGCCGGCGGGGTCGTGGGAAACTCGATTGCGTGACCAACAGCACCGGCTACATCGCCGCCATCGATCAGGGAACCACGTCGACGCGTTGCATGATCTTCGATCATTCCGGCAATGTCGTCAGCTCCGAACAGGTGGAACACGAGCAGATCTTCCCCAAAGCGGGGTGGGTGGAGCACGACGGTGTCGAAATCTGGCGAAACACCCGCCGTGTCGTGGCGGCCGCGCTGGCGTCGGAGGATCTGCAGACCGCCGACATCAAGGCGGTAGGCATCACGAACCAACGGGAGACGACGCTGGTGTGGGACAGATCCACCGGCGAACCGATCCACAACGCCATCGTCTGGCAGGACACCAGAACTGCCGCCCTGTGCGAGGAGTTGGCCGGAGACCAGGGCGCCGGGCGTTATCAGGAGCGCACCGGCTTGCCACTGTCGACGTACTTCGCGGGCCCAAAGATCCGGTGGCTACTCGACAATGTGGACGGTGCCCGCGATCGCGCCGAAGCCGGTGAACTGTGTTTCGGGACGATGGACAGCTGGATGGTCTGGAACATGACTGGCGGCCCCGATGGCGGGCGGCACCTGACCGATGTCACCAACGCCTCGCGCACGATGTTGATGGACCTGGAAACGCTCGAGTGGGACGAGGAGATCTGCCGGGAGATGCAGATTCCCACGAGTCTGCTTCCCGAAATCTGCAGTTCGTCGCAAGTGTACGGAAAGGTCCGAGAGCGCGGGCGCCTCGCGGACGTACCGATCGCCGGAATTCTCGGTGACCAGCAGGCCGCAACCTTCGGGCAGGCGTGTCTCGAACCGGGGGAAGCCAAGAACACCTATGGCACAGGTAATTTCCTCCTGCTCAACACGGGCGAAGAGGTGGTCCACAGCAGCCACGGACTGCTCAGCACCGTCTGCTACAAGCTCGGCGACAAGAAACCGATCTACGCACTGGAAGGGTCTATTGCCGTCACCGGTTCACTCATTCAGTGGTTGCGCGACAACCTCGGACTGATCAACTCCTCCAGCGACATCGAGGAGACCGCCAAACTGGTCGACGACAACGGTGGCGTGTATTTCGTGCCGGCGTTCTCGGGTCTGTTCGCACCCCGGTGGCGCCCGGACGCCCGTGGAGTGATCGTCGGACTGACCAGATTCGTGACCAAAGGGCACATCGCGCGGGCTGCGCTGGAGGCCACCGCCTTTCAGACGCGCGAAGTCATCGAGGCAATGCAGGCCGACTCGGGCGTGGAATTGTCGACGCTGAAGGTCGACGGCGGCATGGTGGTCAACGAGATGCTGATGCAGTTCCAGTCGGACATCCTTGGAGTACCCGTGGTGCGACCCGTCGTCAACGAGACCACAGCGTTAGGTGCTGCGTATGCGGCCGGTCTCGCCGTCGGCTACTGGGAAGGCGAACAAGAGATTCGCGACAACTGGGCGCAGGACAAGCAGTGGGATCCGGTGATGGACGCCGACGACCGCGACGCCCGGTTCGCCGAATGGAACACCGCCGTCGAGCGCAGCTTCAACCTGGCGTGAGCCATCCGGCGCGTCACGTTCGGTTGGAGTCGTCGCTGTTGTCGGTCTTGTTGTTGTCGGTCTTGTCGTTGTCGGTCAGCGCGTCGGGGTTCATCGGCGTCACATCCGCGGCGCTGGTGTCGACGGGGCGGGCCCAATCGCCGAGGACCGGCGGGCCGACGAGCGGCAGGGGCCCGATCATCTCTTCCGCGTTCTCTCTGGTGTGTAGGTAGGACGCCGCACGATGTTCCCCGTTGGCGTCGCGACCGCCTCGTCCGGCTCCGCCGGGTGGGACCATCGGGGAGCCGCCACGCGTGGATGTTGCCGGGCCGGATCCCGGCGCTGCGCCGGTTCCGGCCGACGGTGACGCCAGCGGTGTTATGGGTCGTCTGGCAAGCGGACTCGGCTCTGAAGCGGACCCGCCGAGCCCACCTGCGCCGCTGGCCCTCCCGCCTCCCGCACCGCCTGAGCCGCCGCCGGCTCCGCCTCGGCCACCAAGTCCACTCCCCGACTGGCCGCGGGCGGAGTTCATGGCCGCGTTCGTTGTGCCCGCCCCTTGGCTTTGGCCGCCTGCTGGAATCGGACTGCCGAATGCACCGTTCAGCGGCCCTGCCCCAGGTCCGCCGGCGTCAGCGGCCGTTGTCTGCGCAGAGTTGCCCAACGCCAACGGGACGTCTGCCGCCGGGTCGCCCCCATACGAAACTTGACCGGCGCCCGGGCCGCCGGGCCCTCCGGGTCCACCTGGGCCGCCCGGACCGGCGCCGCCCGACATACCGCCGATGAGCCCCGAGTTGTCTCCTGAGCTACCACCTCCGACACCGCCTGCTGTTGAGGTGTTCACCGGTTGGAAGTCTCCGCCCAGTTGTGGCAATGGTGCTGCTGAGTACTCCGGCATCGAGCTGTTCGCTCCGATGACCGGGTTGCTGTAGACGTCCGTCATGGTCTTGGCGAGTTGCTGCTGTTGCCGAAAGCGTTCCGCTGCGCTCTGGCTGGTGCCGAACTCGGCGTCCAGGTCAGCAACGCTGCCCTGGGTGGATGAGAGGATGGCCGAGATGGCACTGATTTGATCAGCGATCTTGATCCCGACAGACGCCGAGTCGTCCATGTGCCGAATACCCGCGATGGTGGCGTGGCGCGATCCGGTGACCGACTCCCCATGGAAATCGCCCTCTGGATACAGCGCAGCCAGCTTCGCGTAGTACATATCCGCAGCAAGGGTGATCCGCGACGCGATCAGCCGAATCGCCTCAGCGTCTTCTTCTGCAGAACCGGGTTCCATTGTCGCGCATATTCTGCGCATCTCGTCGATCGCATGGCTGATCCAGTCAGTCTGACTTATATCTCTCGGCGCCAAATGTCCCCCGTTCCAAACTTGAGTGCTTTCCGGGCGCGTCGCTGCGCTGCAGTCTGGAACAAGATCGGTCGCACGACGAGACCAGTCATGCCATTCATCCGGGAATCTTCTCGATGTAGGCGCGAGTGAAATCCTCAACAAGGGCACAAGCGTTCATAGCCCTGCCCTTCTGCGAGGAAGAGGCAACCACGTTGGTTACAACACCCGCTCCGAAAGATTGCACGTACGTTGAGCAGGTGCTATCTGTGCCGTCATCTATGACGAAACTTCCGACGATCCGACCATCAACAACGAGATCGGGTAGCCACCTCAGTTCAGGGGACGCCGTGCGGTACTCGGACAACGAAGAGGCATTGGTTACCACCTGCCCCAGATCGAACTCGTCACGCATAAACCAACGACATCCACGCGTGCCCTGACCGTCGACTTGCGCGACATCCTCTACAACAGAGGGATCCACGTCGAACCGTTTTAACTCACGATCCGTGTATGCAACGCATGGCTCGAACGGTGTCCCGTTGTTGGAGTCGTTCCATCTATTGGGGAACCTATTCTCAAACGGGAGCGGAATCGGAGTGCCCAAAGTCGACGACGCCTGGGCCTGAGAATACCCGGGAGCAGGTACCGCCTTAGTGTTAGTGTTCGCGGTTTGACATGCAACAACACTGAGCAGAATCAGCACCAATAAGCCAGATTTAGCAATCATTTTTTGAATTGAATCGCGCTTCCCATGTCGGAACCGTTCAGCGCATTTTTGGAGTTGACGCATTGGGCCGCAAATGCTCGCAAATATTGCGCTTCATCTCGAATAGCCGTCGCGAAAGAAGCATCGGCACCCCGAAGTAGGTCTTTTAGATTCTCCGTAACTCCGACACCTTCGGCGCACTCCCCCGCCCAATTCGTGCCTAACACGTGCGTGAGCAAACCTCGCTCGTCGTCTAACGTCTGCGCAAACACCTCAGCCGCCTCAGCCAGTGCGTCCCACTGCTCGTTGGTGAACTTCACTTCATCAGTCACGACTCCCCCTTCGCTCGAACCCCTGCGATGCACCCCACGCCAGAGATAGGACGTTAGCGGATCGCGATCGGTTCCAACAGACAGCACTGAGCGCGACACCAGAAACGTTCTGATGCCGTGCTCAGTGCTGGTGGGCTTATCAGCCCTGCTCAGGCGGGTCGGAGTCCTTGCCACCATCGCTGCCAGCATCGCTGCCGCTGTCGTCAGGCGAGGTGGGCGGTGGTGCGAGTTGGAGTTGTTCTTCGCGTTCTTCGAGTGCCGCTTGGCGTTGGGCGAGGATCTCGATCCAGGCCGCTTCGATGGTTTCGTTGACGTGGTGGGCCCGGTTGACCCGGGGTTTTTGCTCCGGATCGACGTAGACCGGTGGTATCCACGCCACCCGGCCTGTGTCCGGGCCGTCGGTGATCATCACTGTCGCCCATTTGCCGGGCCCGATCATCCGGTGATGCGGCACGCAGGCCGGGGTCAGGGAGTCGATATCGGTCAGGCCACCGTCGATCCACGCCAGCACGTGATGGAACTCGGCCCACGTCGCGGGCATTCGGCAGCCCGAAAAGCTACATCCCCGATCGCGGGCGATGATCGCCAACCTCTGCTCGAGTTGCGCGACCCGTTTGGCCCGCGCGAAGTACAGCACCGCCGCCGAATGGTTCTCGAACACCGCCAACGACTTGTCCGATCGCGCCGCCAGATCCAGCAGATCCTTGACGGGGATGTCGACCCCGGACGCCGTGGTCGCGACCCCCGCCGCCTCCTCGAGTTGCGCCTTGGTGAGGTTGACGATGATCTGCACCGGCAACCCTCGATGGGATTTGCCGAGCAGGTTGCATTCGAGAATGGTCTTCAGGATCGCTTTGAGTGCGTCGTGGCGCCGCTGCCCGAGGCTGCGGGTGTCGCGCTGGGCGGCGGCCTCGATCAACTGCCCGTCCTGGCCGGGGTCGTCTATCGCACCCGAGGGGCTGTCCGGGTCGGCCGGATTGTTCATCCCCGGCGCCGCCCACACATCCATCACCGTCTCGAGCATCGCGTACGTCTGCGGATCAAGCCGACCGGTGACGGTGGCCATGAAGTCCACACCTTGCGACCCTTTGGTGAACGTGCGTTTGCGGGCGCGATCGGCATCATCGGTCAATGACCCATCTGGATCGACCCGCGCGAGGATGTCGCGGCCCGACTCTTTGAGCTCGGTCGGGTCTTTGTCCCTGGCATCGTCAGACATCCACTGGTCGACCACATCGAACACATCCGGACCGGCTTTCGATGGGATCTCCTTGCGCACATCCAAAATCACCCCGACATGGGCAAACCCGATCGCACCCTCCGCCCACGCGCGGGCCGTCGCTGGGCACTTCGGCGGCAGCTGCTCACCCTGCAAGGTATGGAACTTCGCGACCGCTTCCATCGCCCTCGTCCGCTCACCGGTCGCGCCCTTGCTCAGCCGCAACTCCTTGCGCGCGAACCCGAACAACGACGGATACCCCGCCTTGACGAACGACGACCGATCCGAGACCTCCAACAGCCGATCAAGCCCAACGAACTCCAACTTCCGGGACATTCGTTCATGCACCCGCACAAGCTCATTGACCTCTACGTCATCAAGATCAGACGAGCCGGCATCAGCAATCTCCGCCAGCAGCACCTCCAGCTCGAGATACTTACCGACCAGGACCGGGACAACCGGTGAATCAGTAGACGAAGAGTCAGCCATCCGAAGTCCCCCCCAGACCCTCGATCGAACGCTTTTTCCTATCATACCAACACTTTTCGAATATGTCGAATGTTTGTTCGAATACTTTCGTGCCGAGATGCCCTCCGTTGATCTACCCCCGGTCCAACACCGCGACGGCGACCGCCAGCCGCCGAACCCCTTCGGCGAGCTCGTCAGGCGTCAACGTCGCGAAGCTCAACCGGAGGCAGTCGCCGAAATCCGCTTCTACTCCGAAGGCCGCGCCGGGAACGAACGCCACCCCAGCCGCCACCGCCTCCAGCAACAGCGCCGAGGTGTCGACACCGGGCATACGCACCCAACAGAACATTCCACCTTCCGGGTCGGTGAATGTCACGCGTCCTCCGAGAGTTTCCCTCAGTGCTGACGTCAAAGCCGCTGCCCGCGAACCATATTCCTGCCGTATGACATCGATGTGCTCAGCGAACCACGTGTGATCGGCCAGCAGTTCCGCGACCACCAGCTGGCTGAAGGTGGAGCCACACAGATCGACACCTTGCCGCAGGCGCTCAACCAACCCGATCACGTCGGGCGGGCCACTCATCCATCCCACCCGCAGCGCAGGCGCCAACACTTTGGAGGCAGAGCCCAGTAACACCACACGATCACTGTGCGCAGCGATGGGTTCGATACTTCGACCGGCAAATCGAAGCCGCCCATACGGATCGTCCTCGATGATGAGGAAGCCGTACTCATCTGCCAGACGTGCCAACTCAATCCGCGTCGACCGGGAGGCAGACACACCCGCGGGGTTGTGAAAGTTGCTGACCGTGTGGATGATCCGCGGGCGTTCACCAGCTTCGAGCCATCGTCGCAGCAGGTCGACATCGAGACCGTGCGCGGTGATCGGCAGAGCTCGAATCCGAGCGCGCACCGACTGGAACACCTGCAACGCCCCGACGTACACGGGATCATCGACCACCACCAGATCACCGGGATTCAGCAAAGCGTGCGCCAACAAGAACAGTGCCTGTTGCGATCCGTGCGTCAACAACACCTGCCCGACGTCGCGCACTCCGACGTAGTCGGCAACAACCTCACGACAAGACATCACGCCCGCGCTCACCGTGTACTGCAACGCGGCGGGATCAGCGCTCACACGCGCCGCCGTTTCGGATATCCGCTGCGCCGGAATCAATTCCGTGGCCGGTAGACCTCCGGCAAGGCTCAGAACATTCGGCTGCTCGGTCAGCTTGAGCAAATCGCGGATGGCCGAGCCGCGGACGTTGGCCAACGCATCGGACGGTGCATATGCAAGGTCAAGGGTCATCACAACCACACTCCAGAAGAAGACGACGGATATTACGACAGGAGGTGATGAGTGTGGTCACCGAACAACGGCTCAGGTGTACGCCGCTACTACAAGCAGGCTAACCCCAGCTGTTCGAAGTGTGAAATGACTATCCCACCATTTGGGAGTCGGGAGAGAACCAAGACATACGCGCCAGCTGCGCGCGAACGCCCCGGTTGCACCCGGCGCGAACGCCGGCAAGTGGCGCGAATTCGTAGGCGGGTGAGGTTCAGTCCAGATCGTCGTGCCGAACCAGCTGCCGCGCCGCTTCGGTCACCGAACCGGACAAGGACGGGTACACCGAGAACGTCTGCGCCAGATCGCTCACCATCAACTTGTTCTGCACCGACAACGCGATCGGCAGTATCAGCTCAGACGCATTGGGCGCGACCACGACCCCACCGATGACCACACCGGTGGCGGGCCGGCAGAAGATCTTGACGAAACCCCTCCGCAAACCGCTCATCTTGGCTCGTGGGTTGGTCGCCAACGGCAACATCACCGTCCTGGCCGGGTACTCGCCGGAATCGATGGCGGCCTGCGTCACCCCGACGGTCGCGATCTCCGGACGGGTGAAGATCGCCGACGCGACAGTCTTGAGCTTGATCGGGGTGACACCCTCACCCAGCGAGTGATACATCGCGATACGTCCCTGCATGGCCGCGACCGACGCCAACGGCAGCAGACCCGTGCAGTCTCCTGCCGCATAGATCCCGGGGACCGCCGTCCTCGACACCCGATCCACCTGTAGGTAGCCACCACGTGCCAGCTCGATGCCGACGGCTTCCAATCCGAGTCCACTGGTGTTCGGGACAGAACCCACCGTCATCAGGCAGTGCGAGCCCTCCACTGTTCGTCCGTCGGCGAGATGCACGATCACACCGTCGGCGGTGCGCTCCACCCTGTCGGCACGGGCATGCTTGACGAGCTTGACGCCGCGCTCGGCCAGCACGTCCTCGAGCACCAGGGCCGCATCCTCGTCCTCGCCGGGCAGCACCCGGTCACGGCTCGACACCATCGTCACCTGCACGCCGAGCTCGGTGTAGGCGTGCACGAACTCGGCACCCGTGACGCCGGAGCCGACGACAACGAGATGCTCAGGGAAATCGTTGAGGTCGTACATCTGGCGCCAGTTGAGAATCCGCTCGCCGTCCGGCTCCGCACCGGGGACGACACGCGGCGACGCGCCGGTGGCGACCAACACCACATCCGCCTCGAGAATCTCCTCCGGGCCGTCCGCGCCGTCCAACTCGAACGGGGTCGCCACCACGCGGTGCCTAGCCGCGAAACCGGCCTCGGGTTCGGTCAGCCGTCCGCGCCCGTGGATGATCCGGACACCCTCCGTGAGGAGCCGGGACCGGATGTCTGAGGACTGCGCAAAAGCAAGGTCCCGGACACGCTCGTGGATCTGCGGCAGTGACACCAGCGCGCCGTCGTATTTGAGGTTGATCCCCAGGTCAACAGCCCTGCGCACCTCGGTGCGAATCCCGGCCGACGCAATGAAGGTCTTCGACGGGACGCAGTCCCACAGCACGCAGGCACCGCCCATGCCGTCGCTGTCGACCACGGTGATGTCGGCGCCGTAGCTCGCTGCGGCAAGGGCCGCTTCGTATCCGGCCGGTCCTCCGCCGATGATCACGATCTTTGTCATTTCAGGTCAACTCCCTGGGGTGTCGGATGGGCCTGATGGGCTGTCGGCGGGGGTGTCGCCACGTGTCGAATCTAGTCGATCGCCCTTCCCACTTTCCCGATGGGGAGCAGACCATCTAGGCTCCTCCCGTGCCGATTTATGCCGCCTACGGGTCCAACATGCATCCCGAACAGATGCTCGAGCGAGCTCCCCACTCGCCGATGGCGGGAACCGGGTGGCTGTACGGCTGGCGTCTGACCTTCGGTGGCGGGGACATCGGCTGGGAAGGTGCGCTGGCCACGGTCACCGAAGACCGCGACGATCCCGACGCCCGGGTCTTCGTCGTGCTCTACGACGTCACCGAGGACGATGAGGGCAGCCTGGACCGCTGGGAAGGATCCGAGCTCGAGATCCACCGCAAGATCCGGGCCCGCATCCACACTGCGAACGGTCCGGTCCTGGCATGGCTGTACGTTCTCGACGCCTTCGAGGGTGGTCTGCCCTCTGCCCGCTACCTCGGCGTCATGGCCGAGGCAGCAGAGATCGCCGGCGCGCCTGACGACTACGTTCATCAACTTCGGGTCCGCGAGTCCCGGAACGTCGGACCCGGCCCGGAATCACCCTCCGCGGAATCCTGACCTATCGGGCGTGCAGGCCCGCCTGCAACACGACACCCGCGAGTGTCCTCACCCCCACGGCCAGAGCTCGCTCGTCGAGGTCGAAGTTGGGTTGGTGCAGATCCACCTGCGGGCCGTGTCCACTCCAAACACCCAGGCGTGCCATGGCTCCCGGGACATTCTCGAGATACCACGAGAAGTCCTCACCCCCACCGGACTGCGGGGTGTCGGCCAGAGCATTCGGACCCACCGAAGCAATTGCCTGACTGAGGAGTTCGGTCGACACCGCGTCATTGACCACCGGCGGCACACCGCGCTTGTAGACGAGGTCGTAGCGCACGCTCAACGGTGCCAGCAATCCCGCGATGATCTCGCGCACCAGCGGCTCGAGTAGCGCCCAGGTCGCGTGATCGCCCGTGCGCACGGTGCCGCGTAGACGTCCTTCCTGCGGGATGGCGTTGGGTGCGTCGCCCGCGTTCGCCGCGCCCCACACCATCACGGTGCTGGTGCGCGGATCGATCCGGCGGGACAGCACACCCGGCAGGCCGGTGATCACCGTGCCCATCGCGTAGACGAGGTCCGCGGTCAGGTGTGGCCGCGAGGTGTGCCCACCCGGCGAATGCAGTACCACCTCGACGTGATCAGCCGCAGAGGTGATCGGACCGGCGCGCAGCCCGACCTTCCCGACCTCGAGTTTCGGATCGCAGTGCAGCGCGTAGAACTGCGAGACACCCCTGGTCACGCCTGCGGTCACGGCGTCCAGCGCCCCACCGGGCATCACCTCCTCGGCCGCCTGGAACACCAGCCGCACGCCGATGGGCAGATCCCCCATCGACGCGAGCGCCTTGGCGACACCGAGCAGGATCGCGGTGTGACCGTCGTGCCCGCAGGCGTGCGAGACGCCTTCCACAGTGGACGAGAACGACAGCCCCGTCATCTCGGCGATAGGCAACGCATCCATGTCCGCCCGCAGGCCCACCAGCGGCCCTGCCGGCCCGATGTCGCACACGACGCCGACGCCCTGCGGGAGTACCCGCGGCGACAATCCGGCCTTCCGCAGTTCCTCGACCACCACCTGGGTGGTCCGGAGTTCACCCCGGGACAGCTCGGGATGGACGTGAAAATCGCGTCGCCAGGCCACCAGCTGTGCACTGTTCTCGCCGACCCAGTTGTCCAGCTCTTTCAGAAAGCGTTCCGATTCCACTGCTTGCCCACTCATTTTCTGTACACACTCATCGTCTCTGACCCGCCGTCTGCGGTTGTCCACCCGTTCGTTGTTCGTGCGCCTGCAGCAATTCGTCCCGCAACTCCGGGTCGAGTGCTGCATGCACCGCGGTCGCGGCGAGCGCCACCGCCCCGTCGACCACAGCCCGATCTGCCGACTCCGACGCCGCGGCGGCCGCGAATTCGATCTCGTGCGTCCCGGCCCCACCGCTGTCGATCCCGATCAGCGGATGGATCACGGGCATCAGGTGACTGACATTGCCCATGTCGGTACTCCCGAGGGGCCGGACCCCTTCGAGTCCGGTCGGTACCATCGGCCGGCCCGAATCGACGATCGCTTCGCGGTAGGCCGACAGCAGTCGAGCATCCTGCTGCAGTTCGAGGTAGGTCGGTGACACCGTCGCGACTTCGTAGGAACAGCCGGTCGCCATCGCGCCGGCAGCAAAGCACCCCTCCGCACGCTCGCGCAGGTCATCGAGCGACAGTTGGTCGCGTGCCCTGAGGTAATACAGCAACTCAGTGTGTCCTGCAACGATATTCGGGGCACGACCGCCGTCGCTCACAATGCCGTGCAGCTGCTGTCCGGACCTCAGGTGCTGCCGCAGCAAACCCAACGACACCTGCGCGACCGTCAAGGCGTCTGCTGCGTTGCGGCCACGCTCCGGTGCTGCGGCGGCGTGTGATTCGAGCCCGGTATAGCGAATTGCCAGGTCCGCGAGAGCCAGTGAACTGGCGGCGATCTCGTCCGCGCGGCCGGGATGGACCATCATCGACATGGCCACCCGATCAAACACCCCGGCGTCGGCCATCACGATCTTGCCGCCGCCGGTCTCCTCTGCGGGCGTACCCAGTACCAGCACCGTGATGCCCAGGTCGTCGGCGATCTCGGCAAGTCCGCGGGCGGCACCGACCGTCATCGCAGCGATCATGTTGTGACCGCAGGCGTGGCCCATCCCGGGCAGTGCGTCGTATTCGGCGCACAGGCCGACCACCAAGTCGCCGGAGCCGTATACCGCGGTGAAGGCGGTGGGCAGATCTGCCACCCCCGGTGTCACCTCGAATCCGTACCCGGCTAGCAGTTCAGACACCTTGGCCGCGCTGCGATGCTCTTCGAACGCCAATTCCGGTTCCGAGTGCAGCGAGTGCGACAACTCGACCAGGTCACCGGCGACCGCACGCACCGCACGCTCGCCTCGCTGCCTGGTTTGGGTCATCAGGTCATTCTCTCACTCGGCCCAACGCGTGTTCGGTTCAAGTCATCCGAGCAGCGACGGCGGTGTCGGCCGCTCGAGGTCGGCCAGCAGCGGCGCGCGCAGACCCTTTTTGATCAGCGCGAGCGTCGGACCTGCTACAGCCGCTCGACCTGCGGCGATGTCCACGGCTGCGGGCACGAGCTGCTCGATGTCGACAGCTTGCTCCACGATCCCGGCGTCGACGGCGTCGGCACCGCCGTAGCGTTTGCCGGTGGTCATCGCCTCGGTCACGGTCGGATCGGGCAGCCGTGTCCGCAGCAGGGACGCCATACCGGTCGTGAAAGGCATCCCGAGCAGGATTTCGGGAAGCGACCAGAACCCACGCTCGGTGCGCATGATCCGGTGATCTGCACACAGTGCCAGCATCGCCCCGGCACCGAAGGCATGTCCGTTGACGGCCGCGACCGTGGGCATCGGCAATGTCAGGACCCGCACGTAGAGTGCGTGCACACGGTCGAGGTAGGCAGGCAGCTTGTCCCCGTTTGCGCCGATGTAATCGACGTCGAGCCCGTTCGAGAAGAATTTTCCGGTCGCGGTGATCACGAGCGCGCCGGGAGCGGCCTCGACGACCTGATCGAGCTGGGCGTTCACCTGGTCGAGCCAGTCCATCCCGAACCTGTTCTCCGGGTTCGTCTCATCGAGCTCGGCGCCCTCTGCACCGAGATACAGGGTGTGTACAGCGTCATCGGTCCTCACGTACGGCATGGAGCGACCATATCGTCTTAAGGTTGTGACCATGTCAGAGCGAGGTTCTAACGCAGACCCCACGACCGACCCCCGACGCGCGGCCCGAGAGGCAGCCGAGGCAATCGCCGCGGCGACGGGAGCAGCGAGCCACGACGTCGCGGTGGTTCTCGGATCAGGATGGGCCCCGGCCGCTGCCGCGTTGGGCAACCCCGCCGCCAGCATCCCGATGGCCGAGTTGCCCGGTTTCACGCCCCCGAGCGCCGAGGGGCACTCCGGAACGGTTCATTCCCTGCGAATCGGCGGCCGGTCGGTCCTGGTCCTGCTGGGCAGAACCCATGCCTACGAGGGGCATCCGCTCGCGAGCGTGGTGCACGCGGTCCGCACCGCGGCCGCCTGCCAGGTCGGCACACTGGTGTTGACCAATGCCGCGGGTGGCCTACGCGAGGACATGACCGTCGGGCAACCGGTGCTGATCAGCGACCATCTCAACCTCACCGCGCGGTCCCCCTTGGCCGGTGCACAGTTCGTCGACCTGGTCGACGCCTACTCACCGCGTCTACGACAGATCGCACAGAACGTCGACCCGTCATTGGCCGAAGGCGTCTACGCGGGCCTACCCGGTCCGCACTACGAGACGCCGGCGGAGATCAAGATGCTGCGCGTCCTCGGGGCAGACCTCGTCGGGATGTCGACGGTCCACGAGACGATTGCCGCGCGAGCGGAAAAGCTTGATGTGCTGGGCATTTCACTGGTGACCAATCTTGCGGCGGGCATCACCGGCGAACCGCTCGATCACGAGGAAGTGCTCGAGGTGGGTCGCTCCTCGGCGACCCGGATGGGCCACCTGCTCGCCCAGGTCATCGAACAGATCTGACTCCGATGACCGACGAGCAGGTGAACGCGTGGATCGACGCCGACCCCGACCCCCGGACGCAAGCCGAGTTGCGCGCGCTCGACCCCGAAGCGCTGGCTGAACGTTTCTCGGACACCTTGCATTTCGGTACCGCCGGGTTGCGCGGGCCGGTGAGGGCCGGGCCGGCGGGCATGAACGTCGCGGTCGTCACACGAGCCACCGCGGCCGTCGGGCAATGGCTGGTCGATCACGGTCACCGCGGCGGTTCTGTCGTGGTGGGCCGCGACGCCAGGCACGGATCCGAAGACTTCTTCGCAGCGACCACGGAAGTTCTTGCGGCCCAAGGATTCGACGTGATCGCGCTACCAGAGCCCGGCCCGACACCGCTGGTCGCGTTCGCTGTCCGCGACCTGGACGCTGTCGCGGGCATCCAGATCACGGCGTCACACAACCCGCCCGCCGACAACGGCTACAAGGTGTATCTGGAGCAGGGAGCTCAATTGATCCCACCGGCCGACGCCGAGATAGAGCAACTCATCGCCCGGGTGGGACCCGCCAGAGAGGTCCCCCGCGTGCCGGTCGTTGCCGACACCCGGGCGCACGCGAACGTCGAGCGGTACCTGTCACGTCTGGTGACCATATTCGGGAGCGGGGAGCGGCGCCGCATCCGCGTCGCGCTGACGGCCATGCACGGCGTGGGCGGCGACATCGCCGTACAGGCACTGCGCGAGTGCGGTTTTCATGATGTGACCGTCGTCGGACTGCAGCACAGCCCCGACCCCGACTTCCCCACCGCGAAATTCCCGAATCCGGAGGAACCAGGTGCTTCCGACCTGCTCCTCGACCTCGCCCGCGACGCCGATGCCGACCTCGCCATCGCGCTCGACCCTGACGCAGACAGATGCGCTGTCGGCGCATATGTCGACGGTGCGTGGCGCATGCTGACCGGAGACGAGACCGGCGCGTTGCTCGGCGCGGACATCATCGCCGCGCACAAGGACGAGAACGCCCTGGTTGCCAGCACGATCGTGTCGGGGACCATGCTCGGCAAGATCGCAGCAGCCTCCGGGGCACGCCACGTGACCACGCTGACCGGCTTCAAGTGGCTGGTCCGCGCCGGCGAAGGGCTGGTCTACGCATACGAGGAAGCGATCGGTCACTGCGTGGACCCGGACGCGGTGCGGGACAAAGACGGGATCAGCGCTGCCGTCGCGGTGTGCGTTCTCGCCGAGCGACTCGTCGCGAACGGCCTGGGTCTCGGTGATCGCCTCGATGATCTGTTCACCGAGTTCGGCGTGCACGCGACCGGCCAGTACGCGATCCGTGTCGATCATTTGAGCGACATCGACCACGTGATGACAGCCCTGCGCACCGACCCGCCGCCATCCCTCGCGGGCACCGCGGTCACGATGGAGGACCTCTCTGCCCGGACGGGACCACGGGCGACCGATGCCGTGCAATTCACAGGTTCGACCGACCACGACCAGGTTCGCGTCATCGCACGCCCCTCCGGGACGGAGCCGAAATTGAAGTTCTATCTGGAAGTGGCGCTCGCGCCCGGCACCGAACTCGGCGCCGCCAAGGCCCTGGCACGGGCGCAACTCGACGCACTCGGTGCGCAGGTGGCCGAGTTCGCGGCGTCGGTGCGCCGGTAGGGTGAGCCCGTGACCGGCAACTACCCCCCGACACCGCCGAAGTCGCCGTGGGCGTCTCCGGTGGTCATCGGCGCGATCGTCGCGGGCGCGGTGGTCCTGGCGATCGCCGTCCTGCTGGGCTTTCTCCTGATCCCATCTGACGAGGACAACGCGACGGGATCGAACACGAGCACGACCGCCACTCCGACGCAGCAGACATCCACCAAGACGATCACCCTGACGCCCTCCACCGGAGCCCCGACCAGCTCGCTCACCCCGACCGCCACGACACCGATCACGACCCCGAATCTGCCCAACCCGAACGTCCCCGGCGCAGATGGTCAAGGGTTTCTCAGCGGACCACGCTGCAATGCCGCCGGCGATCCCGCGGTGATGATCGGGCAGACCGACCGGTCCAAAGTGGTTGTCTGCCAGGTCGGCAACCAAACCGGCCGTTACTATTACAAAGGTCTCGCCGACGGCGGCGCCATCGAGATCCAGTACCCGACGCGGTCGGGCAACCGATTCACCGCGGTGAACAACAGCACCACGTATCTGGTGGACGGTTCCTCTCTCACCATCAGCGACGGCGGCGCCGTGCTGGCTGCCGAACCGATGATCTACTACTGGACCAACTGACACCTTGAACACACTCGCACCACGAGAGGTACTTCATGCCGCCCACATCGATGTGGTGCGGGGCGGACGATACCTGTTGCGTGACATCAGCTTCACCGTCGAGGCGGGCGAACACTGGGCACTGCTCGGCCCCAACGGCGCCGGGAAGTCGACCCTGTTGCACATCCTCGGCGCGTTCGGACACCCGACGCGCGGCACCGTCGACGTCCTGGGCCGCCGGCTGGGCCGCGTCGACATGCGCGAGCTGCGCACCCACATCGGCCACGTCGATCCCAGACATCGCCTCGACCTGCCCCTGTCGGCCCACGACGTGGTGCTCACCGGTCTGACGAACACCCCCGAATTGGATCACCGACGCGACTACTCCGGCGACGAACATCGGCACGCCGACGAGCTCCTCGAACTACTGGGCATGACGGCACGGCGGAAGTCGTTGTGGACCAACATGAGCCAAGGCGAACGCGGACGGACCCTGATAGCGAGGGCGCTGATGGCCAAGCCGTCGCTGATCCTTCTCGACGAGCCCGCCACCGGCCTGGATCTGGCCGCGCGTGAGCAACTGCTGACCAGCGTCGACCAGTTGCGCCGCGAAGTACCCGATCTGGCCAGCGTGCTGGTCACCCACCATCTCGAGGATCTACCGACGAGCACCAGTCATGCGTTGCTGCTCCGTGACGGCGAAACGGTGGTCCAAGGTCACGTCGACGAGGCGCTGACCTCGGCCACCATCACCAAGTGCTTCGATCACCCGGTCCAGGTGCGCCGCGACGGCGGCCGCTGGGCCGCGCGCTCTACCTAGGACCGAACTGACGGTCGCCCGCATCGCCGAGACCGGGCGTGATGTAGGCGACCTCGTTGAGACCATCGTCGATGGCTGCGGTGACCAGTCGTACGGGATATCCGGAATTCTCTAGCGCCGCAACACCTTCGGGCGCGGCCACGACACACACCGCAGTGATGTCGGTGGCCTTGCGCGAGACCAACAGCTCGATCGTGTGCAGCATCGAACCTCCGGTTGCCAGCATCGGGTCGAGGACGAACACCGGCTGACCGGTCAGATCGTCCGGCAGCGACTCCAGGTAGGGCACCGGCTCCCGGGTCTCTTCGTTGCGCGCGATCCCCACGAACCCGACGTTCGCCTCCGGGACCATCGCGTGTGCCTGCTCGACCATGCCCAATCCGGCCCGCAGCACGGGGACGAGCAGGGGCGGCGACGCCAGCTTCACTCCGGTCGTCGCGACCACGGGAGTCGTGATCGGCACCTCGGTCACCGGTGCACCGATCAGCGCCTCGTAGATCAGCATCTGGGTGAGATCGGAGAGTGCGCCGCGAAAGGCGGCGTTGCCGGTGGTCTCGTCGCGGAGGGTGGTCAGCCTGGCGGCGGCCAACGGATGATCAACTGCTCGGATCTGCATGGACTCACCATACGAGGGAACCGACACCCCGACCACAGCGTCGTATGCACATGAGTTCGGTCTCCGTTGATCCCGCCGCCCTGACCACCGCTGCAACCGGCACCCGTTCGGTCGCAGCAGACATCGCCGCCCATGCCCTCGCTGGGCGTGTCGATGCAGCGGTCCTTGCGCCCGCGTTCGGCCTCATCGGGGCCGAGTTCACCGCCGCTGCGGTGATGGTCATCGACCGGCAGTGCCGAGAAATCGACGATCTCGCCACGAGGATGCAGGCACTCGGCCAAGGCCTTACCCGAGCCGTCGACACCTACACCGGAGCCGATGACACCAACTCCGCCCAGATCGCGGCGACTGCGCGATGATCCCCATCGAGTTGCTCATCATCCCGC
Organism: Williamsia limnetica; assembly: GCF_003217475.1. Taxonomy (GTDB): domain Bacteria; phylum Actinomycetota; class Actinomycetes; order Mycobacteriales; family Mycobacteriaceae; genus Williamsia; species Williamsia limnetica. The sequence goes on along the minus strand of NZ_QJSP01000012.1, from coordinate 154,816 downwards.
TACGGGCCCTGCTCGCCGCGTTGGGTACCGGCGAGTTGCCCGCAGGCGCCCCGGGCCCCCAGTTGCGCGCCACTGCAACCGTTCTCGACGATGCCCGCAATCGGCAGTCCCGCATCAACAGGGATGTGGACTCCGCCTGGTCGGGGGTGGGCGCGGCCCGTGCGACCTCGGTGATGGACCGAGCTGCCGTCGACGCCGCCGACTTCTCCGACAACAGCGCCGCGATCGCCGATGTCATCGACTCGGCCAGTGAAAAGATACGCCGGGCGGCCGGCGAGCTGCAGGCGATTGTGGACTCGTTCGTTGCTGTCGCCGCTGCGATGGGTCCGGCCCTCTACACACCGGCGGGCCTGGCGGCCATCCTCCCTGTGGCCATGACACACCTGCAGCGCGGCATCGATGTGGTCGAACGCACCCGTACCGAGCTCCGAACGGACACCGACCGGCTACTGGAAATCGGCCGCACCACCGCGCCGGCAGAATCGGGTTCCGTCGACGCCCAGCTCGCCCGTGTCGGTACCGAGTTGGGCAATCTGGGCAACGCCGCGTTCGGTCCGGTCGAATCCGCCGCAGGCAGCCCCGCACCCGACGCCGGTGGCGACCCGGCGAGCACCGTGCCCGCCGGATTGTCGGCGACCGACCCGGGTGGCACCGGGGTCGCGATCACCCTGCCGGACGGTTCGGTCGCCTACGCACCCAATGAGCGCGCGGCCAAGGCAGTCCGGGCCGCGCTCAGTCAGCAGGGCGTGCCCTACGTCTGGGGAGGTACGTCGCCCGGGCAGGGTCTCGACTGCAGCGGGCTCACGCAGTGGGCTTACCGGGAGGCCGGGGTCGAACTGCCCAGGCTGGCGCAGGAACAGGACACGGCCGGAGTTCAGGTGGCCCGCGCCGATCTGCAGCCGGGCGACCTCGCCGTGTGGTCGGGACACGTCGCCATGTACGTCGGCAACGGTCAGATGGTCGAGGCGGGAGATCCCGTTCAGGTCAACCCGGTACGGACCTCGAATCTGGACCAGACCTTCGAAGGCTTCTACCGGCCGAACTGATCTGCCCGCCCGATCCGCGCCGCGCTGACCTCGCAGTGAAGTCGCCGAGTCGCGACCAGATCGACAAATCTCGGCAAACCTTGCGTACTTCGGGCGAGGCGAGGTGGCCGACGCTCAGGGTCGGTGACTAGGCTCTGTCCCCATGGCCGGAGACATCGTCCCAATCGAACTCGGAATCACCGAGGGCAACACGTTCACCCTGTGGGCTCCGCGCTGGCGCGAGGGCGACGACGAGTGGGAGGCCTTCCTCGGTCTCGACGAAGATCTGTACGGGTTCAGCTCCGTCGCAGAGCTCGTCGCGTTCATCCGTTCGGGCACCGACAACGACCTCGTCGAGCACCCTGCCTGGAACACCGTGGTCGGTCTCAAGGCAGACGAGCTCGAGCCGGCCGAGGACAAGTCTTATGACCTGATCTCGGTCCCCGAGCTGGCGTCCGAGGATCCGACCCCTGAGGTGATCGCCAAGCTCGAAGACGTCCTGGAGATCGTCAGGATCATCGGCGAGGTCTGCGAGCTGACCGCAATCACCAAGTTCTTCAACGGGAACCCGATCCTCGGTGCCGTCACCACCGGTACGCGCAACTTCGTCGGCAAAGATGGCGCCGAACTGTGGGAGCGCATCGGAACTCTCATCGACAAACGCTGGGATGACGTCATCGACGCCATCGACGACGTCATCAGCAGTCCCGATGTCGACTCGGAGGCTGTTTCCGTCGCCGAAGCCGAGCTGCTCGCTGCAGCCAGCGCCGAGGACGAGGACGAGCCAGACGACGACGTCGAACTCGTCGACGGTGACGAGACCGCCGGTGACGACGATGCACAGGACGACGACAGCGAAGACGAAGAAGGCGACGATCTCGACGAGGACGACGACGAGATCGATGAGGACGACTTCTGGAGCGCGGTCGGTATCGACCCGATCCAGATCATCACCAGCGCCGGTGAGTTCTTCTCACTGCGTTGCTATTTGGACGACGATCCAGTGTTCCTCGGCAAAGATGGCAAGATCTTCGCCTTCACGTCGAAGCGTGCCCTAGAACGTTTTCTGGCCGACGACAACGAGCACGACCTGTCTGCGGTCAGCACGTTCGAAGAAATCCAGATCGCGGCGACCGACGGTTCGCTCGACATCGATGTGTACGACGACAACGTCTACGTGCTGCCCGGTCTGACCGACGACATCGCCGACGGCCCCCGCCGAATCGATCGCCGTCAGCTCGAGCTCGCCGTCGAATTGTTCACCGATGCCGCTGATTTCGCCGACGACGATTCGGTCGCCGAGGCACTCGGGTCCACCACCCCACTGGGGTGGTTCGTCAATTACGCGCTCAACCCCGACCCGAAGCGGATGGCTCCGAGCGCGCCGTTCGACAACGAGTCCGAGGCGTGGCGCGCACTCGAGCACGAGTTCGAGACCCGGCTCGACAAGAAGCGCGAGTAAAGGCCCACTCGACGCCAGTTCAGGCCCGTTCGACGGCCGGCTCGGCCCGCTCGGCGGAGTTGTCCGTCAGCCGATGAGGACCGCGTACCCCGGCTTGATGACGTCGTCGATGATCGCGAGTCGCTCGTCGAAGTGGATGAAGGCCGACTTCATCGCGTTGACCGTGAACCGCTCGAGGTCAGACCACCCGTAGCCGAACTGGTCGACGAGAACCTTGCACTCGCGACTCATGGTCGTGTCGCCCATCAGCCGGTTGTCGGTGTTGACCGTGACACGGAAGCGGAGCCGGGCGAGCACGTTGAACGGGTGCTCGGCCAGACTCGCGACCGCCCCGGTCTGCACGTTCGAACTCGGGCACAGTTCCAACGGGATCCGCTTGTCCCGAACGTAATTTGCCACGTCTCCGAGCCGCGCGTCCGGGAACGCGGCCGCGGCGGGATCCGCACCGACAGGCAGCGTGATGTCTTCGATGACGCGGACGCCGTGGCCGAGCCGATCCGTGCCACAGAAGCTGATCGCCTCGTGGATCGACGGCAGCCCGAAAGCCTCCCCCGCGTGGATGGTGAACGGCGCATTGTTGGCCCGCATGTACTCGAAGGCGTCGAGATGCCGGCTGGGTGGATACCCGGCTTCGGCCCCCGCGATGTCGAATCCGACGACCCCGCGGTGCCGGAACCGCACCGCCAGCTCAGCGATCTCACGGGAGCGGGCCGCATGGCGCATCGCTGTCACCAGAGTGCGCACCTGGATCCGCCGGCCCCGGTCGGCAGCCTGCGCTGCGCCGTCCTCGAAGCCCCGCAGGACTGCCTCGACCACTTCGTCCAGGGTCAGTCCGTTCTCGAGATGCTGCTCGGGGGCAAAGCGCACCTCTGCGTAGACGACCCCGTCGTCGGCGAGGTCTTCGGCGCACTCCCGAGCCACCCGCTCGAGGGAGGAGGCCGTCTGCATGACGGCGACCGTGTGTGTGAACGTCTCCAGGTAGCGGACAAGGGAACCGCTGTCTGCTGCCTCTCGGAACCAGGCGCCCACGGCGGCAACGTCGTCGGCAGGTAACTCGTCATACCCGATCTCGCGCGCCAGTTCGAGCACGGTCGCAGGACGTAGCCCACCGTCGAGGTGGTCGTGCAGCAGCACTTTGGGGGCGAGTGCGATGGACGGCAGATCCAGCGGCGACGTTGTCATGTCTCGACCGTAACGCGATCGATCACCCGTGACAGGGTCTGCGGAGGTGTCGACCCGATCACGGTCGAGCCCGCGAGTGCAGCTCGTCCCGAGCCGAATCTCTCGGGCGTCGCGGTGTACATCGTGAACACGGGGTCCCCTGACTGCACCCGGTCGCCAGAACGCACGTGCAGCCGGACGCCCGCCTCGGCCTGAACCGTCTCCCCCTGCCGCGCGCGCCCCGCACCGAGACGCCAGGCCGCCCGGCCCACCGCCATCGCGTCGATCGACTCGATCACCCCGGATTCTTCGGCAGAGATCGTCTCCGAATGCTCGGCCTGCGGCAGTGCCGCCTTCGGATCGCCCCCCTGCCCACGGACCATCGCCTCCCAGACATCCATCGCCTTTCCGTTGCGGAGATTCTCGGCCACGTCGACGCCGGTCACCCCGGCAGCGGCCAGCATCTCCGTCGCCAAGGCCAGCGTCAGTTCCACCACATCAGGTGGACCGCCGCCGGAAAGTACCTCCAGTGACTCAGCGACTTCCAGTGCGTTGCCCGCGGTCATCCCCAGCGGCTCCGACATGGACGTCAGGAGCGCGGACGTCCGGACGCCCGCCTCGTTGCCCAGTTCGACCATCACCTGCGCCAGTTCACGGGCGTCCGCCTCGGACTTCATGAAGGCACCGGAACCCACCTTCACGTCGAGCACCAGTGCCTGGGTGCCCTCGGCGATCTTCTTGCTCATGATCGAACTCGCGATCAAGGGGATGGATTCGACCGTTCCCGTGACGTCACGCAGCGCGTACAACTTCTTGTCCGCGGGTGCCAGCGACGCCCCGGCCGCGCAGACCACCGCGCCCACGGACTCCAGTAGTCCGACGATTTCGTCGTAGGTCAGGTCGCTGCGCCAGCCCGGTATGGCCTCTAGTTTGTCCAGAGTGCCTCCTGTGTGACCCAGACCACGTCCGGACAACTGCGGCACCGCAATTCCGTACGAGGCGACCAGCGGAGCGAGAGGAAGGGTGATCTTGTCGCCCACGCCACCTGTCGAATGTTTGTCTACGGTCACCAGCGGTTTGCCACCGCGCCGCAGGCTGCGGAAGTCCATCCGCTGCCCCGAGTTGGTCATCGCGGCGGTCCACCGTGAGATCTCCCGGCGGTCCATACCCCGCAACAGGATCGCCATGGCAAGGGCCGACATCTGTTCGTCGTGGACCTCGCCTGCGGTGAACCCCTCGATCACCCAGTCGATCTGGGCATCGCTGAGGGCGCCGCCGTCGCGCTTGGTCGCGATCACCGAGACGGTGTCGAAGGTGTCATCCACGCTGCTCGTCCCCCTCTGCCGATCCGCCGGCCGACGTCCTGCCGGCCTCGAGGTCGGTAGGTCCGAACGAGTCGGGTAGCAACTGCCCCAACGGCCTCGGACCGCCCGCATGATCGATCAGCATCTCGGTGCCGCCGTGCTCGAGAAGGATCTGCCGACAGCGTCCGCACGGCATCAGGATCTCACCGCGACTGTCGGTGCACGAGAGCGCCAGCAGGCGCCCACCACCGGAGACGTGCAGGTTGCCGGCCAGCGAGCACTCCGCACAGAGCCCTAAACCATATGAGACATTTTCCACATTGCAACCTGTCACAAAACGCCCATCGTCGACTAATGCGGCCGCGCCGACCGGGAAGTGAGAGTAGGGTGCATAGGCGCCGCGCATCGCCTCTAAAGCTTTGCTGCGCAACAGTTTCCAGTCGATATCCGGGGGCATGGAACGACCTTACCGGTACCTGCGGGAGCCTGCATGCGAACCGCACCCCGCATCGTTACAATGGTAAGGCAACCCTAAATCGAGATGCCTTGCAGCTCAGTTCGACTCGGGCAGGATTCCACGCTGGTTCAGCTTGGGTTTATGGTTTGTTTCGTGGGTCCACGATCGAGCAGCCGGAACCGCGCTCGACGCATCCATCAACGATGTTGGAGGCCAATTTCTCGATGAGCATTCCTACAGAGACCGCGCCCGCGCCGGTGCGCAAACGTTCCCTGTATCGGGGTGACCCAGGCATGTGGTCCTGGGTACTGCACCGGATCACCGGTGTCTCGATTTTCTTCTTCCTCTTTGTACACGTGCTCGACACGGCCGTGATCCGGATCGATCCGGACAAGTACTCGGAGATCATCGAGACGTACAAGAACCCGATCATCGGTCTGATGGAGATCGGCCTGGTCGCGTGTGTTCTGTACCACGCACTGAACGGCGTCCGGATCATCCTCGTCGACTTCTGGTCGAAGGGTGCCAAGTACCAGCGTCAGATGTTGTGGATCATCCTGACCCTGTTCGCGATCCTCTTCGGCGCGGCAGCGATACGCCTGCTGCAACTTATCGTGGAACACCTTTAGGAGGCGCCGCAGATGACCACTCCGAACAGCCCCATCCTCGCGAAGGTCGTGGGCACCGACCACGACCGTCCGGCAAGCCTCGACAACCCCCGGTCCCCGCGACGTCCCAAGGGCGGGAACTTCGAGAAGAACGCCTGGCTCTTCATGCGCTTCTCGGGCCTGGCCCTGATCATCCTGACCATCGGCCACATGTTCATCATGCTGGCCTGGGACGACGGTGTGCACCGCATCGACGCGTCCTTTGTGGCGGCACGGTGGAAAGACCCGTTCTGGCAGGTCTGGGACATCTCCATGCTGTGGCTCGCCCAGCTGCACGGCGGCAACGGTGTGCGCACCGTGATCGCCGACTACTCCCGCAAGGACTCGACCCGTTTTTGGCTGAACGTTCTGCTGGCACTGTCGATGATCCTGGTGCTGCTCACCGGCACCTACGCCCTGCTCACCTTCGACATCAACAGCGTCTAACCAGGCCCTGGAAACGGAGCAAGAACCCATGCAGGAACATCGTTACGACGTGGTGATCATCGGCGCAGGCGGCGCCGGGATGCGAGCGGCCATCGAGGCCGGACCCCGGACCCGTACCGCGGTGCTGACCAAGCTCTACCCCACCCGTAGCCACACCGGTGCGGCGCAGGGTGGCATGTGTGCCGCACTCGCGAACGTCGAAGAAGACAACTGGGAGTGGCACACCTTCGACACCGTCAAGGGCGGCGACTACCTCGCCGACCAGGACGCCGTGGAGATCATGGCCAAAGAGGCCATCGACGCCGTGCTCGACCTCGAGAAGATGGGGTTGCCCTTCAACCGCACCCCCGAGGGCAAGATCGATCAACGTCGTTTCGGTGGTCACACCCGGGACCACGGCAAGAGCCCGGTCCGTCGCGCCTGCTACGCCGCAGACCGCACCGGCCACATGATCCTGCAGACGCTGTACCAGAACTGCGTCAAGCACGACGTCGAGTTCTTCAACGAGTTCTATGCACTCGACATCTGCCTGACCGAGAACTCCGAAGGCGAGAAGGTCGCCACCGGCGTGGTCGCGTACGAGTTGGCCACCGGCGAGATCCACGTCTTCCACGCCAAGTCGATCGTGTTCGCGACCGGCGGCTCCGGACGCATGTACAAGACCACCTCCAACGCCCACACCCTCACCGGTGACGGCATGGGAATCGTGTTCCGCAAGGGCCTCCCCCTCGAGGACATGGAGTTCCACCAGTTCCACCCGACAGGCCTGGCCGGCCTCGGGATCCTGATATCCGAGGCTGTGCGCGGTGAAGGCGGAATCCTTCGCAACGCGGACGGCGAACGGTTCATGGAGCGCTACGCCCCGACCATCAAGGACCTCGCGCCCCGCGACATCGTCGCCCGGTCCATGGTGCTCGAGGTGCTCGAGGGCCGCGGCGCGGGTCCGAACAAGGACTACGTGTACATCGATGTGACCCACCTCGGTGAGGAAGTCCTCAACGAGAAGCTCCCCGACATCACCGAGTTCGCGCGGACCTACCTCGGCGTCGACCCGGTGACCGAGTACGTCCCGGTGTTCCCGACCTGTCACTACGTCATGGGCGGTATCCCCACCAAGATCAACGGTGAGGTCCTGGCCAACAACGACGAGGTCGTCCACGGGTTGTACGCCGCGGGAGAGTGCGCGTGTGTGTCGGTGCACGGTGCCAACCGTCTCGGCACCAACTCGCTGCTCGACATCAACGTGTTCGGTCGCCGGGCAGGTATCGCCGCCGCCGAGTACGCGTTGGCCAACGAGTTCACCGAGCTCCCGGAGACGCCAACCAAGATGGTCGACGAATGGCTCGAGCTGGTCCTGTCCGAGCACGGACACGAGCGGGTTGCCGACATCCGGACCGAGCTACAGGCGTCGATGGACGCGAACGCCTCGGTGTTCCGCACCGAGGAAACTCTCAAGCAGGCCCTGACCGACATCCACGGATTCAAGGAGCGGTACAGCTCCATCCGGGTGCACGACAAGGGCAAACGCTTCAACAGCGACCTCCTGGAGGCCATCGAGCTGGGCTTCCTGCTCGAGATGGCCGAGGTCACCGTCGTCGGCGCACTCAACCGCAAGGAATCGCGTGGCGGACACGCTCGCGAGGACTACCCGGACCGCGACGACACCAACTACATGCGGCACACGATGGCCTACAAGAAGGGCGAGCACCTTCTGTCCGACATCGAATTGGACTACAAGCCAGTGGTCCAGACGCGCTACGAGCCGATGGAACGGAAGTACTGATGACTGCCACCACTGATATCGCCGACGCCCGGCACGACGACCCACCCTTGCCTCCGGTCCCTGACGAGGCGACCATGGTCACGCTCAAGATCAGCCGGTTCAACCCGGAAGATCCTGATGCACAGGGCTTCGAGAGTTTCCGCGTGCCGGCGCTACAGACAGACCGACTGCTGAACCTCCTGTCGTATGTCAAGGGCTACCTCGACGGCACGCTGACCTTCCGTCGCTCGTGCGCACACGGCGTCTGCGGCTCAGATGCCATGCGTATCAACGGCGTCAACCGGCTCGCCTGCAAGCTGCTGATGAAGGACCTCCTTCCCAAGGACAAGTCCAAAGAGATCACCATCACCATCGAACCGATCAAGGGTCTGCCGGTGGAAAAGGATCTCGTCGTCAACATGGAGCCGTTCTTCGACGCCTACCGCGCCGTCAAGCCGTTCCTGATGACCAGCGGCAACGAGCCGACCCGTGAGCGGATCCAGAGCCAGACCGACCGTGCACGTTTCGACGACACGACCAAGTGCATCCTCTGCGCATGCTGCACCACCAGCTGCCCGGTGTACTGGAACGAAGGTAGTTACTTCGGTCCGGCCGCGATCGTGAACGCCCACCGTTTCATCTTCGACAGCCGTGACGAGGGTGCCGCAGAACGGCTCGACATCCTCAACGATGTCGACGGTGTCTGGCGCTGCCGCACCACCTTCAACTGCACCGACGCCTGCCCCCGTGGGATCCAGGTCACGCAGGCGATCCAAGAAGTCAAGCGCGCGTTGATGTTTGCGCGCTGAGCAGTACCCCTCGGATCGAGCACAATGGCCGTCACCCTCACCGGGCGACGGCCATTGTGCGCTCTGGGGTCCGGTGACCCACCGCGGGTCCGATCCGCGCTAGCCTCTGGCACATGGGTACCGGCAACATCTACGCGGCGTGCGGGCTGGTGCTCGCGGCCGTTCTGACCGGATGCAGCACGAGCTCGCCTGGCGCACCGACCGCCGAACCCGCTCCACTTCCCGCCGATCAGATCGTGTTCGCGGTGAGCTCTGGACCGGGGTACAGCCCCACCATCATGTTCTCTCTCCAATCGCCGGCAATCGCGATCTATGGTGACGGTCGCATCCTGCTGCGGAACCCGCCCGAGAACTACGACCTCCCCGGCAGTTACTCCGTGTCGCAGGTCGAACCCGCCGAGGTGGCCAGGTTCGCCGCCGCGACAGAAGCGGGCGGGCTCATCTCCCGCTCGACCGACGCCGGTGATCCGCAGGTCACCGACCAGGGCAACACCACGTTCACCCTGCACGCCGACACCGCTCCCGCGACCCTGAGCGTCTACGCCTACGGCTCGCGCTTCACCGAAGGGCTCAGCGCCGATGAGAAGGCGGTACGCGCCCGACTCGCCGACCTCGTCGACACCGCGCGGGGTCTCACAGACGGTCGACCAGCCGAAGACCTTGTCCCCGACGAGGTCACCGTCTTCGAACTCGAGGCCGCAAAGGACCCGGCTGCAACGATTCCGTGGCCGGGCCCCGACCCCGAGGAGTTCCTGACAGGACGGTCCCCGGTGTACGGAGTCGAGCGGTGCGGACTCCTGCGCGGGCCGGCTGCCGCGACAGTCCATTCGACCTCTCTGGACAACCGGGGCGCGGCCTGGCTCGTCGACGGCGCGAACCGGGTGCTGGTGGTGAACCCGCTCCCCTATGGCGGCGTGTCCTGCGAAGCGGGTTGAGCACTCGCCCCCGATGGGTGTGGGGTCGACGCCGGCCCACCCACAACCTGCTCCAGTTGTAGACAGATGCTCCACTTCTGGGGCTCTGGAAGTGGAGCAGGTCCGGTGAAACCGGAGCAGATCAGCGGGCGCGGCGCAGTTCGCGACCGGAGACGATAGAGGCTTCAGTAGTGGTAGGTGTCCGACGGCGCGGGCATGTGGTCCGGATCGTCGTATTCTTCGTTGAACTCGATGCCGTAGGCGCGGGCGAGGTCGAGGATCTTGGTGCCGCGAGCGATCCTCGGCAGATCGGACCCGTTGCGGATCTGGCCGCCGTCACGTTCGTACTCGGCAAAGAACTCCAGCGCCCAGGCGATCTCTTCGTGCGAGGGAGACAGACCCTCGTTCACGGCCGCACACTGGTCAGGGGTGAGGCAGATCTTGCCCGTCATCCCGAACTCGGCACTCACGGCGGTGGCCTCGCTCAGCTTGAGCGCGGACGAGCCCACCGTCGGACCGTCGATCGCGCTGGGCAGGTGCGCCGCCTTGGCGGCGATCGTGAACCGCGAGCGCGCGTAGGCGAGCGTCGCCGGCTGGTCACCGAAGCCGGTGTCCCTGCGGAAGTCGCCGATACCGAAGGCCAGCCGGAAAGTACCCTTCGCGGAGGCGATCTCGCTGATCCGCTCGAGGCCGCGCGCAGTTTCGACGAGGGCCACGATCGGCACCCCGGGCAGTCGCTTGGCGGTCTCGGTGACGTGATCGACCGATTCGACCATCGCCAGCATCACACCACCGGGCTTGACCTGGCCCAACGCGGCCAGATCGTCGGCCCACCACTGCGTCCCGAAGCCGTTGACACGCACCCAGTCACGGTTTCCCGCAGCGATCCAGCGGACGACGTTGTCGCGGGCGACGAGCTTGTCCTTGGGTGCCACCGCGTCTTCGATGTCGAGGACGACGATGTCTGCACGCGAATTCGCAGCACCCTGGAAACGGTCGTATTGCAGGCCGTTGACGAGCAGCCAACTCCGGGCGAGCACCGGATCGATACGAGAGCCGATGTCATCAGGGTCGAGTGCACTGACTGAATTCTGCGAAGGATTCACAACAGAGCATGATCCTCTATCGCCGAGCGGAAGGCCAAAGTGCATCTCTAAACGGACCGGAGTACTGTTTACCTCGACTCGTTAGGAGAACACACCAGATGACCAACACACGTAGCCGCTCCACCCTCGACATCGGACTTCTCGCACTTCGCGTGGGAGTCGGCGGAACCCTGTTCGCTCACGGCACCCAGAAACTCTTCGGCTGGTTCGGCGGCCACGGCCTCGACGCCACCGCAGGCGCCTTCGACGGCATGGGCTTCAAGCCCGCCAAGCCGTCCGCAGCCATCGCCGGCATCAGTGAGGCCGGCGGCGCACTTCTGGTCGCGGGCGCCGGCACTCCGTTCGCCGCCGCAGGCGCACTCGGCGCCATGGTGGGTGCCGCATCGGTCCACAAGCCCGCCGGATTCTTCGCCACCTCGGGTGGTTACGAGTACCCCGCAATGCTCGGACTCGCATCCGCCGCGCTGGCCCTGACCGGGCCGGGCAAGTACTCCGTGGACGCGGCCCTCGGTCACCGCTTCACCGGCAGCAAGGTCGCGGTGGGTGCGCTCGCCGCCGCCGGTGCGGGAGCCGGCTTCGTCGTCGCGCGCCGACAGAAGGCCGTGGCTGCCGCCGCCGCAGCAGCGCCGGCCGAGTAGGCACGCACACCACTGGGCAGTGACCCCGCTGTCAGAGCTTCGCTCCGCTTTTCGAAGGCATCCGGAAAGCGGAGCGGAGCTCTCGATCATGGAACAGTTGGTGACATCTCGCCGCGAGTCCGGGAATCGCCGGGCAGCGTCGTCCCGGCGGTGCGATTCTTGTGTTTGCGCGATCTCAACAGTTCGATGACGCGTAGGACAGCCGCCGGCCGACCACGGCGCACAGCGGCGTGTCCACGACTGATTCAGTCGTTGTGTTACTGAATTGGAAACAAATCCGTCGTTATTGAGCGCCTACACTGGCGAAAACGTACGGTGAGCTAGTTCGATCCCCTCACCGTCCGGAGACACCCATGGCCATTTCGGATCCGCCAGTTTTTGAAGTTCCCGACAAAGGTCTGCGCTCAGGCTCTCTCGGCCTCGTCGGCAACGTCGTCATCGGCCTCTCGGCCGTTGCCCCCGCCTACAGCCTCGCCGCGACCTTGGGATTCGTCGTTGCCGCCGTGCACGAAAAGGCGCCGGCGATGTTCATCCTCGCGTTCATCCCGATGCTCCTCATCGCCTTCGCCTATCGCGAACTCGGCGAAGACACCCCTGACTGCGGTACCACGTTCACGTGGAGCACCAAGGCGTTCGGGCCGTGGATCGGCTGGATCGGCGGCTGGGGACTCGCCGTATCCGCCATCATCGTGCTCGCCAACGTGGCCGAGATCGCCGGTGTCTACCTCTTGCGCTTCCTGGGTCTCGATTCCTGGGCCGAGAACCTGTGGGTCAAGGTCGGGCTCGGTTGCATCTTGATCGTGATGATGACCTGGGTCAGCATCCGCGGCATCCTCATCAGCGAGCGCATGCAGAACGTACTGATCGTCGTGCAGTTCGGTGTGCTGATCGTCGCCAGCCTGATCGCACTGTTCAAGGTCGGATTCGACAAGGCAGGCCCGCAGGCCATCACACCGAGTCTGAGCTGGATCTGGCCGAGCGGACTCACCGCATCGTCGATCGCCGAGGCCGTGATCCTCTGCATCTTCATCTACTGGGGCTGGGACGCCTGTCTGGCGGTCGGTGAAGAAACAAAGGATTCCGCCAAGACTCCCGGCCGTGCCGCCGTCATCACAACGGTCATCCTGGTGTGCACCTACGTACTCGTCGCCTACGCCATCCAGTCGTTCGCAGGGTTCGGCGAGACAGGCATCGGTCTGAACAATCCGGACAACACCAACGATGTCCTGACCATCCTCGGCGACCCCGTGGCCGGTTCGATCATGGCCTCGCTGCTGTTGCTGACGGTCTCGGTCTCGGCGCTCTCGTCGACGCAATCGACGATTCTGCCGACCGCACGAGGCACCCTGTCGATGGCGGTGTACGGAGCCATCCCGAAGCGGTTCGCCAAGGTCCACCCGCGGTACATGACCCCGGCGTTCGGCACCGCCGTCATGGGCGCATCGGCGCTGATGTTCTACCTCGTTCTCTCGCTGGTCAGCGAAGACACCCTCGGCGACTCCATCTCCTCTCTCGGGCTGGCCGTGGCGTTCTACTACGGCATCACCGCGTACGCCTGCGTCTGGTACTTCCGCAAGACGTTGTTCACCTCGGCCCGCAACCTGTTCTTCCGCGGGATCTTCCCGCTGATCGGGGCACTGGCGATGACCTGGGCGTTCTTCCAGAGCGCCATCGACATGTACGCGACCGATTACGGTTCCACCTCGATCGCCGGTGTCGGCGGCGTGTTCATCATGGGTGTCGGCATGCTCGTTCTCGGCATCCCGCTGATGTTGCTGTGCTTCGCATTTGGTCCCAAGGACTTCTGGAAGGGCAAGACCCTCAACGCCGACACAGAGGTCAAGGTCCCTGATGTCTACTGACACACTGGATCTACGCCGAACCCGCACGCCTGCAACGAAAGCGAGTACCGACTCATGAGGCTGACAGTGGGCTACCTCTACACCGACACCGGGGACGACGGGGTCAACCTGGCCATCGCCATCGCCCGGGCCACGGGCGCCGCACTCGACCTCGTGTGCGTCGTGCGGGCAGTCGAGCCCGACGGGTCTCCGGGTCGGGCCGGATACGAGGCCGCGTTGGTGAACAAGGCCAAGCAGTGGCTCGACGAGGTCGCCGCCGACATCCCGGACGGCATCGAGGTCGCGCTGCACACGCCGGTCGCCGACTCGTTCCCGCAGTGTCTGATCGACTTCGCAGTGGCCGGCAAAGCGGCCATGATCGTGGTGGGCGGCACCAGTGACGGCATCCTCGGCAAGCACACGCTGGGCACCATCTCCTCGGCGCTCACCCATGCCTCGCCCGTCCCGGTCGCGTTGGCGCCCCGTGGCTACAGCCGCGTCGACATCCCGACCATCACCACGTTGACCGTCGCGGTACCGACCGCCGAGTCGAAGGACACGCCCCTTCCGTTCGCGCTTGCCCTCGCCGGCGAGGGCAAGCTCAATCTGCGTCTGCTGTCGCTGGTCTCGCATGATGATCTCTCCGGCGACGACGAGGAATCCGCCGAGGTCAGGAGTCGTCATATCGCCGCAGCCGAGGCCAATCTCGCCGTCGCCGCGCAGAGCTGCGGTGGGACATCGGGTATCGAATCGCTGGTCGCCGACGGCAACACCCTCGAGGAAGCACTCGAGGAGCTGCGCTGGGGGCCGGGAGATGTCGTGGTGATCGGGTCAGGCCGGCTCGCTCCCCCACGCCGAGCATTTCTCGGTTCCACCTCTGCGCGCATCCTCAAGAACACCGATGCCCCGATCATCGTGGTGCCCAAGGGCTTCACACCCTGACCCAGCTACCCGATCGTGGTGGATTCTGGCGAACGTGACCTGCGGAAATGGTCGCCAGAACCCACCACGATCGGGGGTGTCAGGAGTCGAAACCGATGCCCGCGGCATCCATCGCCTTGAGCCACAGGCCGCGCTTGCCCCTGTTGCGGTCTGCTCGGGCGAATTGGTGGCGGGTGACGGTGATGCCGAACCACGTCAGTGGCTCGGGCGGGAACGGAATCGGTTTGGACCGGACCATCTTCAGCCGGGTGCGCTCGGTGTCGAGGCCGTCGACGAGATCAAGCGCCGTGCGGGCGCCGAAGTGAGACGCGCCGACGCCGAGGCCGGTGAATCCCAGCACCGACACCACCTTCCCGCCCATGCTCACGTCCCAGAAGTTGTTGAACCGCGAGCAGGTGTCGATGATCCCGCCCCACGTGTGCGAGGCTTTGATCCCCTCGAGTTGCGGGAACACCTGCAGCAGGTGTTCCGCGAGCAACCCGAATTCACTCGGACGCTGCGCCCGGCGCGGATCGGTGTCCCCGCCGTAGTGGTAGACGGCATCCCACCCGCCGAACAAGATGCGATTGTCGGCGGTCAGACGGAAGTAGTGGAAGCGATTGCCGGAGTCGGCGAGGCCCTGTCGCCCTGACCAGCCGACGGAGGCCAGCTGCTCCTCGGTCAGTGGCTCGGTCATGAGCGCGTAGTCCCAAACAGGGACCATCAGGTACCGGAGTTTCCGGCGCAGGGGTTTGGACGCCGCGGTCGCGAGAACCACCTTTGCGGTATCGACGCTGCCGTAACCGGTTGTCAGGTGAACCCGGTCGCCGGCGGACGCGATCGCCGTCAC
This sequence comes from Williamsia limnetica, assembly GCF_003217475.1. Taxonomy (GTDB): domain Bacteria; phylum Actinomycetota; class Actinomycetes; order Mycobacteriales; family Mycobacteriaceae; genus Williamsia; species Williamsia limnetica. The sequence continues at coordinate 139,472 of NZ_QJSP01000012.1, read as the reverse complement.
CTCGCTGTGCTCGTGGACCCGTACCCCGAGTCGTTCGGCTGCCGCGGCGAGACCCCAGGCGAGCTTCGCCGGGTCGATCATCATCACGTCGGGGTCGTACACGGCGCCGTGGGCCATGGGGCTCGTAAGATGCTCGGCGACCTCGGCCGCGTCCATGAATCGGAGCGGCTGATCGAAGCGCTTGCCGTCCGCGGCAGCCTCTTCGAGGCCGGGCACCTGCCAGTCGAAGCTCGCCAGATCGAGTTCCCCGGTGTGCTCGACGTCCGCGGCGATTCCGAGTCGGTTGATCGCCGACTGGATCTCCTCGAGGGTGGCAGCACCCATCCGGAGCAATTCGGGGAGTTCGTCGGCGTACCGGTCGATGCCGTTCGACAGTCCGTGAGTCAGACTCGCAGAACAGAACCCACCGTTCCTGCCAGAGGCACCTTCGGCGATGCGGTCCCCCTCCAGCAACATCACCGAACGTTCCGGATTCGCTTCGGCCGCCTGCACCGCCGTCCACAAACCGGTGAAACCGCCGCCGACGACGACGAGGTCGGCACTCGCCTGTCCCACCAGCCGTGGTCTGGGCGCGGGACGCTCCGGCCGGTCGAGCCAGTACGGTGCGGGCGTGGCGCTCGCGACCATCGCCATACCGCGGGCTGTGGGCGTCTCCGCCCATGCAGCGGTGCCGTTCAACGGGGCAGCGTGAAAATTGTTCGGTGCCATGGCTTGTGAGCAACTCCTGTGATGTCACTCATCACGTGTTTGATGGTGAGGTATTCGTCGAGCGAGTAGGTGGACATGTCCTTGCCGAAACCTGAGGCGCCGACACCGCCGTGCGGCATCTCGCTGATGATCGGGATGTGATCGTTGATCCACACGCAACCGGCGTGGATCTCCCGGCTCGCCCGCTGCGCCCGATACAGATCCCGGGTCCAAGCCGAGGCAGCCAGACCATAGACGGTGTCGTTCGCCCGCCGCAGGCCGTCGTCGTCATCATCGAAAGCGCTGACGGTGAGCACCGGACCGAAGATCTCGTCGCGGTACACCTCGGCGTCCTCGGGCACGTCGGCCAGCAGAGTGGGCGGGTAGTACGCTCCCCGGGCATCAGGCGCCGAACCTCCGGTCACCACCCGGATACCCTCTGCGCGCGCACGGTCGACCATCGCCGACACCTTGTCGCGGTGCGAGAACGAGATGAGCGGGCCCATGTCGGTGGCCGGGTCGAGGGGATCTCCGACAACAACCTTGCCCATCAACTCACCGACACCGGCGACGAAGTCGTCGTACAGCGGCCTGGCCACGATCGCTCTTGTCGCCGCCGTGCAGTCCTGACCGGAGTTGATCAGTGCGCCGGCCACCGCGCCGTGGATCGCCGCTTCCAGATCGGCATCGTCGAACACCAGGAACGGCGCCTTGCCTCCCAGTTCGAGCTGAACGCGAGTTCCGTTGACGGCGGCCTGGGACATCACCTGCCGCCCGACCCACGTCGATCCGGTGAACGTCACGACGTCGACGCCCGGGTGCCCCGCGATCGCGGCGCCGACCTCCGCGCCGGTACCGGTCAGCACGTTGAACACTCCGTCCGGCAGACCGGCTTCGGTGGCCAGTCGCGCCAGAGTGAGCGTCGTGAACGGTGTCAGTTCGGCGGGTTTGAGCACCACGCTGCAGCCCGCGGCCAACGCCGGCATGACCTTCCACACCGCCATCTGCAGCGGATAGTTCCAGGGCGTGATCGACCCGACGACCCCCACCGGCTCACGCCTGATCGAGGATGTGTGGTCGCCGGAGTACTCAGCGCTCGCCTTACCGTCGAGATTGCGCGCCAGGCCCGCGAAGAACGCGGTGTTGTCGATGCATCCCGGCACATCGAACTCGTTCGCCAGCCGGATCGGCTTCCCGGTGTGACTCACCTCTTCCTCGGCGAGCAGGTCCTCGGCGGCGGACATCCCCGCCGCGAGTTTCGCGAGCACCGCGCTCCGCTCGGCCGGCGTCGCGCCTGCCCAATCGCCCAACGCGGAGCGGGCCGTGGTCACCGCGGTATCGACGTCGTCCGCGCTCGCGAGCGCCGTGGTCGAGACGACGTCGCCGGTGGCCGGGTTGATGACCTGATGGTCGGGCCCGGTGCCGATGAGTTCGCCACCGCCTACCCAACCGGCGGCAAATGTCGAGTTGTTGCTCATGATGTGTCCTCGTGGGCCTTGTCCAGCGGGCGGGGGGGTCGAGCGGACAGTGTGTGATCGTCCGGAGCTCACAGCCAGAGTACGCAGCGACCACGCATATCGCGACTGAAAACGCCGACAAACGACTGAATACGTCGGTTTGTGTTGCACAAAACTGCGGAATCCGTAACGATGGCAGTGCAACGATCGAACCCGACTGCGCATCGACAAGAATCGGGGCCATGACCGATCAGCAACCGATAGTCCTGGACGACATCTCGAAGCAGATCATCGAGGAGCTGCAGGCCGACGGCCGACGCTCCTATGCCTCGGTGGGCAAGGCCGTGGGCCTGTCGGAAGCGGCGGTGCGCAACCGGGTCCAACGCCTCAGCGATGCCGGCGTCATGCAGATCGTCGCGGTGACCGATCCGATGCAGGTGGGCTTTGCCCGCCAGGCGATGATCGGGATCCGCTGCACCGGCGACACCGGCGAATTGGCCGAGGCCCTGGCACAAGTGGACGAGATCGACTACGTGGTGCTCACGGCCGGCTCCTTCGACGTGGTCATCGAGGTGGTCTGCGAGAACGACGAGCATCTGCTCGAGGTGCTGAACAAGAAGGTTCGATCGCAGCCCGGAGTGACCGGAACCGAAACCCTGGTCTATCTGAAATTGGTCAAACAACAATACAATTGGGGAACCCGATGACCGCTCTCGAATCCGAGACCACCAGCCTCGGCGCACGCGCGACGCGTCACCTGTGGGGACATTTCTCGCGGCACGGGGACCAGACCACGCCGCCGGTCATCACCCGCGGTGAAGGCGCCAGGATCTTCGACGACCGCGGTCGCAGCTATCTCGATGGACTGTCGGGGCTCTTCGTCGTGCAGGCCGGACACGGGCGCGAGGAACTCGCCGAGGCCGCCGCCAAACAAGCGAAAGAGCTTGCCTTCTTTCCCCTGTGGTCCTACGCCACCCCACCCGCCATCGAACTCGCCGAACGACTCGCGGCCTACGCACCCGGCGACCTCAACCGGGTCTTCTTCACCACCGGCGGTGGCGAAGCGGTCGAGAGTGCCTGGAAGCTCGCCAAGCAGTACTTCAAGCTCACGGGCAAGCCCGGCAAGCACAAGGTGATCTCGCGGTCCATCGCCTATCACGGCACTCCCCAGGGCGCCCTCGCCATCACCGGCATCCCTGCGCTGAAAGAGGCGTTCGAGCCGCTGACGCCGGGCGCCTTCCGCGTGCCGAACACCAACATCTACCGCGCCACCGAATACGCCGACGACCCCAAGGCCTATGGACGCTGGGCTGCGGACCGGATCGCCGAGGCCATCGAATTCGAAGGTCCCGACACGGTCGCTGCCGTCTTCCTCGAGCCGGTCCAGAACGCCGGCGGGTGCTTTCCGCCGCCGCCCGGCTACTTCGAGCGGGTACGGGAGATCTGCGACCAGTACAACGTCCTGCTGGTCTCGGATGAGGTCATCTGTGCGTTCGGCCGGATCGGCTCGATGTTCGCGTGCGACGACTTCGACTACATTCCTGACATCATCACCTGCGCCAAGGGCATGACATCGGGCTACTCACCAATCGGCGCGATGATCGCATCTGACCGCCTGTTCGAGCCGTTCAATGACAACACGACCTCCTTCGCCCATGGGTACACCTTCGGCGGGCACCCGGTGTCGGCAGCGGTGGCACTGGCCAACCTCGACATCTTCGAACGCGAAGGACTGACGAACCGGGTCAAGGAACTCGCACCGGACTTCCGGGCCACCCTGGAGCGACTGAACGATCTGCCGATCGTCGGTGACGTGCGCGGCGAAGGGTATTTCTACGGAATCGAACTGGTGAAGGACAAGGCCACCAAAGAGACCTTCTCCCCCGACGAGTCCGAGCGGGTCCTGCGCGGATTCCTCTCCACGGCCCTGTTCGAGGCCGGACTCTACTGCCGCGCCGACGACCGCGGCGACCCCGTCGTCCAGCTCGCTCCTCCGCTGATCTGCGGCCAGGCCGAGTTCGACGAGATCGAGCAGATCTTGCGGTCGGTGCTGACCGAGGCCTACACCAAGATCTGACCGACGAAGCGACGAAGCGACGAACCGACGGTGGCGCTTCCGCTCTGCGGAGAGGCCACCATCCGTATTTTCACTCGTGGTGATTTTAAGTCCCCGCCACTCTCGTCTGCGCTCCCCTCAACAGGTGCGGACGCATCGATCTGTCCGTCCGCGCCCTGACAAGTCAGCCGTTTCCTGACCACACCGGTGTTTGATCGTGGTTTATTTGGTCGATACGACTGTTCGGTACGTCGACAAAGCGGCGTGGCGCCCGTGGGGGTCGCAGGACGAGGGAAGCGGGGCCATCGCTTGAACGCGTTGTGGGACTACATCACGTCGCATCAATCCCAGTTGGTTTTCGACTCGTATCAGCATGTCAGTGCGGTCATCCAGAGCGTCATCATCGCCACCGTCATCGGGGTGGCGATCGGCCTGCTCACCTACAGCAATGCCATCGCCTCCAACCTGGCCACGTCGATTTCCAGTGCCGTCCTGACCATTCCGTCGTTCGCGCTGCTGGGACTGCTCATCCCGCTGGTGGGACTCGGAGTGATCCCAAGCGTCACGGCCCTGGTGCTGTACTCGCTGCTGCCGATCATCCGCAACACCATCGTGGGCATGAACAACATCGAACCGGCGCTCATCGACGCAGCCCGCGGCATCGGCATGGGGAGGGCGATCACGCTGGTGCGGGTCGAGCTCCCGCTGGTCTGGCCCGCCATTCTCGCCGGGATGCGGCTCAGCACCCAGATGGCAATGGGCGTGCTGGCGATCGCTGCATACGTCAAAGGTCCTGGACTGGGCAACCTGATCTTTGCCGGCTTGGCTCGGGTCGGTAGTCCGACCGCGGTACCCATGGCCCTGAGCGGCACCCTGCTCATCGTGATCCTCGCCCTTGTTCTCGACGCTCTCTACGTACTTCTCGGACGGCTCACAACGTCGAAAGGCATCCGGTGACAGAACAGTCAGCCGCAGTTTCCAAGAGTCTGCGCACGGAAAACCCGACCGGCGTGCAGATCACGCTGGACCACGTGTCGAAGACGTACCCCGGCGCGAAGAGCCCGGCTGTGGACGATGTCTCACTCCAGATTCCCGCCGGTGACGTTGTCGTATTCGTGGGTCCCTCTGGCTGTGGCAAGACCACAACCATGCGGATGATCAACCGTCTGAGCGAACCGACGTCGGGCAAGATAACGATCGGCGACAAAGACGCGCTGTCCATCAAGCCCACCGAGCTACGTCGTTCGATCGGCTACTCGATCCAGCAGGCCGGCCTCTTCCCGCACATGACGATCCGCCAGAACATCGGCTTGGTGCCGGGATTGCTCAAGTGGGACAAAAAACGCATCGCCGACCGCGTCGACGAACTCCTCGACCTCGTCGGACTCGATCCCGCCCAGTACGCGGGACGATACCCACGGCAATTGTCCGGAGGCCAGCAGCAGCGTGTGGGGGTCGCCCGCGCACTGGCCGCGGACCCGCCTGTCCTGCTCATGGACGAGCCCTTCGGCGCCGTCGACCCGATCACCCGCAGTTCACTGCAGGACGAATTACTGCGACTGCAAAGCGAACTGGGCAAGACGATCGTGTTCGTCACCCACGACTTCAGTGAGGCCGTCAAACTGGGCGACCGCATCGCAGTGCTGGGTCAGCAGTCAAAGATCCTGCAGTACGACACCCCGGCTGCGATCCTCGCCAACCCCGCCGATGACACGGTCGCCGGGTTCGTCGGGACCGGCGCCTCCCTTCGCCAGCTCGGACTCGTCAGGGTCAAGGACATCGACCTCGAGTCCCGGCCGACCGCCCATCTGGGCGACAGCGTGGACGCGCTGCGCGCAGAACTCGCCGCTGCAGAACATGATTGGGCTGTCATCCTGGACCACCGTGAGCGCCCGGTGAGCTGGGTGCGCGAAGGTCGGCTACGCCAGGCGAACATCGTCGACGATGTGGCCGAACCGCTCAACGAATTGATCAGCATCCAGGCCACTTTGCAGGATGCGCTCGAAGCGATGCTCGCCGAGGATCACGCATCGGCCGTCGTCGCCGGTGCGGGCAACCGCTATCAGGGTGTGGTGACCCTCGAGACCCTGATCACCACCATCACCCACCTGCGTCATACGCCGAACGCCCCGGCCGGCGTCGACTCCACGGACGTCGAGCCATGACCACCGCAGTCGAGGCCCCGACCCCCTCGATCAGCACGGCGGACAAGCTCCGTCTGATCATTCAGCCCATCCTGGTGGTCATCGCCGCAGGAGCCGTCATCTTCTGGGCCTTCAGTCAGGACTTGACGGCGACCCAAAAGATCAATGTCAGTGTCGGCAACGTGAGCACACTGGTCTGGCAGCACCTTCTGATCACCATCACGGTGACAGCGATCGTGGTACTCGTAGGGGTTCCCGCGGGGATTCTGGTCACCCGTGGCCGCGCCCGTTTCCTGCGTCCACCGTTCATCGGCGCGGCGAACATCGGGCAGGCGGCGCCCGCCGTCGGTCTGCTCGTGCTGCTCTTTCTCTGGACCGGCGAGACCGGCTTCTGGATCGGCGTCCTCCCCATCGCGGTGTACTCGCTGCTTCCCGTGTTCAGCAGCACCATCCTGGGCATCGATCAGGTCGACAAGTCGTTGATCGACGCGGGTCAGGGCCAGGGTATGTCGCCGTCGTCCATTCTGTTCCGGGTCGAACTCCCGCTCGCCGTGCCGTACATCTTGGCCGGTTTGCGTACCTCGCTCGTACTGGCGGTCGGTACCGCCACCCTGTGTTTCCTCGTCAATGCGGGCGGTCTCGGTGTTCTCATCGACACCGGATACAAACTGCGCGACAACGTCACCCTGATCCTCGGCAGTGTGCTCGCCGTGTGCCTGGCACTGCTGGTGGACTGGGTCGGCGCACTGGCCGAGTACTACCTGGGTCCGAAGGGAGTGCGCGGATGACGCACCGTCGGCCACGTCGCCGGTCGATCCCGATCGTCGTCGCACTCATCTGCGCGGTGTTCCTCTCCGCCTGCGGTCTGTCCTCCGGTGGCGCAGTCCCGTTGAAGGTCGGTCCCGGGTCGATCACGGAGAACGAAGGCCTCAAGGGAGTCAAGATCACCGTGGGATCCAAGGAGTACACCGAACAGGTGATCCTCGGATACATCCTCGAGTTCACCCTCGTCGCCGCGGGCGCCGATGTCAGGGACATGACCGGGATCGTGGGATCACGCAGTACCCGCGACGCGCAGATCGCAGGGCAGGTCGACGTCGCCTACGAATTCACCGGAAACGCCTGGATCAATTATCTCGGGCATGAAAAACCAATCGCCGACACCCGCGAACAATTCGAGGCCGTACGCGACGAAGATCTGGCGAAAAATGACATGGTCTGGCTGGAACCAGGTCCCATGGACGACACCTATGCGCTGGCCGCCAGCAAAAAAGTCATCGACGAAACCGGCGTGACAAATCTTTCCGAGTACGCCGAACTCGTCAAAACCAACCCGGCTGCGGCGGCCACGTGTGTCGACACCGAATTCCGGGCCCGGCAAGATGGATTTCCGGGGATGGCAGCCGCATACGGATTTGATCCGGCTCAGGCACAGACCCCGATTCTGCAGGTGGGAATCATTTATCAGGCGACCTCGACCGGAAATCAGTGCAAGTTCGGCGAAGTGTTCACCACCGACGGCAGAATCGCAGGACTCGGACTCACCGTCATCGCCGACGACAAACAGTTCTTCCCGCACTACAATCCGTCGGTCACGATGAAGGCGAGCTTCTTCGAGGCCCACCCCGAGATCGCACCGGTCACCGCACCGGTGACCGCAGCGCTCACCAACGAGGTCATCACCGAACTCAACAAGCAGGTCGACGTCGACGGCCGCGACCCCGCGATCGTGGCGAGGGACTGGATGGTCGCGCAGGGATTCATCACCGAGGGGTAGTTCGAATCCGCGCGATCTACTTCCGATCAGCGTGAGTATAAGGTGTCGAGGACCGGCTGTCAGAAGCACACTGGAGTCATGACCGCTCTTGTCGAATCGCCCGCCGCCGCCTCGGTTTCGCTCTCGCGTCCTACAGACCTGTTGACGGTGACCAAGCTCGGTGAACACCTCGGGGCCCGCGTCGACGGCGTGCGCCTCTCCGCTGATCTGGATGCCGCCACGGTGGAGGCCATCCGCTCGGTGATCGCCACCCACAAGGCGGTCATCTTCACCGGTCAGCAGCACCTCGATGACGACGCGCAGTACGCGTTCGCGGCTCTGCTCGGCACTCCGACCAAAGCCCATCCGACCGTGCTCTCGCGAGGAGAAGACCTGCTCCCGCTCGAAGGTGCGGCGAACTCGTGGCACACCGACGTGACATTCGTCGACCGTATCCCCAAGATCTCGGTGCTTCGGCCCACTGTTCGCCCGAGCTACGGCGGCGCCACGATGTGGGCGTCCACGGTGTCAGCGTATGCCGCGCTGCCCCTGCCGTTGCGGGCGCTGGCCGACCAGCTGCGCGCCGTTCACTCCAACGACTACGACTACGCCGAGCACCTGACGGTCGGCGACAGTTCCGACGCCGCCTATCGTGCAGAATTCTCCAAGACGGTGTTCCGTACCGAACACCCCGTGGTCCGGGTCCACCCGGAAACCGGGGAGCGCGCCTTGACCCTCGGACATTTCGTGCAGTCCTTCTCGGGTTTCAAGACGTCGGAAACCGCGGACCTGTTGCGTTTGTTGCAGGCCCGGATCGAGCGACCTGACAATACGTTCCGGTGGAATTGGAATGACGGTGACGTGGCCATCTGGGACAATCGGTCGACCCAGCACTACGGCGTTGCCGACTTCGGGAATCAATTCCGCCGGGTCAATCGCGTGACACTGGCCGGAGACGTTCCAGTCGGAGTCGATGGTCGACGGTCGGCATCCCTCGAAGGGGACGCCACCAGTTACTCGGTTATCGAATCTCCCCGCCCGCTGGTCGGATGGGAACCCGCCAGCGAGGCCAGTGTCACCGGATATGCATCTCCACACAATTTGTGACACCGACCTAATGTGCGGCTGAGCCCGTCATTTCGGCATCAATTCGGTAGCCGGAGCAAGCAAAGCGCGCTCCGAGTGCGTGAAGAACTGCTTTGCTGCTTAGTATGACCGTAATGAATCCGGCATATCAGCGGTCCCTCCGCATATTCACAGCGATCACCACAGCGGCAATTGTGGTGATTCCGGCATTCCTCATCCCACCGGCGACAGCAGCACCTGGCGACGGCGGATCAGTTTCGCAATCACCGACTTTGGGGTTACCCGCACTCGGCGGCGCCAGCACCCTGTCCTTCTATGGGCAGCAGGGCACCGCGACGGTCACCATTCCCGTACCTCCGGGACTGACCCCGTCGGAGCTGCGAGCGACCGTCGAGTTGCCGCCCAACCTGCAAAGCGGCAGCATCTCGGCCGTCCAGCAGGACCGCACCCTCTCCCGCGTCGGCATCCCGACGGCCGAACGGGCAGCCATCACGATCCCCTTACGCGGGGCGACCATCGTCGACAACTCGGTCGCCATCACATTGCAGTCCTTTTTGGTGCCTGCCAGCGGGATCTGCGTGTTCGACAAGGCAGATCCATTGCGCCTGCTCGACGCATCGGTGGCTTTCTCAGGAACCGAGACGGCGCCGACCTCCGTGGCGGAGTTCTTGCCGCCGGTCCTGGACAAACTCACGGTCTCGGTACCGGCAACGCCGAGCCAGAGTGAATCGAACGCCGCGGTCGCACTGTCGTCGGCGGTCGCCGCGTACTACGGGGCTCAACCTGTCGACGTGGTGGTGCAGGCCCTGCCTGCCGGACAGAACGTTCCCACGGTTCCCTCTGCACCGTTCGAGCGTCAGATCACGATCATCGAACAACCGGCCAGTGGCGTCACACTGCTCGAGAGTCCCGGCGTCCCCGCGTTGGTGATCAGCGGGCCTGCGGCCGAGTTGAGCAACCAGACCCTGCTGTTGACCAGCGACATCTCCCGGCTGGCAGTCAGTTCGAGGGCGGTCGCCGGACCGCTGCGCATCAGCCCACAACTGCCTCCCGATTCCACCACGTTGCGAGACCTGGGCGAACCGGGAGTCAGTGCAACGGCTTTGACCGATCCTCAGGTGTCGATCGGCATCGATCAGACACGTCTCGGTCGGCCGGCCGGGGACATCCGGGTCAACCTCAAAGGTTCGTACACCCCGCTGCCGCCGAATTACGGTGGGCAGGTGGTCGTTTCCGTCGGCGATCAGGTCGTGTCGCGCTGGCCCGCGGAAGCAGGCGGGACAATCGACAAGTGGGTCGACATTCCCGACCGACTGCTGCAGCGCTTCACCGACCTCAACGTCGCGGTGGACGCGGCCGGTGACACCGGTGGATGTGGCCAGAGCTCCCCCATCACACTCACCATCGACGGGGACAGCCCCGTGCAGAGCACTCCTGCGGACCCGCCTGTTCCCCCGGGCTTCCAATCGATTCCGCAGGCATTGATGCCATCGGTCCAGGTCGGCATGACCGTGGGATCACTGGCCGACACCGCTCGCGCAACAAGCATCGTCACCGGCCTACAGCGACTGAGCTCTGTTCCGATCACGACCACAGTGGTGCCTCTCGAAGAGGCAGTATCGTCGAGCAACCCGGCGATCCTGATCTCGGCCGACGCCTGGAACGAGCCAGGCATCGACCTGCCCGTGAGTACCACCGCAGAGGGCCCGATCGACGTCGAAGGCGTCGACAGCTCCGGCGAGAAGACCACTCTCACGCTCGATCCCGCCGTGACCTTCGGATCGCTGCAGACCGTCTTCGACGGCGACCGGACCGTCCTGGTGGCCACGTCGACCGGCGCTGCCGGACAACTGGACTCATTGCTCCGTTGGCTCGATGCCGACGAGGAACGCTGGGTCACGTTGAACGGCAACGCGCTGATCGCGGTCGCCGACCGGGACCCGATTGCGATGATCACCGATACCACCGCCTCGCAACAGTCCACATCGGAAGACGACGGCAATCGCCAATTGATCCGCTGGATCGGGGTCGGGGTGCTCGTGGCCATCGCGCTCGGCGTCGGAATCCTCATCCTGCGCAGCCGGCGCCGCGAACCAGGCAGCTGATCTGCGGTGGCGGCTGGTGAATTTCCGCTCTTCTCGACCCTGCACCCGGTCTATCGGATCATCTTTCGCTGGGCGCTGATCGCGGTCCTGACCCTGGTGGCGTTCTGGACGTCGTTCCAGAGTCTGCTGGAAGAGTCGTACTCTGGAAGCCTCGTCGGCTACATCCTGGCCATCCCCTGGCTCGCTCTGTTGGCAGCGCAGGGAATCGCGAGACGGCGATCGGGAGAGCTGCCCATCCACGATCGGCAAACCGACTTCATCATCGGGTTCATGGGTTTGGTGCTCGCCCTCTTGATCAAGGGGGTACTGGTCGGACGCTACGCCGACGAGTACCACCTCATCCGCCTCGACCTGCTCGCGATGTGGGTGTTCGTCGTCAGCGCCGCGGTGGTGCTGTTCGGACTGCGGCCGGTGTCCCGATTCGCGCTGGTGTGGCTCCTCCTGCTCGCCGTCTTCCCGTTGGTGTTTCGGATCACGATCATCACGCTCGGCGGTACCCGCTATGCGGCCGGCGGGGTCATGGTCGTCCTGGCCGCAGGCGCAACCGCCCTGGCAGTGGGCCGAACACGCAGGCGCGGACTGATCGGCGCAGCGAGCACAGTGGTCGTTGGCATGAGCATCCTGCTCGTGATGTACGTCTTCTTCCCGACGGCTCCGGTCATGGCCTACACCCAGATTCCACCGCTGCTCGCGACCGCCCTCGTCGCCGAGACCATGTATCTGTATTCGAGACGCGGAACAGCGAAGACCCCCATGGACCGCCCGATCAACCCCCTCTCGGCCAAAACCATCTTGCTGGCCGTCTCGATGGTGACCGCGTTCGCGGTCGCCCTGTCGCTGATCAGTCTGCCCCGATCGACCGCGCCGCCCGTGCTCCGCGACAACGCGCTAGAGTTCGGTACACCTCTCATCACCCCTGCTGGGTGGCAGACGACCTCCGTCACGGAGTTCGACTTCGTCAAACGGTTCTTCGGGCGCACATCGACCCTGATCCGGCAACGCATGCTCGCCGAAGAGGGAAATCCCGCCTGGGACAAGCTTTCCCGACCCCGCACCGTGATCGTCGACAGCGTAACGACAATTCGTCCGGTGACCTTTTCCGTTTACCCCGACAACGTCATCTATGACATGACAGCGACCCGGACGAGCAACGGACGGAAGATCGATCTCGGTAACGATGTGACCGGGGAGCTGTTCACCGTCGTCGACGACACGCTGCTGGTGACGTGGACCAAACTGACCTGGACGTGGCGCAACAGGAATGCCGCGCAGCGGATCACGCTTCTGACGGTGGACAACCATGACGCCGATGCACCTTTCCCGGTGCCCCAGGATTCGCTGATCTCCAACCTCAACACCCTGTTCACCGTTCTCATCCGCGGCAACTCCGTCGTGGACGACAACAATCCGAACTTCAAGGACGCCGGGCTGCTCACGGTCCTCGGCCGGGAGCTGGTCGATGCCCAACTCGAACCTGTCAGGGCGGCATCGTGACAGGGCCCGTCGGTCCCCGGGAGCCGTTCACGCCGCTCTCCAACGGGATGAGCACCGACGGCATGGATCCCGAGTCCGACGAGTTCAAGACCACCGCCCTCTACGACGCGATCGAGGGCCTGCGGGCCGTGGACCCACTCCGCTCCGCGTCCACTGCGGTGGTGGGATGGCAGAAAGCGGTGCTGATCGGCCTCTGTGTCCTCGTCGTGGGCTTCGCCGTCTGGCAACCTGTGGCCACCGCGACCACGCTGATCGGCATCTGCACGCTGTTCTATGTCGGATCGCTGGGCGATCGGCTCCTGATCTTCCGCCGCGGGCTGGCGTCCGGCCCGATCTCGATCAGTGACGAACGTGCACGGGCGATTCCGGACTCCGACCTCCCCTTGTACACGGTGCTGGTACCTGCCTACAACGAACCTGAGGTGGTGGCCGACCTCATCGGGGCGATGGCGGCGATCGAGTACCCGACGGAGAAGATGCAGGTGCTACTGCTCCTCGAAGCCGACGACGACGTGACGATCAACGCGGCGGAAGCGTGCAAGGGCGTCGACATGATCACCATCGTGCTGGTGCCTCCTGCCGAACCCCGCACCAAACCGAAGGCCTGCAACTACGGCCTGCACCTCGCCACCGGCGAGATCGTCACCATCTATGACGCGGAAGATCTGCCGGACCCCCTGCAATTGCGCCGAGCGGTACTCGCTTTCGCCGACGGCGACGATTCCATCGCGTGTGTTCAGGCAAAACTCGCGTTCCACAACGGCAGGCAGAACCTGCTGACCGGTTGGTTCACCAACGACTACGGATTGTGGTTCGGCTATCTGCTGCCCGGTTTGATGCGTAGTCGGGCGCCCATCCCGCTCGGTGGCACCTCCAACCACCTACGACGTTCTGTGCTGCGAGAGATCGGTGCCTGGGATCCGTTCAACGTCACCGAAGACGCCGACCTCGGTGTCCGTATCGCTGAGACCGGCTACCGCACAGCGGTGATCGATTCGGTGACCTTGGAGGAGGCCAACAGCGACCCCATCAACTGGATTCGGCAGCGATCACGCTGGTACAAGGGATATCTGCAGACGTGGCTGGTCCACGTGCGACGTCCTGTCACCCTGTGGAAGGCCATCGGCACCGTCAGCTTCGTCCGATTCACGTTGTTGTTGGCCGGCACTCCCGTCATCGCCTGCCTCAACCTGATCTTCTGGCTGATCACGGTGATGTGGTTCCTCGGCCAGCCGGCATTCATCGGAGAGGTCTTCCCCTGGTACATCTACTTCCCGGCGCTCGTCTCGCTGATCTTCGGTAACGGCGCCACCATCTACATGAATCTCATCGCCATTCGGGAAGACGATCGCCCAGACCTGCTCGTCCCGGCGCTGACCGTTCCCATCTACTGGGTGATGATGAGCATCGCCTCGGCGAAGGGGTGCTACCAGCTGATCCGGAATCCGTCCTACTGGGAGAAGACGTTCCACGGCCTATCGGTCAAGACCGATGTCAACCCCGGCGACGACGCGCCGGGCGGCGCGGAGGGCGGCAATGCTTAGCAGACGCCTCAGCACGCTCGTCTACGTCATCGCGGCCGCGGTGTATCTGGCCGTCGGATACTACCTGTGCGTCCACCACGGCTTCATCATCGGCGACTCGCTGTCGCGGGTTTCGTCAGCGCAGACAGTCCTGTTCAGTCGCGATCCGCACGTCGCGGCAATCGGTTTCATCTTCACGCCCCTGACCGCGCTCGTCCAACTACCGACGATCGGGTTCAGCGAGCTCTGGCAACCCATGACCGAACTCGCGTACTCCGGCGTGATCATGTCCTCGCTCTTCATGGCGGGCGCAGCGGTGCAGGTACTCGGTATCGGTGCAGACCGCGGACTGCCCCGATCGTTCACCCTGGTGATCACGGCGCTGTTCGCCTTCAATCCGATGATCGTTTTCTATGGTTCCAATGGGATGAGTGAAGCCCCTTTCGTGTTCTTCACATGCTGGGCCGTTCGCCGACTGATCGCCTGGGCAACCGATGACGACGTACACCATCTCGCTGCGGCGGGAGTCGCTCTGGGACTTGGCTACCTGACCCGATACGACGCGGTCGCCGCCATCGCGACGGCCGCGATACTCGTGGCGTCGATCACCGCATTCCGCAGCGCCAAGCATCTGCGCTGGCGCCGGGCCCTGCTCGACGGTGGATTAGTCGCCCTTCCCGGGTTCTTCGCGTTCCTCGGGTGGGCTGCCACCAGCTGGCTCATCACGGGACAGGCGTTCGCCCAGTTCAGCTCCCAGTACGGAAACTCCTCGATCATGCGGCAGTCGGGGGCCGACACCCCCGATCAGTTCCTCCCCGGCCTCGAATTCTCCTTCGTCTCGACCGTGCTACTGGCGCCGACCTTGATCCCGCTGGTGCTGATCGCGGCGGTCGCGGGATGGTGGCGCCGCGACTGGATCCCACTGGCTGTCCCGGTACTGATCTTCGGCGCGGTGCTCGCCTTTCAGGCCTACAGCTACGCCAGCGGCTCGACCTTCGGTTTCCTGCGCTTCTACATCCTTGCCGTACCGATGGCCGCAACGGTGGCCGTCCTGCTCCTGCCGGCCCGTGCGTGCACGATCACCAAGCGCCGCGGGAAATACGCTCCCGACCAGTCACTCTCGCCATCGCGGCATCCGGCACCCCGGCACCGCATCAGTCGCGCCCCGAAGTGGCCTGCGCTCGTGGCCGCTGCTCTGTTGCTCGCCGTCACCGTGCCGAGTTCGGCGTGGGGTATGAGCAAACCGCACTACGCTCCGCAGGAATACGCCCTCGGGGCGGTGCTGGCACCGGAACCGGACAATGTCACCGCCCTCAAGGCGACCGAACACCGGATCGCGGCGACCTTCTCGACCGAACGCGAGATCGCCGAATACCTCGACGGTCTCGACCTACCCGAGGGATCGGTTTTGACCGACACCGTGTACGGATTTGCCGTCGTGGTCGCGTCGTCGAAGCCCAAGACTTTCGTCGTCCCGTCCGATCTGGACTTCACCACCATCTTGAACGACCCCGCTGCCGGCAACGTGCAGTATCTGCTCTCGGTTCCGAACACCGGGCGTGGAGAATCTGACGCACTCAATCTCCGCTATCCGACGCTGTACGAGACCGGCGCCGACATAGCGTCACTCGCGCTCGAGGTCCCCAACGCCGGCGAGGACCAGCCGACGTGGCGCATCTATCGGGTGCTCGCCTCGGTGGACGACTGACCGATCACCCTCGCTGGGAGCCTCAGTTCGCGAGCTTGCGGATGACCCCGAACATCGGGTCCCCGGGCCCGATGTCCAAGGTGCACTGACCGAGTCGAGGATCGGGCACGAACGACCAGAAGAGTGCACCGGCCGTACCTGCCGTCTGCTGGGCAGAGATCTTGCGCGAGAGGGTATCCGCGCGCGCTTGCAAAGTGATGCAGCCGCCGGCGGGTTGTCCGACCTCGGCGACGACCAGGGGCTTGCCCACAGCCCGCGCCTGCGTCAGCCGCATCTGAAGCCCGTCATGGTCGTTCCCCGGTAACGGTTCCTGCGCGTCGTAGTCGTGATAGTCGAGTACGTCGATACCGGCTGATGCGACGACGTCGGCGTACTCGGTGAACTGGGCTCCGCACTGCCCGCCACCGGCGAGCCCGGCCCAGACCGGGGTGTCGGGATCGAGCGACTTCAGGCGGGCGCCGGCATCATCGAAAAATGCCCGCAGCACGCGGGCGGCGTCCTCGGGACAGGTCCTGCCCTGCCAGGCGCAGGCGGCGTCGCCGCAGTTGCTCGCCTCCGGTTCACCCACCAGTTCCCAACCCGCCAGCGACGACGACGCGCCCCAGCGAGCCACCGCGGTATCGAGCCAGCGGGCATACGGCATGGGCGCGGCTTCCGGCGACACGTCGTCCCATCCGGAGGCGTACCACCGGTGATCTTTGAAGTTCCCGTCCTCGCAAGCACCTTCACCCGAGGCCAGTACCGGCACCAGAAGCTGATCATGTCGTCCGGCGGCATCGAAGATCGAATCCAGCCGCGAATAGTCGGTTTCATGAGTGTTCTTGTCGACAACCATCGACGCGAAGAGGTTGAACCGGGTCACCGAGTCCTCCGGCAACGAGCCGAAGTAGGAGTCGAGGTCGACCTGTGCCCCGCAGCCCTTGTTCACGGTCCAGTCGGTACCGAGCTGATATGCGTTCAATCCGGTCGGCCACCAGGGGCGGCCGTCCAGGAGTAAGCCATCGGGAGTCGTCGACACGCGAGATGCGCCGTTCGCGTCATCCGAGCCGCTGTCGCCACATCCGGTCACGACGGCAACCAACGCCAGGATCACCGCCGTGATGAGCAGGTGCGGCAACCGTCGACGCTCAGCAGGGCGTCGACCGGCATACGCTCCGCGGATCATCGCCCCATCGTAGGCCTCTCGCCGCAGGGTCCCAGACGCACTCGCCGGTGCGAATCACTGAACCGAACAGTCGAATTCCACCCTTCCGTCGCGCCCGGGATGGGCGGTGACCGGTACTGTCGCATGCGATGATCCGACCACTACAGCGCGTTTCAATCCTGGTGGCGTCGCTGATGCTCCTGATATCGGTCAGTGGACCTGCCGTCGCCGGAGCCGCACCGGCCACGCCGACGCCACCGATCGGGGCACCGGCGCCCGAGACGGTCACCGACAACTGCCCGTACCAGAGCACCCCGATCCCGCCCGTCGATGAGTCAGAGGTCGTACCAGCAGGTGTCCCGTCTCCGACGCCCCTGCCGGTCGTGGATCCACCCGTGGGCGGCGACCTCCTCGGAGGCTGCGGAGTCGTCCTCGCGCCGGGGGCGGCACCCGCGCCCGACGGATTGACCGCCGCGGGGTGGCTGATCGCCGACCTGACAGCTGGAAAAGTGCTGGCGGCCAAGGACCCACATGGCCGCTATCGCCCGGCCAGCACCATCAAGGTGCTGCTCGCCCTGGTGGTTCTCGACGAGCTCGATCTGGACGCGACGGTCACCGGCACGCAGGAAGACGACGAGGTCGAGGGCGATGCCGCCGGCGTCGGTCCCGGCGGTACCTACACGGTTCGTGATCTGCTCACCGGCCTGATGCTGGTGTCTGGCAACGACTGCGCCCATGCGCTCGCCCGCGAACTCGGTGGCCAAGATGCAGCCGTCGAGAAGATGAACGAGAAGGCAGCTGAGCTCGGGGCGACCGACACCCGCGCCGCCTCTGCGTCGGGTCTGGACGGGCCCGGCATGAGCAGCTCGCCGTATGACGAGGCGCTGATCTTCGGCGCGGCCCTGCAGTTCCCCGAGTTCGTGGAGATCTCGAGACACGACCAGATCCGGTTCCCCGGATATCCGGGCATGCCCGCGCAAACGACCGACGCCGACGGGACCGACTCATCGATCGAGACGACCATGGAGACCACGCCTTCAGGTGACCCGGGTATCGACCTCTACAACATGAACCAGTTGCTCTACAGCTACCCCGGTATGGTCGCGGGAAAAACCGGATACACCGACGACGCCCGGAAGACCTACGTCGGAGTCGCCGAACGTGACAGTCGTCAGATCCTGATCGTGCAGATGTACGGGCTCAACGACGGGCCCGGTTCGTTCTGGCGTCAAGCCGAGGCCATGCTCGACTACGGATTCGCCCAGCCCGCCGAGCAGAACATCGGCACCCTGATCGACGGGGCGGGGCAGACGACCGAATCCGCCGGCGCCGAGCCACGAGAGGGCAATCGGGTCGCCGCACCCGCATCCGAGAGCAGCACCGATTGGACGGTTCGACTGTTCATCGGCCTGCTCGGGGCACTCGTCGTCGTCGGTCTCGTGTACGCGGCCCTGCGAATGAACAAACGCTCCTGAGCTGGTCGCGGGCGCCTAGCGTCTGCGGCGGGTTGCCGCCGAGATGCCCACCGCAGCGACGACGCCCGTACCGATCGCGGCAGCGACGCCGCGCGGACCGAGGCCTTCACGGACCTCTACTCGCGGAACGATGACCACCGGATCGGGAACCGCGGCGTGCTCGTACTTCAGGTTCCGGGGATCGGTCGCTGCCCACGCTGTTGCGAACAAGATGATTCGCGTGGTGATGAACGCGAAGACCATGATGCCCAGGATCGGCCCGAAGGTCGCGCCCGCGGGTCCGGTGATCACGGACTGGAGGTAGAAGCTCGCCACGAACTTGAAGATTTCGAAGGCCACGGCTGTGAGGAGCCCGGCTTTCGCCGCGTTGCGCAGTGGTAACGCGATGCGCGGCAGCTTCGCGATGACCCACGTGAACAGCAACCACGATGCGACGATCGAGAGGACGATGGAAACCGCCCTGATCGCGATGAACACCCCGGGCAGATCATCGAGCTGCAACCACTCGAGGATCTTTGCCGTCAGACCACTGCTCGACAGAGCTGACAGCGCGAACGTGACCACCATGGCGGCAAACAAGCCGAGCAACGCCGCGAGATCGGCGAGCTTGGTCTTCACCATGCTGTCGGCTTCGGGTTCGGCGCCCCACTGCACAGTCAACGCCATCCGCAGGTTCGCCATCCAGCCCAGACCCGCGTAGAGCGCAACCACCAGCCCGACGACACCGATCGTCGCGCGGGAGTCGATGGCCTGGTTCATCAGATCGGTCAGCTGCTCCCCCATGCTGCCGTCCACCGACTCCGCGATCTTGTCCTTCGCACGGTCGAGGAGATCGGGGTTGTTGACGAACACGAAACCCGCGGCGGCGAATCCGATCATCAGCAGTGGGAACAGCGCGAAGATACTGAAATAGGTTGTCCCGGCGGCAAAGTAGTCACCTTTGCTGCCCTGGTAGCGCTGACCTGCCTCGACGAGGTGGTCCAACCAGGGTCGGGCTGCACGCTGCTTGTCGAGGAACGACGGCTGGCCGACCTTGTTGTCCTTCGCAGATGCGTCCGCCTCTGCCGACGCCGTGGCTGTGACGGAGGCGGAGTCGCGACCGTTTGCAGGTGACATCGGTTTCCCCGTTCGGTTGGTCACGTCGACTCAGCTGGGTGCTACGAATCCAACCTTGTCATAAACCATCTGCAATGTTCGGGAGGCAACCTCCCGGGCCCGCTCGGCACCTGCGGCCAGCACCCGATCGATTTCGGTGGTGTCGCTGAGCAACTCGTCGAAACGCTCGCGTAGTGGGGTGACGAATTCGGTCAGCGCGTCCGCGGTGTCGACTTTGAGCTGGCCATACCCTTGGCCTTCGTACCCGGCGACCAGATCGGCCACCGCCGTACCTGTCAGCGCCGACTGGATGGTCAGCAGATTGCTGACGCCGGGCTTCTCCGCGCGGTCGAACGAGATCTCGCGGCCGTTGTCGGTGACGGCGGAGCGCAGCTTCTTGGCCGACCGCTTCGGGTCGTCGAGCAGGTTGATCAGTCCCGAGTCCGACTCTGCGGACTTGCTCATCTTGGCGGACGGGTTCTGCAGGTCGTAGATCTTGGCTGTCTCGGAGACGATGAACGCCTCCGGCACCCTGAAGGTCTTACCGAATCGAGAGTTGAACCGCTGGGCCAGGTTTCGGGTCAGTTCGAGATGCTGGCGTTGGTCTTCGCCCACCGGCACCGAATCCACCTGGAAGGTGAGGATGTCGGCGGCCATCAGGATCGGGTAGGTGAAAAGCCCGACGCTCGCGTGATCGACACCGGCCTTGGCCGACTTGTCCTTGAACTGCGTCATCCGGCTCGCCTCGCCGAAGCCGGTGAGGCACGAGAGTACCCACGTGAGTTGCGCGATCTGCGGAACGTGTGACTGCAGGTAGATGGTCGCCCGTCCGGGGTCGACACCGAGCGCGAGGAGCTGGGCGACACTGCGCCTGGAGCGCTCGCGCAGCGCCTTCGGATCATGCGCCGTGGTGATGGCGTGCAGGTCCGGGATGAAGTAAAAGGCCTCGTCGAACTCGTCCTGCAACTTCACCCACTGCTGCACGGCACCGAGATAGTTCCCCAGATGGAACGAATCGCTGGTCGGCTGAATGCCCGACAGGACGCGTTTGCGCCGCTGCGGTGGTCTGGTCTCGGTTGTCACGTCACTCACCGGTGAATTCTCTCATCCGGCCGCGACCCGTTTTACGAGTACTCCACCGTGACCGGCGCATGGTCGGACCACCGCAGGTCGTAAGCGTCGGCGCGGTGCACGTAGGACTTGGTGGCCTTCGCCGCCATCCGCTTGTTCGCCAGCTGGTAGTCGATTCGCCAGCCGGCGTCGTTGTCGAATGCCTTGCCGCGCCAGCTCCACCAGGAATACGGACCGGCGACGTCCCCGGCGAGTTCGCGAGCGACATCGTTCCAGCCGCTGTCGAGGAGGTCTGCCACCCAGGCACGTTCTTCCGGCAGGAAGCCTGGGTTCTTCACGTTGCCCTTGGCGTTCTTCAGATCCAGTTCGGTGGGCGCGATGTTCCAGTCGCCGCCGACGACGACGTCGCGACGTTTGCGCGCGAGGGTGCCGAGGTGTGCGGCGAACTCGTCGAGGAACCGGAATTTCTCATCCCGCTTCGGGCCGTCGGCGGCACCCTTCGGGAGATACAGGCTGGCGACGGTCAGATCACCGAAGTCGGCCTCGAGGTAGCGCCCGGTGGTGTCGAACTCGTCGCTGCCGAAACCACGCCGGACCTTGTCCGGTTCGGTCCGGGACAAGATCGCCACCCCTGAATGTCCTTTGATGGCCGCCTCGCTCATGCACAGGTGCCAGCCATCGGCCAGGGCCGGTGCCAGCGCGTCGAACGTCTGCTCCTCGGTGGCCCTGGTCTCCTGCAGGAGAACATGATCGGTGTCGGTATCGCGCAGCCAGGGCAGCAATCCGAGATTGCGCTCAGATCGTTCTTTCACGGCCGCGCGGATGCCGTTTGCGTTGATCGTGGTCACGATTGTCGTCACGTCCGCCGAGCCTACGGGCGGGCACCGACACGAGATCGAGCGGGACACCGCGGCGACGGACGGCCCGATCACCGGGCTGCGATCACCGCGTGGCCGACACGCCGACCGGCGACGTCAACGCGCGTCTGCCGTGACCAGCGGTTCCACGACGGGAGCGGCTTTCCTCTTGGTCCGCCGGGCATAGAGCAGAGCCAGGGCGAGTACGAGCAGTCCCGCCACCGCGAGGCCGGCACCGAGCACGGACGGTGCGCGGTACCCGTATCCGGCGGCGATCACGAGACCGCCGAGCCACGCGCCGCCTGCGTTCGCGATGTTCAACGCCGAATGGTTGAGCGCGGCCGCCAGGGTCTGCGCGTCGTCGGCGACGTCCATCAGCCGAATCTGCAGCGCGGGAGTCAGAGCGGTCCCGCTCAGCCCGATCAGGAAGGTGAGCGCCAGCGCCGCCCAGGCGTTCGAGGCGAGCAGCGCGAAGAGCAGCAGCATCGCCATGATCGCCACGAGGCCGATCGCGATGGCGCGGACAACTCCGCGGTCGGCAAGCCAGCCGCCTGCGAGGTTGCCGGCCACCATGCCGAGCCCGAACAGCATCAACGCGATCGGGATGAGCGACTCGGACACGCCCGAAACACTGGTCAACGTGGTGTTGATGTAGGTGTAGAACGCGAACATGCCGCCGAATCCGACGATGCCGATGAACAGGGTGAACCAGACCTGTGGGCGCACGAGCGCACCGAGTTCGGTCATCGGATTGGTGATCTTCATGCCGGTCAGCGACGGCAGGTACCACCAGAGTGCTGCGATGGTGAGCAAGCCGATCGCCGCGACGACCACGAATGCCGCGCGCCAGCCGAGTGCACTGCCCAGCCAGGTGGCGGCGGGAACTCCGACCACGTTCGCGACACTCAGGCCGAGCATGACCTGCCCCACAGCTTTCGCCCGCGACGACGGTCCGGCGAGATATGCCGCGACCAGCGATGCCACACCGAAGTAGGCGCCGTGCGGCAGACCGGCGATGAACCGGGCGAACATCAGCATCCCGTAGGACTGCGCGAAGACGGTGGCCGCGTTACCGACGGTGAACGCGATCATCAGTGCGATCAGAAGGGTGCGCCGCGACATCCGCGCGGTCAGCGCCGCGATCAGCGGGGCACCGACGACCACACCGAGCGCATAGGCAGAGATCACGTGGCCGGCGGTCGGCTCGCTGGTTCCCAGCGATTCCGCGATCGAGGGCAGCAGGCCCATCGCGACGAACTCCGTCGTCCCGATCCCGAAGGCACCGAGCGCCAGGGCGAGGATGACGGTCCGTCTGCTGCCACGCATGCCCCCGGTCGGAGCGGGGGTGGTGACACTGACTGCAGACATGGATCATCCTCTCGGGACATTCGGGGGGACGGCGACGTTGCCGAGGTAACCAAGGTTGAAACCGTTGCCGACGTCGCGGCATTCCGCTGACGGTACGTGAACTGCCCCACAGGACCCCTCGGCGTCCCGACCGGCGCGGACCGTCCGGCCCGCGTCTCAGCTTGCTCTGATCGCTGCTTCGAGGTTCTCGTCGAGCGCCCCGAGGAACTCCTCGGTGGTGAGATAGACCTGGTCGCCGCCGACCAGTTGCGCCAAATCCTTTGTCATCTTCCCGCCCTCCACGGTGTCGATGACCACGTCTTCGAGCTTTTGTGCGAACTCCCGCACCTCGGGGGTGTTGTCGAGTTTGCCGCGGTGATCGAGACCACGAGTCCACGCAAAGATCGACGCGATGGGATTCGTCGACGTCGGTTTGCCCTGCTGATGCTGACGGTAGTGCCGGGTGACCGTTCCGTGGGCCGCCTCGGCCTCGCAGATACTGCCGTCCGGGGTCAACAGGACCGAGGTCATCAAACCGAGCGACCCGTACCCCTGCGCGACGGTGTCCGACTGGACGTCCCCGTCGTAGTTCTTGCAGGCCCAGACGTAGCCGCCTTCCCACTTGAGGCTGGACGCGACCATGTCGTCGATGAGGCGGTGCTCGTAATGAAGTCCCGCAGCATCGAACTCGGTCTTGAACTCCGTGTCGAAGACGTGCTGGAAAATGTCCTTGAAGGCGCCGTCGTAGGCCTTGAGGATGGTGTTCTTGGTCGACAGATACACCGGATAGTTGCGCTGCAGACCGTAGTTCAGCGATGCCCGCGCGAAGTCCTCGATGGACTTGTTGAAGTTGTACATCCCCATCACGACGCCGCCCTCCTCGGGCATCTGTACGATCTCGTGCTCGATCGGTTCCGAGCCGTCGTCGGGCGTGTACGTGATGGTGACCTTGCCGGCCGAGGGCACCTTGAAATCTGTTGCGCGGTACTGGTCACCGAAGGCGTGGCGCCCGACGATGACCGGCTTGGTCCATCCCGGGACCAGGCGCGGCACGTTCGAGATGATGATCGGGGCACGGAATATTGTGCCTCCCAATATGTTCCGAATGGTGCCGTTGGGAGAACGCCACATCTTCTTGAGACCGAACTCTTCGACGCGAGCCTCGTCGGGCGTGATCGTGGCGCATTTGACCCCGACACCGTGCCGCAGGATGGCGTTCGCGGAATCGATCGTGACCTGGTCATCCGTGCGGTCGCGTTCTTCGATTCCGAGGTCGTAGTAGTCCAGGTCGATGTCCAGATACGGGTGGATCAGCTTTTCTTTGATGAACTGCCAGATGATGCGTGTCATCTCGTCGCCGTCCAGCTCTACGACTGTTCCTTCGACCTTGATCTTGCCCATATGGCTACGCGTCCTCCTGTTACCTGTCGGCCGCCGGTGGCGAGGCGATGTACTGCCCTGCGGTGGGGGCTTGTGTTCTGCGACCTCGTGAGTCGCGCACGTCCGACGGGTCCACACGAGAAAATATGACGGGCGTACTGCTAAATCAGCATACCCGTAGCCAGAGCGCCGAGCGCATCGGTCAGCAGACCACACACACCCAGGCTGCCCGGGCAAACCCAGGTGCCGCAACCGCTGGGTTTGCCTGGAGTAACAGGGTTTGTGGTTCCGTCAGGCCGCGGCGGGTGCTTCGACCGGGTCCTCGTCGGCGGAGGACGGCAACGCGTCCCCATTGTCGGGCGAGGGTGCGGGTTCGGGCGAGGGTGCGGGTTCGGGCAAAGCAATGGGTTCGGGCGAAGGCGCGGTTTCGGGAGTCTGATCGGCAGGTTCGCCGGTGGCCGGTCTCGCGATGGCCGGGCCAGAGCTCTCGGGTCCGGTCGCGGCGGGCGGAGTCGACACAGGCGCAGGTTCAGCTGCTGCGGGCTGCGGGAGGTCCTGCGGTTCGATCCAGACCTGATTCTCCTGCGAGGGCGTCGCGGTCTGGTGCGTCGCGGATACGGGCGTGGTCGGCGCAGGCACGGTTCCGAGCCTGACGCCATCGAGCTGATCGAGCTGCCTGTCGATCTCCGCAACCCAATTGCGGACGAAGTTCTCCGGGTACCGCAGGATGCTGATGGCACTGCCACCGATGGCCTGCCACGCGGTCTGACTTCCCGACAGCGCGTCGCGGAGGATCCAGAGGTCCGGGAGGTACGCACCGTGGCCGAGGTCCGGCAGCGCCGGCAGGAACTGGTTCACGGCATGGAACAGCGGACGAAGAACCGCGAGGTCCGGGTACGGCAACGGATTCTCGACCGCGATGAGGCGATAGGGCAACCCGAGACTCTTGAGAATCACCCCGAACGCGGGATCAGCAGGGATGAGGACGTCACGGGGCGAGTTCTCGCTGGCATCCGGGCCCATGGTGATGTCGTCGTCGTAGGTCACGTGTTTGACGAAATAGCCGAGCAAGCCGTCGACTGCCCGCAGCGGGTAGTGGAGCGGGTCCTGGAGATCGCAGATCGGATCCCCTTCGACGCAGAACTGGGTGACCCTGCTCAGACCGAACCCATCCCGCGGGCCGTTCATGGTGATGCCGGGCAGCACCCCCGGGAGCACGAGCTCGATCCCGCGACCCTGGGCGTCGCCGGTGCGCCGCGGGTCGGAGTACAACTCACCCGACACCTGCGTGGGATCGATGTCCACCGAGCTCTGCCCACGGCCGATCTCCGACAGTACGTCCCCGGCAATACGAGCACCCTGGGAGTATCCGACGATCACGACCGGCTGGTCGGGGCACGCAGCGTGATACGCCGCCACTGCGGTCTCGAGATTGTCGACACCCTCGTCGACGCTCTGGTCGTAGGACGTCCCTCCGAGCGGCCACAGCACACCCGGATACTCGACGATCTCGATCCGGTAGTCCTTGCCCTGGGTTCCGTACCGCGTCTCGAGCCCGGCAGTGTGTAGTGAGTTGGGATCAGCGGTTCCGGGCACGACGAACACGCGACCCTGCGCGCACTCGACCGGGTCGTCCGCCGCGTTCGCCGGCTGAGCGAGGAATCCGACGACCGGCAGGGTCACCGCCGCGGTTGCCGCCGCAGCCATCGCGCGCCGCCGAGTGGCCGAGCGCTTTCGGGCGTGCGCCCGCTTCGAATGCGAACCCATATCGAACCCCTCGGATTGTCACGACGACCAAAAGCCGAGAGATCGCGGACCAACGATTGAAACTCCTGAAGAAACAATCATAAAAGAAAACGCCTGTTATCAGATATCGTCTGAACGGGTGAATCCGCACCGCGTCCGGGCCGCCGACCCCCTACACGGCCGGAGAACGATACGTGATTGCCCGGCCCCGGAACGGTGAGAAATCCACGTGCGCGAGAGGGTTCTCAGCGACTCCCGCGCGTGTTATATCCTCTACTGCGAAAGGTCATGAGCGTCAGCAACAAGCCCCGGCTCGCTGACCGGCAACCCTCCAACCGCGGTGGGGTGCTCCGGGTGATGACCTGGTTGCGGTTCGCCGCAGCAAGCGCGGGTCCGCTGGTCGGACCCAATTTCAATTGGATGTTTCACCGACCCAGAAAGAGAATCCTTGCATGTCTGACAACGACGTCAATCCGGCTGACAACTGGAGCTTCGAGACCAAGCAGGTCCATGTCGGCCAGGCCCCCGACTCGCAGACCTCTGCGCGGGCCCTCCCCATCTATCAGACGACCTCGTACACGTTCCGCGACACCGAGCATGCCGCCAATCTCTTCGGGCTCGCAGAACCGGGCAACATCTACACCCGGATCATGAACCCCACGCAGGATGCGGTGGAGCAGCGCATCGCCGCGCTCGAGGGTGGCGTCGCGGCCTTGCTCGTCGCCTCCGGCCAGGCGGCGGAGACCTATGCGATCCTCAACGTCGTCGAGAACGGCGGCCACGTCGTCTCAAGCCCCCGTCTCTACGGCGGCACCTACAATCTCTTCCACTACACGTTGCCGAAGCTCGGCATCGAGGTCAGTTTCGTCGAAGATCCCGAAGACCTCGACAGCTGGCGCGCCGCCATCCGGCCGAACACCCGCGCACTGTTCGGTGAGACCATCTCGAACCCGAACAACGAGATCCTCGATCTCGTCGGGATCTCGGGAGTCGCGCACGAGGCAGGCCTGCCTCTGATCGTCGACAACACCGTCGCCACGCCGTACCTGATCAACCCACTCGCCCACGGCGCGGACATAGTCGTCCATTCCGCCACCAAATACCTTGGCGGCCATGGCACCTCGGTCGGCGGCGTCATCGTCGACGGAGGCACGTTCGACTGGCGAGGGCAGCGTGATGGCAAAGACCTGTTCCCCGGCTTCACCACACCGGATCCGAGCTACCACGGCGCGATCTTCGCCGACCTCGGTGCGCCGGCGTTCGCACTGAAGGCCCGGGTGCAGTGGCTTCGCGACACCGGCGCCGCCATTTCGCCGTTCAACGCGTTCCTCATCGCGCAGGGCATCGAAACGCTGAGCCTTCGCATCGAGCGACACGTGTCCAATGCACAGGCCGTTGCCGAGTACCTGTCCAAGCACGCCCAGGTCGAGTCGGTGGCCTACGCAGGCCTCGAATCCTCGCGTTGGTACCAGCGCGGCCAGGAACTGGCGCCGCGTGGCCAGGGCGCGATCATCGGCTTCGAGATCGCAGGCGGGGTGGACGCAGGCAAGAAGTTCGTGGACGCACTCACCCTGCACAGCCACGTCGCCAACATCGGTGACGTGCGCTCGCTGGTGATCCATCCCGCGTCGACCACCCACTCGCAGCTGATCCCGGAAGAGCAGATCGCCGCAGGCGTCTCTCCCGGATTGGTGCGCTTGGCTGTCGGCATCGAGAACATCGCCGACATCCTCGCCGACCTCGACACCGGCTTCGCCGCGGCCAAGTGAGGTGAGCATCGACCCGCACACGCCACCGCGCACTCATCCGGACTGGGAGTCCCTTCCGGATGGGCAGTTGACCAGTGTGTCGGTCGGTCCTCTCGAACTGGACAACGGTCAACGCATCGACAACGTGACCCTGGCGTTTCAGCGCTGGGGCACGTTGTCGCCGGCGCGCGACAACGTGGTGCTGACGCTCCATGCACTCACCGGCGACTCTCACGTCACCGGACCGGCCGGACCTGATCAGCCCTCCCCCGGTTGGTGGGACGGTCTGATCGGACCCGGAGGTCCCGTAGACACCGACGAATGGTGTGTGATCTCGGCGAATGTCCTCGGTGGCTGCCGCGGTTCGACGGGTCCGGCATCGCTCGATTCCGAAGGGCGCGTGTGGGGTTCACGGTTCCCACACATCACCGTGCTCGACCAGGTGCGCGCCGAGGTCGCCCTGATGGACACCCTGCGGATCGATTCCGTCGCCTCCGTCCTCGGTGGTTCGATGGGCGGTGCTCGTTCGCTCGAATGGGTGATCGGCTACCCCGAGCGAGTCCGCAGCGCTCTGATCCTCGCCGTGGGTGCCCGGGCCTCCGCAGATCAGATCGGCACGCAGACAACTCAGATCGCTGCCATCACCTCGGATGCGAATTGGCAGGGCGGCAATTATCACGGCTCCGGGCGCGCCCCCACCGCTGGACTCGGCATCGCTCGCCGGATCGCCCACATGTACTACCGGCACGAGCTCGAGCTGGACGATCGCTTCGCCAATTCGCCTCAGGGCGATGAGGATCCGCTGAGCGGCGGTCGATATGCGGTGCAGAGTTATCTCGAACACCAGGCCGACAAGTTGGTGCACCGATTCGATCCCGGTAGCTACGTGGTGCTGTCCGAGGTCCTCAACCACCACGATGTCGGCCGCGGTCGCGGCGGCGTCGAGGCGGCGCTACGGAACTGCCAGGTGCCCGTCGTCATCGGCGGCATCGACTCCGACCGGCTCTACCCGCTGCGTCAGCAGATCGAGCTGGCCGAGCTCATGCCCGGATGCGTCGGCGGCCTGCACGTAGTGCACTCAGACAACGGTCACGATGGATTCCTGACCGAATCCGACGCCATTTCAGAGCTTTTGAAGAAGACAGTCGACCTCGCGCGCCGATAGGCGCCGGCAGGGAGTTCCCGGGGCTCAGCCCGCGGGCTGCGTGGTGGGCACCGGCCCCGGTGAGGGCGCAGGCGATGCCGGAGCACCCTCCGCCGGGGGCGCCGGCGTCGGCGAGGTGACCGGCGGGGTCACGATCGCAGTCGGATCGGGTGCACTCGACGGCAGCTGACCCAACGGCGGTGGCCAGGTGATGGACGGAATCGGGAACGGCCACAGCGAGGTGCTCAACGTCGATGTCGAAGGTTGCTCAGTCGATCCACTCGGTGCGGGCAATTCCGTTGTCGCCCAACCCGGATCCTGATTACCGCTGCCCGCACCTGTCCCGGCGTTGCCACCGACCGGCGCGGGAGGAGGCGCGGCGGTGACCGAGATCTGCTGCTGCGGCGAGGTGACCGTCGGCGTCACGCGCGATTCACCGGTGGAAGGCGGCGGTGGCGACGTGGTCGTCGCCTCGGCCTCGACGGTGACCGACGACGGCGTGGACGGAGTCGACGGATTCCCCGCGAGTGAGGAACCCACGGCATACACCGTCATCAAGGCTCCCGCCAGTAGCGCGCCGAACACCGCCAGGGGCGCTGCCGACAGCCAGTCGCGACTGCGTCGTCCTCCGATGAAGGCAAGCGTCGAGGCCCTGGTACCGGCGGCCGCCACAGTTGCGGCGCCGAGCGCGGCAACGGACTCCGGCGCGTGCGGCAGGACCGGTTCGAGACCGCTGCGCTCGACGATGAGGTCACGCAGCAACGGGATGTTGGCCAGCCCCCCGACCAGGACGACAGCCTCGGGGCGCGCCACACGCGGACCTTCGACGTAGGCCGCAACCTCGTCCGCGGCAGCGGAGGCCATCGGCCGCAGGAGTCGTTCGAGTACTGTCCGGGTGACCGGCACGGGGAGTGCGGGGTTGCCCAACATGATCGACGTCGAGTCCCTGACGGACAGTTCCTCTTTTGCCGTTCGGCACGCGCTCAGGACGCTGGATTTGCGACGCCCGCGGATCCTGCCCGTACTCGTGAGTTCAGAGGCGAGCAGTGCGTCGAGCCCGTTGCCTGACACGGCCGTGCTGCGCTGAAGATCGGTGATGCGCCTGGTTACGGGATCGACGGTGTACAGGCTCATCCCGGTGTCGCCCAGATCCACCACCACGACCGATTCGAACCGACTGATCTCTCCGGTGGAGATCAAGTGGTGCGCGATCGCTTCGGTCTCTGCGACGAGATGGATCTGGCGCTTGGCGCCGGTGCCACGTGAGGCGATCTCTCGTGCCTGCTCGTCGGTCCGATACGCGACCCCGATCGTGCCCACGCTCGCGTCGTTGTCGCGCGCTTGACCCAGCATGAGATCGATGCCGGAGTTGACCCGGCCGGCCCGGGTGAGCCCGTCGGTGGGGTCGACGTCGATGACGCGATTGACTGTGTGAGTACGTCCGGCCTCATCGGTCGTCAGCAGGACGCAGTGGATCATTCCACTGCCCGCAGACAAACCCAGTGAGGTGGTCATGACTCTCTTCCGGCTCGATGATGGTCTCGGTCGTCCGGGTTCTGCGTTGCTGCCTCCCCCGGCGGGGCCGCTTTCACCACCCCAACACTGCCGTCTCCGAAGTGCATCGCCCGTAAGGATGAAAGTGTTCCATCTTCACTGACTGCAAGTTCAGGATGCAGTACCACGAACCATTGTAATCAATCTGTGCCCAAAGGGTCGATCGAGGTCGCCAGCCAGAGGATCGCCACACCGGCGAGAGTCATCGCGACCACGTCTGCGAAGCGGCCGCGAACCTCCAGCAGACCGACCCGCGACGTGGGTATGAGGGCGCGTAACAGCGCCGCGAGCAGTGCCGCCGATCCGAAGACGAACGCGCCGCGGCGCCAGCGGTCGACGATCAGAAAGATGGCCGCCACGATGACGACGGTCATCACCGCCAGGAAGGGCAATTGGACCACTACCCAGCGCAGTTGCCGTACGCGGTGCAGTCGGCGCGCACGAGCGCGGCCGTTATCCGGGGTGGTCGGTTCGGTTGCCGAAGCTCTGGCCATCCCGATCAGGCGCGAACCAACGCGGCCTCGGCGCGTTCGACGACGTTTGCCAACAGGAACGCTCGTGTGAGCGGTCCCACACCTCCGGGGTTGGGTGAGACATGCCCGGCCACATCCCAGACCCCCTTCGCGACGTCGCCGACGAGCCCGTCCGCCGTTCGACTGACGCCTACGTCGATCACTGCTGCGCCGGGCTTGACCATGTCTGCGGTGACGAGACCGGGGACGCCCGCCGCGGCGATCACGATGTCCGCCCGAGAAACCTCGGCAGCGAGATCCCGGGTGCCCGTGTGGCACAACGTCACGGTGGCATTCTCGGTGCGGCGGGTCAGCAAGAGCCCGATCGGGCGGCCAACGGTGACCCCGCGGCCCACCACCACCACGTGGGCGCCCTTGATCGGTACGTCGTACTTACGCAGCAGGTGCAGGATGCCGCGCGGCGTGCACGGCAACGCACTCTGCGACGTCCCTGCGCCGTCGAGTACCAGGCGGCCGAGATTGATCGGGTGCAGGCCGTCGGCGTCTTTGTCGGGGTCGATGCGCTCGAGGGCTGCGTTCTCGTCGAGGTGCTTCGGCAGCGGGAGCTGCACGATATAACCGGTACAGCCCGGGTCCGCGTTCAGCTCGTCGATCGCCGCGTTGAGCTGCTCGGTGGTGATGTCGGCCGGCAGATCCTTACGAATAGACGCGATGCCGACCTTGGCGCAGTCGTTGTGCTTACCGCGCACGTAGGCCTGCGATCCCGGGTCGTCACCGACGAGGATGGTGCCGAGTCCAGGCGCGATGCCGGAATCCCGAAGTTTCTCCACGCGCGTCTTGAGGTCGACGAAGACCTCATCGCGGGTTGCTTTTCCATCAAGTACGACTGCGCTCACGACGTCATTGTTCCAGGTTCCGCTCGTTGCTCGCGCCTGCCCCGCCCACTACTCGATGTCGAACCACGCGATTCGCGACGATCCGATGCCGCCGACCCATACTCGCCCGTCGCGCTCGAGGACTCCCGTGCTCTGACCGAACCCCGGGAGATCGACCCGATGGTCGGCAACCACCCGCCCGCTCGGTAGGTGGATCTTCAGAACCCACAGCGGCGCCTCCGGATCGGGTAGCAGTCGATCCGGGATCCGCCACACCAGCTGCCGGATCCGTGGATGGCCGGCGAGGGCTTCGAGCGGACGGCTGCGTAGACCCGCCATCGCGAGCCACAGGTGGTCACCGTCCGGAGACAGTGAACAGTTGTCGGGATAACCCGGCAGGCCGCCGCGCAGCACCTCACTCGTGCCGGTCGCCGGCACATAGGAACGCAGGCTGCAGTCCCCGGTCTCGGCGATCACCAGCCGGTCGTCGTGGCGGACCAGACCATTGGCGAACTGCAGACCATGCAGTAGAACGGTCGCGCGCGGCGGTTCCGACCCGTCTCCGAGGTCGACGCGGATCAGCCGTCCCGAACCGTCGTGCTCGATGATGTCGGCTCTGTAGTCGTCGAGGGTGAACCGTGTCGTCGACTGGGTCAGGTGCAGTTCGAGGGGCCGCGGCGTGGCTCCACCGGTGTGGCGGGTGACGATCACGTTGGAGCAGAACGTCAGTGGTTCACCGTCGACGCGGTCCAGGGCCACGTCGATCCGGCCGCTGGTCATGTCCATCGACAGGAGCCCGCGCCTGCTGTCACAGATCAGCAGGGTCTCACCGATGACCTCGAGTCCCAGCGGCTGGCCGCCGGTGTTCGCCACCACATCCCACCGGCCGGTGCCGGCGTCGATGGCGATGATGTTCCCGTCGACCGTTCCCGTCCAGATGCGGCCGTGATCATCGGCGACGACATCCTCGGGCGAGGGCGAGCCGACGTCGACCACCGTGATCGGCGGTGCCTGCGGTGTCGGCCAACCGGCGGTGTCCACCGGGGTCGGCGTCCATGTGACCGGTGAGATCGAGGGTTTACGTCCGCGGGTTCGAGCGGTCATCACTCGCCCCCGATTCGCAGGCCGTGGGCGGCAGCGAACTCCAGTGCCTGCCCGGCATCGACCAGGGCGTCGACCACGGATGCCTGCAGCCAGAGCATCGGATCCACCCTCGCGCCGCGAAGGTCCGCCTTGCCGAGTTTCGTGCCGATGGCGCGCACCCCGGTGAGGTCGGTCCCGGACAGGTCTGCACCGATCAGCGTCGAATCGGACAGGTTGGCCTCCCGGAGCCGGCAACCTCGTAGCACCACCCCCGACAGATCGACGCCACCAATCGACGTCAGCGACAGGTCGCAGTCGATCAACGTCATCGGCCGAACGCGCGAGTTCGTGATCACGGTGCCGAGCAGGCTGCAGTCGGTCATCTCGACCTTGTTCAGGTGCGCCCGTTCGAAGTGGCAATTGCGGAATGCGCTCGCGCTGTGACTCGATCGGGACAAGTTGGCCCCGCTGAAGTCGCAATCGGTGAATGTCACACCGCGCGTGCGTAGTTCACTCAGATCCGATTCGACAAAGCTGCAGCCCACGTACTCGCGCTCGGACCAGTCCTCATTGGAGAAGTCGGCGAAGTCGAACCGTTCGTCGGTGGAAACCTCAACACTCATGTGCCCATGTCTACACGCCTCACCCCGAGGCGATCAGTCGAGCACTGCGGTCGCCTCGACCTCGACCATGAGGTCGGGCTCACCGAGCGATGCGACGCCGAGCAGGGTGATCGGCTTCACCGGATCGACACCGAGCTTCGCCGCCGCCCTTGCGACGCCCTCACCGAGCAGCGGGTACTTGTCCTGCGACCAATCCACCACGTAGATGGTCAGCTTCGCGACGTCGTCGAACGAGCCACCGATCTCCGCCAGCGCAGTTCCGATGTTGAGGTATGCCTGCTCGACCTGCGCCGCGAAGTCTCCCGCGCCGACCTGGTTGCCCTCGGCATCCCTCGCCACCTGTCCGGCCAGAAATACCAGCCTGGACCCTGTCGCGATCGAGAGTTGGCGATACACATCGGGTTTTGGCAATCCTTCTGGGTTGATCAGCTCTATGGCCATGGGGTTCCCCTCTCGGTCGTCGGCGTCGCCCGCGAATCGCCGTATCGTAAACATAGCATTGTTATGTATTGTGATGCCATGGTTCGGAACAAGAATCCTCAGACCCGTTCGATGCTCATCGAACGCGCGGCGCAGATGCTGCGTGCGCGGGAACCGGTGACGTTGCGGTCACTGGTGTCCGGGACGTCGGTCTCGACGATGGCCGTGTACACCTACTTCGACGGCATGGACGGGCTCTGGAAGGCGCTGCGCCAAGAAGGCTTCACCCGCCTCGCCGCCAGACTCTCTGCTCTGGAGATGTCCGACGATCCGGTCCGCGATCAAACCATGATGGGCGTCGCGTATCTGTCGAACGCTTTGCAGAACCCCAATCTGTACCGGGTCATGTTCGACACCAGCGCGGATCTGGAGGATGCGGCTGCAGCCGAAGCAAGCCTGCACCATCTCGTCATCGGCGTCGAACGCTGTTCGAGCGCAGGCCGATTCCGCCCCGATGTGGATCCGTCTGCGTTGGCGACCCAGCAGTGGATGATCGGGCACGGGCTGGCATCCCTGGTGGCAGGCGGTCCCCTACCCGAATCTGCACTGGCCCACGCCGTGCCGATGTTGACAGCGCTGTTCGTCTCCGCGGGGGACGAGCCGAGCCGGTGCGCGAGATCGGTGGAGTCAGGATGGGCACCGCTGGGCTGACACCAGTTTGTCGAGGGTGCGCCCGATGCGGCAAGCTCAGGGGGTGTTTCGACTGCTGTTCCATGAACCTCGCATCCCGCCGAACACGGGAAATGCGATCAGGCTCGCCGCCAACACCGGGTGTGAATTACACCTGGTGGAGCCGCTCGGCTTCGACCTGTCCGAGCCAAAGGTGAAGCGAGCCGGGCTCGATTACCACGATATGGCCTCGGTGACCGTTCATTCCGATCTGTTCGCCGCCTGGAAAGAACTTGCACCGCAACGGGTGTACGCGTTCACGGCTCACGCGGACACGTTCTACACCGACATCAGCTATCAGCCGGGCGACGTGTTGCTGTTCGGCCCCGAGCCGACCGGGCTCTCCGAGGCGGTGCTGGCGGACCCTCACGTCACCGAGCGGGTCCGGATACCCATGCTGCCGGGACGCCGATCGCTCAATCTGGCGAACGCTGCCAGCATCGTGATGTACGAGGCCTGGCGGCAGCACGGCTTTCCTGGCGCGGTATGACCGGTCTGCGGATCAATCGATCGGTAGTCCACGCATGATGAACTTGCGCAACATCGCGGTGGTCGGTTCCTCGATGTGCAGTTCGGCATTGTCGGTCGCGGTCGGGGCAACCACTTTGAGCAGCAACTGACCGCCTGCGAGGATGTCTGCGGAATAGTCGCTGCCGTCGCGACTCCATTCCATGTGCAAGCCGCCCGCCGGCGTCGCTGTGGGAGTTGATTCGGTCCAGTACGAACTCTGCAAGCCGTCGAAGTACTTCTCGAAGAACTCCCGCGCAGCAGGGGTCGGGGCCAATGAGTCGGGCCCCTGCCAACCGTCCTCGAGTCCGAGTACATGCTCGAGTTGGGCGTCGAGACTCCGTTTGGTCTCGTTGGGGTCCGCGGCCCCGGGCGTATTGCGATCGAGATTGCTCGAATAATTGCTCAGGCTCATTTACCGAGGTTAGGCGCCTTCGACGCCAAGTGATAGGGCGGGATTGCGGGTGTTCATCCTCAGCGGTCCCAGTCCACCTGCTCGGCCAACGCCAGCAAGATGTTCCGTCGCTGCGTACTGGTTGCCCCGATCCAGGCGATCTTGCCCCGCACGTGCGCCCGGAAATTCGGGTGCGCCGATCGGTTCTGCGCCTGCGCGCCCGTACGAATCGCATTGTGCAGCAATGCTCGGAGATTGTCGTAGTCACGTCGGGCGATACTCGGTTGGTCGTTGACCACCAGCCCCGCCAGTTGCTGGCGCTGATGCGCCCGCATGATCTTGGTCTTGTCCGGGTGCACGGTGAAACCTTCGTCGGCAATGATGCGCTGCACCACCCACAACACTGCTTCTGGGTTCATGTTGTCGCCGGAAATCCCCAGATCATCGCCATACCGGCTGTAATGCAGGCTGTTTCGTCGGGCGTATCCCCAGATCCGGCGGTCCATGGCACGCATGACGAGGTTTGCCAACGCCGGGGACGTCGGCGCACCCTGCGGGAGATGCCGCTGCCGCAGGAGTGCCGCTTGCCGGTGGTGTACGTCCCGGAGGTGGGTGATGGGCGTGGTGGTGGTGCACAGTTCTGCCAGGACCCGCGCAGTTCTCTGGTAGCCCACCGCCGCGAAAATGGCCCTGACCCTGGCAATTCCGATCGAGGAAAAGCAGTCGCGCAAATCGATTCGGACCACCACCGGACGATCGGTGTGCGGCCAGGCGAAACTCGAGGTCGAGGTGCCCGGCACAAAACCCTGCGCAGCCCGGTGTGGCGGGATGTGGTCGACGATGGTGCTCAGCAGCCGTCGCTGAATCTCTCTCAGGTGGGGTTTGGGCGCCTCGATCATCCGCACGCCATCGCGTTTGGGCACCTGCCAGTAACGGTAATGCTGCAGCGGACCGTCCTTCGTCCGCAACCAGTGACCACGATCAGCAAACCACTCCAGTTCGCCGACAGTGAGGTTGAGCCAGCGGGCCACGTCCGAATAGTCCCGGAGCTGCGGCAGCTCGAACCGCATGATCGGCTCGTCCGGATCCTCGAACGCGCGCCGGCGCGGCGCGCCTATCAGCGGCGTGAGGAAGGTGCGGACAGCGGCCAGATCGGTGGGCCGCTCGGGAAACCGGTCGAGCAGCACGCCGAGCAATTCGGTGACCACGGTCTGTTCCATCGTCGCCACGAGCATGTCGACCAGTGCGGAGACCGTCCAGCGCGGATCGACCTCGAGCCTCGTCATCAGGTGTTCGACAGACTCCGCGGTCAGGCGCAGACGTGGTCCCAGACCGCCCAACGAGTAGCTGTCGGTCACGACACGGCGCCGGTCATGAATGACATGCGCGGCGAGGAGGTGACCATGAACCTGTGTCGGCGGCGCCGGATAGCACGCGGAGCATGCCGAGCGGCGTCGGACGCTGATACCAACTGTGAGATGTACCCAGGGGTTGCCCCTGAGACGGGTTCGAAGAACCCACTCTCACCTCCCCACCGCGCACACGTGCCATCGTATCGACTATCGGTCGATACGAAACCTTTTCGTGCGAGCGGTCGCACCACCGGTGAGGACGACGCGGGACTTGGACACGCCGAAATGCCTCGCGAGCAGGAGCGCAACGGCGGCATTGGCCTTGCCCTCGGTGGCTGGTTCACGCACGAAAATCGTCAGAGCGCCGTCGCCGGCAACCTCGACCAGCGGCCCTTTGCGACTGTTCGGCTTGACGGTCACCACGATGTCATCCACAGAAGCGATTATGGGCCCGCTCGGCTCGAGTTTCGGCACACTCGGCGGTGATATCGGCCCGCTCGGCGCGAACAACGGCACGGTCAACGACTGTTGCGGCACGCTCGACGACGCTATCGGCCCGGTCGGCGAACCACGCATGAAGGTCTGAGCGAGCGCAGCGATGCGAGGACCCGGCAGTCGGCCCCGCGTTGTCTAAACGGAGGAGCGAGGGAGCGCAGCGATGCGAGGACCCGGGAGGGGTGGCCGCGGTTGTTCTGGACTGCCGACGAACGAGCGCCAGCGAGGTGAGGAGAAGGGAAGAACGACCGCCTGATGGCCACACCGACAAGCGAGCGGAGCGAGCAGACAAACCTAAGCCCAGTCCCTGGAGCGGGTTCCTATTCTCAAGTCCATGCGTTGGAGGCGTTCTGCCACCACGGTCACGGCTCCTTCGGCGTTTTGCACTCGGCCGCGGATCAGCAGGGCCGGAGCGGTCTGTGCGAGTTTGCGGTACTTGGCCCACAGCCCCACCGAACAGACCACGTTGACCATCCCGGTCTCGTCTTCGAGGTTGACGAACGTCACCCCTGAGGCGGTGGCGGGTCGTTGCCGATGGGTGACCGCTCCCCCGACGAGCACCCGCGAACCATCGGGTACCGACAGCAGGTCGACGGCCGCGGTCACGCCCAGTGCGTCGAGTTGGGGCCGGATGAACTCGGTGGGATAGGACCCCGGGCTGACGCCGGTGGCCCACACATCCGAGGCGGCCATCTCGACGTCGCTCATTCCCGGTAATGCCGGTGAGGTGTTGATCTCGTGCAGCGGGAGCCGATCGGACTTCTCCTGTGCTGCTGCTCCCGCATCCCAGAGTGCTTGCCGCCGACTGGTCCCGAAACACTCGAGTGCACCTGCGGTCGCCAGCGCCTCGAGTTGTCGGGTGTTGACGTCGCAGCGCCGGGAGAGGTCGGCGGCGTTGGTGAACGCCCCACCGGATTCGCGTTCGGCGACGATCGCTTCGGCGAGGTCGATACCTATGTGTTTCACCGATCCCAGCCCGAGTCGGACGTCCAGGCCTGCGTTCTCCAGATCCGCGTGCGGTTGCGAGAGGTTGACGTCGGGACCGTGCACTTTGACACCGTGTCTTCGGGCATCGGCGACCAGCGTTTGCGGTGAGTAGAACCCCATGGGCTGCGCCTTGATCAGTGCTGCACAGAACGCGGCGGGGTGATGGAGTTTGAGCCAGGACGAGTAGAAGACCAGTGAGGCGAAGCTCTGTGAATGGCTTTCGGGGAAGCCGAAATTGGCGAAGGCGGCCATTTTCTCGTAGACGCGGTCGGCCACCTCACCGGTGATGCCGTGCAGCTCTTCCATGCCTTCGTAAAACCGTGCCCGTAGTCGCTCCATCTTTTCCGGCGAGCGTTTCGATCCCATCGCGCGACGCAGCTGATCGGCTTCTGCGGAAGTGAAACCCGCCACGTCCACCGCCAGTTGCATCAGCTGTTCTTGGAAGAGGGGCACCCCGAGCGTTCTGTGCAATGCCGCTTCCATCGAGGGGTGTTCACAGGTGGGCTCTTCCAGACCGTTGCGGCGCCGGATGTACGGATGCACCGAACCGCCCTGGATCGGGCCTGGCCGGATGAGTGCGACCTCGACCACGAGGTCGTAGAACTCGCGGGGCTTGAGCCGGGGCAGGGTCGCCATCTGCGCCCGCGACTCCACCTGGAACACCCCGACGGTGTCTGCCTTGCAGAGCATGTCGTAGACGGCGGCCTCGGTGAGATCGATCTTCGCCAGGTCGACATGGATGTCGCGGTGCTCGGCAAGGAAGTCGATGGCGTAGTGGATGGCCGAGAGCATACCGAGTCCCAGTAGGTCGAATTTCACCAATCCGATGGCAGCACAGTCATCTTTGTCCCACTGCAACACGCTTCGGTTGGGCATCCTCGCCCACTCGGTGGGGCATACATCGGCGATCGGCCGGTCGCAGATCACCATGCCACCGGAGTGGATACCGAGATGCCTCGGCATGCCGTTGATCTGGTTCGCAAGATCGAGCACATCGTCTGGGATGTCGCTGTCGGTGGGCTGGGCCTTGTCGTATCGCTGCACCTGCTTGCTCCAGGCATCCTGTTGTCCCACCGAATATCCGAGGGCACGGGCCATGTCTCGGACCGACGACTTGCCGCGGTAGGTGATCACGTTGGCCACCTGCGCGGCATTCTGCCTGCCGTATCGCTGATACACGTACTGGATGGCTTCTTCGCGACGGTCGGATTCGATGTCGACATCGATGTCCGGCGGGCCGTCCCTGGCCGGGGACAGGAAGCGTTCGAACAACAGACTGTTCCCCACCGGGTCGATCGCGGTGACCCCCAACGAGTAACAGACCGCCGAGTTCGCCGCGCTACCTCGGCCCTGACAGAGGATGTCGTGGGTACGACAGAACGAGACGATGTCGTGTACCACCAGGAAGTAACCGGGAAATCCCAGTGAGTCGATCACGTTCAACTCGTGTTCGATCTGCTGATATGCCTTCGGGTGACTCTGGGGTGGGCCATATCTCTCCAGCGCTCCCCTGGCCGTCAGTTCACGTAGCCACGAACTCTCGGTGTAACCCTCGGGCACATCGAACGGCGGTAGCTTGGGAGCGATCAGATGCAGTCCGAATGCCAGATCTTTGGCCAGCATCGCGGCGTTGTCTATGGCGTCGGGGTGCGCACTGAGCAGACGCATCATCTCGTCACCACTGCGCAGATGCGCTCCGCCCAGCGGACCGAGCCAGCCGTCCATGTCGTCGAGGCTGCGCCTGGCGCGAACCGCGGCCATCGCCATCGCCAGCCGCCGGCGATGCGGCGCCGAGAAGTGCGCGCCGGTGGTGGCCACGGTGGCCACCCGATTACGCCTGGCGACCCAGGCGAGTGCGGCGTTGCGCTCGTCGTCATCGGCGGCGCCCTGCGCCGTCAACTCCATCACCACGTTGTCGCGACCGAATTTTTCGATCAGATCACGCAGCGCCGCCTCGGCAGCGGACGGTCCGCCCGTCGACAAAGCCGCTCGCACCGTCCCTTTACGGCACCCGCTGAGAATCAGCCAGTGACCGGCCGCGGCTTGGGCCAAGGTGTCGATGTCGAAGCGGAGCAGCCCTTTCTCACCGGCAGCCATGTGCCCGTTCGCGAGCTGCCGGGACAATCTCCGGTACCCCTCCTGGCCGCGGGCCAACACCAGCAGATGCGCACCATCCGGGTCGGCCACCCCGGTGCGGGCCGAATCGTGCTCCAGCGAGAGTTCGGACCCGAAGACCGTCGGCAGTTCCCATTCCAGGGCCGCTTCGGCGAAGCGCACCACCCCGTAGAAGCCGTTGTGATCGGTGATCGCCAGCGCCTCCAGCCCGAGCCGGTAGGCCTCTTCGGCCATCTCCTCGGGACTGCTGGCGCCATCGAGAAAACTGTACGAGGTGTGCGCATGCAATTCGGCGTACCGGGTGTCAGAAACACCCCGCCGAAGTTCGCCTGCCTCATAGGGTCCGCGCTTGCGCGACCACGCCGGACTGTCGCCACCATCACCGGAGAACGTCTCACCCGGACGCCCGCCCGAGGTCGGCCGTCCAGAGAGAACACGTTCCATCTCCGACCAGGTCGGAGGGCCTTCGTTCCAGCCCATACCCCATGGTATCGAACACACTTTCGACATGCAAAGTACCTGTTACTCTCGACACATCAAAGTCCGCACGGGGGTCGGGTCAGCGTCGCAGGCGGGGGTCCACCTTTCAAGGAGGAGCGCATCAATGTCCGACTACTTCATCACCGGCGGCACCGGATTCATCGGCCGTCGCGTCCTGCCCCTGCTACTCGCCGCGCTCGAGGCGGACGGGGCCCAGGGCGCCGACTCCACGGTGTTCGTGCTGGTCCGTCCGAGTTCAGTGGAGCGACTGACGAGCGCGAGTGCCGACTGGCCGGGCCGCGATCGCATCGTCGCCGTCGAGGGCGACCTGACCGCGCCAGATCTCGGCGTCGACACCACCGCACACGACCTGTCGAACATCGAACACGTTCTGCACCTGGGTGCGATCTACGACATGGCCGCGAGCGCCGCCGATCAGCAGAGCGCCAATGTCGACGGCACCGCCCGGGTCATCGCATTCGCACGCGAGCGCGGCGCGATGCTGCATCACGTGTCGTCGATCGCGGTCGCGGGCGACCACGCCGGCGAGTTCACCGAAGCCGATTTCGATCTGGGACAACAGTTCCCGTCTCCATATCACCGCACCAAGTTCGAATCCGAGA
Source organism: Williamsia limnetica (assembly GCF_003217475.1). Taxonomy (GTDB): domain Bacteria; phylum Actinomycetota; class Actinomycetes; order Mycobacteriales; family Mycobacteriaceae; genus Williamsia; species Williamsia limnetica. The sequence continues at coordinate 97,739 of NZ_QJSP01000012.1, read as the reverse complement.
GACTGGTCCGTGATGCCGAAGACCTACGCTGGCGGGTATACCGACCTGCGATCGTGGTGGGTGATTCTGTCACCGGCGAAATGGACAAGGTCGACGGTCCGTACTACTTCTTCGGTTATCTGCGCGAACTAGGCCGGCTCCCCTCCCGATGGACAGTCCCCATGCCCGACATGGGTCTGACCAACATGGTGCCCGTCGATTTCGTCGCCGAAGCACTAGTGACCCTCATGCGGCACGATCTGGCCGAGGCACCGCCCGGCACCCCCGATCTTGGCGGCGAGGTGTTCCATCTCGTCAGTCCGCACCCCCAGACGATCACCGAGATGTACAACGCGATCGCGCCTGCCTTCGCCGGACCGCACGGCCGCGACCTGGTGCCCCACCGATTCGTTGCGCCAGTCGTCGACCGCAGCTCACACGGGGTGATCCGGACCGGACGGGATCTCATCGCCCGGCAGCAGGGCATCCCGCCCGCCATCCTCGACACCCTCTCGATCCCCACGAATTTCAAAGCCGACAAGACCTTCGGGGTGCTCGGCGGCTACGGCGTGACCCTGCCCGACCTCGCCGACTACGGACCGGGCCTCTGGCGGTACTGGCACGAGCACCTCGATCCCAGCCGGCATCGTCGGCGCAACCCGGCAGGTCCGCTCGCTGGTTCGCACATCCTGATCACCGGAGGCTCGACAGGTATCGGGAAGGAGACCGCCCGGCAATGCGTACGAAAGGGAGCAGTGGTCTTCCTACTGGCGCGCGGCGCCGACGAACTCGCGGCGGCCGTCGAGGAGCTGCGATCCGAACAACCGGCGCACGATGGTCACCGAGGCGAGGCGTACGCCTACCCCTGCGACATCACGGACAGCGAAGCGGTAGACCTGACGATCAAGACCATCCTCACCGAACACGACCACGTCGACGTGCTCGTGAACAACGCCGGACGCTCGATTCGACGGGCAACCATCGACGCCGTGGACCGCAGCCATGATTACGAACGAACAATGGCTGTCAATTACTTCGGCGCGGTGCACCTGACTCTGGCATTGTTGCCTCACATGAAGGAGCGCAACGTCGGGCACATCGTGAATGTGTCGAGCATCGGTGTGCAAGCGCGCGGTCCGCGTTTTGCCGCCTACGTGGCGTCGAAGGCTGCCCTGGAGGCGTTCAGCGACGTCACCGCCACTGAAACGCTGTCCGATCACATCACGTTCACCAACATCCACATGCCGCTGACGCGGACCAAGATGATCGCGCCCACCGAGGCATACGACAATGCGAAGGTGCTCAGCCCACAGACCGCGGCGGCGATCGTGGTGCGGGGCATCATCGAGAAGCCGCGCCGCATCGACACCCCGCTCGGCACACTCGCGCAGATCGGACAGTTCCTCACCCCGAAGCTGACCGGCCGACTGCACCACCAGGGTTACCTCCTGTTCCCCGACTCCGCGGCCGCGAAGGGCAACGTCGAAAGCTCCGGATCAGATCACGAAACACAAGCGATCGCACGGGCACACGGTGTGCGCGACCGTGCCCATGCACTCGCCCGCCCCGTCCGGGTGGCGATGGTCGACAGTGGCGCCCGCCGGGTGGCCCGGAAGTCATTGAACCGAATACCAGGGATTTCGTGGTAGCTCCTTCAGAAAATCCGCCCAGCGGTTCCGACATCGGCCGCATCGACAGAGTCCTGGCTGCCACCGCAGGACTCGACACCCCGGTTGCCGTGGTCGACGAGGCGGTGGTGGAGGCGAACCTCGACCGTATGGCCGAGTTCGCCTCCTCCTCCGGTTTCGTACTGCGACCACACGCGAAAACCCATAAGAGCCCGGAACTGGCTGCGCGGCAGATTTCTCGCGGCGCAACCGGTTTGACGGTGGCAACAGTGGGCGAAGCCGAGGTCTTCGCGGCGGCGGGGGTCAGCGATCTGTTCATCGCCTACCCCCTGTGGCTCACCGAGAACAAGGCTCGCAGGCTCCGCGCGATCATGGACCACGCCGAGGTTCTGCTCGCGGTCGACTCCATCGCCGGGGCCGCTCGGATAGCGCGCCATGTGCCAGGCGCGCGGGTCGTCGTCGAGGTCGACAGTGGTCAGCACCGCACCGGTGTCCACCCACAGCGGGCAGGCGACATCGGGCACGGTGCCGCGGCGGCCGGCCTAGAGGTCCTGGGCATCTTCACGTTCCCCGGACACAGTTATTTTCCTGGTCGGCCGGTGGCGGTCGCGGTCCAGGAGGCGAACGCGTTGGCCATGGCGGCCCAGTCGCTGCGGGCAGTCGACATCGACCCGGTGATCAGGAGCGGCGGATCGACGCCGTCGGTTGCCCACGCCGATCCCACCGTGCTCACAGAGATCCGACCGGGGGTCTATCCGTTCAACGACGCCCAACAGGTGGAGCTGGGTGTGTGCTCGATGTCGGACGTGGCGCTGACCGTCGTGACCACCGTCGTACATCTCGACGGCAACAAAGCCGTCCTGGACGCGGGCAGCAAATCGCTCGGAGCCGATCACCCGGCCTGGACCACCGGGGTCGGTCGATTGCCGGACTACGGCGATGCTCGTGTCTCCGCGTTGTCCGAACACCATGCGACCGTCGACTTCACCGATTCGGCCGATCGACCCGAGTTGGGCGACCGGGTACGGTTGGCTCCCAATCACGTGTGTACAGCAGTCAATCTGGCCGATGAATTGGTGATCGTCAACCGTCACGGCACACTGAGCAGATGGCCGGTGACCGCGCGCGGGGCAAACGCGTGAAACCACTGTGGGTGCTGCTCATCGCCGCAGCTTTGACGGTCGCTGCGTGTGCGCAGGGCACCCAGGCGAGCTCCACTGCGCAGCTGACCAAGGCATCCGGGGTGCGCTTCGACGAAATCGGTATCGACGAGGTTCGCAGCGCCGCAGATGAACTGGTCGAGGGCACTGCCGCATTCGGTGTCGACATGCTGCGGCAGACCGGTGTGGACGCCAACAAGGTGGTCTCACCGTGGGGCGCGATGCTCGCGCTACAGATGCTCCGCGCGGGCGCAGGTGGCAACACCGCTGCAGAACTCGATGCGGTGCTCGGCGCGACCGACGACGATGCCATCGCGGCGATGATCGGTCAACTCGACCGGGTCGACGGCAATCCCGGCGATGTCGACAAAGAGAACCCACCGACCCCGCCGGTGTTCCACGAGGCCACCGGAATCTTCATCGACGAGTCACTCGATGTCGGTCAGGACTACCTGGCGACTCTCGGGCGTGTCTTCGACAGTGGTGTCTACCCGGTCGATTTCGCCGAGTCGCAGACAGAGGCGGCAATCAACAGATGGCTGTCGATCAATACCGGTGGCCGGCTCACCGAGACACCGACGACCTACGATACCGAGACGGTGATCAGCCTGCTGTCCACCGTGTTCCTCGCCGCCGCATGGCAGCAGCCGTTCTCCCCGGCATCCACGGCCCCAGCCGATTTCACCTCCACAACCGGCTCGGTCGGCGAGGTGGACATGATGAACGGTCAGCTCACCGTGCCTTTCGTCCGCAGGCCGGGCTGGAGTGGCGTGCAATTGCCGTACTCGGCGGGTTTGGCGATGCAGGTGTTTCTACCGGAGGCAGGCGTAGGTGTGGACGCATTCCTCACTGGTACAGCCCTCACAGAGGCGTCGAGCACCCTGAGGCAAGCGCCGGAGACGTCGACCGCGGTGCGCCTGCCCAAGTGGGACATCAAGACCGCCGTGGACCTGAAGGCCACCTTGGAGCAGCTCGGCGTTCGGGATCTGTTCGGTGGCGCAGCTGATCTGTCGGCGATCAGTCCTGAGCTGGCGGTCACCGCCGCAGCTCAGAACAGCACGATCACCGTGGGTGAAAAAGGCACCCTCGCGGCGTCGGTCACCCAGATCGACGTCGGCGTCACCGCGCTGCCGCCGCAAAAGCCCGCGGAGTCCTTCATCGCAGATCGACCGTTCGTCTTCCAGATCATCGACACCGCAACAGGTCTGCCACTCTTTCTCGGAACAGTCGGGCAACCCGACGGGCAGTGATTTCTCAAACGCTCCAGAATTACGAGGACGCTCCACATATTTGTGGCGCGTCTTCGTAAAGGCGGAGCGTCTTCATCGGGGGGCTACTCGTACACCCCTTCCACCGTCCACTGCCCCTGCTGATAGTGAAGTAGCAGCGCCCGCGAATCCTCGAGCAGCACTTGAGCTCTGGCATAGTATCCGCCGTGGGACCCGGCCTCTGTCTCCGACCACCATCGCTCATCGGTGGCCCAGGGGCCGGCCCACCAGTTCAGCCGCCAGGTGCGGCTACCCCAGGTGAGACTGGCCGGTTCGCCGGTGAAACCACCTCGGCCGGTGACCTCCACCGGATGATCCGCGGCGTCTCGCACACTCACCGGCGCCATGGGCAGTATGGACGGGGACGGCCCCGGCACCCGTCCCGGCCACGGGGCCTGTGGGTCTGCGGCGGGCACCAGTTCATCGCCCAACGGCACCAGGGTGATCTGTTGCCCCGGGCCTCGACCACCACTGCGTAGAGGTATCTGCACCCGATCTCCACCGAGCAGCCCCTGCACACGTACCAGAGCCCGACGCACCCGTTCGGCCACTTCGCCGTCCCCTCCTGTCAGTCCACCTCCGGTGAAACCCAGTTGCAGTGCGCCCGAGCTGATCACCTCCACCGGATCTAGACGCAGCAGCACCACCGGGCCGTCTGGCCGATCCGCGGCATTGCGCCCGGACAACCAGCCCTCCAGTTGCCAACGGATCCGGTCGGCTGTCGCGTCAGGGGTGAGCGGATTGGCACAGCGCCAGGTCCGGGAGTACTCGCGGCCACTGTCGGTGACCGCCTGCACGGTGAGCCTGGTGCAGGCCACCGACGCCGCCGCGAGCACATCATGTAGCTGGGCCGACAGTCGGCGGCCGATGAACGCCGCAGCATCCACCCGATCCACGGGTGGATCGCACTGATGCTCCACCACCAGGTCCGGCGGGGGCGCCTGCCCGGACGGCGGACGCTGCGGCATGGCCCGCGCCGTGCGGTGGGCGTAGATGGCGTCGGCCCCGAATCGGGTGGCCACGTCCGCGGCCGACAGACCCGCGAAGTCGCCGATCGTCCGAAGTCCCATCCGCCACAACAGGTCGACCAGCGACAGACGATCATCCATGCACATGCTGGGCTCCACGGCCAGCTCGGAGATACGCAGTGGAGCAAGGAATTCGACGCCTCCGCCCATGGGGATCACCATGCCCCGCCGGGCGGCGATGATCGCGGTGAAGAGCTCGTCGGCGATCCCGACCTGCGACTCGACACCGCACGAGGAGACGATGTCCGTCAGTTTTTCTGCGGCGATCTCTTCACTGCCGAAGTACCGTGCGACACCACGCGCAGGCAACACCAGCAGACCAGGTCGCAGGACTTCTACGAGAGGTATCAGCTCAGCAACCGCTGCCACCACCGGCTCGAACAACCGGGCATCACGGCACTGGTCGGCCTCGGCCAACGTCAACTGAGGGCACCGGGCTTGGGCATCGCGCTTACGCATGTCTCGGCGAACCCCAACCGCCCGTGCCGACGCCGAACACGCGACCACCCGCCCCGAACCCAACACCGCGATCGGCTGATCAGGAGAGAGGTCGGCATCGGCCGCTGCGGCCACCGCCGGCCAATCCGGACACCAGAGACCGAACACCCGACCACTCACAGCGCCACCTTCATCGCGGCCGCCTCCTGCGAGGATGTCGCGGAATCATGCTGCTCGGCAACGGCATCCAGCAATTGCACACGACCCCCGCGGTCGACGACATCGAGTCGGGTACTGGCACCGGAAAAACCACGCCCCACCGAGCGCACTGTCAGCGACACCCCACCGAGACGGCCGTGACCACGTCGGCGCGCAGCCGGCTGATGTCGGTAATCACAGACCCTGGACTGCAACTTCACATGTGCTCCCGACCAGGTGCCGTCCGTGACCACCAAGACCGCGCCCTTGCTGCGCGCACGAGCCATCACCACACGACTGCGGGACGGTGGCACCGAGATACCGCCGAGTCCGGCGACGACGAGATCGAGCCCGTCGAGCAGCACCGCGGCGATCTCGACAGGGTCCGGGCCGGGGTCTGGTATCACCGCGATCCGCGACAGATCACCACCCATCTCCACCACCCCCAGCAGACACAGCTGTGGCTGTCCGATCACCGCAACATGTCCGCCGTCAGCACTCACCTGGGCGATCAGTGAGAGCAACAGTGAACGCGCTCCTTCCAGCGCCACCACCGTGCCCCTCACCAACCCTGCCGCAGGCAACAACTGCTCGAGCGCAGGCGGAACAGCTAGGCGGTCCCGATCCGAGTACTTCTCCTGCGGTGTGGTCACCGCCGACATCTGACGTTGTGGCACAATTGATTCCGGCCGTGCCCGGGTGGTTGCCGAAGCCAGGGTCTGCCGCAACATCGCCAGCTTCGCAGCCTTGTCCGGGACTGTCTCCATCGCCCGCATCGCACCTCCAGATCACTCCTCACCGAGGTGAGGAAGCGGCTCAGGGAAGGTGGGCCACCATCAGAACTCGAACACATTTTCGAACTTTTCTGAGCGTAGGACAGCCCTCCGACAAGCGTCAACATCGTTCGGCGCGTCGGCCCGATTTGTCCGGGCGAGTCGCGCACACCAGGCACACCGTCCACTTCCGCCTCACCAGTCCACTAAGGTCGGACACGTGAGCGCCTCCGATTACCGCGTTCCCGGCCCCGACTATCTGGTCGCCGGGCGCTACCGGCTGCGCTCGAAGATCGGCGGCGGCGGTATGGGCGCTGTGTGGCTGGCCCACGACACCCTGCTCGACCGCGAGGTCGCCGTGAAGCAGGTGCTCTCGGTGGCGGGCATGACCGAGGACTCTGCCGCCCAGATGCGCCAGCGGGCCATGCGTGAAGGCCGGATCGCGGCCAGGCTCAGTCACCGCAACGCCATCGCCATGCATGATGTGGCGCTGGAGTCCGGAGAGCCTTGGCTGGTGATGGAGTACCTGCCCTCCCGCAGCGTCGCGGAGATACTTCATCAGACCGGCACCCTGCCCGTGCATCAGGTCGCGCAGATCGGTGCCCAGATCGCGGATGCGATGACCGAGGCACACACTGCCGGAATCCTGCATCGCGACATCAAGCCGGGCAACATCTTGATCGCCGAAGGTCGCAACGCGGGCCTGGTCAAACTCACCGATTTCGGCATTTCCCGGTCGAAGGACGACGTTCAGCTCACCCAGACGGGGGTCATCACCGGCACCCCGGCGTACTTTGCGCCGGAGGTCGCCCGTGGCGAAGATCCCTCCGAGGCGTCCGATGTCTACTCACTCGGCTCCACACTCTTCACCGCCACCGAGGGCGAGCCACCCTTCGGCATCGACGACAACTCACTGGTCCTCCTGCACCGGGTGGCCAGGGGCGAGATCAATCCGCCGAAGCGATCGGGTCAGCTCGAAGGCGCACTGCTCGCCATGCTCGAACCCAGCCCCGCCCGGCGCCCGACCATGGCCGAGGTCCGTGACCGGCTCGCGCAGGTGGCCGCAGGCGACAACGGCAACACGGCGATGATCCTGGCCAGTCCCCTCGACCGCCCCTCGCCTGGCCGGCCGCCGCACCGGCCCCCGACCCGGCGCATTCCCACCACCACCGAGTCGGGCCTACCAGCGGTCACGTCGTCGGGTCCCAGATGGCAGGATGCCGCGCAGACCCACCCGCCCGTCACCCCCGACCCCTGGCAGGTCACCCAGCACTCGCAGCCGTCTGCGCCCGTCTTCGGACTGCAACCCCCACAGCCGCAGTCACGGCATCTCGGCCTCGCCGCCGCGGTCTTCTTGGTCTTCGTGGTGCTCGCCGCGATCGCCATCACCTTGATCGCCGTCATCCGCTGACACAAACCCAGCCGATCCTGGCACACCCAGGTGTTGCAACACCTGGGTGTGCCTGGAGTACCTGGGTTTGTGCGGAGCTAGCTGATGTGGCGGTTGGCAGCCCATCGGGTCAACGCATTTCGGTTGGACTGCTGGGTCTTTCGCAGCACATTCGACGCATGTGTCTCGACCGTCTTGATCGAGATCACCAGATCCTCGGCGATCTCACGGTAGGTGAAACCTCGGGCGAGCAGTCGCAGGACCTCCATCTCCCTGGGCGTCAGCGAATCGAGCTCGGGATCGAGATGGGGCTCGGGCAGCGGAGAACGCCCGGTGAAGGAGTCGAGTACGAACCCTGCGAGCCGTGGGCTGAACACCGCATCCCCGTCGGCGACGCGCCGCACCGAATCGGCGAGCTCCGGACCACCGATCGTCTTGGTCACGTAGCCGCGAGCACCTGCCCGAATCGTCGCGATCACGTCTTCGGCGGCATCGGAGACGGACAGTGCCAAGAACACCGGTGCCTTGTCAGGGGCTGCGTCGGCAATCCCCCGGAGCACCGCGATGCCACCGCCTGCAGGCATGTGTACGTCGAGGAGCACCACGTCGGGACTCGACTGCAGGATTCCCGTGACGGCATCGGCCACCGCGCCGGCCTCCCCGACCACCTGCATGTCGTTCTCCGACGCCAATTCGGCTCGCACCCCCGAACGGAACACACCGTGATCGTCCACCAAGAACACCCGATACGGCTCGCTTCGCCCGGTCATCTCTCCCGCTCTCGATTCACCGCTTCCCGGATGGACTCGGTGTCGTCGCCGCTGCCTTCAGGAGCGCCCGAGGGCTCGACCCCACGCGGCATGGCCATCCGCACGTCCACCCCGCGACCCGGCGTCGACTTGATGTCAACGGTACCGCCGTGTCGTTGCACCCGGCCCTTGATGGAGCCCGACACCCCGCGTCGATCTTCCGGTACCTGATCGGGATCGAAACCGACCCCGCGGTCGCGGACGAACACTTCGACCAGGTCGCCGTCGACCTCGGCATACACATCGACCGATCGTTCCCCGGAATGCTTGGCGGCATTGACGAGGGCTTCGCGCGAGGCGGCGATGAGAGCGGCCCACCGGCGATGCTCGGTGCTCCACGAGGGATCGTCGGCCGTCACATCTCCCACGGTGACCACTTCGACCTCGACACCGTAGTGGTCTTCGACCTCGGCGGCCACCGACTTCAACGCTGCTGTCAGCGAATCGCTCTGCGGTCCGAGATCTCCGAACAGATAGGTGCGCAACTCCCGTTCCTGGCTGCGCGCCAGCCGCTGCACCTCGTCGCCGTGGGCAGATCGTTTTTGGATCAGCGCAAGGGTCTGCAGTACTGAATCATGAAGGTGGGCAGCAATTTCTTCTCGTTCCGCGGTACGGATCCGGGCGGCTCGCTCGGCGCCGAGCATCCTGGCCATCCGTAACCACAGCGGGATGGTCAGCAACAGGACACCCAGAACCGTCGCCGCGACCGCGAGCAGTGTCGCGCTGAGCCCGCCGATGCGGTTGTTGCCCGCGAGGACGACGACCACCAGGCCGACCACCACAAGTGTTGCGCCCCCGGCGATCCGGGTCCAGGTCAGCGCCCGCGCCGACCCTGATCGCGGGCGCCAGCTGGAGTCGAGTTCACGCCAGACCAGCGAGGCCCCGACGGCGACGACGACGAGCGGGATGAGGAACTGGGCCGGCGTCCCGGATGCCACGAAACCGACCGACACCACCGCGACGATGCCGACGATGGCCAGTCCGATGCCCTGCCTGCGTTCTGAACCACTCGGCGGTTCGGTGTCGGTACCGGGCGGGCACATGAACCAGAGCAGCCCATAGGCACAGACACCCGCCCCGGCCAGCGCGCTCAGGATCACGAAGACGACCCGCACCCGAAATGCATCCATCCCAAGGTGATCGGCCACGCCTCCGGCGACGCCACCGATGACACGGCCACCATCGCGACGGTGTACGCGTTCGACTGTGGGCATCACTCGATACTTGCATGCATGGACCGCTGTGCACATCAGGGTTGTTACCCAGATCGAAGTCCAGGGAGTAGATCAGGGTGAATCCCGATGGTCAATGCCTCGCCCACTGCCGAGAATTGAGGCATGAACTGCAGACCAGGTCGACATGAAGACGAAGCGAAGCGGGGCTCGACCATGACTACGAAGACGAAGCGAAGCGGAGCTCGACCATGACTACGAAGACGAAGCGGAGCGGAGCTCGACCATGACTATCGACAATGAAAACGTGAAGAGTGGTTCGCCGTTCAGTTCGGATGAACTCCACAACATGTGGCGTACCCGACCGGCCCGTGCTGCGGCCGGGTCGACCATCGCTGGTGTCGCCACCGGGATCGGGGTGCGGTACAAGGTAGATCCGACCCTGGTCAAGGTTGCTTTCATCGTCTCGGCCCTGTTCGGTGGCGCAGGTATCCTCATCTACATCGCGGCGTGGATCCTGTTGCCCGAGGGGTCTGTCTCGGCGGGAGCTGCTGCGACAGACACTCATGCACATCGTCTCCTGCACGGTGTCCGCCACGCTTCGTCGCACCCGCCGACCATCGTCGGCGTCGTCATCGTCGTGGTCGTCGCGTTGGTCGCCGGACCCCATCTCGCCTGGAGCGGCGGCGGCGTCGCGGGACTCGCACTGATGGCTCTGGGCTGGTGGCTGTTGTACCAGCGGACCCCGATTCCGGAACCGGGCACCAGTGCCGACACGGTAGGTCAGCGACCCGTCGCACAGTCCGCTGCGCCCGGGTCCTGGTGGCAGGAGACGACCGGCGGGATCGATGAGGCCGGACAACCATTCCAGCGCTGGACCCCTCGGGCCTGGCTGAAGGACGCGCCGGCGAGCGATGGCACCATGGCTCCCGAGGGTGCGACAGAAGCCTCACCCGACAGCTCGCAGGACCCGCTCGTCCCGACACCTCCGGCATGGGATCCGCTGGGAGCAGCTCCGTTTGCGTGGGACCTACCCGAACCCACAGAGCCGCCGGAGACCGACGACCGTCCGCGCTCCAGGTTCACCCCGGTGGTACTCGGTCTCACTGTCATCGCCACCGGTGTGGCCGCCGCGATCTCGGCCGGGACGGACTGGCTCGACCCGGCCAAGGTGGCAGCGATCGGGCTGGCTGTGGTCGCCGCAGGCCTCCTGGTTGGCGCCTTCGTCCGACGCGGCGCCGGGTTGATCCCCGTGGCGATCGCGATGGCGGGGTTCGTCGTGGTGGCCTCGCTGATCGATGGCATGCCTTCCGGCCCGATCGGCGATCGGGATTGGAAGCCGCTGACGAGCGCCGACATCCGCGATGAGTACTCGTTGTCGATCGGTTCGGGCCAACTCGATCTGACCGCCGTCGACCTCACGGAGGACAAGAAGGTTGTTGTCGACCTGGGCGTCGGAGAGTTCAAGATCATCGCACCCGAGGGCATGAACCTACGCACCACATGCGACGCTGCCATCGGCGAGGCGAAGTGCCCCGACGGCCTGGACGGCGGGAACGACGGAACCGCGGGTCCGGTGCTGACCATCGACGCCGACACGACTCTCGGCAACGTGGAGGTCATCCGTGAGTAGGTTCTCCCCCACCCTGGCCCTGGTGGGCATCGGTGCCGCACTCGTCGCAGTCTGGGGACTGCTCGGTGCCCCCGACCTCAACGGGTCGGCGGCGGGCCCGTGGATCATCCTCGGCATCACCGTTGTCGTCGGACTCGCCCTGATCTTCAGCGGAGGCCGCGGCAAGGGTTCCGACGTGAAGAAGTCGACGCCGACATCTCCGCCGGACAGTTAGCGGGTCACTCCCACTCGATGGTGCCCGGCGGCTTGCTGGTCACGTCGAGCACCACCCGATTCACCTCGGGCACCTCGTTGGTGATCCGGGTGGAGATGATCTCCAGAACTTCATAGGGAATACGCGTCCAGTCCGCGGTCATCGCGTCCTCGCTCGACACCGGACGCAGCACGATCGGGTGGCCATAGGTGCGCCCGTCTCCCTGTACGCCGACGCTGCGTACATCGGCCAGCAGGACCACCGGGCACTGCCAGATCTGGTTGTCCAGTCCGGCCGTCGTCAGTTCCTCGCGGGCGATCAGATCGGCCTTGCGCAGGAGCGCCAACCGTTCACCGGTGACCTCCCCGACGATCCTGATCGCCAGACCTGGACCGGGAAAAGGTTGCCGTGCAACGATTTCCTCGGGCAGCCCCAGTTCCCGGCCGACCGCACGGACCTCGTCCTTGAACAACAGGCGCAGCGGTTCGACGAGACTGAACTCGAGGTCCTCAGGCAGCCCGCCGACGTTGTGGTGGCTCTTGATGTTCGCTGTCCCGCTGCCTCCGCCGGACTCGACGACGTCTGGGTAGAGCGTTCCCTGTACGAGGAAGTCGACCTTGTCGCCGTGCGCCGCCCGATCACCGAGGACGTCGGTGATCGCGCCTTCGAAGGACCTGATGAACTCGCGGCCGATGATCTTTCGCTTGGCTTCCGGATCGCTCACCCCGGACAATTCTCGTAAGAAGGTCTCTTCGGCATCCACGGTGACCAATCGCGCGCCGGTGGCAGCGACGAAGTCTTGCTGGACCTGTTCACGCTCACCGGCCCGCAGCAGTCCGTGATCGACGAACACACAGGTCAACCGATCACCGATGGCCCGCTGGACCAGCGCTGCGGCCACTGCGGAGTCGACCCCGCCGGAGAGACCGCAGATGGCCAGACCGTCACCGATCTGGGTACGGACCTGTTCGACGAGGGCATCGGCGATGTTGGCCGCAGTCCAGGTGGGCGCCAGGTCGGCGACTTCGTACAGGAATCTCGTCAAGATCTGCTGGCCATGAGGCGTATGCATCACCTCGGGGTGATATTGAACGCCGGCCATACGCCGTTCCAGCGACTCGAACGCCGCAACCGGGGCGCCCGGCGTCGATGCGGTCACCGTGAAGCCCGGAGGCGGTTCTTGCACGGCGTCGTTGTGACTCATCCACACCGGTTGCTGCTCGGGTGTTCCCGAGTGCAGTACACCGTCGCCTGCGGTGGTCAGCGTCGTCCGGCCGAACTCGCGGCCACCGGTGTTGGCGACGACACCGCCGAGGGCGTCGGCCATGGCCTGGTAGCCGTAGCAGATCCCCATCACGGGGATGCCCAGGTCGAACAGATCGTGGTCGATCCCCGGCGCGTCTTCGGAATACACCGACGCCGGCCCACCCGAAAGAACCAGCGCAGCAGGGTTCTTCGCCTTGATTTCTTCGATGGACGCGGTATGTGGGATCACTTCGGAGAAGATCCGCGCCTCACGTACCCGACGGGCGATCAACTGGGCGTACTGAGCGCCGAAGTCGACCACCAACACCGGTCGCGGGGCCACTGCTTCCACACCTGAATCTGCGCTGTCCGTCACCGGACCAGTCTAAACGCGCGGCAGCTATGCACTGACCTCGGTGGGTCCCGGCACAACCGTCAGGGGCAGCCGCAGAGCGCCCGGAGCGTCGGCAGGCACCACCGGCGCGTTGGGACGGGTCGGTGCGATCCGCACATACGGGGCGCCCTGCTGCGGGCGCTTGTCGTCTTCACCCTGGTTGGGCCACAGCGCGATCGCCCGTTCTGCCTGCGCACAGATCGACAAGGACGGGTTGACACCGAGGTTCGCCGAGATGGCCGCCCCATCGGTGATGTGCAGCGTCGGATAGTTCCACACCCGGTGATACGGATCGACAACTCCGGTTTCCGGGTTGTCGGAGATCACACAACCTCCGAGATAATGTGCGGTCAGCGGCATGTTGAACACATCGCCCCACGTTCCGCCGGCCAAGCCGTCGAACTGCGCCGCCGCCCGCTCGGTGGCCTCGTTGCCCGCCGGGATCCACGTCGGATTGGGCTCACCGTGACCCTGTTTGCTGTTCACGAACTTCCACGGCCCGAGCTTCTGCACAAAAGTGGTCAGCGAGTTGTTCCGGTTCTGCATCACCAGCAGGATGACCGTGCGCTGGCTCCACTTGCGCAGCTTCAGCAGGAGCAGCAGACTGCCCGGTCCCTCTTCGCGGACCTTGTCGAGGAACTTGAGTCGCCGCGATCGTCCCGGCTCGCCATCGGTCAGCAAGGTCTGTAGCAGCGCGATCGCGTTGGACCCCTTGCCGTATCGCACCGGCTCGATGTGGGTGTCGGGAGCCGGATGGAAGGACGAGGTGATGGCGATACCTTCGGAGAAATCCTGCGCCGGGTCGTACTCGCGACGCATGGCGCCCAGGATGGATTCGGAGTTGGTGCGCGTCAGCAGGCCCAGGGTGTCGGAGACGTTGCGGAGCGATCCGCTTTCCTTGCCCAGGTGCATGATCTTCTGGGTGTTGAACGTACCCGCGGCGACGACGACCTGACCTGCGGTGATGGTTCGTCTCCGTGCTCCTAGCCGACCCCAGGCCGCGGACCGCGACGTGCGTACCCGCCAACTCCCGTCGGCCTGCGGCTCGAGGCCGGTGACCGTGGTGCGGTCGATGATCGTCGCGCCTGCGGATTCGGCGAGCCCCAGATAGTTCTTGAGCAGGGTGTTCTTCGCGCCGACGCGGCATCCCGTCATGCACGAACCGCATTCCGTGCAGACCGTGCGGTCCGGGCCCGCACCGCCGAAGTACGGGTCCTCCACCCGCTCACCCGGCGCACCCGTTCCGCCGGACTTGGCACCGAAGAACACCCCGACCGGGGTCGGCCCGAAGGTGTCGCCCACCCCCATGTCGTCGGCGACCTTACGCATCACACGATCGGCGTGGGTTTCGATCGGGGTCGTCACGACCCCGAGCATCCGGCGGGCCTGGTCGTAATAGGGCGAGAGTTCGCCCTCCCAATCGGTGATGTGCGCCCACTGCGGATCCTGGAAGAACGGCGTCGGCGGCTTGTACAAGGTGTTGGCGTAGTTCAGCGATCCCCCTCCGACCCCTGACCCGGCCAGGATCATGACGTCTTTGAGGAGGTGGATGCGCTGGATGCCGAACATCCCGAACTTCGGTGCCCACAGCCATTTGTGCAGTCGCCAACTGGTCTTGGCGAACTGCTCGTCGGTGAAACGCCGCCCCGCCTCCACGACGCCGACCCTGTAGCCCTTCTCGACCAGCCGTAACGCACTGACGCTCCCGCCGAACCCCGAACCGATGATCAGTACATCGAAATCGAGATCCGCGCCGGGAACGGTGTGCTCGGGCTGCGAGTAACCGTTACCGCGTGATACAGACACTTTGACATCGTACCTTGTCACATAGACGTCTGGTCACGCCTTTGGCAAGCCCGCGTGAACGGTCGTCACTTACAGGCGGAGAGCCCGACCTTCTGGAACTCCTTGAGGTCGGAGTAGCCGGCCTTGGCCATCGAACGACGAAGTGCGCCAACGATGTTCAGGTGCCCAAATGGGTCGTCGGTAGGTCCGTGCAGGACCGTCTGCAACGAGGGGCGGCCGGCATCGGTGGAGACCGGCAACAGCGCGCCTCTCGGCATGGACGGGTGAGCCGCGGCGGCAGCCCAGTAGTAACCACGGCCGGGCGCCTCTGCGGCCGAGGCCAGGGGCGAGCCCAGCACCGCAGCGTCGGCGCCGCACGCGATCGCCTTGGCGAGTTCACCGGACGTGTGGATGTCACCGTCGGCGATGACGTGTACGTACCGGCCGCCCGTCTCGTCGAGGTACTCACGCCGGGCTGCCGCAGCATCAGCGATCGCGGTGGCCATCGGCACCCCGATACCGAGTACCTCATTGGTGGTCGTCGAGCCGGCCGTCGACCCGTAGCCGACGATCACGGCCGCAGCACCGGTGCGCATGAGGTGCAGGGCAGTGCGATGGTCGTGGACACCGCCCGCGATCACCGGTACATCGAGGTCGGCGATGAACGTCTTGAGGTTCAGCGGCTCGGAACCGTCGTTCGACACGTGTTCGGCCGAGATGATCGTGCCGTGGATGACGAGCAGTTCGACACCCGCCGCGACGAGGACCGGCGTCAGCTCGGCGGCCTTCTGCGGACTGACCCGCACCGCGGTGGTGACACCGGCGTCGCGAATCGTCGAGACGGCAGCAGCCAGCAGGTCGCGGTCGATCGGAGCCGCGTGCAGCTCCTGGAGCTTGCGAACGGCCGCGGACGGATCGACATCGTTCTCGGCGATCTCCACGACCTGAGCGATCTTGTCCTCGACATCGCGGTGCCGGGCCCACAGCCCCTCACCGTTGAGCACGCCGAGCCCGCCCAGCCGGCCCAGCTCGATGGCAGACTGCGGCGAGATCAGCGCGTCGGTCGGGTGGGCCAGAATCGGGGTGTCGAAGCGGTAGGCGTCGAGCTGCCACGTGGTCGAGACCTCGCTGGACGAACGCGTCCGCCTGGACGGGACGATGTTGATGTCACCGAGCTCGAATGTCTGCCGGGCAGTTCTGCCCATGCCGATATCGACGTGATCACGCACGTGGAGTGCCTTTCGTAGCTGCCGTGTCTGTCAAGAAGTGGGAAGACGGACTCAGCGGGAAGTGTAGTTCGGTGCCTCGACGGTCATGGTGATGTCGTGCGGATGGCTCTCCTTGAGTCCGGCCGCGGTGATCTGGACGAACTGTGCGTTCTGCAGATCAGCGATGGAACTCGAGCCGGTGTAGCCCATGGCAGCCCGCAGGCCGCCACCGAGCTGGTGGATCACCTGGGACAACGGTCCCCGGAACGGCACCCGCCCTTCGATGCCCTCGGGCACCAGTTTCTCCTCGGACAGCACATCGTCCTGGAAGTAGCGGTCCTTGGAATACGACTTCGCCTGACCACGTCCCTGCATCGCGCCGAGGGATCCCATTCCGCGGTAGCTCTTGAACTGTTTGCCCGCCACCAGGATCAGCTCACCCGGAGCCTCTGCGGTCCCCGCCAGCAACGAGCCGAGCATCGCGGTCGATGCACCTGCGGCCAACGCCTTGGCGATGTCGCCGGAGAACTGCAGACCGCCGTCGGCGATGACGGGAACACCGGCCGGCTTGCAGACCGCCACCGCTTCCATCACAGCGGTGATCTGCGGAGCACCCACACCCGCGACCACGCGAGTGGTACAGATCGAGCCGGGTCCGACCCCGACCTTGACGGCATCAGCACCGGCATCGACCAGCGCCAGTGCTGCAGCCCGGGTCGCCACGTTGCCGCCGACGATCTGAACCTTCGACCCGATCTCGGCCTTGAGCTTGCTGACCATCTCGAGAACCAACCGATTGTGGGCGTGCGCGGTGTCGACGATGATCACGTCAACACCCGCGTCGGCCAGCGCCATCGCGCGATCCCACTGATCGCCGCCGGTACCGACCGCGGCCCCGACGAGCAACCGCCCATCAGCATCTTTGGTCGCCAGCGGGTGCTGTTCGGTCTTGACGAAATCCTTGACCGTGATCAGCCCGGTCAACTTGCCGTGCCCGTCGACGATGGGCAGTTTCTCGATCTTGTGCCTGCGGAGCAGTCCGAGCGCGGCCTCGGCAGAGACACCTTCTTGCGCGGTGATCAGCGGCGCCTTGGTCATCACCTCGGCGACCGGACGATCCTGGTCGACCTCGAAGCGCATGTCACGGTTGGTGATGATGCCCACGAGTTCGCCGGCGTCATCGGTCACCGGGAGTCCCGAGATCCGGAAGCGGGCGCACATCGCGTCGACCTCGGCGAGGGTGGCGGAGGGGCTGCAGGTGACCGGATCGGTGACCATACCGGCCTCGGACCGCTTGACAGTCTCGACCTGACCGGCCTGCGCCTCGATGGACAGGTTGCGGTGCAGCACACCCATGCCGCCGGCACGCGCCATGGCGATGGCCATCCGGGATTCGGTCACCGTGTCCATCGCCGAGCTCACCAGCGGCACCCGCAGGGTGATCTCCCTGGTCAGTTGAGACGAGGTGTCGACGTCGCTGGGGATGACATCGGAGGCGGCGGGCAGCAGGAGCACGTCGTCGAAGGTGAGGCCGAGCATGGCCACCTTGTTGGGATCGTCACCACCGGTCCACACCGGTCCACGCGCCGGGGATGTGCCGACAGTCGGGTTGTTCATTCCGGGCACACTCATTCCGGCCGGGCCTTTCGCATGAATTGATCGGGGCGAGTTCGTTTCGATTTGTCCATCCTATCTGCTCCGCGGTAGCCGCCCGGACGGCCCGCGACCTGCGCTGGACGAGACCGCCTGTGTCGCCCGGCCCGGCGCGGCCGGTCATTCACCCAGCACACAGAGTGGCGCCGGTGGGGGGAGGCTGACTACCGTGGTCAGCGTGCGAGATCATCTGCCTCCGGGACTGCCACCGGACCCCTTCGCCGACGATCCCGGCGGGGATCCGTCCGCAGCGCTCGACGCCGCCCCACCGGGTGAGCCCTTGGACGCCAATGAGCGGATGGCGATCGAAGAAGACCTTGCCGATCTCGCGGTCTACGAGGCACTGCTCCACCGCCGCGGGATCCGCGGATTGGTGGTGATCTGCGACGACTGTCAACTCGATCACTATCATGACTGGGACATGCTGCGTGCCAACCTGCTGCAGCTTCTCGTCGAGGGGACGGTGCGGCCGCACGAACCCGCCGTCGACCCGTCCCCTGAGGCATACGTGACGTGGGATTACTGCCGCGGCTACGCCGACGCGATGATGCACGCCAGAGACGACGACTGACAGCTCGCCGGAACGACATCAGCGCCGCGAGATGTTCGCGGCGCTGATTCATTGATTCGTGCCGGTGCCGAATCTGGCCTGCTCGTCGGTACTAGGCCTGCTCGTCGGTACTAGGCCTGCTCGTCGGTACTAGGCCGGTGGAGGTGGTGGCAGCGGAACGCTACTGCTGCTGCTCGACGGATTCGGCTCGGTCGGCGGCTCACTGACGATGGTCGGGCCGGACGGCGACGTGGAGACCGGCGGTTCGGACGTTGCCGACGTCTCCGGAGGCGTGATGGTGACGGTCTCCTGTGGGACGGTCACCGTCACGGTGGGGACCTCGGCCACCGAGGTCTGGGGCGGGGTGGAGGACCGAGTCGTCGGCTTCTCGGACGTCGTCGTGGTCACCGCGGGAACTGCCAGCTTGCCCCGGACCTCGTCGATCTTGGCCTGTAGGGCTTTTCGCTCGTCCTCGGAACGGACGTCACCGAGCTGCGATTGGGCGCGATCGAGGAAGGTGGACGCGGCCGGCTTGTCACCGGCGGCCAGGGATTGGGCAGCGCGATCGATGTTCGCCTGCACATCGGCCACCGCCAGGGTTGCCGACGCGTCCGCGCCGAACATCACCTCTTTGACTCCCCACAGGGGGTCGCCGGGCGCCGCGTTGTGGGCGACCACGCTGACTCCGCCGAACAGGATCGCGAAGCCCGCGGCTGCACCGGCGGTGAACTTCACCAGCCGGAGCGATCTGCGGCGCGACGCGACACGACGTTGCGCCTCGATACCTGCTTCGACCTCTTCCAAGGTCGGACCGGCAGGCATCGGCTCCGCCATGATGTCGCTGCGCCAGTTGGACAGCAGCGCCGCCAATTCGTAGTCGACAGGTGTTTGTGCGGGGACGACGGGCTTGGTCAGCAGGGCGTCGATGAACTCGTCATCGGCCCGCACCGCTCCCAGGTTCACCGGGATCGAATCCTCATCGATGGGGTCCGTACCGAGTGAGGGCACAGCCCTTACTCCCCTGTCAGCCCTTCGATCGCGGTCTTTGCGTCGATCACGCCCACTGCTCATTGCCCTCACCACCTTTCGCGATCTCGTTTTTCAGCTTGCCCAGTGCCCGGTGCTGGGCCACCCTGACCGCACCGGCCGTACTCCCGACTGCGGCAGCCGTCTCTTCCGCCGACAGCCCCACCACCAGCCGCAGCACGAGCACCTCGCGCTGCTTCTCCGGGAGCGTGGCCAGCAGTTCGTCCATCCGCCTGCCGGCGTCCGAATCGAGTGCCCGCTGTTCCGGGCCATCGCCGGTGTCCATCCGTTCAGGCATCTCCTCCACCGGCTCGGACTTGTTTCGTCCGGCTGCACGGTGGGCATCCGCCACCTTGTGCGCTGCGATGCCATACACGAACGCCATGAACGGCCTGCCCTGGTCCTGATACCGGGGCAGCGCGGTCATGACCGCCATGCAGACCTCCTGCGCCACATCGTCGGCAGAGAGCGAATGCCGCTCACCACCTCCGACCCTGGCCCTGCAATAACGCACCACCAGTGGTCGGACACTCTCGAGAACATCGGAGAGAGCTGACCGGTCGCCCTGCGCTGCCGCAGTCACCGCCCGGTCCAACTCGTCACCTGTAAAAATCATCGCTCGCTGATGTCTCCGCGTTACCTTCGCCAACTGGTGCAGGCCACGCAGGGGCGATTTCCCCCGCGGTAAGTCGCCTTCAGCTTATCCAGCACGCCGATGGTGGCTCGCGTGGTGGCTGCCCGCGCTAGTCCAGCGCAGCGCCTTGTACCTTCAGTCGCGCTCCCAGGTGTTCCGCCTGCGTCGACCACTGTGCACCGGCCCCGATTCCGGCCAGGAGTTTCGCGGCCGCCCATTCCAAGGGCAGCTGACCGTGTTCTCTCGCCAGATCACTCACCCGTGACGCCCGCTCCATCGCCTGTCCGACATCTCCGCCGGTGGCGACGGCCGCCGCCGCGATGAGGTCGGTCTTGATCACGTGCCGGATCGACGGACATCCCGCACTCATGGCCACCGCGTCTCTGGCATGTCGGTCGGCTCCGGCCGCATCGCCGGTGAACATGGCCAACTCGGCCCGAACCCACCGCAACCGGAGTTCCACCCGCCCATCCCAAATCCAGTCGCCACCGGGGTGCCGACCGCGGCCGTCCAGCGTCCGCTCCACCCTGTCGAGCAGGCGACCCGATGCCCCGAACATGCCGCGACCCAGGTTGTCGGCGGCCAGCCCGGTCAGGGCATCACACAGCGCCGCCGTGCGGCGTCCCCCGCCTTCGAGTGTCGGATCTGCCCGAATCGGGCCGGCAGCGAAGAACAATGCTTTTGCATCATCCGCGACGGCCAGGTGATGACGGCCCGCCTGCCTGCGGTGAGCCGCTCTCGTCGACAGCGCGAGCGACCTCAGCGCGTCGTCCACACCCGACACATCCAGTCGCTCCAGTTCTGTCGCCGCGGCGGCATAGCGTCCGGTACCACCGAGGGCAACGGCCCGAAGCCAGGTGGAGAAGGGGTCGACTGCGGCGGGAATCGGGCACGATCTCGCGCTGCCCCCGAACGCGATCGCGGGTAGTGTGACCTGCATCGCTCTCCTCACATCACGATTCGGACATCTGAATTAGCCTGAATTTAACTTACCGAAAAGTGCCGAAATCGCTCCGTGATGTCAATTCCAGATAAACCACACATGTCCGCCAGGTAAATCCGGGCCGCCGGGCAACTGCGCCCAGATTGCTTGTTCCGGGCCCTGGTTCCGTGGGCGAATCATCACCAAAATCAGCTTTGAAGTGCGGCGATGGCGATACCCCCGGGTCGGACGTGGATGGATATCCATGCAAAAAACAACATCTCGTCCAATAAACGGTTGGTTAACATCGGCCGAAATCATCGTCTTCGAATGGCGAAATTACCGGCTGTTGACTCCATTTCCTCGATTTGCATACGGTAAGTGAGACACCGGAAAACAATGTTGTTACTGGTCGCACCAGGTCTCAATTACGCCTCACGGCACGTTATAGAGGAGCACGCAGATGCCTCAGCCAAACCACCTACCCGGACCGAACGCCGACATCTGGGATTGGCAGATGAAGGGCCTGTGCCGTGGTGTCGACTCATCGATGTTCTTCCATCCCGACGGAGAACGTGGGCGAGCCCGTGCGCAGCGCGAACGCCGCGCCAAGGAACTCTGCCACCAGTGCCCGGTGGTCGCCGCCTGCCGAGAGCACGCACTCGCCGTGGCCGAGCCCTATGGCATCTGGGGCGGGCTGTCGGAATCCGAGCGCGGAATCCTGATGAAACGCGGCGTCGGCCGCCGTATCGCCAGCTGACGCCCTCGCGGGCAATGAACACGGGGCGACTCATATTCGTCGACCCCACCCCAGCACAAAAAGCGGCGCCGCGACCGGAATGGTCGCGGCGCCGCTCTTTCAGGCGTTACCGACAATCAGTGAGCGTGTCCGTGCCCATGCCCATGACCGTGATCCTCGGGAGCATCGGCGGGCTTCTCGGTGATGGTGCTCTCGGTGGTGAGGACCATCCGCGCAACCGAGGCCGCGTTGACGATCGCCGAGCGGGTCACCTTCACCGGATCGACGATGCCGTCGGCCAGCAGATCCCCATAGGTCAGCGTGCCGGCATTGAAGCCATGCCCGCGGGGCAGGTCGGCAACCTTCGACGCAACGACGGCGCCGTCGGCGCCTGCGTTGGAGGCGATCCAGAACAGGGGCGCCTGCGCCGCCTGCTTGACGACCCGCACACCGAGCGCTTCGTCACCCTCGAGGCTGTCGGCCAGATCGTCGAGAACCGCTGCGGCAGCTTGCACGATCGCTGATCCGCCACCGGGGACGATGCCTTCTTCGACAGCGGCCTTGGCCGCAGCAACGGCGTCTTCGACGCGATGCTTGCGCTCTTTCAGCGCGGTCTCCGTGGCCGCACCGACGCGGATGACCGCGACGCCGCCGGCGAGCTTCGCCAGCCGCTCGGCCAGCTTCTCCCGATCCCAGTCAGAATCACTGGCCTCGATCTCCCGACGCAGATGTTCCGCGCGCGCAGAGATCGACTCCGAGATACCCGCGCCTTCGACGATGGTCGTGGCGTCCTTGGTGACGACGATCCGTCGCGCACCACCCAGGAGCTCGAGTCCGGCGTCGGCAAGGGTGATGCCGATGTCGGCAGTGATGACCGTGCCGTCGGTGACGATGGCGAGGTCCTCGAGGAATGCCTTCCGGCGATCACCGAAGAACGGAGCCTTGACCGCGACAGCCTTGATCGTCTTACGGATCGAGTTGACGACGAGCGTCGAGAGCGGCTCGCCCTCGACGTCTTCGGCGATGATCAGGACCGGCTTGCCGGACTCGGCGATCTTCTCGAGCAGCGGCAGGAAGTCCGGCAGCGAGCTGATCTTGTCGCGGTAGATGAGTACCAGCGCGTCTTCGAGGACGGCTTCCTGGCTGTCGATGTCGGTGACGAAGTACGGCGACAGGTAGCCCTTGTCGAACTGCACGCCTTCGGTGATCTCGAGATCGGTGATCAGACCCGAGCTCTCCTCCACGGTGACGACGCCGTCGGCGCCCACACGTTCCATGGCTTCGCCGACCAGTTCGCCGACCTCGGGGTCGCGCGAGGACACGGTGGCGACCTGCGCGATGGCTGCTGCACCCTTGACCGGGGTCGCCGCAGCGATCAGCGACTCGGACAACGCGTCGGCTGCTTTGCCGATACCGATGCCGAGAGCGATCGGGTTGGCGCCGGCAGCGACGTTGCGCAGGCCGGCCTTGACGATCGCCTGGGCGAGCACCGTCGCAGTGGTGGTGCCGTCGCCTGCGACATCGTTGGTCTTGGTGGCGACCGACTTCACCAGCTGGGCGCCGAGGTTCTCGAAGGGATCTTCGAGATCGATCTCGCGTGCGATGGTGACGCCGTCATTGGTGACGCTGGGTCCACCGAATGCCTTGGCCAGCACCACGTGCCGACCTCGGGGGCCGAGGGTCACCTTGACCGCGTCGGCAAGGTGGTTCACACCGCGCTCGAGCGATTTCCGGGCCTTGTCGTTGTATTCGATCTGCTTGGCCATGGGTTGTTGTGGCTCCTAGAAATATGAAAAAAGGTGAGGAAAACAGAACCGCCCCGGCAACCCCCGCATGGGGACGCCGGGGCGGTTGTCCAACTCGTGCCTCGATTGCTCGAAGAACCGAGTTACTTGGAGATGACTGCCAGCACGTCACGCGCCGAGAGAATCAGGTACTCCTCGCCGGAGTACTTGATCTCGGTGCCGCCGTATTTGCTGTAGATGACGGTGTCGCCCTCTTTGACGTCGACCGGGATCCGGTTGCCCTGCTCGTTCACGCGTCCTTCGCCAACGGCGACGACGGTGCCCTCTTGCGGCTTTTCCTTGGCCGTATCGGGGATGACCAGGCCGGACGCAGTCGTCGTTTCAGCCTCATTGGCCTGAACGAGGATCTTGTCCTCAAGCGGCTTGATGTTCACGCTCGCCACGATGTGAGCCTCCACTTTCGGGGTAGTTCGGGTCCGATGATGACCGGACCTGAGTTAGCTGTGTCTACACGTATATGGCGCCTGGATCGGTCCCGTCGTCGCGGGTGCCGGAACCTCACTGGGTGCCGACTAGCACTCTATACATGCGAGTGCCAGCACTCAAGGTCGCAGGGTGCAAACGTCTCATCCTGAGACCACCCTCGCCCTGTCCCTGGCGGCAGACCGACGTTCGAACAGCAGGACCACGAGCGTTCCGAGCAGTGCGACCACGGTCAGTGCCGCGATCACGGTGATCGCCGGGACCATGCCGCCGATCAGCTCCCCCGGCCTGCCCGGCTCGGCACTGCCGAGGATGGCGGTGATCACGGCCATCATGAGAGCGCCGCCGATCTGGATGCTCGTGTTCACCAGTCCCGACGCCAGGCCCTGCTCGTCGTCGGAGACGCCGGCGGTGGCCTGGGAGTTGACGGACGGGAAGGTGATGGCGAATCCGAGACCGAGGAAAACGATCGTGGGGAGCAGGAACACCACGTAACTGGCACCTGGTTCGACACGCAGGAACCACAGGTACCCGACAAGGAACGCCACGAAGCCCGCCGCGATGAGGATGCGGGTACTGATCCGGTCCAGGATCCGGTCCATGAAGAAGGCGCTCGCGACCACCAGCAGTCCGGCAGGCAAGAACCCCAGAGACATCTGGATCGGCGACCATCCGAGCGAATCCTGCAGGTACAGCGTGACCACGAACTGGAACGCGACGTATCCACCGAACATCGCCGCCGCCGCCAGGTTGGCGTGTACGAGGGTGAGTGAGCGCAGAATACCCAGGCGTAGCAATGGATGACGGTGCCGGATTTCAACGGCGATGAACGTCGCCGACAGCACGACCGCGACCAGGAACAGGACGATCGTCGACGGCGCCGACCACCCGACCTCGGGTGCCTGCACGACCGCATAGACCAGGGTCAGCAGCGCGGCGGTACTCGTGAGCGCACCCACGACGTCGAAGTGCGCCCAGTTGAAGGGCTTTCGCGGCGAGGTCGGTATCACCCGGGCGCCGACCACGAGCAGTGCTATTGCGACCGGGCCCGGGAAGATCAGCGTTGCGCGCCAGGACAACTCGGTGAGCAGTCCGCCGAAGACGAGTCCGAGTGAGAATCCGCTGGCACCGCAGACGGTGTAGATCGAGAGCGCCTTGTTGCGTGCGGGCCCTTCGGCGAAGGTCGTCGTGATGATGGACAATCCGGCGGGGACGGTGAACGCTGCGGCCACGCCCTTGACGAAGCGCAACGCGATGATCAGGGAATCGATCTCCGTGGCGGCACTGACCACCGAGGCCACACCGAACACCGCCAACGCGGCGAGGAACACCGTTCGTCGTCCCAGCAGGTCACTGGCCCTGCCGCCGAGTAGGAGCAAACCCCCGTACCCCAGCACGTAACCGCTGACGATCCACTGGAGCTGGGTCTGGTCCATGCCCAGGTCGCCGCCCATGGACGGGAGCGCGACCCCGACCATCGACACGTCGAGGCCATCGAGGAACAG
This sequence comes from Williamsia limnetica, assembly GCF_003217475.1. GTDB lineage: Bacteria > Actinomycetota > Actinomycetes > Mycobacteriales > Mycobacteriaceae > Williamsia > Williamsia limnetica. Next base: position 72,181 of record NZ_QJSP01000012.1, on the reverse strand, counting down.
GGCGCCTGCCAGCACCACCAGCAGCAGCCAGACCCTCGCACTCCAGCCTCCGGCCGAGGTCACGTGATCGGGCGTCCGCGCTGAGTCGGAGGGCTTGTCGGGTGGTCGCTGTCTGTTCAGGTCGACGGTCATGGCGAGAACTATATGCATCTGCATCTAATGTGTCTACATAAAATGCAGACGACATTAATTCCTTTGCATCTGATAGAATGCCCCTATGTCCGACCCGCAGCGAAGCGACGATGACCTGGCCAAGGCCTGGCACACGCTCTCGGTGCGTTATCACCGTCTCGAGTGCGACCTCGATCGCGCGTTGCAGTCGTCCCACGAGATCTCCAACAGCGAGTTCGAGGTGCTCGAACTCCTCGCCGCTGCCGACAATGCGAAGATGCGTATGAGCGAGCTCGCCGGACTCGTACACCTGAGCCAGAGCGCACTGTCCCGCCTCGTTGCGGGTCTGGAAAAAGACGGGCTGGTCGAGCGATCGATGTGTGCCGGAGACCGTCGATCGGTGTTCACCGAACTCACCGCCGAAGGCCGAAACCGTTACGACTCGGCAAAGCCCGTACAGCGCGCAATCCTGCGCGCAGAGGCCGACGGTTGCACATCGGGATCACTCTGCGGCGCAACAGAACTGGACACCCCTGCCGCCACCTCGCATTGAGGACGGCCCCACGAGTTCAGTCTCGGTATGCGCAGGCAACCATTGCCAGTCCGGGCAATTCGACGCCGGCATCGGTCTCGTAGGGAGCAACCAGTTCCCGGAGCCGTCCGGTCAGCGACTGTGCCATGTCGGGATTCATCGCTTTCAGCATCGTCGCGAGCGGGCCGGACATCGCCGACACCCGCACCCACCACGATTCGAAGTCAGGGGCGACGAACGGGTCGTAGACCTCGGTGATGGTGACGTCGAGAAAACCCGCAGCGACGAACAATTCACGCAGACGGCCCGGATCAGACAGCGAGAACGGCTCCGGCAGGCCAGGTGGCGGTACCGCGAACCCCATCTCTGCGCTGACCGCATCGAACAACACCCCGAGCCACGGGTTCTTCTCGCGCACACCCCAGACCGCCACCGACACCCGGCCCCGTGGCGTGAGGACACGACGGATCTCGGCGAGTCCGCGCCCCGGATCGACCGCGAACATCAGCCCCTCTCGGCAGAGAACCGCGTCGAACACCCCGTCGGGCATCTCGATCTGCTCGATGTCGAGCACCGTCGTAGCGACGTTGGTGACACCCTGTTCCGCGGCGCGCTCGGCAGCCACCGCCACCATGTCAGGCGCCACATCCGACACAGTCACCATGCTCCCGGGACCAAACCGGCGCGCCGCGGCAAGACCGGTGGCACCGGTTCCGCACGCGAGCTCGAGAATGCGCTGGCCGGGCTCCGGTCCGATGGCGTCGAGCATCAGGTCCGTGACCCTGGCGCCCCGCTGCTCGATGTGATCGATGTTGGCCGCCCAACCCGACGCCACCGAGTTCCGCACCTCGTGCAGCTGGGTCCTGAGTTGCTGATCGCCTGGTGTGTTCGTCATCGCCGGCCCTCCGTGGTCTGCCTCGAGCATGCGCCCACCACACCGGCGCTGTCAGGGGTTCACCGAGAACCAACCGGGGTCAGTAGCTGCTGACCTGGACCGACAACCCGGGGTCCGTGGCGACCGTGAGTTCCGACGGCTGCGCGCCACCGGCGATCACGTGGGCGCCGAGCGTTGCGATCATCACCCCGTTGTCAGTGCACAGTCGCGGCTTCGGAACCCGCAACGTGATGCCTGCTGCAGCACAACGTTCTTGTGCCATCGATCGGATGCGGGAGTTGGCGGTGGCCCCGCCCCCGAGTACCAGGGTGTCCACGCCGACGTCGACGCAGGCACGCACCGCCTTCATGGTCAGTACGTCGGCGACGGCTTCCTGGAACGACGCGGCGATGTCGGCGACGGGCGGCTCGATCCCATCGCGCCTGCACTTCTCGACGTGACGGGCGACGGCGGTCTTGAGACCACTGAACGAGAAGTCGTTGCGTGCGTCCCGGGGACCCGTCATGCCCCGGGGAAACCTGATGGCGTTCGGATCACCTAGTCGAGCAGCAGCATCGAGCGCCGGCCCGCCGGGGAAGCCCAGCCCGAGCAGTCTCGCGACCTTGTCGAACGCCTCTCCCGCCGCATCGTCGACCGTGGTCCCGAGCTCGACGATCGGCGCGCCCAGGTCGGTGACGTGCAGTAGGTGTGTGTGCCCACCGGAGACCAAAAGGGCCACACACGCCGGCATCGGTCCGTGTTCCAGCGTGTCGACCGCGACGTGACCACCGAGGTGGTTGACGGCGTACAACGGCACATCCCACGCGGCCGCATAGGCTTTCGCCGCCGCCACACCGACGAGCAACGCACCGGCCAGACCCGGACCGATGGTCACTGCGATGGCGTCGGGAACCGTGATGTCGGCCGCTGTCAGGGCTCGACGCATGGTGGGCACGATGGCCTCGAGATGCGCCCGGGACGCCACCTCGGGCACCACCCCGCCGTACCGGGCATGCTCGTCGACGCTGGACGCCACTTCGTCGGCGAGCAGCGTCGTCGTGTGATCGGCGTTCCACCTGACGATTCCGACTCCGGTCTCGTCGCAGGAGCTCTCGACTCCGAGAACGATCATGCGAGTTGCTCCTTTGCCGCGGCGATCCCGACCGCCGGCCTGCGCATCGTGTAGGCGTCGGCCCCACTGGGCTGGTAATACCGCTTGCGAACGCCGACCTGCTCGAACCCGTTACGGCGGTACATCTCGATCGCGGTGTCGTTGTCCGTGCGCACCTCCAGGAACACCTCGGCCCGGTGCCGGTCGGCGACCTCGAGGAGCGCCAGGAGGAGTTCACGTCCGTGTCCGCGGCCCTGGTAGGCGGGATCGACTGCGATGGTGTGGATTTCGCACTCCGGATGGTCCGTGGGACCCAGCACGGAGATGCCGGCGTATCCGATCAGTGTCTCGTCGTCGCGCACTGCGAAGTAATGATTGTGCGGGGCCAGCATTTCACTGCGGAACGCATCTGCAGGCCATGGCGAGTCCCCGGCGAACAGGATGGCCTCCAGTGCGGCGCAGCGCGCGGCGTCGCGGGGCCTCAGGTCACTGATCACTTCTTACGGTCCTTGAGTTCAACGGCATCGGGCCGCCGCAGGTACAGCGGCGTGAGCGGTCCCGGGACCACACTCGCCACCAGGTTGGGCAACGCCACCTGCACCAGGCTTGCGGCAGTGGGCGCGCTGGCACCACGGGCAGGGAGACCGAACAGCGCGGTGTGGCCGGGCGACCCGGCCACCGCGTCGATGCTCTCGCCGGCCAGGTGGTCGGCCAACTCACCAGGCGCCAGCACGTCTGGGCCGTGTGTCCGCACCCCGTCGACGAATCGAGCCCAATAGACCTCGCGGCGACGAGCGTCGGTGACGACGAGCAGCGATCGGACATCTGGTTCCTGCAGCGCGATTGCGTCGAGGGAACAGACGCCATGAACTCCGATTCCCAGGGCGTCGCCGAAGGCGGCTCCCGTCGCCAGCCCGACCCGCAGGCCGGTGAACGGCCCCGGGCCCTGACCTACGACCACCGCATCCAGCTCACGGCGTGCGATCCCGGCCTCGGCGAGGCACTCCAGGATGCGGGTCGTCAGGATCTCGGCGTGGCCGCGCGTGGTCAGTTCCCTGCGCTCGGACCGGACAACCGGACCGACATCGTCGGTCACCTCGACAACCCCGGTGACGACCTCCGGGGTTGCGGTGTCAATGGCGAGCACAAGCACGATCAGCCAGCCTACCCGCGCACGACCCAGACCCCGATGATGTGCTCTTCTGGCGAGCGAAAGCCCAGGTGGGCACCGCCAGAACGACCCATCATCGGGGGAGCCAGCCGTAGTCGACGGATCGCTCGTCGGTGTCGAGGTCGCGGATCAGCCGGATGAGCAGATGCCTCCCGGCGAGCCGTTCTGCGACACCCTCGCCCCATTCGACGACGACCACCGAGTCGGTGAGGTCGGTATCGAGATCGAGCGCATCGAGTTCGGCGAGATCGCCGAGACGGTAGGCATCGACGTGGATCATCGCCGGCCGCCCCGGAACCCCTGCCCGATGCTCACGGGCGATGATGAACGTCGGCGAGGTGATCCGGCCCTGCACTCCCAGACCTGCCCCGATCCCCCGCGCCATCGCCGTCTTGCCCGCACCCAGCGGGCCGTCGAGGATGACGAGGTCACCCGCCGCGAGCTCGGTGGCCAGTTCTCGGCCGAACGCCTCGGTGTCCTCGACGGTGGGCAGCTGCCGTCGATGCGGCAGATCCACCGGTGGGCGGTCGTCGGAACTTCCCGAGATCTCTGAGTTCACTGCCCGCCGACCCTCTGGACCAGCGCGTCGATCGCCGCCGTGATCACCGCAGGATTTTCCAGCATCACCATGTGACCGCATTCGGCCACTCCGATGAGCTCACAGTTCGGACCCAGTTTGTTGTGCAGCTCAACCGAGTTCGGCAGCGGTGTCACCTTGTCCTCGTACCCGCACGCCACCATGGTGTCGATGCCCGACAGCACCACCAAGCCTGCGGTCTCGTCGTGCTCCTCCAACGACCGCAAGAAGTTCACGACGGTGTCGATCCGGGTGCGCTGGATCACCGATTCGGTGAACTCGGCGACCGCCGGGGAATGGAAGGTCGAGCCGAAGCTCCCGGCCGTCAGCACCGGAGCCATCAGTAGTCTGGTGAGCCCCCGGCCTGCCTCCACGGCCCGGGGCGCCTGCCGCACCGACAGCCGGAAGGCGTCGACGAGGGGGTTCTGCAACCCTCGCCCCAATCCGGCCTCGGCAATACCGTGCGCTGACGAGGCCACCAAACCGACGCCGATCACCCTGGTACCGAACAACTCCGGACGTCTGCTGGCCAGAGCCATCACCGCCATACCGCCCATCGAGTGCCCGACGAGTACGACCGGCCCCACGGGCACCACCGACCGCAGGACTGCTTCGATGTCGGCGGCCATCTGCGGGATGGTGCAGGACTTCGGCGAGGCCTGTCCCGACTCACCGTGACCGCGATGATCGAAGAAAACCATCCGGACGTCGTCACCCCACTGCTCGGCGAGATCACGCCGCTGAAAATGCCACGTCGACATCCGGAGGCAGAATCCGTGGACGAAGACAACGGTCACAGGGGCGTCCGAGGGGCCGACCTCTCGGACGGCCAGCGGCACACCGTCATCGGCGACGACGATACTCGCGTGGTCGTCGTAGATCAGGCCGAAATCCTCGATGGAGTTCGGATCCACAGATGTCGGTGTGCGACGGGTGATCGATCGCACGGCGGCACCCACCGCCAGGGCTCCGAGTGTTGCCACCCCGGCCGTACCGGCAAGGATCTCGAGTCGTCCGGATCGCTCCATCTAGGGAGCCCCGATGCCCTGGGTACTGCGTGAACCGGTGTCGGATGTGCCGACGGGTTCAGCGCTGTAGGTACGCACCGTACGACCCCGGATGCCCGACACGATCTCGTAGTCGATCGATCCGATGGCCTCGGCCCAATCCAGCGCGGTCGGTCCTCCTCCGGCACCCGTACCGAACAGGATGGCCCGATCGCCCTCGGCGACACCACCGCCGTCGGGCCCGACATCGACCACCATCTGGTCCATGCACACGCGGCCGACGCCGGGGAAACCGCGGCCGTTGATCTGTACCCGAAGGCGGCCCGACATCAGTCGGGGTACGCCGTCCGCGTAGCCGGCCGGCAACAGCGCGACGGTGGTGTCACGGGGCGCAACCCATGTGTGACTGTACGAAACCCCCTGTCCGGCTTTGATCTTCTTCAGCGACAGCACCTCGGCGGATAGGGTCATGACGGGCCGCAAACCGAAGTCGCCGCGATCAGGCGCGGGAGAACGGCCGTAGACGGCTATGCCCGGCCGAACCAGGTCACGAGCGAGGTCCGGCCTCATCAGGGTCGCGGCCGAGTTGGAGATGTGCTGTACCTGCGGACGTGCACCCACCCGGATCAGATCGGCGACGGCCTCGTCGAAGCGCTGCGCCTGCAGATCGTTCTCGGGATGCCGTGGTTCGTCGCCGCGGACCAGATGCGTCATGGCGCCGCGCAGGACGATCGATTGCTCCGCAACCGCTTTCGCCAGCCCCGCGGCGAGCTGATCCCATTCCGCAGGCGCTACCCCGTTACGCGCCAGGCCGGTGTCGATCTTGACCGTCACCGCGGCCGGACGCCGCGCCACCCGTGCTGCGGCGACAACTGCATCGAGTTGGCGGGGTGAGGAGACGCCGATCTGAACGTCTGCGTCGATTGCACCCGCGAAGTCGGACCCACGACTGTGCATCCACGCCAGGATGGGAGCGCCGACCCCGTCGCGCCGTACGGCCAGTGCCTCGTCGATCGTCGCCACGCCGAGTTCTGTTGCACCGGCGGCGAGTGCGGCCCGCGCCACCTGCGCGGCGCCGTGCCCGTACCCGTCGGCCTTGACGACCACCATCACCTGCGCAGTCGTGTGTGACCGCAATATCTCGACGTTGTGGGCCACTGCGGAGAGATCGACGTGTGCTTCGAGCGCAGGAGAGTTCATCGTCTGCCATCTTCCCATCCGGCCGGGGCCGCGTCGTCACGAGTCTTCCCGGACAGCAACACCCGCAGCGTCGGCGACACCGCACGCACCAGTGCCGACGCCCCGATCGGCGCTCCCCCGGCGGTCTTCGACACCGACCCCGCGGAGGCCGCGATCGCAGCGAGGGCGTGTACCCGCGCGGCGGCCGCAGCCGCCAGCGGTGCCGGGATCCCCGAGGCGAGCAGGCTGCCCGCGACACCCGAGAGCACGTCGCCCGCGCCGGCAGTCGCAGCCCACGATGACCCTGCGTCGTTGACGAGCACGTCGCCGTCCGGTGAGGCGATCAGCGTGGCCCTGCCCTTGAGCAACACCGTGACGCCCAGTTCAGCGGCGAGCCCGCGGACGGCCTCGACCCGGTCCGCTCCCAGCTCTGTACCGGTGATGCGGGCGAACTCCCCCGCATGCGGTGTGAGCAGAGTCGGGGCGCTGCGCCCGACGACGAGCTCACGATGCCGCGCCAGCAATGTCAATCCGTCCGCGTCGATCAGCACGGGCACGTCGGTGTCCAGCACGTACCTCAGCCGCCGCACACCGGTGTCCTCGGTGCCGGCACCCGGTCCGATCACCCAGGCCTGCACCTTGCCCGCATCTTCGGGCTCTTCTGTGGCGATAACCTCCGGATACTGCGACAGTACCTGCGGCCCTGCGGTTCCGGCGTACCGAACCATCCCGGATGTGGCAGCAACCGCTGCGCCGCTGCACAACACGCCCGCACCCGGATACCGGGCCGAGCCCGCGACGATCCCGACCACACCCTGACTGTATTTGTCGTCGGACGGGCCGGGAACGGGCCACAGGTGGGCGACCTCGGCATCGGTCAGTTGTCGCAGCGTCGGCTCGTGGGCGTCGATCCCGATGTCGGCCAATACCATTCGGCCACACTGCGGCGCCGCCAGTACGTGTGCGATCCGAAGCGCCCCGAACGTGACCGTGACCGCAGCGCGGACCGCGGGGACATTCACCTGTCCGGTGTCCGCGTCGACCCCGGACGGAAGATCCACCGACACGATCGGCGCCGTGAGGGACTCGACGAGGGCTGCCACCGCAGGCCTGAGCGAACCTTTCCCACTCAAGCCGACGATACCGTCGATCACCAGATCGATTCCGGCAGAGAAACTCTCGACCACACGCCCGCCAGACCGCCGAAAGCTCTCCAATCCAGCGGCATGCGTCCGGTCTCCACCGAGGAGAACAGCTTCGACCCGGACACCGCGACGCCGGAGCAGTGCTGCGGCGTACAGCGCGTCTCCCCCGTTGTCGCCGGCACCCGTCAGCACACCGACGCTGCGGCCGTAGCATCCGCCGCTGCGCGATCTCAATTCCGCCGCAACGACTTCTGCGACCGCGTGCGCGGCCCGACCCATCAGCACACCGCGTTCGAGCAGGTCACCGGTCGCCTCTTCGGCGGACCGGATCTGCTCCGCACTGAAGTAACCGATCATGGTCTGTGGTCGTGCCCTATTCGACGGTGACGGACTTGGCCAGGTTTCGAGGCTTGTCCACGTCGTAGCCCCTGGCCTGAGCGACCGCAGCAGCGAAGACCTGCAGCGGCACAGTGGAAACCAGCGGCTGCAGCAGGGTCGGCACCTGCGGGATCCGGATCAGGTGGTCGGCCACGTCGACCACGGTGTCGTCGCCGTCCTCGGCGATGACGATCGTGGTGGCGCCACGGGCCTGGATCTCACGGATGTTGCTGACCATCTTCGAATGCAGCACCGCGCGGCCGGTGGGTGACGGCATGACGATGATGACCGGGAGGTTGTCTTCGATCAGCGCGATGGGCCCGTGCTTGAGCTCGCCTGCAGCGAATCCCTCGGCGTGCATGTACGCCAGCTCTTTCAGTTTGAGTGCACCCTCGAGCGCCACCGGATAGCCCACGTGCCGTCCGAGGAACAGGACGGTGGGACTGGCGGCCAGGCTGCGAGCCAGCTCCCGAACCGGTTCGACCGTCTCGAGCACCTTCTCCACGGCGGCAGGCATTGCCTCGAGTGCCGCGAACTCGCGGGCGACCTCGTCCGGGTACTTGGTGCCGCGCGCCTGGGCGAGCGCGAGCCCGACCAGATAGGTCGCGGTGATCTGCGCGAGGAAACACTTCGTCGATGCAACGCCGATCTCAGGCCCTGCGTGGGTGTAGAGCACCGCGTCGGACTCGCGCGGTATCTGCGCCCCGTTGGTGTTGCAGATCGCCAGGACGCGGGCTTTCTGCTCCTTCGCGTGCCGCACGGCTTCCAGGGTGTCCGCGGTCTCACCGGACTGCGAGATGGCGACGACCAGGGTCGAGCGATCCAGAACGGGATCGCGATACCGGAACTCGCTGGCCAGTTCGACCTCGACGGGAAGCCTCGTCCAGTGCTCGATGGCGTATTTGGACAGCAGACCGGCATGGTAGGCGGTGCCACATGCGACGACGAAGATCTTGTCGATGTCGCGCAGGTCGTCATCGGTCAGACGCTGCTCGTCGAGCATGATCCGACCGTTCTCGAAATGCCCGAGCAGGGTGTCGGCGAGCGCCTGCGGCTGCTCGGCGATCTCCTTGAGCATGAAGTAGTCGTAACCACCCTTTTCCGCGGCGGCGAGATCCCAGTCGATGTGAAACGGCCTGCCGGGCTCCGTGTTGCCGGTGAAGTCGGTGATCTCGTACGTATCGGCAGTGATGACCACCACCTGGTCCTGCCCGAGTTCGACCGCTTCTCGGGTGTGTTCGATGAACGCGGCGACATCGGAACCGACGAACATCTCGTTCACCCCCACCCCGACGACCAGCGGTGTCGAGCGACGGGCGGCGACGATCGTGTCCGCGTGATCGGCATGGGTGAAGACCAGCGTGAACGCACCTTCGAGCCGGCCCAGCACCGCATACGCACTCGCGACGAAGTCACCGGCGGTCGGGCCCGACGCGTACTGCAGTGCCATCAGGTGGACCGCGACCTCGGTGTCGGTGTCGGAGCTGAACTCGATACCGGCCTTCTCGACCTCGCTGCGCAGGACGGCGAAGTTCTCGATGATCCCGTTGTGGACGACGGCGATCTTGCCGTCGATGCTGGTGTGGGGATGGGCGTTGCGGTCGGTCGGACGGCCGTGGGTGGCCCAACGGGTATGTCCCATGCCGGTGGTGCCGACGAAGGCGTCGCGGCCCAGGGTGGCGAGTTCCTTGTCCAGGTTCTCGAGCCGCCCGGCCTTCTTCTCCACCGCGGTGTGTCCGGTCCCGTCGAGGATGGCGACGCCGGCCGAGTCGTACCCGCGGTACTCCATCCGTCGCAGTGCCTCGACAACAATCTCGAGAGCATCGCGTTTGCCCACGTATCCGACGATTCCACACATAGTGCTACAGGGTACTTGCCGCCTCGGGCAGGACAGAATCCGAAAGCTCGGCATGAACTTCGCGTTTCGAGATGACACGAAATGAAGATGTAAGCTACAGTGAGCGCACTCTTGAGTTCGCGGGTGAGAGCCCGCAGGAGTCGAGGGGGATGCGTCGGTTGGGACGCCTTCGATACGTTCGATCCGTATGTCCTCCACCACCGGTGGTCTCACACCCACCCACAGTCAGTGTCAAACGTCCACCGAGTTTCGGTGGACGTTTTTTTGGCGTGTCTGCCGCATCAGGGCATGAATGGCAATTGCTCCATTTCCCTTCTGTAACCAGGTATTCCGCGCACTTAGCCGGTACCTTTTTCCTGCAGGCTCAACGACGATCAAGGGCACCGAAGGACACGCATGAACTGGCTGTGGGAAACATCGGTGCTCGACGGCTGGTTGCCGTGGACCATCTTGATCTTGGGGATCCTGGGACTGGCATGGCTGATCCTGCTGTTCCAGAAGGTCTATCTGCTGTACGTGGTGCCTCTCGCGGCCGTTGTCTCGATACTTCTGGTGGTGCTGGCCAAATGGCTCATCGAAGACGTGTGGAAGCTGTTCGCCGACCCGATCCCGCTGAACTGTTACGTCTGGGGCGGTCTCGCGGTGTTCGCGGTCCTGCTCCTCGTTCCCAGGCTCATCCGAGGGAGCGGCGTCCTCGGCCGGATCGTCACTGTGCTGGCCACCGTGTTCGCGGTGACCATGGCCTTCTCGCAGATCAACGACCACTTCAGCGAATATCCGACAGTCGGGTCGGTGGTCGGGATCAACAACGTCAAGACGATCTCCCTCGACGAAGCCCGCAACAACGACATCAAGACCGTCGAGCTGGGCCAGTGGAAGAAGCCGAGCAGCCTTCCCGGTGAGGGCGCCGTCATCACCGCACCGATCCCCGGCGCCACCTCGAACTTCAACGCCAGACCCGCGAAGATCTACCTGCCGCCCGCATACTTCACCGAACCGCGTCCCCTGCTCCCGGTGCTGGTCCTGATGGCCGGACAGCCCGGTGCCCCCGAAGACTGGCTCGTGGGCGGTCGACTGACCCAGACCATGGACCAGTACGCCGCCGCCAACGAAGGTCTGTCCCCTGTCGTGGTGGTCGCCGACGCCACCGGCGACGAGCTCGCCAACCCACTCTGTATGGACTCGAAACTGGGCAACGTGGCCACCTACCTCGCCAAAGATGTCCCGGACTGGACCAAGCAGAACCTGCAGGTCGACTCCGACCCCAAGGCCTGGGCCATCGGCGGCCTCTCCTACGGCGGCACCTGTTCGCTGCAGATGACCACCAATTACCCCGAGATCTACCCGACGTTCCTCGACATGTCCGGGCAGCTCGAGCCGACGCTCGGTGATCGCAAACGCACCGTCGACCAGGCCTTCGGTGGCGACTCCGCGAAGTTCACCGCCGTCAATCCGATGGACATCATGAAGACGAAGCAGTTCCCCGGGGTCGCAGGCGCGTTCGTCGTCGGCAAGGACGACGCCGAGTACCGGCCCGGCCTCACCCAGGTGTTCCAGGCAGCCCAGGCCGCCGGGATGGACGTCCATTTCGACACCGTCCCGGGCGGGCATTCGTTCGCTGTCTGGTCGGCCGGACTCAAACTCGAGATGCCCTGGCTCGGCAAACGCCTGGGTTTGCCGTGAACTAGGGAATAATTCGCACACAGAGCGACATTCCGCACACCGCTCGCACACTCACACCGCACAGCGAGTTCCACAGCTCGCCCGTCTGTAACCACCGAAAGGCGCCGATGAGCACGACCGACATCCCCAGCGAGGCACCCCCGTCCGAGCCGGCGGCCCCATCGCCCCTCGCCAAGGTTCTCGGCGCCATCACCTGGACGGCCCGCAAGGTGCCGTTCACGACCACCGTCGTCGTGGCGATCATCGTCATCGGCATCGTCACCGGCGCGCTGTGGGAGACAGTCGGCGACAAGAGCTGGTTCAACGACATCGCCTACGGCTACCCACCGCTGGCGGAGAGCAAGTGGTGGACCCCGCTGTCGGGCATGCTGTTCAAGTCCAGCCCGCTGAGCTATCTCTTCATCACACTGCTCTTCGCGATCTTCGTGGGCTGGAGTGAATGGCTTCTGGGCACCGTCCGGGTCGCGTTCGTCACGATCGCCGGACAACTCATCGGCGTGCTCGGCGCAATTGCGTTCATCGCCGTCTTCCGACCGACCAGCTGGGCATGGGTCGATCACCTCGCAGAAGTGCGGGATGTGGGCGTCACGACTGCCATCGTCGCGGCGATCGCCGCCGCAAGCGCCACGCTCAAGTCGCCATGGCGGCTACGAGTGCGAGCCGTTCTCCTTGCCTACGTGGCCATCTCGTTCCTCTTCGAGGGCAAGCTCGCGGACGTGACCCACCTGATCGCCGTCGTGGTCATGTTGATCATCGGCGAACGGTTCTTCAGCAAGAGCGAGTCGGGCGTGCTGCCCCGAACCCGCCAAGAAATCCGGATGATCAGCTTCCTCGGACTGGTGCTCATCGGAGTCGTCAACATCGCGGTCGCCGTCTTCCCCGGCGACGGACCGTTCGGGCCGACGGACTCGAACGACAGCCTCAGCTGGGGTTCGATAGTCAGCGTCCTGATCGTGCTGCTCATCGCCGATCAACTACGCCGAGGCCGCAAGTGGGCCTGGTGGGTCACCGTCGTCTACGGGGTGCTGTACATCGCTCTGTTGGTGCTCGTACTCATCGCCGTCATCACCTCGAGTTTCGAGGGCAAGGGCGCGGTCACCGTCGGTACCGGACTGCTCTGGATCGTGGAGCTGACCCTGTTGTTCGGTGGCCGATATGCGTTCACGGTCCCGCTGAACAGCCGGAAAGCCATGGCGGGCATGGGTGGATCCAATCCCGCCGAGCAGGTCCGCAGCCTGCTGAAGAAGTACGGCGGTAGCACCATGAGCTGGATGATCACGTGGGAGAACAACCAATACGCGTTCACCAAGGACGGCGAAGGCGTCATCGGCTATCAGCGTCCCGCAGGCACTGTGCTCGCGTTGGCCGATCCCGTCTGCGCACCTGAGAAACTCGAGGAGACCATCCGCGAGTTCACCGACATGGCCGACAACAGCGCTCGGATCCCGTGCTGGTTCTCCGTCAGTGAGGCCACTGCTTCCATCGCCCGCGGCATGGGCTGGCGAACCCTGCAGATCGCCGAGGACACCATCATCGACCTGCCGACGCTGGCCTTCAAAGGCAAGCCCTGGCAAGACATCCGGTCGGCCCTCAACCGGGCGAAGAAAGAGGGCATCGCCTTCAAACTCACGACATTGAAGGACGAACCCTTCGCCGTGGTGGCCCAGGTTCGGGCGATCTCCGAGGAGTGGGTCGGGGACAAAGGACTCCCCGAGATGGGTTTCACACTCGGCAGTGTCGAAGAGGCACTCGACCCCGAGGTGCGGGTGGCCCTGGCCATCGACGACACCGGGTCGGTCCACGGCGTGTTGTCGTGGCTCCCTGTCTTCGGCAGCGGGGACACCATGCGTGGCTGGACGCTCGATGTGATGCGCCGTCGCGATGACGGTTTCCGACCGTGTATCGAGTTTCTCATCGCCAGCTCGGCCCTCGCCTTCAAAGCCGAAGGTGCCGAGATCCTCTCGCTGTCCGGGGCACCGCTCGCGCGGGCCGAGGACGACACCAGCGAGGTCGTCGCGATGGACCGAATGCTCGACATGATGGGTGCGGCGATGGAACCGTTCTACGGCTTCCGGTCCCTGCACGCGTTCAAGATGAAGTTCCAGCCCCGGTACGAACCTGTGTACATGTGCTTCCGGGACGAAGGTGACCTACCGCGCATCGGTGTCGCCCTCACCCGCGCCTACCTGCCCAACGCCACCGCCGGTCAGATGATCAAACTCGCCACGACCAGGGAGTAGCCTCCAACGATGGGCGTGCTCGCCGATCTCGGACGGCTCATCAGCGATCGGGTGCGGTGGCGCCGCACCCGACGTCGGCTGGGCTCCGTGCGAATCTGGCGGCTGCCAGTGCTTCTGATCTTCCTGGCTGTGGCGATGACGGGGGTCTTCGGCGCCATCGACGAGGCGACGGCCTCCGATGCCGTCGACACCGGAACCATGGCCACCCTGCTCAGCGCGATCGCCGGCGGGATGATCACCCTGACCGGTCTGGTCTTCACGGCGACGACGCTGGCCATGCAATTCGGTGCGACCCAGGTATCGGTTCGGGTGGTCCCTGTCCTGCAGCAGGATCCGATCATGCGGTGGTCGAACGGACTATTCCTCGCGACCTTCGTCTATTCGCTGATCGTCGCCTCGGACATGGCATCTCAAGACAACAGGGCGCCCATCGCGTCGGGTGCGTTCGCGCTCTTCCTCGCCTTCGCCAGCGCGATCATGTTCGTGGTGCTCGTCAGCAAGGTGGGTCGGATACTCAACTCCACCAGGTTGCTCAGCTGGATTGCCGACGAAGGTCACAAGACGATCAAACGGACGTTCATCGACGCGTCCTCGGACCCGGGCGCTGCGAGCGTCGCGGCACCGACCCCCTCCTACGGCATCGTCGATCCCGATGCCCCGATGACCCTCGTCCGACTGCGCCGGCTGCCGTCCAAGGGCCGGGTTCTCGTGGCCATCAATCTGCCTCAGTTGCAACGGCTCGGGACACGGTGGGGGGTACAGCTCGACGTCCTGCCCCGCATCGGAGACTTCGTGGCCTACGAGGCCCCGTTGTTCGCGGTGTACGGCCTCCCCGACGACCTGAGCGAGCTCAGGCAGAGACAATTGCTGGCAACCATGTGTTTCGGCGATGCGCACCGCCCGGCGGTCAGTCCGTCGGCCGCCTTGCAGGCCATCGTGGACGTCGCCCTCAAAGCCCTGTCGCCCGCCATCAACGACCCGGGGCGCGCCGTCCAGGCCATCGACCATCTCGAAGACCTGCTGCTTCTTCTCGCTCCGCGGGTACGTAGCGACCGGACATTGGAGATGATGTCGCGGGTGCACGGCTACCGGCGGACGTGGAACGACTATGTCTCGCTCGCCACCGACGAGATCCGCCACTTCAGCACCAATTCGACACAGGTGCAGCGCAGACTGCGGTCGCTTCTGCTCACGTTGCAGGCCAGCACGCCACCTACGCAACATCCTCCGCTGGTCGAGCGGCTCGAAGCACTCGACCAGCAGGTGCGACGGGAGTGGAAGAGCGAGCTGGACATCCGCCTCGCGAGCGTCGCCGATCCGCAGGGTCTCGGTTCCGAGTCGGGCGGCCAGTCACCCCGGGTCGCCCCGGGGCAGCCGGACGCCCCCGAGCCTCCCGGCGGCCCTCACTCAGTCGACGGTGGCTCCGAGCTTGGTTGACGCCTGCGAACGGGCACGCTGCGCCTCGATCTCCCCGTCGAACTCCGCCCGCCAGTTCACGGTCATCGGCATCCCGCGGGTCACGGCTTCTTCGGCGGACAATTCGACCGGGAAGCCGAAGGTGTCGGACAACTTGAACAAATCCTTACCGGTCACCGTCTCGCCGGTCTTACCGAGGCGCTTGAGTTCTCGCAAACCCTTACCGAGGGTTCGACGGAAGGATCGTTCTTCCTTCTCCAGCACGGCGATCACGGTCTCGCGGCGCTCGGCGACCTCTGGATAGGCCTCGGTGTAGAGATCGGCGACAACCGGCACGAGCTGCGTCAGCAGATTGTCCTGGACCCCGAGCTGGTGGGCGAACCGGATGGCCCGGCGCACCAGGCGGCGCATCACGTAACCCTGTTCCTTGTTCGACGGCACCACGCCGTCCACCGCGAGGAAGACCGCTCCACGGATGTGGTCTGCGATGACGCGCATCGCCACGGTGTTGTCGTCGTAGCCGACCCCCGACAGTTCCTCGATCTTCTGCACGATCGGCCACAGCAGGCTGATCCGGTACACGTCGGGACTGTCGATGGATGCGGCCGCGATACGTTCGAGCCCGCCGCCGTAATCGACGTTCAGTTTGGGCAATTCGGCAAAGCCCTCCACCGTCTTGGCGTATTGCATGAAGACCGAGTTGCCGATTTCCATGTACTGCCCACCGTCGGAGTTCTGGTGTGGGTACTTACCGAACGCGGTGTCGTGTTCGACCTGTGGGAAGTAGTAGAAGACCTCGCTGTCGGGCCCACCTGGGTCGCCGACGGGCATCGTGTCGGGCCCGCCCGACCGCGACCACCAGTTCTTGTCGCTGTAATACGCGATCCGGGCGCCCTGGTTGCCGACCTCGTTGCCGTGCTCTTCGGTCAGCAACACCACGCGATCGGCGGAAACCCCCGCCTTGGTGAACAACTCGGTCCAGATGTCGGCGCTTTCGTCATCGCGCGGGATGCCGTTCGCGGGATCACCCGAGAACACGGTGACGTAGATGCGATTGGGGTCGAGGCCGACGACCTCGGTGAGGAAATGCCAGAACAGCGGGATCTGCTCGCTCTTGAAGTAATCACCGAGACTCCAGTTCCCGAGCATCTCGAAGAACGTGGTGTGCCGGTTGTCGCCGACCTCTTCGATGTCCTGGGACCGCAGGCAGGTTTGCGAGTCGGCGAGCCTCTTTCCCGAGGGGTGTTCGGCACCGAGCAGATACTTGAGAAGCGGCTGCATCCCGCTGCCCGTGAACAGCGTGGTGGGGTCGTCTTTGGGCACGAGCGGCGCCCGGGGAATCACGGTGTGGCCGCGTTCGGCCATCAGCGAGAGGTAGGCACTGCGGATCTCATTGGCATCCATGGTGATTACTCTGCCAAGTTCACGCGCCGAATGCGCGGTGAATCGCGTGGTCCGTCAAAATACACAGGGTAGGGGCCGGGGGTGCTGCCGGTCGGTAGCACGATCCCCTAGAGTCAGATGGTGGCCAACCCCAAGAAGCTCCTTTCGCAGCTGTCCAAGACCGGACCGCACAAGGTTCTGCGCGGCGACATGGCGATCGTCGGACTACCCGGCACCCTCTACACCCCCGCCGAAGGGAAAGACCTCCCCGGGATCGCATTCGGCCACGGCTGGCTCACGGGCGCCAAGCAGTACTACAAGACCCTGGCGCATCTGGCGTCGTGGGGCATTGTCGCCGCAGCTCCGACCACCGAGAAGGGCCTGTTGGCGTCGGATCAGGGGCTGGCCGCCGACCTCGAGACGACGTTGTCCGTGATCAGCGAGGTCCGGCTGGGCGCCGGCAACATCACCGTGCACAAAGATCGACTGGGTCTGGCCGGCCACGGTTTCGGCGCGTCGGCCGCAACTCTGGCCGCTGCGCGGAGCCGTCGGGCGAAAGCACTGGCCGCACTCTTCCCGGCGCCGACCAGCAGCGCGGTCCTGCCCGCTGCGCGTGAGGTCACGATTCCTGCTCTGATCATCGTCGCGCCGGGCGAGCTGGAGTCGATGACATCCAACGCGCTCGCATTGCGGCGCGCCCTCGGCTCCGATCCTGCCGTCCTCCGGATGGCGCCGCGAACCGAGAATCGAGGTCTTGCCGAGGGTTTCAGTGTGCGGTCCAGGCTCGGCGCGGGCGGCAACGACAGGAAGACCCAGAAGATCAGCCGAGGTGTGCTGACCGGGTTCCTGCTCCATCAGCTGACCGACGACAGCAAGTACGCCCCGTTCAGTGACCCCGATGCCGGACTCGGCAAGCTCCTGACCGTGGACCCCGACGCACTTCCCCCGGGCGCAGAAGATCTGATCGATCCGCTGACCCGACTACTGCGGAAGTAGTTTCGCCTGTGGCTCACCGGTCGGTGAGCCAGCCGTTCGAGAACGAGAAGTCGTCTGCGTCCTCCTGATCGACGTCCTCGTGATCGTTGCCCTCCTGGTCGTTGTCCTCCTGGTAGTTGTCCAGGGCCGGCCGTGATTCGTCGCCAACGGGAGCGGCCGCTGCGGGCGTATGCGGACTGAGATCGATGTCGTCGGCCGGCAACAGGATTACACCTCGGGCCGCGATCGCTTCACGAGTACTCCCGCGGCGACGGTCCGCGTTTTCCGCTGCGATTCGTAGTCGTTCCTCGAGAGCCCGCTGTCGGTTGCGATAGGTGCGCACCGCGGCCTCTGTGTCCGTCCGTGCGCGTTCGGCGATCGCGTCGAAGAGATCCGAGATACTCATCGATCACCCGGCGGATTCATTGGTCACCGGCCAGGGCCAGAACACCTTCGTCTCCCGGTGCCGGCTGGCCTTGGTCGGCGGCCTGTGGCGCGACCTGCGTGCCCGGCTCCGGCTCCGACAGTCGCGCCGGGTGTGGAGTCGGGGCCGGCCCGCCGGGAGCAGTTCCCGGAGAACCCAGCGGCACCGGACAATCCCCGGCACCGGGCGGCGCCTGCGCAACGGGCGGCGGATCCCGCACCACGGCCGGGTTCCCCGTGGGTGCTGTTGCATCGGCCGGACCGATCGCGACAGGATCACCCGACCCCTCCGACTCCGATGGGCAGTCATCGGATGCTCGGTCCGCAGGTCCGTTCGGCCCCGGCGTCGCCGTCTCCCCCGGTGTCGCCCGCTCTTTCGGCGTACCCGATTCCTCATCCGGGGGCCCAGCGGGTGGTGAGGCGCCGGGGTCTGCGTGGGCCGGCGGTTCACCCTGGATGTCGGAGTGAGCGGACGCCACGGCTTCGACGATCCCGATCATCGCTCCGGTCAGCACCTGGCCGATCGCTCCGGCCAGCGGGGCCAAGATGCCGGTGAGCTCGGCGCCACCGGGTGACGAAGCGTAGGAAGCAGCGAATTGACCTGTGACAGCACCGGATCCGGACGCTATCACCGACGCTGGCCGGGATTCGAAAATCGGAGCAGGAGGAGTGGCGGGCGCCAGCGGAGTCGCTGACGCAGTGCTCACCGTCCCCGTCGGCACACCGCTGCTCGAGGATGATCCGCCCGACGCTCCAGACCCACCGGATGCACCCGGCACATCGGGGCCGCTGTCGGCACACACGGGACCGGGAGCCACCTCAGGGCAGGGAGGCGGAGCGCACGGGCTCTGCTGACCGCTCGGGTACGGGGCGGTGTCGACCCCCTGCAGACCCGTGCAGACTCCGACCAGAACCGCCTCGACCGCCTGATCACAGGTGTTCACCGCACAGGTGAACAGGTCGACCGCCGCGGTGATCGCCGCACGCAATTCTTCTCGCGGAGCGGCGGCGAGCGATTCGACGATGGCGGTCCACGCGCTGATCGGCATACCCAGCAGGATGTTCGCGTCGATGGTGCCGATCGCGCTGAACTTGGCGAGGCGTGCGATGTCGATGCAGTCCGCGGCAACGAGCAATCCGGATGCCAGCTCCCCCAGCAACGTCAGGTCTGCGTCGGCCCGGGGCAGGTGTGCCAGCAACTGTCGGCGGGCAACGGTTCCGGATCCGTCTGGCCAGCAGTCGACGAGCACCGCCTCCTGCTCGTGCTGGTAGGCGATCTGCGCTGCGGCGGTGGTGTGCACGTTCTGCAGGATCAGCCCATCAGCACGCAGTCGATGTGTGTTGATGTCCTCGGTTTCGGAGAATCGCGACCTGAACGCCTCGAAAGCCGGGAGTGCCTCGATGCCCACCTGCCGCGCCAGCGGCGCGACATTGTCGAAGAAGCAGACGCTTCCCCTGGCAACCTCGCGCGCCGCCAGCAATTCCTCATCGAGAGCACTCACCGATGGCGCAGGCGCATTACCCATCGGCGCGCCCCGGATCGCCACCGACGAACCCGGTCGCGTTCGTCGAGTCCTGGTCCGACAGTGTGTCGGCCGCTGCGGTCAGGGCATCGCCGAACGTTCGCGACGACTGCGAAAGTGCGCTCACCGACCTCACGACCGCAAGGACGCCTGCGGCGTAGTCCATCGAGTGGGTGCCGTAACGACTGCCCATATGCGCTCCGAAGTCGCAGTCGACGAACTCCGTCGCGGCGATGTCCACTGACGATGCTGTCTGGCCAAAGGCGTTGCCCAGTTTCCGCAACGCCTCAGGGTCCACTCTGGTCTGCTCAGTCATCTCATCCTCCCGTGGATCAGACGCATCGCGGACCGGGACGGTTCCGTGTTCGGACCGCAGCGGTTGGAAAGGTCGTCAGTGGACGGTGAGGGCGCCACACGCCCGCGGCGGCGGACGAGTCAGGCAGCCTCGACAGCAGCTGCGATCCTCGCCGCGACCGACTGCGCCTGGTCTGCGGTGGCCGCCTCTACCATCACACGCACCAATTGCTCGGTACCCGAAGGACGCAGCAGGACCCGGCCCGTTGCACCCAGCTCCGCTTCGGCCTCGATGACGGCCGCGCGGACGGATTCCGCTTCCGCCACGACATTCTTGTCGGCTACGCGGACGTTGATCAGCACCTGCGGCAGTGCGCTCATGATCGAGGCCAGCTCCGCCAACGACTTCCCGGTGCCGGCCATGCGGCCCATCAGGGCCAGGCCCGTGAGAATGCCGTCACCGGTGGTGCCGTGGGATGGGATGACCACGTGTCCTGATTGCTCTCCGCCGAGGGAGAACCCGCCCGATCGGAGTTCCTCGAGCACGTATCGGTCACCGACCGCGGTGGTGCGCACGGTGATTCCCGCAGCGGTCATCGCCAGGTGCAGGCCCAGGTTGCTCATCACGGTCGCGACCAGGGTGTTGTCTTTGAGGCTGCCTGCATCCTTCATCGCGCTGGCAAGAACGGCCATGATCGCATCGCCATCGACGACGGCACCGGTGGCATCAACGGCCAGGCACCGGTCGGCATCTCCGTCGTGGGCCAAACCGAGATCGGCTCCGTAGTCGAGAACTGCGGCACGGACTTGGTCCAGATGTGTTGAGCCGCAGTCGAGATTGATGTTCTCGCCATCAGGATCGGCGCTGAGCGCGATGACGGTGGCGCCGGCACTGCGGTACGCCCGTGGCGCCGCGGTGTACGCCGCACCGTGGGCACAGTCGACGACCACGGTCACGGGTTTGAGGTTCACGTCGACGACGCCGGACAGATGATCGAGATAGGCGTCGATGCCGTCCGCAGCATCGCGAACCCGCCCCACCGCAGCACCGGTAGGTCGCACGACCGCGGCCCCCGCGGCCGCTTCGATCGCGTCCTCTGCGGCATCGGAGAGTTTGTGTCCACCCGCGGCGAAGAACTTGATGCCGTTGTCCGGCATAGGGTTATGAGACGCGGAAATCATGACGCCGAATGCGGCGTCGTAGAAATCGGTCAGGTAGGCCACAGCCGGGGTCGGGACGACCCCGACCCGGACGGCGTCTACGCCCGCGGCAGTCAGCCCCGCACACACCGCCGCTTCCAGCATCTCACCGGATGCCCTGGTGTCGCGGCCGACCACGGCGACCGGGCGCTTGCCGCCCCCCGCGCCCTCGGCGGGAAGCACCCGGGCAGCGGCCTCGGCCAGCGACAACGCCAACTCCGGCGTCAGGTCGGCGTTGGCCAGCCCGCGGACTCCGTCGGTTCCAAACAGTCGCCCCATCGACCATTCCTTTCTTCGAGATCTTCACGCGTTCGATCGGTGGCCCCGTGGCCGGTGAGTACGCCTGCAAAAAGCAACAGGCAGGCGTCCAGTGAATCCTGAACGCCTGCCTGTGCCCAAGACCGCCTTGGTGCTCGCGGGCCCTGGAAAGAAATCAGCGCTTGCTGTACTGCGATGCCTTACGGGCCTTCTTCAGGCCGTACTTCTTGCGCTCCACCGCACGCGGGTCACGAGTGAGGAAGCCGGCCTTCTTGAGGGCACCACGATCATCCGGGGTGACCTCGATGAGCGCACGGGCAATGGCCAGACGCAGAGCGCCTGCCTGTCCCGACGGGCCTCCACCGTGGAGGTTTGCGGCGATGTCGAATGTATCGCTGCGCTCCACCGTGACGAACGGAGCCTTGATCAGCTGCTGGTGCACCTTGTTGGGGAAGTACTCCTCCAGGGTGCGACCGTTGAGCTTGAACTCGCCGGATCCCGGCGACATCCGGACGCGGACGACGGCCTCTTTACGACGGCCGACGGTCTGGATCGGACGATCGAAATCGACCGGTGCGCGGGTGACGGCAGGCTCGGCGTCGACGCTGTCGTCGACCGAGTAGTCGTCCGCACCGAACTCGGCAACAACCTCTTCGGCCACAACTTCTTCTGCGGCGACATCAGTCTGATCGGACACGTTCTGCTCCTCCGGCGCCGTCACTGGGCAACCTGGGTGATCTCGAAGGGGACGGGCTGCTGAGCCACGTGGGGGTGATTCGGGCCGGCGTACACCTTGAGCTTGGAGGCCATGGCGTTGCCGAGCTTGGTCTTCGGGAGCATCCCGATGATCGCCTTCTCGACGAGGCGCTCCGGATGGGTAGCGATGGTCTCACCGACAGTGCGGGACTTCAGGCCGCCCGGATGACCGGAGTGACGGTAGAGCAGTTTGTCGTCGCGCTTGTTTCCGCTGACGGCAACCTTCTCGGCGTTGATGATGACGACGAAGTCGCCGCCATCCATGTGGGGTGCGTAGGTCGGCTTGTGCTTCCCGCGCAGGAGCGTTGCACTCTGCACGGCGAGGCGGCCGAGCACCACGTCGGTGGCATCGATGACATGCCACGTACGGGTGATGTCACCGGCCTTCGGGGTGTAAGTAGGCACAGATAGTCCTCTGTCTGATCGGATGGAGCTGGTCGGGCATGCGGCAGAGGTTGTTCCTGGCGACCAGTGGGGACCCAGGCCTCGACTACACCGATTTGAGGCGGTCGCGTACCAACCGACAACAGTACCGGCCAGGGACACGGTGGGTCAAAACGCTCATGACCTGCGGGCTCGATCGCAGAGGGTCAGCGATCCGCGATGCGCACCGAGGCCACCGCCACGACGCACTGCTCGTCGATGGACTCCCCCGCCGATCCTGCCTGACAACCCACGCTGACCTGCAGACCGGTTGCGACGAGGAGATACCAGCGGATGGCTCCACCGGACACCGGCACCTCGCGGTAACTGATGACCTCCCGGCCCGCATAGCGGGTGCTGGCCGAGAACTCCTGGACCACGTCGTCGCCGCGCTGGTCGATCCGGTTGCGGAGACTGCCGGCCACGGACGACAGCGTCGACGTACTGCGGACCGCATTCTGGAGCAGGATGATGCGCCGATCATCCTGCGGGGCGGCGAAGGTGGCGCGTGAGACGACCCCTTCGGCCGCCGGTTCGCTACTCTGCCGCCAATCGGCGGGCACCACCAACGACACCCGGCCGACCTGCGCCTGTCGATCGACCGCGGCAACGGGCGTCCGGGAGCCGTCTCGTACGACGACGACGGCGATCGCCGCAGCAACGGCCACCACAACCAAGAGTGCTGCCGCCGCCAACACCGACCCGCGACGGGTGCGCCCCACCGCGAGAGAAGGCGGCCAGGTTTCGGAGCCTGGCTCCGGGGCGGCCAGTGCGCCACCGTATCGATGCACCAGCGCGCGTCGCACGCACGCCACCCGGCCGACCACGGTCACGGCCTCGACCCGGGTACGCACCGATTGCACCGCTGCGGGGTCGGTGCCGTCGACCAGGATCGCCTCGACCCCGTTGTCGGCGAGACCTGCCACCAACTCTGCGTAGGTCCTCTCGGTCGCGACAGTCGTCGACGCGATCAGCCAATCACCACCGGCCCGTCGGACCTCGTGGATGTCGACTCGGTCGGTGACCTCGATGACGAGCGCTCGCTGGGCAGTCGCGTCCAGATGCGAACGCGCGATGACCGCGGCACGTGGGACGAGTTCCACCTCACGGCCCGCCGCCGCGGCCGCCTGCCCCAGCACCGCGGCCCGTCTCGTCCCCCACGTGCTGGGATGGGCCACGGTGACGGGATCGCTACCGGTCAGCACCCGGCCGAACAGCCTCGACCAGGCCTCGATCGCATGAATGCGTTCACCGTCGACGACGACGGTCGGCGAATTGATCGCCGCCACCAGCGCCCCCACCCGCTCCGGCGAGCTGCCGCCCACCTCGAGATGGTCATAGGCAACGTCGGCCACCGCCCAACGCATCGGTGACGCCATCACAGCGGAGGCATGTGGGCGACCTGGATCATTTCCTGCGGACGCGAACGCGACACCAGTTCGCCCCGACCCGGCACCAGCTTCTGCAGGCGGACCCTGCCGAGCAGGTACCCCTCGTCGCGGTCTCCGCTCATCAACAGCCCGTCACACGACAGATCCTTGAGGCGGCCGATGATCGGGTCGAACAGGGCCCGGCCTGCGCCGCCCGAACGCCGCGCGACGATGAGGTGCAGGCCGATGTCGCGGGCCTGGGCCAAGAGGTCGAGTAACGGCGCCAGCGGGTTCCCGCTTCCGGTGGCCACCATGTCGTAGTCGTCGACGACGATGTAGACGTCCGGTCCCGACCACCACCGGCGGTCACGGAGCTGTCGCTGGGTGACGTCCGGCCCCGGTAGACGCGCTGTGAAGTAGGCGGCGAGCTCGGTGACCATCGGGGTCAGGGTCTGGGCGGAGGTGGCATATCCGGCCAGATGCTCGGTGTCGATCACGCCGAGCATCGTCCGCCGGTAGTCGACGAGAACGATTTTTGTCTCCGTCGACGACGAGTTCTCGATCAATCCGGCCACGATGTTGCGGAGCAAGTTCGTCTTGCCGTGCTCAACGTCGGCGAACACCAGAAAATGCGGCCCGGTCCGGAAGTCGAGGATGACCGGTGCGAGTTCGGCCTCCCCGACACCGATGGCGACCTCTCCCGGTGCCAGCGTGATGTCGGCGTCCCGCAAGCGCGTGTGCACCTCGGACCGTTCGAGGTGCGTGGCCAGCTTGCGGACTGCCATCGCCGCGCGACCGGGGTACAGGGCCGAGATGGTTGCGACGGTGCTCGCGAGCGCCGAGCTCAGGGTGTCGAGTCCTGTTTCCGAATCGGTGCGGGGCAGCGCGACGAGCATGTGGAGCTGCTGCGCCGTGAGACCGCGACCCGGGCGGCCTTCGGGCACCAGACCGGCGACCTTGCGACCCATCTCCGAATCGAGCGGATCCCCGAGCCGCAGTTCCAGTCTGCTGCCGATCAGATCCTTGATCGCCGGCCGGACCTCCGCCCAGCGCGCGGCTGTGAGGATGACGTGCACACCGTAGGACAGACCTTGCGCCACAATGGTATTGATCTGAGATTCCAGGAACTCGAACTCGCCACGAATGACCGCGTACCCGTCGACGACAAGGAAGAGGTCGCCGAATACGTCGTCGGCGAGCACAGGATCGCCGGCTCGGCGTCGAGACCGGAAGTCGCGCATCGACTCGATGCCCGCATCGGCGAAACGCAACTCCCGCCGGCGGATCAGGGTGGCGACCTCCGCCACCGTACGTCGCACTGCATCCATGTCCGATCGGCCCGCCACGGATCCGACGTGCGGTAGCCCGGCGATCCCGGCCAGGCTGCCGCCACCGAAATCGAGGCAGTAGAACTGGACCTGTTCGGGCGTATGGGTGGTTGCGGCGCCGAGGATCAGGGTCCGGACGGCGTTGGACTTACCCGATTGGGGCCCACCGACGATCGCGACGTTGCCTCGCGAACCGGACACATCCACGGTCAGGATGTCGCGACGTTGGTCGTAGGGCCGGTCGACGATCCCCAGTGGGAACTCGAGGCGACCGTCCTGGGGGCTGCGCCACCGTGGGACGAGCATGTCGATCGTCGGAGGCTGGTCGAGCGGGGGCAGCCACACCTCGTGTGCTGCAGGACCTTGTCCGGCCATGCGGTCGAGCACGGTTTCCAGCAGGGTCCGCACCGCAGCACCTACACCGGGGGTGTGTGCAACCGCCGGACCTGCCACCGACGGATCTGCGACGAGATCGGGCACTGGGTCGAGCGAGATCTGCGGAGGGGCAACCAGATCCACCGGTATGCGGTCGGCGGTGAACATCTTCAGCCGGCCTGCCGTCGCCATCGAGGGAAGCGATTCGAGTCCGAGCGCGGTAGGCGGGGTGTAGGGACCCGAGACGTAACACGTGTTGAATCTGATGGGTTCGGCCGAGTCGCACTTGAGGTACCCCGAGCCGGGGACATTAGGCAGATGGTAGGCGTCAGGCATACCGAGTACCGACCGGGACTCGTTCGCGGAGAACGTCTTCAGACCGATTCGATAGGACAGGTGGCTGTCGAGTCCGCGCATCTTGCCCTCTTCGAGGCGTTGTGAGGCGAGCAGCAGATGAATGTGCAGGCTGCGCCCCAGTCGGCCGATCGCGACGAAGAGATCAGCGAAATCCGGCTTCTGCGCCAGCAGTTCGGAGAACTCGTCGACCACGATGAACAAGGCGGGCAGCGGTTCCAGCGGCGCGCCCGACGCGCGAGCCCGCTCGTAGTCCCCCACGTTCGCGAAGTTCCCCGCTGCGCGCAGCACCTCTTGGCGCCGGTTCATCTCCCCGGACAGCGCGTCGCGCATGCGGTCGACCATCGACAGCTCTTCTTCGAGGTTCGTGATGACAGCTGCCACGTGGGGTGCCGAGTCGAGACCCAGAAATGTTGCACCACCTTTGAAGTCGACGAGAACCAGATTCAGCGCCTCCGGTGAATGGGACGCGATCATCGACAACACCAGGGTCCGGAGGAACTCCGATTTACCTGACCCGGTGGCACCGATACACAGACCGTGCGGACCCATCCCACCTTCGGCGGCTTCCTTGATGTCGATCTCGACCGGGGTACCGCTCGCCGAGTACCCGATGGGTACTCGCAGCCGCATGCGCGCGCTGCGCGGCGCCCACGCCGTATGCGGGTCGAGCCGCGTCGCATCAGCGATGCCGAGTAGATTCATCAAACCCGGATCCGACGGGGTGGCCTCTTGCTCGAGGTTCACCAACTGGGCCGCGGTGGCGAGGCGGTACCGCGCCATCGCCCTGGCGAACGCTTCGGCTTCTGCGACACCGAGGGAATCCATGTCGGCGAACTCTTCGACGCCGAAAGCGCTACGGGCCCCGATCTTTCCCTCGCGCACCACCAGCTGCAGTCCCCGACGGACAGCCAGGCCATCGGTGGGTGCGGACAGATCGAGGATGCACACCGCCTCCATGCCCGCGTCGCCGACGATACGTTCGTCGCCCGAGACGAATCCGTCATCGATGACGACCACGAGCTGTGCCCGCGCGGCGCTCGGCGGAGCCGACCGCGAGAATCGGCCGCGCTCGAGCAGATCCACGGCGAGGTCGTCCTCGAGGTCCGCCAGTGACCGGTAGACCATCCTGGCCGAACCCATACCGTCGCGCTCGTACGGATGCTGTAGATGCGGCAGCCACTTGCACCAGTCCCACGCCTCGGCCCCGGGGTCAGCGGTGATCACGGCGATCATCAATTGATCAGGACCGTGAAACGCGCAGAGTTCGAGCATCATCGACCGCGCCAGCTGCCGCGTCTCCTGGCGCGCTCCCTCGATGTTGATCGCCGGGAACCCCCTCAGCGACACCGCGGTGGGCAATCCGTGGACAACCGAGTGGGTTCGGACAAATCTGCGCAGCGCCACCGCCGACACCGGTTCGATGTCCTCGAGCGGCCCCGTCTCCGGTGGCATCAGACGCGTCGCGAGTCGCTGCGATCCGACCCCGACCCGGACATGGCCGAAGTCGCTGTCGCCGCGCCGCCGCTCCCACATACGACGTCCGCCCACCACCGCGAGCAGCGCTGCCGGTTCGGGATGACTCCACTCGAGGGCGTCGCGCTGGGCCGCACCGGTCTCGTGCACCTCGTCACGAACCTGGCACAAATAGCGGAAGTAGTCTTTGCGCTCTTCGTTCAACTCGGCCGCGCGCTTGCCGCCGCCGCGATTCCCGGCGCCCGCGTACATGCCGAACATCGACATGAGCATCATCATCGGGAACATCATGAACAGCGGATTCGACAGCATGTTGCGCCCGCCGGTCACGAACATCATCGAGATCATGCCGACCACGGCGATCACCATCACCACGGGCATCATTTTCATCAGCAGGCTGCCGGGCACGACCCGCGGTACATCCGGGGGCACCTGGATGTTGACCTCTCCGCCGGGCGCACGCGGTACCGGCACTCGTGCCCGCCGCACGAATCCCTCGGTCGTCCCTGCCGTCACCGAAACATCATGGTTGTACGAACCCCACCCCTGAGCTAATGAATCCCCTGGCCGCACATCATTCACCATGAGCTCGTGCGGGGCACCCCGAAGGGTGCCATTCATCCACAGGCCGCCACGATCCGGCGGGGCAGATGTCGGACGCATTCGCTATTGTTTCGACATCGGGTGGGGATCTCTTGGGGGGAATCATGACCGCTGCTGACCTTTTGGCGGAGTTGGACGCCGCTGCCGCTGCCGAACCTGCGCTGGCGCGGGTATCGGTCATCGGTGGCACGACTCAGTTCGACGTCGGACTTCCGGCCGCGGTGCCGGTGGCCGCGCTGATCCCGGACCTGGTGGCGCTGATCAGTTCCCGGACGCCGGATGTCGAGGACGCCGACACCCGGCCGACGCCCATCCGGGATCACTGGACGCTGTCACGGGTCGGCCGCGAGCCCATCGCGCCCGGTCGCACGCTGTCCGAGGCCGGGGTGCGAGACGGCGATCTGCTGATCCTGCGCTCGGTACCCGCCCGCGAGACCGCGGTGCTCTTCGACGATGTGATCGACGCCGTCGCACGACTCGGCGAGGCCCAGTTCGCGAGTTGGAACGCGACGGCCGCCCGGGTCATGGGCTACGTGGTCGCCGTCGCGGCATCGGCCCTGTGTGTACTGGCGCTGTTACGCGAACGCAGCGAACACGAGAGTTGGTGGCCGCCGGTGATCGCCGCGCTCGTCACCCTCGCCTACGTGGTCGCCGGAGCCGTGATCGGTCGGTACTACCTCGATCGCACCACCGCTGCGATCAGCTCGCTGTGTGCGGCCCCCTGTGCACTCGCGACCGGAATGATGTTGCCGCCAGGGCCGTTCGGGGCGGCCCATCTCACGCTCGGATGCGCGGTCACCGTGGTCGTTGCCGCGATGTCCTACCGGATCGGGGCCGCCGGTCCCCTGGTGAATGCCGCGGTGATCACGGCCGCCCTGTTCGGGACGGGCGCAGCCGCGGTGCAGATGCTGTGGTCGCCGGGAACCGTCCGTATCGGAGCACTGTTGTGCGCCATCGCGATTCTCGCGATCTCTTACGCATCGCGAATCACCATTCTGTTGGCGCGACTGCCTCTGCCCCCGGTGCCGACGGCAGGCGCCGCCATCGACCCCGCGGACTCGGCGCCCCGCCCGGCGATCGAGGGCATCGGAGCAATCGGAGCCATGGCGCTCCCCTCTGCTGCCGCACTCGAACAGCGCACCCGAACGGCCGGAAGATATCTCACCGGACTCATCATCGGGACCTCGTCGGCCGCCGTGGCCGGTATCGCGATGGTCGCGTACCCCACTCCGGACTTCAGCTGGCGCGCCACGGTGTTCGCGACGATCATCGCGATCGTGCTCTGCCTGCGGGGCCGGTCCCACACCGATCTCGCCCAGGCATCCGTGCTCATCGCAGCAGGCGCCGTCGGGTGGGCCGTGGTCTGCATCGAGATGGCATTCGGACCGGGCGAACACACCGTTCTGGCGGCAGTCGCTTTGGGTAGTACAGCGGTCCTCGCGCTGTTGTGCGGAGTCCTCGCACCACAATCGGACTTCTCTCCCGTGATGCGCCGCCTGGTCGAGATCTTCGAGTATCTGCTGATCGCGGCGATCGTCCCGCTGTTGTTCTGGATCCTCGACCTCTACGCAGCGGTCCGCGACCTGTGACGAGCCGGCCCCGCGCCGGCGGCCGGACAGGATCGATGCGTTCGCGTATCGGCCATGTGACGGTGGTCGTGGCAATCACCGCGGCGGCGGCCCTCCCCGCGCTACCTGCCGCCGCGATCCCACCACCGGCGGTCGACATCGCGGCCCTGGTGCGGGATGCGCCGATCGCACCGCCAGAGCCCACCGAGCAGAAGATGCTGTGTGCCAAGCCGGTTCTGGCTCCCGGAACGGACGTCACCAAACCCTCAGCTGCACAGGCGATGATGCGGCTACCCGAAGCGTGGCGTTTCAGCCGCGGCGGTGGGCAGAAGGTCGCGGTGATCGACACCGGCGTGACCAGACATCCGCGATTGCCGCGCATCACCGCCGGCGGTGACTACGTCTCGCGCTCCGACGGAACCGACGACTGCGACGGCCACGGCACACTGGTGGCCGGAATCATCGGCGCCCAGCCTGCACCGGGCGACGCCTTCGCCGGGGTCGCACCCGAATCGTCGATCATCGCGATCAGGCAGTCGAGCGCGGCCTTCGAACCGAAAGACCGCAGACGCGCCGGCAACCCGGGCGACAACCCCAGCGTGGGCGCCGGCTTCGGGACTGTGCAAACGCTCGCTTACGCGATCGTGCGGGCGGTGGGCCTGGGTGCGACCGTCATCAACATCTCCGAGGTGGCCTGCGGGTCCGCGGGGTCGAACCTGTACGACAAGCAGCTCGGCGCCGCGGTGAAATACGCCTTCGACCGCAACGTGGTGGTGGTCGCCGCGGCCGGCAACCTCATCGAGGGTTCGCAGTGCTCACAACAGAATCCTCCGCCGAACCCGGCCGATCCGGCATCGGATGGCTGGGACACTGTCACCACGATCGCGAGCCCGGCCTGGTACACGCCCTACGTGCTGAGCGTGGCAGCCGTCGATTCCGAAGGCGGAGCGCCTGCGGCCTTCAGTCTTGCCGGCCCCTGGGTCGGGATCGCCGCACCGGGCACGTCGATCCTGAGTCTCGACAGCACCCGCGGCTCGGACCGGTTGGCCAACGCACAAGAGGTGGAAGGTGGTCTGACGAGTGTCGACGGGACCAGCTTCGCCGCCCCGTACGTCGCGGGTGTGGTGGCGCTCGTCCGTGCGAAATTCCCCGAACTCGACGCGCGAGCGGTCATCGAGCGCATCACCCGCACCGCTCATGCCCCGGGTACCGGTCGCGACAACACCGTGGGCCATGGAGTGATCGACCCCGTGGCCGCCCTCACCTACGAGATTCCCGACCGCGAACCGGATTGGACTGTGCCGCAGGCCATATCGGCACCCACCGCGGCTCCACCCGTCGACCACCGACCGCATACGATCGCAGCGATCGGCGTCGGCGTCTGTGCGGTGATCCTGGCGGCAGGGTGGGCGGTATCGATGCCGGCTCGCCGAGTGCGTCGCCTGAACCCTGACGAGTACTGACGCCGATCGGTCACCAACCGCGAACGCGCCGGGGCGTGACCCTGATCAACGTCGAGTATTCGGACCGGAACGAGTCGGGCGTGTAGTCCATGCCCGCCATCGACTGGCCGTACTTGCCCACGTAGGCGTTCCATTCGGCCTCGGTCGGTCCGTCCGGGTCCTGGGCGGCGTTGGCCGTGAACACCGCCACGTCGCCGCCCCCGCTGGTGGAGTTGAAGTGGACCGACACGCCGCCGCGGGCGATGTTCGCGAGCTTGGGCGTTCGGGGTTCGCTGAAGACCAGGAAGTGATCATCCGACCACAAAAACCACACCGGCGTCGGGACCGGGGTCTGCGAAGCGTTGACGGTGGTGAGCCAGACGACTTCTTCGGTTTCGAGCCGTTCGCGTTGTCGTGGGGTGAGTTCGAGAGCTGACGTTGTCATGTTCGTCACAACGCCGTGCCGACCGGTGTTCTTCCGCTGAACGAGCTGAATTCGCACCGCCCACCCGTAAGAGCAGGTGGGCGGTGCGAAATCGGTGGATGAAAGGTGAACGCCTACGTGGCGCGCGCCGGACGCAATTCACGGGGCAATGCGAACGTCAAGGTCTCCTCGGCTGTGGTCACCTTTTCGACTCCGTCGAAGCCGTTCGCCTGCAACACCTCGAGCACGCCGCGCACCAAGACCTCCGGTACCGAGGCACCGGAGGTGACGCCCACGGTCTGCACGCCCTCGAGCCATCCGAGATCCATCTCACGGGCATAGTCGATGAGATACGAGGCCTTGGCGCCGGCCTGCAGCGCCACCTCCACCAGCCGGACCGAGTTCGACGAGTTCTGCGAACCGACCACGATCACCAGGTCGCACTTGGGAGCCATCGCCTTCACCGCGACCTGACGGTTCTGGGTGGCGTAGCAGATGTCGTCGCTGGGCGGGTCGTTGAGCAGCGGGAACTTCTCGCGAAGGCGCGATACGGTCTGCATCGTCTCGTCGACGGACAGCGTCGTCTGCGACAACCAGATCACCTTTGACTCGTCGCGCACGGTGACAGCGTCGACACTCTCGGGGCCGTCGACGAGCTGCACGTGCTCAGGCGCCTCGCCCGCGGTCCCCTCGACCTCTTCGTGACCCTCGTGACCGATCAGCAGGATGTCGTAGTCGTCGCGGGCGAACCGCTTCGCCTCCTGGTGAACCTTGGTCACCAGGGGGCAGGTGGCATCGATGGTGCGCAGATTGCGGCTGGCAGCAGAGTCGTGGACCGCCGGGGAGACACCATGTGCGGAGAAGACCACAAGCGCGCCTTCAGGCACCTCGTCGGTCTCGTCCACGAAGACCGCGCCGCGATCTGTCAGGGTCTCCACGACATGGCGGTTGTGCACGATCTCCTTACGGACGTACACCGGAGCACCATGCTTCTCCAGGGCTTTCTCCACTGTTTCGACTGCGCGGTCGACGCCGGCGCAGTAACCACGCGGCTCTGCGAGCAGGATTGTCTTGCCCGATGGGCTGTTCTCGGCCGAACTCATGGTGTTCAGCGTACGGGCATTGCGACCCTACTGGTGGTCACCACCGGTGGCATGAGGCACAGTATTGGCATGATTCGACCACCTTATGCCGCCAGGGTCGCCGCCGGGGTAGTTGTAACCGTGCTGGAAGAGACGCGAAAACTGCCCACCACCGCCATCACTTTGCCGATGAGTGCGGTCAGTCAGACCCTGCAGGCCGTGATGCGCTTCCAGCAGGGCATCGCCGAGATGGCGATCAAGGGGGACGACGTCTTCGAGGCACTGCTCGGTCAGGCCGAAGAGGAACCCGAGTGGGCGACCTTCGACGAAGACGACGACTTCTCCGAGCCCGACGACAGCGTGACCGGGAATTCCGCTCCGCCGATCACCCCGGCCACGACCACCGTGACGCCCGCCGATGACACACCCGGGACCGCCGACGACGACCCCGAGAACACCGTTGGACCCGTGGGTACCGGGCGGTTCGCGCTCTACAGTTCGACACCCGACATCGAGAAGGACGCGCCGACCGCGCGCCGATCCGCGAAGAAGGCCCCGGAAATCGTCGTGCTGCTCGACTACGACACCCTCACACTCGCGCAGCTACGCGCGAAGTTGCGCGGTGTCGGGCTGGCCGAACTCAAAGAGCTGGCCGAGTATGAGAAGAGCAACCGCGCGCGGGCCCCGTTCCTCACGATGCTCGACAACCGCGTGACGGCTGCGAGCAAGTAGCCTGCCCGCGTGAGCAATACGCCCGAATCAGCGTGGCCCGTCCGCACCATCAACACGAAGATCGCCGAGTGGCTCCACAAGCTCGGGCAGGTCTGGGTCGAGGGCCAGTTGACCCAGATCAATCGTCGCCCAGGTACCCGGACGGCGTTCCTGACCCTGCGCGATCCGGCGGCCGACATCTCCATCCAGGTCACCTGCAGCCCCGACCTGCTGACTCGCGCGCAGGTTCCCCTGACCGAGGGCGCCCGGGTGGTGATGCTCGGCAGGCCGGTGTTCTACACCGGACGGGGCACTGTGTCCTTACGGGTCACAGAGATCCGCCCTGTCGGCATCGGCGAGCTGCTTGCTCGTATCGAGCGCCTGCGTCAACTACTCGCCGCCGAGGGGTTGTTCGACACGGCCCGAAAGCGCCCGCTGCCGTTTCTCCCCGGGACCATCGGGCTCATCACCGGCCGCGCCAGCGCGGCCGAACGCGACATCGTCTCGGTCGCTCGGTCCCGCTGGCCCGCCGTTCGATTCGAAGTCCGCAACGCACCGGTCCAGGGACCGTCCGCGGTGCCGCAGATCCTCGGGCATCTCGCCCAATTGGATGCGGACCCGCACGTCGACGTGATCATCCTGGCGCGCGGCGGAGGCAGCGTCGAGGACCTGCTGCCGTTCTCCGATGAGGCGCTGTGCCGCGCGGTCGCCAAGGCGACCACGGCGGTGGTCAGCGCCATCGGTCACGAGCCCGACTCGCCATTGCTCGACCTCGTCGCCGACCTGCGCGCGGCAACGCCGACCGACGCGGCCAAGCGAGTGGTCCCGGACGTCATCGCCGAGCTCTCCCAGATCAGAGAGCTGCGTTCCAGAAGCGCTGGTGCACTTCGCAATTGGGTGACCACGCAGGTCCGCGGTCTGGACTCTCTGCGTGGCAGACCCGTGCTGGCCAATCCGTTTCGGATCGTCGATGACCGGGTCGACGAGATCGAACGGGCGACCCGCGACATCCGGCGCGACGTCGCTCGCTGCGTCGGGAGCGAGGAGCAACGTGTCGACCATCTGGCCGCCCGGCTTGCCACCCTGGGTCCTGCGCAGACCCTGGCCCGCGGCTACGCCGTCGTGCAACGCGTCCCGGGAGCGGCGAGCAGCAGCGACGAGCAGCCCCATGTGGTGAACTCTGTGCACGACATGCCGATCGGCAGTCAACTGCGGGTCCGGGTGGCCGATGGCGCCACCAGGGCCGCCGTGATGGGCGTGGAGAAGAAGAACTGAGAACCATCGCGGTCGTCTACCGATGAGATCGCGATGTGAGCCGATGCTTGGAGGAAGAAGACGTGCCACCGAAGAAACCGGCTGACGACGACGTCACGCCGATTGCCGAACTGGGCTACGAAGAAGCCCGCGACGAGCTGATCGTCGTCGTGCGCACCCTGGAGCAGGGTGGCCTCGACCTCGACGCGTCCCTGGAGATGTGGGAGCGCGGCGAGGCCCTCTCTCGGCGCTGTGAGGAACATCTCGAAGGCGCCCGCAAACGCATCGAGTCGGTACTCGGCAGCGACGACGCAGATGGCGACCTCGACGACGACGAGGACTTCGACGAGGAGAACTGACCGGGGCGCACACGCCCTGTGCGCGGTCCGGACGTTTATGTGGCGACGGCACGTGCTGCAATACTCGAAAGCGTGGCCGCTAAACCTCGCATCCTGAACAACAACAAGGACATGATCTGGTCTTTGGTCCCCTTGCTGTTGCTGTGTGTGTTCGTGGCGATGGTGTCGGGCAACTGCTCGGTCGGTCTCTCGGGTGGTTCGGGTGATGACAAGGTCCCTGCCTATGACATCGACAGCGGACTCAAAGCCGACGCCAGAAGCCTCGCCTTTCCGAT
Source organism: Williamsia limnetica (assembly GCF_003217475.1). Lineage (GTDB taxonomy): Bacteria > Actinomycetota > Actinomycetes > Mycobacteriales > Mycobacteriaceae > Williamsia > Williamsia limnetica. Next base: position 37,043 of record NZ_QJSP01000012.1, on the reverse strand, counting down.
CAGGCTCCCCGCGACGCCGAACGATTGGAAACCGAACAGCGGAACGACGACCGCTCTCGAGAACACATCGGTGTCCAATTCCGGTTACATCACGTCCAACGGTGTGTACATCCAGCTAAGCCAGACCGACGCCACCGAGGACTCGCTGGTCGGCTCCCTCGCCGGAGACGAACGACTGCTCGGGGCCGGCACCCGCGAGGTGGGTGGATCGTCGTGGGTCGTCTACGCCAAACCCGATGGTGGGCGCACGGTCTGGGTGACCGACCTGGGCGACGTCCGGATCGGCCTGATGTCGAACAAGGGCAAGGAAGAGGACTTCACGACCCTCGCGACCGCCACCCTGGCGGCCTCGCCCCTGCCGGGCCCGGGCACCGGACCACAGGTGCTCCCCACCAAGTAGTACTTTCGTCGCTCGATATCCATCTATTGGGTGAAGACCGATGTCCTGCGGTCCCTATAAGCTCCCTTTCCATGGCAATGTTCTTGTATCGGCTGGGACGGTTCTCTTTTCGGCACAAATGGTGGGTGATCGTCAGCTGGTTGCTGCTGGGTGCTCTCGTCATCGCTCTGGTGGCGGCATTCAATCCGAAGTTCTCCAAGGATTTCGAGCTACCGGGTACCGACTCGGACAAGGCGATGTCAATCATGGAGAAAGACTTCACAGCGGTCAACGAGCGACAGCTGGAGGCATCGACCAGCGTCCTGATCGCCGCCGACGACGGGCTGGCGGCACATACCGCCGACATCGACGGGCTCGTCGCGAAGCTCAAGACACTCCCTGACATCTTCGAACCCGACACCATCGTCAACCCGGTGACCGCGGCCGACGCCGAACCCGCGATCGCCGCGTCGGTCCTCGGCGACAAGGGTCAGGTCGGTCTGATCCAGGTCCAACAGAACATCAAGGTCGAAGACCTCACGATCGAAGACAAAGAACAATTCGAGGACATCCTCTCCGAGTTCCGCACCGGCGGGCTCGACGTCCGCGGCACGGGCTCGCTCATGCAGGTCCAGGAGCAGGGCGGAACGGCCGAGATGCTCGGCTTCGTCGTGGCGTTCGTGGTGATGATCGTCGCCTTTGCAGCATTGGTCGCCGCGTTCATCCCCATCATCACGGGCATTCTGGGCGTGTTGATCAGCATCAATCTCGTCACCCTGGGCGCCGGCATCTTCAACATGAACGAGAGCGCGACCGGCATCATCACGATGCTCGGTATCGCCGTCTCGATCGACTATGCGCTCTTCATCGTGTCCCGCTACCGCACGGAGCTCAATCTCGGTGGCACTCGTGAGGCAGCGGCCGGACGTGCCGTCGGAACAGCCGGTACAGCCGTGGTCTTCGCCGGTCTGACAGTGGTGATCGCCGTGGTCGCACTGGCGGTCGTGGGCATCCCGTTCGTATCGCAGATGGGTGCGGGCGCCGGACTCGCCGTCGTCATCGCCGTCCTCGGGGCCATCACGCTCATCCCGGCCCTGCTCGGTGCATTCGGCAGATTTGCGTTCTCGCCTCGCATCAAGGGTCTGCGACACGGCGACGAGCCCGAGAGCCGGGTGTCGAACGGCCAACGGACCGCGAAGTTCCTCACCAAGTACCCACTGCCCATCGCCTTGGTCGCACTGGCGTTCCTCGCGATCATCGCCACCCCGATGACGAAACTGGAATTGGGTCTGTCCTTCTCCTCGGACGCCGAGGTCCCGGCGACCGAACTGCTCAAGCGCGGATTCGGTGAAGGCGTCAACGGACAGTTGCTGGTGGTCCTCAACGAGACGGATGGGGCCGATGTGGCCGGGGTCGCAACCGAGACGATCGACCACATCAAGACACTGTCGAACGTGGCGAACCCGGATCAGCTCACCTGGATCGGAAACGGTCCCGACCAGGCGAACCCTCAAGCCGGGGCGACGGCGGCGCTGATCGCGGTGACCCCGCAGACGTCACCGAGTGGTGAGCAGACGCACGAGTTGATGGAACAGATCCGCGAATACTCGTCGACCACCGAAGCCGCGGGCGCGACCCTGAATGTGGGCGGTCAGACGGCGATCATGTCGGACATCTCGGCGAAGCTGAGTTCGGCCCTGATCCCGTACCTGATCCTGGTCGTCGGGCTCGCCTTCATCATCCTGATGGTGGTGTTCCGGTCGATCCTGGTGCCCTTGACGGCGACCATCGGATTCATCTTCTCGATCTGTGCGACGTTCGGCGCCACCGTCGCGATCTTCCAGCAGGGAATCTTCGGGCTGATCACCCACACCCAGCCGATCATCTCGTTCCTGCCGATCTTCATGATCGGCGTGGTGTTCGGTCTGGCGATGGACTACCAGGTGTTCTTGGTGACCCGCATGCGCGAGGAATACGTCCACGGCCTGTCCGCGAAGGAGGCGGTGCTGGTCGGCTACAAACACGGTGCCCGTGTCGTCGCCTCCGCAGCCGTCATCATGATCTCGGTGTTCGCGGCGTTCATGCTGGCGCCGGACACGACCTCGAAGATGATGGGCTTCGCCCTGGCTGCGGCTGTCTTCTTCGACGCATTCATCATCCGGATGATCGTCGTGCCTGCACTTCTCGCCCTCATGGGCGACAAAGCGTGGTGGATGCCGGCGTGGCTCGACAAGATCGTGCCGAACGTCGACATCGAAGGGGCGTCGATTCGCGAGATCCCGATCGACGACACGCTCGCACCCGATGGCAAGCCGCTGGCGACCAAAGCGGGCGCCGCCAGCTGACCGACTTCGTACGACGCACGAACCCCCTCGGCTGCGGCCGAGGGGGTTCGTGCGTTGTGACCTGTCTCACGTAGGATTGCGGCGACCCTTCGAACTTCCGGAGAACCGTGTGCCACCACCGCTGATGCGACCGTCGAGCGCGCTGCGTATCGACCAGGATCCGCGAGTCCATCTGCGTCATCTGGACTCGTTGTTCGAGCAGTGGGCGTCGACCGGGGCCGTCCCGACAGGTGTCCGCGACGAGGTCGCCCGGTCGTGGCAACGCCAGCCGGCCCGGTACCGCGGGCCCGATTATCGACCCGCCGACGAGGTCGCCCTTCGCCGCGACGCCGATCCGCTGCTGAACCATGCGTCGGCCGCTCTGCGCGAACGTCTGCTGACCAGCTGTACCGACACCGCCACCGAACTCGTCCTCTGCGACAGCGACGGGGTGGTGCTGTGGGTTGCCGGTCCGCCGAACGTACGTAAGCGGTCCGAGCACCTGGGATTCGTGGAGGGCGCTTCCTGGACCGAATCGGCCGTCGGCACCAATGCTCTGGGCACCGCGATGGCAGACCGGTCCCCCGTGCAGATCTTCGGGTCCGAGCATTCACATCCGAGCCACCACAGCTGGGTGTGTACCGGCGCCCCGATCATCGATCCCCGCGACGACTCGGTGCTCGGTGCGATAACGCTGTCCGGCGGGTTGCGTACCGCCCACCCCCACACCCTGTCGCTGGTCTGCTCCACGCTCGACGCAGTGAATGCCGAACTGCGATTGCTCCACCGCGACGATCTGCGCAGTCGGTCCGGAGCCGCGGCAGGTCTGCTCGACACCGGTGCAGGCGACGCCCTCGTCATCGATCGGCACGGCTGGGTGATCGCGACACGCGGGATAGCGGTGAGCGACCGGCTGTTCATCCCCGGCGGCCTCGACACCGGGACCGTGTGGATTCCGAGCCTCGGCCACTTCGACGCGCAGCAGGTGGGCGATCTGTGGCACCTGCGGCGGGCGGACAAGCACGCGACCGCCCTGGTCCTGCAGTCCGATCCGCCCTGTGCGCGTATCACTTCCGATGATGGTGAACAGGTTGCTCATCCGCTGACCCGACGTCAGTACGACGTGCTGCGCATCCTCGCCGCGCATCCCCTCGGTCGCAGCGCCCGCGAATTGTCGACAGAGCTCTACGGCGACGGCGACCACACCGTGACGATCCGGGCCGAGGTCTCCCGGATCAGGCGCACCCTCGGACCTTTGCTGGTACCACGCCCCTATCGCTTGACCGTTCCGGCGACCTGGGCACACTGATCGCACTTTCTCCTCTGCAACTCCCTGCAACCCTCCCGGCGAGCGGAGAACCCTTCTACCGTCAGGTGTGATCCACCTCACGCGAAGGAGTTGTTCATGACCACCACCGTCTCTCCCACCCAGACGGCCCAGGCGTTTCTCACCGACCTGGAGCAGGCTATTGCCCACGCCCAGGACACCGGAGATGTCGGAGCCGTCACCGATTTGTTCGTCGACGACTGCTACTGGCGCGATCTGGTGGCATTGAGCTGGAATCTCACCACTGCCGAGGGCAAGGACGACCTCGCCGCGATGCTGACCGCGACCCTGCCGACCTCGGCCCCGGGCAACTTCCAGCTCGAGGGTGAGGCGACGGAAGACGACGGCGTCACCACCGCCTGGTACACCTTCACGACCCCCGTGTTGCGCGGCAAGGGTCTGATGCGTCTGCGCGACGGTAAGTGCTGGACTTTCCTGACCTCGGCGCAGGAACTGCTGGAATTCCCGGAGAACAAACGCACCCGCCGCATCAAGGGCGCCGAGCACGGCGTGGTGCCAGGCCGGAAGAACTGGCTCGATCGGCGCGCCGAGCACAAAGAGACCCTGGGCATCACCACCCAGCCGTACACGCTCATCGTCGGCGGCGGCCAGGGTGGCATCGGCCTCGCCGCCCGCCTGCGCCGCCTCGGCGTCTCGACGCTGGTCATCGACAAGCATCCTAGGCCCGGCGACGAGTGGCGTGGTCGCTATTACTCTCTGTCCCTTCATGATCCGGTCTGGTATGACCACATGCCGTACCTACCGTTCCCTGACGACTGGCCCGTGTTCACCCCCAAGGACAAGATGGGCGACTGGCTCGAGAGCTACGTCAAGATCATGGAGCTCGACTATTGGAGCACCACCACCTGCACCAAGGCGACCTTTGACGACGCGACGCAGCAGTGGACCGTCGAGGTGGAGCGTAACGGCGAATCGTTGACCCTCACACCCACCCAGCTGGTGCTCGCCACCGGGATGTCGGGTATCCCGAACATCCCGGAGATCCCAGGTGCCGACACCTTCGAGGGCGACCTCGTTCATTCGTCGCAGCATTCAGGCGGCGCCGCGTACAGGGGCAAGAAGGCAGTTGTCCTGGGGGCCAACAATTCCGCACACGACATCTGCGGCGACCTGTTCGAGAACGGCGCCGACGTCACGATGATCCAGCGCTCCACCACGCACATCGTGAAGTCCGAATCGTTGATGCGAGAGGTGCTCGGCGGGCTCTACTCCGAAGAAGCCCTGGACAACGGGATCGACCACGAAACCGCCGACCTCATCTTCGGATCGATCCCCTACGGCCTGCTCGCCGACTTCCAGATCCCGGCGTGGAACACGATTCGCGAGCAGGACAAAGAGTTTTACGACAAGCTCGAGGCCGCGGGCTTCATGCTGGACTTCGGCGATGACGACTCCGGACTGTTCCTCAAGTACCTGCGCCGCGGCTCGGGGTACTACATCGATGTCGGAGCGTCCGAGCTCATCGCCGACGGCAAGGTGAAGCTCAAGGCACCGGCGCACATCACCGAGATCAAACCGCATTCGGTGGTGCTCTCCGACGGCACCGAACTGGAGGCCGACCTCATCGTGCTGGCCACCGGCTACGGCTCGATGAACGGCTGGGCGGCGAAGCTCATCTCACAAGAAGTCGCGGACAAGGTCGGCAAGTGCTGGGGTCTGGGGTCGGGCACCACCAAGGATCCGGGCCCCTGGGAGGGCGAGCTCCGCAACATGTGGAAGCCCACCGCACAACAGAACCTGTGGTTCCACGGCGGCAACCTGCACCAGTCGCGCCACTACTCGCGGTACCTGTCGCTGCAACTGAAGGCGCGTGAAGCCGGGATGAACGTCAACGTCTACGGCCAGGCACCGGTGCACCACCTGCAGTAACGGGCATGAAAGGATGGCCTCACACCCTTTCGCCGCGATTTCAGGAGGCCCTCCATGTCAGCCGATTCCCCCCAGTTCGAGGCCCCCGACCGCAACCTGGCGATGGAGCTCGTGCGGGTGACCGAGGCAGCCGCGCTCGCGGCGGGCCGCTGGGTGGGCAAAGGCGACAAGAACGGCGGCGACGGCGCCGCGGTCGACGCGATGAGGCAACTGCTCTCCACTGTGTCGATGCGCGGCGTCGTCGTGATCGGCGAAGGCGAAAAAGACGAGGCGCCGATGCTGTACAACGGCGAAGAGGTCGGCAACGGCGAGGGCCCTGAGGTCGATGTGGCCGTCGATCCCATCGACGGCACCACCCTGATGGCCGAGGGACGCCCGAACTCCATCGCAGTGCTCGCGGTGTCCGAGCGCGGCACCATGTACGACCCGTCGGCCGTCTTCTACATGGAGAAGATCGCAGTCGGACCCGAAGCGGCCGGCCTGATCAACATAAACGAGTCGGTCGAGTTCAACGTCAATGCCGTGGCGAAGGCCAAGGGCATCGAGGTCGCCGACCTGACCGTCGTCGTGCTCGATCGCGAACGCCACGAAGGCCTGATCGGTGAGATCCGGGCGGCGGGCGCCAAGGTGCGGCTGATCTCCGACGGCGACGTCGCGGGCGCCATCGCGGCCGCCCAGGAGGAGAGCTCTGTCGACATGCTCATGGGCATCGGCGGCACCCCCGAAGGCATCATCACCGCCGTGGCGATGAAGTGCATGGGCGGCGAGATCCAGGGCAAGCTCTGGCCACGCAATGCCGCCGAGAAGCAGAAGGCCCTCGACGCCGGACACGACTTGGATCGGGTCCTGAAGACCGAAGATCTCGTCAGCGGCGAGAACATGTTCTTCTGCGCCACCGGCGTCACCAACGGTGACATGCTGCGCGGTGTCAGCTATCGGGCCAACGGTGCGACGACCCGCTCACTGGTCATGCGTTCACGGTCCGGAACCATCCGCAACATCGAGGGCCGGCACACCCGTCAAAAGGTCGCCGAGATCGCTCAGAACACTTTTCAGGACTGACAACCCGGTGACGCGCCGCGATTCGTCAACGGGACGCCGCGGCGAGGACGGCGCCTCGAACGAGGCGCCGCACACCGCAGCGATACGATGCTGCGCGTGAGTGAACAAGCTTCAGCCCCAGAGTTTCTCTACTCAGATCTGCTCCCCACCGTCGGCGACAACACCCCCTACCGACTGATCACCTCGGAGGGGGTGTCGACGTTCGAGGTGGACGGGCAGCGCTTTCTCAAGGTCGATCCGGAAGCCATCAGGACGCTCACCGCAGAGGCGATGCACGACATCAGCCACTACCTGCGGCCGGCTCACCTCGCGCAGCTGCGCAAGATCATCGACGACCCCGAGTCCTCGGGCAACGATCGCTTCGTCGCGCTGGATCTGCTCAAGAACGTCAACATCTCGGCCGGTGGTGTGCTGCCCATGTGTCAGGACACCGGCACCGCGATCGTGATGGGCAAGAAGAGTGAAGGTGTCCTGACCGGCGCTGACGACGCACAGGCCATCTCGCGGGGCGTGTACGACGCGTACACCCAGCTCAATCTCCGGTATTCACAGCTCGCGCCGCTGACCACCTACGACGAGAAGAACACCGGCACCAACCTGCCTGCGCAGGTGGAGATCTACGCCACCGAGCAAGGACCGAAAGGTCCCGAATACAAGTTCCTGTTCATGGCCAAGGGCGGCGGTAGCGCGAACAAGTCGTTCCTGTTCCAGGAGACCAAGGCGATCCTGAACCCCGCCGGGATGCTGAAGTTCCTCGACGAGAAGATCCGCTCACTGGGCACCGCGGCCTGCCCGCCGTATCACCTCGCCGTCGTCATCGGCGGGACCTCCGCCGAGTTCGCGCTGAAGACCGCCAAGTACGCCTCCGCCCACTACCTCGACAATCTCCCCACGTCGGGGGCGATGGCGGCGCACGGCTTCCGGGACCTCGAATTGGAGGATGAGGTCTTCAAGCTGACCCAGTCCTTCGGGATCGGCGCCCAGTTCGGCGGTAAGTACTTCTGCCACGACGTCCGCGTGGTCCGCCTTCCCCGCCACGGAGCATCGTGCCCGGTGGCCATCGCGGTCTCCTGTTCCGCGGACCGGCAAGCGCTCGGCAAGATCACCGCCGACGGCGTGTTTCTCGAGCAGCTCGAGACCGACCCGGCGAAGTACATGCCGGCCGCCGGCGTGGCCGAGGACATCGCCAGTGGTGAGGTGGTCGAGGTCGATCTCAACCGTCCGATGAGCGAAATCCTCGCGCAGCTGTCGCAATACCCCGTCAAGACCCGGCTGTCGCTGACGGGACCTTTGGTGGTTGCCCGCGACATCGCGCACGCCAAGATCAAGGAGCGCCTCGACGCCGGCGAGCCGATGCCCGACTACCTGCGCGACCATCCCGTCTACTACGCCGGACCCGCCAAGACCCCCGAGGGCATGGCGTCCGGGTCGTTCGGCCCGACCACGGCAGGTCGGATGGACAGCTACGTCGAACAGTTCCAAGCTGCGGGTGGGTCAATGGTCATGCTGGCCAAGGGGAATCGCTCCAAGCAGGTCACGAACGCCTGTCAGGGTCACGGCGGCTTCTACCTCGGGTCCATCGGTGGTCCCGCAGCCCGCCTGGCCCTGGACTGCATCAAGAGCCAAGAGATCATCGAATACCCTGAACTCGGCATGGAAGCCGTGTGGAAGATCGAGGTCGAGGATTTTCCGGCCTTCATCGTCGTCGACGACAAGGGCAACGACTTTTTCACCGATCCCGGCGGCGCTGTCAGCGTTCCGCTGAGTGGCGTCAGGATCCGATCCAAGGAGCGCTGAACATTGAGTGAGCAGTCCTATCGCATCGAGCACGACACCATGGGCGAGGTCCGGGTGCCGATCGACGCCCTGTGGCGCGCACAGACACAACGTGCCGTGGAGAACTTCCCCATCAGCCACCGCCCGCTCGAGAAGACGCAGATCCGCGCGATGGGCCTGCTGAAGGCGGCGTGCGCCCAGGTGAACAAGGACCTCGGACTGCTCGACGGCGACAAGGCCGATGCGATCATCGCCGCGGCCACCGAGATCGCCGACGGCAAGCACGACGATCAGTTCCCCATCGACGTGTTCCAAACCGGTTCGGGCACCAGCTCCAACATGAACGCCAATGAGGTCATCGCCTCGATTGCCAAGGCCGCCGGGGTAGAGCTACATCCCAACGATCACGTCAACATGTCGCAGTCGTCGAACGACACCTTCCCGACCGCCACCCACGTGGCGGCCACGGAGGCCGCCGTCACCGATCTGATCCCGGCGCTCGAGCACCTGCACAAGGCGTTGGCGGAGAAGTCGACTGCGTGGCGCACCGTCGTGAAGTCCGGCCGCACCCACCTGATGGACGCGGTACCGGTGACCCTCGGTCAAGAGTTCGGCGGCTACGCCCGCCAGATCGAAGCGGGTGTCGAACGCGTCACCGCCACCCTCCCCCGCGTCGGCGAGCTGCCGATCGGCGGCACCGCAGTCGGCACCGGCCTCAACGCGCCGGACGGCTTCGGCACCAAGGTCGTCGCGGAACTCATCAAGCTGACCGGCGTCGACGAACTCGCGTTGGCCAAGGACAACTTCGAGGCACAGGCCGCCCGGGACGGATTGGTCGAATTGTCCGGCGCGCTCAAGACGGTCGCTGTGTCGCTCACCAAGATCGCAAACGACGTCCGCTGGATGGGGTCGGGCCCGCTCACCGGCCTCGGCGAGATCGCACTCCCAGACCTGCAACCGGGATCATCGATCATGCCCGGCAAGGTCAATCCGGTTCTGCCCGAAGCGGTTACCCAGGTAGCCGCCCAGGTCATCGGTAACGACGCTGCGGTCACCTGGGGCGGTGGCAACGGCGCGTTCGAACTCAACGTCTACATCCCCATGATGGCGCGCAACGTCCTCGAGTCGGTCAAGTTGCTGGCCAACGTCTCGCGACTGTTCGCGGATCGGTGCATCTCGGGACTCGTCGCCAACGAAGACCATCTCCGAGAGCTCGCCGAGTCGTCGCCGTCGATCGTCACCCCGCTCAACAGCGCGATCGGCTACGAAGAAGCGGCTGCCGTCGCGAAGCAGGCCCTCAAAGAAAAGAAGACCATCCGCCAGACGGTTCTCGACCGTGGCCTGATCGGCGACAAACTCTCCGAAGAAGAGCTCGACAAGCGCCTCGATGTCTTGAAGATGGCCAACCTCGACCGCGAGCGGTAACTGCCAGCCTCCCGATTTTGGTGGCTTTTGGTGAGCCCGACCTGGGCTTTTGCTCGCCGGAAGCCACCGAAATCGGTATCGTGGGGCGGTGTTGATCCCGTTCCCGACCGACTGGCAGACCGCTCTGGTCCTGGTGCCGCATCCCGATGATCCCGAATACGGTGTCGCGGCGGCGGTGGCGAAGTGGACAACCGCGGGTAAATCCGTGGCGTACGCGCTGGCCTCCCGCGGCGAGGCCGGTATCGAGGGCATGGCCCCGGCCGAGGCAGGTCCTGCACGGGAGATCGAGCAGCGCGAATCTGCCCGGATCGTCGGTGTCGCGTCGATCGAGTTCTGGGGCTTCCCCGATTCCGCGATCATGAACACCGTCGAACTCCGCGCGGCGGTCACCGAGGTGATCGAGCGCGTGCGACCGCAGGTGATCGTCTCGATGTACGGCGGCCCGGGGTGGGGCCCGGACATGCCGAACCAGTCCGATCACATCGAGTTCGCCGCCGCCGTCCTGCAGGCCTATGACGCCCTCGACGACAAACCTCGGTGGCTGTTCGAGAACAGTCCGGAGGCCACGCACGTCGAAGAGGTCGGTGACCACGTGGAGACAGCGGTGCAATCACTCGCTGCCCACCGGAAGTACCTGAGTGTGCTCGACCCCGACACTCCGGTCAACGACCAGGCCCGCGCCCAGGTCGAGATGGCCACAGCCGCCCGCGAGGACTACGACAACCAGCGGGTGGTGGGTTTCGAACTCAAGCGCCGCTCCCGATGATGGGTCGTTCTGGCGACGCCGGCCTGGCCTCATGTTCGCCAGAACGACCCAATTTCGGGGTTTGGGGTCAAGCGAGGCCGATACTGATCACCGGTTGCTTGGCCGGGTCGAGCCACTGCACGATCTCGCGCATGACGTCGCGGTCGATGGCGACGCAACCCCAGGTCGGTTCGCCATTGCTGACATGGAGGAAGATGCCTGCGGCATAGCCCTGGACGCGCTGCGGGTTGTGGGCGATGTTGACGACGTAGTCGTAGATCTCTCCGGTCGAGAGAATGTGTTCGCTGTCGCCGCCCGGATTTTCCGCTTGCCGTACATGACTGTTGTAGGTCGGCGATCCGGGCAGCGCGTCCCACCAGTCCTGATCGTCGGCCTGGAAGTACGACATCTTGGTGCCCGGATTCGGCTGATTGCCGAAGGCCTGATCCAGCGCGAACGTACCCATCGGTGTACGCCAGACGTTGTCGCGGGGGACGCCGAGACCTTCGGATCCGAGGTACGCCTCGGTCGGCCCGATGACACTCACCCAGGCTCCCGACGAGTCGCGATTCCAGGCGGTCAGCGTCGCGGTGGTGTCTGAGACCGACTCCGCGGTCACCGTGATCATCTGCGTCGACGTCGGAAACGACGATGGGGTCGTCATATCGGCTCGGGCGGGGACAGGGGCAACCATCACGGTCGCGGCACAGACGAGCGCAGCCAATGCAAACATCAGCCACATACGCCTCATAGACAACTTCAGCACCACAAAATTATGTCAGCGCCGTAAGGCGTACTACGTATCGGAGCGGTCACAGTGCTGCACTATTCTGATCAAGGCCGGCGGGGTCGTCGACGTACGTCACATCACTGCTGGCATATTCCACTAGTTTCGGGGGTCTTTCATGCCGCTCGCTCCGGGCAGCGTCTTTGCCGGCTATCGAATCGAACGTCAACTCGGCGCCGGCGGTATGGGTGAGGTGTACCTGGCCCAGCACCCACGCCTTCCCCGGTCAGACGCCCTCAAGATCTTGCCCGCCTCCCTTCCCGGGTCGAGTGCCACCTCCGACGACGACTATCGCCGCCGCTTCGTCCGCGAAGCCGATCTCTCGGCAAAACTCTGGCATCCGAACATCGTGGCGGTACACGACCGCGGCGAGTTCGAAGGCCGCCTGTGGATCAGCATGGATTTCGTCCCCGGTACCGATGCCGCGGAACTACTCGCGGTATACCCCAAGGGCGTTCGTCCGGATCTGGCGCTGCAAATCGTCACCGAGGTCGCCGCGGCGCTCGATCACGCGCACGCCAAGGGCCTGCTCCATCGCGACGTGAAGCCCGGCAACATCATGCTCACCGACGCCACCCCACACCGGGTCATGCTGACGGACTTCGGGATCGCCCGGTCCATCGGCGACGTCGGCGACATCACTCAAACAGGCCTGGCAGTAGGAACACTCGCCTATGCGGCTCCGGAACAACTTCGCGGGCAGCCGGTGGACGCGCGTGCTGACGTATACGCGCTCGGCGCCACCGCCGGAGCATTGTTGACGGGCGCGCCTCCCGGAGCCGGCCGCGACCTGCCTCCCGCCGCGGCACAGGTGATCAATCGCGCCCTCGCAGCGGATCCGGCCCAGCGCCAACAGACGTGCGCCCAATTCGCGAGCGAGCTCGGCGCTGCCTTGGAGCTCCCGCCGGTACAACCGGCCCCGCCGTCAGGCCCGGATTCGACGAAAGACGACCACGCGTCACACGCACCGACCCTGCTCGGCCTTCCCACCACCAGACCCAACACAGACGCACAGCCCGACCCCCAACAGAACACTCCGACCCAGTTCGCCTCCACACCGCCGCCCACTGCGCCACCGAGCTACCAGCACGAATCGCAACCACCGGCTCGCCCCTCACGTACACCATGGATCCTCGGGCTGCTTGCCGTCATCACAGTGGCAGCGCTCGGAGTCGTCGCGGGTGTCACGTTCTGGCCGAAGGAGGACGACTCCGATCTGCGCGCGGCACAGTCGGGGTCGACCCAACCGACGCCGGCCCCGGGTTCGATCGGCCCCGGTGCCATCGAGGAACTGCCACTGAGCCAGACGCCCGCGCCAGCCACACCGCCTACCAGTTCACTGCCAGCGCCCGCACCCAATCCCGCCGACCTCGGATTGGCCACGCCCATCAGCACTCCGACGTGCGACGGGATCGGCATCGTCATCGTGGAGAACGCGACCGATCCGGCGACCAATCGCGACGTGATCGCCGCTGCGCTGCAGAAGAACCCGGGCGCACAGTACCTGCGGACCGACCGTTCGTGTCCGTCTTTGCGACCCGTCGACAATCAAGGAAATCTCATCTACGCGACCTATGTGGTTGTCGGACAGGGAAAATCGTCCGTCTGCAACGCGCTGCCCGGCTACCCTAACCGGTACGGCAAGGTACTCGACACCGTCAGCGATCCGAATGTTCCCATCTGGCCCGCGGATTGCTGATACCGACCCGCCCTGAGATCGTCCCCTGAGGTGCCGAGAAGGGCATATTGCCCTCCACGACCTTGAAACGGGCGATCTCAGGGTGGGTGAGGCGCTACATCCCGCTCGGTGCGAACTCCTCCAACATTTCGGTGACGAGCGCCGCGATCGGCGAGCGCTCGCTTCGCGTGAGGGTCACATGCGCGAAAAGAGGGTGCCCCTTCAGCTTTTCGATCACCGCGGCAACACCGTCATGACGCCCGACGCGGAGGTTGTCGCGTTGCGCGACGTCGTGCGTGAGCACCACGCGTGACCCCGAACCGAGCCGCGACAAGACGGTCAGCAGTACGTTGCGCTCGAGCGACTGCGCCTCGTCGACGATCACAAACGAATCATGCAGTGATCGCCCGCGAATGTGGGTCAGTGGCAACACTTCGAGCATTCCGCGGCTGAGAACTTCTTCGATGACCTCGGTCGACGCCAACCCTTCGAGAGTGTCGAAGACGGCCTGTGCCCACGGCCCCATCTTCTCGGACTCGCTGCCCGGGAGATAGCCGAGTTCTTGTCCCCCAACGGCATACAGCGGCCTGAACACCACGACCTTGCGCTGGGTGCGGCGTTCCAACACCGCTTCGAGACCGGCACACAGGGCCAGTGCCGATTTGCCGGTGCCGGCCTTGCCGCCCATGGACACGATACCGACACTGTCGTCGAGGAGCAGGTCGAGTGCGACTCGCTGCTCCGCGCTACGACCCCGGAGCCCGAAGACCTCACGGTCACCACGCACCAACTGCACCTGCTTCTGCGGATTGACGCGGCCGAGCGCACTGGAACCCCCGCCCAACAGTCGGATTCCTGTGTGGCAGGGCATGTCCCGTGCCCCATCCAAGTCGACGACGCCTTCGGCGAAGAGTGTGTCGATCGCCCGAGAATCGCATTCGAGCTCTGCCATTCCCGACCAGCCCGAGGTCACCACGTCCTGAGCGTGGTATTCGTCTGCCGCCAGGCCGACCGCACCCGCCTTGATACGCAGCGGCGTGTCCTTCGACACCAAGATCACGTCTTTGCCCTCGGCGCGAAGGTTTAAGGCGCAGGCGAGGATTCGGGAATCGTTGGTATCTGTCCGGAAGCCCGCCGGCAGTACCGCGGGGTCGGTGTGATTGAGCTCCACCTGAACTGTTCCACCGACATCCCCGATCGGGATCTCCCGGTCGAGCCGACCGTGCTCCAGCCGCAGATCGTCGAGCATCCGCAAGGCTTCGCGAGCGAACCAACCCAGTTCGTGATGGTGACGTTTACCCTCGAGTTCGCCGATGACCACCAGTGGGAGAATCACATGGTGTTCGGCGAAACGTGTTGCCGCCCAGGGGTCGGACAGCAATACGGACGTGTCGAGGACGTAGGTACGAGCATCGCTTGTGGTCACGAAGGGCTCCTATGCCTGGTGGCACCACACAGGCTGGTGTTGCTGGACCGGTCGGTTCCGGTGTAGTCGGCAGAGCTGCCGCCTCCACAAGGGCCGGTACCGGCCCTCTCGCACTCACGTGAGCAAGTCAACGATCGAACCTCCCGGACGAACCACTTCCCCGCGGCCCGTCACACGCCAAAGTACGCCGCATGCGGCGTGTCGGCAGGGCGGAAGTGGCGCGTGTCCGTGAATAATCGGTTAACTGTTCGACGTGGCGACTGGTGGTATTTTTGCGGCCTTTTGCCCTGCTCGCAGTTGCTATCGTCGACAGGTATGAGCACCCTCATCGCCGAAGACCTGCTGTTGCTGCTTCTCGACGACGACAAGGGCACGACCCCGGCATCCGTGCCGGTACCCACGGTTCTCGGCGGGGCGATCCTGATGGAACTCGCCCTCATCGAGGCTATCGCCATCGGAAGCAAGCCGAGCAAATGGACCGCGGCGAAAGTCAGGGTCGCGCGGGCGGAGGCCGCCACCGACCCCGTCTTGAGTCGCGCCGTCGGCATCGTCGCGGAGAAGGAGCGTCCTGCTCAGAGCCTGCTCGGTCGTCTCGGAAAGGGACTCAAGGACGAGCTCGGTACACGTCTGGCCAAGATGAGCTTCGTCGAACGCCGATCCGATCGCATCTTGGGGGCGTTTCCCCATACCACCTGGCCTGCGGTGAATCGCAGCCACAAGCTCGACCTACGCCGCGACATCACCGCGGTCCTCGTGCACGGTAACCCGCCCGACGACAGGACCGGTGGACTGATCGCCCTGCTCTCGAGCATCAACCGCGCGCATATGGCAGTCGACACCGACGAGGTTCCCCGGCGAGAACTCAAGAAGCGTGCGAAGGCGATCGCGGAGGGCGACTGGGCGGCAAAGGCGGTCGCCGATGCCATCGCCGCGGCGACAGCTGCGATCACTGCCGCAACGGTGGCATCCGTCGCGGCGTCCTCCGGGAGCTGAGTTCTACAGCCCCGCGGCGGCCAGCACTCGTTGCCTGGCGGCTTCGCTGGCCTCGTCGAGACCATCGAGGGATTGCAGCTTCAGGTCCTCGACCAGTGCGCGGGCAACAAACCCCGCAGCGTCCGCGTTGAACTCCGCGATCGCGTCCAGTTGACCGAAGTTCTCCACATCCGCGCCTATCAGTTCCAGTTCGGCCAACGCTTTGTCGACCGACTTGAGGGCTTCGGTGACGTTGGCGTCGATCCCGGCGTTGATGAAGGCGGTGAACGTCTTGGCCTGGACTCGATCGTCGTGCAGGATCCTGCTGACGATGCCCTCGAGCACCTCGCTGTCGGACCCGGCGATGAGCTTCTCCTCGAAGGCGACGCACTGCAGTTCATGAACGGCCAACAACGCCAGGACGTCGAGGATCTGATAGTCGGTGAGCGAACGCGGGGTTTGCAGCTTGCCCTTGGTCATGTGATGCAGACGCAGGGTCTCCGCGACCTCCGGGTCCATGAGCCGTGCGACCACCAGGTAGTCGCGCAGCGCGATGGCGTGCCTGTTGTCCTCGGCGGTCCAGGAGCCGATGACCTCCTGCCAGGCACCGAAGATCGAGGCCTTCTGGGCCATCAGCCGGTGGTAGGACGGCATGTTGTCCTTGGTCAGCAGCAGCGCGAGCAACGCCGACGTGACGTCCTCGGGCAACGGCCGGGGCTGGTCGGGATCGAAGTCCTCCCCGCCCAGGAATGCGAAGTTGCGGCCGTCGGCCCACGGCACCCAATCATGCGGATTCCACGGTGACGCGGCTGCGTAGTGGTCTTCCATGATTTCCGGGATCGCCTTTTCCAAGGCGTAGAGCAACTCGTCCTGGGTCAGATCATTCACCCGGACAGCGTAGAGGTCGACCCCGCATATGTGAAACCGCCTACTGCGTAGTGCTCAGCAGTCCCCACTGCTCGAGGCCCTCATAGAGCGGGAAGTCGAGCGCGAGTTGCGAAACCCGGGCCCGCAGCGCCGAGACGTCCGCGGACTGACCGGCGGCCAGCGCGGTGCCGATGATGTCGGCGACCTCACGGAACTGCTCTTCGCCGAATCCGCGGGTGGCCAGTGCCGGCGTACCGATACGCAGACCCGAGGTGACCATCGGCGGACGCGGGTCGAAGGGCACCGCGTTGCGGTTGACGGTGATACCCACCTGGTGGAGCAGGTCTTCGCCCTGCTGGCCGTCGAGGTCGCTGTTCCGCAGGTCGACCAGGACCAGGTGGACGTCGGTGCCACCGGTCAGGACCGATACCCCAGCCTTCGAAACGTCGTCGCCGTTCAGGCGCTCCGCCAAGATGCGGGCACCGTCGAGGGTGCGCTGCTGGCGCTCCTTGAACTCCTCGGAGCCTGCGATCTTGAGCGCCACGGCCTTGGCGGCGATGACATGCATGAGCGGACCGCCCTGTTGACCCGGGAAGACTGCCGAATTGAGCTTCTTGGCCCATTCTTTCTTGGCCAGGATCAGTCCGGAACGGGGTCCGCCGAGGGTTTTGTGGACGGTTGTCGAGACCACATCCGCGTACGGCACCGGCGAGGGGTGCAGGCCCGCGGCGACCAACCCGGCGAAGTGCGCCATGTCGACCCACAGGTGGGCCCCGACCTCGTCCGCGATGGAGCGGAACGCCTCGAAGTCGAGTGTGCGCGGGTAGGCCGACCAACCGGCGACGATCACCTTCGGCTTGGTGTCGAGGGCGATCTTGCGGACGTCGTCCATGTCGACACGGAAGTCTTCTTTGCTGACACCGTAGAAAGCGTTCTCGTAGAGCTTGCCCGAGAAGTTGAGCCGCATGCCGTGGGTCAGGTGGCCGCCGTGTGCCAGATCCAGGCCGAGGAGGGTCTCCCCCGGCTCCATGAGGGCGGCCAGCACGGCCGCGTTTGCCTGTGCGCCCGAATGTGGCTGCACGTTGGCGAACTCCGCGCCGAAGAGTTCCTTGGCGCGATTGCGAGCGATGTCCTCGACGACGTCGACGTATTCGCAACCACCGTAGTAGCGACGTCCGGGATAACCCTCGGCATACTTGTTCGTCAGGACACTGCCCTGGGCCTGCAGCACTGCCCGCGGCACGAAGTTCTCGGAGGCGATCATCTCGAGGGTGTCGCGCTGCCGAGTCAACTCCCCATTCATCGCGGCCGCCACATCCGGGTCCAGCTCAGCCAGGGATGCGGTGTTGACGTCGGTCATGTGTCTCCTTAGACGCTCGCGGCGCGGTAGATTCGGCAACCGCCAGTGTAGGAGACCTGCCCGTGCCCGGGTTAATCCCCTGCCAGCTCGGCCCGCAGGCCAGCGGGTGTGAGGGGCTCATCGAGCAGTCGACCGAAACGCGCCAGCCGTTCAGGCGTCGGCGCGGCGTCGAGCCAGCTCCCCAGCAGTCGGTACCCCTCGACGTACGTGCTGATGTACGCGCGCCACAGGGGCGACGACAGGAAGCGCAGCATCTGCCGCGCACGTTCGTCGGTCGCGAGCAGCCACCTCTGCAGGTACGCGGCCACCGAGTCCTGATCACCGCCCCGATCGTGCAGCAACAGCGCGGCGTCCTGCCGGACCCCGAGCAGTCCCCCGGTGGCCGCGGCGATCGCTTCGGCGCGCTGGCCGTCGAATCGCAACCCCAGATCGGCGTAGATGTCCTGGGCCCACGCCCCCCAGTCCGGGCCGATGGCTGCGACCAACGCATGGTCGGCGAGTCCCTCTGCCATCAGGCACTGCGGTGTGTTCACGAGAAAAATGGACTGTTCATGTTGCCCCGCGCCGACCAGGAACTGTTCTTTGCGGCAGTGCTCGGTGTGGTGGCCCGGGTACGCCTCGTGCGCGATCAGATGGGGCAGCGACGACATGTATTGCGTGAGATCGCCGTTGATCGCGACCCGCGACCGGTAGTCGCCGAGGTAGTAGTTGAAACCCGACCACGGCTTGTCCGAGACGACCTCGAACTCGACGATCTCGGCCGCGGGCAGCGGGTACGCGCCGCGGACCTTTTCGCGCAGCGCCCCGCTGAACGCGGACACCGCCTCTGCGACCTTGTCCCGCGGGATCTCCTCGGATCGACGGTGGGCGGCGTACCGGTCCGATAGGTCGCCTGCGCCCGGGAGCAGGGCGTCGAGGTCGGAGTGGGCCTGTCGGTAGAGCTCCGGGTCGCCCATCTCGATGTCGACGTCGAAGTAGTTGCGGACTTCGTCGACGAATCCGATGTCGTCCCCCGCAAATTTGCGGGCCGAGCACTCGAGTGCACGCAGCGCGGAATCGAGGAACTCCGCCCGGGTCTCGTCGAGTCCTGCACCCGGGAGTTCGGTGCGCAACGAAGCCGCCTGCCGGGCAAGTGCTCTCGGATCGGGTGCCGGAGCGTTCTCGACCTCGCGTCGCAGCGCCAGGTCGCCGGTGAAGGCATCGACGAATCCGGGTTCGAGGCGGTCGAAGGCCAATCCGAGTCGTAGATACTGCTCGACGAGCGCAGCGGTGTTCATGTGCGTAAACGCTACCGAAACCACCCCGACGTTTCCTCGTCCAGACCCGTTCGTAAGACTGAATGCATGCCAGGGGCCGCACGGATCGAGTGTTGACATGTCACGGATGACCGAGCCGAGCCCGTACATCGAACTCGACCGCAGGCAGTGGCGTGGCCTGCGCCAGTCCATGCCCATGGTGCTCACCGAGAGCGAACTGCGGGAATTGCGCGGGCTCGGCGAACAGATCGACCTCACCGAGGTCGCGGACGTCTACCTGCCGCTGTCTCGTCTGATCCATCTGCAGGTCGCCGCCCGGCAGCGACTGTTTGCCGCGACCTCGACCTTCCTCGGGGAACGCCAGCCCGAACGACAGGTGCCGTTCATCATCGGGGTGGCAGGCAGCGTCGCGGTCGGCAAATCGACCACAGCCCGTGTGCTGCAGGCCCTGTTGGCCCGCTGGGAGAGTCACCCCAAGGTCGACCTCGTCACCACCGACGGCTTCCTCTATCCGACCGCCGAACTCGAACGTCGGGGCATCATGCACCGCAAGGGATTCCCCGAATCCTACGACCGCAGGGCGTTGCTCCGTTTCGTGACCGAGGTGAAGTCGGGAGCACGTGATGTGTCTGCGCCGGTGTACTCCCACGTGTCCTACGACATCGTTCGCGGCACCCAGCATCACGTGCAACAACCGGACATCTTGATCGTCGAAGGTCTCAACGTCCTACAGACCGGCTCCAGGCTGATGGTGTCGGATCTCTTCGATTTCTCGATCTACGTCGACGCCCGCATCGAAGACATCGAAGACTGGTACATCACCCGGTTCCTCGCCATGCGCACAACGGCTTTCGCGAATCCGCAGTCACATTTCCACCACTACTCGTCTCTGACCGACGACCAGGCGACGTTGGCTGCCCGCGACATCTGGAACGGCATCAATCGCCCCAACCTCGTCGAGAACATCCTGCCCACGCGCCCACGCGCCACGCTCGTACTGCGCAAGGACGCCGATCATGCGATCAACCGGGTCCGCTTGCGCAAGATCTGACGCGTCGGCTATTTACCGAAACGTCGACTGCGGGCGGCATAGTCACGCAGCGCGCGCAGGAAGTCGACGCGCCGGAACGCGGGCCAGTAGGCGTCGGTGAACCAGATCTCCGAGTACGCACTCTGCCAGAGCAGAAACCCCGAAAGGCGTTGCTCGCCCGACGTCCTGATGACCAGATCGGGGTCGGGCTGCCCTCTGGTGTAGAGGTTCTGGTCGATGGCTTCCACGCTCACCGCATCGACCAGCTCATCCGGCGAGTCGCCGGCTGCGATCCGATCGGCGAGCAGGGTACGCACCGAGTCGACGATCTCCTGCCGTCCGCCGTATCCCACGGCCACGTTCACATTGGGCCCGGTGCGCCCGGAGGACTGCTGCTGGGCAGCCTTCAACCGCGCCGACACGTGATCCGGCAGTTGGTCCAACGCCCCGACGATGTTCACCCGCCAGGGCTGACCCGGTGCAGAGATCTCCTCGACGATGTCCGGAACGATTTCGAGCAGAGCACCCAACTCATCGGAGTCACGGCTCAGGTTCTCGGTGGAGAGCAGGTACACCGTCACCGTCTCGATGCCCAGCTCGCTACACCACCGCAGCACCTCGGCGATCTTCTGCGCCCCGACCCGATGACCGTGATTGACGTCCTCGAACCCGGCCGCGCGGGCCCACCGGCGGTTGCCGTCGCAGATGATGGCGATGTGCCGCGGGTTTCTCGCCGGGTCCAGGTAGTGCGTCAGCCGACGTTCGTAGACCCGGTACATGGGTCCACGCATGGCGTCGGGAATCAGCTTCACCCGCTACACCTTACGCGGCGACCGTGCGGCAGGACCAAAACCTACGGTACCGTAAGTTGTGGTCGATTCCGAACTGTCACTACTGGCCGAGATCAAGCCGCGGATGCGCGGATGGATCCACCTGTACGCCGGATTCGTCGCCATCCTCACGGGTGTGGTCCTGGTCACGGTCGCGTGGGCGCTGGTCGGACCGATGGCTGCCCTGGCCTGTGGCATCTACGCTCTGACCGTCTGCGGCGTCTTCGGTGTCAGCGCCACCTATCACCGTGTCGAATGGACATCCGACGTCGCGCGGACCTGGATGAAACGCGCAGACCATTCGATGATCTTCGTGTTCATCGCCGGCAGCTACACACCCTTTTGCGTGATGGGCCTCGAACCACCTGAGCAGGTGATCGTGTTGATCATCGTCTGGTCGGGAGCGTTGGCCGGAGTCACCCTCAAAGTGCTCTGGCCCGGGTCACCGCGCTGGCTCGGGGTCCCCCTCTACATCCTCCTCGGCTGGACGATCGTGGCGGTGATACCAGCGCTGATCGACTCGGTCGGGGTAGCCGTGGTGGTGCTCTTGGCGGTCGGTGGCCTCTTCTACACGATCGGTGGCATCCTCTACGCCACCCGCTGGCCCGACCCGTGGCCCACCACCTTCGGCCACCACGAGTTCTTCCACGCCTGCACAGTCATCGCCGCGCTCGTGCACTACATAGCGGTCTGGATCGTCCTGTTCCAATAGCCGCAAACGCTCCACAAATACTAGGACGCGCCACTTATTTGTGGCGCGTCCTTGTATTTGTGGAGCGTTTGGAGGGATTGCTCAGCAGCGCTTGGCTGCCGAGAGGGCCCCGATCACCTCGAGGGTGGCGTCCCAATCCATGCACTTGTCCGTCACCGATTGGCCGTAGGTGAGTGGGGTGGCCTCGGTCGACTGGGCACCGGCGACCAGGAAGCTCTCCAGCATCACACCGCTGATCCCCCGCTGACCACCCTTGATCATCGCGGCGATCTCGGTGGCGACACCTGCCTGCCTGATGTGGTCCTTGCCCGAGTTGGCGTGCGAACAGTCGATCATCAGCAGTTCGGCCAGACCGGCCTTGGCCAGGGAGGCCAGGGCGCCCTCGATCGATGCGGCATCGAAGTTCGGGCCACCCGTGCCACCACGCAAGATGATGTGGCAATCAGTGTTACCAGCGGTCTCCACGATGGCACCGCGACCGAAATCGTCGACGCCGAAGAAGACGTGTTCTGCGGCTGCGGCTTTCACACCGTCAGTGGCGACCTGGATGTTGCCGTCGGTGCCGTTCTTGAACCCGATGGGCATGGACAGACCAGAGGCCAGCTGGCGATGCACCTGGGATTCGGTGGTACGAGCCCCGATTGCGCCCCACGCCACCGCGTCAGCGATGTACTGCGGGCTGGTCGGCTCGAGGAACTCACAGCCGACGGGAAGTCCGAGGTCGATGATGTCGAGCAACAGCGAACGAGCGACGCGCAGGCCGCGTTCGACGTCGAAACTGCCGTCCATACCGGGGTCGTTGATCAGCCCCTTCCAGCCGACCGTGGTTCGCGGCTTCTCGAAGTACACCCGCATCACGATCTTCAGGCGGTCGGCATGCTCGGTGGCGATCGGCGCGAGGCGACGGGCGTAATCGAGGGCAGCGACGGGATCGTGGACGGAGCAAGGTCCCACGATCACCAGCAGCCGGTCATCCCTACCGGCGAGAATGGCGGCGATCTCATCGCGATCGCGCTGCACCACCTCGGCTCGGCGGGCGGTGAGCGGCAACTCCGAGCGCACGGTGTCCGGGGACGGGATCTCGCGGAACGAACGGATACGGCGGTCGGAGGTCTGGGGACCGGACAGGATTCCCTGTTCGCTACTCATGTTGTGTGCCTTCCTGATTCGGCGGCACCGCAACACTGTCGTCCGGTGCCCTGACAAAGAAAAAGCAGCGACCGCGATCGGTCACTGCTCGGGGCTCCGGGTGTTGTTGCGCGTCAGCGTAGCGCTGTATCGGCGGCTCCACCCGGAGCCTCGATAAAGCGCCAATAGGCACGTACGCGGATGTTCACGTCGGCCAATCTAGCACGAGGGCGACGGGGCGGCTACATCCCGGTCATGGCCGGCCCCGGTCGATGACCCGGGACAGCACGATGATGCTCTCGGAATGGTCGACGGTCTCCGCCGCGCGGATCCTCTCGAGCGCCGCCTCGAGATGCTGTACGTCCCGCGCCACCACACGCAGGATCGCGTCCGCCTGCCCGGTGACCGTGGCCGCACTGACCACCTCGGTGATGTGTTCCCACGAACGCGCGAGGATGTCCGGCGCGATGGTGCCCCTGCAGAAAACCTGCACGTACGCCTCCGTCGTCCACTTCAGCGCGGCCGGATCGGTGACGACGGTGAAGCCTCGGATGACCCCGGACGAGACGAGACGGTCGACCCGCCGCTTGACCGCGGGCGCCGACAGTCGCACCTGCTCGCCGATCTGCGCATAGGTCTGTCGGGCGTCGCGCGTGAGGCACGCCAGGATCGACTCGTCGAGTTCGTCGAGCGCCGCCATGAACAGCCTCCTCAGAGGTTTTAGCCGCTACACGCAACGGATCTGACCATTCTGCCAGAAGACACAACAGATACCGGGTGTAGACGCAATATCCGTCGATTGATTGCGCCTGCAGTCCTCATACGATCAACAGGTGACCATCACCGACTTCGCCCCCACCCCTATGCGTGAACGGATCTCGCGCCCACGCACATACGCGATGACCACCCCGACCCACTTCGAGGTGAACTACTCCATCAACCCGTGGATGGACCCTTCGATCGAGGTCGACAACTCACTGGCCCTCGAGCAGTGGGAGCGTCTTCGGCGCACCTACCTCGACCTCGGGCACACTGTGGACCTCGTACCGGCGGAGCCCGGCCTACCCGACATGGTCTACGCCGCCAATGGTGGCCTCGTCGCGGGTGGCGTCGCGATCGCCGCCAGGTTTCGCCATGCCGAACGCCGGGCGGAGGGCCCGGCCTACGCCGCCTGGCTTGCCGGGGCCGCGGTGGGCCCCGTCCATCACCTCGACGGCATCAACGAAGGTGAGGGTGACTTTCTCGTCGTCGGTGACCGGATCCTGGCGGGCTCCGGATTCCGTACAGATCCCGTTGCCCACGAACAGGTCCGGCGACTCACCGGCATGCCCGTCATCAGCCTCGAACTCGTCGATCCCCGCTACTACCACCTCGACACCGTCATCGCGGTCCTCGACGATCACACCATCGCCTACCATCCCGCCGCGTTCTCGACGGCGGCTCAGGACACGTTGGCGACCCTCTATCCGGATGCCATCGTCGCCGATGACGCCGATGCCATCGTGCTCGGTCTCAACCTCGTGTCCGACGGTCGCAATGTCGTGATGACCGACGCCGCGCCGCGGTTGGCCGCTGCCATCACCGGCGCCGGCGTCTCCGTCATCGAGGTCGACTTGTCCGAACTCCTCAAAGGCGGCGGTGGGATCAAATGTTGCACTCTCGAACTACGCAGGACAGGAACACCATCATGAGCATCGACCTCGCCAATGCCGTCGGACCGGTCTACAGCTCGGGCGAGCACATCACCATGGTCGACGACCATGCTGCGCACAACTATTCGCCCCTGCCCGTAGTGGCGGCCACAGCCGACGGGGTGTGGATCACCGACGTCGAAGGCAATCGCTACCTCGACGCCTTGGCCGGGTACTCCGCGGTCAATTTCGGGCATCGCAACACCGAGATCATCGCCGCGGTGAACGATCAGTTGAACCGGTTGACGTTGACCAGCAGAGCTTTTCATTCCGACCGACTCGGACCGTTCTGTCGCGATCTCGCGGCGCTCTGCGGCAAGGACATGGTGCTGCCGATGAACACCGGAGCCGAGGCAGTCGAGTCCGCGATCAAGGTGGCCCGCAAGTGGGGTACCGATGTCAAAGGCGTGCCGACCGATCAGGCCTCGATAGTGGTGGCTGCGGGAAACTTCCACGGTCGCACCACCACCATCGTGAGCTTCTCCGACGACGAGTCCGCGCGGCGCGGTTTCGGTCCCTTCACACCGGGCTTCCGGATCGTCCCCTTCGGTGACGCCGACGCCATGGCTGCAGCAATCGACGACACCACTGTCGCGGTGTTGATCGAACCCATCCAGGGCGAGGCAGGGGTGGTCGTGCCACCCGCGGATTATCTCCCGAAGGTCCGCGAACTGTGCACTG
This sequence comes from Williamsia limnetica, assembly GCF_003217475.1. Lineage (GTDB taxonomy): Bacteria > Actinomycetota > Actinomycetes > Mycobacteriales > Mycobacteriaceae > Williamsia > Williamsia limnetica. The sequence goes on along the minus strand of NZ_QJSP01000012.1, from coordinate 11,697 downwards.
CTGCCAACGTATTGATGATCTGCGACGAGATCCAGTCAGGCCTCGGTCGAACGGGTGAAACTCTCGCCTCAGATCACTGGGGCGTGGTGCCGGACCTGTACACCCTGGGCAAAGCGCTCGGTGGCGGTGTGCTGCCGGTGTCTGCCGTCGTCGGCAACAACGACGTGCTCGGTGTGCTGGCACCCGGCGAACACGGTTCCACCTTCGGCGGCAATCCTCTTGCTGCCGCTGTCGGCTCGACGGTCGTGAGCATGCTGGGCACGGGGTACTGGCAGGACCGCGCGAGAGTCATGGGTGCGCATCTGCACAGCAGGCTCTCGGACATGGTGGGCTCCGGGGTGACTGCGGTGCGGGGTCTGGGTCTCTGGGCGGGAGTCGACGTCGATCCCGCCCTCGGGTCGGGCAAAGAAATGTGCAAGAAACTCGCGCAGCGCGGTGTGCTGGTCAAGGACACCCACGGTTCGACCCTTCGATTCGCGCCGCCCATCGTGATCACCATCGACGAGATCGATTGGGCCCTGGACCAGTTCGCGAAGGTGCTCAAGTCTTGAGTTGAGCGGCCAGGCCGTCAGCGGTTGTCACCGGCAGCCCACAGACCGAACCCCGGCAGATGTACGCGGCCGCCCGCCCATCGACCATCGGGCGTCCTGCCAGGAGCGGTTGTGAGTCGACCGGTCCGGCAACGACCACGGTGCCACCGGGAACCAACTGTCGAGCGGCCACCAAAAGCTCTGTCGCCTCGTGTCCAGGCTGCGATACCGCGACCTGCAGGGGGCCGGCGAGCCGCGCAGAGATCACCGCGAGCCAATGACCGGCCGAACGAGGCAGCTTGTCGAGCAGCACCCCACCTCTGGACAGCGTCGCTTCGGCGAGCGCCGCGTAGTCGTCAGCGGATCGGCCGGTCCGTTCGACCGGCGTCAGCGGTGCCGCGGTCAGCAGGGCCTCGGCGATCAGAGAGGTGCCCGCGGGAGTCGCACCGTCGATCGGATCTCGTGGGCGCGTAAGCAAGTCCTCGGCGTCAGAGCCCGAGTCGTACCACGATCCCCGCGCCCCGGGATCCGCGAAGAGGTCGATCGACTCGTCCAGCAACCCGAGCGCCGCGTCGAGCCACGACGCTTCCCCGGTCACCTGGTGCAAGGTCAGCAGGGCTGTCACGAGTGCCCCGTAGTCCTCCAAGGCTGCCAGCGGCTCCCCCACGACACCATCGAGCGACGAACGCCGCAGCCTCCCCTCGACCACATGACGGGCCAGGATCTCGCGCCCACACCAGGCCGCCAGGTCGATCCAGTCCGGCCGGCCCAGTCCTGCACCGGCTTCGGCGAGCGCGGTGATGGCCATGGCGTTCCAGCCGGTCACCACCTTTCCGTCGCGCGCCGGTTGCGATCGCCGGGTGCGCACTGCCCACAAGCGGCTGCGCACCGACTCATAGCGGACCGCATCACCCGGGTCTGCGCGCAACTGTAACGTCGACGCACCCGCTTCGAACGTTCCCGCTGTCGTGACTGTGAAAAGCTCTGCGGCCCAGAGCCCGTCCGCTGTCCCCAAGACCTCGGTCAGTTCGCCCGGTGTCCAGACGTACGTCAGTCCCTCTTGCCCGTCGGTGTCCGCATCCAGCGCCGACGCGAACCCGCCGACCACTGTGAGGTCGCGCTCGAGAAATCTGATGGTCTCTTCGGTCACCCTGCGCATCAAAGGATCTGACGTGACTCGTGCTAGATGGGCATAGACGCGGAGCAGTTGCGCATTGTCGTAGAGCATTTTCTCGAAGTGCGGCACCACCCAGTTCTGATCGACCGCGTACCTGGCGAACCCACCGCCGAGCTGGTCGTAGATCCCGCCCCGGGCCATCACATCCGCGGTCCGGGTCACTGCACCGAGCGCGGCCGGGTCACCTGCTCTCTCGTACTCGCGGAGCAGGCCCTCCAGCAGAGCCGACGGCGGAAACTTGGGTGCGTCGCCGAAGCCACCGTGAGTGCGGTCCTCGTCTCGCAGCACATCCGCGACAGCCTTGGCCAGCAACGCATCGTCGAGCGGGTGTTGCGGTTCAGGAAGGCCTGCGTTATTGGCCTGCAGGTGCTCGCTGACGGCCGCACCGACCCGGTCGACCTCGTCGCGATTGGTCGTCCACGTTGCCGTGATCGCCTCCAGCAGTTGCACGAATGACGGCACGCCTTGCCTTGGCGCGGGCGGGAAGTAGGTGCCGCAGTAGAAGGGCTCGCCGCCCGGACTCAGGAAACAGGTCATGGGCCAGCCACCGTGGCCGGTCATCGCGACCGTTGCGTTCATGTAGATCGCATCGATGTCGGGGCGTTCCTCACGATCGACCTTGATGCAGACGAAGTCCCGGTTCATCACCGCCGCGGTGGCCGGGTCCTCGAACGATTCGTGGGCCATCACGTGGCACCAGTGACATGCGGCGTATCCGACCGACAGCAGAATGGGCACGTCGCGTTGACGTGCCCAGGCCAAGGCGTCGGGACTCCATTGTTGCCAGTGCACCGGGTTGTCGGCGTGCTGGCGAAGATACGGGCTGGTCGCCTCAGCGAGGCTGTTGCTGCCGCGGGTCACCGTCGGTCCCGTCGTCGGCGGCCTGATCGGCCTCCGGGTTGTCCCAATCGAACTTTTTCGGCAGTCCCCGCAGGTGCCGGTTCATCGACCAGATCAAGAAGACGGTCCCCGCCAGCAGGAGCAGCACCACGAGCAACCCCATGGGTGAGGCTTTGCCGAACTCCGGGCCCTCGGTCTTCGCGAGGACATCCGTGAGTCGGGCCGCTGCCAGAGTGGTGTTCATTCGGAGGCTCCGGCCGCGATCGCCGCGTCGATGCCGGCGAACAGGTCCGTCTCCGGTATCGCGGTCTTCACCCTGGTTTTAGCGAGTTCGAACTCCTCTGTGGGCCAAAGCCTTTGCTGCCACTCCATGGGCACCGCGAAGAACACGCCGTTCGGATCGATCTGCGTCGCGTGGGCGCGCAGTGCTTCGTCTCGCTGCGGGAAGAACTCGCCGCAGGTGACCTGCGTGGTCACCCGGCCCATCAGGTTCCCGCGTTCGGGATCCCACTTCGAGAGCCACTCCGCAAAAGGACTCTCTTTGCCGATCTTCGCGTACTCGTCGGAGAACAACACCATGCGATCGCGTATGAACCCATGGGTGTAATAGATCTTCGACACCGTCCACGGATCCCCCGCGTCCGGGAATTGCTCCGGATCGCCGGCGGCCTCATATGCGGCCATCGAGACCTCATGGTCGCGGATGTGATCGGGATGCGGGTAGCCGCCGAGTTCGTCGTAGGTGACCATCACGTGCGGCTTGAAGTCGCGGACCACCCGAACCAACGCCTCGGTCGAGACCTCGAGCGGCACGGTGGCGAACGAGCCTTCCGGCAGCGGGGGCAGCGGGTCGCCCTCGGGAAGCCCTGAGTCCACGAATCCGAGCCACATCTGCTGCACACCCAGCGCTGCCGCGGCCTTGGCCATCTCCTCGCGGCGGACCTCGGGCATCCGTTCTTTGATCCCCGGCAGATCCATCGCCGGGTTGAGGATATCGCCACGCTCACCGCCGGTGAGAGTCACCACCAAGACGTCATGGCCATCGGCGGCGTATTTGGCCATCGTGGCCGCACCTTTGCTGGACTCGTCGTCGGGGTGCGCATGCACCGCCATGAGTCGTAGTCCACCCACGCGTTCCCTCACCTTCACACTGCTGGTCATCGGCTTCAATACTCCCACCGAACGTGCGACCCGCCCTCACCGGTCCTACAGGTTCTCTCTACATGGTAGGTATGAACGCATGACCAGCGCTCGCAGCCTCCCGCAGGGGCGCTACCCCTCCGAACGTTCACCACGATCTCGGCGCCGGTGGTTCGTGGTGCTCACGACGCTGGTGGTGGCAGCGGGCGTACTACTGGCCTGGATCGGCTACCAGCGCTTTTCCGACCCCGACATCTCAGGGGAAGCCAGCGGCTACCTGATCATCGACAGCTCTACCGTCGAGGTGAAATTCACGGTGAATCGCAAGGACCCGAGCAAGCCGGCGACCTGCGTCCTGCGAGCACGCTCGAAAGACGGCTCTGAAACCGGCCGCCGTGAGGTCTACATCCCTGCATCCGATCAGACCCAACTGTCATTGTCATCACTGGTCCGGACGTCGGCGGCTCCTGCCGTCGGCGAGGTCTACGGCTGCAGCGAATCGGTGCCTGACTACCTCGTCGCCCCGTGATCCGGTAGACCCGACCGACTGTCGTGTGAACAGCGGACGCATGTCGCTGCTCCCACGGCCCTGACCTGCGACGTCCGCTGAGCCGGACCGTTCGAAACCTTTCTGTGACTAACTATTTCGCCGTCGATTGCGACGGTGGGAGTGGGTCGGCAACGAAGGGATCTGCTCGATGAAAACCACTGCGAATGCTCGTTTTTCGACACGAATCTGCGTGATTACCATTGCCGCGTCGATCGCTGCGGCGGTCGCGACAGGATGCGGTACCGCCGACGAGGGCAACGCATCGCCGGCGATCACCACCCTGACGGAAACCGAGGTCTCGGCCACCACGATCACGTCGCCTCCAGCACAGGACAGTCCCGCGACCAGTCCGCTGAGCCAAGCCACGTGCGACGTCGACACGGCGATGATCGACTCTGCGATCGCCCAGATCGCGCCACCCATGCCGGGCTCGGGATGGGTCGAGGGGGAAAGCAACGTCAACACATGCGCGTCGCTCACCTACGTGACCTTGGACACCCAGGGCGGGACCGTGTCGTCGCCGTATCAACTCCTGCTCTTCCACGACGGGGAGTTCCTCGGAACCGGAACTGCCTGCAACCTGAGCTACCAGACCGTGGCCGCAACGGCAGACGACCGAATCGACGTCCGGTACCGCTACATCACGGGCGATGAACCGAATGCCGACCCGCAGGGAGAGGTGTATGTGAGCTACTACTGGAACGGTTCCGGCGTCGACATGCTCGGTGAACTGCCGGAGGCGATCACTCGCGGCGAGTGCTGATCACCCATAATCGGCACCCATGACACCAACAACACAGTCTGGGCAGCCGGACCCGTCCACCGCCAAGGGACCGGGTCCGGCGTTCGCCACCATCACCAGTCACTACTACCCGATGCTCGTCGGCCTCTTCGTCGGCGTGATGATGATCAGCAACATCACCGGCACCAAAGGTGTGGTGCTGTTCACCGATCTCCACATCGATCTGGGCCCACTGTCCATGGACGGCCTGGTCACCGACGGCGCGTTCTACCTCTTCCCCCTCGCCTATGTGCTCGGCGACGTGATCAGCGAGGTCTACGGCTTCAAAGCCATGCGCCGCACGATCCTCGCCGGGTTCTTCGTCTTGCTCATCGCCTCCCTCTGTTTCTGGCTCACCATCCACCTACCCGCAGCCGACTTCTACGACGGCCAGGAGTCGTTCAAGACAGTCGCAGGCGTGGTCCCACAGTTCCTCGCCGCAGGATTGGCCGGATACGTGGTCGGCGAATTCCTCAATTCTTGGGTACTCGTCAAAATGAAGGAACGGTCCGGAGAAAAGCACCTCTGGGCCCGCCTACTCGGTTCGACGGTCGTCGGCGAATTCTTCGACACGCTGGTCTTCTGCTCCATTGCCGCTACCGCACTGGGCATTTCGACCTGGTCGGATTTCGTGAACTACACGATCATCGGCTTCGTATGGAAAACGCTGGTCGAGGTGGCGATCATGCCACTGACCTACCTGTTCGTCGGTTGGCTGAAAAAACGCGAGCCCACCTACGGTTCCTCGCTCGAAACTGCGGCCACAATTAGATAAGAATTCGAGAACCGTCCATCTGTGCTGGTACTCTTGGCTGATACACGGTCCCGAGAGGGGCCGTGTTGCTGTATTTAACGAGAGGGAGTGACGAGCATGACCGACACCGAGGTGACCTGGCTTACCCAGGAGTCCCATGATCGGCTCAAAGAGGAGCTCGACGCTCTCATCGCGAATCGTCCGGTGATTGCTGCCGAGATCAACGAGCGCCGCGAAGAGGGCGACCTCAAGGAGAACGGCGGCTACCACGCCGCCCGTGACGAGCAGGGTCAGCAAGAGGCCCGCATTCGTCAGCTCCAGGAGCTGCTCAACACCGCCAAGGTTGGCGAGACCCCCACCCAGTCGGGCGTTGCATTGCCCGGATCCGTGGTCAAGGTCTACTACGACGGCGACGAGTCAGACACCGAAACCTTCCTGATCGCGACCCGAGAACAGGGTTCATCAGATGAGAAGCTCGAGGTCTACTCCCCGAAGTCGCCGCTCGGCGGTTCGCTCATCGACGCCAAGGTCGGTGACACCCGCAAGTACACCGTGCCCAGTGGGGCCACCGTGTCCGTGACGCTGGTCAGCGCGGAGCCGTACCACACGTAAAAGACCCCATTTTGGTGGCTTTTGGCGAGCAAACCCGCAGGTCGGGTTCGCCAGAAGCCACCATTTTTGGTTTCAGGGAGATGCGGACCAGGTGCCTTCCCCCCGGGTCACCGTGGTCACCGTGCCGTCGTCGCCGGTCACCTTCAGCGTCGTGTCGTCCACCCAAATCAGACCGGCCGCATTCACGTCAGCGCGGAACACCTCGGTACCTTCCTTGTCCTCGATGACCAGGGTGCCATCGCTGGCGGAGGCAATGTAGGTTCCTTCGGGCGACGGCGCATCGGCCACTGGGACCGGTTGGGCCGTCGATACCTTTGGCGCGCTGGTGGGCGTCTCCTCGACGGATGTGGTCGGCGCCGGCTCAGACACACTTGTCGTGGTTTTCTCGGGTGCGCTCGGGCTCGGGGCCGCGGAGGTCGACGACCCAGCCGGGTCGGATGCGGTTGAGGCGGCGGGTGTCGTAGACGAAAAAATTTTTGCGTCCGGTGCGGCCCTCGGAGCTATGGGAGAACTGGTGCCCGGCCCACATAGGACACTTAGCAACAAGACGTTCACTCGGATGGTGACCGCACCTGCAGACAGAAAGTTGCCGACCTTACTTCGCAACTCGACATCGTAGAAGCCGAGCAGACCCAACAAGCCTGTAGCAAAGCTGGTGGTTACCGCGAATGTGGCCGGATTGCTTGATGAAGGCGCCACGACCACGGTTTTTGACTGGCCAAGCACCGCAGGTGCGAAGATGAGCTGATAACTATAGGTCTGCTGCGCGGCCGGGTTTTGCCATGACAGCACCGCGCTGGAGCCCTGCGTCCTACATGTCAAGCCCGTCGGTACGATCGGCCGACCTGCTGACACCGAACCAGAGGCTGTCGCGGAGTCGGTCAACGCAGCGAGAGTGCCATGGGTTCGCTCGAAGCCCACGACAGCTGCCGCAACCACGATCGCGGCAATCACTGCCTGCGCGGCCACCGCGGTGCCGCGCGAGCGCACCGGCGACGAGACTGCATGCCTACCAGAGCTTGTCTTACGAAACAGCTTGTCTGGTCGGAACGCCAGCCACAACAGTCCAAGAGTGGACAACGTTGCAAGAGCCCACGAGTACGGATTGGCGAACCAGCTCAGGACGTAGCCCAGGTTGGGGATGTGGAAGAGGATCTCGTCGACGGTGGTGACGGTGTACGGCTGCGGGTCGTCGACGTTGTTCGAATCACCCCGCAGGGTCATGGTGGTGGAATTACCGACGTGCGCATCGATCGACACCACCCGATGGGTGATGCGGGTGCCGTCCGGACGCGAGACACTCACGATGTCCCCGGCCGCAACGTCGGCGGCGGGTATGGAACGGGAGATCGCCACGTCGCCGACGTCGATCGCCGGTGACATGGAATCCGAACGGAAGATCAACGGCGACAGGCCGAATGAGACACCTACGATCGCGATGATCACGCAGAGCAGTCCGGCGAGCGCGCCGACGGTCAACGCGATCTCGACCGCAACTTTCTTCACCCGGTCGGACATCTCAGGTACCCGCACTGGCATCGAAGGTGAACATCACCTTTCCCGAAACGCCCGCAAGGTCCGCCGAAGCAGTGTCCGGAAGGTTCAACTGAAGACACAGGATTTCAGTGCCCGAGGCACCCGCGAGTGGTCTGGGACCAGTCGTAAAAGGCTCTTTCGTACTCTTGATGGGTTTGTTGGTCGTGATTACGTTTCCCCCGTTGCACATTCCGCCGGATGTCGCGGTCGCCTCGGACCTCACCGTGAGCGTCACGCCCTGACCGAGAGCGTCGTCACTTGATACCGACGCTGTGTAACTGAACGGCGCAGTCCCGTGATTGGTGACCGTGACAGTTTTCGCAGCCGACTGCCCCGGGAGAATCCCACTGGGGGCAAAGCTGAAGGACCCGCCCTTCACACCGTCGGCGAGGATATTGACGGTGGCGGTGGTGAACTCCCCTGACCGGGTGTTCACGGTCGATGACCACAGCGCCAGCGTTCCCACCACGCCGATGCCGATGACCATCCCGATCGACAGCACCGCGCGGAGTCGGCGGCCGATCAGCACCAACCCCGCGGCACGCAACCACGCACTCACGGCGCGCTCGGCGAAGCGCGGCGTTCGCGGACCGAGCCCGCGAACTGAACGATTGCGTAAAGGAAGAGGGTTGCAGCGACTGCGTAAACAACGACCAGTCGCGTCGAGCCGCTGATCCAATTGTTCACGTGACCGAGGTACGGGATCGAGTACCACAACTCCCCTCGTATCTGCGCCGGCCGCACCGGCTGTGCATCCGGGACCGCGACTGCATCGCCCTGCGTCGTGAGGAGCCTGTTGCCTTGCTGGTCGAAATTGAATCCGACGATGCGATGGGTGACGACTGCGGGTTCACCCGAACGAATCTGGTAGGTCACCACATCACCAATCTCGAGGGTCGACACATCGACCTTGCGGACCACGATGAGTGTCCCCGGCGGATATTCCGGCTTCATCGACGAGGTGAGAACCGTATACGGCTGCGCCCCCGCGATCTTCGGTACGACGATTGTCACGAGAAGGATCCCCACCAGGGCCAGCAGGAGTACCCACGTGATGACCTGGAACGCCCACCACAGCGGTCCGGTTCTGTGCGGGGTGTCTTGGGTGGCGGTGTGCGAATCCGACTGTTTCGAGGTCATGTTCGCCTCTGCTCTGACCCGAAGGCGAAAAGTACTGTGTAGGTCGCTGACCCGGTTCCGGTGACCGATTGCAGCGTGCTCCTCATGCACCAGGTCTCTGTCGCCCCCTCTGCCAGCGAACGCCAGGGACTGCTGGCGGCCGTACCGGAAGCGCTTGTGGTGAACGTCGTGAACGCCGCGGCACCGGGCAGTGTCCCGATGCCGCACGTGCTGCCGACGGCCATGACGGTCCCGGACAGTGACAACGTGACGCCCGAGCCGGGCGTACTGACTTGTGGGCCGGCAGCATTGAGGCGATACCGCAGGGGGGTGCTACCACCATTGGTGATCGCCAACGGGGCCTGGCGTTGGTCGCCGGGGAGTATTCCCGCCCCATTGAGTCCCGCGAACTGGTAGATCGACCCGGACCCACTGCCTGCCAACAGCTTGAGCTGGCCGGTTGTCACCGTCGCGCTGTCGGTGGAGGCGTTGTCGGTCCACAGAGCGTCGGTCGACCGCACTGCCGCCAGGGACAGGGCGGCGACCGCACTCAATACTGTTACGACCACGAGCCGGGTCGTACCCGACCAGGACATCGTCAGGAACGAACCTGATTCAGGTTCACCGACATCCCGGATACGTCGACGGCCTCGTTCTGGCTGGTTTGGCCGCCAACATCGGCGAACGCGACCGTGACCTTCACGACGACGGTGTGGGGTGCGCCGGGGGTGATGGTGACGGTGCTACCGCCGGGTGCCGGGGTGCCGTCGACAGTGGCGACCGGGGTCACCGTCACGCCCGTTGGCGGTGTCCCCGCGGTGCCAGGATCGACAGTGACCTCTGCCTCCATGTTCTTGCCGGTCGCAATAGCTGTGTATGTCGAGGTGTACTCCCAGGTGTCCAGCGGCACCAGCAGGTCAGTCGTCGGATCGACCGCAGTACCGCCGACGATCCCCGTCGTCGACACATCGGTCCACGATGGCGTCCCCTGGGCCGTCAGGTCGAGCTCACCGGTGCTCACGTTCCCCGGGGTGTTGGTGCCCGAGTCACTCCATAGTGCGTACGAACCCGCACCGCCGAGCAGGACGACGACAGCAGCTCCGGCAGCGAGAGCGCCTTTGGCGTTTCGATTCATGTCTTCAACCTCACAAAGCTCTGGCGGCCCTTCAAGCCGCATCGGATTGGTGGTGAGGTCAACGTGAATATCCGACCCCCCTGCCGCGGAATTCGCACCAGACGATGGTCCCCACATCGGTTAGCAAGAACTCAATCCGAAGCGGTTCACATGTATCTCGCCGGGAATGTCGCCCGCGGGGAGCCCGGCGTTACACAAATTCAACAGCAATTATCAATTCGATGCCGACCCTACGCCAAATGGGTCTTTATGGCGAGCCAATTGGAGAATCGTCATCACTTCTACTACTACGCCTTTACCGAGAAAATCTGGCCTCAATCTTTCGCATCGACGCAGTTCGAGGTCATGATTGCTGTACAGATTTGTTCCGTAGATGAATTCATCGCAGGTCGGCGTTGGAGTCCGAGAAAACGTCCGCAACTATTGCATCCGAATTCAGCTGAACGTGCCCTCAGGGAGCACATAAGCGCACACTTTAACGGTCAAGGACTCGTGAATAGTTTATTTGTTAGGCTTATTAAAGATAATTCCCTGAACGACCGTCCATTGGAATCTCTGCCCTCATTGCTCAAGCGATAAGGTGTTCCATTTTCGATATGACAGATTGGCGAGTGCGCGATTTATCGAGGTCAGAATCGAATTCGATGCGCCGACATGTGTCGAGCACCCAATGTATGGGTAGGTTCCATCTCATGACTGATCTCAGCTCCACCGCCACCCAGATAGCCGAGTTCGCCGAACAACACTCCGACTACACCGCCATCGCCTTCGACAACGACGGCAAGATCATCGACTGGAAGACCTCTGGCGATTGGGTCAATGGTTCTCATCAGGGCGAGCGCATCCATGTGGTCGACGGTGACATCAGCGCGCAGGCAGTCCAACGCGTCCTGGACCAGTAGGACCCTCCCATTCCGTCACCCTTCGCTTCTGGTGACTGTGACAAATATGCCCTGACCAGCGTCGATTAAATTGTCCGACCCTTCTGGCATAGTCGCTCATATGTTCGAGGGCGGGGATGTCGAAGTGCAGCGGGCGGCCGGTATCGGCCCCGCCAACTGGCTGCGGCCCAACGAGTTGCTGCGCAACTGTGAACGGTCGGTGGCCGCGCAAAGCTACTTCGAATGGGTCCGCTACGACAGCGCCGCCCAGCTGCACCGCCTCGTCGTCGCACCCCTAGAAGACAGCCCGGTCGGGTTGCGGGCCGTCGACCCATTCGCGGTCTGCGCCGCGCAACTGGCCGCCGCCCAACAGATCACCCAACAAGGCGCCGAGAACTACCTCACCCGCGCCCTCGCCCTGCGCGACCGTCTCCCCCACGTCAAACAACTGCTCAAAGGAGGACAGGTCGCAGCCCACCACATCGCCGAGATCGTCTCCCGCACCGACCTCATCGACGGCACCGAGCACATGGCCGACATCGACCGCGACATCGCCGAACAACTACGCCGCCGCGGATCATGGTCGAAAAACCGCATCCGCGACATGGTCGACACGATGATCATGCTCCGCGACCCCGACCT
>NZ_QJSP01000011.1 GCF_003217475.1 Williamsia limnetica | reverse complement strand
GATCAGCATGGATGTACGACTTGGCCACACCAGAATTCTTGCATCAAACCCGCCGAATCGCGGGCGTTACCGCCCGCGATTCGGCAACAGCCTCTCCAACGTGTGCAAATGACTCGAGAGTGTGCATCTGCGAGGGATCAAAAATTACCGGCGCGTTACCGGCGTGAGGTTTTCGAATCGCAGAGTTGGTCCCGGGATAACCACTGGGAAACGCGCGGAATCTGTACTGGAACACGCAGCCGGATCCGGCTTCTCGCCCCCGCGGCAATGACGTCGCAGCGGTTCATTCCTCGCCCTCACCAGGAGACCTGATGTCTGAGATCGACCAAGCCATTGCCGAGAATATCAAGAAGTCTCTCGCCGAGATCCCGCACCCATCGCTGCCGAAGGGTAGCAACATCTATGGCAGTACCAAGCTGTTCCCCGACTACAAGGCCGAGGACGGGGAGACCTACTTCACGCTGGTGCACGGGATCGCGCATGAGTCGTCGGTGAGCTTTGTGGCGGTGTTGCAGGCGACTCGTGCGTTGCGTAAGGGGTTCGAGTCGGCCATCTACTTCTACGGTCCGGGCGCCATCAACTGTCTGGCCACTCGCGGGTTCCCGACGACGGGTGATTCGGGATTCCCGGGTGAGCAGAACATCAACGATTCGCTGGCGACGTTCATCTCCGAAGGGGGCACCGTCTACTGCTGCCGCTTCGGGCTGGCTCTGCACGGTGGCCGGGAAGAGGACCTGATCGAAGGCGTTGTGCCCGCTCATCCGCTCGACGTGCAGGACGCGCTGATCCACTATGCCCGCAAGGGCGCCATCATCAACTCCACCTACATGGTCTAGAAGGAACTCTGATGCCGGAGACGAAGCGGAGCGGAGCTCGACCTGATCTGCCGGAGACGAAGCGGAGCGGAGCTCGACCAGAGATGTCCGTGTCGGCACGGATAGATCTCGCGCTGCTCGGCGTCCGTGGCTCGTTGCCCGTCCGCCGGTCGGCCGGCGCCGGTCCCAGCGACGACGGCCACCTGCTCATCGATGGCCTCAGCGCTGCGGTCCCACGTAATCCGCTCAGTCCCTATGTCCTCGATGGTGATCAGGTGCTTCTCGACGGCGCCCACGAGGGATTGTCACCGACCGGATTGCAGGTCTCTGCAATCGAGCGACCCGCCTTCTACGACCTGCGTACCGATGACGGCATCGAATACGAGAAGATCGCCAAGCTCCACGGCGCAGATGTCCTGGCCACCACGGTGATGCAGACCTGCATCCGCTACGACCCGTCGCAGCGGTGCCGGTTCTGCACCATCGAGGAGTCGCTACGGTCGGGAGCGACGGTGGCGGTCAAGAAGCCCGCCGAGCTCGCGGAGGTCGCCGAGGCGGCTGTGCGGCTCGACGGCATCAAGCAGATGGTGATGACCACGGGCACCTCGGCCGCCAAAGACCGTGGTGCCAAACACCTGGCGCGTTGTGTCCGGGCGGTCAAGGCCGCAGTCCCTGCGTTGCCGATCCAGGTGCAATGCGAACCGCCAGGCGACCTGGCCACCTTGACCGAACTCAGGGACGCCGGAGCAGAGTCGATCGGCATCCACGTCGAATCGCTCGACGACGCGGTTCGGGCGAAGTGGATGCCGGGCAAGGCCACCGTGACCCTCGACGAGTACCGCGCGGCGTGGGCCGAGGCGGTCCGGGTTTTTGGCCGTAACCAAGTCTCCACGTATCTGCTCGTCGGACTGGGCGAAGACCCCGACGAGTTGGTCGCAGGAGCGCGCGAACTCATCGACATGGGCGTGTACCCATTCGTGGTGCCCTTCCGGCCGCATCCGGGGTCGCTCGCGGTCGAGGTCGACCACGCGTGCGCTCCTCGCGGCGACGTGGTGGAAGACGTCACGCGCCGGGTCGGTAAGGAACTCATCGCGGCCGGCATGGTCGGCTCGGATCAGAAGGCGGGCTGCGCGGCCTGCGGTGCCTGCAGCGTGCTGCAGAACGTAGGAGGCTGAAGATGCAGGTGAGCGCGCACGACCTCGCGATTCTGACCGGTCCACGGCCGGCGAGAGCTCCGTCCGCCGGGTTCCTGATCCAACCTGCCGAGAACGCAGCGCATCTCGCGGATTACGCGGCGCTCAGGCATGGCGCCTTCGTCGTCGAGCAGGGGCTGTTTTCCGGCACCGATCATGACGACATCGACGATGACCCACGGACCGTGGTGCTGTGCGCCATCGGCGACGATGGCGCATTCCTAGGCGGGGTCCGCTTGGCGCCGGCGACCCCCGAGGACATCGGCTGGTGGACCGGAAGTCGGTTGGTGGTGGCACCCACCGACCACGCCCGCGGTGTCGGGCCGGCTCTGGTGCGGGCCGCGTGCGCACATGCCGAGAATGCGGGTGTGTTGCGTTTCGACGCCGCAGTCCAGCAGCGGTACGCGCCCATGTTCTCGCGACTCGGGTGGGACCGCGTCGCAGATGTGGACGTCGCCGGCGTCTCGCACGCCGCGATGCGCTGGCCGATCAACAAGATCGAGCGACTGGTCGCCGGCACCAAAGCAATGCTCGCCGATGTCCTGGCGCCGCTCGGAGCCATGCCCATGGGATTGGGCCCCAGCGGATTCCGCGGTGACGATGGCACCCCCGTGCCCGGTACCGACATGATCGCAGCCTGCGACGCCATCATCCCCTCGATGGTCGAACGCGACCCCGAATGGGCCGGCTGGTGTGCGGTGCTGGTCAACCTCAACGACCTCTCGGCGATGGGTGCCACCCCGGTTGGCCTGCTCGATGCTGTCGGGGCACCAACCCGTTCCCAACTCACCCGCATCATCCGCGGTATGGCCAAGGCCGCTGCAGCCTGGAATGTCCCTGTCCTGGGCGGGCACACGCAGGCCGGTGTCCCGTCGTCGCTATCGGTGACAGCTCTCGGGCGCACGTCGACGCCGATTCCTGCCGGCGGCGGGAAAGTTGGACATGAGGTACGACTGACTGCCGATCTCGGTGGTGGTTGGCGGCAAGGATACGCGGGCCACCAGTGGGATTCGACGTCACACAGGTCTGCTGACCAGTTGACTGCGATGTCGAGTTTTGTGCAACGTGCGGCACCGGCTGCCGCTAAAGATGTGAGCATGGCAGGTCTCGTGGGTACCACCGGGATGCTCGCCGAGGCCAGTGGAACAGGGGCCGTGCTCGATGTCGGCGACATCCCGCGTCCTGACGGAGTGCCTTTGGGGCAGTGGATCACTGCTTTCCCTGGATTCGCGATGATCACCACGGATAGTCCAGGCCATACGGTGCCGGATGCCGGACCGGCACGCAGCGCCGTGTGCGGCCGGCTCACCGACACCCCCGGCGTAGGCCTGCGCTGGCCCGACGGTCAGATCACACAGGCGGTGCGCGCCACCGTCACAGGATTGGGGACAGCATGACCACGACGATCTCGGTCGCGGCGGCGGAGTTCGGTCGCGACATGGAACAGGGTTACCGCACGATCGGCGCGCTCATCTCTGATGCCGCGGACAAAGGCAGCAACCTGCTGGTCCTACCGGAGGCGTGTCTCGGCGTATACCTGCCGTCCCTGGGTGGCGGTGACGAGAGTGTAGAAGCACGCAGACGTCGACTGGAAGATCTCCCACCGGCACTCGAACTCGACGGTCCAGAACTGGCCAGGGTCATCGAGATGGCGGGAGACATGACCGTCACCCTCGGGTTCTGCGAGGCCGACGGCGAGACCCGATACAACGCGGCGGTCACCCTGACCGGCGACGGCATCCTCGGTTCGTATCGCAAGGTGCATCAGCCGCTCGGTGAAAATCTCTGCTATGCAGCAGGTTCGGAATACTCGACGTTCGACACTCCGGTCGGCCGTATGGGTATGCAGATCTGCTATGACAAGGCATTTCCGGAGGCGGCGCGGGAACTGGCGGTGGGTGGAGCGGAGATCATTGCCTCGATCTCGGCGTGGCCCACGTCGCGCACGAACACCACCCCCAACATGGAGGACGATCGCTGGAAGCAGCGATTCGACATCTACGATCGTGCGCGTGCGCTGGAGAACCAGCTGATCTGGGTGTCGTCCAATCAGGCCGGCACGTTCGGATCCCTACGCTTCGTCTGCAGCGCCAAGATCGTGGGCCCGGGTGGAGAGATCCTGGCAGACACCGGAATCGACGCCGGACTGGCGACCGCGACCATCGACGTCGCAGAACTGGTCGGCAGCGCGCGGGGCAGCGGCATGTACCACCTTCGCGATCGACGTCCATCGGCATACGGCAGTGTCACCGCGCCGAACACCTTCGAGGAGCTCACCTATGCCTGAAATGACCTTCACCGTGCAGTGGCCTGATGGCGCTCGGCAGGAATGTTATTCGCCGTCCCTGGTCATGCATGACCATCTCGAGGTGGGCGCGCAGTACCCGGTGGCAGAGTTCGTCGCCCGGACCGGCACGGCTCTGTCGATCGCGAGCGAGCGGGTTCGCGAGAAGTTCGGTTTCGCGTGTACGTCGGCGGCGGCTCAACTCGCGGAGGTCGAGGAGAAGGCCCGACGCAGCCCCGAGGGCATGGTGCAAGTGCTGGCCATGACCGGTGCGGAGTTGATCGCACCGTCGGATACCGAGATCGCGCGGGGCCGGTGAAGCGTCGGCCGCGGCACTAGTCTGATCACTTATGGCACCCATACGAGTTGCCGCCTTGGCAGCCCACTTCGGCAGGGATGTCGAACGCGCGGTGAACAAGATAGTCGGCATCATCGAGTCTGCGTCACGCGACGGCGTCGATCTGCTGGTGCTGCCCGATGCCTCCCTCGGAGGGTACATCGGTGACCTGCGTGCGCCCGATATCGAGCACTTGCCACCTGCGGTCGAGACCGACGGACCAGAGCTGGCGCAGATCATCGCGGCGGCCGGGCCGATGACGGTCTGCGTCGGCTACACCGAGGCAGCTGCGGGAGAGCGTTACAACACAGCTGTCTGCTTGTCCGGGGACGGTGTTCTCGGTACTCACCGCAAGGTTCATCAGCCGGCGGGGGAGTCACTCGCGTACGCCGCGGGAAGCGCCTTCTCGGCGTTCGACACGCCGGTCGGCCGAATGGGCATGTTGATCGACTACGACAAGACATTTCCGGAATCTGCGCGCACGCTGGCGCTCGACGGAGCACGGATCATCGCCGCGCTGTCTGCGTGGCCCGCCAGCGTCACAGACCGTGCGTCGCGATTGCCCAACGATCGGCAGTCGCGATTGTTCGACCTCTACGACGCTGCCCGGGCCGCCGAGAACCAAGTGGTCCTGGTGTCGTCGAACCAGACGGGGGTCATGGACAAACTGCGGTTTCTCGGTCAGGCCAAGGTGGTCGGGCCCGGCGGTGAGGTGCTCGCCAAGACCTGGGCAAAAGGCGGTATGGCTGTGTGCGACATCGATATCGACGCAGAGATCGATCGTGCCCGCAGGGTCCTGCATCACCTCGAGGAGCGCCGGGTCGACACGTATTGGCGGCAGCCATGAGGGTGTCGTTGCTGACCTACTCGACCAAGCCGCGCGGTGGGGTGGTGCACACGCTCAACCTCGCAGAGGCGATGGCCCGGCTGGGCGCCGACGTGACGGTGTGGTCGCTCGCGCGCGGTGGAGATCCCGGCTTTTTCCGGGACGTCGACCCGGCCGTCACGGTGCGGCTCGCGCGCTTCGACGACCGCGACGGTGACACGGTCAGCGACCGGATCGTCCGGTCCATCGAGGTGCTGGGCAACGAATTCGACCGCAGCGCAGCAGATATCGTGCACGCTCAGGACTGCATCAGCGCCAACGCCGTCGGGCGTTGCATCCGCACCATTCATCATCTCGATCAGTTCACGACCCCGATTCTCGCGTCCTGTCACGAGAAGGCGATCACCCTGCCCTACGCCCGGATCTGCGTGTCGGCGGCCGTGGCGGACGAGGTTCGCGCCGGGTGGGGAGTCGATCCCACCGTCATACCCAACGGGGTTCAGGCGGACAGATTCGCCGCGGCAGCAACCGAGATGCCGGATGCTGTTGCTGCACGCAGCTACTGGGAACACAGGCTCGGCAGATACGTGCTCGCCGTCGGCGGGATCGAGCCGCGCAAGGGCAGCCTCGACCTACTCGAGGCCTACGCGCTGATGCGCCGATCCGATCCTGAACTCGCCCTGGTTTTTGCCGGCGGTGAAACCCTCTTCGACTATCGCGGCTACCGGGCCGATTTCGATCGGCGCGCGGTGGAACTGGGGATCGATCCGATCGTGCTCGGCCAGGTGGACGACACGCAGCTTCCTTCCCTGGTGGCGCAGGCTGCGGTGTTCGCCTTCCCGTCGACGAAAGAGGGCTTCGGCCTGGCTGCCATGGAAGCTCTGGCTGCGGGCGTCGCCGTCGTCGCTCGCGATCTGCCGGTGTTGCGTGAGGTGTTCGGGGACGCCGTTCGCTACGCCGAGACCCCGGAAGATCTCGCCGCTGAACTGACCGCCGCGACGACTGCGGATCCGACGCGGTCGGCACTCGGCCGACAACTTGCCGGCAGCCTGACCTGGGAAGCAGCGGCGAGAGCGCATCTGAACTTCTACCGAGAGGTCGGTGGCTGACCGGGGTCAGGACTCGATCAGTGAAAAGAGAACCGGCGCCGGCGCCGGGCCCTCGTCGGTGTTGTAGCGGTCCTCTCCCGGATGTAATCGACCATGTCGATCAGTGCGCGACGATCTTCCTCGTCATCGCCACCTTCTCTGTCGCCGACAGCGATGGACATCTGGGTCCCCGTCCGAATGTCCAGCTCGTCCCAGCACAGCGACAACAGGTGCGCGTACAGCCGACGGTGATCGACGACCAGGACGATCTTGGTGTTGTATTCGGCTGTCTTCCATGAGATCTGCTCGGCGGTTTCTTGGGTGAGGGCGCCGCCGGCCGTGAAATCCTGTAGGTACATCCGGTCACCTCCGGTGGTTCACATCTGGTCGCCATCGTAACCTGCGCGGCAAGACTCACAGCTGTTTGGAAAAGAACACCCGGTCGAAGCCGTCGACGGTCGACCGGTGCGTTTCGACGAATCCGCGTCGGGGGTAGAAGTTCAGGTTTTCGGTCATCGCCGCGTTGGTGTAGAGCCGCAATTCGGGCAGTCCCAGCGCGCGGGCGTGCTCGGCGGCGAAGTCGAGCAGGAGCACTCCGATTCCCAGACCCCGAGCGACGGCCGGCACCGCGAGATTGTCGAGCAGGAGGTGGTCCGCCTCGGGGGTCAATACGACGGTGCCGACCAACTGATCGTCGTCCTCGGCGACCCATACCGCGCCGGTGCCGATGAGCGTGGGGTAGTCGGTCCTCATCGGATCCGGCTCGGTGCCGATCCGGTCGATGTATGGGCTGAACGCTTCGTTGATCAGTGACGACACGGCGAGGGCGTCGTCGGCGTGTGCAGATCGGATACTCACCATCGGTCCAGTGTGCCGAAAGAAAGCATTTGCCCCGGCGTCGGGGAGGGTGCACAATCGATCGTGTTCTGTCCCCTGCAGTGAGGCTTCACGTGAACTCCTCCGGCGTCTTCGCGTCCTGACGCGCCTGACACCACCGCGCACCCCGCGGGATGAGTTGTGGGCGCGTCCCATCACTGCATTCTGGGGAGACTCATGCGCCCGACTTCTGAATCATCGATACTGCTACGCGATGTCGGCTTCGATTGGCCTGACGGAACCACCGCGTTGCACGACATCACGGCCTCCGTGGGAACCGGTCGCACCGGGCTGATCGGCGCCAACGGCACGGGAAAATCGACCCTCCTACGGTTGCTGGCGGGTGAGCTCGAGCCCACCGCGGGTTCAGTCGTGGCGATTGGCGACACCGCCTACCTGCCCCAAACCCTGCCGCTGCGTGTCGATTCGACCGTCGCCGATCTGCTCGGTGTCAGAGCGCAGGTCGAGGCTTTGGCAGCCATCGAATCGGGCTCGACCGACGCCGTGCACTTCGACGTTGTCGGGGACGACTGGGACGTCAACGCCCGGGCGGTTCAGTTGCTGGCCGACGTGGGACTGTCGGACATCGGGCTCGACCGCAACGTCGGGACACTCTCCGGTGGTGAGGCCATGCTCGTGGCGATCACCGGTCTCCGGCTGGCGGGCGCTGCGATCAGTTTGCTCGACGAGCCGACCAACAATCTCGATCGCGACGCTCGGGAGCGGCTCTACGGCATGCTCGCCGATTGGCCCGGCACCCTCGTGGTCGTGTCCCACGACGCCGAGTTGCTCGAACTCATGGACACCACCGCCGAGCTACGCGAGGGCGAGCTCGTGGTGTTCGGCGGTCCGCTGAGCGCCTACCGCGAGCACGTGGAACTCATGCAACGGGCGGCTCACCGAGATCTGCGGGCTGCCGAGCAGGTTCTGAAAGCCGAACGGCGACAGCGTATCGAAGCCGAGACAAAGATCGCGCGAAGCGCGAAGTCAGGCAAGGCCAAAGCCGAAAATCTACCGAAGATCCTGGTGGGGAAGCGGAAGAACAACGCGGAAGCATCCGCCGGTCGCATGCGAACCGAGGCCGACGCGAAGATCCGCGACGCGCGCAGGGCCGTCGGCGATGCCGCCGAACTGATCCGTGAGGACAAAAAGATCCGCATCAACCTCCCCGACCCCGACGTTCCGAGTGGCAGGCGCCTGGCCGAGATACATTGTGGCGACGCCACAGTGGTGATCCAGGGACCTGAACGGGTCGTTCTCGCCGGCCCCAACGGCAGTGGCAAGACGACACTGTTGCAGACGCTGTGGCTGTCGAAGCCGCCGGTGGACGGCCTGTACGCGATTGCACAGACAGACCGAATCGGCTATCTGGCACAGCGATTGGATGGACTCGACGACGATGCGAGTGCCTTCGAGAACATCCGGACAGCTCTTCCTTCGGCCGAACCGCACGAGATACGCGCAAAATTGGCGCAATTCCTGCTGCGCGGCGCCGCCGTGGACAGACCTGTCGGCATCTTGTCCGGCGGCGAGCGCTTCCGGGTGGCACTGGCCAAGCTGCTGCTCGCCGACCCACCTGCGCAATTGCTCGTTCTCGATGAACCGACGAACAATCTCGACATGACGAGCGTCGATCAGCTGGTCGAGGCGTTGTCCGGCTATCGAGGCGGTCTGCTGGTGGTGAGCCACGACGATGAGTTCGTGCGCAGACTCGACGTGTCCAGGAAGCTATACCTCGCCGACGGGAGACTGACCGTATCCGACACGTAGGGACTACTCGGCGACCCCGGGAGCCCGCGTTTGCGGCTCTCCTTGAGGTGACGTCTTTTCCGGTGGTTTTCGGAGCGCGACGTAGACGACCAACCCGGCGATCAGCGCCCAGAATGCTGACCCGATGCCGGCCACGGTCACTCCGGCAGCCGCCACGACAAACGTGAGAACGGCAGCCGTACGGGAGTTCTCGTCCCGCAGACTCGCCGCCAGTGACCCGGCGAGTGTATCGAGCAGCGCGAGCCCTGCGACAGTTTCCACCAGGCCGGCGGGGGCGACGGTGATCAGTGCGACCACCGCGGCGGAACTGAAAGCGAGTATCAGGTAGGCGGGACTCACCGTGGCCGCAGCAATCCATCGGCGACGGGGGTTCGGCTCTGCGGCGGGCGCGGCGGCCAGGGCTGCACTGATAGCGCTGAGATTGACCGCATGTCCTCCTGCCGGGGCGACCATTGAGGTCAGTGCGCCGGTGACCAGCATCGATGGCTGCCAGGGGATCCGGTACCCAAAACTCGACATCACCGCCGTACCAGGGAGGTTCTGCGACGCCATCGTGACGATATACAGCGGCAACGCGATACCGATGCAGGCCTGCCACGACCATTGTGGCGCAACAAGATCCAATCGGGGTATCAGAGAGTCGCCGGAGATGGACTTGTCCGAGGTCATCATGACCACGGCGATCACGACTGCAGCCGTTGCGAATGCCGCAGGAACCGCCCAGCGCTTGGCGTAACGGCTCAGAATCAGCCAGACCAGTACGACTGGCGCGATGGCCAGCGGTTCGTCCGCGAACGCGTGCACGGGCTCAAGGCACAGAGGCAGGACGATGCCTGCCAGCATGGCCTGCGCAATGGGTGTCGGAATCGCCTGGACCAGCGCGCCGAGGCGGGGCCACAGTCCGGTGGCCACGACCATCACACCGACGAGAACGAATGCTCCGACCGCGGCGGGAAAGCCTCCGTCGGGAGTGGCTGTTCCTGCCAGTAGGGCCGCCCCGGGGGTGGACCAGGCCAGGGTGATCGGCATTCGGTACCGGACGGCGAGAAGGGCGATGCCGATCGCCATCGCGAGACAGAGAGCAAAGAGCCCCGAGGCTGCCTCTTCGGCCGACGCGCCGACGGCTCGCAAGCCCGTCAGCACCACCGCGAATGAGCTCGTGAATCCGACGAGGGCGGCCACGACGCCTGCGGTGATCGGCTGCGACAGGGGTGCGCGGACGGTCGTTGTCTCGGATGTCACCGGGCTATCGTAAGGTAAATAGGATCTTGGATCCAATAAAGGGATTGGTATGCCACCGACGCGCTCGACGTTTGTTCTCGACACCCTGGGCCGTCGGCCCACCGCGGTCCAGCATGCCCGCACCGTCATCGAGGACACTCTGGCCGAGGCGATCCTGAGCGGAGAGCTGACCAGCGGCACCCCGCTGCGTCAGGCCGAACTGGCGGAGGTGTTCGGAGTGAGCCGGATGCCGGTCCGCGAGGCCCTTCTCGCGCTCGCCGCGCGGGGACTGGTCGACAATGTGCCGCACAAGGGTGCCGTGGTGATCTCGGTCGATGCCGCCGATGTCGTCAACACCTACCGGATCAGGGCCATGCTGGAACCGGAGGCACTCGGTGGCTCGATACCGCTTCTGGACTCAGGCGATCTAGATCATGCGCGCGACGCTCTCGCCGCGATGGACGATGCGCCACCTCTGGCCGACGTGGGCCGGCTCAACTCCGAGTTCCACCTCGCGCTGTACCGGCGGCATCCGAACGCCAAGTTGCTCAAGTTGATCGCGTCGGAACTCGACGACGAAGAGCGGTACCTGCGGTTCCATCTCGCAGAATTGGGTACCGATCAGTTGGCGCAGGACGAGCATCGGCAGATCCTGGACCATGCAGTGGCCGGCGAGGTCGACGAGGCCGTGGCGGTGTTGCGGCGCCACATCTGCGCCGCAGCCGACACGATCGAGGCGTACTTTCGGCAGCGATCACCGAACACCAGCCGCGAGGAGCACCGAAGACGTCATGCCTGAAGGTGACACTGTTTTCCAGGCCGCTGCCAGGCTCCATCGCGCCCTCGCCGGAAAGGCGCTGACCCGGTGTGACGTTCGGGTTCCCCGGTACGCGACGGTCGACCTCAGTGGCGAGCAGGTCGACGAAGTCACTGCGCGTGGCAAACACCTGCTGATCCGCGTCGGCGATGTGTCCGTGCACTCGCATCTGAAGATGGAAGGCCGCTGGGACATCTACAAAAAGGGTGAGAAATGGCGCAAGCCCGGTTTCAAGGCGCGCATCATCCTGGAGACCTCGACGGTCCAAGCAGTGGGTTTCGAGCTCGGCAAACTGGAGATCTTGCGCCGGTCCGAGGAGGACAAGGCGGTCGGGCACCTCGGACCCGACCTGCTCGGACCCGACTGGGATGCCGACACCGCCATTGCCAATCTCGGCTCAGACCCTGCCCGTCCCATCGGGCTCGCGCTGCTCGACCAACGCAATCTCGCGGGTATCGGCAACGTCTTCCGCGTCGAGATGTGCTTTCTGCGCCGGACCCATCCAGCAGTGCCGGTGGCCGACGCAGGTGATCTGAGCGAGTGGGTGGCGCTGGCCAAACAGGTTCTCGAGTACAACCGCACCCGATCGATGCGGGTCACCAACGTCGATCGGCCCGGTGAGCGAACCTGGGTTTACGGGCGAGCAGCGCGTCCGTGTCGGCGTTGCGGGACCACCATCAAGAAGGCGGACTTCGGCAACGCCACCGACATGGATCGCGTCATCTACTGGTGCCCGCTGTGTCAGCCGCCGCCGTGACCAGATCGGTTCCGTCTGCCGCGGCGCCTGGTGCCGCCCCACGATCGGTGCGGGCCCGCCACAATGCGACGATCGCGGCGACGATCACGAGGGCCAGCACGAACGCGCTGTACCCGATGGCGGTGGGACGAAGGCCGACGTGGATCACCGCGAACCCGGCAACGACGGCCGGGACGCTGAATCCGGTGTAGCTGACGATGAACAACGTGGAGAACACCTGACCCCGCGACGCAGGCGCGGTGACAGCGATCAGCGTGGCCACCACCCCGACGAACGTCGCGCCGAACCCGAACCCGGCGACCATCGAGCCGACGACGTAGGTGGGTATGTTCGCGGAAATCGTGCCGACCAGGCTCAGGACCAGTCCGGACCCCAGCGTGCTCAAACCGATGGCCAGTTTGCGATGGGCACTCCAGCCGGACGCCGCCATCGATCCGATGGCACCCGAACCGAAGAACGAGCCGATGATCAGCCCGGCCCCCATGTGGTTCTCGATACCGAGTATCCGCGCCGTGATCGACGAGCCGAGCGACAGGTAGAGACCGCCAAGTGACCAGGTCGCGAACATTGCAGGGACCGACGCGAGGAACACCCCGCGTACCGCAGGCGGCAGGCCGGCGTTCGGCCGGACCACCTTCCACAGGTGCGCGCGTGAGGTGAAGCCGGTGCGGGGCGAGGTCTCCGGGATGAAGAAGATGAGAACAATGGCGACGATGAATGCGGCTATGAGGACGAGGAACACCAACTCGCGCGGCATCGGTGCGTATTGGACCAGGATTCCGGCGCCGACCGCGCCCAGTGCCAAGCCTGCCGGGGGCGACGCGGAGCTCGCGATCGACCCGGCACGCGGCGAGGGTTGCAGATCGACGAGAGCGGCGCTCAGTGTCCCGGTGATCGCGCCGGCGGCGAGGCCTTGCAGCACTCGCGCGGCTATCAACATCGGGACGCCGTCAGCGAACGCGAACATCGCCATGGACGCCGTCAACACCGCGAGCCCACCCAACAGAACAGGCCGTCTGCCGACATGATCGGAGAGCGAGCCGACTGTGAGGAGTCCGGCCAGCAGCGCGAGCACGTAGACGGCGAAGATCACGGTGAGGGTGAACGACGAAAAGCCCCACAGCTCCTGATATACGGGGTAGAGCGGGGACGGCGCCGCAGCGCCGAACATCATCGCGATGGTCGTGGCCGCGATGACGATGAATGCCGAGGGGTGCCCGATCTGCCTTACTGCCATTTCGTTAGCCAACTACACAGACCGTTGCATCTATTCCTGACAGCCTTTTCGCGGTCACCCAAGCGCACCTCCGGCTTCGCCTCGTTTCATGGTCGAGCTCCGCCTCCGGCTTCGTCTCCGCCTTGCACTCGACCCCTGAGAGTGCTAAAACGGTGGCTGGCACTCGACAACCGTGAGTGCCAGGTTGGAACGGTGAGATCGGTCCTAATGACACGACCGATCGTCCGTCGCGGGCACCGGAACCGACCACCGAACTTCAGTGTCACCCCCTATCGGAGGATCACTTCGTAATGGCCAAGATCATCGCGTTTGACGAAGAGGCCCGTCGCGGCCTCGAGCGGGGCCTCAATGCCCTCGCTGACACCGTAAAGGTGACGTTGGGACCCAAGGGTCGCAACGTCGTGCTCGAAAAGAAGTGGGGCGCCCCCACCATCACGAACGACGGCGTTTCCATCGCCAAGGAGATCGAGCTCGAGGATCCCTACGAGAAGATCGGCGCTGAGCTGGTCAAAGAGGTCGCCAAGAAGACCGACGACGTCGCGGGCGACGGCACCACCACCGCCACCGTTCTCGCTCAGGCCCTGGTTCGCGAAGGCCTGCGCAACGTCGCAGCCGGCGCCAACCCACTCGGCCTCAAGCGCGGCATCGAGAAGGCCGTCGAGGCTGTCACCGAGTCGCTGCTGAAGTCCGCCAAGGAGATCGACACCAAGGAGCAGATCGCTGCTACCGCTGGTATCTCCGCGGGCGACCCCGCCATCGGTGAGCTCATCGCCGAGGCCATGGACAAGGTCGGCAAAGAAGGCGTCATCACCGTCGAAGAGGCACAGACTTTCGGCCTGAGCCTCGAGCTCACCGAGGGCATGCGTTTCGACAAGGGCTACATCTCCGGCTACTTCGTCACCGACGCAGACCGCCAGGAAGCTGTCCTCGAAGACCCGTACATCCTGCTGGTCTCCGGCAAGGTGTCGACCGTCAAGGACCTGCTGCCGCTGCTGGAGAAGGTCATCCAGGCCGGCAAGCCGCTGCTGATCATCGCCGAGGACGTCGAAGGCGAAGCCCTCTCGACCCTGGTCGTCAACAAGATCCGTGGCACCTTCAAGTCCGTCGCCGTCAAGGCTCCGGGCTTCGGTGACCGTCGCAAGGCCATGCTGGCCGACATCGCCATCCTTTCCGGTGGCGAGGTCATCAGCGAAGAGGTCGGACTGTCCCTCGAGGGCGCCGGCATCGAGCTGCTCGGCACCGCCCGCAAGGTCGTTGTCACCAAGGACGAGACCACCATCGTCGAGGGCGCGGGAGATTCCGACGCCATCGCCGGTCGTGTTGCTCAGATCCGCGCCGAGATCGAGAACAGCGACTCCGATTACGACCGTGAGAAGCTGCAGGAGCGTCTGGCCAAGCTGGCCGGTGGCGTTGCTGTCATCAAGGCCGGTGCTGCCACCGAGGTCGAGCTCAAGGAGCGCAAGCACCGCATCGAAGATGCCGTGCGCAACGCCAAGGCTGCTGTCGAAGAAGGCATCGTCGCCGGTGGCGGCGTGGCTCTGCTGCAGTCCGAGTCGGCCATCGATGCGCTGACCCTGGAAGGCGATGAGGCCACTGGCGCCAACATCGTCCGCGTCGCCCTGGAGGCTCCGGCCAAGCAGATCGCCATCAACGCGGGCCTCGAGCCCGGTGTTGTTGCCGACAAGGTCCGCAACAGCCCGCTCGGAACCGGCCTCAACGCCGCAACCGGCGTGTACGAGGACCTGCTGGCCCGTGGCATCAACGACCCGGTGAAGGTCACCCGCTCGGCGCTGCAGAACGCAGCCTCGATCGCGGCTCTGTTCCTCACCACCGAGGCCGTCGTCGCCGACAAGCCCGAGAAGAACGCTGCACCGGCCATGCCGGGTGGCGACGAGATGGGCGGCATGGGCTTCTAGTCCACGCTTCTCAGCTTGTAGTTTCTCAACTGAGCCCGGTCACCTTTCGGTGGCCGGGCTCAGTGCTGTCCGCGGCCCGCCCGCAAACCCAGTCTCTTCAGGCAAACCCAGGTGCTGCGGCACCTGGGTTTGCCTGCAACGACTGGGTTTGGCGGGGAGGGGGTTTCGCCCGTGCGATCTGAGTAGTTTCCCGCTCCCGCGAGGCAGTGGTGCGGCCATAGTGTCCTAGGCATGACCTTCACCCAGCAGCCTGTGAGGCCGCCCCGCACCACCAATCAGGTAGTCGACGTCGTCATGACTGTGGTGCTGCTAGCGGTCCACGGGCTCGTGTTCATCGTCAGCGTCTACATCAGTCTGTTCTTCGCGATGGCCACCGACTCCTGCTACGGCGAGTGCGATACCGCACCGCTGACCGCCGCGTTTGTGGTCACCGACGGCGGTGGTCTGCTGACCCTGGCCCTGGCGATCATCGTCTCGATCGTCCTGCTGGTGCGCCGACGCCTTGCCTTCTGGGTACCGCTGGTCGGGATCGCGATCCAGATTGCGCTGGTTATCGCCGGCGCCCACCTCGCGAGCAGCATCATGTGAGCAGACCGATGATGTGCCCTTATGGCGAACAAACACCCAGGTGGACTCCGCCAGAACAACCCATCATCGGAATGTCCGAGGCGATACGTCGGTTGAGTCAAACATGAGTGCTCCCATCACCGTCGACATCTGGTCCGACATCGCCTGCCCGTGGTGCTACATCGGTAAACGGAAGTTCGAGGCGGGACTGGCTGAGTTCGAGGGTCGCGACGACGTCGAGGTGACCTACCACAGCTACGAGCTCGCGCCTGATACTCCGGTGGATTTCGAGGGCTCGGAGATCGACTTCCTGGCCCAGTACAAGGGCCTGCCGGCTGACCAGGTGGGAAAGATGCTCGGCCAGGTCGGCGGGGTCGCGGCGGAGGTGGGTCTCGACTACGACTTCGACAAGCTGCAGCACACCAAGACGCTCAAAGCCCATCAGGTCCTGCACTACGCGAAACAGCAGGGCAAGCAGCTCGAGTATGTCGAGCGACTGTTCAAGGCCTACTTCGAGCAGGGTAGGCACGTCGGTCGCGCCGAAGAACTCGCCGACCTCGCTGCCGACGTCGGTCTGGACCGCGATGCGGTTCTCGCTGCCCTTGACTCGGGTCAGTTCGCCGACGCCGTCGCAGCCGACATCGATCAAGCCCGTGCCTACGGCATCTCCGGTGTGCCTTTTTTCGTGGTCAACGGAAAGTACGGGGTATCCGGCGCGCAAGCGCCTGAGGCGTTCACCGGCGTTCTCGAGAAGGTCCGCGCCGAGGAGACCAGTGATGTCTGAGCCGATCACGCCGTTCGAGATGGTCGGCGACGTCGACGCCGGGGTGTGTATCGATGGTGTGTGCACGCTGCCCGGGGCCGAGGCCGAGACTTCTGGGACGAACCCGGCGACAGATCGCTAGCCTCTCTCGAGTGACGCATTGATCCCTGCGGATCGGGTAAGCGACTGCCATGCAGACGTTCCTGCCGTATGCCGATTTCGCCCGCTCGGCGGCCGTCCTCGACGTGCCGCGGCTGGGCAAGCAGCGCGTCGAGACCCTCCAGGTTCTCCGCGCGCTCGAGTTGTTCGACTACGGCTGGGGCAACCATCCCGCAGTTCAGATGTGGCGGGGACACACGCCTGCGCTTGTCTGCTACGGATTGATCTTCGTCGCGGAGTGGAAGCGCGCAGGTCGCGCAGACACCACGGCCGAGAAGATCGCAGAATTCGCACCAGAGGTGAGCGGTCGCTCGCAGGACGAACTCGTCGCCGACGGCCTCATGCCACCCTGGTGGGGTGACGAGCGTCTACACAGCAGCCATCGGTCGGCGCTCGTCCGAAAAGATCCCGACTTCTATCGGCCGGTCTTCGGCGACGATGACGGCGACGTCCCCTACTTCTGGCCGGAACCGCCGAGCGTGCCGAGCACCTTGCGGACCGGGGATGTTTCGGTTTGGGTGATCCGGCCGTCGTCGCCCGAGCACTTCGCCGAGTTCTTCCGACGAGGGTACGTCGGCTTCGGAACGGAGTCGGGTCTCGACGTCGACGCCTCCTCGGGAGGCGACCTGCGCGTCCTGCTCAAGGAGGCCGGTTCCGGGCGCAGGCCCGGTAAGGACCTGCGTGTGCTCGCCTCTTTCGTCTCCGATCTGGATGTCGGAGATCTGGTGGCCGTTCCGGTGCCGGGGGAGGACCACCTCGAACTGGGATCGATCACCGGAGGGTACGAATTCGTCAGGCGCGCCAACACGTTGACGCCCCATCGACGGCGGGTGCGTTGGGAAGGTCGGATCCACAAAAACGACGTCGAACCTCCCGCGCTCCTCCAGAATCCGCGCGCGCTGTTCCCTGTCCCCGTCTCCGCCCCCGATGATGGGGCCTTGCGGCGAACAAAGTCCCAGGTCGGCGCCGCCAGAACGACCCATCATCGGGGGGCGGGGGACTAGCTGGGCGGCGACCACCCGTAGGCCGCAGTCAATGTTGCCCGCCCGACCTCGTGACCATCGAGCGCTGCGGTGAGTTCGCAGGGACCCGCATGCGTTCTCAGGGGCAGTCTTCCGACATCCACCGCATGAACGGCGAAGATGAACCTGCCCGGCAGTCCGAGGGCTGCAGGTGCGGGCCCGACGTAGCGGGCGTAGCCCAGATCATTCCGTAGCTGCCTTGCTACGCTGGGCAATCGTTCCCCCGATCCGTTTCCGGCGTCGACCACCAGCGATGTCACGCCGCCGCTGATGTCGGCGACTGCCCAGTAGCACCGGCCGTTCAGGTCGTGCGCTGTCACGGCGTAGGACAACGTACCCAGCGGTGCACCCGACCATTCCAGCGAGGGCGACACGTCCAATCCGCCCCCGCCAAGGATTGCGCTGCGCTGCGCCGTGCGGAGCCGGGCGCCGTCGGCAACCTCGTTCGAGCGCAACCGAAGTCGTGGCTGCGCTCGAACGGAGGTCGCCGGAGCGAGGAAATCGGTGGTCATGGCCGCGTCAGTAGATGTTCGACGGCCGGACCATGCCCTCGGCGAGGTCACCGAAACCGGGCGCCATGATGGCCCCTGGATTCACGAGAACCTCTTCGACGACCAGGGTTTCGGTGGTCAGCAGCAGAGCTGCGATGGACGCTGCACTCTGCAGTGCGGACCGGGTCACCTTGAGCGGGTCGATGATCCCGTCGGCGAACATGTCCCCGTAGGCATCGGTCACGGCATTGAATCCGTGACCCTCCGGCAACGTGGACACCCGTCGTACCGCTTCGTCGCCGTCGTAGCCGGCGTTGATGGCGATCCACCGTAGCGGCTCTTCGACCGCACGCCGGACGATCTCGCGTCCTTCCGCAGCATCACCGGTCAGCTCCAGCAGATCCAGCGTCGGCTGAGCCTGGATGAGCGCGGTGCCACCACCGGCGACGATGCCTTCTTCCATGGCGGCGCGGGTCGCCGACAGCGAATCCTCGACGCGGTGCTGCTTCTCCTTGAGCTCGACACCGGTGGCCGCGCCGACGTGGATCATTGCCACCCGCCCGGACAGACGGGCGATCCGTAGCTGCAGATTGTCCTTGTCGTGGTCGTTCTCGGTGCGGGCATGTTCCTGCTCGAGCTGGTGGATGCGGGCCTTGACCTCCGCGGCGTTGCCGCCACCGTCGACCATGGTGGTCGAATTCTCGGTCACGGTGATCTTCTTCGCCGTACCCAGGTGCTCGACGCGAACATCTGCGAGCGACAGTCCGGAGTCGGAGCTGACCACCCGACCTCCGAGAATGGCTGCGAAGTCTTCCAATTCGGCAACGCGGCGGTGGCCGAAGCCCGGAGCACGGACAACCACCGAACGGAAGGTGTCGTGCATGTTGTTCGTCACGAGCATGCTCAAAGCTGGGCCGTCCATGTTCTCGCACAGGATCAACAGCGGGCGCTTGCTTCGCTGCACCTGCTCGAGGACCGGCATCAGAGTCTGGACCGTCGTGATCTTCTGATTGGTGAGCAGCACGTAGGCGTCTTCGAGTTGCGACTCCATGCGATCTTTGTCGGTGACGAAATACGGCGAGATGTAGCCGTGGTCGAACTCGACCCCGTCGACGTATGACAATCCCAGTCCGAACTGTGGCCACTCTTCGACACTGACGACGCCGGTCACGCCCACGTGGGTCATGGCGGCGGCGATGATGTCGCCGATGTCGGTGTCGTTGTTGGCCGAGAGCATGGCGACGTGGCGGAGCTGCTCCTCGCCGGTGACCTCGCGTGAACGTTGTTGCAGCAGCGCCACCACTGCATCCACGGCCTTCTCGATGCCGCGCTTGAGCTGCATCGGGTTCGCGCCGTTGTCGACGGCGCGGAGACCTTCGCGGACCATGGCCTGGGCCAATACCGTTGCAGTGGTGGTGCCGTCGCCGGCCACTCCGTTGGTCTTCGTCGCGACTTCCTTGACCAGCTGGGCGCCCATGTTGGCGTACGGGTCGCGGAGCTGGATCTCCTTGGCGATGGTGACACCATCATTCGTGATGGTCGGTGCCCCCGTGAGTTTCTCGAGTACCGCATTCCGTCCCTTGGGCCCGAGGGTCACTTTCACCGCATCGGCGAGGGCATTGACGCCCTCTTCCAATCGAGCCCGGGCGTCAGAACCGAACTTCAAATCCTTTGCCATTGTGCACGCACCTTCTTGTGTAGATGAATTGGTAGAGCTGAGATGAGACGGGTTCCTACGGAACCAAGATCGCCCTTCCGCGGACGTTGCCCGCATCGAGATCACTCAGGGCCGTGGCGAACTCGGCCAGCGGATAGGTGCTGGTGTGCAGAGACACCTTGCCTTGGGCGGCCAGCACCATGAGTTCGACGAGATCGTTGTAGGAACCGACGAGGTTTCCGATGAAGTTGATCTCGGTGGAGATCACGTCGATGGTCGGTATGGACAGGGTGCCGCCGTAACCGATGACGTAGTAGTTGCCTGCGCGACGGAGCATTCCGACGCCGTCTTCGATGGCGCCGCCTTCCCCGACGAAATCGATGACCGCCTCCGCGCCGTTGCCGTCGGTGAGGTCGAGGACCTGCTGGACCTGGGTGCCGTCGGCCACCACCGTGTGGTGAGCCCCCAACTCCGAGGCCAACTTCAAGGCCGGTTCCGACCGATCGACGACGATCATGCGGGCCGCCGACAGTGCGGCGAGCACCTGTACGCCGATGTGTCCGAGACCTCCGGCGCCGATGACCACGGCGGTGTCGCCTGGACGCAGGAACCTGGCCGCCTTGGCCACCGCGTGATAGGCGGTCAGACCGGCGTCGGCGAGCGCTGCGACATCGGCCGGCTTGAGTGACGTGTCGAGTTTGACCACTGCGCGGGCGTTGGTCTTGAGGTACTCGGCGTAGCCGCCGTTGCTGTCGATGCCTGGAAAAGCCGATGCGACGCAGTGCACATCGTCACCGGCTCGGCAGTACCGGCACAGGCCACAGGTGGCCAGTGGATGCAGGATCACCGGGTCGCCGACCTTCACCGACGTCACCGCGCTCCCGATCTCTTCGACCCAGCCGGCGTTCTCGTGGCCGATCGTGTACGGCAGCGTCACCCCGGACTTCTGCTCCCACTGACCTTCGATGATGTGCAGATCGGTACGGCAGACACCGGCACCGCCGATCTTGACCACGACGTCCAGCGCACCGTCGGCGTGGGGGTCGGGGACCTCCACGAGTTCGGGTTTGGTGTCGTATGCGGACAGTTGCACCGCTCTCATGACTCTCTCCTCAAGGTTGGCATTCCCAGATCGGCGCCATCGAAGGCTCCGATGCCGCTCTGGGTTCCGGGTGACTCGTCGTCTCCGTACCGGGTTTCCAGCAGGCCACGGCAGAAGATGCCGTTACCCTCGATGCTGACCCGGACGGATTTCGCGAATCGCAATCTCTTCGGGAGCCGTTCGGCGCCCATCGGCTCGCCGTCGTGTTCGACCATGACCAGCGACATCTCGGTCAGCGGCAGCCCGACATCGTTGCGACGCCGCATCAGCGAATCGGTTTCGAGGCCTGCGGGCAGGTCGCCGATCCGCAGCGACGTGTAGGCGTCGAACTCGACACCGTCCGCTGAGAGGCGTTTGGTCAACCGATCCAGTGAGGCCAGATACGCCTTGCGCTGAAACGTCTGCCGCAGCTCCTCCAGTTCACCGAGAACTTCTCCCTTCGCTTCGCTCAACCGTGCCTCTGTGGGGAACGACCCGGTGAACCCGGCCCGCGCCGCGACACCGTTGTTGATCTCGTCGGAGGCGAAGTGATCGTCGAGCCATACTGAGGTCCGTGAGACCTCGGACAGCGCGGCGACCGCATCGTAGGCGTCGGCGACCATGAGATACGCGAAGTTCGGGGCGCAGAAGTAGGTCGGTAGCCGCAGTCGAATCGACACCTCCGCCCCCTGCTCACCACGGTCGATCTCGACCGTGGTGACGAACTTCAGGTCCGTGATCGGCTCGTCGAGCTCGGGATCTTGTACGGTGCCGAGTGCTCCCCAGACCTGCTCCGCGAGAGCATGATCCCGGGCGACCACCTCGCCGGGCCAGGTCACTGCGGTCATACCGTGATCGCCTCCGGTGACGATGAGGACGGCTTCGCCGGGCTGCTGCCGACCGGCTTCTCCGCGGGTGCGGCCTCGTCGGACTGGATCTGGGCTTCGGCGGGAACGTCGAAGTCGTACAGCTTGGCGGCGTTGAGCCCGAGGATCTTCTTCTTGATCTGGGTGTTGAGGGTGCCGTACTCGGACTGCATGTCCTCGGGCATCTGGAAGTCGACGAACTTCTCGATGAGCCAGGCCGGCTTCCAGATGGCGTAATCGCTGGCGAACGTCAGGCGATCTTCTCCAACCCAGTACAGCAGCTCGCCGATGATCTGGGCGAAGTACCGCGGCCGGGTATGGATGAACGGCATCGCCACCGCGAGGCCGCCGTACACATTCGGCTCCTGCGTGGCGATCCAGCAGAAGTCCTCGAGGCGGGGCAACCCGACGTGCTCGACGATGAAGTTGAGGTCCGGGAACGCCGTGGCCACGTCATCGACATCGGCGACGTCGAACGCGTCCCGGTTGAGGGGGTAGATGGTCGGACCTTTGTGAATGTGGACGTTCTTGATGCCCAGTTCCTGGGTCTTCTCCAGGTAGCGGTACGACCAGTCGTCGGTCAGCTTGAAGCCCTTCGAATCACCCTTCCACTCGGCGGTGTACAGCTTGACGCCCTTGAGGTTCCAGCGTGATGCCAGCTTCTCCAGATCCTCGAGGCCCGCCTCTCCGTTGCGTGGGTCCCAGGCGCCGTTGGTCATCAGCTTGTCCGGGTGCTTCTCGGCAAGCGCGCCGTTGCGCTCGGTGGTGTTGAAGCCTTCGATGTAGAAGTCGTTGAGGTAGGTGGGCTGGAAGATGCCCTTGTCGACGTAACCGACCTCGAACAGGTCGTGCATGAGATCCTCTTCGGTGTAGCTACCGAACTTCTCCAGGGTCCACTTCTCCGACTCGGGGGAGAGATTGGCGTGGTAGTCGTAGAAACACCCCGTGAACCCCTTGCCGTAGCGGTTCTTCTGATTGCGCGGACCGCCGTTCCAGAAGTGGATATGGCTGTCGACGATGTAGTAGCTTTCGCCGTCCTTGTTGTACATCGATTACTCCAATACTGGTGGGGGGAGCCGGAACATCGAATGCATCCCGGCAAGGGGTTGTGGGGGAGGGGTGCACGCGAGCAGGCATGGGTTCTGACGACCAGAACCCATGCCCGCTCGGGTCATTCGACGACTTTGAGATCGAAATCGATGAATTCGGCCGCGTCTTCGGGATTGGCGAACAGCATGGTCCGGTCATCGAAGTGGACCATGCGCCCGTAGTGGGTGGACATGATCTCCTCGAAGTTCGACTGGTCGAAGTCGGCGCCGAGGGCGTCGGTGATCTCGTCGAAATCGAACGTGAGCACGTTTTGACCATCGACCCGGATCATCGACGGGAACTCGGCGATCTCGACACCTTCCTTCTTGCTCATGATCTCGGCGACCACGTAGCCGTTCTGGTTGTTCATCAAGGTGACACCGCACATGTTGGACGAACCGATGTCGGCACCAAATGTCATCTCGCTGCTCATGCGTCCAGCTCCTTCGATACGGGGATTTTCAGGTCTTCGAGGACGGTCCGCAGGCCGGCCTTGGCCGTGTTGAACGAGTCCTGGAAGGGGACGTGTCGTTCCTGTGGCTGCGACCAGATCGGTTGCAGCTCCCTGGCGGCTGCCAGACTGAGCGGGATCCACTTGTCGGACCACCGGCCGAGCAGTTCACGGTTCGCCTCACCGTGTTCTTCGTCATTGACCAACAGTCGCAGCAGCGTCCGGGTGTATCCGAGGTCGCGGTTGTAGTCGTGTTCACCGGATCCGACCAACGACGGGGTGACGTAGTCGCCGTTGCGTGCGGCGATCTGCATCACGAGGAGCGACCGGAAGAGCACACCGACGAGCTGTTCGAAGATGATGTTCGTCGCGAACACCGCCTCGGCCCAATCACCCTCTGCGGTCAGCAGTTCGACATTCTCGCGCACGCCCTGCCATACGGGGTCGTTGTGCCAGACGTCGCGGTGCACGGCCCCGTCGAAGCCCTCGATGGTGTCGGTCAGATCCAGGTTGTAGAGCGCCAGGTCCTGGGCGAAACGCATCTTGTGGGCGCTGTTGACGCAGATGGCGTTGTTGAGCATGTTGGTCGGCGCCGACCGTTGCGCGGCGGTGAAGACGTGCAGACCCAGACCGTTCTCGGCGTGCATCCAGGCTCCGAGGTTGCGCTGGACGAAGGTCGACCAGCTCGGGGTCCAGGATGCGTACGCGTCGGAGAGCTTGGCGTTGGCCAAGTTCTGCTGTACTTGCCGCACCACGTTGGCGTTGTTGCGGAAGATCGTCTGTTCCCACTCTTCGTTGGGATCGCGGAACTGATGCCAGTCAGACGATTTGAGCGCCGTCCAGTCCTTGGGGTATCCACCGGGACCATCGGCGAACCCGTAGATCCACCCCTGCGACAGGTGCCGCTCGGGGTCGGGCTGGACGTCGAAGGTCACGTCCTCGTAGGTGGTGGCCCGCATCTTGGCAGGCTTGAAGTAGTTGTAGCTCCGGCTCTTCGAGCTGGGAAAGTCGAGTGCTCCGGCCTCGGCATCGGTGAACTTCGGTTTCGGGAAGCTGCGCACCGGTTGGCCGGTGGCGGCTCCGGTGTCGGGCTTGGGGGCTGCGGGGGCGCTCATCTTTGAACTCACTTTCTGTTAACAGATTCAGCTGTCTTGCGGGACTGTGGTGGTGAACTTGTCGAAGTGGACCTGATCGATCGGCACGCCGGCACCGTCGAGCAGCGCCATCGCCGCATCGACCATGGGCGGCGGACCGCACAGGTAGAACTCGGCCGCATCCAGCCCGGCCTCACGCCGCTCGACCACCTCGGTGACGAAACCGAAATCGCCTGCCACGCCCATGCTTTCCCAATCAGCCGTCGTCTCTTCCGAGAGGCACGGCACAAAACCGAAGTCCGGCAGCTGGTTGCCGATCTCCTTGATCTCGTGCAGGTAGAACAGATCCTTGGCGGTGCGGGCACCGTAGTAGAAGTGCACCGGCCGCACCTTGGCGTTGCCTGTCGCCTCGAGCTCGGACAGATGCCGCAGCAGCGACAGGATGGGGGACATCCCGGCACCACCACCGATACAGATGATGGGTCGCTCGGACGACTCCTTGATGGTGAACGACCCATACGGACCATTGAGGTCGAGTTCGTGTCCGACCTCGAAGGTTGTCTCCAGCAGTCCCGAGAAGTGCCCGCCCGGGTACTTCTTGATGATGAACTCGAGTCGCCCCGCCATGGTCGGCGTGGTCGCCATCGAGAACGAGCGGTGGTCCTCGGTGCCCGGGATCATCAGGTCGGCGTACTGCCCGGGTTTGAAATCGAAGGTCGCCGGTTCGAGCAGTTCCAGCTTCACGGAGACGATGTCGTGGGTGAGCTCGTCGATGCCCGTGATCTTGGTCCGGAGGTGCTGCAGGGGAACAGCATTGCGGAGTTCGTCCTCGTCGAAGTTGATGAGTTCGATCTCGCAGTCGGAGTAGGCGTGGGTCTTGCAGAGCAGGACGTAGCCTTCGTCGCTCTCATAGTCGGCCAAGGCGAAGGTGGAGTAGCGATCCATCTGCACGTCACCTTCGAGCAGGAACGATTTACACGCCGAGCACTGGCCCTCACGGCATCCGTGCATCAACGAAACACCCTGGCGGAATGCGGCATCGAGAATCGTTTCGTCCTCGTCCACCTCGATCTCGAGGTCGACGGGTTCAAAGCGGACGTTGTGGGTTTCACCCATGGGCCTGTGTTCCTTGCACTGTGCGAATTCGGGGGAATGTGACGGGGTGGAACCCGGGGGCAGCATGGCGCGTGCGACCACACTGCCCCCGAGCCTTGGGGTAGGCGCCCGGACCGGAGGGGCAGACCCTCCGGTGAGGGGTCAGACGCCTACGGTCTGTTTCGCCGGCCGGCCACCGGGGCCGCCCGCCTTGTACTCGGCGATGTGAGCTTCGCGTTCGGCGTCGGACATCTCGTTCAGCGTCACGTTGGGGCTGCCGAACTGGATGCCACGGACGTCGTCGAGCGTCCACAACTTCTTGGGGTCGTCGAGATGCAGATGCGGTTGCGGGATGAGGGTCTTCCCGTCGTCGCGGACATAGCCGAGGTCCCTGATGATGTC
Organism: Williamsia limnetica; assembly: GCF_003217475.1. Lineage (GTDB taxonomy): Bacteria > Actinomycetota > Actinomycetes > Mycobacteriales > Mycobacteriaceae > Williamsia > Williamsia limnetica. The sequence goes on along the minus strand of NZ_QJSP01000011.1, from coordinate 238,439 downwards.
GGCGAGGTCGCGACCGTGATGGAGCGTTTCCCACTCGCGGTCACCGGTGAGCCGGCCCATGTTCGGGGTCGGACGGCCCTCGTACTCGGGACGGAACGCCTTGATGTCGGTCCAGGCGCAGGTTTCCGAGCAGTAGGTCCGCCACTGTCCGTCGACCTTCTCGGTGACCATGTCCTCACGGATGAGGGCGGGAACCATGCAGGTCCAGCAGCGATGCGGGTACTGGTAGTTGGCCTCGTCCTCGAAGGCGATGGGCTTGTTCTTGCCCGGGTACGCCATCCGGTTGTAGTTCTCCCACCACTTGCCGTACTTGCTGTACCAGCCCGGGTACTTGTACTCGAACCACTCGAAGTCCTCGTCGGTCATGGCGTCGATGCGCCAGTAGTTGACCGGCCAACCGGTCGCGAAGAACTGGGCGACCTCGTGCACATAGCCCTTGTTGACGATGCGGTTCCAGGACTCCTCGACCAGGTCGTGCGGGATCTTCAGACCGTACTTCTCCAACGGGATGAGGTAGGAGCGGTAGTAGTCGTCGTAGATCCACCGACGCCACATCTCGGCATAAGAATCGCGGTCCTTGCGGCGATCCTTGGTGCCGTACTCGATGAAGGTGCCGATCGCGGCGTCGACCACGCAGTGGTTGTTCCACCATGCGTACCGCAGATCGCGCTCGAGCAGCACGCGGTTGTCCTCGTCGGCCAGGGCCATCAGCAGGATGGAGTAGCCGTTCGAGATGTGCCGCGACTCATCGGACTGGACCGAGTGGAACACCGTCGGCAGCAGGTAGTCGCCGTTGGCGGCTGCTTCTGAAGGCATCGCGACGAACAGGGTGTTGGTGAACGCGGTCTCGGCCACCACCGTGAGGTAGATGTTGGCGGCGGTGATCGCGTCACCGGTGATGAAGCCTTCGCCGAACTGACGGCCGATGGTGCCGGCGTAGTTGTTGGCGAACGCCTTCTCGCTCATGTCGAACCCGGCGGGATCGATGTAGTGGTTCATGTACAGACGCTTGAGGTTCATCTGGATCGTCGAGTGCCTGACCTCGTCGATCATCTGAACGGCAAGCCCGTTGTGGATCTCGGGGTTGGGAACCGCGTCGATGGCCATGGGCATAGCCCGGGCCGCGGAGATCTCGGGGAACGGAATGATCGAGAGGAACAGCTTTTGCCATTCCATCCATCGCTGCTCGACCTGACGGAACATGTTGCCGCGGATGGCGCCGTCCATGGCGCCGAAGACACGGTTGTCCTTCTCCTCCTCCATCGGGAAGTAAGACCGCAGGATCTGCTTCAGCGGATCCTTCTTCGGGGCTTTGTCGAAGGTGTAGTCGGTGCCGAATCTGGTCGCCGGCGTCGCAAAGGTCGGTTCCCAGGACAGTTCAGTGATCTTCTTGTGTGCCTTGCTCAGACTTTGTCTGCTCAACGCAATCCTCCTCGTTCGAGCACGCGGGCTGTCGGTGACGAGAGCTGCAAAGCTCTCTGTGACCGATGACACACTGGTTAAGATGGCAAGGCCGTCTCATTGTGAGACTCGTCTCATTTAGAGACGCTCGTACGATGGGCGGAGAGCCGAACGGTGTCCTTCGGCCATGGAGGCGAGCGTCGGAAACATGACTGACATGTCGAGAAGGAAGCAGGCGCGTGAGGAGTTCCTGACCGCGCCGGGGTCCGGTGGGCTTCCGGTGCGGGCCGCTGTTCTCGACTCCTGGCGGCGTTCCGAGGCGCTTCACATCCACGTCGACCGCGTTGAACTGCCGTTTGTCCGCGAGCCGGACCTCGACACCCCGCTGATGAATGCCGCGCAGCCCGTCCTGCGCTCCATTGCCGAGGACATGTCCACCCAGCCGGTCAGCGTCATCCTGACCTCCGCCGAGGGCCTCATTCTCGAGCGCTTCTCCTCCGATGCGGGGATCAACCGGACACTCGACGACGTCAAACTCGCCCGCGGTTACAGCTACGCGGAGCAGTTCGTCGGGACGAACGGCATCGGAACTGCCATCGAGACGCGGCAACCGACGTACATACTCGGCAGTGAGCACTACGTCGGTGAGTTGGGGACGCTGGCGTGCGCGGGTGTACCGATCCGCCACCCCGGGTCGGGAACGCTTCTCGGCGTCCTGGACATGACCTGCCGGGCCGAACACGCCAATCCGCTGCTGCTGTCGCTGGCGAAGTCGGCGAGCAGGCAGATCGAAAGTCAACTCCTCAGCCAGGCCAACGAGCGTGAGACCGCGCTCTTGACGACCTACCTCGCCACGGCCCGTCGCTACAGCCGCGGGGTGCTCGCGGTCGCCGGCGAGATGGTGTTGATGAACGCGCACCTGCGCCGTAACCTCGACGCGCGCGACCAGACGGCACTACTCGAGCACGCTCTCGACATGCAGTCGGTGTCGCACGCGCGGACCATCGTCGTGCAGCTTCCGAGCGGCCGTAGCGCCCGGGTGAGTGTCGCCGATCGAAACGAAATACGTTCGGGCGCAGTGAATATCGTTTTCCATGTCACTGTGGAGGACTTCCCCGATGCCGTCTCGGTGCCGTCGCCGGCCCGGGTCGAGAGCGAGCCGCTCCCGGCGGGGCTGGCGGGCAACAGTGCGTCATTGCGTCGCAGTTACAGTCAGGTTCGACGCTGCTACGCCGACCGGCACTGGGTGCTGGTGGAAGGCGAGCCCGGTACCGGGCGTGGGGCTCTCGTGACCGCCGCAGCCCGCAAGGCTGCTCCGGCAACGCATCTGGTGAAACTCGGTCTCCGTGACTTCGCCGACCATGAACGGTTTCTCGACCTGCTCTCGCAGGAGCTGGAGTCGAGCGCCGCCTTCAACGTCCTGCTCACCGACATAGACCGACTGCCCAATCAGTTGGTGGATCCGGTGGCGCTCCTGTTGCAATCGGTGGAAGGTACCGGCTGGGTGGCGGCCACCATGAACGGCAACACCGAGCGGCCCGAGATCGACGCGACCCTGCTGCCGTTCTTCTCACACACGGTGACATTGCAGGCGCTGCGACATCGCAGTGAGGACATCGCCGAGTTGATCCCGTACCTCATCGAGCAGATCAATCCGGGTTCGACGGCGCGATTGACCCCGGCCGCCGTCCGCGCTCTGAGCAAACACCCGTGGCCCGGGAACGTGACTCAGTTGCGCCGGATCCTCACCGAGACCCTTACTGTTCGGCGCGGCGGCACCATCGACGTCGACCACCTCCCGGCGGAATGCCGCACGACGATTCGTCGCACCCTGTCGCAGATCGAATCGCTCGAACGTGACGCGATTGTACGAAGCCTGATCGACAACAACGGGAACAAAGCCGATGCTGCTGCTGCGCTGGGACTCTCCCGCGCCACGATCTACCGGAAGATCAAGGAATTCGGCATCCACTAACGCTGTCGACCGTGCCGACAACATCGCCGACCGTGCCCTTGTTGCCATCGAATGGGCCGAAAAGCCTACGCCAAAGGTGATTTCGGCACGGTCGACGACGACAAAGGCACGGTCGGCGTCTGGAAGGGCACGGTCGACGGGGTCCGGACGACGGTGAGGGCGTGCGCGGTCGGTACCTTCGGTCAGGTGGGCGTGCGCCCCGGTCATGCTCGCCCAGATGGCATTCTCCAGTACTGCGTTGTCAGGCAGTGCTTGTGCGGTCATCGGTCGGCCCATTCCTTGGCGATCAGTTCGTAGGAACGCACGCGCGCGTCGTGGTCGTGGGTGATGGACGTGATGGAGATCTCGGAAGCGCCGGTCGCATCGCGGAGCTGCTCGAGCTTGTCAGCGACAGTCTTAGGCGAACCGGCGAACTGGGTCAGGACACGGTCGCGGACCAGATCGCGATCCTCGTCGGTCCAGCTCAGCGCGGCGGCTTCGGCCGGCGTGGGGAACGGGATGGCGCCGTCGCCCCGGCGGATGCTACGCACCCAGGGAGCGTATCCGGATGCCAGTTCCGTTGCCTCCTCATCTGTTTCGGCAACAACAGCGTCCACCGACACCGCGACGTAGGGTTCCGGGACGTCGTCGGACGGCTGGAAAGCCGCCCGGTAGGCCTCGACGGCGTCGATGACGGTGCTCGGGCTGTGGTGGTAGCCGGCGACGAACCGCAGGCCTTTCGACCCTGCGACCGCTGCACTCGATCCACCTGACGCGCCCAGGATCCACACCTGAACGTCCGCGCCTTCGCCGGGTGCAGCGTGGGCAGGGAGCCCTTGGGGGCTCACATAGGTTCCATCCAGCAGGGCCAGGACCGTCGAGATCTGATCGTCGTAGCTCGGCGCATAGGCGCCGGGCTGCTGCAGGAGATTGAGCAGATGTGCGACGGCGTTACTCGAGAACGCCGACGAGATGTCGAACTGTTTGGGAAGTAACAATCCGTTCGGGGTGTAGGCGTCCTCGTCATGTGCCGTGCCGCCGCGGGCAGCGAGATAACCTTTCCTGGCGCCCTCGGTGTCGGTCTCCCTTCCGGAATCGACCTTCGGCTCCGGCCGCGAGATCGACCGCCCGATCCCGAGGTCGAGCCGCCCGGGATGCAGGGCGTTGATGAGACCAAATTCCTCGACCGCCGCAAGGGGTGTCCGATGACCGAATTGCACTCCGGCCGAACCCAACCGGATGGTGGATGTGGAGCCGGCGACCAGCGCGATCTCGACAGTGGGTGAGGAGCCGAGGACACCCGGGTTCAGGTGATGCTCGGCGAACCAATATCGCGCATAACCGAACTGCTCGGCCCGCTGCGCGAGATCGACGGTGTTGCGTAAGGCGGTGCCGTTGTCGACGCCGCTCGATCGTGGTAGTAGATCGAGGACGGACAGGGGGATGGGTCCCACGGGCTGTCTCCTAAGAATGGTCGACGGATAGTTGCCAGTCGGCCACCACCGATCCGTCACCGCCGAACGAATCGAAATCGGTGGTCTTGGTGAACGCGTCGATGGCGTAGAGATCGCGGGCGTAGTGCCACAATTCAGCGAACTCGGACAATCGCGGCGCCCCGGTCTTCGCGGCTGCCGCGTCATAGCGCACCAACGTCACGAACAGCCGGACATCGGCCAGGGTCACGTCATCACCGAGGAGGAACCGGCTGCCCTGCAGGCGATTTTCGAGCTGGGTGAAGGCCTTCTGAAGGGTCTCGGCCGCTTCGGCCGCGGCCGGGCCATCACCCGTCGCCACGTGTGCGGTGCTGTTGACGTCGGCGCGCAGCCAGGTCTCCAGCTCGTCGATTTTCGAACGCAGAGCGGCCGGATACAGCTCGACCCCACCGTTCGCGGCGACGTCGTATTGCGACGAGAGGTCGGCGTCGAGGGTGGCGAAGTCGTTGCTGACGACTTTCCCGGTCTCCCGATCCCACAGCGTGGGGACCGAGACGTGGCCGTCGAAGTCAGGCTCGGTGAGGTTGTAGGCCTCGCGGAGCAACGTGAAACCGTTGACCGGATCGGGCCCGTAGGTCTCCCGGAATGCCCAGCCTCGGGCATCACGCTTGCCGTCGACGTAGCTGACGCTGACGGTATCGGACAGCCCGGCCAACTCGATGACCAGCGTGACGCGCTGCGCCCACGGGCAGAACCAGCCCGAGTAGACGTGGTACCGATCAGCGACCGCCGGGTACGGCGTGGAACCGTCGCCGCTGATCCGGCCGGTGAATCGGTAGATCGGTCGGGTGTCTCCGGGAGCTTGGTTGATCGTGTACTCGCCGTGGGTCGCGGTATCGGCGGGGCTGGCGTAGTTCGGCATTGTTGATCGAGCCCTTCCTCAAGGCCTGGCGACACGGCCGGATTTGCAAATCACTGTCGCCGCAATACAACGCGGGTTCGGCGAGCCGGATTCCTGTTTGAATCACGCGGCGCAAAACTTCCCCGGCAGGTACTCGGTTTGCTAGCATTCGTCTCGGTCACGAGTATCAGCGCACAGCCCCGGCTTGCTGGTCGGCAACCCTCCACCGCGGCGGGGTGCTCCGGGTGATGACCTGGCCGGCTCGAACCTGAGTCGGCAAGCGCGGACCCCCCACGTCCGGCAGTCGCAGTTCCGTTCTGCGACCCCTGTGCGTGGTGGTGTCCGATGAGACACCGGAGGAAGACATTGAGTATCACGACAGAATTCGCTTGTTCGACGAAAGCCGTTGCAGAGGTTGAGGGTTCGGATCTGCAAGCGCCATTGGCCGACGGTTCGACCACTCGCTACGTGAACTTCGACTACGCAGCCAGCGCGCCGGCTCTCCGAAGCGCCGTCACGCGGATCCAGGAGCTGTTGCCGACGTATTCGAGCGTCCATCGGGGTGCCGGGTACGCCTCGCAGGTCACCACACAGGCGTATGAGGACGCTCGGGCGGTCGTGACGGAGTTCGTCGGAGCCGCCGACGACCAATGCCTGGTTTTCACCCGCAACACCACCGACTCCCTGAATCTGCTGGCCGGCTGCGTGCCTGGTCCGGTGGTGGTCCTGGACATCGAACATCATTCCAACCTGTTGCCGTGGAAGCGGTCCCACGTTGTCCAGGCCGCCGACAGCATCGGCGAGACTATCGCGCGGGTGGACATCGAGCTACAGCGCACGGGCGCAGCACTGTTGGCGGTAACCGGTGCATCCAACGTCACCGGGGAGATCCTGCCGATCCGCCGCCTTTCTGATCTGGCACATTCGCGGGGCGCGCGCATCGTCGTCGACGGTGCTCAGCTCGTTCCCCATCGGCGGGTGTCCCTGGCCGCCGACGGGATCGACTACCTGGCCTTCTCCGGCCACAAGGTGTACGCGCCCTTCGGCGCGGGCGTGCTGATCGGCCGCCGGGATTGGCTCGATGCCGCGCCGGCGTACTTGGCCGGAGGGGGTGCGGTCCGCAACGTCGCGGTCGATCGAACGGAGTGGGCTCCCGCGCCCGCCCGCCACGAAGGTGGATCGCCCAACGTCCTCGGTGCAGCCGCATTGGCGGCGGCCTGCCAAGAGATCGAATCTCTCGGAGATGCTGCCGCGCAGCATGAAGCCGTCCTGACCGAGCAACTGCGCTGGGGTCTAACCGATATCGATGGAGTGGAGGTGCTGAAGATCTTCCACGACATCTCCGATGCCGTCGGTGTGGTGAGTTTCGTCGTAGAAGGTCACCGCGCGGCCGATGTGGCACGGTATCTGTCCACCGAACACGGTATCGGCGTACGGGATGGCCGGTTCTGCGCTCATCCGCTGCTCGACCGACTCGGCCACGGCGACGGAGCGGTGCGGGCCAGCCTCGGTCTGGGGTCGAGTTCGGCCGATGTGGAGGCGCTGCTGTCGGCAGTGGCGCAGTACCTCACCCGCTGACCAACCGTCGACCGTGCGGACACCGAAGTGTCGGCACGGTCGACGGCGCTCGGGTCAGGCGCTCGGCTCGGGCGCAGTCACCGTGCGGGTCAACAGATCTGCCAGAGTCTTGCTGAACGCAGCAGGCTGTTTCGGGCTGCCGCCCTCGGCCAGCAGCGCAGCCCCGTAGAGCAACTCCGCCGTCTCCCGCAGCGCGGCATCATCACCGCGGTCGGCGAATGCTTGCCGCAGCCCCGACGTCAATGCGTGGTCGGGATTGAGCTCGAGGATGCGCTTGCTCTCCGGCATCGGGATCCCGGAATCGCGGTACATCTTCTCGAGTGCCGGTGAAAGGCTCTGAGCCTCACCGACGATGCAGGCCGCAGAGTCGGTCAGCCGCGACGACAGACGCACCTGGCTGACGTCGTCGACGAGCACGCCGGTCAGCCATGTCAGGAGCTCGGCGAACTGCTCGTTGTCTTTCTTCTCGTCGTCTTCCTTGTCGGCCTCGTCGCTGAGGTCGACTTCGCCCTTGGCGACCGACTGCAACGGCTTGCCCTCGAAGTCGGGGATCGACTGGATCCACATCTCATCGATGGGGTCGGTGAGCAGCAGCACCTCGAGGCCCTTGGCCTTGAACGCCTCGAGATGCGGGGAACGCTCGATCTGCTCCCGCGACTCGCCGGTGGCGTAAAAGATCTGGCTCTGGGTGTCCTTCATCCGCTCGACGTACTCGGCCAGCGACGTCGCCGTGTCCACCGAGTGGGTGGAGCTGAGCGAGGTGATGGCCAGGAGGGCATCGCGGTTGTCGACGTCCTGCAGCAGACCTTCCTTGAGGACCCGGCCGTACTGCGACCACAGGGTGTCGTATTTCTCGCGGTCGTTGGCTCGGAGATCCTTGATGACCGACAGCACCTTCTTGGTGAGCCGACGCCGGATCGCCTTGATCTGGCGGTCCTGCTGCAGGATCTCGCGGGAGACGTTGAGCGACAGGTCCTGTGCATCGACCAAACCCTTGACGAACCGCAGGTACTCGGGCATGAGCTCTTCGCAGTCGTCCATGATGAACACCCGCTTGACGTACAACTGCACGCCCGCCTTGTGCTCGCGCATGAACAGGTCGAACGGCGCTGTCGACGGGATGAACAGCAGTGCCTGGTACTCGAAGGTGCCCTCGGCCTTCATCGGGATGATCTCGAGCGGGTCATCCCACGCATGGCTGACGTGGCGGTAGAACTCGGCGTACTCCTCGTCGGTCACCTCAGACCGCGGCCGCGTCCACAAAGCCTTCTGCGAGTTGAGGGTCTCGGTGGTGTGCGTGGGAGCCGATTCTGCGACCTTCTCCGATTCTGCGTCGGACTCGGAGTCCCCGTCCGTCTCGGAGTCCCCGTCCTTCTCGGGCGCCGGGGGAGCGGGCGGTACCGGCACGTCCATGCGGATCGGCCACGAGATGAAGTCGGAGTACTTCTTCACCAGTTGCCGGATCTGCGACACCGACGCGTAGTCGTGCAGATCGTCTTCGGCGTCCGCCGGCTTGAGGTGCAGCGTGACCGTGGTGCCCTGCGGGGCGTCGGCGACATCTTCGATCGTGTACGTGCCCTCGCCCGCGGACTCCCAGCGGGTGGCCTGCTCCTCGCCGGCCTTGCGGGTCAGCAGGGTGACCTTGTCGGCGACCATGAACGTCGAATAGAAGCCGATGCCGAACTGGCCGATCAGCTCCTCCGACGCCGCGGAGTCCTTAGCCTCCTTCAGCTTCTTACGGACCTCCGCGGTACCCGACTTCGCGAGGGTGCCGATGAGATCGACGACCTCGGCGCGGGACATGCCGATGCCGTTGTCCGAGAGGGTGAAGGTCCGTGCCTCGGGATCGAGGGTGATCTGGATGTGCAGATCAGACGTATCCGCCGCGAGGTCCTTGTTGCGGTAGGTCTCCATGCGCAGCTTGTCGAGGGCGTCCGACGAGTTGGACACCAGCTCACGCAGAAAGGAATCCTTGTTCGAGTAAACCGAATGGATCATGAGGTCGAGCAATTGCCGCGTCTCCGCGGCAAACTCCATCTCTTCGACCTGAGCGCTCACGTTGATGCTCCTTGGGGTGTTGTGCTTGTAGGTGGTGCGTGGAGTCGATGCGTGCTCCGACCGATCATTTTATGCAGGCGTCTCGTAGTACATTCAGACCTCATGTCTGGTACCCCCATCCGGCGGCAGCCGTGAGCCCGGTCATCCAGAACGTGCTCGGTCGGGAATTCGAGAACCTGCATCCCAACTTGCAATGGCGTTATGGGATCGACTCCACCTCGCAACTCTCGCAGGCCTCGCACGGGATCATGGAATCGGTATACAGCTCGCCCGTCGTCGCCACCGGTCTGCGTCACTTCGGAAAGCGCAATGCGATGCCGATCAGGACGAGTCGCCTGGTCCCCTTCACGATGCACAACTACTGCTACCGGGACGAGCTCGGGCGTGAATCGCTGGCGGTGATGCGGTCGCTGAACTACACCAGCGGCGCGCATGGGCTCAATTCGTTGCTGGTGGACGGGAAAGAAGGCCTGGTCGATTACTTCGGTGACGGTCCCGAACTGCTGTGGCCCATCGAGGCGTCGGTCGACCGGCACGGCTCGCTGGTCTTCGAGAGTGGCCCGATGCGACTGCTCGCGGGCCCCAAGATCGGGATGCGGGGCTTCATGGCCGCCCGTATGCAGTACATCGAAGGCTGGGACGAGAACCAGAACCGCTTCCGGGTGGACGCGACCGTTCGCAATCCGGTGCTCGGCGAGCTCATCCACTATCGGGGATGGTTCACCACCCGTGATGAACCGTGCACGCTGCGCGAGATCCCCGACGAGGCCTGGCCGGTCCGCCTCGAGAGCCGCGAACACTGACCTCGCGCACCGCGGCGGTGCGCGAGGTCAACCGGGTCAGACCTTCGCGGCCGCCGGCCGGGTGAGTCCGAGGTGATCGCGTAGCGTCTCGCCCTCGTAGTCGGTGCGATAGACGCCCTTGTCCTGCAGGAGTGGGACTACAGTGTCCGCGAACTGGTCGAGCCCGCCCGGGGTGATGTGCGGGACGAGGATGAATCCGTCGCTTGCGTCGGTCTGGACGAAGTCGTTGATCGTGTCGGCGACGGTCTGGGGCGAACCGATGAACGCCTGCCGGCCCGTGACCTCGATGATCAATTCTCTGGTCGTCAGGTTCTCGGCTTCGGCTTTGGCCCGCCACTCGGCCGCGACGTCGCGTGGATCCCGGTGGATCCGCACACTGGCCCGGCCCTTCGCGACGGTGTTCTCACCGGGCAGCGGGTCGATGGCAGGCAGCGGGCCGTCGGGGTCGTGGTCGGACAGATCGCGGTTCCACAACTGCTCGAGGAATTTGATGGCCGTCTGTCCACTGACCTGTTGGAGCCGGATCTCGTGCGCACGGTCGGCCGCTTCGGCGTCGGTGTCGCCGAGGACAAAGGTGGCGGCCGGCAAGATCAGCAGGTCGTCGTGCCTGCGGCCGTACGTCGCGAGCCTGCCCTTGACGTCCTTGTAGAACGCCTGACCGTCGTCGAGGGTGGAGTGCCGGGAGAAGATGGCGTCGGCGCGCGCCGCTGCGAACTCCCGGCCGTCCTCGGAATCGCCTGCCTGGAAGATGACCGGCCTGCCCTGGGGACTGCGCGGCACATTGAATTGTCCTGAGATGTCGAACTGGTCGTCGGTGTGGCGGAACGATCCGACGTCGGGTCGGCGCAGGAAGGTTCCGGTTTCTTTGTCGGCGATGATGTCGTCGGTCTGCCAGGAATCCCAGAGTTCGGTGGCGACCTCCAGGAATTCTCTGGCCCGGCCGTAACGCTCGTCCTTTGGCAGGTAGCCGCCCCGACGGAAGTTCTCGCCGGTGAACTCATCCCACGAGGTGACGACGTTCCAGGCGGCGCGGCCGTCGGTGAGGTGGTCGAGGGCGGCGAACTGACGGGCGACCTCGTACGGCTCGTTGAACGTGGAGTTGATGGTTCCGGTCAGCCCCAACTTGTCGGTGACAGCCGCAAGCGCAGCAAGGATGGTGAAGGTGTCCGGGCGCCCGACCACATCGAGGTCGTAGATCACTCCGTTCTGCTCCCGCAGGCGCAGTCCCTCCGCAAGGAACATGAAGTCGAACTTGGCGCGTTCGGCGGTCTTGGCGAAGTGGGTGAACGAGTCGAACTCGACATGGCTGCCCGCGTCGGGGTCGCTCCAGACCGTGGTGTTGTTGACTCCGGGGAAATGCGCCGCCAGGTGGACTTGTTTGGTCATCGGTTGATCAGCTCCTGAGTTGCTGCGTAGCGGTTGGCGGGTCGGGTGAGGCCGAGGTGTCCACGGAGCGTCGTACTCGTGTATTCGGTGCGGAAAATGCCGCGCCGCTGCAGTTCTGGTACCAGCGCGGCTGTGATGGCCCGCAGGTCATCGGGAATGGTGCCGGGCCGCAACCGGACACCGGTGACGCCGGCGGCCTTCAGTTCTTCGATCCGGTCGGCGAGACCGGCCGCGGTGCCCACGAAGATCTGGGCATCACTGCTGTACTCGGCACCCGCGCGGTCGTCGAGTCGCGACGTGCGACGTGCTGCTTCGGAGTCGGTGTCCGCGAGGAAGACGACGAGGTCGGCGAAGACGTGGACCTTCTCGTCTTCTCGGCCTGCGCGTTGTTGCGCCGCACGGATCGTGCCGATGATGGACCTCGCATCATCCGGATCGGTGGGAGTGATGAACCCGACGTCGGTGGACGCGCCGATCAATTCGAAGGGGATCTGCTGGTGGCCGAGCGCCGCGATGATGGGCTGGCCCTGGGGTGGCCGGGGAGTGATGGACGGTCCGCGCACGCTGAAGAAGCGGCCCTCGAAACCGATGTAGTGCAGTTTGTCGCGGTCGACGAATCGTCCCGTGGCCTTGTCGCGGATCTCGGCGTCGTCTTCCCAACTGTCCCAGAGCCGGCGCAGCACTTCGGCGTAGTCGCCGGCCTCCTCGAAGAGGTCGGCGATGACGGCTTGTGCTGCGGGACTCGACAGGTCGGCTCTGTCGAGCTGTGGAAACTCACGTCGCCCGAGTAGTGCCGCCTCGTGCGGCTGCGCCGAGACCTGGAGCCTGACCCCGCCCCGGCCTTTGCTGACGTAATCGAGCGTCGCGATTGCTTTCGACAGATGGAACGGTTCGGTGTGCGTCACCACGGCTGTCGGGATGATCCCGATGTGTGTGCTCGCCGGCGCGACCCGGGCTGCGATGAGAACGGAATCGAGACGCCCACTGACGAGGTCGGTGCGCGGTTGCAGACCCTCGAGCGTGGCAGACCGTAGCCCGAAGGAATCCTCGATTGTCACGAAGTCGGCGAGACCACGTTCGGCCTCTGCGACGAGTTCGCCCCAGTAGCGCGGTGAGAGCAAGCGGTCCGGTTCGGCGTTCTGCTCGCGCCACGCGGCGGGATGCCACCCCGCGCCGTCCAGCGCGATCGCCAGATGGATCTGGTCAGATGTCGGCATCATTGTCTCCTGTGCTGTCGTTCCCGGCCGGTGGGATGTCGAACTCCCATCTGCGGCTCACAACGCACGGGGCGAGGATGAAGATTCCCCGAACGCGGTGCTCGGATCAGCGTGAATCTAACCCTCGCCCGGATCCGGCTGTGGGTGCTCAATGGTAGGAACCTCAACCGGGAGCCGCCGCATGTCACTGTTGACCAAACTGATGTCGGTCGATCATCTGATGATGGCCGCCGCCGCTGCACATCCCGAGGCGCCGCCCGCGCTACCGATGCTCGAGCGTTGCGGGTATTCCATCGGCCCTGCTGCGGGCAGGACCCAGGACGGCGTAGGCGTGCGATGACAGTTGCCGATTCTCTTCAGTTGATCCGGGTGCGTCGGCGTGACCCCTTGGCCAGGACCGTGTTGTCCGGCCTCGCCATCGAATACAGCCACCGCTACGGCGGCACCTCGTGCCATTGGTTTTCTACGTTGACCACACAGGCGGTTGATGCCGGCGGGGCGTTTCTGGTTGCTGTCGCGGACGGTGTCGCGGTCGCGGGAGGAGCCTACCGCCGGATCGATGAGCAGACCGCCGAGCTGACGTGCATCTGGACCTCGTCGACGTCCCGCAGGCGGGGACTCGCGCGACGGATGCTCGTCGACCTGGAAGCCGACATCGCCGAGCAGGGGCATCGGCGGGCCGTGGTGACCACAGGACCTCGCGAGCCCGAAGCGCACGGTCTGTATCTCGACGCCGGATACCGGCCGCTCGCAGCGGGCTCCGATGCCGACCGGACCGGTCTCCACGGTTTCGACAAGGACATTCCGGCCGGCGCGTCGCTGGCCGTCTCTGCCTGATGCGCCTGCTGTAGGACGTTGAATCGCTCTGCAGCGCTGGGTTATTGAGATTCTACTGGAGCAGTTGTCTGCAGGGAATCCTGGGATTTGTCAAGCATTCGGTTCTGCTCGACAGCAATGCTACGGCCGGGCGCTGCGATGAGAGATGCTCGAGTCGCACAGATGGCTGATACACGGAGTGGGTGATTGCGATGGCGGCGTTTGGTCCGGAAACCGGTGCGGTGGGGTGGGATTGGCGAGTGAACGGTGCCTGCCGAGAAGACGGCATCGACTGGGATGTGTTCTTCACCCCGTCCGGGCGTGAGTCCGCGACCGCGTGTCGTCGCCGTGAAGCGGACGCCAAATCGTTGTGCGCCACGTGCCCGGTCATTCGGCAGTGCCGGGAACACGCGGAGACCTTCGGCGAGAAGCATGGGATCTGGGGTGGTCTGACGGTTGACGAACTCGCCGCGCTGAGCTCGCGGATCCGGTCGGCCTGAGCCGTTCGCGCATGTCGCCGACGCCCCGCGCGCCGGCCCGTACGCTGGAGTCATGACCACAGACGTACCAGCAGTCGAACTGAACTCCGGCACTTCCATACCCCAACTGGGGCTGGGGGTTTGGCAGGCCACCAACGACGAGACCGAGCGTGCGGTGCTCTCGGCGATCGACGACGCGGGCTACCGGCACATCGATACCGCGGCAGCGTACGGCAACGAGGAGGGTGTCGGCCGAGCTCTGGCTGCCACCTCGGTCGCCAGGGAAGACCTCTACGTCACCACCAAGCTCTGGAACGCCGACCAGGGCTTCGAGCCCGCGCAGGCGGCGTTCAACAAGAGCCTGTCGCTCCTCGGCCTCGACTATGTCGACCTGTACCTGATCCATTGGCCGCTGCAGAACGACGACCGGCTGCTCCGCACGTGGGATGCGTTGGAGAAGATCGCCGAGTCGGGCCGCGCGAAGGCCATCGGGGTCTGCAATTTCGAGCCTCACCATTTGCAGCTACTGGTCGACAAGGGTGGCACGTTGCCCGCAGTAGACCAGGTCGAACTCCATCCGCACCTGCCGCAGCACGCGATCCGGGAGGTCGCCGGCCGGCACGGTATCGCAGTGGAATCGTGGAGTCCACTGGGCGGAACCAGCAACTCGGGATGGGGCAAGGCGTCCAAACCGAACACGTTGCTGTCCGACCCCGTGATCGCCGGCATCGGTGAGCGGCACGGTAAGTCCCCCGCTCAGGTGCTCATCCGCTGGCACCTGCAGAGCGGCTTGATCGTCATCCCGAAATCGGTGAACCCGGATCGGATCGCTCAGAACATCGACGTCTTCGATTTCACACTGAGTGATGCTGACCTGCAGGAGATCGCCACACTCGACGACGGGGTCCGGGTGGGTATCCATCCGGACGAGATGAACATGGGTGCTCCGGAGTAGACCCCCGGCACATTCAGCCGGCGGGGAGTCGAGGCGGTTGACCGTCGTGCGGGATGGCGGGCCCGACCGCGAGGAGACTGCCCACGGTGCGGCCCTTGCCCCAGCCGAGCTTTTCTCGGTAGGAGCCCACGGCGGCGTCGTCGAGGACGGAGCGATCACTCAGCGGTGTCGATTCCGGAGATACGTACAGCGCATCGGCAGGGCAGTAGGCCTCGCACATGAAACAGGTCTGGCAGTCACTCTGCCGGGCGATCTCGGGGATGCCGTCCGTTCCCCGTTCGAACACGTCGGTCGGGCAGGCCTCGATGCACTTGTCGCATCCGATGCAGGCCTGGCCCAGTACCAGTTCGATCATGATGCGCGCGCCGACAGGGCTATTTCAGCGGAGGTGGATCCGAGCGACGTTCGAGTGGTGTCCGTCCACACCCTGTCGAGTCCGCCGGTGAGGATGTGGTGGTGCTGTCCCGGATCCAGTTCGGGATGATCATCGCGTTTACTCATGCCGCGGGATTCTGTGCGGAACAACGCCGATCGATACATCCAGCGACCGACTGCGGTCATGGCGGCAGCCTGACGAGAACGGATCCGTTCGATACCTCCGACGGGTGCCAATCCGGCGGAGAGCTCGAGCCAGAGGTGGTCGAGTTCGTCGGCCGCCGCGACCAACCGGTCCCCGCTGCGCAGATAATTCTTGTCGAAGGGCAGAAGCTGGGCCTGGGCAGCTGCGACCACGTCCTCTGCGCCCAGTACACGCCTGCCCTCTGGACGCAATCCGGCTCGGCCGGCCCCGATGACATCGACCGACGCCACTCGTCCTGCCTGCAGGGCATGACGTGCCGCGCCGGCGCCGGCCCAGGTGCCCGATGACATCGCCCATGCCGAATTGTGGCTGCCCCCACCGGTGAAACCTCCGCAGATACGCTCACGGGTGGCGGCGTCGCCGGCTGCGTACAGTCCGGGCACAGTCGTCGCGCAGCTGTCGTCGACGACGTTGATACCGCCGGTTCCCCGGACCGTGCCCTCGGCCAAGAGGTTTACCTCGAACCTGTCGGTGAACGGGTTGATACCGCGACGGTCGAATTGCAAGAAAAAGTTGGGTTGCCCCATCCGCATCTGCTGTTGCACTTCCGGAGTCGCCCGGTCCAGTTGCGCAAAGACCTTTTCCTGCAACAGGGTCCGGGCGATCACCGAGCGGCCCTTGGTGGAACCGGCTCCTTCGACCACCCGGCCGTCACCGTGGAAGAACGTGGCATAGCCGTAGTAAGCCGTCTTGGTCACCGTCGATCCGGCCGGAACGATCCCGTAGGCGTTGGAGAACTCCATACCCGAGAACTCGGCCCCGACTTCCGCAGCCATGAGCGCGCCGTCGCCCGTGTTGACGTTGGTGCCGAGTGCTCTGGATAGGAAAGCGCACCCACCACTGGCGAGCACCACCGCGCCGGCGAGAATCGTGTAGTCGCGATTCTCGTGTCGCTGGTATCCGGCGGCGCCGCGGACGGAGCCATCGGTTTCGACGAGCAGTTCCAGGGCGGGCGAATGGTCGAGGACCCGCACCCCTGCCCGCTGAATCCAGGCCCGCATCCGGCGCATGTATTCGGGGCCCTGCACTCCGGTCCGGTTCTGGGCTCCGGTGGCCGGGTCGACCGGAAACGGGTAGCGACCCTCTGTGCCGAGTCGTTCCATGTTTGTGAACGTCTGCGCGAGAACCCGATCCATCCAGTGATGGTCGGCGAGATGGCCGCCGAGCGTCTCCCTGTTCGCCTTGGCGGCGGCGCGCTTGTCCGGGTCGGGCGCGACGTACCAGACCCCGGTACCCGACGGCGCCGTTGCGCCGCTGGTCCCGCAGTAGCCTTTGTCGACGAGGACCACGTCCGCACCATTCCCGCGGGCATGCAGGGCTGCCCAGGTGGCGGCGGGGCCGCCGCCGACCACGAGGACATCGGTGGACAGCTCCAGTGGTGCGGGCACGGGGTTCTCCTGACGAGGTGGGTGGCCCACCGACCCGGTAGGTGGAGACGGAGCTCGACCCGGTAGGTGGAGACGGAGCTCGACCCGGTGGTGAAGTGGACATCTGTCGGTCAGAGTAGGACGGGCGTACCGGGTTCGAGAATGGTTGCGGTCAAGTTGATTTTGGTCCGGGGTCGTCCGAGCTTGCCAAGCTGTGCCGGCACCGCGATAGTCGGATCATGTCCACCGAAGACGCTGCTCTCATCGAATTCGTCACCGAACACACTCGCGGCACCCTGGCCACCATCCGGCGCAGCGGCGTACCGCAGCTGTCGACGATCAGTTACTCGTTCGATCCACGCGAACGGCTGTTCCGTATTTCGGTGACGGCCAGTCGTGCGAAGGTGGCGAACCTTCGTCGTGACCCGCGGGCCAGCATTCACGTCAGTAGTGCCGACGGCTGGTCGTACGTGGTTGCCGAAGGCCGGGTGGAGCTCAGCCCGGTCGCAGCGCAGACGCAGGACGATGACACGGTCTCGGAGCTCATCGACGTCTATCGCGACATCCTCGGCGAACATCCCGATTGGGACGACTACGCTCGTGCGCTGGTCGCTGATCAACGACTCGTGATCCGGCTCCACGCCGACCACCTGTACGGGCAGGTGTCAGACCCGGTGTGATCGCTCCCGAAACCGGAGGATCTGCGACTTCCTCCGGTGAGGAACGGACGTGGGTGCGCCGCAGCAACGACGGTCTGAGCGTCGGACACCGAGCGGCCGGCCAACTGGCGCACCGGCACTCGTGACAATCGTCCAAATTCGGACGAAACGTCCGGCTCTGGGATTGCCTTGATTTCAATTGGCGGCAACGACGTTGCGGCGCGCTACTGTAGGTGGCGTCAGACACTTGCCCGAAGGGGGTTGCCATGTCACCGGAAGCACAGGAACTACTGGATTTCGAGGTCCGTTGGTACCCGCTGGGCGGTGGACCGTCGCAGCAGATTCACGAGCGGTTCGGTATGTCCGATCGCGACTACTTCATCAAGATCAACGATCTGCTCGAGACCGAACCGCCGGAGACCCTGTCACCTGTCGCGGTCGACAAGATGCGCAGCGTCGTCCGGCGGCGGCTCTGGATGGCGAAGTAGTCGCAGTCGTCGGCAGGCTTACGCGAGCCGGCGTTTGGCCTCTTCCTTCAGGCCCTTCTGTGCTGTGTTGAGCGCGGTCTTCTGAGCCTGTTTGACGATGAGCCCGGGGAGTTTGATCTTCAGGTCCACCTCCAGTTCGAAGGCGATGTGCGAGCCCTTGCCCTTGGCCGTCACGGTGTACTGGCCGTGCTGGTGTGAGAGTTGATCGGCCTCGATGAGGTCCCACGTGCAGGTGTTCTCGGTCCAGGTGTAATTGAGTAGCTGGTGGTCGGTCATGCCCACCGCCTGGAGTTCGAGTTTCACCGTCTTGGGTGAGCCATCTTCGTGTTCGTCGACGATCTCGGCCTTCTTGTGGGGGCCGGACCAGTCGGGGAGCGCCTCGACATCCATGAGGATTTCCATGATGACCGCAGGGGGTGCATCGATATCGAATTCGGTCTTTGCATTGACAGGCATGGAGAAAAAGTACACCGGACGGGCCTCATCCTGAGACGGGTTGGAAAGGTGTGGACACCGGTGTCGCAGATCGTCGACTGCCTGACGCTGTGACCGGTGTGAGTGGGCAACGCAATTGGGCTTTCCGGCAACAGTTTTGACCGCTCCGTACGGAACGCTCGCTCGGGCGCGATTTCGTGACCGGACCGATGCAATGGATCGGCGGCACGGAGGCCGTCGGCGGGAGTACGCTCACTCCTGAGCGGCCGCTGGGGACACGGGTGGCGCGGTGCTCGAGGAATCGTCGGCCGGAATCGGTCCGGTTCGTCGGGCGCGGGGGACATTGCACATTTCTATCTCGATGGGACCAAGTTTGTTCATCAGCAAGGTGTTTCGTAGGCGTCAGCGGACCGCGGTCCGGGTCGCGGTTGTCGGTCTCGTCGGGACAGGAGCGCTGGCCCTTGCCGGTCTCGCCGGCGGAGGGATCGCCTCGGCGGATCCGTTGACCTGCACGGCAGCCAACGGACACAACGTAATTCGGACAGACGGCCACGGCGGGTGCGGGGCGAAGGCCGGGCCGGGTAGCACTGCCCGCGCCGAAGACCACAGCCGCAAGGGCACAGCGGTGGCGTCAGCGAACACCGGCGGCAACGCCACCGCGATCAATCTGCAACCCGGAACGGCAGCTCTGTCGGGGGCGGTGTCCGGCGGTACGGGCTATTCGGTGACCACCGGTCCCGGTGGCCTCGCGATCACCCAGGCCAGGCAGGGTGGCACGTCGCTCGCGGTCGCGGGCTGGGGTGGCACCGCATACTCCGGCCAGTACGGTGCCCAGTGCACCGGCAGCTTCGCCGCCGCGGTCGACACCAACACCGGCCAGGCCTGCATCGGCTCTGGTGGTATCTGGCTCTCGACACCGAGACCTCAATAACTCAGGGCGGGGGCGCACACCAAAAACCCCCGCACTTCCATACGGAGGGCGGCGCCGCTGACGGTGTCGCCCTTCGTGCTGTCCTGCGTGCGAGCGGGCTGGACCCGCGTTAACCTGCAGTCCATGTGCTCTACGCTCGCAACGTTTAGGTTTGATCAGTGAACGAGATCCTGCGCCTTTCAGATTTTGGTCCCGACCATCCCGACATCGGTCCGGACTTCAGTGTGGTCGCCGGGCGCGAAGCCCTGCAGCACATCGTCGACCTTGCCGACACCACCCAGTTCCTGGTGGACGACCGCGACGACGATGACCCGCGACTGTTGACCCTTCCCGGCCGCAATGTCATCGACACCTGGCGCGAGGACTACCCGTACGACGAGCGGCTCAGCCGCGACGAGTACGAGCTCGACAAGCGACTGCTGCAGATCGAACTGCTGAAACTGCAGCAATGGATCAAAGCCACGAAGCGTCGCCACATCATGGTCTTCGAAGGCCGCGACGCGGCGGGCAAGGGCGGCACGATCAAGCGGTTCATGGAGCACCTCAATCCTCGCGGCGCACGGGTGGTGGCGCTCGAGAAACCCAGCGAACGGGAGTCCACCGAGTGGTACTTCCAGCGGTACGTCCAGCACTTCCCGGCCGCCGGCGAGATAGTCATGTTCGACCGCTCCTGGTACAACCGCACCGGCGTCGAGCGCGTCATGGGGTTTGCGACCGAGGAACAGCATGCGACGTTCGTCCGTCAGGCCCCGTTGTTCGAACAGATGCTGGTGGATGACGGCATCAGCCTCACCAAGTTCTGGTTCTCGGTGAGTCCGCTGGAGCAGCGCACCCGGTTCGCGATCCGCCAGGTCGATCCGGTGCGGCAGTGGAAGCTCTCGCCGATGGACCTTGCCTCGCTCGACAAGTGGGACCGCTACACGGCGGCGAAAGAAGAGATGTTCACCTTCACCGACACCGACCATGCGCCATGGACGGTGGTGAAGAGCAACGACAAGAAGCGTGCGCGGCTCAACGCGATGCGTCACGTGCTGAACCTCTTCGACTACGACAACAAGGACGAGAGCGTCGTCGGTGAGCCGGATCCGCTCATCGTCGGCCGGGCACGTGACCTCGCCGGTGAATAGCCACCTGCGCCATCCGCGGGTCGCGGATCGGTAGCCTGGGCCGGTGCGTTCATTCCTGACTGCCGTGTTGTGCCTCGTCGCCATCGTCGGGGCGGCCATCGCCGTGCCCGCGTTCTGGGTGAACGAGCGCGTGGTCGATCGCGATGGATTCTCTGAGACCGTTGCGCCTCTCGCAGACTATGCGCAGGTGCAGCAACTGATCGCCGACGAGATCACCTCGCAGGTGGGGATGGCCGCTCCGCTGGTGCCCTCGGCGCTGGTGCAACCGCTGGCCGACGCCTACACCCGGGGTGGTGAGTTCCCGAAAGACTTCGCCGAGGTGATGAACCAGCAGCACGACTGGTTGTTCAAAGAGGCCACCCCCGAGGACGCGGGCCGGGTCATGTCCCTCGACCTCACCCCGATGGTGAACCGGGTGTTGTCCGAGCAGGGGCTCGGCGCGATCCAGGTCGAAGGGCCCATCGAGGTTCCCTTGAGCGACTCCGCGCAGGCGGGGCTCGAGGCGGGCCGCTATCACCAGCTCGGTGACCAGATCGGCTACATCGCCTTCGGTGCGGTGATCGCGGCGATCGTCGCCACCCTCGGCGCGCTGATCTTCGCGCGTCGTCGTGGACTGGTGCTGCTGGCCGTGGGTTTCGGCATCGTCATCGGCGGGGTCCTCACCTGGTTGCTGGGCGAATGGGCTCGTCGCCGAGCGCAGGATGAGGTCGGTGGCGCAGAGGGGTCTGCGCGCGAGGTCGCAGACCTGATGGTCGACAAGGTGGTCGACAACATGCAGAACGTCGGGCTGATCGCCGTCGGAGCGGGCGTTGCGCTGGCCGCGATCGGCCTGCTGATCTCGGCCCTGCTGGAGCGCCGCAGATAGAAGGTCGCCTGCTGTCGGACCATCGTGCGAACATGTGTTCGTGTCCGAAGAGCTGCTGGAGCCGAGAATGCAGGCGAGCATCCTGCACGCTGATCTCGACTCCTTCTATGCCTCGGTCGAGCAGCGGGATCACCCGGAGTTGCGCGGACGGCCTGTGATCGTCGGCGGTGGAGTGGTCCTTGCTGCGAGTTATGAGGCCAAGGCCTGCGGTGTCCGGACTCCCATGAATGGTCGCGACGCTCGCAGACTCTGCCCAGAGGCAGTGGTGATGCCGCCTCGATTCGATGTGTACACCGAGGCCAGTCGCGCTGTCTTCGAGATCTTCCATGACACCACGCCGCTCGTCGAGGGCATCTCGATCGATGAGGCGTTCCTCGACGTCGGCGGCTTGTACCGGGTCAGCGGAACCCCGCTCGAGATCGGTGCGAGGCTGCGCGAGCAGGTCCGCGTGGACGTGGGGCTGCCGATCACCGTGGGCATCGCGCGGACGAAGTTCCTCGCCAAAGTGGCCAGCGCGGTCGGTAAACCGGATGGGTTGCTCGAGGTTCCGCCCGACAACGAGTTGTCCTTTCTGCATCCACTGCCCGTAGAGCGATTGTGGGGCGTCGGTGTCGTCACGTCGGGCAAGTTGAGGGACGCGGGACTGAACACCGTCGGTGATCTGGCCGCGGTCGGCGAGGTGTCGCTGGGTTCACTGCTGGGGCGAGGCGCCGGACGCCACCTCTACGCGCTGGCCCTCGCGCGAGATCCGCGCCCCGTCGAGGGAGGCAAGCGACGGCGTTCGATCGGGTCACAGCGCGCCTTGGGACGCCGGCCCAAGTCCCAGGAAGACCTGGAGGCGACGATGGTGGCCATCGTCGACCGGCTCGGCAAGCGGCTTCGCGCAGCGGAAAGGGTGTGCCGCACCCTCGTCCTGCGGCTTCGGTTCGACGACTTCACCCGGGCCACCCGCTCGCGGACCCTCTACGAACCGACCGATGGCACGCAGGTGCTGATGACTGCGGCCCGCGGACTTCTCGCCGACGCGATGCCGATCATCCGAGACAAGGGCTGCACGTTGGTCGGGCTGTCCCTGACCAACCTCGACAACAACGGCTCCATTCAGATGGCGTTGCCGTTCGAGGAGCACCGCCAGGAGAAGCTCGACATCACCATCGACGGTCTGCGCGACCGCTTCGGCGCAGCGTCGGTGACCCGGGCGGTACTGCTCGGCCGCGACGCGGGGATGTCGGTGCCGATGCTGCCCGATTGACCCCAGCCGACACGTGACGACATAGGGGGCGGCGGGTACCGCTGTTCGAATCTGCAGGTAGAGGGCTCGTGAAGTCTTCGCTACGGTGTCTAGATGGCTTCACCCACCGTGTCTGATTCGGACGACCTGACTTCGGACGTCGCCGACGCCGCGGACTCGGCGTCTGTCGACGGTCGCATCCTCCGCTGGCGCCGACGGGCTGCGGCGACGCTGCAACCGTCGTCGTGGCAGGCGCCCTGGGTGGTGGCGTTCGCGACGTTCGCGATCACCGCGACCCTGTACATCGTCTATGCCGTGAGGCGCTACGAGCGGCTGGGGTTCACCGGCTGGGACCTGGGGATCTTCACCCAGGCGGTGAAAGCGTACAGCCGCTTCGACGCGCCGATCGTGCCACTGGAGGGCACCGACATCAACCTGATGGGCGATCACTTCCAGCCGTGGATCGCGCTCATCGGTCCGTTGTATCGATTGTTCCCGTCACCCATCACGTTGCTGGTGGTCCAGGCGCTGCTGTTCGCGCTGGCGGCGATCCCGATCGTGCGGCTCGCCACCAGGCAATTGGGCGTCGTGATCGGAGTGTTGATCGCGATCGCCTACGGCCTGGCCTGGGGCGTGGCGTACGCGTTGGCCTTCGACTTCCACGAGATCGCGCTCGCGGTACCGCTCATGGCCTTCTCGCTGGTGGCGCTGGTGGAACAACGCTGGCGAGCGGCATTGCTCTACGCCCTGCCGTTGGTTTTCTGCAAGGAAGACCTGGGGCTGACGGTCGCCGTGCTGGCGGCCGTCGTCGCGTTGCGCTGTGGACCGCAGACGTACCGCTGGGCCGCGGCCACTGCGGTCTGGGGTCTTGTGTGGACGGCGCTGGCGGCCAAAGTGATCGTCCCGGCGTTCAGCAGCGCCGACTACTCATACGGATCGAAGTTCGCGGAATCACCCGCCGAGGGTGTCCGTGAGTTGGTCCTCGGCTTCGCAGCAGGAGACGCGCGGGCCTCGACCGCGTTCATGCTCCTGGTGATCACCGTGTTTCTCGCGCTTCGTTCGCCGATCGCCCTGGTTGCGATCCCGACCATCGCGTGGCGGTTCTGGAGTACCAACCACCTCTATTGGTCCGACGACTACCACTACGACGCCATCCTGATGCCCGTCATGTTCGTCGCGATGATCGACGCCCTGATGACTCTGCGACGGCGAGGCACCTCGCGGCGGGTGCTCACCGGCTTCGCCGCGGGGGCTGCGGTGATTGCAGTGGTGCTGACCGCAGGCGGCCCGCTGCACCGGTTGGCCGAGCGCGACTTCTACACTCCGGCAACCGCAGCCCAAGGCGTTGCGGTGCTGGAGAAGCAGATACCGGCCGGGGAGTCGGTGGCCGCCACCAACAACATCGCCCCGCAATTGGTGTCCGACCACGAGGTCACACTGTTTCCGCGGCTCGACCGGGATCGTTCCATACCGCAGTGGATCATGGTCGACATCAACACGTACGGCATGTTCCCGACCAGCCAGCAAGGTGTGCGGGACGCCCTCGCGGACATCGAGAACGGCCGTCAGTATCGCGAAGTCGGGGAGCACAATGGGATCGTGCTGCTCGAGCGACGCTGACGCCCGCGCACGCCGGCCGGGTCAGCGGCTCAACTTCTCCCACAGGAACTCGTAGGCGAGCGCGGACTTGAACGCCGCCTGCTTGTTGTCGGCCGCACCGCCGTGTCCGCCTTCGATGTTCTCGTAGTAGCTCACCGTGTGGCCGTATTCCTCGAGACGGGCCACGAACTTTCGAGCGTGCCCCGGATGGACGCGGTCGTCACGGGTCGAGGTGGTCATCAGTAGTTCGGGGTACGTCGCATCTTTGCGAAGCAATTGATAAGGCGAATACTTGGAGATGAACTCCCACTGCTCCGGATCGTCAGGGTCCCCGTACTCGGCAACCCACGATGCTCCGGCGAGCAGCAGGTGATAACGCTTCATGTCCAGCAGCGGGACCTGGCACACCAGTGCGCCGAAGAGCTCGGGGTAACTCGTGAGCATCACACCCATGAGCAACCCGCCGTTCGACCCACCCTGTGCGGCGAGTTGTTCGGCTGTGGTCAGTCCGCGCTCGACGAGATCTCTTGCAACGCAAGCAAAATCCTCGTAGACGAGATGTCGTCCGGAGAGCTGTGCCTGGGTGTGCCAGGTGGGCCCGTACTCTCCGCCGCCCCGGATGTTCGCGATGACATAGATTCCGCCGCGCTCGATCCAACTGCGTCCCGAGATGGCACCGTATGCGGGTGTCATCGAGTTCTCGAAACCGCCGTAACCGTAGAGCAGGGTCGGTCCGGCGTCCACGTCGCTGCGTTTGACCACGAAGTACGGCACCTTGGTGCCGTCATCGGAAGTCGCGAAGTGCTGTGACGCAGTCACGTTCGCGGTGTCGAAGAGGGCGGGTGACGCTTTGATGGGCGCGACGCCGTCCGTGCTCGACCCATGGAGCAGGCTAGGTGGTGTGGTGAAGCTGCTCGCCGAGAGGAACAGTTCGTCGCTGTGGTCAGGGTCGGTGTCGAGGATCCCGATGGTCGCCAGCTCGGGCAGACCGGTGAGCTCGGATATCGACCAGTCCTCGACACTGAGCAGCCTCAGTTCGGTCTGTACGTCGCGCAGGGTCACCAGCACCAGGTGTGCGGACGTGAACGAGAAGTTCTGCAGGCTCGTATGTGCATCCGGCGAGAAGAGCACGGTCGCATCGCGAGCGCCGCTCTTGTAGGCGTCGTAGTCGAAGACGAGCAGAGTGCCGGTCGGATAGATGGTCTTCTCGGTGAGCTGCCACGGCGACCGGGTGAAGACCAGAAGCCAATTCCGGTGGACGCTCGTGTGCGCGTCGCTGGGGACATCGATGAGAGTGATCGCGTCGCCGTCGAGTTCGTAGAATTCCTGGTTGAAAAAGTCTGTCGACCGGATCAGGAAGTGACGCTCGAATCCGATCGTGTCGTCGTACATCGCTTGCACGGCCACGTCTTCGACGGCGCCGGTGTACACCACGGGAGCCTGTTCCAGGGGCGTACCGCGGGTCCAGCGTTTGACCACGCGCGGGTAACCGGAGTTGGTCAGTGCTGAGCCACCATCGGGTTGGTCGCCGAAGTCGGTGCCGACGTAGACGGTGTCCTCGTCGATCCAACCGATGTCGGACTTGTTCTCGGGCAGGGTGAAACCACCGCTGTCGGCGGTGATCCACGTACGCGAGTGCATGTCGAACTCGCGGACGATCGACGCGTCGGCACCTCCCCGTGACAACAGGATGAGAGCCCGACGGTGATCGGGGCGCAGCACCAGGGCGCCTTTCCACACCCAGTTCTCGTCCTCGTCGGACGCGACGGCGTCGAGATCGATCAGCACGTCCCATTCCGGGGTCTCGGTGCGGTACTGCTCGAGTGTGGTGCGCCGCCAGAGTCCACGTGGGTTGGTTGCATCGCGCCAGAAATTGTAGAGATGCTCGCCGCGGCGGCGGACGTACGCGATCCGGTCGTCGGTGTCGAGAACCTCGAGGGCGCCGGACTGTAGTTCGGCGAACCGGTCCGAGGTGGTCAACGTGTCGATGGTCGGCTGGTTGTGTTCGCGGACCCAGGTCAGGGCTTTGTCGCCGGTCACATCTTCGAGCCAGAGGTAGGGATCGGAATCAATCACGCCGACCAGTCTGCCGCAACCACCGACCCGTCGGGTGTCAGGGCGCCTGGAGATGGTCTGCCAGCACAGCGAGGTTCATCGTGAGTATTTCGGCGGCCAACACCGGGTCGACGGTGTCCAGGACGTCTCCGGCGGTGTGGACGTAGACGTTGGCGCGGTCATTCGCCTCGATGGTGAGAACCGCGGGTAGTTCTGCGTCGATGAAGGGGACGTGGTCACTCGCGAAAGGATCGAGTGAGGTGGTGACGTCGAGTTCGGTCCAGGTGCCCGCGGCGGCGACGAGGTCGGCGATCAGGTTGCCAGAGCTCTGCCCGCCTTCGATCATGACGCCGGGGCGCGGGGTGTTCTGCCGTCCGATCATGTCCATGTTGATGACCGCACTGATGCGGGAACGGGTCTCGCTGTCGAGGCCGTCGACGAACTCGGTGCTGCCGAGCAGGCCCTGTTCTTCGCCGCCGAAGAGGATCAGCAGCAGGTCGTTCGGCCAACTCCGAGTGGCCAGTACGGTCCCGAGTTCGAGAACGCCCGCCGACCCGCTCGCGTTGTCGTCGGCACCCGGGGCCGGCAGTGACCGCCCTTCCTGGTTCACCGAATCGAGGTGCGCCGTCGCCACGACGAGTTTTCGGCGGTCGGCGCCTGTCCCGGTGCGGTGGGCGAGCAGATTCTCACTCCGTCCAGACCCGACGGTGATCGGGACGCGGGTCACGGTATAGCCGAGGGCGTCGAAGTCTGTTGCGGCGAAGGACATCACTTCACCGAACTCCGAGCTCAGCGAGTGCCTCGTGGCTGGTGCGGCGATGGTTGTCAGGAACCGCCGATAGCGTTCGCGGGAGAGCAATCCCAGGAGCTCGGCCAGTCCAGGGTCGCGGGCGCCCTGCACCCTCGGGTGATGTTCGACGGGGGTCCGGCCCAGGCGGGCGGCCGACGATCGTCGGCAGGTCAGCTCGTGCTCTGCGGTACTCGGGTCGGTCATGTGTCACCGCCGGCGTATCTCGAGGCGGTCATCGTCGACGTGCAGTACCTCAGGGGCTGCAGCAGTATCCGATTCGACGCGGCTCGGGGTGTCGTCGCGGCCCAACCCGAGTTCCACCACAGTTCCGTCGGGACCTACCTCGAGTCCCCGTCGTCCCCTGGCCGGTGGGAAGCCGAAGCCGTCTGGTCGGTAGACGGCGACGTCGTCGTGGTCTTCTTCGAACGAATGCCACCAGGTCTGTGCGGACATGATCGCCTCACCCTGCCGCGGTCGTCGCGGTCACCCGCAGTGATGACCGGGCGGTCTCGAGGCAGGTGCGCATCCTGCTGACCTGTCCGGCGGTGAACATGACCATCGTGTCGTCGTCGACGTAGTCCATGTAGTCCATGAACAGGTCGCCTGCGGGGCCGTTGTTGCAGCTGACCTTGGGGAAGGTCGGTTTGCCGGTGTTCTCCGAACCCTGGTTGGGGGTGTCGGACACCTCGTCGGTGCCCCCGCAGCCGCTCCCGTCGTCGCCCCAGATGTGGAACAGATTGAGGTAGTGGCCGACCTCGTGCGTTGCGGTGCGGCCGAGGTTGAACGGTTCGGTGGCGGTTCCGGTGGTTCCGAAAGCGGTGTGGGTGATCACCACACCGTCGGTGTCCGCAGGCCCGCCGGGAAACTGGGCGTAGCCGAGGAGCCCACCGCGCAGCAGGCCCACCCACATGTTGAGGTAGCGGTCGGCAGGCCAGGCATCAGCGCCGCCGCGGTCGGCGAACTTGATCGCGTTGTCGATGCCGAACGTGCTCTGGGTGGTGGATGTGCGGGTGATCCCTGACGTGGGGTCGCCATCGGGGTCGACAGTCGCCAGAACGAACTCGATCTTGGCGTCACCGACGAGCGAGGAGAATACGTCGGGGACGGCCGCCAGGTCCGCGTTGGTCGCGCGGTAGTCCTTGTTCAGGACCTCGATCTGGCTGATCACCTGATCGTCGGAGATGTTCTCCGCGTCGGTGCGGGCCACAACATGCACCACCACCGGGATGCGGAGGATCTCGTCGGTGGTGCGCTCCAGTCGTTGGACATCCCTGGTCGTGTTCTCCAGTTCCGCCCGGCTACGGCGGTACCGCGACGATTCGGTCAGCAGCCGGCGATGCTCGGCCATGGCCCCGCACGTGCGGCTGGTGGGTGGTTCGAGGGTCGTCATGTGGATCAGACGCGCCAGAGACTGTTTCAGTTCCCGGCGACCCCGATCTTGGTGGGTTTCGGCGAGCCCCACCTGCGGGAATGGTCGCCAGAACCCACCAAAATCGGAACTGCATTGCGCAGATGCAGGAGGCGTTCGGCGTCTACGGAAAGGCGCTGGAGTCGGCAGGTGTCCTCGTCGCCGGTGAGATCTTGCAACCGGTGGCCTCGAGCACCACGATCACGTTGCGCAACGGCAGCGTGCAGGTCCAGGACGGACCGTTCGCCGACACCAAGGAAGCCCTGGCCGGTGTCTTCGTCATCGATGTCCCTGACCTCGATGCAGCGCTCGCCTGGGCGGAGAAGTGCCCGGGTGCGCAGTACGGCGTGATCGAAGTGCGTCCGGTCGCCATCTCGCTGATCGACGGTGCCTGGCGCTGAGCCGATGACCGACACCGACGCGAAGGTGCGGGCGGCGCACGCCGCTCGCACCTCGTACGGACGTCTGCTGGCACTGCTCGCGGCGGCCGACGGCGACGTCACCGCCGCGGAGGACGCGCTCTCGGACGCATTCGAGCGCGCGCTGGCTCGATGGCCCGCCGACGGGGTGCCGGACAATCCCGATGGCTGGGTCGCACCGGACGTCGGTGGAGATCGACCCCGACCGCGACGCCGGTGCTCACCTCGACGACATCGATCCCGACGCGGTCCCGGACCGCCGCCTCGCTCTGATGTTCGTGTGCGCGCATCCCGCGATCAACCCGGCGGTGCACACCCCGCTGATGCTGAACACCGTGCTCGGGTGCACCGCCGAACAGATCGGACGTGCGTTCGCAATTCCCCCGAAAACCCTTGCGGCCCGATTGGTCCGGGCCAAACGTCGGATCAAGGACGCTCGGATCCCGTTCCGGATACCCGACCGCGAGGTCTTGCCCGCCCGGATGCCCGCCGTCCTCGAAGCGGTGTATGGAGCCCACGCCATCGACTGGCACAGCGGCGGCACCGAGGTGCGTGGTTCGCTGACGACCGAAGCCCTGTACCTGGCGCAGACACTGGTGGACGTGGCACCCGACGACGCCGAAGCGCTCGGCCTCGCTGCGCTGATCTGCCTGTCGAACGCGCGTCTACCGGCCAGATTCGACGTCACAGGCGCGCTGGTCCCACTGCCGCAACAGGACGTCGGGCTGTGGGACGACGCCCTGATCGCCCGCGGCATCGCGCTTCTTCGCAGAGCGCATCCTCTCGGCGCCCTCGGCAGGTTTCAGCTCGAGGCCGCGATGCAGGCCGTGCACGTCGCACGTCGGGACACCGGAACCACCGACTGGCACACGTTGCGGGATCTCCATCGGACCCTCGACGCCGTGGCACCGAGTCTGGGCGGCGCGGTGGCGTTCGCCGTGGTCACCGCTGAGATCGACGGGCCGGCCGCAGGGCTCGAACTACTCGACCGTATGGCCGACGAGACGAGACACTTCCAGCCCGCCTGGAGTGCGCGGGCACATCTGCTGGGTCGTCTCGGTAGACGCGAGGACGCTGAGGATGCATTCGACAGGGCCATCTCGCTGACCACGGATCCGGCCGAGCGTGCTCACCTTGCGACGCGACGAGGGGCCGCGGTCAAGCCACCACCTCGCCGGTCCTGACCGGGCAGCGGGTGTGGGAGTAGATCGTCGGCATGCACAGGTTGCAGTGCGTGCACTGCGACACGGTCGCCGGATCGGCCTCGATACGCAGCGGTAGATCGGGTTCGCGCAGCAGCGCGCGTCCCATGGCCATGAAATCGAAGCCCTCGGCCAGCGCGAGGTCCATCGAGGCCCGATCGGTGATGCCGCCGAGCAGGATCAGCGGCATCGACACCGCGGCGCGCAGTTGCCGCGAGAGGGGCAGCAGGTAGGCCGGGTGATAGTCGTACTCCTTCAGGAAGAACGGTGCGACGGCCTTGAGGCCCCACTTCATGGCACCACGGAAGGCATCGGCGAACTCCTTGCGCGGAGCGTCGCCATGGAACAGGTACATCGGGTTGAGCAGGGAACTGCCCGCCGTCGGCTCGATCGCGTCGAGGTATCCGTCCGACTCGAACAGTCGCCCGACCTCGCAGGCCTCGTCGACGCCGAAGCTGCCCGGGAACCCGTCGTACATGCTCAGTTTCGCCCAGACCCCGATGTCGGGGCCGACCTCGTCGCGCACGGCCTGGGTGATCTCGCGGCAGAAGCGTGCGCGGTTGATCAGTGAACCGCCGTACGCGTCGTGGCGGCGATTGAGCAGTGGGCTCAAGAAACAGCTCGCGAGGTAGTTGTGGCCGAAATGTATCTCGAGACCGTCAAACCCGCTGTCCACCGCGATCCGGGCGGCCCGCCGGAACTTCGCGAGGATGACCGCGATGTCATCGGTGTCGACCTTCTTGCACAGAGCCATGCCCATCGGGGCGGGAATGCGCGACGGGGCCAGCGCCCGGGCCTGGTTGGAGATCGAGTTGGCGACCGGCCCGGCATGGCCGAGTTGCGCCGCCGCGAGGGCGCCCTCTGAGTGAATGGCGTCGGTGAGTTCGATCAGACCGGGGATCGCCTCGGGCCGCATCCAGATCTGGTGGCGATCGGTCCGGCCTTCCGGGGAGATCGCGCAGTAGGCGACCGTGGACATCGCGACCCCGCCTGCGGCGACCTCGCGGTGGAAGTCGATGAGCTGCGGGGTGACCAGTGCGTCGGGCGTGGCGCCTTCGAACGTCGCGCACTTGATGAGCCGGTTGCGCAGGCGCAACGGACCGAGGTCGGCTGGGGCAAAGGGTGTGGGCTGCACCTTCGCGACGGTATCGCTGATCGGGCCGCCGAACAAGAACACGTTCTAGTCCGGACGTCGACAAGGGTTCAATCCGGACGCGAATGGGTATCGAATACCGGTGGAGTGCACATTCGAAGAAACGAATGTGTGACACGGAGCGGTCGGGACTGCGACGTTAGGGGCGTTCACATGAATGCACGGACACATCCGAGTCCACGACAGCTGCGGCTGTGCGAAACCGAGGACAGCCCGGCTTTCGCGGGGCTCCCGGCCGACCCGGACGCCTCCGAATTCTGGAATCCCGGGTCAGAAAGTGCCGTGTCGATGGCACGGCCCGACCGCTGGCTGTGGATTCCCGCGGGCTGAGGTAGCCACCGACCGGAGCGGTACCGGGCCGCACTTGTTCGCCTGCAGCGATCTGGGCCCCGACAAAGGGGTATCCGTCAGCGCGACGAACTGCTGAGACGTAGGGTGGTCGTCGTGGCTGAACACTTTGACACAGTTGTCCTTGGCGGAGGTCCGGGAGGTTACGTCGCCGCGATCCGGTCGGCGCAACTCGGAGCTAAAACCGCAGTAATCGAAGAGAAGTACTGGGGTGGTGTGTGCCTGAACGTGGGCTGCATCCCGTCCAAGGCGTTGTTGCGCAACGCCGAACTCGCGCACATCTTCAACCATCAGGCGAAAACCTTCGGCATCTCGGGGGACGTGAGCTTCGACTTCGGCGCGGCGTTCGACCGCAGCCGGAAGGTCTCGGACCAGATCGTCAAAGGTGTGCACTTCCTGATGCGCAAGAACAAGATCACCGAGATCGACGGGTACGGCGTGTTCAAGGACGCCAAGACCATCGAGGTCGGCGACCGGGAGATCACGTTCGACAACGTCATCATCGACACCGGCTCCACCGTGAAGTCGCTGCCGGGCGTGAAGCTGTCGGAGAACGTAGTCGACTACGAAACGCAGATCCTCACCCGTGAACTCCCCGGTTCGATCGTCATCGTCGGTGCCGGCGCGATCGGCATGGAGTTCGGCTACGTCCTCGCCAACTACGGCGTCGACGTCACGATCGTCGAGTTCCTCGACCGCGTGCTGCCCAACGAGGACAAGGACTCCTCGAAGGAACTGGCGAAGCAGTACAAGAAGCTCGGGATCAAACTGCTCACCTCCACCAAGGTGCAGTCGGTCGACGACCAGGGCTCGCAGGTCGTCGTCAAGTACAAGGACGCCAAAGACCAGGAGGGTGAGCTCACCGTCGACAAGGTGCTCATGTCGGTCGGATTCGCTCCTCGCGTCGAGGGCTTCGGTCTGGACAAGACCGGTGTCGAACTCACCGACCGCGGTGCGATCGCCATCGATGAGTACATGCGCACCAATGTCGAGGGCATCTACGCAATCGGTGATGTGACCGCGAAGCTGCAACTCGCGCACGTGGCCGAGGCCCAGGGTGTCGTCGCGGCGGAAACGATCGCCGGCGTCGAGACCATGCCGCTCGGCGACTACCGGATGATGCCGCGCGCCACATTCTGTCAGCCGCAGGTCGCCTCGTTCGGCCTCACCGAGGACCAGGCCAAGGACGAGGGCTACGACGTGAAGGTCACCACCTTCCCGTTCACCGCCAACGGCAAGGCCCAGGGTCTCGGCGAGCCCGCCGGCTTCGTCAAGCTCATCACCGACAAGAAGCACGACGAGCTGATCGGCGGCCACCTAGTGGGCGACAACGTCTCGGAGATGCTGCCCGAGCTGACGCTGGCCCAGAAGTGGGACCTCACGGCCAATGAACTGGCCCGCAACGTCCACACCCATCCGACCCTGTCCGAGGCGATGCAGGAGACCTTCCACGGCGCCATCGGACACATGATCAATCTCTAGAGTATCCATGTCAGACGTTGGGCCCGGTGATGATTCGCCGGGCCCAACGCCTGTTTCCAGGCTGTGGACGCCGCCGTGGCCGCTGGATATCCGGGTCACCATGGGCTTGCACCGGCGCGGTAGCGGCGACCCGGCCATGAAATATGCCCCGAACGGCTCGATCTGGCGGGCCGTACACACGCCGGACGGTCCGGGGACGTTGGCGGTGTCGCGATCGGGGGGAGCGGTTCTCGGACGGGCGTGGGGTCCGGGCAGTGCGTGGCTTCTCGACCAGATGCCGCTGATGCTCGGCAGCGAGGACAACAAAGAAGAGTTCGTCGTTCGCGACGACATCGTCGGCCGGCTGGCGCATCTGGGGCAGGGCCTGCGGATCGGCCGCACCGACCGCGTATGGGAGGCGTTGGCTGCGGCGGTGCTGGAGCAGAAGGTCACCGGGCGCGAGGCGTGGCGGGCGTGGCGGTACATCGTCAACAAGTACGGCGAACCGGCGCCGGGGTCGCCCAGTATGAAAGTGCCTCCGCCGCGCGAGGTCTGGCGGGAGATACCTCAGTGGGAGTGGCATGCAAGTGGTGCCGAACCGCCGCGGCGCCGCACCATCGTCCACGCCGCGGGTTACGACATCGAACGCAAGGTGGATCGGCTGGAGTTGCTGCGTGGGATCGGTCCATGGACAGCCGCGGAGGTCCGCTATCGGGCCGTGGGCGATGCGGACGCGGTCCCGGTGGGCGACTTCCACGTCCCGTCTCTGGTCGGGCTGGCGTTGATCGGCCAGCGCATCGATGACGACCGGATGCTCGAGTTGCTCGAACCGTATGCAGGGCATCGCTTCCGGGTCATTCGCCTGATCATGCTGTACACGAAGATGCCCGCCCGCCGGGCGCCCAAAATGCCGACCCGCGACTACCGGAACATCTGACAAACCGCCGACCGTGCCGATCTGACCGCCGACCGTGCCGATCTGACCGCCGACCGTGCTCATCTGACCGCCGACCGTGCCGATCTGACCGTCGACCGTGCTCATCTGACCGTCGACTTCGCCCATATCTTCACCGGTAGGCGCCGCGGTCGCGTAGATGCTGGTTGATCTCATTCACCAATTCATCGGACTCGTCGCGCATCCTGTCACCCGTGACCCGAACGACGACCCAACCCAGCCGGCTGAGCCGGGCGTCCCGAGCGGCATCATGCGCTCGTTGTTCGGCAGTTTCATGGAACTCGATTCCGTCGAACTCGATTCCGATCTTGTAGCGGCGGTACCCGAGATCCATTCGAGCGAACTCATACCCGTTGTCGTCCAATACGGAGATCTGTGCCTCTGGACGCGGGAGTTCGCCCTCGACAATTAAAAGCCGCAGCCAGCTCTCCGGTGGAGACTCCGACAATGGATCGATGTGGGGTATCAACTCGCGAATCTGTCGAATGCCGCGCGTGCCGGGATGTTCGACGACATAGCGCCAGAACGACGGAAGATCGATGTCCGCGGCTTTGACCAGATCGTCGAGACGGCCGAGGGCTCGCCAGTGAGGAGGCCGCCGCCCCAGATCATATGCGGTCCGGATAGGTGTGGTGACACGCCGACCGTCGATGAGCATGACATCGTCGAGTGATAGATCGGAGCGCACGACTCGAACCCTTCCACGGCAGCGCCCTTGCCCCGTGGCATGGCGACTGATCTCGATTTCGGAGTCCGCGTCGTACCAGGTGATTCCGTGGAGGAACGCTGCGGACAACCCGGATAGCACCGCACCCGGTCCCGCCCGAAGGAGTGCACCGTCGATCAGGTCGTGCGGGCCAAGCACCTTCGTTGCGCTGACCCGAACACCCCGATGCATCCTGCGATGGTTCCGCTCCATCATGCGGCGCGTGATGCCGTCGGGGAGCGGCGCGTCGGGCCCCCAGAACGGTCTGTCTCCAAACGTCATACAAAGATGGACGTTGGCGACCTGGAAGCGGTTCCCCGAGATAACAGATTGTGGATGTTGCTCGCACGTCTGATCGGCACGGTCGATGGTCGGACGGGCACGGTCGGCGGTTGGTTCGGCACGGTCGATGGTCGGATGGGCACGGTCGGCGGTTGGTTCGGCACGGTCGATGGTCGGATGGGCACGGTCGGCGGTTGGTTCGGCACGGTCGGCGGTCGGATGGGCACGGTCGTCGGTTCACTCCGCTGCATGTGGAGCAGATTCGAGAACTGTCGGCGGTACAGGGCACCATGGGGTCATGACGACCACCGCAACCCGTGAACAGGCGCAAGAGATCCTCGAGCAGCTCGCCGGACCTGCGGCCACACTCCGTGATGATCAATGGACCGCCATCGAGGCACTGGTGGTGCAACGTCGTCGTGCACTGGTGGTCCAGCGCACCGGATGGGGCAAGTCGGCGGTGTATTTCATCGCCGCCAAGCTACTGCGCGCCCAGGGTCGCGGTGCGACGGTCATCGTGTCGCCGTTGCTGGCGTTGATGCGCAACCAGGTCGCCTCCGCCGAACGCGCCGGGGTGAAGGCGGCGACGATCAACTCCGGGAACGTCACCGAATGGGACGACATCCACCAGCGGGTGGCCGACGGGGACCTCGATGTTCTGCTGGTCAGCCCGGAACGATTGAACAATCCCGACTTTCGCGACAACGTACTGCCTGCGCTCGCTGCTGACGCCGGACTCGTCGTGGTCGACGAAGCGCACTGTGTCTCGGACTGGGGACACGACTTCCGCCCCGACTACCGCCGTATCCGGACGCTGGTCGCCGAACTCGGCACCGATGTGCCGGTCTTGGCGACCACCGCGACTGCCAACGACCGGGTCGTCGACGATGTGGCCGCTCAACTCGGAGTCGGTGGCGGCGACACCCTGGTCCTGCGAGGCGGACTCGATCGCGAATCCCTGCACCTGTCGGTGGTGAAAGTCCCGACATCGGCCGAACGAGTGGCCTGGCTTGCCGCGCACATCGATTCGATCGAAGGGTCCGGCATCATCTACACCCTCACCGTCGCCACCGCGCGTGACGTCGCGACCTTGCTGACCGACCTCGGTCACAAGGTCGCCGCGTACACGGGGGCGACGGACTCGGCAGAACGGGAGCAACTCGAAGCCGATCTGCTGGCAAATCGGGTCAAGGCCCTGGTCGCGACCTCTGCCCTCGGGATGGGCTTCGACAAACCCGACCTCGGATTTGTCATCCACCTGGGTGCGCCGTCATCGCCGATCGCCTACTACCAGCAGGTCGGGCGTGCAGGGCGATCAACAGCGAGTGCTGAGGTGATCCTGCTACCCGGCAGTGAGGACCAGGAGATCTGGCGATACTTCGCCTCGGTCGCCTTTCCTTCGGAAACGTTGGTGCGCAGAGTCATCGACGTGCTCGACACCGAGCGACCGCAGTCGACACCCGCACTCGAACCACTCGTCGATCTGGGCCGGTCCAGGCTGGAGATGGTGCTCAAGGTCCTCGACGTCGACGGTGCTGTCCGCCGGGTCAAAGGCGGCTGGCTCAGTACCGGGGAACCGTGGTCGTACGACGAGGCCCGCTACGAGAAACTCGAGCAAGCGCGGCGGCGTGAGCAGCAGGCGATGCTGGACTACCAGAGTACCGACGACTGCCGCATGGCCTTCCTGCGTGCGCAACTGGACGATCCGGACCTCGTACCGGGCAGCAAGTGTGGTCGGTGCGACAACTGTTCCGGGCAACGTTATTCCGCAACCGTTGATTCGGCGTCCGTCGACGCTGCCCGAGACCAATTGCAGCGACCCGGTGTCGAATTGGCGCCGCGGAAGCAGTGGCCGACCGGGATGAAGAAGCTGGGTATCGAGCTGTCGGGCAAGATCGGCGACGGTCCGTCGATGGGCCGGGTCATCGGACGCCTGAGCGACCTCGGGTGGGGAACGCGATTGCGACGGCTGCTCGACGAACCCGACGGGCCGGCCCCCGAAGAAGTGGTCAAAGCCGCCGTCGCTGTGCTCGCAGCGTGGCCCTGGCAGAACCGGCCGACAGCGATCATGGGGCTCGACTCGGTGAGTCACCCGATCTTGATCTCGTCTGTCGTCTCTCGCCTGTCCGAACTCGGCAGGCTGACCAACCTCGGGACGTTGCAGTACCGGGACGACCACAGGCCGGTGACTGCAGCGAACTCGGCGTATCGTGTTGCGGCGCTGACGGATTCCTGGATGGAGCCCGACCCGGCAATGATCGGGCAACTCACCGGACCGGTGCTGTTGGTGGACGATCTCGCCGACACCGGTTGGACGCTGACCATGGCCGGCAGGCAACTTCGACGCGCAGGTGTCTCCGAGGTGCTGCCGTTCGCCCTCGCAAGCGTCAGTTGAGGCGCGCTCGGCGGCTGGTTGGCCTGCTCGGTGATGGGTCAGCCGGCGGTTTGTGTCTGGTCCTGGATCCGGGCGAACGGCTGCGCGGCTTCGAGCTCGAAGGCCAACTCCAGTAGGGTCCGCTCGTCACCGTGTGCGGCCGAGAAGTGCACCCCGATCGGCAACCCGGTCGTGGTGCGACCCAGCGGTAGGGAGATGGCGGGACCGCCGGCGGCGTTGTTCAGTGGAGTGAAGCTCACGTAGTTGACCAGGCGTGGGAACATCACGTCGAATCCGGCTGCAGGGGAGAGGAACCCGAGCTCCGGGGTGGTGTGGCCCAACACGGGCGACAGTACGACATCGAGGTTCTCGAACGCTTCACGGTATTTGACCTCGCTGCGTTTGAGGCCGCGGATGGACACCGGTGTGAGCCAGGGGCGACGAAGGAAGTTGCGGGCCAACCCCTTGGTCAGGGCATCGGTCTTCGACCGGTCGAACGCGTCTCCGGTGACCATCTTCCCGAAATACTGGGTGGAGAACGCCATCAGCGCCCAATAGTGCAGGAAGTCGCGCGCGAAGGTGTGGTCGGTCGGTACCGCGAACTCCGAGACCTCGTGACCAAGGGAGGAGAGCAGTTCGGCCGTCTGCAGAACCGCCGCTGCGGTCTCGGGGTCGGTGGGTTCGCCGACGATCGAATCGGTGATGAGTCCGATCCGCAGGCGACGGTCCGATGCGCCGGAAACGGTGCCGATCGCGGGCAGCTTCTTCGCCGGCCGGTACTTCTCGAGTGCAGCCACGAACGCGGCGGTGTCTCGGACGGTCCGGGTGACGGCTCCGTTGGAGACGATGTCGACGGGCATCTGCTTGCCCTGCAGCGACTGCACCTCGCGATGGCGCGTGAGCTTCAGTCCGACCAGACCGCATGCGGCGGCGGGGATGCGAATCGATCCGCCACCGTCGTTGGCGTGCGCGATGGGTACCACGCCGGCTGCCACCAAAGCTGCCGACCCGCCCGATGAGGCTCCGCTGGAGTATCCGGTGTGCCAAGGGTTTCGGGTCGGCGGACGTGACTCGAACTCGGTGGTGGCGTTGAAGCCGAACTCGGGCAATGTCGTCTTGCCGAGCATTGTCATACCGGTCGACAGGTACTGGTCGGCGAATGGTTCGGTCTTCCTCTTCGCCTTCGGATGCACCGCCTGCGATCCGTGGCCGGTCGGCAAACCGTCGAGGTCGGTGTTGTCTTTGATGAAGGTCGGTACGCCGGAGAAGATGCCGTGCGGCGGCGAATCCGCGGCGTCGAGCGCTCGGTCGAAGTCTCGCAGGGCGAGTGCGTTCAGCGTCGGATCGACCAGTTCGGCCCGGGCGATCGCAGCCTCCGCGGCCTCCCGGGCACTGATCTCCCGGGACGCGATCGCGGCGGCGACCCCGGTCGCGTCCAGGTCTCCCAGTGCATCGTCGCCGAAGGCGTGAACATGCGTGCGTTCAGTCATGGCTGACACGGTAACGCAGAGCCGGAGGAGCGGTGCGAATTGGTAAGACCACTTGACCTGTTGCCACCGAGCTTCTAGCGTGGTCGTCATGGCGTTCCAACCGATCGAGCACCGTAGCGTTCCCGAAGACGTCTTCGATCAGATCGTCGAGGGCGTCGTGAGCGGGGAGCTCCGTGCAGGTGAGAACCTTCCCAGTGAGCGTGAGCTCGCCCGGGTCCTCGGTGTCTCGCGTCCGGCGGTGCGCGAGGCGATGAAGCGGGTCGCCGCCGCCGGGCTCGTGACCATCCGTCAGGGCGGTGGTACGACGGTTCGCGATCTGCGCCGCTTCGGTGGCCTCGACCTGCTCCCGAAGTTGCTCATCCGTGGCGGCGAACTCGACGTCGCGGTCGCCCGGTCGGTGGTCGAAGCCCGAGCCCATATCGGACCCAAGGTCGCCGAACTCGCCGCGCTACGCGCCACCGAGGACCAGATCGCTGTAGCTCGCGAGGCGGCTGCACATCTGGCGGAGCTCTCCGATCCCATCGGGCAGCAAGTGGCAGCGCTCGACTTCTGGGATGCCATCGTCGACGGGGCCGACTCGATCGCATTCCGGCTGATGTACAACACGATGCGTACCGCGTACGAGCCGGCGCTGCCTGCCCTCGCGTCCGCCTTGTCGGGTGAGGTCGGTAATGCCGATGGCTATCGACGGATCGTCGACTCCATCGCGAGACGCGACCCGAGTGCGGCCGCACGCGCGGCGGCGGTCTTGCTCGAACCCGCGACCACGGCATTGCTGTCGGCCTTCGGGGAGATGGAAGAACTTCTGCAGCAGGCCCTGTCGGAGACAGCGGAAGAATTCTTGTCAGAGTCAGAAGAAGAATCGCTGCCAAAGACCGAGGATGACGATGACCACTGATCGCACAGCCCGCGGCCAGGTCCGAGCGGACGAACGCACGCTACGCACTCAGCGACGCGCAGTGACGCTGGGCTCCGCTCTTCGAGAGTTCGTGCGCCACCCCACTCCCTGGATGATCGCGGCGTTCCTCACCGCGGCGGTGATCGCCAGGCTGGTTGTTGGCGGCTGGGCGTGGACCGACGCCCTCGTCCCGGTGCTGATGGTCGTGTCGTTCCCACTGTCGGAGTGGTTGATTCATGTTTTCATCCTGCACTGGCGACCCAGAGCGCTCGGCCGGCTCACGCTGGATTCGCTGCTGTCCCGCAAGCATCGAGAACACCACCGAGACCCCCGCGACATCCCGCTGATCTTCATCCCATGGCAGGTGTTGTGCGGTGTACTGCCCGTAGCGGTGGTGCTCGGCGTATTCGCCTTCGGTCGCGTGGGTCTGGGGCTGACCTTCATGATCACGCTGGGCGCGCTCGGTCTGGTCTACGAGTGGACCCACTACCTCATCCACACCGACTACAAACCCAAGACCGCCTTGTACAAGGCGACCTGGCGCAACCACCGCTTCCACCACTACAAGAACGAGCACTACTGGTTCACGGTCACCACATCCGGCACCGCCGACCGGGTGCTTCATACCAACCCCGACCCGGACAGCGTCGAGAAGTCACCGACCGCGAAGAACTTGCACGCACTCTGACCCGCGAGGGCCCGTTGCGCGAAGCGGGCTGGATCACGGCTTGCGGGCGGTGACGTACTGGGCTTGCCCGGTGATCGTCTGCTCCACCTCGACAAGGCCGTTCGCACGTAGCCGATCTGTCACCTCGTCGCGGCCGAACAGCCGGTAACCGCTGCGGGCCGCGATCTTGTTCACCACGCGCGAAGAAGTCAGCCGGGTTCGAAGCGAGGTGAAGATGGCGACCTCGCCGCCGGGCGCGACCACCCGCGCGAGTTCGTCGATGACCTCATGCGGATCGGAGATGAGGTACAGCGCGGCCAGGCAGCAGACCGTGTCGATGGAGTGGTCGGCGAACGGTAGCCGGTGGGCGTCGCCGCGCACGTACGCGACGCGTTCCCCACTGTTGTCCGCGACGGCTTTGGTGACCATCGGTACCGAGAAGTCGAGCCCGATGCACAGTCCGTCCCCGGTCAGCTTTTCCGAGAGTCGACGGGTGTAATTGCCAGGGCCGCAGGCGACATCGAGTATCGTCCGATCACCCGGCCGCCCCAGGTGGGTCACCAGGCGCCGGTCGAACTCCGCGGCCGAGGTGCCACCAAGGCTGTACAGCCGTGTGAACACCGGACGCCAGGCGCGTTCGTAGACGGCCGCGAACACCGGGTTCTGCATCACCCACAATGTGCTGCTGGCAGCGGCCTCCGGCGGTCCGAGAAGGTCGAGGTACCCCCGGCTGTCGTCGACAGGGCCGTTCAGCCGCGACACATCGAGCAGTCCTCGCGCCCGCCGCAGCGCCGTACTCAAAAATCCCGTTCGATCCGAAGGGTCCCGATGGTGGTTGCCAGCGAATCATATTGGCCTACAAGCAAGACGAACTCGATCAACTCGCGTTCGTCGAGGTGCTCGGCCAGTTCTTTCCATGCCAGGTCGCTGAGGTCCTTGGTGCCCACCAACTCATCCACAGCGCGCAGGAGAACCTCGTCGAGCCCGGTCCACCCGGCACCGGGCCCCTGTAGGATTCGCGAGAACTCGGCCTCGTCGATGCCGGCCCGTCTGCCGAGGCGCTTGTGGTGATCGAGCTCGTACTCGCACTTGCGCAGATGGGCGGTCCGGATGATGACCAACTCGGTGGAATGACGAGACAGCTTGCCAAAAGGCATCATTCGACTCGAGTAGTGCAACCAGCCGCGGAACAGGCCCTTCGTCCGGCCGAGGGTGGAAAAGATGTGCGCGTCGGATGCCCCGATGACACGTGCCGCCCCCTTGCTGAACAACCAATTGAAGGGCCCCAGTTCGCGGAACGTACCAGGGGCAATTCGTGGTGAACTCACGTCTGCCAACCTAGCGGACGCGGCGCTGCGCGACGACTGATCGCACACCTTTTGCAGGCAAAGTACCGGTGTTAGTGTTCGGCCACACTGAATTTTCCTTACTTGGACGATCCGAACGACCCTGGAGCGGAGCAGCCGGTGCGGCGAATACTGATGGTGGTGGTGGCCGGCATCCTGGCCTTGCTGACACTGGCCGCATGCGGTGGGGGCGAGGGCCCCACCGGGTTCGACAAGGTCGAGAAGTCCGGCGTGCTCCGGGTCGGCACCGAGGGTACGTACGCGCCGTTCAGCTATCACGACTCGGCGACCAACGAGCTGGTCGGCTACGACATCGACGTGGCACGGGCTGTCGCGGACGAACTCGACCTCGACGTCGAGTTCGTGGAGACCCCCTTCGACTCGATCTTCGCCGCACTGGAGGCCGATCGGTTCGACGTCGTCGCCAATCAGGTCACGATCACCGACGAGCGCAAGGCCAAATACGACCTGTCGCAGCCGTACGCGATCGGCGAGGGCGTCATCGTGACCAGGGCCGACGACAACTCGATCACCTCGCTGGCCGACCTCGCGGGCAAGACGACGGCCCAGTCCTCGACCAGCAACTGGGCGCAGGTGGCGGCCGCGGCGGGTGCGAACGTCGAGGCGGTCGAAGGTTTCACCCAGGCGATCAAATTGCTCAACCAGGGTCGGGTTCAGGCAACCGTCAACGACAGCCTCTCGGTGCTGGCCTATCAGGCGACAACCGGCGACACGAGCATCAAGATCGCCGCGAACATCGGCGAACGCAGCGAGCAGGCCTTCGCCGCCCGCAAGGACAGCGGCCTGATGGACGAGATCAACGGGGCCCTGGACGTCCTGAAGGCCGACGGGACGCTCGAGAGGATCTCGCAGCAGTATCTGAAGGCGAACGCGGCCGGCACCTCCGAGCCCAAGACGGCCCCGAGCACGTGGGACCTGATTGCCGACAACCTGTGGCCGATGCTCAAAGCGACGTTGACCGTGACGCTGCCGCTCACCGCAGTCAGCTTCTTCTTCGGCTTGATCATCGCACTGGGCGTTGCGCTGGCCCGGATGTCGAAGAACCGAGCCCTGTCGTCGGTTGCCCGCTTCTACATCTCGGTCATCCGCGGCACCCCGTTGCTGGTGCAGTTGTTCATCATCTTCTACGCGCTGCCCGAGCTGAACATCCTGATCAACCCTTTCCCTGCGGCGGCAATCGCCTTCAGTCTCAACGTCGGCGGCTACGCTGCCGAGATCATCCGGTCGGCGATCAACAGTGTCCCCAAGGGCCAATGGGAAGCCGCAGAGACGATCGGGATGAACTACGCAACGGCCCTGCGTCGCATCATCTTGCCGCAGGCCCTGCGCACTGCGGTCCCGCCGCTGTCGAACACCTTGATCTCGCTGGTGAAGGACACCTCGCTG
Source organism: Williamsia limnetica (assembly GCF_003217475.1). Taxonomy (GTDB): domain Bacteria; phylum Actinomycetota; class Actinomycetes; order Mycobacteriales; family Mycobacteriaceae; genus Williamsia; species Williamsia limnetica. The sequence continues at coordinate 195,215 of NZ_QJSP01000011.1, read as the reverse complement.
GCGTCGACGATCTTGGTCACCGAACTGCTGCGGACCGCACAGATCGCAGCGGCACCGACGTTCGAATTCTTCGCCCTCTACGGCACGGCTGCGGTGTACTACTGGGTTGTGTGCCTGATTCTGTCCTCGTTCCAGGGCCGTCTCGAAGTCCGACTGGATAGGTATGTTGCGAAATGACCGATACTCACGCATCCCTGAGCAAATCCGCACCCACCCCGTCGGCCCCCGACCTGGTCACGGTCTCTGGGCTGCAGAAGTCGTTCGGCGACAACCATGTCCTTCGCGGCATCGACTTCACCGTGCCGTCGGGTTCGGTGACCACCATCATCGGCCCGTCCGGATCGGGTAAGACAACGATCCTCCGGTGCCTCAATGCGCTCGATGTGCCGGACGCCGGCGAGATCACGATCGGTGACGGCGCCGTCGACTTCTCCGCACGTCCGGTCCCGCGGACCCTGCTCAAGCGCTATCAGGCGCAGAGTGGGATGGTCTTCCAAGGACACAACCTCTTTCCACACAAAACCGTGATCGAGAACATTCTCGAGGGCCCGCTCATCGTGCAGAAGCGCGGTCGCGACGAACTCGTGGTCGAGGCCGAGGAACTCCTTCGCCAGGTGGGGCTGGCCGAGAAGCGGGACCAGTACCCACACCAACTGTCCGGCGGGCAGCAGCAGCGGGTGGGTATCGCGCGGGCGCTCGCCCTGAAACCGCTGCTGATGTTGTTCGACGAACCGACCTCTGCGCTCGATCCCGAACTGGTCGGTGAGGTTCTCGAGGTCATGAGAGATCTTGCGACGCAGGGCTGGACGATGGTCGTGGTGACCCATGAGATCCGCTTCGCGCAGAAGGTGGCAAATCAGGTCCTGTTCGCCGACGGTGGGACCGTCTTGGAGAAGGGCACGCCCGCCGAGGTCATCGGCAACCCGAAACATGCTCGGACGAAGCAATTCTTGCGTCGGCTCCTCGATCCGGTGTGAGCATCGTGTGCGGCCGGGACCCCGGGCGTCACCGCACCAGGTACGGCGACACCGTACTGCGGTGCTCGTCGATGTCGAGTTTGGCGCCGAGGGCAGGGAAAGCGCGCTGAGGGCAATTGACCCGTTCGCAGACCCGGCAGCCGGCACCGATGAGCGTGACGTTCGCCTGCGGTCCGATCTCGAGTCCGTCGGAGTAGACCAGCCGTGCTGCGTGGCGTTGCTCGCATCCGAGTCCGATCGCGAAGGTCTTACCGGGCTGGCCATATCGCGCGGCGCGGCGCTCGACGGTCCGCGCCACCCACAGATAGTTCCGGCCGTCGGGCATCTGTGCGATCTGGGTCTGGATCTTGCCGGGGGATCCGAAGGTCTCGTACACATTCCAGAGAGGGCAGGTACCGCCGCTGCTGGAGAAATGGAAACCGGTGGCGGACTGGCGTTTCGACATGTTGCCCGCCCGGTCGACCCGGACGAATGTGAACGGTACACCGCGCAAATTGGGCCGCTGGAGCGTTGACAGCCGGTGACACACGGTCTCGTAGGACACTGCGTAGAACGCGGACAGACGCTCGATGTCGTAGCGATAATCCTCTGCAGCGCCGTGGAACTGGGCGTAGGGGAGTACTGCGGCGGCAGCGTAGTAGTTGGCCATGCCGAGCAAGGCCAGCGCGCGCGCCTCCTCGGTGGTGAAGTTGCCCTCGTCAGCCATCTGCTTCATCAGGTCCCCGCATTCGAGGTAACCCAGTTCGGCGGCGAGTTTGAACACCCGCTGCCCCTGAGAGAGGTGGCCGGAAATCTCCAGACGCCGGGTCTCCGGATCGAAGCGGTGCAGCACCGTGTCGCCCAGATCGACTCGTCGCACGATCTGAACTCCGTGGACGGTCTGGAGTCGATCGGCGATCTCGCTGCGGACATCACCGGAATGAATCCGCATCCGAGTGGTGAGCTCTTCGGCTGCGGTATCGAGTTCATGGAGATAGTTGTGTCGTTGATAGAAGTAGTCACGGACCTCTTCGTGCGGCGCCGAGATGGACCCGCGCATGCTGCCGTCGCCGCGCTCGTCCGTCGCCGCCGCGAGTTGATCCGTGGCGATCCGGTACCGGCGGTGCAGGTTGACCATTGCCTTCGCCAGTTCGGGGTGACTGGCGACGAGGTCGCTGATCTCCTGGGGATCAGCGGTGACGTCGACGTCCTCGTCCATCACCACCTCGCGCATCTCGGCGATCAGGCGAGCATCGTCCTGGGAGTCGAAGAACGAGGTGTCGACACCGAACACCTCGCTGATCCTGAGTAGCACCGGCACGGACAGCGGCCGGGCGTCGTGCTCGATCTGGTTGAGATACGACGGAGAGATCGCCAGGGACTGGGCCAGCGCCACCTGCGACATACCGCGCTCCGAGCGCAGCTGGCGGAGGCGACCGCCGACGTAGGTCTTGGACATTCCACCAGGGTAGGCGGATCGAGTGGTCCACCTGGCAGTTGCCCGGTTCGGGGGCGATCACCACCGAGTGTGGGCTGATCCGCTCGTGGTGCTGCCGTGTCTAGGCTGTGGGGATGCTGCGCAAGCGGGTGGGTGTCCCGGTGATCGTCTTGGCGACCGTATGCCTGGTGAGCAGCGCGTGTGGGGCCGACGCAGACCCTGCGCCTTCGTCGTCGTCGCAGCCCGGGCCGTTCACCCCCGCGGGTGCGCTGTTGCCTGCCCGCGAGTTCCCGTCGGGCTATCAGCGCGCCGAACTCGGCATCGCCGACATGCGAGAACAGAACGCGGCCGCACTGGCGGCGGCCTCCACCGCACAGTTCGATCCGTCCCGGTGCCGCCCGACCGCGGACGTAACCCTGAACGAGCAACTCGATCCGTCGAACGCGGCGCTCTCCGCCTGGCAGACGTCGTCGGGCAACAGCATCATCGAGCTGGTCACCACCGTGTCGCGGGACATCGATGCCGACATACGCGTGAACACAGGGGAGTGCGCTCGTGTGACGATCACCGTCACCACCGGGAGCACGGCCGGAACGACTGTGGTCACCGAGAATCAGCGGCTCAGTCCTCCACCTCTGCCGACCTCCCTGTCTGTGCTGGTCAAGTCTGTCGCCACGACGACCTACCCCGGTGGCAAGACTGCGGCGGCGCAGACGCTTGCCGGGTATGCCGTCGTCGACGGGGTCACCGTTCAGCTCGTGGCCGTCTCGACCCAGGACGGCCTCACGGATGCGGCGTTCGCGGAGCTGTTCGCCCGCGCCGTGGCAAAGGTCGCCGGAGCGGCCGAATAGCGACACAGGGGTCGGTCCGCCGGCGCCTGCCGCGTGCCAGTGATGTGATGGTGGCCACTTTTGAGATCGGTTCGGTGGATCTGTGTGACCGCTCGGTGCCGCCAACAGGGCGCGAACGGCTGAATTGGACCGCCGCGCAAACATGCAGTACGCGCGTACTTTTTGCGTACTCGCCAGTAAGAAAATCCGAGTTGTTCACACGCGAATGTTCGCAAACTTAGCAACAGGGCTGCGAAAAATAGCCCGAATTCACATTCACAACGTGTGGACCTGCAGGTTTGTGTGTGGCACTCTCAGTACAGGCACCGCCTAGCCGGAGTGAAGAAATTGCTAATTCGCCCCGATATGGTTCGGCCCGACTCCGGAGCCTTGGGAGTGGGGCGGCCACACAGCACAGGCTCAACGAATATGGAGCGCGAAATATGAGCACCGTCGGAAAACCACGTACCGCAGCAGAGATCCAGCAGGATTGGGACACCAACCCCCGCTGGAAGGGCATCACCCGCGATTACAGCGCGGAGTCGGTCGAGAACCTGCAGGGCAGCGTCGTCGAGGAGCAGACCCTCGCCCGCCGCGGCGCAGAAATCCTCTGGGAGGGCGTCAACGCCGGAGACGGCAGCTACATCAACGCACTCGGTGCACTCACCGGTAACCAGGCCGTGCAGCAGGTTCGCGCCGGACTGAAGGCTGTGTACCTCTCCGGCTGGCAGGTCGCCGGCGATGCGAACCTCTCGGGCCACACCTACCCGGACCAGTCGCTGTACCCCGCGAACTCGGTGCCGTCGGTCGTCCGTCGCATCAACAACGCACTCCTGCGTGCCGACGAGATCGCCCGAGTCGAGAACGACAACACCGTCGACAACTGGGTTGTCCCGATCGTGGCCGACGGCGAAGCCGGCTTCGGTGGCGCCCTCAACGTCTACGAGCTGCAGAAGGCCATGATCGCAGCGGGTGCCGCAGGCACCCACTGGGAAGATCAGCTCGCCTCGGAGAAGAAGTGCGGCCACCTCGGTGGCAAGGTGCTCATCCCCACCCAGCAGCACATCCGCACCCTGAGCTCCGCTCGCCTCGCAGCCGACGTCGCCAACGTGCCGACCGTCGTCATCGCCCGTACCGATGCCGAGGCCGCCACGCTCATCACCTCCGACGTCGACGACCGTGACAAGCAGTTCGTCACCGGCGAGCGCACCGCCGAGGGCTACTACCACGTGAAGAACGGCATCGAGCCCTGCATCGCTCGCGCCAAGTCCTACGCGCCGTACGCCGACATGATCTGGATGGAGACCGGCACCCCCGACCTCGAACTGGCTCGTAAGTTCGCCGAGGCCGTCAAGAGCGAGTTCCCCGACCAGCTGCTCTCGTACAACTGCAGCCCGTCGTTCAACTGGAGCAAGCACCTCGACGACTCCACCATCGCCAAGTTCCAGAACGAGCTCGGCGCAATGGGATTCACCTTCCAGTTCATCACCCTGGCCGGATTCCACTCGCTCAACTACGGAATGTTCGATCTTGCCTGGGGCTACGCCCGCGAGCAGATGACGGCATTCGTCGACCTACAGAACCGCGAGTTCAAGGCAGCCGACGAGCGCGGCTTCACCGCCGTCAAGCACCAGCGTGAGGTCGGCGCAGGCTACTTCGACAACATCGCCACCACGGTTGACCCGACCAGCAGCACCACCTCGCTGGCCGGTTCCACCGAAGAGGGCCAATTCCACTGAGCCGCCTCTCCGGGACTTAAGCGAACAAGTCAGGCGGTCCGCGACTACCGTTGCGGGCCGCCTGCTTGTTTCAGGTGAGTTCTGGGCGTACCCCACAAGGGTTACCCTCTTCATCACCTTTTTGTGTTGGTTGCTTTTGGTTCAAAGATTTCGGTTCTTGGCTTCTTTGTTCAAAGATGTTGTGCTCGTTGTTTTTAGGAGCTTGTTGTGAGCGAGAAAATTTCACGGGTCGGCATAATCGGTGCCGGTCAGATGGGTGCAGGCATTGCCGAAGTCTGCGCCCGGGCGCACGCCGACGTGTTGGTGTACGAGTCGACCCGTGAGTTGGCAGCCGCTGGGCGGTCCCGCATTCTGCGCTCCCTCGATCGCGGTGTGAGCAGCGGAAAGCTCACCGAACGGGAGCGGGAACAGGCATCGTTGCGGCTGCGCTTCACCTCCGATCTGGGCGATTTCGCTGACCGGCAGATGGTGTGTGAGGCGGTCGTCGAAGACGAGGCCGTCAAGACCGAGATCTTCAAAGAGCTCGACAAAGTGGTCACCGATCCCAGCGCCGTACTCGCTTCCAACACCTCTTCCATCCCGATCATGAAGCTGGGCATGGCAACTGCCAATGCTCATCGCGTGGTCGGCATGCACTTCTTCAACCCCGTGCCGGTTCTGCCGCTGGTCGAATTGGTCACCACGTTGATGACCTCCGACGACGTCACCACGCGCGCCGAAGACTTCGCTCGCGACATCCTCGGCAAGCAGGTCGTCCGATCCTCGGACCGCTCCGGCTTTGTCGTCAACGCTTTGCTCGTGCCCTATCTACTTTCCGCGATCCGCATGGTGGAGAGCGGCTTCGCCACCGTCGAAGACATCGACAAGGCGATGGTGCTCGGCTGCGCACACCCGATGGGCCCGCTCAAGCTCAGCGATCTGGTCGGACTCGACACCGTCAAGGCGATCGCCGACAAGATGTACGAAGAGTTCAAAGAACCGCTCTACTCGCCGCCGCCGTTGCTGCTGCGCATGGTCGAGGCCGGTCGATTGGGTAAGAAAGCCGGCCACGGTTTCTACGTGTACGCCGACAGCCCTGCGAAGACCAGCGCCGGTAGATAAGCCGGACGAGAACATGACCAGCCCGGGGGAGACGATCGAATACGGATCCTCGATTCTGGGGTATCCGCGCATCGGTGCTCGGCGCGAACTCAAGCGAGCGCTCGAGAAATATTGGCATCTGGGCGGTTCCGTCCACGAGCTGATCGCCGTCGGGCGGCACCTGCAAGACGACACCTGGCAGGAACTCGCAGCCACCGGGCTCGAACAGGTGCCGGGCAACACCTTCTCGTTCTACGATCACGTCCTCGACAACGCGCTGATGTTCGGGGCTGTGCCACGCCGTTTCGCGGCGCTCGAACCCGAACTGCACCCGTTGGACTTCTACTTCGCGATGGTCCGCGGCAATCCCGACGTCCCTCCGCTGGAGCTGGTGAAGTTCTTCGGAACCAACTATCACTACCGGCAGCCCGAGATCGACTCGGACACCACGTTCTCCCTGCACGCCGAATCCTTGTTGGCCGAACACACCAGGGCCAAGGCACAGGGCATCGAGTTGCGTCCCGTGGTGCTCGGCCCCATCTCGCTTCTCCTGCTGTCTGCAACCGGTCCCGTTGCGGCCGAGGACTTCTCGCCGATCGACAAGATCGACGAGTTGATCCCTGCGTACCTGCAACTCTTCAAAGAACTCGCCGCCCAGGGTGCCAAGTGCATCCAACTGGATGAACCGGCATTCACCGGCGACCGTACCGACGAGGAACTCAGGTTGCTCGGGACCGTCTATGACGCGCTGTCCGCCGTCAGTCAGCGGCCGCGTCTGCTTGTGACCGGACAGTACGGCGATCTCGGAGCGGCGCTGCCGATACTGGCCGGAACCCAGATCGAGGCGATCGGGCTGGACCTGGTGTCCGAGCCGATCAGTGCGGCAGATCTCGCGAAGGTCCCGGGGCTCAAACGAAAGCGTCTGTATGCCGGTGTCATCAACGGACGCAACGTATGGAAGGCCGACAAGTCCCAGACGCTCGACCATCTACTCGCCATCAAATCCGTGATTCCCGATGTGGTGGTGTCGACGTCGTGCAGCCTGCTGCACGTGCCGGTCGATCTACTCATCGAATATGACATTCCGGGTGATGTCGCTGACCGCCTCGCGTTCGCCAAGCAAAAAGTCGGTGAGGTCGTGGCGCTGGCGAAGGCCGTCACCCACGGGGCTCCCGAGCGTTGGTCAGCCCGTCCGACTTCGGTGCACTTCACGTTGAAGCACGAGGTACGCCAGCGTGTTTCGGCAATCCGGCCCGATCAGCGTGAGCGAGCGCCGTACGAGGTTCGGCGCAAGGCGCAACAGCAGGTGCTCGGATTACCTGCGGTGCCGACGTGCACCCTGGGGTCATTTCCGCAGACGGCAGAAATTCGGCAGGCCCGGTATGAGTACGGTCAAGACCGGTTGACCTGGGACGAGTACCGGCAACTGCTGCTCGACGAGATCAAGCGCGTGATCGACCTTCAGGAGGACATCGGCCTCGACGTCCTTGTTCATGGTGAGGTCGAGCGGAATGACATGATCCAGTACTTCGCCGAGCTGATGGACGGTTATGTCGCAACGCGTTTCGGCTGGGTCCAGTCGTACGGCTCCCGCTGTGTGCGACCGCCGATCCTGTACGGAGACATCAAACGCAAGAGCCCGATGACCGTGGAGTGGATCAGCTACGCGCAGTCGTTGACCGACAAGCCTGTCAAGGGCATCCTGACCGGCCCGGTGACGATGCTGGCGAGATCATTTGTCCGACAAGATCAGCCACTGTACGAGACCGCAGAACAACTGGCCTTGGCGGTCCGCGACGAGGTCGCAGATCTGGAAAGGGCAGGCATCAAGATCATTCAGGTCGACGAGCCGTCCATCCGGGAGCTGCTGCCGCTACGCGAGCGGGGCCGCGCCGGGTATCTCGACTGGGCGGTGGACGCGTTCAAGCTGGCTGTCGGCGTCGCGAGAACGGAGACCCAGATCCACGCCCATCTCGGGTATTCGAGCATCCCGAAGGTGGTGGAGGCGTTCGACGCCCTCGACTCCGATGTGACGTCGATCGTGGCGACTCGCTCCATCGACTGGGTGCTCGATCAGATAACGAGTTCAGGAACAGCGATCAAACGTGGGGTCGGGCCGGGGGTGTACGAGAGTCGTAGCGCCGCGATTCCCGACATCGACGAGATCGATGAACGCATCCAGCGCGCCGCCGCTGCGGTCGGATCGGATCGGTTGTGGGTCAACCCCGACGGTGGCCTCAAGACCAGGCACTATTGGCAACTCGAGCCGGCGCTGCGCAACATGGTCGCTGCCGCGCGCCGGCAGCGTCGCAGGATCGAAGTCCACCCGCCCAGCTGAAATTCGCGCCACCTCCGCGCGTACGCGCCAGGTGCAACAGGCGCGTACGCACGCAAGCGGCGCGAACTCGTGGGTCACCCGTCAGTTGATGGTGATCTCGCCCATCGCCGACCAGTCGTCGGCGTCGATCGTGTGACTGATGATCTTCGGCGTCGACACCAGAGCCTGTGGCATCTCCTCTTGCGTCGCCTTCTTGAAATGGTCGCTGTTGACGTGCGGCCCTGCGGCATCGTCTTCGAAGGCCTCGACCAGGACGAACTCGTTCGGATCATCGACGCTGCGCGACCAGTCGAACCACTTGTTGCCCGGCTCAGCGCGGGTTGCCTGCGTGAACGGGCCGACGAGATCCAACCAACGATCGGTCCACTCGGGCTTCACCTGGAACTTGACCACGATGAAAATCACTGCGCTACTCCATTCTCGTCATCCACCAGAACGCTCACCTGAAATCGTAGTTGCGCAGCAGCACTACTCTCCAGGCATTGAGGTCAGGATGGAGTGGAGTCGCAAGATGAGACGGAAATCGACATTTAGACAGACGAATGCCCCCACCGTGATCGGCAGGGGCATCCGAGGGAGAGGGTCGACCAGCGTCAGCTGGGCAGACCCGGGATCAGGCTGGCCAGTCCGAAGCCGCCGAGTGAGCCATTTGAGCCGCCCTCTTCTGACGAGCCGACGAACTTGAAGTTCGTGGTGCAGCCATTGAAGGAGACATTGTCGATGTTCGCGATGGTATCGGGTGCGCCTTCAACGGAGATACCGTAGTAGTCGACAACCGTGGCGGCTCCAGCTTTTTCTGTCAAGTCCGCAAGAGTGGTTGTCTGGCCTCGAGGAAGATCGGGCAGAGCGCGGGTCGCCCACCACTGGTCACCGCCTGAGTTGACGAGAGTGGCGAAGCCATTCTCCGCACTGTTGCCGGTCGCCGCACCGCTGACGCGGATCTGCCAGTTGGCCTGCGTTCCGGTCTGATCGAAGGCCGGAGTTCCGGTGAGGTCATCGAGTGGCAACTGGCCTGCCGAGTGGTACGACACGGCACGAGTTTTGCCCTCGGCGACCTTCAGCTCCAGCGAGCCGTCCTCGTCCTCGACCACGGCCTGCGAATGGGTTCCCGCTTGTCCGGCTTCGTCCTCGAATGGAACGCCCCAGCCGTTGGCCTGGTTGCCGGTCGAGATTTCCGCGCACTCGGCCTGAGACACCGGCGCCGCCGACGCGACTGCGGGAAAGAACAGGGCTGCCGCGCTGACTGCGGCAACGGCGGTGGTGGTACGGAGAATGGTGCGGTTCATACGAAGATCGACCTCCAGTAAATAGGCTTGCTGTTGGTGCTGAAGAAATCAACGTAGCAAACGTCAGTCGGTTGAATGCAAATTGTCGGCAATGCCCGGGCAATATACGTATGAACGAATTACCTCAAACGTAACTGTACTTTTATTGTCTATGTGAATTAATTCGGAATTCAACTTTCATCATCGGCGCTTACTGTCGGTCAGAAACGTTGTAGGACAATGGGATAGCTGTATCGGGCAAGGTCGCAACAGAGATTGCTGAAACACTCAACTGTTGGTTCGACATGGATCGATTCGACATCGGCAAACATCTTCGGGTGTTGTCTGCTAGTAAACTAAACGAACTATTGAAATATCGACGTGGTTCTGATCTTGTGGCGGGTAAATAGGGGAACCCGACCAAATCTGCTCCACATTCAGCAATCTGCTCCGGTTCCAGCACACTGGAACCGGAGCAGATTTCTAGAAGTGGAGCAGATTCAGCTGTCTTACGCCGGTGGGAACAGCGGGCCGCCGCCGAAGGGCTCACGGTGAGATTTCGGGAGGCCGCCGTCGTTGTTGGTCAGACCGTACGAGGCGCCGAGTTCGGCGGTGACGAGGCTGTGACCGTTGCTCTCGAGCAGCGATGGATCACGCCACAGGCGATCGATGACGCGGCCGACGAATTGCGGGTGTTCGGCCTCGTCCAGCCGGAATCCGGCAAACTCCTCGATGCCGAGCGACAACAGCAGTTCGGTCTGGATGAGGCCCAGCCACAACGAGATCGCGGCCACGCCGGTGCCTTCGAGTTCGTGCGCCATGTCGAAGGCCATCTTGTCGAGTGCCGCTTTGCTCATGCCGTACAGCACAGAGTGCAGGTGCCCTCGGGTTCCGAACGACGAGATGTTGACCATCAGCCCGGAACCCTGGGGGACCATGATCTTCGCTGCTTCGACGCATGCGACGTAGTGCGCCCGCACGCCGACCGTGATGAGGGTGTCCCAGTCCGACACCGGGCGTTCCCAGAACTTGTCACTGAACCCGCCGAAGCCCTTGGGGGAAGCCCACACATTGTTGACCAGCAGGTCGAGACGGCCCTGCTCTGCGCGGATCTGGCCGAACAACGTCGCGACAGAGTTGTCGTCGGAGTGGTCCAGGCTCACCCCGACCGCGGTGCCGCCGGCAGCGTCGATCTCCGAGATCGTCTGCCCCAGTGGGTCATCGGGGCCTGTACCGCCACGCGCGGTGACGTACACCGTCCAGCCCGCCGCGCCCAGCGCTGTGGCCACGCCCTTGCCGACACCGCGGCTCGCCCCGGTCACCAGTGCCACCGACCCTGAAACGCTCACCCTTGTGCGCCTGTCTCAACCATGGTCGCCAATCTAGCGGTGGGCACCCGGGTGTGATGACGATTCGGGTGTCTCGGCCGGCCGGCCGGTCGGTCGATCAGTCGCTCAGTCCGTCTGGCGCGTCGACTCCGGGGTCTGCGGCAACGGATGGTCTTGCGCGTTGAAGTACTCGGGGGATCCGCCGGCGGCCGCGATGCCCGAGATCGACGACCAGACCATCATCGTCAGGTAGTCGATCAGCTCGTCCTTGCCCAGGCGTTGTTCCACCATCCACCAGTGCACGGCGAGTTGGATCGCGCCGACGAGGCTGTACGCCCATGTCTCCACGCCGGCCGTCTGCGACCCCTGATCGACCATCCGGTTGATCATCACGAAGGTGAGCATCTGGGCGACCAGCTTCTGCGAGTCCGCGAGCACCTGGGTGCCCGACCCGCCGGCCATGACGAACGAGTAGATGTGGGGTTCGTCGGCCACGGTCTGGACGTACACCGAGATCACCATGCGGGTCAGTTCGAACTCGCCGACGTCTTCGTTGATCGCGCTGCCCAGTCGTGGCACCAGCACTGTTTCGAGAAAGCGCATCATCGCGGCGGTGGTGAGGTCGCTCTTGTCGCTGAAATAGCGGTAGAGGACGGTTTTCGACACACCGATCTCGGACGCGATCTCATCCATGCCGGCGTCGGCGCCGAGGGTTCGCACCGCTGCAAGGGTGCCGTCCACGAGTTCGGTGCGCCGGGCCTCTTTGTGGCCTTCCCACCGCCGCTTACGTCCGTCGGTCTTGACGTCGTCGGTGCCGACCTGGTTGCGAATGGCTTGGGGGAGTGACACCCCCTTGCTCGCAGCAGTGGCGGCGGCGGCCACCGCGGCGCGGGCGGCGGCGGCCGGATTGGGGCGAGGGGACATCGTGGGGGAGTCATTTCTGGTCGTAACGCCGGTGGTGATCGAACTGCTTTCCACCTTATGTTCCCTCGCACTCCGATAGGGCATCGAGAGGCGGGTCACCACCGTGCTCAGGGTTCTCTCGCCCGGGTTTGGGTAACACTGGATGAATGCAACCGACACAAGCTCCGCGGCCGACGGCCGGTCCGGACGCGGACCGATCGCCCAGGGAGACACCTGGTGGTCGGCATGCTGCGCCGGATTCACGGGCCGCCGCGCCGAAGCGGAACATCGCCGGACTCAACGAGGCCGACACCGAACGCAAAGCGGCGCTTCGGCGCATGAAGCTCGTTGCCACCGGGCTGTTGCTGCTGGCAGCGGTCATCTATCTGTTCTGCCGCTGGCTCGAGGATCGCGACGGCGAGAACGTCGCGGCCTGGGTCGGGTACGTACGCGCCGCGTCAGAGGCGGGCATGGTCGGTGCGCTCGCGGACTGGTTTGCCGTCACCGCCCTGTTCAAACACCCGATGGGGATTCCCATCCCGCATACAGCGCTGATCCGCAAGAAGAAGGACCAGATCGGCGATCAGCTGGGCGGGTTCATCGAAGAGAACTTCATGACGCCGGACGTCATCGAAGAGAAGGTCGCGCAGCTGGCGTTGCCGACCCGGGTCTCCAGCTGGCTGGCCGACCCGAAGAACACGCCTCGCGTCGGCGACGAGGCCGCGCGCGGTATCGCATTCGCGGCAGAGATGCTCGATGACGAGGACATCGAAAAGCTGATCACCGCGGCGATGCGCTGGGCAGCCGAACCCGAGTGGGGGCCGCCGGCGGGGCGGGTGCTCGAACAGCTGATCTCGGAGAACCGTCTCGAGCCCGTCATCCAGCTGCTGTGCGACAGGGCGCATGACTTTGCCCTGGGGAGCCAGGAGCTGATCGACCGTGTGATCGACAAGGACGGGCCCGCATGGGCTCCCAAGTTCGTGAACAGCCTGGTAGGAGACCGGCTTTACCGCGAACTCGTCGAATTCTCTTTCAAGGTCAAGACCGATCCGGGTCACCAGGTCCGCCAGGCGATGACCGGCGTGATGGTGCAATTGGCCCACGATCTGCAGAACGATCCGGACACCATCGCGCGACTCGAGGCGATCAAGTCCGAGTTGCTCGAACGTGATGAGGTCACCGGCGCCGCGTCGACGGCGTGGAATGCGGGCAAGGCTTTGATCGAGCAGCTCTTGGCCGACCCGAACGGGACGCTGCGGGCGACGCTGACGGACTCGATCATCCAGATTGCCGAGCGCATCCGCGATGACGAGGTGCTCAAGAACAAGATGAACATCTGGATGGTCCGGGTGGCCAGGCACGTGTCGGAGAACTACTCGCAGGAGATCATCTCGGTGATCACCGAGACCGTGCGTGGGTGGGACGCCGAGGACACCAGCAACAAGATCGAATTGCAGGTCGGCCGGGATCTGCAGTTCATCCGTATCAACGGCACCGTGGTCGGTTCGCTTGCCGGATTGGCCATCTACACCGCCTCTGTGCTGCTTTTTCACTGAAAAGGACGCCGCGATGTTTGTGGCCTTGATCACGAATTAGCTCAAGTGCTTGCAATTGCTAGCACGGGTGGGCACTATGGCTGTCGAGGCTTGAAGGAGTTACCGAGATGGTTCCAACGCCAGCTGATCCCGATGACGAGCCGGTGACGGTCGTGGTCGCGAACGCGGCACAGGACATCGCCCAGGACATCAGTGCCAACGTCGCCACTGCTGCTCAGGACATAGGTAGCTTCATCAGATCGCAACGGATGGGCGCCGAGGTGTCGCTACGCCAGCTTGCTGAGCGTGCGGGCGTCAGTAATCCGTACCTCAGCCAAATTGAACGAGGGTTGCGCAAGCCTTCGGCCGATGTGTTGGCCCAGATCGCCAAGGGTCTGCGGGTGTCGGCCGAGGTGCTGTACGTACGGGCCGGGATTCTCGAAGAGAGGCCCGCGAGTCCGGTGCGCGACGCACTGATGGCAGACACCGTCATCAGTGAACGCCAGAAACAAGTGTTGCTCGAGATCTACGAGTCCTTCTGCAAAGAGAACCGGGCTGTGGTCGAAAGCCACACGGACACAACACATACGAACCCACGTGAATTCCTGGAGGAATCCGATGACCAAGTCTGACCGCAATCTCGCCAATCCCATCTACGCCGCCGTCGGCGCCGGCGACCTCGCCTTCAAGCAGGTCAACGAAGTGATCGCTCAGCTGCGTGAGCGCACCGAGACCGCCACCGAGCAGGCTCAGGCCCGCTTCGAAGAGACCCGTACCACCGCGCAGTCGCGGATCGAAGAGACCCGCGAGCGCATTTCGGCCCTGCCCGAAGAGGTTCCGTCGAACATCGACGAACTGCGTGCGAAGTTCACCTCCGAGGAACTGCGTAAGGTCGCCGAGGCCTACATCGAGGTCGCGACCGGCATCTACAACTCTCTCGCAGAGCGTGGCGAAGAGACCGTGGAGCGTCTGCGCACCACTCCGGCCGTCGGCGAGCAGCTCAGCCGCGCCGAGAAGGCGTACAACGACGCCGTCGATCTGACCGAGGACACCCTCGGCAGCATCTCGTCGCAGACCCGCGCGGTCGGCCAGCGCGCTGCCAAGCTCGCAGGCATCGCTCAGGACAAGATCGAGGACGCGACCGAAGAAGCCACCGACTCGATCAACGGTGCTGCAGGCAAGGTCGAGAGCAAGGCGCGGTCCGGCAAGGACGCGCCTGCCAAGAAGCTCGCGGAAGCCACCGCTCCGGCCAAGAAGGCTCCGGCGAAGGCCACCCCGGCCGCTCCCGCCGCCAAGGCTCCGGCCAAGAAGGCCCCCGCCAAGAAGGCTCCGGCCAAGAAGGCCACCAGCTAGTCGGACCACCGATACGGTCAGCCGTTCTGGTCACCGCCGCCGCCGTGTTCCCCATGGCGCCGTGGACTCAGGCGAACCGGACACCTAAGCTGCACCCGTGAATGTTCTCTCATTCTTGGGGTACGCCCAAAGTCTTGTTCTCCTGTTGCTCACGGTCATCGCCGGGGTCGCGGCGGCGGTGTCGTTGGTACACGCCGCGCTGCAGCGTCCGGACGCCTTCCCCGCGGTCGATCGCCAGTCGAAGGTGATCTGGGTGTCCATTCTCGCGGCCGCGACCCTGTTCATCTGGCTGTTCGGCGCGATCGGGCTCCTGGGCATCGTCGGCGTCGTCGCCACGATCGTCTACATCGTGGATGTGCGGCCGCGAGTGGACTCGATCCAGAACAAGACCTGGTTTCGTAAGCGCTGAGATCGACCGTTCGCCGGGCGGTCAGTAGCGCATTTACGCAGGGTCGATACCCTTCCGCCGATCGAACGCTCGGCGTGCAGACCTAGAATGAGCGCATGGCTGAATACCGGATCAACGAACTCGCGGATGTTTCCGGCGTCAGCGTCCGCAACATCAGGGTCTATCAAGACCGCGGTCTGCTCCCGCCGCCCAAGATCAAGGGCCGTACCGGCTGGTACTCCGCAGAACATCTGAGCCGTCTCAAGATGATCTCGCAGATGCTCGAGCGGGGCTACACCTTCGCGACGATCAGCGAACTGCTGATGGCGGCGCGATACGGACTCAAGGTCGAGCACGTGCTGGAGGCCGAGCCGAAACGCGGTAGCCGGTGGAAGAATCTCAAGCGGATGGCCACGATCACCATCTCCGAACTGCGCAAGGGACTCGGCGCCACGGACAACAACATCGCCCTCGGACAGCGGCTGGGCCTGCTGGTGAAGGAGGGGGCGGGGTACGCCGTCACCAACCCGGAGGTGCTCGCCGGTGCCGAGGTGCTGGTGAAGGCAGGTATCGATCTCGACGTCCTGCTCAACCGCTGGGAACGCGTCCAGGACGATCTCCAGGACATCGCCGCCAGCTTCGTCTCGATCGTCACCGACAAGTATCTCGTCGAAGGTGCGCCCTTCGAGATGGAGGAGAGCGAGGTGATCCGGCTGGCGGAACTGGTGCAGACCGTGCGACCGATGGCTCAT
This sequence comes from Williamsia limnetica, assembly GCF_003217475.1. Taxonomy (GTDB): domain Bacteria; phylum Actinomycetota; class Actinomycetes; order Mycobacteriales; family Mycobacteriaceae; genus Williamsia; species Williamsia limnetica. Next base: position 179,310 of record NZ_QJSP01000011.1, on the reverse strand, counting down.
GACATCGTCGAGGTGGCCTTCAGCAAGGCGATGGACACCGAGATCTCACGCGCGCTCGATCGCGGGGCCGAGCTGATGATGGCTGCGGAAGACGAAAAAGCCGGTAAGGCAATGGATCAATCCTGACGTACAGGTGGGGAAGAGCGGGGTCATGAACAAGAGAAACGTCGCGGTCGGTGGGGCCGCTGTAGGTGCGGGTGTGGTCGCCGCGGGCGCGGCGATCACGGGAACATTCCTGGGCTCGATTCTGCGGGCAGCGTTGCTGGCGCCGGATCCCGTTGCGGATCAGCCTGATCCGCTGCTGCAGACGCCGCGGCAGGCGCCCGAACACCTCGATGTCCGCGCCGCGGACGGCACCGCGCTCAATGTGGTGGCCTACGGACCGCCAGACGGCGAACTCATGGTGCTGGTGCACGGCTGGACGTGCAGTACGCACTACTGGTACCCGCAGATCAACTCGTTCGGCGACCGGTACCGCGTGATCGCCTACGATCAGCGCGGCCACGGAGACTCCCCACGGGGCAAGACCAAGCTGAGTGTCGACCTCCTCGGCCAAGATCTGCAATGCGTGCTGACCGAGGTGGTACCGAAAGGTCGTCGAGCACTCGTCGCCGGGCACAGCATGGGTGGGATGACGATCCTGTCCTGGGCCAAGCAGTTCCCGGAGGCGGTACCCGAGGTCGCCCGAGCTGTGGTGCTGACGTCCACCTGCTCCGACCACCTATTGCCGAACCTCGGTCTCATCCCGCTCGACCTACCGACGGTGCTCTCGCCGATGGAGTATTTCACCGGCCGGCTCGTCGCCGGGGCGACGGTGCATCTGCCGCGAACGAAGATGTCGCGCAAAGTCACCCAGTACATCGCCCTCAACACCACATCGCGACGCTCGCACGTCGATTTCTGTGACGAGATGGTGTCGGCCTGCCCCGGACGGTCCCGCGGCAAATGGGGCAATGCGATGGTCGACCTCGACGTCACCGCAGGTCTCGACGCACTGGTTGTCCCGACGCTGGTGGTGGTCGGCGCCGACGACAAGCTCACCCCCAAACTCCATGCCGAGGCGATGGCTTCGGTTCTGCGCGGACGCGGACACCTCGACGACCTCGTGGTGTGGCCCGGTATCGGCCATATGAGCAGCATCGAGAACGCCGAGGCGTACAACAATCTGCTGACCGACTTGCTGGACCGAACCGCCGGTTGATGGCCGGCGGTCGGCCGTTGCTACGGACACCGGACACGCTTGGGCGCCGACTGTTCGTCGACCGACCCGACGGGGCAACCATCGCGGTCGGCGCGTACGGCCGCCACGACGGCGATGTGGTGGTGCTGGTCCACGGCTTCGCCGTCAACGCGAAGTACTGGTATCCACAGATCAACGGTCTGGCCGACACCCACCGGGTCATCGTCTATGACCAGCGCGGGCACGGACGCTCGACCTTGGGCGCCGGTCCGACGACCAGCGACGACCTCGGCCACGACCTCGAAGCCGTACTCGCCGCGACGCTCGAAGAGGGCGACAAGGCTGTGATCGTCGGCCACAGCATGGGCGGCATGACGGTCATGAGCTGGGCCGCACAGTATTCGGGCAGTGCCGAGCGATATGCGAACGCGATCATGCTCGCCGGTACCGCATGCACCGCGCCGGTGACGAAGGCTCCGATCCGGTTGGCCGAACCCGCGACGATTCTGCGCCGAATCGAATACGAGACGGCCTGGTTGGGCTTCAACGCGATCCACCGTCCCGGCGGTGATCTGATGATGCGCAGCGGACTCTCCGTCGCCCGTACCCTTTTCCCGGGGATCAGTCGCCGACAGCTGCGGATGCTGGATTCAATTCTTCGGGAGACCAGTTGGCGCACAAGGGAAAAAGTGGGCCGCGCGTTGGAGGATCTGGATGTGGGATCCGGCCTGGACAACATGCCCGTACCTGTTGCCGTCGTCGTCGGTGACCGCGACCGACTCACGCCACCCCGGCTCGCCGACCCCCTCGTCGAGGGATTGCGTGCCGCCGGTTGGCTAGAGCGCTATGAAAAGTGGCGTGGCGCAACTCATCTTCTGAACTGGGAACAACCTCATCGCTTCAATAACATCGTGCGTGCGCTGGGTTCAGCTCGGTTGTCGCCCTGACCGGGTCAGGCGTCCGGAAAACCCTCGAGCACAGCGCGCGACCCGGACAGTCCGAGCCTGGTCGCGCCTGCTGCGATCAATTCCGCCGCGAACTCGGCGGTACGGATCCCGCCGCTGGCCTTGACCCCGACGGTGGTGGGCACCGCCGCGGACATCAGTGTGACCGCCTCGACACTGGCGCCGCCGCTGGGATGAAAACCCGTGGAGGTCTTCACAAAAGAAGCGCCTGCCTTGACCGCGACCTTGCAGACATTGGTGACGGTCTCCGGTCCGGCGAGCACCAGCAGCGCCGCCGATTCGATGATGACCTTGAGCGTGACGTCGTTCCCGATCGCCTGGCGGACGGTGAGGACGTCGGCGAACACCTCGTCGAACTTTCCGTCCACCGCTGCGCCGACGTCGATGACCATGTCGATCTCCTGCGCCCCAGAATCGACCGCGAGTTTTGCCTCGGACGCCTTCACCAACGAGTGGTGTTTTCCGGACGGGAAGCCCGCCACGACGCAGCGCAGCTGTGCTCCGGTGTCGATCGGCAGCATCGACGGCGAGAGACAGACCGCGAGCACGCCTAGGTCGGCGGCTTCCGCGGCCGTGGCCTCCGCGTCGGCGCGGGTCGCCTCCGGTTTGAGCAGGGTGTGATCGACCATGGCGGCGACCACCGAACGGGACAGGTGCAGGCCGCTGTGGCCGGGCGCGGTGTCGGACATGATCCGAGCTTGGCACACTGTTTGGTTGTGACCACACTCTCGCCGGCAAACAGCGCCGACCACCGGTACGTGCTGACCCTCGGCTGCCCCGACACCACTGGCATCGTCGCGAAGATCTCGAGCTTCCTCGCCGACATCGGGGGCTGGATCGTGGAGGCCGCCTACCACTCGGACCCCGACACCGGCTGGTTCTTCACGCGCCAAGCGGTGCGTGCCGACTCGGTGTCCGTCACGGTCGAGCAGCTGCGCGAGCGCTTCGCCGCCGAGGTGGTGGCCGGTTTGGGTTCTGACACCGAGTGGCGCGTGAGTGATTCGGCGGTGCCGAAGAAAACCGTCCTACTCGTGAGCAAGGAGGGGCACTGCCTCGGAGATCTGCTGGGCCGCTCGTATCGGGGGGAGCTACCTGCGGAGATCAACGCCGTCATCGGCAACCACCGCGACCTAGAGGACTTCAGCACCCGCATGGGTGTCCCGTTCCATCACATCCCGTTCGGAACCGACAAGGCCGGTGCTTTCGAGGAACTGCGTGAACTGGTCGACTCCCACAACCCGGACGCGGTGGTGCTGGCAAGGTTCATGCAGATCGTGCCCGAAGACCTGTGTGAACACTGGGCGGGCAAGGCCATCAACATCCACCACAGCTTCCTGCCCTCGTTCATCGGAGCGCGGCCTTACCACCAGGCGTTCAAACGGGGCGTGAAACTCATCGGCGCCACCTGCCACTACGTCACCGGGGAGCTCGACGCGGGACCGATCATCGAGCAGGACGTCATCCGCGTCGATCACTCCGACACGGTCGCCGACATGGTGCGCCAGGGTCGCGACATCGAGAAGCTCGTCCTGGCACGGGGTTTGCGATGGCATCTCGAAGATCGCGTGCTGGTGCACGGACAGAAAACCGTCGTTTTCAGCTGATCAGGGCGTTACCAACTACCCAAATTTGCGCCGCCCACCCGCACTAGCGGATGGGCGGCGCAAAACGGGTGCGGCTTCAGACGACGCTGCAGGTCTCGGCGTTCGAATCCGAGGCGCCGACATTCTCCTGGGTCAACGCGATGTCGTTGCCGGAGAACGCGAACTCGACGCCCTTGTCGGAGACGCTCAGCCTGTCGAAGTTGACGTCGTCGAACAGCGGCGGGAACATGCCGGCGCTGACCTGATCGACCAGGGTCTGCGCCCACGAGTTGGGTATTCCGAGGGTCAGCGCACTGGCGTTGACCACCTCGAACGTCAGCTTGCCGTTCTGCGTGATCGGCTTGAGCTCGGTCTCGGCGGGAATCGGGATGCCCAGCAGTGAGAAGCTGGCCTTGAGGGTGACCGTGCCGGCCGCGGCGTTGCCGGTGACCGACTCGACGGTCATGCCGCCGCCCATCGAACCGAGGAGCCCGCTCAGACCACCACCCTGATCGGGACTGGGTGTGGTCGGTTGCGTGGTGGTGTCCTGCTGGCTCAGTTCCATGATCCGGCCGAACGGGACGTATCCCTCACCCTTGAGCCCACCGATGGTCGTGGTGTTGTCACCGGTGGTGATGTCGTCACCCCTGGCATGCAGCTTCATGTCGGAGTCGCCCTCGTCGCTGGTGTCGACCTGGACGTAGGGGATCTTGCCGGAGACCCACTGGAACAGCATGGGTTGTTTGCTCAGGGAGACCGAGGTCGAGGCGCCGGTGAGCTGACCGAACGACTGTTCCATGCAGTCTTTTGCCTTGCTGCGCAGGTACAGCTCGCTGCCGACCCCCGAGATCACCAGCAACAGCACGATGCTGAGGGCGACCACTCCCGCGATCAAGCCTTTCCGCCGTTTCGGGCGCTGCGGGGACACCCCACCGCCACCTGGGCCGAAACCGTCGGGCGGTGGGCCGTCGGTAGGGGGACCCGAGTACGGCGCGAAGCCGTCGGGGCGTCCATCGTCCGGGGGCACCTCGAGTTGCGCGGTGTCGTGACGCTCCTGCGTATAGGCCTGTGGTATCGAGCCGGGCGGGACCGGCGCGAACTGGTCCGTGGCTGGACTGGGGTCATCAGCCTGATTCTGGGCTATCCCCGGCGTCTTCGCACCCGGTGGGGTGGGGTCGGCAGGGGCTGCCGGTGTGGTCGGATCGGATCCCTCGGCGGGACCGGCAGTTGAGTCAGGCGGCCCCCCGGCCGGGTTGGATTCGGCATCTTCGCGGTTATTCATCACCGTCGATCATGCCTGGTGGGACGACGTAAATGGTAAGAGTTCGCTAAGTATCGGAGTCGGCGCAGGTCATCGCAGCGGAATTCACATCCCGCCTGTTGGACAACACCGCAATCGATGCCCGGGCCCGGTCGACCTCACCGAAGTCGAGATCGACAACCGCGAGCTCGGATTGTTCACCCAACTCGGTATGCACCGTGCCGAACGGCCCGGCCAGGATGGAATGTCCGATACCGGTGGGGGCGGAAGACTCGGCGACCTGGGGGTCGTTCGGGACGGCTTGACCGACCGCTGCGACGAAGCAACCGCTGTCGAGGGCCCTGGCGGCGGCAAGCGTCCGCCACTGCTCGAGTTTGCCCGGACCCGAACCCCACGACGTCGGGACGACGATGAGGGTGGCGCCCCCATCGGCCAGTGCGGTGAACAGCGTCGGAAACCGGATGTCGTAGCAGGTGGCGGTGCCGACCGTGATCTCGCCGACTCGAAACGCGTGTGGGCGATCGCCTGCTTGGACCGTGCGGGACTCTTCGAAACCGAACGCGTCGTACAGGTGGATCTTGTCGTAGCCGGAGATCGCGCCGTCGGGGCCTGCGGCGACGAGTGTGTTCCGCACGCGTCCGCCATCGCCGGGAGTGAACATCCCGGCAACGACCGACACCGCGTTGTCGGTGGCGATCTGACCGACTGCCTGCGCCCAGGGTCCATCGAGAGGCTGCGCGATCGGTCCGAGCTGCACTCCGAACCGGCACATGGTCGCCTCGGGGAAGATCACCAGCTCGGCACCCAGCGCTGCCGCCGCGGACGTCTGCTCGGCGACCAGCGCGATGTTCTCATCGGGATCGGTGCCGCTGGAGATCTGGGCCAAGGCGATACGCATGAGACCAGCCTACGACCGTTCCTCGTGCCGTCGGCCGCCGACGACGTGGCTCACGTGTGCGTTGACCGGACTCAGGGGTTCGGGGCGACCTGTTCCCACGGGACTGTCACGATGTTGTCGCGGTGTCGGCGCCTGTCAGGGAGAGCGTGGAAGCCGTTGTCCGGCAACAACTCCAGCGTTCGGATCCACCGTTGGCGCGGACCGAACGGCGCCAACGGGGCCGCGATGTCCCAGCAGCGGTCCAAGGCGCGGATCAACTGGTGGACGGGTTCGCCGGGGACGTTGCGGTGTATCAGCGCTTTCGGCAGGCGCTCGGCGAGGTCGGAGGGTCGCGAAGAGTGCAGCGGATCCCAGGCGAGCGTGAATGTCAGCGGGCGGTGTTCGTCGAGCAGTATCCAGCAGCACCGGCGGCCCAGTTCGTCGCAGGTGCCCTCGACGATGAACCCACCGGGCGTCAGTTGTCGCTGCATCCGTGACCACGCGGCCGGGACCTGCGATTCGTCGTACTGGCGTAAGACGTTGAACGCCCGGACGAGGTGGGGTCGCAGTCCCGCCAGCTCGAAGCCGCCGACGGCGAAGCGAACTCCCTCCTGCGGAGGCACCACGCGGGCCGGGTCGATCTCGAGGCCGACGAGGTGAACGGCGGGCACTTTCGCCCGGAGCCGGGCGGCCAACTCGAGGGCGGTGTCCGGTCGCGCGCCGTATCCGAGGTCGACGGCCAGGGGTGTCGTCGCCTCAGACAGCGCCGTCATTATCTGACTGTGGTGGGCGATCCAGCGGTCTATCCGCCGTAGCCGGTTGATACCGGTGGTGCCCCGCGTGATCGTCCCGTCGGGGCGGCTCGCCTTGCCGGCGCGAGGGGGCCCGTCAGAGGTTGGCGTCGATCCACCCTGAGGTGAATTCCGCCTCGCCGCGGAACAGATCGACCAGGTTCACCAGCATCATCTGCTCGAGTTTGCCGTTGATGAACGGGATGAACACCTTGACCTCGGTGGTGCGCCGGATGGTGCAGCCGGTATCGGTCGGAAAGAGTTCCTGCGTGCCTGTAAGACTGCCAGGGCCCGCAGGGATCGACGCGGTGTAGGTGCCCTTGGTGTTCGCCGGGTCGAAGGGGCCCAGCGCCTCTTTGCGGGTGATGACCATGTCCTTCGACATCACCGTCTGCGCGATTGCCGGCAGCTCGGTGCGTGGCAGCACCTGCTTGAGGACGACATCGATGCCATTGGCGTCGACCGTGTAGGTCTCGATCTCGGACTGCGGCGTCAGCTTCCGGAACTCTTCCATCTGCGCATCCCAGAATTCCCGCATCGAGAGAGCTTGGTAGACCTTCTCGGCGGGATGGTGGTAACGGGCTGAGTAGGACAGACGGCGTGCCATGGGGCAAAGCCTAACGTGCCAGGAACGCCCGACTGGGAGGCCCCTGGTGTCTGATCACCGCTGTCTGGTCACTGGCTGTCCGGTGCAGCTGATCCCTGCTGCCCGATCCAGGCGATCGTGTAGTCGCGCTCTGCGTCGATGAGCGCCTGCACCTCTTTCGCGATCTGCTTCTCGATCTTTCCGCCGATGAGAGGAATCGACACCTCGACAGATCCTTCGAAGATCACCTGGGCTCCCGTGCCGGCGGCGACGAGGGTCTGCGTGCCGTTGACCTTCGCAGGGGCGCCGGTGACGACTGCGGAAAAGGTGCCGTTGCCGACCTCGCCCCCGGTCACCGACCACACCACCGTGCGGGCGATCTCGAGGTCACCTTTGCGGATCTTCGTGACCACCGATGGGAGGTTCTTCTCGGGGATGCGCTGCTGTAGGACGACCCGGACCTCGTCGTCGGTCGCAGTGAACGACTCCAGTTCGGATACATCGGCCGCGACATTGGCGACCAGATCGTGCCAATACTGCTCCGAGGTCACCGCCGCAGCGAACTGAGCGGGGGGACAGGAAAAGTCGAGGGAATGCCGAAGCTTGGTCGCCATGAATGCAGGCTACCGTTGCGGAGTGGTCACACAAGACAACTCCCTACCGCTGTCGCAGATCACCACCCTGCGGGTGGGTGGTCCCGCGAAGAACTTCATCCGCTGCGCCGACGCGGACTCCCTCGTCGAGACCGTCGGCGACCTGGACGCCGCCGGGACGCCGGTGCTGCTGGTCGGTGGCGGTTCGAACCTCGTGATCAGCGACGACGGGTTCGACGGCACGGTGGTGCAGATTGCGAACACCGAGACTGATTGGCGATCGGACCACGTGACCGCCGGGGCCGGAGTGAACTGGGACGATCTGGTCGCCGAGAGCATCGAGCGGGGCTTCGGTGGTCTCGAATGCCTGTCCGGGATCCCGGGCGCCGCAGGCGCGACCCCCGTGCAGAACGTCGGGGCGTACGGCGTGGAGGTCGGGGCCCTGTTGAGGTCGGTGCAGATCTTCGATCGCCGTTCGGGGGGCCTGAACTGGGTGGACGTCGGCGACTTGGAACTCGGCTACCGCACGAGCCGGCTCAAGCGCCGCAACGACGAACTGGTGGTCCAGGTGTCGTTTCGACTGCATGAGGATGGTCTGAGCGAACCGATCAGGTACCGAGAGCTCGCGGGAGCGTTGAACGTGGCCGAGGGGGAGCGGGCGCCGGCGGCGGATGTGCGGGCGGCGGTACTGGCGCTACGTGCAGGTAAAGGCATGGTGCTCGACCCCGAGGACCATGACACCTGGAGCGTCGGCTCGTTCTTCACCAATCCGATCGTTCCCCAGGAGCACCTCCCGACCGTGCTGACCAGGATCGTCGAGGAGCTCGGAGCAGAGGCGACAGTTCCCCAGTTCCCTGCCGATCTGGGTGTCAAACTGTCGGCCGGCTGGCTGATCGAGCGTGCTGGTTTCGCCAGGGGATTCCCGGATCCGGATGCGCCGGCGCGGCTGTCGACCAAACACTCACTGGCCATCACCAACAGGGGCGACGCTCGCGCGGAGGACATCGTGGAGTTGGCCAAGCGGGTTCGTGACGGAGTTCACGAACGGTTCGGGCTGTGGCTCGAACCCGAGCCTGTGCTGGTCGGATGCACCCTGTGACGCTGCGGCGCTGGTAGCGGCCCCGGCGTCAACCTTCGGCGGCGGCTTGAGATCGTACCTACAGGTAATGTTTCGTGCATGAGTGATTTCCGTGACCGCCTCATGCTGTCCAGGCGCTCGGCCCTCACGGTTCTTGCCGTGGGCGCGGCCGGAGTGACCGCAGCAGCATGTAGCAGCGACAACAAGTCCGGTGACTCGGCCCAGGGCAGCAAGGCGCCGTCGGATCCCGATGCCACCGTGTCCTACAGCCCGCCGCTCGACACCCCTGATGCCTCCCCGATCGTCGAGGTGTCGGTCAAGGTTGCCGACGGCGTGCTCAACCCCGATGTGCAGCTGACCAACGCCAACGGCCGCGTCGTGACCGGCGTGATGTCGGAGGACCGCACGAGCTTCACCGTCACCGAGCCCCTCGGCTACGGCGGCCAGTACACCTGGTCGGGTTCGGCGACAGGCAATGACCGTCGCCCGGTACCGGTCGCGGGCACCTTCAGCACGGTGACCCCGGAGAACCAGATCGGACTCGTGGTCAACCTCGCCGACGGCCAGGAAGTCGGTGTCGCGACACCGCTCATCCTGACGTTCGACGAGGTCGTCACCGACAAGAAAGCTGTCGAGCAGGCTCTGAAGGTCACCACCACGCCCGAGACCGAGGGCAGCTGGGCCTGGCTCGGCGAGGACGGCGGGTCACGCGTGCACTGGCGGACCAAGGACTATTACCAACCGGGCACCAAGGTCTCGATGGTCGCGAAGCTCTACGGCCTCGACCACGGCGACGGCTACTACGGCGAAGCCGACGTCACCAGCGACTTCGTCATCGGCCGCAACCAGGTGGTCATCGCGGACGCCGATTCCCATCAGATCGTGGTCCAGAACGACGGCAACACGCTGATGACCCTGCCGTGCAGCTACGGCGAGGGCGATCTCGACCGCAACGTCACGCGGTCGGGCATCCACGTCGTCAGCGAGAAGCACGAAGACTTCTACATGAGCAACCCCGCTGCCGGGTATTTCAACGTCCGCGAGCGCTTCGCCGTGCGTATCTCCAACAACGGTGAGTTCATCCATGCGAACCCGGATACCGTTGGCGTGCAGGGCTCGTCGAACGTCACCAACGGCTGCATCAACCTGTCCCTGGAGAACGCCGAGCAGTACTTCGCCACCGCCATGTACGGAGATCCGGTAGAGGTCACCAACACCCGGATCCCGTTGTCGGAGGAAGACGGCGACATCTACGACTGGATCTACGACTGGGAGACCTGGAAGTCGATGTCTGCGCTTGCGGGCGAGCCGGACGTGAAGTCTGCGCCGGCGACGCCGAAGGACGCACCGGATGTCTCCGGCATCCCGACGACGCCGCAGAACTCCGGATCGCGACAGACCCCGGTCGGCTGACCGACACTCTTCACCACATTCGGCCCCATATCGAGTGATCGAGGGACATCTGCCCTCGCACACCCGATATGGGGCCGAATTCGGTGCTGCCTCGCCGCGATCGGCGCCGGCCTCAGACGATCAAGGAACCGCAGGCGCCGACGTGTCGGACGTGGGAGCAGTTGTCTCCGTTGTCGTCTCAGGGGCTGTTGTCGCGGTCTCGGCCGGCGCCGTCTCTGTGGCAGGAGCCGGGGCGGGAGCGGGCGCTTGCACCGTCGGCGTCGGGATGAGGGTCCACACCGCGGACAGCACGCTCACCTTGTCGACGCCGGTGCTGCTGGTCAGCGGAACAGCCCAGACACCCACCGCATCGGTCTCGGAGGTGACCGACGATGTCTGCAGGTAACTGCTCGACACCGTGCGGGCGATACCGTCGGTGCAGATGAGATCGGCCGTCGGCGCGGTCATGTCGGACACCGAACAACTCACCTGCGTTCCATCCACGGTGAACGTCAGAGTCGAGACGATGTCTCCGGTGCCAGTGAACACGGTCGGTGTCGGTGCGGCGCTGGTCGGAGCTGCAGGAGCAGCCGGGGCCGGCGGTGCCTGCGCAGCGCTGCTTCCTCCCGGCGCAGCGGGGACGCTCGGGTCGACCGGGGCTTGAGCGCTCGCGTCGACACTCGGCGAACCCTCCTGCGGGGCAGCGGATTCAGCTGCCGCCACGGACGACGATTCGGAGTCCGTCGCTTCAGCGGCCTGGCGCAGGACATTCTCGGCAGGCTGCCCGTCGGCCTGGACACCGTTCGCGGTCTGCACCTCGGGGTCCGGACTGACGAAGGGGGTGTTCAGCGACGCGGGTGTCGGCAAGGGGCCCTGCAGTGGCGGTAGCCCGGCCAGGTTCAGGATCCCGCCGACAGTGCGGAGCAGGGGTTGCAGCGTGTTCAGGTCGAGAAGGGTCAGCGAGGCGGGCGCTGGAGCCGGATTCGGCGCGGCCACAACGGTTGTCGTGTTGTTGATGATCGTCGTGTGCTCATTGTGGTAGTTCACGTAGACGACCTGGCGAGGTGCGTAGTAGTCCCACGGGGATCCCACGGTGCGGTAACCGGACAACGGGGTGCCCGCGGGTGGTGACAGCGGGTTTCCGCAGGCGCACCGCACCCGTGGGATGCCGTAGCTGTCGACGAGTACGGCGGATCCGGCCTGTAGCACCGACTGGAACGGCGTCGCGACGCCGTTCTCGTAGCTGTAGTTGGTGACCCAGGTGTCATGGGTGAGCACGACGGGTGTCAGCGTGTCGAGGTAGTAGGGAATCTGGTCGACGCCGATTCCGAACACGCTCGCCCACGCCGCGGCCTTGCCCGGGTTGTTCGCCAGGAAGTTGGCCAACGCGGCGGTGTCGCAACTGGCTTCGCCGGTGCCGCCGTAGAGGCCGGCGGTCGTGCCTTCGACCGCCTGGACGCCGCGTGGGGTGACCGGGCCCTGTGGCGCCAGGTTGCGGGCGTTGGCGTCGAGGGGGCGATTGCTGACCGCAACCGAGGGCGCGAACGGGTCGAGACCGTTGCTGTCGACGGCTTCGAGGAGGAGTTCGGGCGCCGGCGATGCCTTCACCTTGGCCGAGCCGGAATACAGATACACCGCACCGATGCCGAGGAAGGTCAGCAGCAGGGCCGCGACCACCGCAAGCACGATGACGATCTGCTTACGATCGTTGGGTGGGCTTGCGACGGGACCAGTGGGCGCGCCATAGGGGTGATTCACTCGACATCTCCAAGTCCGGTGCGGGCGCTGGCCCGCATGCTGGCGAACCGGACTTCCCGATGTTGGATTATGTCTGATACTCGGATCGAGTGGGTGAGTCGTTACAGCTGGTCGTGAGGTTCATCTGATCGTACGAGCGGGTTGTACGAGGGGGAGTTGATCGATGCCCGGGGCCGGGCCGTCGCGGATCGGTCAGCCGGTTTTGATGTTCCGGCGGGCCGAGGCCTGGTCGCGGGGCATCAGCAAGATGGTGTCGAGGTTGACGTGCGGAGGCCTGCTCGCGACGAACCCGATGACCTCGGCGACGTCGTCGGCGGACAGCGGGGTCAGCCCCTCGTAGACCTTGTCGGCCTTCTCGGCGTCGCCCTCGAACCGTACGAGCGAGAACTCGGTCTCGACCATCCCGGGCTGGATCTCCGTCAGTCGCACGGGCTTGCCGAGCAGTTCGGGGCGCAGTGTCCGGTGCAGGACGGCTTGGGCGTGCTTGGCGGTCGTGTACCCGGCGCCGTTGTCGTAGGCCTCGATCGCGGCGATCGAACTGATGGTGACGATGAGTCCGTCGCCGGAGTCGATGAGCTTCGGTAGCAGCGCCTTGGTGATGCGTAAGGTGCCGAGAACGTTGGTCTCCCACATCCAGCGCCAGTCGTCGAGGTCGGCTTCGGCGACGGTCGCCAACCCTTTCGCACCGCCCGCGTTGTTCACCAGCACGTCGACCGCGGGGATCTGCTCGACGAATGCGGCCACCGATTGCTCGTCGGTGACGTCGAGGACGATGGCCGTACCGTCGATCTCGGCGGCCAGCTCGTCGATCCGGTCGACCCGGCGTGCGCCGATGACGACGTGATATCCCTGCGCTGCAAGCACCTTCGCGGTGGCGGCGCCGATCCCGGAGCTCGCGCCCGTTACTACGGCGACCTTGCGATCACCAGAGTTGGACGCGTCGGTGGTTGCAACTGTCATGGGGTCCATCCTAGAGCCGCCCCGAACGGTAGGTTTTGACCCCATGGGGACGCGTGCGGTGGCCGGACGGACAGGGCAGACCCCACCCGCGGTCTCTGCGCAGCCGGTCAGGACCGTCTCTTTCGAGCGTGGTGACGGCGCGGCTGCTGCCGTCCTGCGCGCGGTTCGGACCCAGGGGCCGGTGACGCGCGATCTGTTGCCGCAGGCCACAGGGCTGTCGGCGGCGACGGTGAATCGTCAGCTCCAGGCGCTCGATCGGCTGGGTCTGGTGCGTGAACGTCCCGACCTCATCGCTCCCGGGGCCATCGGTCGACCCAAGGTCCCGCTGATGCTGGATCGGGATCGATTCTGTGTGATCGCAATTCACATCGGCGCCAGGTCCACGCTGCTGATGGTCGCCGATCTCGGCGGCAGGCCGCTGCAGACCGCGGCCATGTCCACCCCGTCCGGACCCGCCGGACCCGCCCTCGCGCTCATCGCCCGCCGCGCGGCTGTGGTCGCCGATTCGTTCACCCAGCGCACTGCGCTGTGGGCGGGGGCCGCGGTGGGCGGTCAGGTGCACTCGGACGGCAGCGTCGACCACGTGCAGCTCGGCTGGTGTCGCGCACCGGTCGGCCAGGCACTCGAGGATGAGCTCGGGTTGCCGGTGTCGGTGAGTCCGCACGTGCAGGCGATGGCGGCGGCGGAGTTGCTGCTCGCGGGCGAAGGCAACACCTCCGGCGTCGACGTGTTGTTCTACGTGCGCGAGACGGTCGGTTTGGCGACCACCATCGATGGCCGGGTGCGCGACCGCCCCGGGAACATCGGTCATCTGCCCGTCTCGGCGCCGTTGCTGACGGGCGCACCGCAGTCGACGCTGCAGGATGTCGTCGGCAGGAAGGTGTTCGACGACGCGGTGGCCGCGGGGGCGGACGCCGGGAAGCTGCTCGACGAGAGGGCGCGGGTGCTCGGTGAGATGGTGGCGATGGTGCGCGACCTGATCAACCCCGATCGGGTGGTTCTCGCGGGTCAGGTGTTCGCCGAACATCCCCATGGTCTGGCACCGGTGCAGTCGGCGTTCGACGGTGCGACCTCGTTGCCGACCATCGAACTGTCGCCGCCGCGATTCGGTGCCCGCGTGCAGGAGGGCGCTGCGGTGGTGGTATCACTCGGTGCGCTCTACGCTGATCCCATCGGTGCTCTGCAGAACCACACCGCCTGACTCACCCAGCTCATCTCGGAAAGGTTCGGTCGCCCAACAATGTCGGTGGAGTTCGCTCAGAGTGCCCAGCGTGATGTGTCGGTCTATCTCGATGTGGCGGTCAACGCGGCCACGGAGATCGAACTGCAGATCGCGGTGGCCAAGCTCCCTGGCATCGATATGTACGAAGATTTGTCGATCACGTTGAACGGCAACACGATTGTCCCCGAGGAGATCGTCACCGCCAGCGGTAGCCGCATCCACTGGCTGCACGCCGAGCCCGGAAACCTGTACGTCACGTACAACGCCAACGTGTACACCCCGGCCGACCCGGTCGAGGTGGTGCAGTTCGATCGCTCGCTCTACCTGCGGCCGAGCCGTTACGCCGAGGCCGACAAATTCTTTGGGTTCGCAGCGGGCGAGTTCGACACGAACGCGAGCCCCGGCGATCAGCTCATTGCGGTCACCGACTTTGTGCGTCAACGACTTTCCTACATCTTCGGCGCCAGCGACCCGATCGACGGGGCGGCTGACACCCTGTTGTCGGGGGCCGGGGTGTGCCGGGACTTCGCCCACCTTGTCGTCGCGCTGCTGCGGGGACTGGGGATCCCGGCCCGGCTGGTGGCCGTATACGCGCCGGGGCTGTTCCCGATGGACTTCCACGCCGTTGCCGAGGCGATGATCGACGATCGCTGGGTGGTCGTCGATGCCACCGGACTCGCACCCCGCCAGTCCTTGTTGCGCATCGCCACCGGTCGCGACGCCGCCGACACCGCATTTCTCGACAATCACGGCGGCGACGTCATCCTGAACAGCTACCAGGTCAGTGCTGTGGTTGCGGGATACCTGCCCATCGACGACCCGAGTCAGCAGGTCCAGCTCCGATGACGGCTCAGAGCGTGCCGAACGCCACCCCGCGGTAGGTCCGACCTGCGACGGCTTGCGCTCATCAGGAGCGGCGCGGTGAGGCGATCGATCGCAAGGATGGATTCATACACCTCACCGGGAGACCTGGTGGAGGTGTTTTGCGGGGGGCGTCCGGTGCCGGTGAAGACGTCGAACATCCTGATGGGTATCTCCGTGCGTGGCGGGGTGGGTGACTCATGAGATCACTCTGCCGCGCGGTGCTTGGAGGCCGCTTGGAGAGTGCTTGGCCCGCGCACAAACCCAGCCGCATCAGGAAAAACCAGGTGTTGCGGCGGCTGGTTTTACCTGGAGCGACTGGGTTTGTAGGGTCAGCTGTTCAGCAGCCGCGCACAGCGGAGCAGTCCGATGTGGCTGTAGGCCTGCGGGTGGTTCCCCAGGGCACGCTCGGCGACCGGATCGTATTCCTCTGACAGCAACCCCGTCGGTCCGGTGGCCTTCACCATCTGGTCGAACAGGGCCTCGGCGTCGCCGCGACGATCGATCAGCAGGTACGACTCGATGAGCCACGCCGCGCAGAGATGGAAGCCGCCCTCGCCGCCCGGCAGGCCGTCGTCGTGGTGATAGCGGTACACCGTTGAGCCACTCCGCAATTCGGCCTCGGTGGCGTTGACCGTGGCAGTGAACCGTGGATCGGACGGATCGATGAGTCCGGCGAGACCGATGTGCAGGGTCGCGGCGTCGAGATCGACGCCCTCATACGCTGCGGTGTACGAGTTGGCCTTGTCGTTCCAGCCCTGCTTGAGCACCTGCCGAGCGATCGTGTCGCGCAGCACCGACCAACCCAGCTCGGTCTCGCGGTCGAACTCGGCACCGAGCTTGAGTGCGCGGTCGACCGTCATCCAGCACATCACCTTCGAATACACGTGGTGTCGCGGATTGCCGCGGATCTCCCAGATGCCGTGATCCGGTTCGGTCCAACGACGTTCGACGGCGTAGACCATGTCGCGCACCAGGTCCCAGTCCGCGTCCGACAGTGGCGTCGGATCGCCTGCCGCCTTGCGGGCGTGCGAGAGCGTGGAGATGAGATCGACGATCGGCCCGAACACGTCGAGCTGGACCTGTTGATTGGCGGCGTTACCGACGCGCACCGGACGGGACCCCGCGTATCCGGGCAGTGAGTCGATCACCGCTTCGGGTGGCAGGCCGGTACCGGCGAGAGTGTAGAGCGGGTGGAGCCATTCGGGGCCGCTGAGGGTGCCCAGCACCTGATGGAGCCAGTTGAGATAGCCCTCTGCCTCGCTGTAGGAGCCGACGGAGACGAGTGCCGAGGCGGTCAACGCCGCATCGCGCAACCAGCAGTAGCGGTAGTCCCAGTTGCGGACGCCGCCGATCTCTTCGGGCAGCGACGTCGTCGCGGCGGCCATGATCGACCCGGTGTCGGCGTGCACGAGTCCCCGCAGGGTCAGCGCCGATCGCTTCATCAGGTCACGTTTGATGCCGGGCAGGTCCAGGGTCTTGGCCCAGTCGCTCCAGTAGGCCTCGGCCTCGGCGCGACGGTCGTGCTCGGGCGGCTGATGGATGTCGAGATCCTCGGTGCCGCAACGTAGCTCGAGGATCACCTCGCCGGCTGACGGGTCGACGATCGCGGTGGCGGTCTGATGGTGCCGGTCGCTCTCGATCTCCCACGTGATGCCGGGGGCACGCAACACCAGCGGCTCGTTGGAGCCGTAGATCCGCAGTCCCTCGTCGAAGGTCTCGATGCGGACGGCGGCCTGCCCGAACTCCGGGCGGGGCGCGAACCGGATCTTCGCCGCGACCTCGCCGCGGATGACGCGGGTCAGATCGGTGCGTCCCACCGGCACATCGTGCGGAAGGTAGTCGGTGACCTCGAGCCCGGCCCAGCGGGTGCGGACGGTCATCGTGCTGTCGATGTATCGCTGGCTCAGCGGCAGCGGCGTGGCCTTGCCCTCCTCGACCAGCGGGCCGATCGCGAACTCGCCGGCTTCGTCGGTGCCGAGGAGGCTGCCGAACAGTGCGGCGGAGTCGGGTTCGGGATGGCACATCCAGCAGATCTTGGCGTCGGGGGTGACCAACGCGACGGTGCGCGGGGAGGCCAGCATCGTCAGGCGCTCGATGGGGACAGCAGCGCCGCCTCGTAGCCAGTTGCGTCGTTCCTCGACCAGGAACGCCAGTGCGGTGGCGACCTGCTCGGTGTCGTCGACCCGGTAGGTCGCCAGGGTGTCGCCCTCGCCGACCTTGACGCCGAAATCGGGCCCGTGCAGACGGCGGAACGCCTTCTCGTCGGTGACGTCGTCACCGAAGAAGATCGCCGCGCTCGCGCCGGCCTCGTGACGCAGGATGTCGAGTGCCTGCCCCTTGTCGGTGATGATGACGGCCAGTTCGATCACCGACTTGCCTTCGGTGACCTGCACACCTTCCCAGGTGGCCGGGCCGATCCTGACACGGTGCAGCGCGGCGTCGCCGTCGGTGGTCGAGGCATTCCGGAAATGGAGCACGGTGCTCGCGGGCTTCGTCTCCACGGTCACGTTCTCGTAGTCGGCGGCGATCGCCCGCAGCTCGACGATCAGCGTCTCGAGGAGCTCGGTCGCCGCCGGAGTGATTTCGTGGACGAACCCGACGTCGAACTCACTGCCGTGGCTGCCCACCAGATGCACTTCGGCGGGCAGCCGGGACAAGGTGGCGAGGTCGCGTAACGCACGGCCGGAGATGACGGCCGCGGTGGTGGAGTCGAGTTCGGCGAGAGCGCGCATCGCCCGCACAGAATCGACGTTGGGCCGGGCGTCTTCTGGGCGGGACACGATGGGCGCCATGCAGCCGTCGTAGTCCGAGGCGACCAACAGCCTGGGCATACGTGCGATTGCTTTGAGGGCGCGCCGCAGTTCCGGGACGAGGTCTTGTGCACTCACTACGCGAGTCTAAGACCGTCCACCCCAGCGGCGTCCAATCCGTGGTGCCGGAGGCGCCGAATTGATGTGTTCGTCACAGTTGTCCGCCGTCGAACGGCTTGCGCCGGGTTGCCCGATCAGACGACGTCGAGGCTGCGGTTGCCGCCGGGCATCGTGTCGGTGTCGGCCCCGAGCGCCCCGAGGAAGCTCTTCGCCCACCGCTGCACGTCGTGGGTCAGCACCTGACGCCGCAACGCGCGCATCCGCCGCTTGCCCTCTTCCGGGTCTTGTTCGAGGGCGGCGAGGATGGCTTCCTTCACCCCGTCGGTGTCATAGGGGTTGGCTTGGAACGCCTGACGCAATTCGGCTGCAGCCCCGGTGAACTCGCTCAAGACCAGGGCCCCGCCCAGATCGCTGCGGCACGCGACGTACTCCTTGGCGACCAGGTTCATCCCGTCGCGTAGCGGCGTGACCAACATGACGTCGGCCGCTACGTAGAACGAGACGAGTTCGTCGCGGGGCACACCGTGGTGCAGGTACTGGACCACCGGATGGCCGACGCGGCCGAAGTTGCCGTTGATGTTGCCCACGAGTTGCTCGATGTCGCCCCGCATCTTGATGTAGCTGTCGACGCGCTCACGGCTGGGGGTCGCGAGCTGGATCATCGTGATCTCGTCAGGGTTGACCCGACCCTCTTCGAGCAATTCGGACAGCGCATTGAGGCGGACGTCGATGCCCTTGGTGTAGTCCAGGCGGTCGACGCCGAGCAGGATCTTCTTCGGGTTGCCGAGTTCCGCTCGCATGTCCGTCGCACGTTTCCGGATCTCCCGGGACTTGGCGCGGTTGTCGAGTTCGCCGGAGTCGATGGAGATGGGGAATGCGCCGACGCGGACGGTGCGGAACCCGACCTGGACGACACCGAACTTCGCTCGCACCCCGACCTGGCCCTTGGACGTCGCCTGACCGGCGAGGCGTCGCGCGAGGTAGAGGAAGTTCTGTGCGCCACCCGGGAGATGGAATCCGATGAGATCAGCCCCGAGAAGGCCTTCGATGATCTCCGTGCGCCAGGGCATCTGCATGAACAGCTCGACCGGCGGGAACGGTATGTGCAGGAAGAAGCCGATCTTCAGATCTGGCCGCAGCATCCGGAGCATCTTGGGGACGAGTTGGAGCTGGTAGTCCTGAATCCACACCACGGCGCCTTCTGCGGCGGCCTCCGATGCGGCTTCGGCGAAGCGGCGGTTGATCGCAACGTAACTGTTCCACCAGGACCGGTTGTATTCGGGTTTGACGATGACGTCGTGGTAGAGCGGCCACAGCGTCGCGTTGGAGAAGCCCTCGTAGTAGTCCGCGATCTCCTGGGTGGACAGCGACACCGCAAAGAGCTTGATGCCGTCGACCTCTGGATGCTCGGCAGCGTCCGGGACACCCGACCAACCGACCCAGGCTCCCGTCTGCGAGCGCAAGACCGGCTCGAGAGCGGTGACCAGACCGCCGGGACTCTGCTTCCAGCGAACGGTGCCGTCGGCGAGGGTTTCCTTGTCGACGGGAAGTCGATTGGCGACGACGACGAAGTCGGCGCGCGTGTCGGGCTTGTCCTTCGTTCGCGAGGGAGCCACGTATCAGGCTTCGTCCGGCGCGATACCCAGCATCGAGAACAACATGCGGCATTCGTCGGCGTCGACGGCGTACGCGGCGACCACACGACGAGCCGAGTTGGCGGTCTCGTCAGCCACGGGTTCCAGGTCTTCTTCGTCGGTGATTTCAGTTTTGTCGCTGGTCTTGGCAGGCATGGCGAACATGATACCTGCCGGAAATCACCCCTCCGAAAGGCCGGGGCGCAGGTCCATTTCACGGAACGGCTCGGTGATCGCGTCCGGATCGGCGTCGGTATCGGTGGTCATCCGGCCGGGCCTGATGGCTGAGCGGGCGGTGAACAATGCCCTGGTCGGACGGGTGGAGATGCGGGGCCGCCGCAAGGTTCGGGCGATGAACTCGCCGAGGGTGACACCGGCGGCGAGCGAGCAGCCGACACCGATCGCCGAGCCGATCGCGGTGAGGCCTTCGATGGTCTGATTGCTCAGCAGCCCGTAGAGGCCGCGGTAGATGGCCAGGCCGGGCAGCAGGGGTGTGATCCCAGCGACCGCGACGACGAGCGGTGGGGTGAGCGCGCGGCGGGCGAGTAGACCGCCGACCAAGCCGACCATCGCAGCGGCGATGCCCGCCGAGATGACGGACCCGATGCCGAAATGGTTCGCCGCCGCCACGATCGCCGCGCCCATCGCACCGCCGAAGAACGCGGTGGGGAGCGCGCGGGTCTCGGCGTAACTCGCCAGTGCGAATGCGGCCGCGGCCAGACCGCCGGCGAGCACACGGGCCGGCGTGGCCGCGAGGTCGAACGACGTCGTCGAGGTGATGGTGGGTAGATAGATGCCGGTGGACTCCATCAACGTGATGGCGATACCGACGCCACTGATGATGCCGCCGGTCATGATCAGGAGCTCGAAGAAGCGCGCGCACCCGGTGATGGGAGCCCCGGTGATGGCGTCCTGCACCGAGCCGACCAGGGAGAGTCCGGACAGCAGCACCACGACTCCCGCCGCGATGACCTGGGACGGCATCAGATTGAGCCCGAGGGCTTCCTGATTCTGATACACCACTGCGGCCGGGATGACGGCGATGAACCCGCCCGTCATCTGCTGGAAGAACAGCGGGGTGCCGATCTTGTTGAGCAGACGGTTCGTGCGGTCGATCACCGCGGTCGTGAAAAAGGCGACGACAGCGACGAGCCAGCCACCTCCCAGCAGCACGGACAGGGCGGCGGCCATCGATGACCACGCCAGCGTCGCGACCCAGCGACGGTACGGGTGCGGTGCGGCGATGATGGCGTCGATCACCTGGTGACCCTCACCGGGGTCGATCGCCAGGTTGCGGATCTTGCGGACCAGGCGATCCACGGCGGCGAGCCGGGTGAAGTCGAGTGAGCGGTAGTGGACGGACTTCATCGCTGTGACGGGCGGCATCGCGGCGCCTCGGGTGGCACTGACCCAGATGGTGTTGTAGGTGACATCCACCTCACAGTTCTCGACGCCGTAGACGCTCGCCACGAAGCGGACCTGCGTCTGCGTGTCGATGGCGCCGGTTCCGGAGTCGAGCAAAACCGCCCCGACCTTGATCGCGAGGTCCAAGACCTCGGTGACTGCCGCGTCGTTGGTGAGGTCGACGGGCTGCCTCGGCGATACCGCCGGCTCGAACGGTTCGATCGTGTCGATCGTCGCTCGACGACTGCCGGCGAGGCGCCTACCGAGACTCGCGATATACTCGCGCACGCAGTTCGCCTCCTTAGCTCAGTGGTAGAGCACTCGCCTTGTAAGCGAGCGGTCGTCAGTTCAATCCTGACAGGGGGCTCCACGATTCCGGACCGTCCGGCGGTGCACCCACGTGCAGCGTAGGAGTCATCGTTGGGGGTTTCAACGTGCCTCCCGACACCGTTGTAGTTCACCACCGATTGCTAGGTTTACGGGTGCGGTGACCAGTCGGCACCACAGCCCGCTTCTCGGAGGTCTTCGCGGTGAAATCGCCGGTTCCTGATTACCTGCAGGAGGTCCTCGACGGCCTCGTCGACGACCGCAGCGGAGCAGTCGCCGACTACATACCGGACCTCGCGAACGCGAACCCGGACGTCTTCGGTGTCGCGGTGACGACCGTGGACGGACGTACCCACTCGGCGGGCGACGACGAGGTGGAGTTCTCCATCCAGTCCATCTCCAAACCGTTCGCCTACGCCGCAGCACTCACCGACCGGGGTTTCGACGCCGTGCTCGGCACCGTCGGCGTCGAGCCGTCGGGAGAGGCGTTCAACGAGTTGTCGCTCGAGGGTGACTCCCGTCGACCGAAGAATCCGATGATCAACGCGGGCGCCATCGCAACGCACTATTTGCTGTCGAGGTCCGGCGCGAGTGTGACGGAGCGGGTCGATCGCGCCTTGGAGTTCTTCTCGGAGTTGGCCGATCGCACGCTGTCGATCGACGAGTCGGTGTGCCGTTCCGAACTGGAGACGGCCGACCGCAACCTGTCGATCGCGCACATGCTCCGCAACTACGGGGTCATCGATTCCCCGGCCCATGACGTGGTCGAGGGCTACACCAGGCAGTGCTCCATCAAGGTGACCGTCCGCGACCTCGCGGTGATGGGCGCCACCCTGGCCAACGCCGGTGTCCACCCGGTGACCGGGCGTCGGGTGGTGGCCACCGAGGTGGCCCGGCAGACGCTGGCGGTGATGACGGGCTGCGGGATGTACGACGCCGCCGGCCACTGGCTCACCACGGTGGGCATCCCCGCGAAAAGTGGTGTCGCGGGCGGTCTCCTCGGGTCGCTGCCCGGCCAGTTGGGAATCGGGGTGGTCTCGCCGCGGCTCGACGTCCACGGCAACAGCGTGCGGGGCGTACGGATGTTCCAGCGGATGTCCGCGGACATGGGAATGCACCTGATGGATGCCGAACCCTATGGTTCCACCGTCCTGCGCAGTGTCCGCGCGGACGGTGGTGAACTGATCCTCGAATTGCAGGGCGTCGTCCAGTTCACCGGCGCCGAGTCGGTACTCGACTCGTTGGAGTTCGACGAATCAGGTTCGGGAACGGTGGTTTTCGACCTGAATCGGGTGGACCGCCTCAGCGATGTGGGTCGGCGGATGGTGCTCGAAGGTATGCGCCGAGTGCGCCTCGACGGACGCGAGGTGGTGCTCGTCGACCGCGACGGTGTACTGCCCGACCCCGATCTGGGTGACGGGACGTATCCCAAGGCCCGGTGAGCGCGGCGAACTTCGTCCCCCACGGTGACCTCCGAGGGGAATGCGCCCTCGGACTCCCCTGGCGGGGACGCAAATGACCGATGAGTCGTTCAGGACGCGGTCGGAAACACCCGCTGCGACATGACCGGGGCGAACCAGAGTCGCGCCATGTCCATCGCGTCGGTCCGTCTGGAGTCTGTCGGCAGGAGCCCGTGGTCGACACTGCCGGGCGACCAGTGGTCGTGCAGGTCTTCTGCGGCGAAAATGAACGGCAGCCAGTCGGTCATCTCCTCTGCCCGGCTGAATCCGCCTGCGATCGCCCACTCGACGTCGTCTGTGCTGTAGGTGAAGAAGTGGTCGCCGTAGCTGGGGCTGACACCGTCACCGATCAACGCGGTCAGCACGAACCATTCGGTTGCCTCGAGCACTTCGGGGGTGGCCAGGTGCTGGGCCAGGGCGTAGTGGCTGTCGATGGAGGCGACGGCGAGGTTTTCGTCGTAGTAGACCTCGGAGTGGCTGATCTCGGGGCCTGTTCCCACGCGGGCGTGGTCGGGCATGCCGAGAACGAAGTACGCGCTGCGGGGTGTCACTGCGGATCCCATGGACGCATTGTGCACCCGAAGCGGCCTGCGCGTCGGTGGGCCGCGCGGGTCGTCGGGAAGGGACCGCCGAAACGATACGATGACGCCATGTCATCTGTGCAGATCAATGGAGATCAGGGCGGCCACACGCGGAGCGCGACGGTGCCGCCGGGAACGCTCGTCTTCACCGCCGGAGCCGCCCCGATCGACGCCGACGGGCAGACCGTGCACCCGGGTGACGTCAGCAAACAGGCCGCGCAGTGCATGGTCAACCTGTCCGCGGCCGTCGAGGAGGCCGGAGCATCGCTCGACGATGTCGTGAAGGTGACGGTGTTCGTCGCAGAGAACCTCCAGGCGGATCTGAGTGTCGCGTGGGATGTGGTGACCGAGGCGTTCGGTGACCACAAACCGGCAGGCTCGCTGCTCGGTGTGACGGTGCTGGCCTACGACGATCAGCTCGTGGAAATCGAGGCCGTGGCGGTCGTTCCGGCCTGATGAGCCGCCCGGCGATCAGTAACGAACAGCGCCGAGCGAGACTGCTGCGGCGCCATGGCCTGGTCCCCGAGGCCCACGCCGAGACGGTCGAGGGTGTCGCCGATGCGGTCGTCGGTTTGCACGCCACCACCGCGTCGACGGTGTACCTGTCGACCTGGGCGCGGATGGCGTCGTTCGACGTCCCCGATCTCGATCGCGCCCTCTACGTCGACCGCACACTGGTTAAACAACTCGCGATGCGGCGCACGCTCTTCGTCTTCGGCAGGCCGGCCCTGGCCGACGCCGTCAGCGCGGTGGGCACCCGGGTGGCCGCGAGCGAACGGACCAACATGCTGCGTGATCTGCGGCGCAGTGACGACTTCGCCGACCCGGAGGGCTGGATCGAAACTGCGCGCGAGGCGGTCGCAGGGGCGCTGACCGGAGGCAGGACCGCATCGTCGACCGAGCTGCGCAAACAGTTACCCGCGCTCGAGGGCGCGATCCGGCACGGTGAGGGCAAGTCCTGGTCGGGCATCTCGCACATGGGTCCACGCGTCCTCAGCCACATGTGTGCGGGCGGGACGATCGTGCGCGGACCCAACGACGGGAATTGGCTCCGGTCCCGGCCCCGGTGGTCGTCGATGACCGATTGGCTCGGTGAGCCGCTACGGATCGACGATCCCGAAACCGGTCACCGGAACCTGATACGGCGGTATCTGCAGCGGTTCGGCCCCGCCACCGAGACAGACGTGGTGTGGTGGCTCGGTTCTACGAAAACCGCTGTGCGCAAGGCTCTCTCGCAGCTCGACGCGGTCGAGGTGGATCTCGAGGGCGGTCTCGTCGGATACGTGCTGCCCGATGATCTCGATCCGGTCGACGCGGTGGAACCTGCGCCCTTGGTGCTACCGGAGCTCGATCCGACGCTGATGGGCTGGAAGCAGCGCGACTGGTATCTGGGTCCACACGCGGCGCATCTGTTCGATTCGAACGGCAACGGTGGGCAGACGGTGTGGTGGGACGGCCGCATCGTCGGTGGCTGGTATCAGCGGGCCGACGGTTCCATCGGGACGCACCTGTTGGAGAAGATGAACCGGGCGGCCGCCAAGGCCGTGCAGGGCAGGTCGGATCAGTTGGCGCAGTGGTTGGGGGATCATCGGCCGAAGCCGGGGTACCCGGCGCCGTTCCTCAAGGAATACCCCTGAGCAAGCAGTTCACAGGAACTTCGCAGCTTGTCGGCAGGATGTGGGTATGAAGGTCGGGCAAGGTGGGTGTCATGAGTGATCAGGGTGCCCGCGTGCTGGTTGTCGACGATGAACCGAACATCCGTGAGTTGCTGTCGGTGTCGCTGAAGTTCCAGGGCTTCGAGATCCAAACCGCTGCTGACGGGCCCGCAGCGATCGATCGCGCGCGAACCTTCCGGCCCGACGCCCTCATTCTCGACGTGATGATGCCCGGTATGGACGGCTTCGGGCTGCTGCGCAGGTTGCGAGCGGACGGGGTCGAGGCGCCGGCGCTGTTCCTCACCGCCCGAGACTCGCTGGAAGACAAGGTGACCGGCCTGACCATCGGCGGCGATGATTACGTCACCAAGCCGTTCAGTCTGGAAGAGGTGGTCGCACGATTGCGGGTGTTGTTGCGGCGCGGCGGTTTCGGTGACAGGCCGGAGCAGAACCCGCGGATCACGTTCGCCGACATCGAGCTCGACGACGACACACACGAGGTCTGGAAGGACGGTGAACTGGTGTCGCTGTCTCCGACCGAGTTCACTCTGCTGCGCTACTTCATGATCAACGCAGGCACGGTGCTGTCCAAGCCCCGAATCCTCGACCACGTCTGGAACTACGACTTCGGCGGCGAGGTCAACGTGGTCGAGTCATATGTTTCCTACCTGCGACGCAAGGTCGACACCGGCGACAAACGCCTCATCCACACCCTGCGCGGTGTCGGATACGTGATGCGCGAGCCCCGGTGACCCAGCCCGCGGCACCGGCCCCCGAATCGCCGCGTCGTGGCGTGCCGCTACGGGTGTCGCTGGTGGCGCTGACGCTGGTGCTGGTGATGCTGGGGCTGCTGGTCTCCGGCGTCGCGGTCACCTCGGCGATGAAGAACAATCTCATGGACCGCACCGACAGGTCGCTGCGGGAGGCGTCGCAGAGCTTTGCCAGGCCCAAAGAGCTGCCCCAGGGCGACATGGGCCCGCCCGGGGCCTCGAACGGCAGGCCACCGTCGCCATTCTTCGTGCAGATCCAACGCGCGGACGGAACGGTCATGACGATCAACGACGTGAGTGGCGCGCCCGACCTCGAAGGCATCAGCGGATCGGGGAGTGACCCGGTGACCGTCGACTCGGTCGGTGGTGGCGATCCCCGATGGCGGGTCATCACGAGCACCTCGTCGTTCGGCACGTCGGTGGTCGCCATCAAACTCACCGACGTCGATGACACGGTCACCCGCCTGATCTGGCTGCAGGTCGGGATCGGCGCCGGGGTGATCCTGTTGATCGGAGCTCTGGGATATCTGTTGGTGCGCACCAGTTTGCGGCCACTACAGCGGGTCGAGAACACCGCTCGAAAGATCGCGGAAGGAGATCTCGACCAGAGAGTCCCACCCGCGGCCGCCAATACCGAGGTCGGCCATCTCGCGGCGTCACTCAACACGATGCTGCACCAGATCCAAGGGGCGTTCGCCGCCAACGCCGCGTCGGAAGAGCAGGCCCGGCGCTCCGAGGACAACATGCGTCGCTTCGTCGCCGACGCCAGTCACGAACTCCGGACGCCTCTGACGTCGATCAAGGGGTTCTCGGAGCTCTACCGCCAAGGAGCGATGACCGACGCGAACCAGGTGATGTCGCGAATCGAAACCGAAGCCGGACGGATGGGACTCCTCGTCGAGGACCTCTTGATGCTCGCCCGCCTCGACGCCCATCGGCCCCTTGAACGTGCACCCGTCGATCTGCTCGTGCTCGCGTCAGAAGTGGTGCACGGGGCCACGGCAGCAGAGCCCGACCGGACCATGACGATCGACGTCGTCGACGGCCCGGGAATCCCCGAAGTGATGGGCGACGCCGGCCGGCTCACGCAGGTGCTGAGCAACCTGATCGGCAACGCCATCCGGCACACCCCCGACGACGCCACCATCACGGTCCGGATCGGTACAGACGACACGGACGCGCTGATGTCGGTGACCGACACCGGCCCGGGGCTCAGTGAACAGGACAAGGCCCGGGTGTTCGAACGGTTCTACCGCGCAGACGCCTCGCGGCAGCGCACCGAGAGTTCGGCGGGGAGTGGACTCGGCTTGTCGATCGTCGCGGCACTCGTCGCGGCCCACGGCGGAACGGTCGGTGTCGACTCGGAACCGGGTCAGGGTGCGACCTTCTGGGTGCGGCTACCGCGGGACCCCGGACCGCAGGACGCAATCAGTCGCTGACGTGCTGCCCGTGACCCTGCTCGCGTAGCCTCGCGCGAATCTTGTCGGCGACAGCGTCGAGAGCAGCCGGATCGGGATCCTTGTCCGCGGTCGCGAGGTCGAAGGTCTCGATCTGCCACGCCGGGAACACATGGACATGCAGGTGGGGAACTTCCAGCCCGGCGATCAGCAAACCGATCCGCGGGGCGTCGAACGCACTTCTCACAGCCTGGCCGACCGTCTGCGCGACCGTGTTGATCTTCCCGAACAACGCCGGTTCGATGCTCTCCCAATGATCGACCTCCTGACGCGGCACCACGAGCAGGTGCCCATCGGTGACGGGGTTGATCGTCAGGAACGAGACGACATCGTCGTCTTTCCACACAAACCGGCCGGGGATGTCTCCGTTGATGATCATTGAGAAAACAGATGCCATGGAGGTCACTGTATCGGTGATGACTGGCTCGCCTCGGCGGTCAGGGTTGGGTTTTGAGGTGGCTGGGTCAGATGCTCGGGTGACAGCCCTGTGGCCGGGTTTTGCAGTTCGGGTCACCAGCTGTGTCTTTGGCTCGCTTCGCTCGCGGGCCGGGGGCCCCCAGCGCGTGCTCTTCCTACGTCGACTCAGTCGCTGCGCTCCCTCGCTCCTCCGTCCAGAGCACGCGGGGCCGCCGGCGGGCGGGTCGAGTTCGCCCTGCTCACCAACCACGCTGAGCTGGCCGGTCACAGGTAACTGACAGCCGAGGCCGAGTTCTGTGGCAGGTTCCGGTCCGAAGGTGAGTGCCATGACAGCAGACACTCTCGATGACGCCCCGGCCATCATCATCGACGACACCCCCACCGCGCCGGTGCTCGACATCGTCGTCCCGGTATTCAACGAAGAAGTCGACCTCGCGCGGTGCGTGCGTCAACTCGCCGATTTCCTCGACACCTCGATGCCCTATTCGGCGCGGGTCACCATCGCCGACAACGCCAGTACCGACTCCACGCTGCAGCTCGCCTGCAATCTCGCGGCGTCCATCGGGGAGGGTGCCCGGGTCCGGGTTGCGCACCTCGATGCCAAAGGACGGGGCCGGGCACTCAAGGCCACCTGGCAGCACAGCGACGCCCAGGTGGTCGCCTATATGGATGTCGACCTGTCGACCGACCTGAACGCTTTGCTGCCGCTCGTGGCGCCACTGGTGTCCGGACACTCCGATCTCGCCATCGGGACCCGACTGACGCGATCATCGCGGGTGGTGCGCGGCCCCAAGCGCGAATTCATCTCCCGCAGTTACAACTTGATGCTGCGCACCGCGATGGGAGCGAGTTTTTCCGACGCCCAATGCGGTTTCAAGGCGATACGCGCCGACGTCGCACGAGGTTTGTTGCCGATGGTGGGCGACACCGGCTGGTTCTTCGACACCGAGATGCTCGTCATCGCGCAGCGGGCCGGCCTACGGATCGCGGAGATCCCCGTGGACTGGACCGATGATCCGGCCAGCAAGGTCGACATCGTCAAGACCGCCACCGAAGACATCAAGGGGTGCTGGCGGGTCGGCCGGGCTCTGGCAAGCGGGCGACTGCCCGTGGCAGATCTGCGAAACAGTCTTGGCCGCGGTGACACCGGGCCGCAGGTCACCGGTGTTCCGCGGGGCCTGGCGGGGCAGCTCGTCCGTTTCTGCATTGTCGGGGTCGCCTCGACGATCGCTTACGCGGTTCTGTACCTGGCGTTGCACTCCGTTGCCGGGGCGCAGGCCGCCAATTTTCTGGCCCTGTTGATCACCGCCGTGTTCAACACCGCGGCCAACCGGGCGTTCACGTTCCGGGTCCGCGGTCGCGACGATGTCGCGAAACACCAGTTGCAGGGCTTTGTGATCTTCGTCTTCGGATGGGCACTGACCGCAGGGCTGCTGTTGTTGTTGCACATGTGGGCCCCCGACGCCTCCAAGCACATCGAACTCCTGGTGCTGGTGGTGGCGAACTTGGTGGCCACGGTGTTGCGCTTCGTTGGCTTCCGCTGGGTGTTCCGCACCGCGCGACGCAACCCTACGGAGATGGTCGCATGAGTCTCCTCGTCGAGGGCGCCCCGGCGAATCCGGCACCCGGACAACCGGTCACCGCTCCACAGCCCGACGTTCGGCCGCGATGGGAGCTGCCGTCCTTTGCCGCGCTCATTCTGGCCACCGGCGTGTTGTATCTGTGGAACCTGAGTGCGAACGGCTGGGCGAACTCGTTCTATTCCGCAGCGATCCAGGCGGGTTCTCAGTCGTGGGAGGCGTGGTTCTTCGGATCCTCCGACGCCGCGAACTCCATCACCGTGGACAAACCGCCGATGTCGCTGTGGATACCGGGTATCGCGGTCCGCATCTTCGGCCTGAACTCGTGGTCGATCATCGTGCCGCAGGCGCTGATGGGTATCGCGTCGGTGGCGCTGCTCTACTGGATCGTCCGCAAGCGTTTCGGGCCGGCGGCCGGCCTCATCTCCGGTGCTGCCCTTGCGCTGACCCCGGTGGCGGCGCTGATGTTCCGCTTCAACAACCCTGACGCACTACTGGTCCTGCTGATGATCGCGTCGGTCTGGGCAACTCTGAAGGCCGTCGACGACGGCCGTATCCGGTGGATGATCCTGACCGGCGTGTTCGTCGGATTCGGTTTCCTCACCAAACAAATGCAGGTGTTTCTCGTCATCCCGCCGCTGGCGCTGACCTACCTCGCGTTCGGGCAGAGGACCCCGATGAGGCGGCTCGGACACCTGTTCGCCGCCCTCGGCGCGATGATCGTCTCGGCCGGTTGGTGGGTACTGGCAGTCGAGTTGTGGCCGAAGGATTCGCGCCCGTACATCGGTGGTTCGCAGAACAACTCGATTCTCGAATTGACGCTCGGATACAACGGGTTCGGACGGCTGAGCGGCAACGAGACGGGCAGCGTGACGCCCGGTGGTGGCGGCAATGCGATTGTCGAGCAACTCGGTGCCACGGGAGGCGTGGCCGGCGGATTCGCGGGCGGGCCCGGCGTGGCGGGAGGTGGACCTGGCGGTGGCGGCGGTATGTGGGGACAGACCGGCTGGACTCGGATGTTCGAGTCCGCACAAGGTGGTCAGATCGCCTGGTTGATCCCGGCTGCATTCATTCTCGGGATCGCGGCAATCGTGTTGTGTGGCAAAGCAGCGCGGACCGACAGTCGGCGGGCACTGCTCGTGGTGTGGGGTCTGTGGCTGGTCACGACGATGGCCGTGTTCAGCTTCATGGCGGGTATCTTCCACGCGTACTACACCGTCGCACTCGCCCCCGCGATCGCCGGTCTCGTGGGGGCAGGGGCGGTGATGTGTTGGCGGCACCGGGCCCTGGTGTGGGTGCGGATCGTACTGGCGGCAGCAGCGCCGGCCACAGGGGTCATGTCCTACGTCCTGCTCGAGCGTTCCGCGGACTTCCTCCCGTTGCTGCGGTATGTGGTGCTGATCGGCTCGGTCATCGTCGGTGTCGCACTGGTGTTCTCGAACGTGAACAAGGCTTCTGTACAGCGGGGAGCGCTGATCGCCGCACTTGTGGCTCTGGCACTCGGACTCGCAGGGCCGGCGGCGTACGCCATCGACACCGCGACGTCGAGTTCGTCCGGGTCCATCCCCAGCGCGGGTCCTGCCGGCGCCGGCGGATTCGGACCCGGAGGCGGCATGAGGATGGATGGCCGGGGAACGACACCTCCCGGGATGACCGGCCGGCAGGGAACTCCAGCCGGTATGACCGGGCAGCAGGGTGTGCCGAATCAGGCCGGTCCGCAGGCTAATCCAATGCAGAGGGAAACCGGCCGCGGCATGGGTGGCGGGGGACTGCTGGAGGGGTCGAAGCCCACCGATGAACTGGTGGCGATCCTGGACCAGAACGCCGATGACTTCACCTGGGTGGCCGCAGCCATCGGCTCCAACACCGCGTCGGGGTACCAGTTGGCCACCGAGCACTCGGTGATGCCGATCGGCGGCTTCAACGGCAGTGACCCCTCGCCGACCCTGGCGCAGTTTCAGCAGTACGTCGCCGACGGCGAGATCCACTACTTCATCGCCGGTGGCGGTGGGATGATGGGCGGCGGCACCGGCACGGCGTCGGAGATCACCGCGTGGGTCGAGGCGAACTTCACCAGCACCACGGTCGGTTCGGTGACGCTCTACGACCTCACAGACCCGGACTGAGTGTGCGGTCGGGTCCGTTCAGGATCGCATCTCGGACCGCGGAAGCCGTGTGCGGCAACCATAGTGCCTGAACCGGGGCGAGTGGTGGAGCGTCGAAATCCACGACCGCCACTCGCCCTGACAGTCCTGGGCCCGCCGGATCGGTGACGAATGCGCACCGCAGTGAACCGATCACCGCGGTCATCGGCGGAGTGCCCTGAATGGGGTTCACCACGAGCCTGGGCTCGAATCCTGATCTCCGGCAGAGGGATACGAGGAAGTCCGTGTAGTAGGAATGGTGCGGCGGGGACCACACGACGATTTCGAAATCAGCAAGGTCGGCGATGGACACCTCACTGCGGTCGGCCAGGGGATGATCGGCAGCCACTGCGATTCTGACCCGGTGATAGTCGATCACTGCGGCGGCCAGATCGGACGGCGTCTGGACCCCGCGTCGAACCCCGAGGTCGATGGTTCCGTCGAACAACTGGGTCCGCATGTCACCGGGGAACATCTGCCGGGCCGTGATGGACGCGCCCGGGTGTTCACTGTGGGTACGCGTGATGAGGTCGAACACCTCCTCCCCGGAGATCGCCGGTGAATGGCCGACGACGAAGGCGTGCTCTGAGCCGATGGCGGTGGCGCGGACCTGCTCGGCAAGCTGCTCGGCACCGGCGAGGAGCGGCCGCGCCCCTTGGTAGAGCTCGTCGCCGGCCGCGGTCAGGCGCATACGGCGCCCGGAACGATCGAACAAAGCAACGTCGAGATCGGTCTCCAGCTGCCTCATCGCCGTGGACAGGGCCTGTTGGGACACAAAAAGGGTTGCTGCCGCAGAAGCGAGACTCGAGGCCTCGGTGACGGCGACAAATTGCCGGAGGCGGCGCAGATCAAGTGGGGTCTCGGGAGGCACGCGGCCAGTGTTTCACAATTGTTGGTTGTGCATTGACCCGTTTTATCTGCTTTTCAGTTGTGCAAACCGCGCCTACCGTCGGGTCGTGACATCAACGAACACCAAGGAGCGGAACGTGAGCATTCTCGAAGGCAAGACAGCGGTCGTGGCGGCGGGTGCAAAAAATCTGGGTGGCCTGATCAGCGTGCAGTTGGCGGAACTGGGCGCCGACGTGGCCGTGCACTACAACAGTGACAGCTCCGAGTCGGATGCCGATCGCACCGTCGCCGCCGTCGAGGCGGCCGGCTCGAAAGCGTTCAAGATCCAGGGCGATCTGACCGTTCCGGCCAATGTGAAGACGCTGTTCGATGAGACTGTACGAGCATTCGGTGGGGTCGACATCGCGATCAACACGGTCGGGAAGGTGTTGCGCAAACCGATCGTGGACACCTCTGAGTCCGAGTACGACTCGATGTTCGACATCAATTCGAAGGCAGCATTCTTCTTCATCCGCGAGGCGGGCAAACAGCTGAACGACGGCGGCAAGATCGTCAGTATCGTCACATCGCTGCTGGCCGCCTACACCGACGGTTATGCGACCTACGCCGGCGGGAAGAGTCCTGTCGAGCACTTCACCAGGGCGGCGTCGAAGGAGTTTGCCGATCGCACGATATCTGTGAACAATATCGGACCGGGGCCGATGGACACTCCCTTCTTCTATCCTCAGGAGACGCCGGAGCGAGTGGAGTTCCACAAGTCGCAGGCGATGGGGGACCGCTTGACGAAGATCGAGGACATCGCTCCGATCGTCAAGTTCCTGGTGACCGACGGGAGTTGGATCACCGGCCAAACCATCTTCGCGAACGGCGGCTACACCACTCGGTGACCGATACCCCGGTTCGTCGAGCAACCACACCCGAAAGGCAGCAGCAAATGTCTGACGTCGTCCCCTCACCCGTACAGCGCCTGATCGACGCAACGAATGCCGGCGACACAGCCGCGTTTCTCGCCGTCTTCACCGAGGACGGCGCAGTCGACGACTGGGGCCGGACCTTCCGTGGCGTCGACGCGATCACAGGCTGGTCAGACGCCGAGTTCATCGGCAAACAGGTCACCCTCGACATCACCACCGCTGACGTGTCGGGACAGGTGACGACGATCGTCGCGCAGGTCGGCGGCAACGGGTTCAACGGCCCGAGCACGTTCGGCTTCACCACCGCGGGTGATCGCGTCTCGCTGATGACCATCACAGGATGAGCCAAACGGAAGTCAGCGGGGGGCGTATGGGTGGCGGCCTCGGTGTCAAACACCGGCTGACGCGCATGACCGGTCGCGATCCGCACGAGGACGGGCGCGCGGCGACGAATCTGGAACTCTTCTTCGACCTCACCTTCGTCGTCGCGTTCTCTTTCGCCGGAGTCGAGGTCGCGCACTTCATCGCCGAAGGGCATTTCAAGACCGCGGTCTTCGGATTCATCTTCTGCACATTCGCCGCGATCTGGGCGTGGATCAACTTTTCGTGGTTCGCCTCCGCCTTCGACACCGACGACTGGGTCTATCGCCTGACGACGATGGTGCAGATGGTGGGCGTACTGATCTTGGCCCTGGGTATCGCGCCACTGTTCGAATCGCTCGACCACCAGGGTGGTGTCGTCGACAACCGGGTGCTGGTCCTCGGGTATGTGGTGATGCGGCTGGCGATGGTCGTCCAGTGGGTCCGCGCCGCGTTGAGTGGAACCGACTATCGGCGCACCTGCCTGATCTACGCCGGCGGTATCACCATCGTGCAGATCGCCTGGGTCGCAGTCATTTTCCTCGACACCACGCTGTATCAAACGTTGATTGTCATCGGACTGCTCGTGCTGGCGGAGATGGCGGTTCCCCCGATTGCCGAGACGTTGGGCAGGGAGGGGACGACGCCCTGGCATGCGCACCACATCGCCGAACGCTACGGGCTCCTCGCCATCATCACCCTCGGCGAGGGCATCGTCGGCACGGCCGCGGCGCTGCAGGCGGTGGTGCACTCGCAGGGATGGACGGTGGAGACCGCAGTCCTCGGTCTGGCCGGCGTGGGCATCACCTTCGGAATGTGGTGGATCTACTTCATCGTGCCCTCCGGACAGGCATTGCACCTTCGCCGGGGCCGCGCGTTCACCTTCGGCTATTTCCACATCATCATCTTCATGGCGATCGCGATGATGGGTGCCGGACTACACGTCGCCGCCTTGTACCTCGAACACGAGGCGACGATCGGCGCGACCGCCGCGGTCGCGGCCGTGGTCATTCCGGTCGGTATCTATCTGGCCTGCATCTTCTTGTTGTACGGATTCCTGCTGGGCTTTCATCGGGTGCATGTGGCCGAGGTGATCGGGATGGCCGCGATCCTGGCGATCGCGATGGTGTGTGCCTCGGCCGGTGTCTCGGTGGTGATCTGCCTGCTCGTGGTGGCGCTGGCACCTGCTCTCGGTGTTGTCGTCGACGAGCTCGCCGGCGCTTCCCGTCGCGCGCAGGCGCTCGACGCGCTGGAGGCATCGGTTCGCGGCGGTGCAGCCGGGCGGTAGGGTCAGGCACGTGCGAGTACTCGTCATCGGATCGGGCGGCCGCGAACACGCCCTAGTTCTGGGCCTGCAGCGCGACCCGTCGGTCACCGACCTACATGTGGCGCCCGGTAATCCGGGCACCGCCGCGTTGGCCACCAACCACGACGTCGACATCGTCTCGTCCGACGCGGTGGTCGCTCTCGCGACGTCCGTCGCCGCCGATCTGGTGGTCATCGGACCCGAGGTGCCGCTGGTACTCGGTGTCGCCGATGCCCTGCGAGCCGCCGGATTCGCCACGTTCGGCCCCGGCGCCGAAGCGGCAAAGATCGAGGGATCCAAAGCTTTTGCCAAGGACGTGATGGCCGCTGCCGGTGTTCGCACCGCGCACAGCGAGATCGTCGACAATCCGGCCCGCCTCGACGCCGCGCTCGATCGCTTCGGGCCGACCTGGGTGGTCAAGGACGACGGCCTGGCCGCAGGCAAGGGAGTGGTGGTCACCGCAGACCGCGACGCCGCGCGCATCCACGCCGCCGACCTGCTCGAAAGTGGTCATCCGGTACTGCTCGAGTCGTTCCTCGACGGCCCGGAGGTCTCGCTGTTCTGTCTCGTCGACGGTGCGACAGTTGTTCCGCTCCTGCCGGCACAGGACCACAAACGCGTCGGAGACGGTGACGCCGGGCCGAACACCGGAGGCATGGGCGCCTACACCCCCCTGCCCTGGCTGCCCGAGGAGATGTCGCAGCGGATCGTCGACGAGGTCGTCGCCCCGGTCGCGGCAGAACTCGTGGCCCGCGGGACCCCGTTCTCGGGTCTGCTGTACGCGGGTCTGGCCATCGGTGCCGATGGTCCGGCTGTGGTCGAATTCAACTGCCGCTTCGGTGATCCCGAGACCCAAGCCGTACTCGCATTGCTGAAGTCGCCGCTCGGTGTGGCGCTCAACGCAACCGCGTCGGGTGCGCTCGACCAGCTGCCTCCCCTGGAATGGGAAGAGGGCGCAGCCGTGACCGTGGTGATCGCCGCGGAGAACTACCCCGGCAGGCCGCGCACCGGTGATGCCATCACCGGCTCCGACGCCGAAGGCGTGCTGCACGCAGGGACCGCCGTTGTCGACGGCGCTGTGGTCTCCAGCGGCGGTCGAGTGCTCAGCGTCGTCGGGATGGGAGCTGACCTCGCTGCCGCGCGGGCGCAGGCCTACGAACGTCTGTCCGGGGTTAAACTGCCCGGTTCGCATTTCCGCAGCGACATCGGGCTCGCGGCCCAAGAAGGCCGTATCAGCATCTGATCTGAGTCACTTCTCCACGCGCTCGGGCTGCCGCTGAAACCGGAGGAGATGACACCTCCTCCGATTGTGGCTACCTCCTCCGGTTGGAGTCGGAGGGTCTCGCGAGAATCGGAGGAAGTCTGCGTTCCTTCGACTTCAGCCCGCGAGGTTGCGTCCGAGGAAGGTGATCTGACCGGGGAGCACCCCGCGCCAGTACCGGTTGGTGTGTCCGCCCGGGGATGTCCCGAACGCCGGCGGTGGCCGCAGCCCCGCCATCCACTGGCGGGTGTAGGTGAAGAACTGGTCGCTCGAACCGCATTCGATCAGCAGCGGAATCTTGGAGAACGAATCCTGTTGTCCG
The DNA here is from genome assembly GCF_003217475.1 of Williamsia limnetica. Lineage (GTDB taxonomy): Bacteria > Actinomycetota > Actinomycetes > Mycobacteriales > Mycobacteriaceae > Williamsia > Williamsia limnetica. Next base: position 142,889 of record NZ_QJSP01000011.1, on the reverse strand, counting down.
AAAAGCGAGTTCGCCTGGTAGTCGGCCGCGTTGTCGAATGCCCTCGCCGGAAAGGTGGCGGGATCGGCCCACAGGGCGGGGGAGCTGACGGCGATCGCAGCGACCCGAGGGGCTCCCAGCATCGCTCCGAGGCGTAACGCGCCGTAACCACCCATCGACCATCCGAAGAATCCGACTCGGTCGGTGCGCAGTCCGAGTTCTGGGGTGCCCTCGAGTAGCGGCAGGAATTCCTCGAGAACCATCGCTCCACCATCGGTGCCGTCTGTGCGGGGGTGGTAGTAACTGCGGGCGGCGTCCACCGATGCCAGCGCGAACGGGGCGTTGCCCTCGGTGGCCCACTGCTGCATGAGGTTCTGCATCTCCAAACCGCCCTGAAAAGCCGCGCGCTGGTCGGTGTTGAGTGCATGGAGCACCACGACGACAGGCAGGTCACCGGTCACGCCTGCGGGCCTGGCGACGGTCCAGTTGGTCTGCCGACCAAGCATTCTCGCCGACACAAAACTCCCGGTGAACATCTCCGCGGCACCGGCGGCGGCGGGCGCGGCAGGTGCGGTCGGCGTCGAAGGGTCGTTGGCGCGTGCCGGCTGTGGCGCGACCCGCTCCGGTTCGTCCTTGCCGCAGGCCGCCAGCACACCGAGCGCTCCCAGGCCCAACCCTGCGCCCAGCACGGCACGGCGGCCGATGACGCCGCACGGTGTCGGAGATTCGCCGCTGCTTCCGAGGCCGCGGGCGCGGCTGCCTGAAGTACTCATTGCGGAATACACGGTACCTGCGGGCCACCCGGCGACAGTAGATGCGTGCCGGTGACACCCCTGACGTCCTCCGATCGAGGCGGCTAACTTCTACAGTCATGCGGTCGCAATCGAGAAGATCCGAAGTACAGATGTTCCACGTGATGGATGTGTTGGCCGCCATTGCGCAACGCAGGGCGCGGGGTCTGGACGTCATCTCGCTGGCCGCGGGGCAGCCCTCGACCTCCGCTCCCGCTCCTGTCCTGGCCGCCACGAAGCTGGCGCTCGACGCCTCCCCGCTGGGGTACACCGAATCACTCGGCATCATGCCGTTGCGTGAGGTCATCGCGCAGCACTACACCGACACCTACGGAGTCCCCACCGAGGCCGCGGACGTGGTCATCACCACCGGTTCGTCAGGAGCATTCACACTCATCTTCCTCGCGGCCTTCGATGCCGGCGACACCGTCGCCATGGCCCGGCCCGGTTATCCCGCCTACCGCAACAGCCTGGCCGCCCTCGGATGCGAGGTGGTGGAACTCGACTGTGGCCCCGAGACCCGGTTTCAACCGACCACCGCCATGCTCGATGAGCTCGATCGTCCGCCGGCGGGACTGATCGTCGCGAGTCCCGCGAACCCGACGGGGACCATCCTGGACCCGGCCGAGCTGGCGGATCTCGCTCGCTGGTGCGATGCCCACGGCACCCTGCTGATCTCCGATGAGATCTACCACGGGATCAGCTACGGCAGGTCGACGTCCTGCGCCTGGGAGACCTCGCGCCAATCGGTGGTGATGGGGTCGGTGTCGAAGTACTACTGCATGACCGGCTGGCGGCTGGGATGGATGCTGGTGCCGGAGCCGCTGCGCCGTCCCGTGGAGCGGCTGACGGCCAATCTCACGATCTGCCCACCCACGATCAGCCAGCACGCTGCCGTCGCGGCGTTCAGCCGCGAATCGGCCGTCGAGCTCGACGGCCACGTCCGCAGGTACGCCCGCAACCGGGAACTACTCGTCGACGGGCTGGCCGCGCTGGGGGTCACCGATGTCGCGCCTCCCGACGGGGCGTTCTACGTGTACGCGGACCTTGCCGCGATCACCGACGACTCGCTCGGATGGTGCGAGGGTGTTCTGGAACAGACCGGTGTCGCGATGGCGCCGGGACTCGATTTCGACACCCGCCGCGGCAACCAGACCGTCCGCATGAGTTTCGCCGGCGCAACCGACGACATCAGCGAGGCGCTGCGCCGACTCGAACCGGTCCTGCGCTGACGAGTCGACCGCGCTGTCGCCTTTAGCTGAAATCGATTCCCAGGGTCAGATCTTCGCGGAAATGGACCCACCACTGCGCGGCTTTGGCACCATGGCGGGGTGAGAGCAGCAGCAACCCCCAAGGGCACGCGTCGGCGCGCGCGACTGATCGCCGCCGCAGGGGAGCTGCTGCTCGAGGGCGGCTTCGATGCCGTCCGTCACCGCGCGGTCGCCGACCGGGCACAGCTGCCCCTCGCCTCGACAACGTATTACTTTGCCTCCCTTGAAGATCTGGTTGTCGAAGCCGTCGCATACAACTGTCGCGGCGATCAAGACGCCATCGCAGAAAGGGCGCATGCCCTGCCAAGGCGCCGCCGGGGCTGTGAGACCACCGCCGAGGCGCTGGCCGAGGTCTTCGTGGGCGAGCGGACCACCAGAGACCGGCTGACCTGTCGGTACGAGGCGATCGTCCTCTGTGCGCGAGTACCGCGCCTGCATCAGGTACTGGTCGATCACCGTAACTCGCTACGTAACATACATTTTGAGGTACTCGAGAAGTCCGGACGCAACACCGACCCCACCGGGATCGAACAGCTGATGGCGGTGGAGGACGGCGTCGTCATCGGAGCGCTCGCCGACTCCGTCGACGATCTGGTCAAGGTCACCCGTGTCGCGCTGTGCGAGGTCATCGACCAGCTGGCCCCGGTCACCTCGGCCTGAGGTCGCGACCGACGAATTTCTCGCCCCTGTCGGCGTATCGCATAATGGGCCGGTGCCTGAATCAGAAATGCCAGTGACCAAACCGCGGGTGGCCAACGTTCTGGCCGGACGTTACGCCTCTGCCGACCTGGTGCGACTGTGGTCCGCCGACCACAAGATCGTGCTGGAGCGCCAGCTGTGGATCGCTGTGCTCAAGGCGCAACGTGACCTCGGCGTCGACGTCCCGGACGGCGCCATCGCCGACTACGAGCGGGTACTCGACCACATCGACCTCGAGTCGATCGCCGACCGCGAGCGCGTCACCCGCCACGACGTGAAAGCCAGGATCGAGGAGTTCAACGCACTCGCCGGTCATGAGCAGATCCACAAGGGCATGACCAGCCGCGACCTGACCGAGAACGTCGAACAGCTGCAGATACTGCGCTCCCTCGAGCACGTCCACGCGCACGGCGTCGCGACGGCAGCCCGCCTCGCCGAGCGTGCCGCGCAGTATTCCTCGGTGGTGATGGCGGGCCGCAGCCACAACGTCGCGGCACAGGCGACCACCCTCGGCAAAAGGTTCGCATCGGCTGCCGACGAATTGCTCATCTCGCTGACCCGGCTCCGCGAACTCATCGCCCGCTACCCGCTGCGGGGCATCAAGGGCCCGATGGGTACCAGCCAGGACATGCTCGACCTGCTCGACGGCGATGTCGAGAAACTCTCCGAGTTGGAATCGAAAGTGGCTGAGCACCTCGGCTTTTCGAAGTCCCTCACCTCGGTCGGCCAGGTCTACCCGCGGTCGCTCGACCACGACGTCGTCTCCGCGCTCGTCCAGGTCGCGGCGGGACCGTCGTCGCTGGCGCACACCATCCGATTGATGGCCGGCCACGAACTGGTGACCGAAGGCTTCCAGCCGGGCCAGGTCGGCAGCTCGGCGATGCCGCACAAGATGAACACCCGCAGCTGCGAACGCGTGAACGGCCTACAGGTGATCCTCCGGGGCTACGGATCGATGGCCGCCGAACTCGCAGGCGCCCAGTGGAACGAAGGCGACGTCTTCTGCTCCGTGATCCGGCGAGTAGCCCTGCCCGACGCGTTCTTCGCGATCGACGGCTTGATGGAGACATTCCTGACCGTGCTCGCCGAGTTCGGCGCCTACCCGGCGGTCATCGCAAAAGAACTCGACCGGTATCTGCCCTTCCTCGCAACCACAAAAGTACTCATCGCCGCGGTCCGCGCCGGGGTCGGACGCGAGGTGGCCCACGAGGCCATCAAGGAAAACGCGGTGTCCGTGGCACTGGCCATGCGCGAAGACGGCCGCGAGCCGGACCTGCTCGACAGATTGGCCGCCGACGAACGACTGCCGCTGGACCGGGCCGCCCTCGACGCCGCACTGGCCGACAAATCAGCCTTCATCGGTGCCGCAGAACACCAGGTAGCCGACGTCGTCGCCCAAGTCGGCAAGCTCATCGAGGCCTACCCCGATGCAGCTGGATATGGTCCGGCCCCGATTTTGTAGCTGTGTTGAATTTGCTCGCTCGCTGTGTTGAATTTGCTCGCTCGCTCGCTGGGTCGTCGCGGCCCTGAGCGCACGTTCTTCCCTCGTCGGTCGCATCGCTGCGCTCGCTCCTCCTCAGTCCAGAACGTGCGGGGCCGCGAGACCGTTGTGGTCGCCTAGCTTCGCTCGCTCCTCGTCTGTCCAGACAACGCGGGGCCGCGAGACCGTTGGGGTCCCGTCGAGCGGGCCGATCTGACCGTCGAGCGGGCCGATCTGACCGTTGACCGTGCCGATCTGACCGTTGACCGTGCCGATCTGACCGTCGAGCGGGCCGATACGAGCGACTAAACGTCTGCTTCAGGGGTTGACACCCCCCGCGGCACGGCTACTATTCAACTAACCGGTTGATAACTGATCGGTTGAATATGAAAGGGGCCATAAAGTGGCCGACGACCAGCTCAGCGCGGTGTTCGGGGCGCTTGCCGATCCTACTCGGCGAGCTCTGCTGGCACGCCTGTCGGAGGGGGAGGCGACGGTGTCGGCTCTGGCGAAGCCTTTCGACATGAGCCTGGCCGCGATTTCGAAACACCTCAAAGTTCTCGAGCGGGCAGGTCTCATCTCACGGGGACGCGACGCGCAGTGGCGGCCCTGCTCGCTCGAGGCGGGTCCACTCGCCGAGGCGAGCGCGTGGCTCGGCGACTACCGCCGATTCTGGGAAGGCAGCTTCGACCGGCTCGAACAGCACATCAACCGGATCACAGGGTCCGACAAAGAAGAGGAAGAACCATGACAGACACGGCAACTCGCGAGTTCACCATCGTGCGAGAGTTCACGGCCGGCCCGGAAGTGGTGTTCGACGCCTGGGTCGACAGCGATCAGGCGTCGCAATGGATGGGTCCCGAAGGATTCACGATGCCGAGGGACCGGATGTACGGCGACGCTCGGCCCGGTGGCGAATACGGCGGCGTGATGGTGGGTCCGAATGGTGAGGAGTTCGCGTCACGAGGCGTGTACGAGGAAGTGTCGCGGCCGGACCGGTTGGTGTTCTCCTGGGGTGATCCCACCGACGCGGATTCGGTCTCGGTGTGCACGGTGACCTTTGTCGAGTCCTCGCCGGGTACGACCACGATGACCTTCCATCTTCTCGCGCCGGGGCCGCTGAGCTCCGAAGACGGCGCCAAGGGCGGTTGGGGAAGCTCGTTCGACAAACTGCGCACATTCGTCGAGGCGGCGTCATGACCACCGGCGTACTACCGCAGGGTGATGTCGCCCTTCTGCAGTCGGACATTGCACAGGAGCTGCTGCACAAAGACATTCCCGCGCGCATGGCCTACACGGCGTCCGACGGGACGCCGCGGGTGCTGCCCATCAACCATTGGTGGACCGGTACCGAACTGGTGATGGCAACGTTCACCGGCGCTGCGAAGGTGCGGGCGCTGCGGCGCAGCCCTGCAGTGGCCATCACGATCGACACCGACGATGCACCGCCACATGTCTTGCTGCTGCGGGGCGACGCGGTCGTCACCGACGTCGACGGCATCGCGGATGAGTACGAGCTGACGATGCGCCGCGGGATGCCCGCCGCCGACGCCGACGCGTACTTCGACCGGTTGCGTGCCGACGGAGCGACGATGCACCGCATAGCGGTGCGGCCCACCTGGGTGGGCGTACTCGACTTCGAAACCAGGTTTCCTGGCGCTGCGCCGTCGACGATCACCGGCAGCGACTAGATCTACTCGGATTCGGCCTTGTCTGCGTGCCCGAGATCCCACTCCGGTGCCGCGACATTGCGCACCAGCTTCTTCAACGTGACGATGTCAGGGAAACCGTTGTCACGCTTGCGCTCCCAGATCAGCTTCCCGTCCACCTCTATCGAGAAGACACCACCCGTTCCCGGCACGAGGGTGACCGAGCCCAGTTCGGTGCCGAAGGTGTTGAGCAACTCGGTGGCCATCCACGACGCCCGCAGGACCCAGTTGCACTGCGTGCAGTAGGTGATGGTCACGGCTGCGTTGGATTCAGTCACCGGGTCATTGTTGCAGCCGGGTGCCGGGATCTCGTCCGTCGCATTAGGCTCGACCGGTGACTGCCCTAGGACTGATCTTCGCCGGCCTCGCCGCGCTCATCCATGTGTACATCTTCTTCCTCGAATCGGTGCAGTGGACTGCGCCGGCAACCAGGAAGACGTTCGGCACCACGGCCGAGGAGGCCGATGCCACCAAGGAGATGGCCTACAACCAGGGCTTCTACAACCTCTTCCTCGCAATCGTCACGGTGATCGGGATCGTGCTGGTCGCGGTCGACCAGACCGGCGCCGGTGCAGCGCTCGTGTTCGCCGGTGCCGGATCGATGGTTGCCGCAGGCCTCGTCCTGATCACGTCGTCGCCGAGCAAAGCCCGACCCGCGCTGATCCAGCTGGCCCCTCCGGCGATCGGTGTCGTCGCACTGATCATCGGGTTGTCGCTGTAGGGCAGATCATCGCACCGAACGCGGCCCGACTAGCCTGAAATACATGCGTCCGAGCCTGGAATCCTACGAACACCTCGCTGCCGGCAAGGTTCGTGATCTCTATTCGATCGACGAAACCACGATGCTGATGGTGGCCTCGGACCGGATCTCCGCCTTCGACCACATCCTGTCCACACCGATCCCTGACAAGGGTCGCGTGCTGACGGCGATGAGCGTCTATTACTTCGGAGCGCTCGGGGTGCCGCACCATCTGGCGGGGGACGAGAACGATCCCCGCATCCCCGCCGAACTCGTGGGGCGCGCGCTGGTGGTGAAGAAGCTCGACATGTTGCCCGTCGAGTGTGTGGCACGCGGCTACCTCACCGGTTCGGGGCTACTCGACTACGTGGCGACCGGGTCTGTGTGTGGCATCGAACTGCCGACCGGACTCGAGGAGTCGAGCAAGCTGCCGGAGCCGATCTTCACCCCGGCGACCAAGGCCGATCTCGGCGCGCACGACGAGAACGTCAGCTTCGAGGCTGTGGTGGCGACCGTCGGGGAGACGCTGGCGACCAAGCTGCGCGAGCTGACCCTCGACATCTACTCCCGCGGGTCCGATCTCGCAGCAGCCCGAGGGATCATCCTCGCCGACACCAAGTTCGAGTTCGGATTGGACGAGGCCGGCACCGTGGTGCTGGCAGACGAGGTCCTCACCCCGGACAGCTCGAGGTACTGGGACGCCGACACCTACCGGCCGGGGCTGGTGCAGCCGAGTTTCGACAAGCAGATCGTCCGCAATTGGTTGACCAGTCCGGAGTCGGGCTGGGATCGCGCCGCCGATGGCCCTCCACCGGCGCTGCCCGAAGATGTTGCACGGCGTACTCGTGACCGATATATCGAGGCATATGAACGTATTTCAGGCCTGTCATTCGATGACTGGCCGAAGGGAGAACAGTGACAGACACCTCGCAGGCCGCCGGCGCCACTCCGCCCGCCGCGAAGAAGATCCCGTTCGAGCGCACCCATCACGGGGAGACGGTGATCGATCACTACGAGTGGCTGCGAGACAAGGAAGACCCAGAGGTCATCGCGTTCCTCGAACAGCAGAACGACTACACCGCGGCGCACACCGCGGACCTCGCAGGCTTGCGCGACGACATCTTCGGCGAGATCAAAAGCCGTACACAGGAAACCGACATGTCGGTGCCCACCCGGCGCGGGCAGTTCTGGTACTACGCCCGTACCGAGGAAGGCAAGCAGTACCCGCTGCACGCCCGCTGCCCGATCGCCGGGCCGGACGACTGGACCCCGCCGAAGGTGGAGCCCGGTCAAGAGGTGCCCGGCGAGGAAATCCTGCTGGACTCCAACGTCGAGGCCGAGGGCACCGACTTCTTCAGTCTCGGAGCCTTGTCGGTCAGCGAGGACGGCACGCTGCTGGCCTACAGCGTCGACGCGACCGGCAACGAGCGGTACACCATGCGGTTCAAGAACCTCGGGACCGGGGAGCTGCTGGCCGACGAGATCGCCGACACCGCACCGGGCGCCCTCTGGTCGCTCGACGGCAAACACGTGTTCTACCAAACCGTCGACGAGGCGTGGCGCCCCGACACCGTCTGGCGCCATGACCTCGGCGCGGGTACCCCCGACGTCAAGGTCTTCCACGAACCCGACGAGCAGTACTGGGTGGGTATCGGTGGCACCCGCAGCGACAAGTACCTGATGATCTCCCTGGGGTCGAAGATCACCTCCGAGGTCCGGGTGCTCGACGCCGCGGACCCGACCGGTGAGTTCGAGGTCGTCTGGCCCCGCGAGGAGGGTGTCGAGTACGGCGTCGAACACGCGGTGATCGACGGTCAGGACCGGTTCCTGATCTTGCACAACAAGAACGCCGAGAACTTCGAACTTCTCGACGCGCCCGTCACCGATCCCACCGATACCCGCGTGCTGGTCGCCCACGACAGCGCCGTGCGGATAGAGGACGTCGACGCTTTCGCCGGACAGCTCGTCTTGAGCTACCGTCGCGAGGCGCTGCCGAGGCTGTCGATAGCCCAACTCGGCAGGGGCGACGTCGACTTCGTCGAGGTCACGTTCGATGAGGAGCTCTATTCTGCCGGGCTGGGCGCCAATCCGGAATGGGCGGCGCCGCGTCTCCGAATCGGCTACACGAGCTTCATCAACCCGACCGAGGTGTTCGACCTCGATGTGGCGACGGACGAGCGGATCCTGCTCAAGCGGCAGAATGTGCTGGGCGACTACGACCCCGCCGACTATGAGCAGCATCGTGATTGGGCCACCGCAGACGACGGGACGAAGATACCCCTGTCGGTGATCCGCCGTCGTGGTGCCGCCGATGGACCGGCGCCGACCCTGCTCTACGGCTACGGATCCTACGAGTCGAGCAATGACCCTGGCTTCTCCATCTCCCGGCTGTCCCTGCTCGATCGGGGTGTGGTGTTCGTCATCGCCCACATCCGTGGTGGCGGTGAGATGGGCAGGCACTGGTACGACACCGGCAAGACGCTGACGAAGAAGAACACCTTCACCGACTTCGTCTCGGCGGCGCGGCATCTGATCGATACCGGCGTCACCGATCCTGAGCACCTGGTGGGGGAGGGTGGCAGCGCCGGCGGATTGCTGATCGGCGCGGTCGCGAACCTGGCACCCGAGTTGTTCAACGGAATTCTCGCCGTCGTGCCGTTCGTGGATCCGCTGACCTCCATCCTCGATCCCTCGTTGCCGCTGACGGTGATCGAATGGGACGAGTGGGGCAACCCGTTGGCCAACAAAGAGGTCTACGACTACATGCGGTCGTACTCGCCGTACGAGAACGTCGAAGCGAAGCCGTACCCGGAGATCCTGGCGATCACCTCGCTCAACGACACTCGTGTGATGTACACCGAGGCCGCCAAGTGGGTTGCCCGCCTGCAGGACAGCACCACCGGCGACGCGCCGATCCTGCTCAAGACGGAGATGAAGGCCGGGCACGGTGGTGTCAGCGGTCGGTACAAGCAGTGGGAAGAAGTCGCGTTCGAATATGCCTGGGTGCTGCGGCAGACCGGCGCGATCTGAGGGGATACACGAACGAACAACGCCCGTCCGGATGATCCGGACGGGCGTTGCCCCTGTGTCGGCGTTGCCACTGTGTCTTCTCAGTGCGACTAGTGCATCATCACCGGTGCGACGGGTTTGCCGTCGGCGTCGGTGGTGCTGCGCGCGATTGCCTTACGCGGCAGGAAGAACGCCGGGATGATGCAGAGCGCGATCAGCACGGTGGTGACGATGAAGGTCTTGCCGAAGCCGTCGGCCATCGCTCCGAGGTCCTCTGCTCCTCGCAGGTTGTTCACGAGGATCACCGAGATGATGGCGGTACCGACAGAGCCGGCGGCCTGCTGGACGACGTTCATCAGGGTCGAGCCGTCGGGAACCTGCTTGTCCGACAGAGTGGCGAGTGCAGCCGACATGATCGGCATCATGGTCATACCCATGCCGAGACCTTGGACGAACAGCGCGGCGCTGAGCAACCAGAACGAGGTGTCCGGCCCGAGGAAGATGAACGCACTGAGACCGATTGTGATGAGCACAATTCCGGCCATCACGATCTTTCCGGGGCCCTGACGGTCGGTGAGCTTGCCCGACATCGGCATCGTCAGCATGGCGCCGATGCCCTGGGGGGCCAGCAGCAGGCCGGTCATGAGGGTCGTCTCACCGCGGACGCCGATGTAGTACTGCGGGAACAGTAGTGCCGCACCGAGGAAGGCGATCATGAACAGCCCCATGGTGATGACTGCCATGGAGAGCTTGCTGTTGCGGAACAGCCGCAGGTCGAGCAGCGGGTTCGTGGTCCGCAGGGCGTGGAACACGAAGCCGATCATCAGCAGGAGTCCGATTCCGGCCGTGATCAGGACGGACGGATCGGTGAAGCTTCCGTGCTCGGTGCTCAGCGTGATTCCGTAGAGGAACAGCGCGAGACCTGGCGACAGCAACAGGAGTCCGATGAAGTCGAACTTCGGTCGGGCGGATTCGTCTGCACCGGGCAAGATGATCATCGCGTAGATGAATGCCGCGACACCGATCGGGACGTTGATCAGGAAGATCCAGTGCCAGCTGACGTATTCGATGAGCGCGCCACCGATGATCGGTCCCATGATCGGGCCGAGCAGCATGGGGATACCGAGCACCGCCATGACCGAACCGATCTTGGCCGGGCCGGCCGCCTTGGTCAGGATCATCATGCCGACGGGCATCAGCATGCCGCCGCCGAGTCCCTGCAGTACGCGGAAGACGGTCAACGAGGTGATATCCCAGGCAAGGGCGCACAGGACGGAGCCGAGAACAAACAGCACCAGGGACGTCAGGTACACGTTCTTGGTGCCGAAGCGGGCTGCAGCCCAACTGGACAGCGGGATGACGGCGGCAAGCGCCAGGGTGTACCCGGTGATCGTCCAGGCGGCCCCGGCCTGGTCGGTGTCGAAGTCGGCCTGAAAGGTGTTCTGTGCAACGGACACCACGGTGGTGTCGAGGATCGCCATGATCGCGCCGAGCACGACGACAATGGCGATCTTGATCACGGCGGGATCGAGCTTGTCGCTCGCCTCCGTGGTCTTTTCGGTCGAGGTCATGGGTTCGCTTTCTTGACAGTGGTTCGAGCGCCGAGGATTTCGGCCAGAGGATGGTGTTCTGGGATCGGCCGACCGTCATCCGGGCCGCACGCCGATGTGTTCAGGTAGTCGCCCTCGAGAATGGGCGTCAATGCGTTGATCAGATCCGAACGGATCTCGCCGGGGAGCCTGGTGATGACTTCACGGATGGAGTCTTGCCGCCGCTGGATGTTCAGTGCAACCGCTTTTTCGCCCCCGGCGGCAAGCGACACCCGTTTGATGCGGCGGTCGCGGGAATCTTCCCGCCGGGTGGCCAATTCCAGGCCGACGAGCTTGTCGACTGCGCGCCCGGTTGCGGCCAGCGACAGCCGGAGTTCGTCGGACAATTCGTTGACCGACAGTGGCCGCCCTGCGCGACTGAGGATGAGCAGCGCCTTGAAGTGGGTGAAGCCCAGTTCGGTGTCGATGATGTCGTCCATCGCGTCCACGTCCACCGCACACGACAAGCGAAGCAGGAATTCGTGGACGGTTTGGAAGGTTTCTTCCACGCTGCCGATGCGGTAGGCCGGATCGACCTCGGAACTCAATGACACCGGACAACGGTAACGTCCACGCAACTATTGCCGCCAGCGCAACCAATGTGTTTTCCAGCACAATCGCCGTCGGCGACATCGATGCCCGGTGACGGCGGGACCGGGTCAGTAGCCTGTGGAAATGACCGATATCAAGAACATTCCACTCCACACCCTCGCCGGAGAACCGACCAGCCTCGCAGCCTTCGCCGGCCCCGTACTCGTCGTGAACGTCGCCAGCAAGTGTGGTCTGACGCCCCAGTACGCCGGCTTGGAAAAACTCGCCGAGGACTATCGCGATCGTGGGCTGACCGTGGTGGGCGTGCCCTGTAACCAGTTCATGGGCCAAGAACCCGGCACCGCCGAGGAGATCGCGACGTTCTGCTCCACCACCTACGGCGTCACCTTCCCGCTGTTGGAGAAGACCGATGTCAACGGCGACGACCGCCACCCGCTGTACGCCGAACTGACCCGGGCCGAGGACGCCGAGGGGACAGCTGGAGACATCCAGTGGAACTTCGAGAAGTTCCTGCTCGACGCCGACGGTGCGGTCGTCGGCCGCTTCCGGCCGCGGACCGAGCCAGATTCAGACGAGGTGGTCGGTGCCATCGAGAAGGTGCTGGGCTGATCGAGAAGGTGCTGGGCTGATCCGGATCTGAGCAAGAAGGCGCTGGGCGGTTGCGTCTCGCGGTGTTCGACCGGGTGATTTCGGGTGTTGTCCACTTGCGGGCAACCCTCTGACCACCTGACTCCGTGATACTGGCGCCATGGCAGGACAGCTCATCGTCTCGGTGTCGGGGATCCGTGCAGAAACGTTGCCACAGGTACAGGGCTTCGCCGCGCGCTTGTCGGAGCGCGCGGTACCGCTCTCGTACCTGGTTGCACCTCGCCTCAAGGGTGGCTACCGCCTCGCGGACGACGTCCCGACATGCGAGTGGTTGCGCCAGCGGCGAGCGGGTGACGACGCGATCGTGCTCCATGGGTACAACCAGGTACCGAGCCGCAAGAGGCGCGCCGAGTTCGCCGAACTGAGTGCCCACGAAGCCGGTCTTCGACTGCTCGCGGCCGACCGGGTCCTCGAGCACAGCGGCCTGCGGACCCGCATCTTCGCGGCGCCCCGGTGGAATGCATCACCCGGTGCGCGGTCGGCCATGCCGATCCGTGGGTTCCGGACCAACCTGGGATCGACGAGCATCGACAACGTGGTCACCGGAACGCAGCTCAGGGCTCGGGTGGTGGGCATCGGTGACGGACTTCCGACCGAGCCCTGGTGGTGCCGTCTGCTGGTCGCGAACACCGTGCGCATTGCCCGGCGTGGTGGGGTGGTGCGCCTGTCCGTGGCGGCGAAACATCTCGAGGAGCCTGTCGCAGGCAAAGCGATTCTCGACTGCATCGATCTGGCCCTGCTGCACGGATCAGAACCCCAGACCTATCGGAGTCTGACGCTCGCGTCGGTGCGCAAGGCTGCCTGAGGACTCCGCGCGGCGGCGCTGCCCCTGATTGCCGGTAGAGTGACGGCTGCAAACCGAAGCTGAATGAGGAGCGCCGAAGTGGCTCGAGTGGTAGTGCACGTCATGCCCAAAGCAGAGATCCTGGATCCGCAGGGGCAGGCGATCAGTGGTGCGCTGGGCCGACTGGGATTCGGCGGGGTCGCCGACGTACGTCAGGGCAAGCGCTTCGAGCTCGAGGTCGACGACTCGGTGAGCGACGAGGCCCTGGACCGTATTGCGGCCGAATTGCTGGCGAACACCGTCATCGAGGAGTACTCGGTGACCCGCGTCGAGAGTTCCGCATCGTGAGCGTGGCTCGTATCGGCGTCATCACCTTTCCCGGCACTCTCGACGACGTCGACGCATCCCGCGCCGTGCGGCTCGCGGGCGCCGAGGCAGTCGAACTCTGGCACGGTGACGGCGATCTCCAAGGCGTCGACGCTGTCGTGGTTCCCGGTGGTTTCTCCTACGGTGACTACCTCCGGGCCGGCGCAATCGCGCGATTCGCTCCGGTCATGGGCGCGCTCGTCGAGGCAGCGGGTAAGGGTATGCCGATCCTCGGAATCTGCAACGGCTTTCAGGTGCTGTGCGAAGCCGGTCTGCTCCCGGGTGCGCTCACCCGCAACGAGGGCCTGCACTTCCTCTGTCGCGACCAGTGGCTGCGGGTCGAGTCGACCACCTCGGCCTGGAGCAGTCGCTTCGAGTCCGGTGCGGAGATTCTCATCCCCCTCAAGTCCGGCGAAGGCCGGTTCGTGGCGTCGGAAGAAGTACTCGACGAGCTCGAAGGCGAGGGTCGGGTCGTGTTCCGGTACGCGGGCGACAACCCCAACGGATCAATGCGTTCGATCGCCGGAATCTCCAGCGCCAACGGCAAAGTCGTCGGGTTGATGCCACATCCCGAACACGCGACCGAGGCGTTGACCGGTCCGAGCGACGACGGTCTCGGCCTGTTCTACTCGGCTCTCGACGCGGTTCTGGCCTCGGCCTGAGCATTACATGCTGACCACCACGGCCACCGCATCCGGACTCTGCTCCTTCGTCGACGCCTCGCCGTCACCTTTCCATGTCTGTGAGACCGTCGCGAAGCTCTTGGAGGCAGCCGGTTTTCGTGAACTGAGTGAAGGCCACCAGTGGCCGTCGACCCCGGGCCGGCATTACGTCATCCGCGGCGGGTCCATCGTCGCCTGGGACAGTAGTGGGCACGGACGCAGTTTTCGCATCATCGGCGGGCACACCGACAGCCCGAACCTGCGCGTCAAACAGCACCCCGAACTGCGCTCGGCGGGTCTGTCGATGGTCGGGCTCGAAAAGTACGGCGGCGCGTGGCTCAATTCGTGGCTCGACCGCGATCTGGGCATCTCCGGACGCATCGCCATCCGAGAGCCCGATGGCCTGCGCCAAGAGCTCATTCGCATCGACGAACCGGTTCTGCGGGTGCCCCAGCTAGCGATCCACCTGTCCGACGATCGCAGTGGCGTCTCACTCGACCCCCAGCGCCACGTCAACGCCATCTGGGGTGTCGGCGACAACGGACCGCGTTTTCTGGAATGGATTGCCTCGCAAGCGGATGTCTCCGTCGAACAGGTACTCGGCTGGGAGTTGATGACCCACGATCTGGCACCCAGTCGCGTGGTCGGAGTCGAGGGTGACCTGATCAGCGCCCCGCGATTGGACAACCAGGGCACCTGTTACGCCGGTACCCGCGCGCTGCTCGACGCGGTCGAGGCCGGGCTCGGGCCTGCTATTCCTGTCCTTGCGCTGTTCGATCATGAAGAGGTGGGCAGCGGCTCGGATCGGGGCGCTGCCTCGGATCTGCTCGCGACGGTTCTCGAACGCATCGTCTTGGCAGCAGGCGGGTCCCGCGAGGATTACTTCCGCTCGATGTCGATGAGTGCCTGCGCATCCGGGGACATGGCCCACGCAACACATCCCAATTACCCGGAGCGACACGAACCCGCTCACCAGATCGCGATCAACGGCGGCCCGGTGCTGAAGGTGAACCAGAACCTGCGGTACGCCAGTGATGCGGTCGGAGAGGCGTTGTTCGCGGACGCGGCGGACAAGGCCGGAGTTCCGTTGCAGCGCTACGTTCATCGGGCGGATCTGCCGTGCGGTTCCACCATCGGACCCATCACCGCGACCCGAACGGGCTTGTCGACCGTCGACGTCGGCGCCCCGCAGCTGGCGATGCACAGTGCCCGAGAGCTCATGGGCAGCCATGACGTCGGCATGTACGCAGCAGCCCTCGCCGCATTCCTCGCTCCGTAATATCTGCTCGCTCCGCTCGCTTTGTCGGCGTGGCCATCAGGCGGCCGTTCTTCCTTTCTCCTCACATCGCTGCGCTCGTTTGTCGGCAGTCCAGAACGACCGCGGCCACAACTCCGAGGGACCCTCGGCGCGAACTTCGGAGTTCTAATACTCACCGAGGTAGAAGCGGGCACCCTGGTCGTCGAGGCATTCGGCGGAGATCGCGTAGGACTGCTGTTCGGGGCCGCTGATCACAATGCCACCGCCGTCTCGAACTCGCTGCACCGCTACCTCGATGTCGTCGACGACCCACATCGGTACCGCAGCAGAGTTCTTCTGGCCACCCGCGATACCGGTCATCGGATGGTTGTCCTCGACCTCCCAGCCGTCGTCCATCCCTCCTGCGCTGTAGGTCCAGCCGAGTACGCGCCCGTAGAAGTCGCGAAGCAGCTCACTGTTCGGGGTGTAGTGCGTCATGTAGGTGAGCTCGCCGTGACCGGTGGCGTTCAGACTCGGCCGGCGATCGTCGGCTCCCGGACGGTAGACGGCAAATGCCACACCCTGATTGTCCACGGCGTCGAGAACGTCGCCGAAGGGTAACTGGTGCAAGTCATTCGGTGTACCGCCGGCAGCGACGATGCTTGCTCGAGCCTGGTCCAGATCGTCGACCGCGTAGGCGCACATCATTGCCTGCCCACTCTGGGCCGAGTGGATCCCGATTTGTTGGGACAGATTGGTGACCTGCCCGGTGGCGGCGTCGACCTCCCAGCCCAGGACGGAGCCGTAGAACGCCGCGGCCCGGCCGACGTCGGTGGTCCACAAAGAGCAGTATCCGAGGTCGCCGTGTCGAATGTGTTCGGCGGAGATAACCGGCACCGATGAAGGACCGGTCAGCATCCACCGGTGACCGAATGGGTCGACGATGACCCCGGTGCGGGTGCCGTGGGCGTCGTACGGCTCGCGCTGGACCTCGGCGCCGCTGTCGCGCGCCTTGCGAAGCGCGGAGTCGGCGTCGGGAACGGAAACCATCAAGGACACCGAAACATGCTGTGGTGAAGGTGCTTTGAGGCCGAGCTCGGCGAATTCGCCTGCCAGGTAGATCGCTCCACCACCGATGAGCAGCTCGGCGTGCCCGATGCTGCCGTCGTCCATCAGGATCGGTTCGCCGCGCAGTTCGGCACCGAGGTGCATGACGTACCAGTCGATCGCGGCGACGGGATCGGCGACGGTGAGATAGGGCAGGGCGCCAGGGCGCTCGACCATTGGTCCTGCTGCAGAGACGGTTTCGGGTAGTGCATCGGTGGTCATGGTGACTCCTTCGGGTAGATTCAGTCCGCGTTCCAGGCGGGTGCGCAATCGGCGCGCGAAGTCGGCGTCGGGGGTTGCCGGGACGTCCCCGGTGGTCAGCGCTGTGAACGGATCGAAGTCGTCGGGTGCGTTCATCGCCGGCCTCCCTTCGCTGCGGACGTGGCTGGATCGGAGGGATATGACGCGCGGAAGGCCCGCTTCGCCCTGGTGAGCAGTGCTTCGGTCGCGGTGACGGTTCGGTCGAGCATTTCGGCGCACTGGGCGACGGTGCAGTCGTCCACGTAGCGCAATGTGAGGACTGCCCGGTGGGTGTCGGACAATCGGAACAGCGTGTACTCGGCGAGGATGCGATCGAGGTGCACATCCCATTGGTCGTCTCCGGGGTGGTCCGGTACCTCCTCGACCGGTATCGGGGTGCGCTGCATACGGCGCCAATGGTCGGCCAGTTTGTGCCGAGCGATTCCGATGAGCCACGGGATCGACGGGTCGACCGGGTCGTCGCCCCGGGCGCGGTCCATCGCCGCCAGGAATGTCTCGGACGTGAGGTCTTCGGCGATGCCTTTGTCCCTGGTGCGCCGGATGAGATAGCCGTACACCGCGGGCAGCGCTTCGTCGTAGACCGCCAGCAGCGCATGGCCGCCGGACGACAACATGCCGCCCGAGGAGTTCTCTGCTGTGCCGCTCACATACCTATCGTCGTCGGAGCCGGGTACTTTCCGACGCCCAAATCCGGAATAATTTCAGGATGGGGCCAGCACGGTGAGCGTCGTGCCTTCTTCGAGCACCAGATAACCGTCCACGACCTCGACCTGACCGCCGACAATCGAACGCTGCCAGGCAACAGAACCGTCGCGGACATCGAACGCCGTGAGTTCACCGCCGTTGCCGAAGACGGCGATATCGCCGCCTTGTCCGACGCACGAGAGGTAGTCGACGTTCGCGGCCGGATTCATCAGATCGGGGCGGGCGAACTTGCCGAGCTGTTCACCTGAACGCAGGTCGAAAGCTGTTCGGGTGGCGTCCTTGAGCGCGAACACCACCACTGAACCGCATGGTCGGGTGTTGACCTTGGACAGTTCAGGATCGGTGATCTGCCACAGTCGTTGCGCGTCGGCGGGGTCGAACACCGCGTACGTGCCCTGAGTCTGCATTACCTGAGCCGGCCCGGTTCCGGTGGTCACCGGCAGGACAGAGGTCCCGGAGACGAGTTGCTGTTTGTCGTTGACCGAGGTCCGGGTGCCGTCGGTTCGATAGAACTCGACGCGCTGCTCATCGGTACCGGTGAACTGCAGCGCAACGCCAGAAGGGTAGATCTCCATGTCGCACGAGTCGCAACCGATTCGGTCGATACCCGTCGCCGGATCGACGATGTGCTTGGAGCCGTCGGAGGCGCTGATCGCAATGACGTCGTCCCGAACCTCGACCTTCGCGGAAGCAGCGAACGTCCGAGCCCAGATCTGCCGGCCGTCCGGGGCGTTGCGGCTGACCTGATAGCCCGAATCGTTCACTCGCAAGAAGTCGGGCCCGAACCCCGTGACAGCTCTCGTGTGTCTGATGTCCGATCGCTGCCCGAGTTCCCCCGAGGTGAGATCTGCCAGATAGAAGCCGTCGGGCTGCTCGGCGAGGGTGAGAGCGCATCCCAGCTCGCCCTGTCCGTTGATCGAGCATGAGCCGAGTCCGGCGTCGATGGGTACATCCCACAGGCGTTCGCCATTGCGGCGATCGATGGCGAGATAGGTCGTCCCGAGGCCGGACGGATACGCGATCAGCCAGATGTCGCCGAGGGTCCCGGCGACGACAGGGGTCGCGCCTTCGCCGTACGTGCGCATGTCCGTGAGATCGAGGCTCCACTGTTCGGTGGGCTCGCTCTGATAGGAGCGGAGTTGCCCGTTTGCGAAATCGTCGGCTGTCGTCGTGGGTGTCCCCATCGAGAAAATCAGCCCGACGCAGACCACCATGGCAATCGAGAGGGTCAGTACTACGATCCCTATCCCAGGTGCGGACCGGCCTTTGAGCATGTCGTCTATCCAATCATGCGAGGGACGGATTGCTCACGACCGTTCTCACAATCCACGTTGGAAGTCGGATAGATCTGCGACTCGGGCTTGATTGGCGCAATATCTCGTAGGGCGTCTTTCCTCCCGCGGTCACGGTGGGCGGTTCGGAGTTCGTCAGTGGGCCATCGAATCCGATTGCCCCGGCGTGAGTGGCAAGACACTGCAGTGCATAGGTTCCATTGGTGGCTCGTCTCGCGGATCGCAACTACCCGTGAACAGGCGGGTTACAACCGTCCGGTCGGGAAGCGCTTCCTGTAGCGAAGCCGACGGCGGAACGTTTTGATCGAGCGCGTGAACGAAACGTTGTGCGCGAAATAGCACCGTTGACAACGTCCTTGAGTGAGTACTGACGAATGGCCGGCACGCCGGATTCTTCCACCAGCCGCAGCTGGACAGTGGGACGGTCAAGGGTGTCCATCGACGTCGTGGCGACTAGTGCTGATGGTTGTCACCGGGTCATGTCACAGCAGCCTGATAGTCTCCCGGTAGAAAGTTCTGTGCGGGTGCATATTTGCGTACCGTGTAGTCGTTTAGCGAAACGGCACAACGTTATTCGTGTGTTCGTACCACTTGCGAACATACGTTCGATCAGGTAGATTTGTGTTAGTTGTTCGAACTGGCCGGGGGGTCGCGATGCAGTTCCAAGAAGTTGTCAATGAAGTGATTGGCGCGGTGGTGCCTGATGATTCGGGTGAGTTGGCGTCGCTGACGGACCAGCTGATCACGCTGCCCAATGCCACCGAATTGAAGTTGGCGTTGTGCGTGGACCGAATTGACCGGCTCGGGTTGGCGAGAAGGGCCGGTACAACGACGTCGAAGTGGTTGCAGGGCAACGGTGCAGCCCCGGCCAGTGCGGCGCGCTGGTTGCGAATAGGCGCGGGGCTGTCGCTCCGAAGACCACTGCCGGCCTACAACAGGCGCACCATGACCGCCGCTGCTTGATCAATCGAACGCTGCACCACAACGCTTCTAGGCCGCCATACCCCGCGCACCCGATTGCGTCTCGGGATCGCGCTCGAAAATTGACAACTCCACAGTGTGAAATGCGAAGGGTGCTGCCGTCCGGAAGGGCCGGGCGGTAGCACTCCGAGCCGAAAATTGCCCGATCGCGAACAAGATGGTCGCTCGTCGAAATACGACGGGTCGGTGTTCCGCTACAGCAGTTGACAGGTTCGGCTGTGATGCCGTGAACCCGTCGTTCCGGGCCTCGGGCTGCCGGCCTCAGCTGGCCAATGAGCGGCGATAGTCACGCGGGCTGATGCCGCGGACCCGCTTGAAAGCTGTGCTGAGGGCGAAGGCGCTGCTGTAACCGACCTGTCGCGCAACTGAATCCAGAGTAGCTCCGTCTCCGGCGAGGAGGTCGGCGGCCATCGACAACCGCCAGTTCGTGAGATAGGCCATCGGGGGTTCGCCGACCAGGTCTGCGAACCGTCGGGCCAGCGCGGCGCGCGAGACCGAGCACTGGCCCGCCAGATCGGCGACCGTCCACGGTTGTTCGGGGTTGTGGTGGATCAGCGACAGAGCGCGACCGACGACCGGATCAGATTCCGCAGCAATCCATTTGGGACCGTCTGATTCAGGTCGCGAGAACCAGGAACGGAGCGTGTCGATGAGGACCAGGTCCAGGAGTCGGTCGAGGACCACCTCTTGGCCAGGCGCGTCACGCTCGATCTCGGCAGATAGCAGGGATATCAGAGGATTGTTGTTGTTCGACATCGTGATCAGACGTGGCAGGGCGGCGAGCAGTCGCGCCGGCACCTCACCAGCCACGCCATAGGAACCGACGAGAGACACCGACTCCCCGTCCTTGCTGTTGCCCCAACTGCGCACGCCGAGGCACATCTCGTCGACAAGGCTCGCGCCGTCGAAGCTGGTGCAGTGCTGGTGGCGGTCGATGATCGCCGTCGCGGCGCACACATCTCCGACGGCATATGGATCGGGCCCCCGGATGATCGCGACATCGCCGGGCCGCACAGTCGCTTCCTCGCCGTCGTCGAAACGGATGGTGGTAGTGCCGCTGACGGTCACCATCACCGTCAGAGGTGCCTCGTCCTCGATGCGCAGCGACCACGGCGACGTCATGACCAATCGCAGTAGAAACGCATCCTTCGCGCGGGGTCCGTTCAAAACGCTTCCCAACACATCCATGTAGACGATTGAACATGAAATCAAGCGCTGAGGCTATGGAGACGCTCATCCGGGGTCGCTGTACTGGTTCGCATGACAAACGCAACAGTTCATCACCGCCATCCCATCACCGTCATCGGCGCGACCGGCAAGACCGGTCGACGCGTCGTCGAACGTCTCGACCGGCTCGGATTGGGGGTTCGCGCAGCGAGTCGCTCCTCGGATGTCCGGTTCGACTGGACCGACCGCGACACCTGGCCCGCGGCCCTCGAGGGAGCCGGTGCGGTCTACGTGACGTACCAGCCGGACCTGATCGTGCCGCAATCGGCAGGCGATATGACGGCGTTCGTGGCGGCCGCTCGCGACGCCGGCGTCCGGCGGTTGGTCCTGCTGTCGGGGCGGGGCGAACCGGAGGCGCAGGAGTGCGAACGCATCGTGCTCCAATCGCGGATCTCTTCAACCGTGCTGCGGTGCAGCTGGTTCGCCCAGAACTTCAGCGAAGCGTTTCTCGTCGATGGCATCAACGGGGGCGTGATGGTGTTGCCGGTCGGAGCAGTGGGGGAGCCCTTCATCGACGCCGACGACATCGCCGATGCGGCGGTGGCCGCCTTGACCGAACGCGGACACGACGGCCGCGTCTACGAGCTGACCGGTCCGCGACTGCTGACCTTCGCCGAGGCGACAGCCGCGATCGGGCGCGAACTCGGTCGCGAGATCGCCTACGTCGAAGTCGGACTCGACGACTACCGCGCCGGTATGGCCGAGGCGGCCGTCCCCGATGAAGACGCCGAGATGGTCATCGCGCTGTTCGGTACGCTCTTCGACGGCCGCAACTCATCGATCACGGATGGGGTGCGGCAGATCCTCGGCCGGGGGGCCACGGACTTCGGCGAGACCGTCAAGCGTGCAGTCGGCGAAGGGTTCTGGTCATGACCGGGACACGCGACGCGGTGTTCGTCCTGGGTATCGTCTGCGTCGGACTGATGGCCGGGTTGTTCGCTGCCTTCGCCTACGCCGTCATGCCGGGGCTCGGTCAAACCGATGACCGCAGTTTCGTCTTGGCTATGCAGCGCATCAACGTCGTCATCGTCAATCCGCTGTTCATGCTGCTGTTCGTCGGCGGCGCGGGGTGCACGGTCGCAGCCGCGGTGCTCTACCGCGAGCGCCGCATGTTCTGGTGGATCGTGGCGGGTGCGGTGCTCTACGCAATCGGTCTGCTGATCACGATGGCACTCAACATCCCGTTGAACGATCGGCTCCAGGCGGCAGGCGACCCTGAACGGATCGCTGACATCCATGCGGTCCGTCGGGCTTTCGAGAGCTCGTGGGTGCGCTGGAACATCGCCCGCGCGGTGGTCCACACGGCGGCGTTCGCCGTCCTCGTCGTCGGCGCCGTGACTCGGTGATCGCCCCACCCGTTTTCGCGCGGTCCATCCACAACTGCCGGTGCGAGTTCAGGTGGCAGACGATGCTCGCGCCGAGATCTGCACCACCGCGTCGGCCACGGCGGCCGGATTGTCCAGGGACACAAACGTTCGAGCCTCTTGAACCTCGGTGACCGTGGCGTCAGGGAACTGGGCCGCGAGCCGCCTGCCGAGTTCCGGTTTGAAGCTCTTGTCGTCCATGCCCCACACCAGGGACACGGGTTTGCTGAACGACCCGACCCTGCGGGTGACGGCATCGAGCTCGGCCGGGTTTATGTTCGCGAACAGCCTGGTGATGTCGCGGCGGATCTCCGCCGACTCCTGTGCCGGTGCGACCCAGGATGCCGTGAGGTCAGGATCAGGACTGTTCGCCAGCAATCCGAAGCCGATGGGCGAGTGGCGCAGCGCCCGAAACGTCATCAGCTTCATCGACGGCTTCAAGACGCCGGGAACCTTCAGGGCCTTGAAGACCGCATTGAAGGGGAATGGCGGGAACGTGTCGAACGCGTCGCAGTTCGTCAGTACGAGGCGGCCGATGTGGTCGCCATGGGCGTCGATCGTGAACTGGCAGATCGCGCCGCCGGTGTCGTTGCCGACGAGCGTCACGTCGGTGAGGTCGAGGCCGACGACGAGTTCGCGGATCAGTCCGGCGACGCCCGTGGGGCTCAGGTCGGCGTTCGGTTTCATCGGGACCCGGTGCGAACCGAGCGGCAGGGTCGGTAGGTAGCACCGGTATCCGTGCGCCGCGAGCAGCTCGGCAGGTTTTCGCCACAGCTCGGCGTCGACGAGGGCGCCATGGATGAACAGGACGGGCGGCTGCTCAGAGTGCTCGGGTCCGACGGTCTGGTATTCGATCATCCCCAGTGTTGTCTCGATCGTGTCCATGACGGGTAACCTCCGTTAGTCACTTACGTACACCTAGCATGGAAGTTACATACAGCCTGCATGGAAGTCAATCGTCGAACCCAAGCCGACCGCACCGCTGCCACGCGGGCTGCGCTCATCACCGCTGCCCGAGTGCTCATCTCCGAACAAGGGTTCAGCGCCGTCGGGACACAGGCGATCGCTGCGGCGGCAGGGGTGACAAGAGGTGCGCTCTACCACCAGTTCGCCGACAAGGCCGAACTGTTCATGGCCGTCTTCGAGGAGATCGAAGAGGAACTGCTCGCGCAGATCGGCGACGCCATGACCGAGGCGGCGATCACCGACCCGATCGCGGCACTGGAACTCGGCGCCCGCCGATGGCTCGAACTCTGCGCGGACCCGCAGGTGCATCGGATCGTGTTGATCGAGGCCCCGGTCGTGCTCGGCTGGGATCAGTGGCGGGAGATCGGCCAACGGTATGCACTCGGAATGGTCGAGGCACTGATCGCTCAGGCCGTGTCCACGGGGGCGGTTCCCGCCCAGCCGGTACGACCTCTCGCGCACGTCATGATCGGCGCAATCGACGAGGCCGCGCTGTATGTGTCCCGGTCCGATGAACCGGAGAAGGCGCGGGCGGAAATGCTCGATGTCGTCCGCAGGCTCATTCAGGCCATGACGATCGAATTGTGAGCATGCGTTCGCTGACGGCGTATCCGGCGGCGAAACACCCTTTCGAGCTGCGGCGTTGACGGATCATGGCTCCCTTTCGGGGGTGCTGTGCTGCAGGCGCGATGACGCATCTGAGGTACCGGTGACCTGCGAGCATTACAGTGGGAGCCAAGGCTGTCGCGGTGGCGAATCGGTTCACCGTCGACAAAGGCCAACCCTGGGAAAGATCGCAGCCCGTCGACCAGTCAGACTGGTAGTCGAAGCCGAAGGCGAAGATCGACCCTAGAAACGTAAGGGAGAACAATGTTCGAACGGTTCACCGACCGCGCTCGTCGGGTTGTCGTCCTGGCCCAAGAAGAAGCGCGGATGCTCAATCACAACTACATCGGCACCGAGCACATCCTGCTCGGGTTGATCCACGAGGGCGAAGGCGTCGCCGCCAAGTCCCTCGAGTCGTTGGGAATCTCCCTCGAAGGTGTGCGCAGCCAGGTCGAAGAAATCATCGGCCAGGGCCAGCAGGCACCCTCGGGACACATCCCCTTCACCCCCCGGGCCAAGAAGGTTCTCGAGCTGTCGCTGCGCGAGGCCCTCCAGCTCGGTCACAACTACATCGGCACCGAGCACATCCTGCTCGGCCTCATCCGCGAGGGCGAGGGCGTTGCCGCCCAGGTGCTGGTCAAGCTCGGCGCCGACCTCAACCGGGTGCGCCAGCAGGTCATCCAGCTGCTGTCGGGCTACCAGGGCAAAGAGCCCCAGGAAGCCGGCACCGGCGGACGCAGCACGGAGGCCGGCACCCCGTCGACGTCGCTCGTGCTCGACCAGTTCGGCCGCAACCTCACCGCCGCGGCCGCCGACGGCAAACTCGACCCGGTCATCGGGCGCGAGAAGGAAATCGAGCGCGTGATGCAGGTGCTCAGCCGCCGCACCAAGAACAACCCGGTGCTGATCGGTGAGCCCGGCGTCGGTAAGACCGCCGTCGTGGAGGGCCTGGCCCAGGCGATCGTGAACGGCAACGTTCCCGAGACCCTCAAGGACAAGCAGCTCTACACCCTCGACCTCGGTTCGTTGGTCGCAGGCAGCCGCTACCGCGGTGACTTCGAGGAACGCCTCAAGAAGGTGCTCAAGGAGATCAACACCCGCGGCGACATCATCCTGTTCATCGACGAGCTGCACACACTCGTCGGCGCAGGTGCTGCCGAAGGTGCGATCGACGCCGCCAGCATCCTCAAGCCGAAGCTCGCCCGCGGTGAGTTGCAGACCATCGGTGCGACCACCCTCGACGAGTACCGCAAGTACATCGAGAAGGACGCCGCCCTCGAGCGCCGCTTCCAGCCGGTTCAGGTCGGCGAGCCCAGCGTCGAGCACACGATCCAGATCCTCAAGGGACTACGCGATCGCTACGAGTCGCATCACCGCGTCTCGATCACCGATGGCGCACTGACCGCGGCCGCCACCCTGGCCGACCGGTACATCAACGACCGGTTCCTGCCGGACAAGGCCATCGACCTGATCGATGAGGCCGGCGCCCGGATGCGTATCCGCCGGATGACCGCACCACCAGACCTGCGCGAGTTCGACGACAAGATCGCCGACGCCCGCAAGGAGAAGGAATCGGCGATCGACGCGCAGGACTTCGAGAAGGCCGCGAACCTGCGCGACAAGGAGAAGCAGCTCGTCACCGAGCGTGCCGAGCGCGAAAAGCAGTGGCGCAGTGGCGACATGGACATCGTCGCCGAGGTCGATGACAACGAGATCGCCGAGGTTCTGGGTAACTGGACCGGCATCCCCGTCTTCAAGCTCACCGAGGAGGAGACCACCCGTCTGCTCCGTATGGAGGAGGAGCTGCACAAGCGGATCATCGGCCAGACCGAGGCGGTCAAGGCCGTGTCGAAGGCGATCCGTCGTACCCGCGCCGGTCTGAAAGACCCCAAGCGCCCGTCCGGCTCGTTCATCTTCGCCGGCCCGTCCGGCGTCGGTAAGACCGAGCTGTCCAAGGCGTTGGCGAACTTCCTGTTCGGCGAGGACGACGCGCTCATCCAGATCGACATGGGCGAGTTCCACGACCGCTTCACCGCATCGCGGCTCTTCGGTGCCCCTCCCGGGTACGTCGGGTACGAAGAGGGCGGCCAGCTCACCGAGAAGGTGCGACGCAAGCCGTTCTCCGTCGTCCTGTTCGACGAGATCGAGAAGGCCCACCAGGAGATCTACAACACGCTCCTGCAGGTCCTCGAAGACGGCCGCCTCACCGACGGTCAGGGTCGTACGGTCGACTTCAAGAACACCGTGCTGATCTTCACCTCCAACCTCGGTACCGGCGACATCTCCAAGGCCGTGGGTCTGGGCTTCTCCCAGTCGAATGCGGAAGGCTCGAACTACGAGCGGATGAAGCAGAAGGTCAACGACGAGCTCAAGAAGCACTTCCGGCCCGAGTTCCTCAACCGTATCGACGACGTCATCGTGTTCCACCAGCTCACGAAGGACGAGATCATCAAGATGGTCGATCTCATGATCGCCCGCGTCGAGACGCAGCTGCGGAACAAGGACATGGCCCTCGAGCTGACGGACAAGGCCAAGAGTCTGCTCGCCAAGCGCGGCTTCGATCCGGTACTGGGTGCTCGGCCACTGCGTCGCACCATCCAGCGCGAGATCGAGGATCAGCTGTCCGAGAAGATCCTGTTCAACGAGATCGGTGCCGGCGAGATCATCCTCGTCGATGTCGAGAACTGGGACGGTGACGTCGCCTCCGACGACGACGAAGCCAAGTTCACCTTCAAGGGTTCGAAGAAGCCGATCGCGCTTCCCGACACCCCGGTGGAACTGGCCAAGACCGGTGACTCCGAGAAGTAAGCACTGAACCCAGAAGGGGCGCAACCGCGAAAGCGATTGCGCCCCTTCTGTCGTGAGGCCAAACAAAAGCACCCCGTTCAGTCAAACCCACCTGTTGCAACAGGTGCCTTTGACTGAACGGGGTGCTTTTGTAGAGCGGGTCAGTCTTTGACTTCGGGGTCCTGGTCCCGGCCGGCGAGCAGCAGGGTGATCGTGAGCTCGAGGCGGTTGGTCACATCGGTCGCCGAGGCGCGGCGGGTCAGCCACTGCACGAGGTTGGACATCCAGACGTCGGAGACCACGCGCGCGATCTTCAGGTCGAGTTCGGTCGGCTCGCCCTCCACCATCGCGTTGGCCAAGAGGCGGTCGATGATCAGTGCGACCTTGTCGACCTCGGCCGACGCGGACGCATCGGCGAACATGAAGGCCCGGGTCATGGCTTCGGTCAGCAGCGGATCACGTTGCATCGCAAGAGTGATCATGTCGAGGACGTGGCGGAGCCGCTCGAGGGCCGTGTTCCCGCGGAGCCTTGTCTTGTCCGCCCGACTCTCGACCGCCTCGAACTCGCGGGCGAGTGCGGTGACGAGGAGATGGACCTTGGACGGGAAGTACCGGTAGAGGGTGCCCACCGCGACATCGGCACGCTCGGCAACGGCACGCATCTGCACTGCGTCATAGCCGCCCTTGGAGGCGAGTTGCAGGGTGGCGTCGAGGATGCGGCGGCGGCGTTCGCGCTGGGCGCTGGACCCGAGGTCCACGTCGGACCCGACGGCCACGTCGCTGGCCGAGTTGCCGGCCGGTATCGGGCTAGCCATCGGGGCGTCCCCACTTTCTCATCTGTCGGTTGTCGATACTTCATCGAGCAGGTGGCGTTGTCGTCTCCACGTTAATCGCTGGCAGCGAAAACGTTACTTTCTGGACTCTGCGACACGGTCCCCTTCATTCTGCCCCGGCAGACGTGCAATATTAGAACAGGTTCTACTACGCACCGACAACCCCGAGCAGGCAAGGAAAGACTTCCGTGACCATTGCTACCACCCCAGAACATACCGCTGTCGCCGACGCAATTGGTCAATGGTCCAAAAAGGTGTCGGTCATCACGACGGTGCGGGCCGGCGAACCGGGGTCCGACCTGACTGCCGAACCCTGGCCTGCGCTGTTCCGGGAATTGGCCGAGCTCGGGATCTTCGCGGCGGCTGTGCCGGAGGGCAAGGGTGGGATGGACGCACTGTTCACGGACCTGGCGGTGATGCTCGAGCAGACCGGTTACGACCTGGTGCCCGGGCCGGTGGCGGGAACGGCCCTGAGTGCACTGCTGACCTCGCTGTCGGGCTCTCCGAACGAGAACGCGTTACTCGCGCAGCTGATCGCGGGGGACGTCGGCGCGGCAGTGGCGACCTCGGTGCTGGCCGGAGCGGTTGCACCCCGTGCTGTGGACCCCGAGCGTGGACGCGGCGAGGCGGATCCCGATCATCCGAAGGGCGTGCTCTCGGCGTCCGGTGACCTGGGACTGGTCGCGGGATACGCGCCCGATGTCGCATTGCTGGCACCGATCGACATCGCGGGCAGCCACCGGTGGGTGCTGCTCGAGCCGGGTACCTCGGGCATCGTGTCGGAACCGGTGGAGGCCCTCGACTTCTCGATGGCGCTGTCGCGGGTCCGCTTGGACGACGTGGTCATCCCGGCACACGACGTACTGCACGTCTCCGACGCCTTCGTCCGAGCCACGATCATCGCGGTCATCGCTGCGCAGGCGTCCGGAGTGGCGCGTTGGACCCTCGACACCGCCGTCGAATACGCCAAGGTCCGGGAGCAGTTCGGGGCGCCGATCGGCAGCTTCCAGGCTGTTAAGCACATCTGCGCAGAGATGCTGTGCCGCAGCGAGCAGGTCAGTGCCGCGGCCTGGGATCTCGCGTCCGCCGTCGATGAGCTGACCGACGCCGACGGCCCGGAGCGCGCCGGCGCCGCCGAACAGGTGGAGATCAGTGCTGCGGTCGCCGCGGCCGCCGTGTCGGAGATGGTGGTCGCGAATGCGAAGGACTGCATCCAGATCCTCGGCGGCATCGGGTTCACCTTCGAGCACGACGCCCATCTGTACCTCCGACGGGCCCTGGCCTGGCAGGCCCAACTGGGCTCGCCCGGGCACTGGCACGCCGCGATCGCCGAGCTGAATCGGCGGGGTGTGCGACGGAAGCTGCGCGTCGATCTCTCGGATGCCGAGGGGCAGCGCCGCGAGGTGCGCGCGGACGCCGAGGCGATTGCTGCCGCGGGTGATCAACGCCGGGCGCTCGCCGAGACGGGTTACCTGACGCCGCACTGGCCTGCGCCGTTCGGTCTCGGTGCCGACGCCGTCCGGCAGGTGCTGATCGACGAGGAACTCGAGCGTGCAGGGGTGCGCAGACCTGACCTGGTCATCGCGGGCTGGGCCATACCGACGATCATCGAGCACGGCACCGACCGGCAGCGCGAACGATTCGTGAAGCCGACGCTCGACGGCGAGGTCATGTGGTGTCAGCTGTTCTCCGAGCCCGGGGCGGGCTCGGATCTGGCAGCGCTCCGAACCAAGGCGACACGGGTCGAAGGTGGCTGGAGCCTGCAGGGTCAGAAGGTGTGGACCTCGCACGCGCACGATGCCGATTGGGCGATCTGCCTGGCGCGGACCGACCCGGACGCGCCCAAACACAAGGGCATCACGTACTTCCTCGTCGACATGACGTCGTCGGGGATCGAGACGCGGCCGTTGCGGGAGATCACCGGCCGGGCGATGTTCAACGAGGTGTTCCTCGACGATGTGTTCGTCCCGGACGACTGCGTGGTGGGGGAGATCAACAATGGCTGGCGATTGGCTCGGACGACCCTGGCCAACGAGCGGGTCGCCATGGGTGGTTCGGCGTTGGGCAAGGAGATGGAAGCGCTGCTGGCGCAGATCGACGGTGGTGAAACGGGGACGGAGCGCGGGGAGCTCACCGGGACGCAATGCGAGAAGCTCGGTGAGTTGATCGCTCAGGCGCAACTGGGGCAGGTGCTCGATCTGCGTTCGGTACTCGGATCGATCAACGGCACCGACCCCGGTGCGGCGTCGAGTGTGCGCAAGCTTATCGGCGTGCGGCATCGACAGGCGGTGCCTGAGTTCGCACAGCAACTCCACGGCGTCGCCGGGCTGGCGCAGTCGACGGCCTCACAGGATTTCCTCTTGAACAGGTGCCTGTCGATCGCCGGTGGAACCACCCAGATCCTCGCCACCGCCGCCGCCGAACGGCTACTGGGATTGCCTCGCTGAGACCGCCCGATCTCTGATACAACTAGAACAGGTTCTAATTCGCTGAAGAGGTGTAAATAGTGGACTTCACGCGCGACTCCACAGCTGAAACTGTGAGTGATGTCATCGACTCCGTCCTACAACGGCACGAGTCGATCTGGGATGCGGGCCTCACCGACGTCGGTGGCTTCGAGACCTCGCTGTGGGCAGCGCTGGCCGAATCAGGGTTGTTGGCCCTGCCGCTGCCAGAGGCCTCGGGCGGCGACGACGTCGCGGTGGGCGGGCTGGTTCCGATCCCCACGGCACTCGGTCGTGCCGCCGCAGTCACGCCCGCGATAGGGACGCTGATCGCAGGATTGGCGCCGCTCGCACATCGCGCGCCTGACGTGGCCGCGACCCTGGGAGCCCGGGTTCAGGCCGGTGGCTGGCTGGCGACGGCGATCAGCGAGCCGGGGGCGGCCCTGACCGATACGCCGCATACAACGATCTCGAACGGCAAACTCTCCGGGACCAAGACCGGCGTTCTGCACGCCGAGGGCGCGTCCGCGATCCTCGTCTCCACCGATGCCGGGGTCGCCGTGGTCCCCGCCGACGCCCCTGGCGTCCGGATGACCAGGACCACCTCGTCATCGGGATGGGGCGAGTACACGGTTGTGCTCACCGACGTCGCAGCGGACTCCGTCATCGACGGTGATCCGGGTTGGCTGCAGCAGCATCACAGCCTTGGGATCGCCGCCTACGCTGACGGGCTCGTGGCAGGGGCCATGAAGCTGACGGCCACCCATGTCTCCGAACGCGTCCAGTTCGACAAGCCGATCGGCACGTTCCAAGCCGTTCAGCAGCAGCTCGCCGACATCTACGTCGTCGCCCGGTCGATGACGTTGGCCACCACCTCGGCAGGCTGGAGGCTCACCGAAGGACTCGATGCCGGAACAGATCTGGCGTTGTCCGGATACTGGCTGGCGCAGGAGATCCCGGCCACCATGCGGACCATGATCCACCTCCATGGAGGCGTCGGAGTGGATCTCACCTACCCGCTGCACCGTTACTTTTCCATCGCCAAGGACCTGGCCAGGCTGGTCGGGGGGCCCACCGGTCGGCTGGACGCCTTGGCGCAACAGGTTGAGGCAGGAGTGTAGAAATGTTCATCGATCTGACCGACGAGCAGCGATCCCTGAAAATGGAGCTGCGCGAGTACTTTTCGAACCTGGTATCGCCCGAAGACGCGACCACGATGCTGACCGAGCGGCACGGTCCGACCTACCGCAAGGTCATCCGTCAGATGGGCAGCGATGGCTGGCTCGGGGTCGGGTGGCCAAAGGAGTACGGCGGCCGAGGTTTCGGCCAGATCGAGCAGCAGATCTTCGTCAACGAGGCTGCCCGTGCCGACATCCCGCTTCCTGCGGTCACCTTGCAGACGGTGGGGCCGACGCTGCAGGCCTACGGCACCGACGAGCAGAAGCAGCGGTTCCTGCCTGACATCCTGGCCGGTGAGGTCCACTTCGCGATCGGCTACACCGAACCCGACGCGGGCACCGACCTCGCGTCGCTGAAGACCAGTGCGGTACTCCAGGGCGACGAGTACATCGTCAACGGCCAGAAGATCTTCACCACCGGCGGTCACGACGCCGACTACGTATGGCTGGCGGTCCGCACCGACAAGGATGTGGCCAAGCACAAGGGCATCTCGATGCTCATCGTCGACACGAAAGACCCCGGGTACAGCTGGACCCCGATCATCACCGCAGACCGCGCGCACCATGTCAACGCGACGTATTACTCGGACGTCCGCGTGCCGGCGGGCATGGTCGTCGGCGAGGTGAACGGCGGCTGGCGTCTGATCACCACGCAGCTCAACCACGAACGCGTGATGTTGGGGCCCGCCGGCCGGCTCGACGGCCTGCTCGCGCGCATCACGGACTGGGCGAATCGGCCGGGTCCGGACGGTACGGTCCCGGGCAAGCACACGGATGTGCGCCGGGCACTGGCCGAACTGCACGCCTACTACCGGATCAACGAACTGCTGAACTGGCAGGTCGCCTCCGGTGGGGACTCGATCTCGATGGCCGATGCGGCAGCGACCAAAGTATTTGCCACCGAACGACTTCAGCACGTTCACCGGTTGATCGACGAAATCCTGGGCCGTCATGGGGACTTCTCGGACCCGGCAACGGCGGAGTTGGCCGACTGGTTCGACGTCCAGGCCAAACGCAACGTCGTCATCACGTTCGGCGGCGGGGTGAACGAGGTCATGCGCGAGATGATCGCCACTGCGGGTCTCGGTCTGCCCCGGGGTAAACGATGAGCGACACCACGACCGCGATCCTGGCGGCCACCGATGAGGTCCGCGATGCGGGTACGAGTGCGCCGCTGGCGGGCCGTGACCCGGTCAACACCCCGATGATCAACAACTGGGTCGAGGCGATCGGCGACACCAATCCCATCTACGTCGACCCGGGCGCCGCTCGCGCCGCCGGGTATGACGACGTCGTCGCCCCACCGGCGATGGCGCAGGTGTGGACCATGCGTGGTCTCAACGGAGTTCGCGCCGAGGATGACCCGCTGGGCCAGGTGACCGAGATACTCGACGCGGCCGGCTACTCGTCGGTGGTCGCGACCAACTGCGACTCGACGTACCACCGGTACACCGTGCCCGGTGAGCACGTGACCATCGAGTCCGCACTCACCGATGTCGTCGGACCGAAACAGACCGCACTCGGCGAGGGCTGGTTCTTCACGACCAAGAACATCTGGAAGGTCGGTGACGAAGTCGTCGCCGAGATGGACTTTCGCATCCTCAAGTTCCGGCCTGCGGAGAAAGCGGCGATCACCGAACCCGCTGGTGGCGAGGTCATCTCGTCGCTCGGCGCAGCAACGGCTGATGTCGACCCGGCCAAGATGATGCGTCCGACCCCATCGCTGGACACCCTGTTCTTCTGGAACGGCGTGCGTGAACACGAGCTGCGGATCCAGAAAGTCGACGACGGAACCCTGCGTCATCCGCCGATCCCGGCGCTGTGGAAACCGAGAGGCGAGGACACCGACTATGTGGTGTCGTCGGGTCGCGGCACCGTCTACAGCTATGTGGTGCACCATGCTCCCAAGGTTCCGGGACGGACACTACCGTTCGTCGTCGCGCTCGTGGAACTCGACGAAGGCGTGCGGCTGCTCGGCGAACTCCGCGGGATCGAGCCGGCGCAGGTGACTGTCGGGCTACCCGTTCAGGTCGAGTTCCTCGACTTCCCCGCCGACAGTGCTGCACAGACCGAAGCGTGGACGCTGTACGCGTGGCAACCGGCAGGAGAGCTTTCATGACCGTCCCCGCAACACCGCCACAGGCAGCGGTCGGGACCGAGCTTCCGCAGCTCACCGTCACCGCGACACCGACTTTCGTGGTGTCTACTGCGCTGGCCACCAGGGACTTCCAGGATGTCCACCACGACCGCGACCTTGCCCACAGCAAGGGGTCGAAGGACATCTTCGTCAACATCCTGACCGATACCGGTCTGGTGCAGCGGTACATCACCGACTGGGCTGGGCAGCGAGCCCAGATCCGGTCGATAAAACTCCGACTCGGGGTGCCCTGGTACGCCTACGACACGTTGACCCTGTCGGGCACCGTGTCGTCGGTCGAGGGTGACCTCGTGACCGTTGACGTTATCGGCAAGGACGGTCTCGGAAATCACGTCACGTCGGTGGTGACGTTGGTGATGGATCACACCACCGCCGCGGTCTCCGGTTCCACGAGTGAAGCGGGAGTGGCACAGTGAGCGGATTGTCCGGCAAGGCGGCCATCGCCGGGATCGGCGCCACCGACTTCTCGAAGAACTCGGGGCGCAGCGAACTCCGGCTCGCGGCCGAGGCGGTCACCGCCGCCATCGCCGATGCCGGCCTCACACCTGCCGACGTCGACGGGCTGGTGTCGTTCACGATGGACACCAACACCGAGATCGCGGTCGCCAGGGCGTCGGGTATCGGTGAGCTGACCTACTTCTCGCGTATCCACTACGGGGGCGGCGCAGCGTGTTCCACCGTGCAGCAGGCTGCCATGGCAGTGGCCACAGGGGTGGCCGACGTCGTGGTCGCCTATCGCGCGTTCAACGAGCGTTCGGGGATGCGGTTCGGTCAGGTCAACACCTCTCTGGTGGCCCAGGACAACTCGTCCGGGACCGACAACGCGTTCAGCTATCCGCACGGGTTGAGCACGCCCGCCGCCTTCGTGGCCATGGTCGCCCAGCGGTACATGCACGAATACGGCGCCACCAGCGAAGACTTCGGACGCATCTCGGTCGTCGACCGCAAGCATGCGGCCGTGAACCCGGAGGCCTTCTTCTACGGCAAACCGATCACCCTCGAAGATCATCAGAACTCTCGGTACATCGCAGAGCCGCTGCATCTTCTCGACTGCTGCCAGGAGTCCGATGGCGGCGTTGCATTCGTGATCGTGTCGGCCGAGCGGGCCAAAGACCTTCCGCACACCCCCGCGATCATCGCCGGTGCCGCGTCCGGCAGCGGTGACGATCAATACATCATGACCAGCTACTACCGGGACGATCTTGCGGGGTTGCCCGAGATGGGACTCGTCGGCAGGCAACTGTGGGAGCAGTCGGATCTCGGTCCGGAAGATGTCGACCTGGCGATACTGTACGACCACTTCACGCCGTACACGCTGATGCAACTCGAGGAACTCGGATTCTGCGGCCGCGGTGAAGCGAAAGACTTCGTCCGGGAACCGGGAGCTCTCGAGGTGGGCGGACGACTGCCGCTCAACACCCATGGAGGCCAACTCGGTGAGGCGTACATCCATGGCATGAACGGCATCGCCGAGGCGGTCCGACAACTTCGCGGAAAAT
Source organism: Williamsia limnetica (assembly GCF_003217475.1). Taxonomy (GTDB): domain Bacteria; phylum Actinomycetota; class Actinomycetes; order Mycobacteriales; family Mycobacteriaceae; genus Williamsia; species Williamsia limnetica. Next base: position 107,966 of record NZ_QJSP01000011.1, on the reverse strand, counting down.
CGGTCAATCAGGTACCGGGGGCACGTAAGGTCGTGGTCACCGCCGGAACCGGAGTCCCCACAAGCGGTTTGGTTCTCACGGCTTAGGAGCTGCACACATGGCGTTCAATCTTGCCGACGTATTCGAAACTGTCGCGGATTCTGTTCCCGACACCATCGCCCTGACCTACGAAGGCGTCGACCACAGCTATCGGCAGCTCGAGGTCGAAGCGAATCAGGTCGCGCACATGTTGACTGCGGCCGAGGTGGCCGCGGGCGAGCATGTCGCGCTCTTCCTGAAGAACTCGGTCGAGCACGTCACCACCATCCTGGGCGTCATCAAGATCCGTGCCGTGCCGATCAACATCAACTATCGGTACACCCCGGCAGAGCTGCTGTACATCTTCGAGAACTCGGACTCGGTCGCCATCGTCGTCGAGGAGGCCGAGCACCAGGACAACCTCGCGCAGATCGTCGGTGAGATCCCCACCTTGCGCACCATTTTCGTCATCGGGGACATCACCGAAGGGCTGTCCGCGGCCGCGGCGGACGCGGGTGTGCGGGTGCGGCCGTTCGATGCGTCCGACCAGTCCGAGGCGCGCAACTTCGAGCCGCGGACCGGAGACGAGCTCTGGGTGCTGTACACCGGTGGCACCACCGGCTATCCCAAAGGCGTGATGTGGCGGCACGACGACTTCTTCCACAAGCCGCTTTCCGGGGGCAATCCGTACGACGAGAATCCGCGCAAAGATCTCGCCGAGGTCGGGGCCGCGGCAAAGGAGTTCCCGGGTCTGTCCTTCCTCATCGCTGCGCCCCTGATGCACGGTGCTGCGCTCTACTCCCTCTTCACGTTCCTCACCCTCGGCGCGCGACTCGTGCTGATGCGGGCGTTCGATCCGGAGAAGGTGGTGCGCTCGATCGAGACCGACAAGGTCAATGTGGTGCTCATCGTCGGTGACGGCATGGGGTCGCCGCTCGCCGACGCGATGGAGAAGCTGAAGGACGAGGTCGATCTCTCGACCCTCTTCTCGATCACCTCGGGCGGCGCGGTCTGGTCGGTGGGGGTGCGCGAACGAATGCTCGCGGTGAAGCCGGACCTGGTCCTGCGCGACAACTTCGGTGCGTCGGAGACCGGCAACGACGGTGCGTTCGAGGTGCGTGACGACGGCACCCTCGCGATGCCGCCGACAGCAAAGATGACCGTGCTCGACGAGAAGCTGAACGTGATCCCCGCGGGCTCGGGTGACGTCGGGATGATCGCTCGGATAGGCCGGGTACCGCTGGGCTACTACCGCGACGAGGAGAAGTCCGCGCGCACCTTCCCTCAGCTGCCGGACGGAACCAGGGTCGCAGTACTCGGCGACATGGGTCTGGTCGAAGCCGATGGGACCATCGTCTTCCTCGGCCGCGGATCGCAGTGCATCAACACCGGTGGCGAGAAGGTGTACGCCGAAGAGGTGGAGGCGTGCCTACACGCGCACCCCGCAGTGGCCGATGCGCTCGTGGTGCCATCGCCCGACGAACGGATGGGTCAGAAGGTGTCGGCGGTCGTGGCGATTCGCCCCGGCATCGCCGAACCCTCACTGGACGAGATCCAATCCCATTGCCGAACGATGCTGGCGGGCTACAAGATTCCTCGACTGCTCGTGATCGTCGACGAGATCAAGCGGACACCTGCCGGGAAGGCCGATTACAAGTGGGCCAAGCAGGCCGCACTCGACCTTGCGGGTACCACGGTCTAGCCCCGTCTCACCGGTCGCTCAGCTTCTCCGGCTCCACGTCGGAGTCCATGCGGTTCGGCGTGAAGATTGCGAGTATGACGCCGGCCGCGATACTGAGTGCACCGAGCGTGATGGACGCCGCGTTCATGGGCCCGATGAAGGCGTCTTTGGCGCCTTCTGCGATACGGGTGGCCAACTCCGGTTGCTCAGGCGCCAGACGTTCGGCCACCTGAAGCGCCTCGGCCAGCGTGTTGGTGATGTGTTCCTTGATGCCGTCTGCCGCGGCTGCGACCTCCTGCGCCCGACCGACCTGCCCTGCGGATTCGAGCTGAGAGGCGGTCTGGCGCAACTGGGCTTGGGCAGCATCCGCGGTGGCGTTGACGTCGCGGGTGTATCCGGAGGCCAGCAGGCTTCCCGCGATGGCGATCCCGATGGCTGACCCGAGTTCGCGGGACGTGTCGTTGATGGCGGATCCGACACCCTGATTGTCGGCGGGAGTGTTCACCATGATCGCAGTGGTGGATGGGGCGGTCGCGATTCCGAGACCGAGGGCGAACACCACGAGGCAGACCGCGACAGTCCAATATTCTGAGTGGGCGATGACACCGAGGAGTATCACTCCGACGCCCATCACCAACATCCCCGCCGAGAGAATGATCCGGAGATTGACCTTCACCGCGATCCAGTTGCCGATGAGCGAACACACCATGACGACGATGACCATCGGGAACAGTGCAATCGCGGATTTCAGCGGTGAATATCCGAATACCAACTGTAGGTATTGCAGCAAGACCAGGAACAGGCCGAATGCAACCATGAACTGGATCATCACGCTGAAAGACCCCGCAGCGAAAGCACTGTTGCCGAACAGTTTGACGTCGAGCAGTGGTTCGGCACGACGTGATTGCGAATACCAGAAGACCGCGGCCAGTCCGATGCCCACGACGAACGCGGTCACCGTGAGCGGGTCGAACCAGCCGCGATGCGGTGACTCGATGAACGCGAAAACCACCAGGGCAACCGCCAATGCGGAGGTCACCGAGCCCCAGACATCGAACTTGGGTGACGTCGAGTCGCGCGAGGTCGGGATCGTGCAGGAAAGGACCGCGGTGACGGCCGCTGCGATCGCGAATGTCAGGAAAATGGAGTGCCACGAAAAGAACTCCAGCAGCACGCCGGTGACGAAGAAGCCCGCGATGCCGCCGGCGCCGGCGACACCGGCCCAGATGCTGACGGCCAGGGGACGTTTCGACGCCGGAACCCCCGACGTGATCAAAGATAGTGTCGCCGGCATGACGAATGCCGCGCCGACCCCGGTGAGGCAACGGGCCGCTATGAATTGGGTGGGATCGGAAACCCAGATCGGCAGAAGTGAACCGATCGCGAAAACGATCAGGCCAGCGATGAGAACCTCTCGCCGGCCGAAGCGGTCTCCGATCGCGCCCGCCGGGAGCAGCAATGCGGCAAGCGTCAATGTGTACCCGTCGATCAGCCATGTGACCTGATTCGAATTGGCCTGCACTGCAGGCGCGATATCAGGTATCGCGGTGTTCAGCGATGCCATGGCCGCGATGACCATGCTGACCGCGACACAGGCCACGAAAATGAGCCAGACGGTCCGGAGACCAATTCTCTCGTCTGGTGACGCCCCCACCGTTGATTTCATTGATCCAACCTAGTCAGAACACCCGGCACGTATCGGAAGTTCACGTTGTGTAATCGTTATCACGTCGTACGGTGTGGCTTCGACATAACTTGTGTCTCTTGTGTCACATTGGTCACACTGGTAACTGAAATCGCCGCGTTGCTGGTAAGGCTGACCATCCGGATCAGCCGCACTCGGACGAGAGGGAATCCGATGGCCACATCTCAGGTCAACGACGTCTCTGCAGTCAAACTCCGCCTATGGCGGGTTCTCACGATGCTTGCCTCGCTGGTGGCTGTCATCGTCGGGCTCGTCGCCATATTCATGAGCGCCGCCTGAGGCCTCGCTCATCGCTAGCGCTTGGTGAGCACCACGTTGCCGAGGGCGGGGGAGTCGTCCCGCTCCACCACTGACGCGGTGATCAACAGTCGGGAGTCGTCGTCCCACACCTTGATCCGTAGGGTTTCTCCGGGAAAGACGACTCCGGCGAACTTCGCGCCGAAGCTCGCGACCCGATCGACGTCGCCGCCGAGCAGTTCATCAACCACTGTGCGCAGCACGATTCCGTAGGTGCCCAGCCCGTGCAGGATCGGCCGCGGGAATCCTGCCTTCTCCGCAAATGCGGGGTCGGAGTGCAACGGATTGCGGTCTCCGCACAAGCGGTACAGCAGGGCCTGCTGCGGAAGGGTCTTCTCTTCGATGACGTGGTCGGGTTCCCGGTCCGGGTAGTTGACCTTGTCCGACGTGCCACGTTCGCCGCCGAAACCTCCAGCGCCTTTGCAGAAGATGGATGATCGGGCGGTCCACAGTGGCTCGCCCCCATCGTCGACCGTGACGGACTCTTCGATGATGACCGCGGCGGAACCCTTGTCCTGCAACTCGACAACGGTGGTCGTGGTGGTGGCGGTGCCCATGGCTGGAATCGGTTTGTGTACCTGCACCTCCTGCGCCCCGTGCACCACCGAGCCCAGGTCTATCTCGATTCCGGGCTTGGATACCTTCGGAGGCTCGGTCTCGTGAAAGTGCGCCGCGACCGTGGCGAAGCTCGAAAGGACCTTCGGCCGTCGGTCATCGAGATACTCGAGAGCAGTGGCGTTCAGCGGGTCCGAGCCGGCGCCCACGGCAAGGTTGTAGAGCGCGACGTCGGAGGCACTCCAGCTGAACGTCTCCTTGGCCACCACGGCGCCGAGGGCGACGTCGGGATCTATCGGCATCAGCCCGCCTTCTCTTCGGTGGCCCGGCTGCTCTGCGCATTGGTCGCGATGTCCAGCGCGGCAAGGTATCCGAACACCATCGCGGGACCGATGGTGGCTCCGGGACCGGCGTACGTATGTCCCATCACGGGCGAGCTGGTGTTGCCCGCCGCATACAGCCCCTCGATCACGGAGCCGTCCGCCCGCAGCGCGCGCCCGGCGGCGTCGGTGTTGATGCCGCCCTTGGTGCCCAGATCGCCCGGCACCATCTTGACCGCATAGAACGGTCCCTTCTTCAGGGGACCCAGACTCGGGTTGGGCTTGTTGGTGATGTCGCCGTAGTAGTGGTCGTACCGGCTGACGCCGCGGCCGAAATCTTCGTCCTTGCCTGCGGCCGCGAAGGCGTTGAAGCGTTCCGCGGTCTGCGTCAGCCCTTCGGCAGGTACGCCGATCTTCTCCGCGAGGCCGGACAGGGTCTCGGACTTCGTGATCACGCCCGACTTGAACCACTTACCCGGCAACGGTTGGCGGCCGGATACCGAGGCGAACATGTACCGGTTGCGGTAGGTCTGGTCGAAGACGAGCCAGCAGGGCAGGTTCTCGCCCGGGCCCTCGCCCTGACCGAACTCCCCGCCGTACATCTGATGGACGGCTTCGACGTAGGGGAGGGATTCGTTCATGAATCTCTGGCCGCGGTCATTGATCATGAAACTGCCGGGCAAGGCCCGCTCGGACAACGCGAACCACGGACCACGTGGCAGTGGAATCGTCGGACCCCACCAGGCGTCCTCCATGTAGCTCACGCCCGCACCGATCTTCAGGCCGGCGTTGATGCCGTCCCCGGTGTTCGACTCGGCGCCCGTGGTCCACTGGGAACCGATGGGCTCCCGCTGATACTTGTGGCGCATCTCGTCGTTGTGCTCGAATCCGCCGCAGGCCAGGACCACACCTTGGCGGGCGCGCAACGTCTTGGTCTTGCCGTCGGATTCGACGACGATCCCGACAACCCGTCCACCTTCGGTGACGAGGTCGACCAGTGGGGTGTTCAATCGCAGCGGGACACCCGCCTGCCGTACGCCCAAGAGGAGTTCGGACATCAGTGCGGCGCCCATGGCGATGAGCTTCTTGCGGGTCAGCTTCGCCCAGATGAAGCGCGAGCCGACCTTCGCTGCCCGCAACGGCCCTTTCCAGTGCCGGAGCCCGGTGCTGAGCCAGCGGTAGTCGGACTGCATCACCACGACGTTCAGGGGCGCCTTGCTGTACGGGGGATGCAAGGTCTTGATGTCGTCACCGAGTTTGCGGGAATCGAACGGCTTGGGCTCACACGAGCGGCCGCCCACGCGACCGCCGGGGGCCTCCGGGTAGTAGTCGGAGTAGTTCTTCACCCACTCGAGTTCGAGAGGTGAGTTCTCGGAGAGAAACGCGAGAGCTTCGGGACCGCGGTCGATGTACGCATCGATGCGTTCGGGCGCCACGCCGTCGCCGACGATCGATCGGACATAGGTGCGCGCGGCCTCTGGGTCGTCCTTGACCCCGTCGCGCTGCAGCACCTTGTTGTTGGGAATCCATACGCCGCCGCCAGAGCGGGAGGTGGAGCCGCCCCAGTACGCCGACTTCTCGACGATGACGGTGTCGAGGCCGTGTGCGGCGGCGGTGATCGCCGTACTCATCCCTGCGCCTCCGGCACCGACCACGATCACATCGAAGGTCTCATCCACAGAGGTCGGTCCTGACCCTGTCTGGTCCGAACTGGTCATCTTTCTCGCCCCTTCACGCCGAAACTGCCCGTCAAGCCGCCCGACTTCCATCGGCAACCTAGAACACGTTATAAACTGACTCACTAGGCAGGCTATACCAGCCTGGAAGCCATTGGCGAGTGCCCGATGCATAGCAAAACAGAAACACGTTCCAGTTCCCCTGGGCCGGTAGGAGAGCGAGGCAGAACATGACGATCACCGACCAGCAACGTCACCAGATCGCCGACGAACTGGCCAGGGCGGAGGCGTCCGCGGTCGCGATCGATCCGCCGGTGGTCGCCTATCCGGACATCGATGTGACCGACGCCTACGAGATCCAGTTGATCAACATCCGTCGGCGTCTCGACGCAGGTGCCAGGGTCGCCGGCCACAAGGTCGGCCTCGCCTCGGAGGCGATGCAGAAGATGATGGGGGTGGACGAGCCCGACTACGGCCACCTGCTCGACGTGATGCAGTACCACGAGCACACCCCGATCGACGCCACGAAGTTCTGTTTCCCCAGGGTCGAGGTGGAGGTCGGTTTCATCTTGGGTGCGGACCTGCCCGGCGCGGGATGCACCAACGAGGACGTGATCGCGGCGGTCGAGTGGGTGGTGCCCTCGATCGAGTTGATCGACAGTCGGATCCGGGATTGGAAGATCTCGCTGCCGGACACCATCGCCGACAACGCATCATCGTGTGGCTGGGTCCTGGGGGAGCAGCGGGTGAAGATCTCCGACATCGACACCGGTGACATCGATGCCACACTGCACCGCAATGGTGAATTGATCGCCGAAGGCAATTCCAGTGCCGTGCTGGGGCATCCGCTTACCGCGGTGTCGTGGCTGGCGCGCAAGGTCGAGAGTTTCGGGGTGCGGTTGCGCAAGGGCGACGTGATCTTGCCCGGCACCGCCACCCGCGCCATCGACATTCGTTCGGGCGATCATTTCGTCGCCGATTTCGTCGGTCTGGGCAGCGTCACCCTGGATTTCACCTGACCCTTTCTCAGTCCGAAAAACACACGTCCGCAGAGTCTTTACGTTAGGAGCACCAGTGGCAGGCAAGGTCACCGCCGCGATCATCGGATCGGGCAACATCGGGACAGATCTGATGTACAAGTTGGCACGGTCGGAGGTCATCGAGCCGCGTTGGATGGTCGGCATCGACGCCGATTCGGAGGGCATGAAGCGAGCCGCGGACCGCGGCCTGATCACGATGTCGGGTGGGGCGGACGAGCTGCTGGCCTCGGAAGAGAAACCTGACCTCATCTTCGAGGCCACGTCGGCGTATGTGCATCGCGAGTACGCGCCGAAGTACGAGGCTGCAGGGATCACGGCGATCGATCTGACCCCGGCGGCCGTAGGCCCGGCTGTGGTGCCGCCGGCGAATCTGCGCGAGCACCTGGATGCGCCGAACACGAACATGATCACGTGTGGTGGTCAGGCGACCATCCCCATGGTGCATGCGGTGTCGTCGGTGGTGCCGGTGGCGTACGCCGAGATCGTGGCGTCGGTGTCGTCGAAGTCGGCGGGGCCGGGTACGCGTGCGAACATCGACGAGTTCACCAAGACCACCTCTCGCGGGGTCGAGACGATCGGTGGTGCCGACCGCGGCAAGGCGATCATCATCCTGAACCCAGCCGATCCGCCGATGATCATGCGCGACACCATTTTCTGTGCCATTCCAGAGGACGCCGACATCGATGCGATCGCGGAGGCGATCCACCGGCGGGAGAAGGAAATCCAACAGTACGTACCGGGCTACCGGTTGTTGCAGGATCCGCAGTTCGACCCGCCGAGCGTCGGCAATGGCGGCATGGCACGGGTGTCGATCTTCGTCGAGGTCGAGGGCGCAGGAGATTTCCTCCCGCCGTATGCCGGAAATCTGGACATCATGACCGCGGCGGCGACCAAGGTCGGCGAAGAGATCGCCAAGCAGAAGCTCGCAGCAAAGGTAGGTGTCTGACATGTTCGCCAATTCCACAGACTTGATGGCCGGTGCACGAAAGTACAGCGATGCGCTCCACATCCGGATCACCGACTCCTCGTTGCGGGACGGGAGTCATCACAAGCGGCATCAGTTCACCGAGCAGGAGGTCCGCGACATCGTTGGCGCTCTCGATGGCGCGGGGGTGCCGGTGATCGAGGTGACCCATGGCGATGGTTTGGGTGGTTCGTCGTTCAACTACGGTTTCTCGAAAACGCCGGAGCAGCAACTGATCAAGGCAGCGGTGGAGACCGCGACGACTGCGAAGATCGCTTTCCTCATGCTGCCGGGTCTGGGTGTCAAGGATGACATCCGGGCGGCGCAGGATGGCGGCGCGCAGATCTGCCGGATCGCGACGCACTGCACCGAAGCCGACGTCTCGATCCAGCATTTCGGCCTGGCCCGGGAACTCGGTCTGGAGACTGTCGGATTTCTGATGATGTCGCACAGTCAGCCGCCGGAAGTCCTGGCGAGGCAGGCCCGCATCATGGCCGACGCCGGTTGCCAGTGCGTGTACGTCGTGGATTCGGCCGGGGCCCTTGTCCTCGAACAGGTGTCGGATCGTGTTGCGGCGCTCAAAGACGAACTCGGTGACGATGCGCAGATCGGATTCCACGGCCACGAGAACCTTGATATCGCCGTGGCGAACTCGATTGCGGCGGTGCGAGCCGGGGCACAGCAGATCGATGGATCGGTGCGCCGATTCGGCGCAGGTGCAGGCAATACGCCGGTGGAGGCGTTCGTGGGGGTCTGCGACAAGCTCGGTATCAGTACGGGGGTCGATTTCATGAAGATCGCCGACGCCGCCCAGGACGTGGTGCGGCCGGTGATGCCCTCTGAGTGTCTGGTGGATCGTCCGGCGATGATGATGGGCTACGCGGGCTGCTACAGCTCCTTCCTCAAGCACGCCGAAGGTCACGCCGAGAAATACGGGGTTTCGGCTGCAGAAATCCTTCTCGAGGCCGGTGCCCGCAAACTGGTCGGTGGACAGGAAGACCAACTCATCGACATCGCTCTCGAGCTGAAGAAAAAGCAGGACGCCAACGCCGGAGTGTGACGCCGAAGCGGGTGACTCGGGTTACCATTTGTCCGAATTGACGACTCGGGTGCGGGTCGGACTCCGCGCGAGGTGATCGGTGAGGGCACATGACGTACGACCGGTCACGCGTGGATCCCGGAGATTGGCAGTCTGCGGGGGCGCCCTCCGGGCGTCGCCCACGCACCGTGCCTGCCGCCGAGAATGCCGGTCGTCGCTCGACGTCTGGCGGTGGTCTGTTCGCGGCGTCGTCAGGTGATTCGCGTTTACGCTTCGCGGGCCTGGTGCTCGCCGCGGCGGGAGTGCTCATCGTCGTCTGCAGTTTCCTCACCTGGGCGTCGGCCTCCGACGATGAGCTGAGCCTGTCGGTGACCGGGATGGGTTCGGTGTCGTTCGAGGCGTCGGAGGCGCGCGCCCAGGCGCTGGGTGGATCGGCCGACGTGGCAGCCGAACTCGACGAACGGGGCAAAGCGCCGGGAGTCTTCACAGCGTTGTTCGGTGCACTGCTGGCCGGTGCGGCGATCCTGATGGTGATCAATCGCTATCCCGGACTCGGGGCGGCAGCAGGTGCTGTGCTCGCGCTGATCGCGGTCTTCATGTCCCTGGAGTACCTGTTCGCTCCGGGTGATGCCGTACTCGACGGAACCGGCAGTACCGGAATCGGTTACGCAGGTGTCGGACTGTGGCTCGTCACCCTCGGTGCGTTTGTTGCGTTGGCCGCGTCCGGATTCGGCACGATCACCGCACTACGTGGGCGGCGCCGGCCGCTGACCGAATCTGCTGCCCCCAGGCGTAGGGCGGAGTCCGGAGCTCGACCATCGACACAGCGCAGGAGTGCTGGTGAGACCGCCCGCGATCGATCGGCAGAGCCTGTCCGTGGCGGACCCGGTCAACGCGAATTCGAGCCGCGCTATCGCGACCGGCCGGCCCCGACCGTACCGCCGTCCCCACCTCGCCCGGATTTCCGGCCGCAGCCGGGCTATCGCGCCCGCCAAGGTGGCGGAGATGGGTCGATGGGACGACGTCCACCACCCGCTACGCCCGGATATCGGCCCACCCCACCTCCGAGACCGCTGCCGAACTCGTACCCGACCGTGAATCAGCCGGTGGGAGACAGAGATCGACCTCCGCGAGCGGTACCGCCGGGTCCGGTGTCGCCCGGTCGCCGCCAGACCGGTCCGATTCCGCCCGGCGGCGACGGGCCGCCCGGACAGCAGCGTCCACCATCTCGACGTGCTCCGGCGCCGCGGCACACAGTGCAGGACGAGGACGGCCGATAACCCGATAGGACCCCCGCGTTACGATCGATTTCGATCATCGACGCCCGCTGGACGGGTGAACCACTCACAGCAGGGGGACATATGACGTACGGCCCACCACCCGGCAACTTCCCTCCGCCCGGCGGTCAGCCGGGTGGTTATCCGTCCGGCGCTCACGGTCAGCCCGCCGGCGGCCATCCGGGAGGTGGCTACCAGCCGGGTGGATATCAGCAGCCCCCACAGTCGGGATTCGGTGCAGCACCGGGTGGCAGGCGATCCCCCGCGGGCGGTTTGCTCGCACCGACGTCGTCGAACTCACTTCTGAAGTTCACCGGTATCGCGGTCGCGGTCGGCGGCTTGCTGATGATGCTGTTCAGCTTCTTCAGCTGGGCCGCCGATGACAACGAGCTCGCCAGTGTCTCGATTTCAGGAATGGGTTCGGTGTCCGTCGATGGTTCAGGTAGCGACGAGATCGCGCAGTTGCTGGAGGACAGCGGTAAATCACCGGGAATCTTCACCGTCATCTTGGGCGTGTTGATCATCGCGGCTGCAGTGCCACTGATCATCAACAAGTTCCCGGGTATCGGCGCCATTGCCGCTACGGTTCTCGGATTCATCGCGATCATCCTGGCGTTGGTCTATCTTTTCGGTCCGGCCGGTGCAGTCCTCGAGGATGCGGGCGATTCAGACATCTCCGATGCCGGTTTCGGGCTCTGGTTGGTGACCATCGGCGCACTGGCTGCGCTGATCGCCGGTGGATTGTCGGTGTTCTTCGCGCTGACCTCCCCGCCGGGGCGTCCGACGGGCAATCAGACTCCTCAGGGGTACGGCCCGCCCGCGGGTCAGGGCTTCGGTCAGCAGCCGGGCCAGGGTTACGGTCAGCAGCCGGGTCAGGGCTATGGTCAGCAGCCGGGCCAGGGCTTCGGTCAGCAGCCGGGTCAGGGCTATGGTCAGCAGCCGGGCCAGGGTTACGGTCAGCAGCAGCCCGGGTACGGCCAACCGGGTGGGTACCCGCCCCAGCAGCCCGGTCCTTACGGCCCGCAACGCTAGTCGTCCTGACCGACCCACATCCGCTCCACTTACAGAAATCCGCTCCACTTACAGAAATCCGCTCCACTTCCAGCGCACTGGAAGCGGAGCGGATTCCTGTATGTGGAGCAGATTCTCGCGGAACTCAGTAGTACCCGTCGGGGTCGACGTCGGGAGACTCTTTGGGGATGATCCCCTCGCTCACCCCGTGATCGATGCTCGCAGACATTCTCGGGCAGGTGGGAAGCATCGCGGGGTTGCCCCCTTCGGCGCGGATCGCCTTGAACTCAGGGCAATTGTCGCGGGCCGCCGAGGTCCACTGCACGCTGGTGTGGTGCGGGCTGTATTTCTTCACCATCACGCAGGCGTGACAGGCCCGGCATTCGATCTCGGTCAGACCGCCCCGGAGATAGTGCTCCTTGTCCCGGGTCGTGGCCTCCTGGACGGCGGCCTTCCGCTCCGGATCGGCGGTGAAATCCGGGGCCTTGGACCAGCTGACCGTCATCAGGTCGCCGCGGCCTTTTCCGCGTCGGCGCGTTCGGCCTTGAGCCGGATGTTCTCCTGGACCTCGAGGTTCCAGTTCTCGACGGCCTTGGTGGTGTCGATTTCGTACTCGTAGCGCTGCGTCATCTCTTCGGTGACATCAGCGACGTCCACATAGAACTGTTCGTACCAGCGGCGCAGCTGATACACCGGGCCGTCTTCCTCGACCAGCAGCGGATTGTCGATGCGGCTCTTGTGCTTCCAGATCTCGACGTCCTGGAGGAAGCCGACCTCGATTCCCGCGGTGATCTTCGTGGCCATCTTGTCTGCCTGGTCCGCGGTCAAACCCTCGGGGATCTTGGCGATGACGCCGTACATCAGCACGAACGAGTTGTTGTCGATCGGGTAGTGGCAGTTGGTCAGGATGGTCTCGATCGCGTAGCCGCCGTAGTACTGCACCATCGGGTTCAGCATGTAGGCCGGACCGTAGTAGGCGGCGATCGACTCGAGTTTGGTGTCGCCGTACGCGGTCATGATGTCGACATCCGGGCGGCCGTGCGAGTTCATGTACTGCGCCGCGGTCTCGCCTTCGAAGACGTTCTTGAAGTAGTCGGGCAGCGAATAGTGCACGTAGAAGAAGTGCGCCATGTCGACGACGTTGTCGATGATCTCGCGGCAGTTGGAACCCTCGATGACGATGGTGTTCCAGGTCCACCCCGTCCACTGATCGCTGTTCAATTCGTCGAGTTCGGGGATGACGACGTCGTCCGGCGGCGGGTTGCCCTCGGGGTCGTTGTAGACGAAGACCTGCCCGTTGCGGATCATGCCGGGCCACGGCCGCGTCTTGGCCAGCTTCGGTGCGCGCTTCGCGTACGGGACGCCGGCACACCGGCCGTTTGCCTTCCAGCGCCAGTCATGGAACGGGCAGGCGATGTTGCCGTCCTTGATCGACCCCTGCGAGAGATCGCCGCCCATGTGTCGGCAGTAGGCGTCGAGGATCTTCAGTTCTCCCTCGGCCACCCACACCACCAGCTTGGTCCCGAAGACGGTGACCGAGTGCGGCTTGCCGTCGTCGTAGTCCGACAACAGACCGAGGCAGTGCCATCCGCGGGCGAATCGGGTCGGCGGCGTGCCGGTGTCGATTTCGCGAACAGCGCCGCCATCGGCACTGTTGTCGATCCCCGCCTTTGCCTTCGTCTCCACCATGTTCTGCTCCCTATGTTCGGCGATGTCGCGATGAGCTGCGCATCTGCCGCGTTGCTGTCCGGGTCGAGCTACGCCTACGTCTCTTTAAGCGCCTCCGCTTACTAGAACATGTTACAAAATTTCGTTGATTCCCGCCAGCCAAACGGCACTTTTGCGGCAGATTGTGGGGTAAACCCCCAGTACTCGACATAAATGAGAACGTGTTCTAGTCTTGGAACGAAGAAGTGGAACGAGAGCGAGGAGTTGCTCGATGAGTGATCGCAGCCAAGCGGGCGCAGAGGTGTTGGAAAAGATCAGCGCGTTGCTACCTGAGATCGAACAGCGGGCCCAGGAATGCGAAGACCTGCGCCAGATCCCGGACGAGACGATCGCGTCGCTCGCCGACGTCGGGTTCTTTCGGCTCCTGCAGCCCGAACAGTGGGGCGGCTACCAGGTCGATCCCGTGACATTCTACGAAGCCGTGCGGCGCATCGGGTCGGCATGTGGTTCCACCGGATGGGTCTCCAGCATCATCGGCGTCCACAACTGGCACCTCGCGCTCTTCCCGCAGCAGGCACAAGAGGACGTGTGGGGTGAGGACACCTCGGTGCGTATCTCGTCCTCATACGCCCCGATGGGTATGGGCGAAGTGGTCGACGGCGGGTACAAGGTCAACGGGTCATGGGCCTGGTCGTCGGGATGCGGTCACGCGGAGTGGGTCGTCCTCGGGGGCCCGGTCATCAAGAACGGCAAGCCCGTCGACTTCGTCAGCTTCCTGATCCCACGCTCGGACTACACGATCCGCGATGTGTGGCATGTGGTCGGGCTCAAGGGCACCGGCTCGAACACCATCGACGTCAAGGACGTCTTCGTGCCCAGCCACCGGATGCTCAGTTTCCGGGCAATGAGCACGGGTACGGCGCCGGGGCTCGAGAAGAACACGGCACCGGTGTACAAGATGCCCTGGGGCTCGGTGCATCCCAGCGTCATCTCCGCACCGATCGTCGGAATGGCCTACGGAGCCTACGCGGCCCACGTCGAGCATCAGGGCAAGCGAGTGCGTGCCGCCTACGCCGGCGAGAAGGCGAAGGACGACCCGTTCGCGAAGGTGCGTATCGCCGAGGCCGCGAGCGACATCGACGCTGCCTGGACCCAGCTCTCCGGGAACCTGCAGTCCGAGTACGACCTGCTGGTCGCCGGCGAGGAGGTCCCGATGGAGTTGCGTCTCAAGGCCCGTCGTGACCAGGTCCGTGCCACCGGCCGCGCCGTGGCGTCGATCGATCGCCTCTTCGAGAACTCGGGGGCGCATGCGCTCGACAGCGATACCCCGATTCAGCGGTTCTGGCGTGATGCCCATGCAGGCCGGGTCCACGCGGCAAACGACGCCGAGCGTGCCTACGTGGCATTCGGCAACGGGGAGTTCGGTATCCCCATAGGCGACACCATGGTCTGACCCGGAATTGGTGGGTTCGGGCGAGCAAAGCCCGAGTGGAACTCACCAGAAGCCACCACTTTCGAAGGAGTAGTTCGACGATGACTGAAGCGCTGGGCCCGATTCGTTCTCTTGGCTATATGCGTATCGACGCCACCGACATGGCCGCGTGGCGGGAGTTCGGTCTCAAGGTTCTCGGTATGTCCGAGGGTTCGGGTCCCACCGACAATGCGCTCTATCTGAGGATGGACGAGTTCCCGGCTCGCTTGGTGATCGTGCCGAGCGATCGCGACCATCTCGCGAGTTCAGGCTGGGAATGCGCCAATGCTGCGGCATTGCAAGAAGTCCGGGATCGTTTGTCCGCTGCGGGAGTCATCTTCCGCGAAGGCAAGGACGAAGAACTCGAAGACCGTCAGGTCGTCGAGATGGTGGTGTTCGAGGACCCATCCGGCAATGTGCTCGAGGCCTTTCATGGGGTGGCCTTGCAGCATCGCCGGGTGGTCAGTCCATACGGCCACACGTTCGTGACCGGGGAGCAGGGGCTCGGCCACGTGGTACTGACCACGGACGACGATGCTGCGTCGCTGCGGTTCTATCGAGATGTGCTGGGCTTCCGGCTTCGGGATTCGATGCGTCTTCCCCCGGAGATGGTCGGCCGTGAAAAAGGCGACGAGCCACCATGGTTGCGCTTCTTTGGCTGCAACCCGCGGCATCACAGCCTCGCATTCCTGCCTTTCCCGAACGAGACGGGCATCGTCCACCTGATGATCGAGGTGGAGAACACCGACGATGTAGGGCTTGCGCACGATCGCGCCCTGCGGAAAAAAGTTCCGATGTCGGCCACTCTGGGCAGGCACGTCAACGACCTGATGTACTCGTTCTACATGAAGACCCCCGGCGGCTTCGACGTCGAGTTCGGTTGCGAGGGTAGGCAGGTCGACGACCATGAATGGATCGCGAGAGAAAGTACCGCGGTGAGTCTGTGGGGGCATGACTTCTCCATCGGATTCAAGAACGCCTGAGATATGGTCTCGTATCCGCTGGGCACAGACGATTTTGATGGTCGGCAGTTTCGGACCGCGATGGGCCAGTTCTGTACAGGCGTCACGGTCATCACCACGGTGGCGCCGGATGACACGCCGGTCGGGTTCGCCTGTCAGTCGTTCGCCGCGCTTTCGCTCGATCCGCCGCTTGTCCTGTTCTGTCCGATGAAGACCTCCCGGAGCTGGAAGGTCATCGAGCAGAGCAAGAAGTTCTGTGTGAATGTGCTCTCCAACAACCAGCAGAACGTGAGTGCGGCCTTCGGTGCGCCCGGTGACGACAAGTTCGCCGGAATCGATTGGGACCCCTCGCCGCTGGGTTTGCCGGTGATCAAACACTCGCTGTCGTGGGTCGACTGCACCCTCGAGCGCGTCGACGACGGCGGAGATCACTTCATCGTGATCGGAAGGGTGCAGACTTTGGGGGAAGTGCTGCAGGACAAGCCTTTGCTGTTCTACCGTGGTGGCTACCTGTCCACTGAGCACCCGCACGTCACGCCGGCTCAGGCGGAACTCGAGAATTTCCTGACCTGGACCGGTGGCGATACCTGGCTGTAGTAGTGCGTTCAGCCGTTCAACGAGGAGCGAGATGACAACCCCTGTTACCACTGAAGTCGCAGCTGCCCCCGATGTGACAGCGCCGTTCGCGGCGGCTGTGGCCGAGGCCGAGAAGCTGATCGCCTCGGCGGATTTCATACGCAACGACGACGATCTCGCAGAGGGATACGACTATCTCGCCGGCAGCATCCGGGCCAGTTTGCAGATGGCCTGGGCGTACGACAAGAGCCATCCTTTCTTCGTGACGTCGACCGGGCCTTATACCAAGATGGGCCTCGACAACCCTGACACGCTGTACTACCACGCCAATGTCGAGGCCGACGCCGAGTATGTGATCACCGGAACCCGCGGCACCACCGCAGATCTGAGTTTTCAGGTCCTCAAAGGTGACTACACGGCGACCGATGTTCCAGGCGGCGACGACGCCTTCGACGACCGCCGGCTCGACATCGAACCAGACGGATCGTTCACCCTCCGGTTCGGACCACCCAAGGATGATCCGGGCCCGAACTACTTCGTGCTGGGCGAGGGGTCGTCGATGCTTGCGGTGCGGGAGGTATACGGCGACTGGTCCGCGCAGAAAGGACAAATACGCATCGAGCGCGTCGACACTGTCGGCACCGCTCCGGAGGAAGCCGGACTGGCGCAGATCACCCGGCGCTATCACGTCGCGGGCAAGATGCTGTTGTCGCGCATCAACACCTGGTTCAACTTCCCCAAGTGGTTCTATCTGGATCTGCCGGTGAACACCCTGACAGCACCTCGGCTGACCCCGGGTGGACTCAGCACCCAGTTCTCCTCGGTGGGTCACTACGACCTCGCCGATCACGAGGCCATGGTGATCACCGTCCCCAAATCCGATGCGCCCTATCAGGGTTTTCAGCTCGGCAGCATGTGGTACATCTCGCTCGACTACGTCAACCACCAGACGAGCCTGAACACCGCGCAGGCGCAGGTGGATCCTGACGGCATGATCCGGTTGGTCGTCAGCAAACAGAATCCCGGGATCGCGAACTGGATCGAGACGACGGGAAAACAGCGGGGCATCGCACAGTTCAGGTGGCAGAGGGTCTCCCGAACGCTCACCGAGTCGGACGGGCCGTCCGTCGAGATCATCGATGTCGGCGACGTCGCGGCGCACTTGCCGTATCACGATACGAACACCATCGACGAGGCCGGCTGGCGTGAGCGGATCGCGCTGCGCCAACGTGGATTCGCACAGAGGATGCTCGGATGACCGCCGCGGTGAACCCAGCCGCGCCCGCGGGAAACTCGGGATTGCTCGCGGACAAGGTTGTGGTCGTGGGCGGTGTCGGGCCGGGGCTCGGTCGATCGATCGCCTTGCAGGCCGCCGCGGCCGGTGCCAAGGTGGTGCTGGCGGCGAGAACGGCGTCCCGACTCGAGGACATCGCGAAGGAGATACAGGCGGCCGGTGGCACCTCGCTCCAGGTACCCACCGACATCACCGACGACGCCGCGGTCCAGGCGTTGGTCGAGCGCAGCGTCGCCGAGTTCGGCCACGTCGATGTGCTGGTGAACAACGCATTCTCGTTGCCCTCGATGAAGCCTCTGGCGCGCACCGACTTCGATCACATTCGCTCGAGCCTCGACCTCACGGTGCTGGGCGGGCTCCGGATGACGAAGGCCTTCACCGATGAGCTGGAGAAGTCGTCGGGCGCCATCGTGATGATCAACTCGATGGTGGTGCGGCACTCCGAACCGCGGTACGGCAGCTACAAGTTGTCCAAGGCTGCGCTGCTCGCGATGTCGCAGACACTTGCGACAGAGCTGGGGGAGAAGGGGATTCGCATCAATACTGTTGCTCCCGGCTATATCTGGGATGACCAGTTGAAATGGTATTTCGGCGAGGTCGCCAAGAAATACGGCATCACTCCTGAGCAGGTGTACGAGCAGACGGCGTCGAAGTCTGACCTCAAACGCCTACCCGAGCCCGATGAGATCGCCCGCGCGGCAGTGTTCTTGGCATCTGATTGGGCCAGCGCGATCACGGGCCAGACGCTCGATGTCAACTGCGGCGAATACCACGTCTAGAAGGAGCGCCACATGACCACCAGAACCGATGTCGGCACGGTCGAAGACCTGCATGCCTCCGCCACCAAGGCCTGTGGCCTCGACGACTTCGGTGTCGACGACTACACCGAGGCGCTCGGCGTGCTGTTGGAGTCCTACGTGCGGGACGCGGGGATGACCGAGCTCGGCAGCAAGATGAACCGGTACTTCCTGCGCGGCGCGCTGGTGGCCCGGCTCCTGAGTGAGGCGTCGTGGAAGGCCAATCCCGAGTACGCGACTGCCCCTGTGGACAGGCCGATTTTCGTCACGGGGCTGCCGCGCACCGGCACCACTGCGTTACATCGCCTGCTGACGGCCGATCCGGGACACCAGGGCCTCGAGATGTGGCTGGCCGAGTTCCCGCAACCCCGGCCGCCGAGGGACACCTGGGAGTCGAACCCGGTTTTCCAACAGATCCAGGGTGGCCTCGAACAACACCACGTCGAGAATCCGGAGTTCATGGGGCTGCACTACATGAGCGCGTCCGACGTGGAGGAGTGCTGGCAGTTGCTCCGCCAGACCTTCAAGTCGATCTCGTATGAGTCGCTGTCGTACCTTCCGACGTACTCGCAGTGGCTGCAGCAGCAGAACTGGACCAACGCCTACACCCGGCACAAGAAGAACCTCCAGTTGATCGGGTTGAACCAGCCTGAGCGTCGCTGGATCCTCAAGAACCCGAGTCATCTGTTCGCGCTCGACGAGTTGATGGCCATCTACCCCGACGCCCTGATCATCCAGACCCACCGGCCGCCGGCCACGATCATTCCTTCGATGTGCAGCCTTGCCGAGGCGGCGGGTGAAGGGTGGTCGACCGTGTTCAACGGGGAGCTGATCGGGAAGACGCAGCTCGAACTGTGGTCGCGGGGATTGCGCGCGTTCAACACAGCTCGGGCCAAGTACGACCCCGCTCAGTTCATCGATGTCGACTTCAGGGATTTCCGAACCGATCCGATGGGGACGGTGGAGAACATCTACCGGACCTTCGGTCTGGACCTCACCGATGCCGCAGCCGCCGAGATGCGGGCACTGGACGAAGAGAGCAAGTCAGGCGATCGCAAGCCGGTGCACAAGTACTCACTGGAGGACTACGGGCTCACCGAGGCCGAGGTCAACGCCGCGTTCGAATGACGGTGGCCTCGCGCGAACGGAGCTGTGATGTTGTTCGCTATCCGGAGTGATTGCTCCGGTTGAGCTGATATGTTTCTGAGATGCGGAGCGTTGTCTCCGGTTAACACTCGGGAGTTCGCATGACATCCGCGCCCAGCCGGACGCACCACCAGATCACGTTTGCCGTGCTCACCGTCGGCGTCGCAGCCTTCGCCCTGCTGCAGTCCCTCGTGATGCCGGTCCTCCCCACCGTCGAGGTGGAATTGGGTACCAATCAGACAAACGTGACCTGGGTGCTGACCGCCTACCTGTTGTCGGCATCGATATCCACGCCGATCATGGGACGACTCGGCGACATGTACGGCAAGAAGCGCGTGTTCGTCATCGCGCTGGGCGCACTGGCTGCGGGTTCCCTGCTGGCTGCGCTGGCGTCGACTCTGCCGGTGATGATCATCGCCCGCGTCGTTCAGGGAATCGGTGGCGGCGTGCTGCCGCTGGCGTTCGGAATCATCCGCGACGAGTTCCCCAAGGCCAAGGTGCCCGGCGCGATCGGCCTCATCGCCGCCCTGATCTCCGTCGGTGCCGGTGCCGGCATCGTGTTGGCAGGCCCGATCGTCGAACTCCTCGGTTATCACTGGCTCTTCTGGATCCCGCTGATCATCACCAGCCTTGCCGGCGTTGCCGCCCTGGTCCTGATCCCCGAGTCCCCGATCCGGACCCGCGGAAGGATCAACTGGCTGACAGCATTCCTGCTGTCCGCGTGGCTCGTCGCACTCCTGCTCGCCGTCAGTCAGGCCCCCAAGTGGGGCTGGGGCTCCCCGAAGGTGATCGGCCTGCTCGTGGCTGCCCTGGTCGTGGTCGTGGCATGGATCGTCGCAGAAGCGCGGTCGTCGAATCCTCTGATCGACATGACGATGATGCGTATCCGCGGTGTATGGGCCGCGAACCTCATCGCCCTGCTGATGGGCGTCGGGATGTACGCGGGTCTGGGCTTTCTGCCGCAGTTCCTGCAGGCGCCCTCATCGGCCGGGTACGGGTTCGGTGCCACGGTCACCGAATCGGGGTTGATGCTCCTACCCAACGCGATCGCGATGTTCGCGGTGGGACTCTTCTCGGGTCGTCTCGCGTCGCGGTTCGGGTCGAAGAACCTGTTGGTCGTCGGATCGCTGATCACAGCGGGGAGCTACTTCATGTTGGCGTTCCTGCATTCGTCCGAGATCGACATCTATCTCGCGAACGCCATCTCCGGGATCGGATTCGGCTTGGTTTTCTCCGCGATGTCGAACGTGGTGGTGGCCTCGGTACCCCAGGAACAGACCGGCGTCGCAAGCGGCATGAACGCCAACATCCGCACGATCGGCGGTTCACTGGGGGCGGCTTTCATGGCCAGCGTCGTGGCCGTCGGGGCGTCGTCGTCCGGTGTTCCCGTCGAGTCGGGCTACACGAACGGGTTCGCGATGCTTGGCGCGGCCGGTGTGCTGGCCTCGGTCGCCGCCTTGTTCATCCCGACAATGAGGCGGGACAAGAAGACTCACTTGGAAGACACCGCTGACCTGCCGCACCCCGAACTCGCCATGGTCGCCGGCGGCACACTGTCGGGCGCGAAGTCGGAATGAAGTCGGCCACCACCGAAAAGGTGCTCCGCCGTGATGCCGCCGAGAACCGGCAGCGACTGCTCGATGCCGCTGCCGCGGTGTTCAGCGAGCGCGGTCTGGAGGTCGGCGTGGACGAGATCGCCCGGCGCGCCGGGGTCGGGACGGGCACGCTCTATCGACGTTTCCCCACCAAAGAAGCACTCATCAGCGAACTGGTGCGGCAGGTGTTCAGCGATTTCGTGGCAGCGGCCCATGCCGCGCAGACCGCTCCCCGCGGTGAAGGACTCGAGCAGCTGATGTACGGAGTCGGCACCGTTCAGGCCACGAACAGGGGTTGCTTGTCCCGGGTGTGGAACGACGACGAGACCGCCGCCCACAAACGCGAGTTCCGGACGATTCTCGGCGAGCTGCTGGACAAGGCGAAGTCGCATGGCCGGATCAGAAGTGATGTGGGTCTGACCGACATCGACGTGGTCTTCTGGGCGATGCGCGGCGTCGTCGAAACCACGCGGGGGATCACCGAATCCGGTTGGCGCAGGGCATTGGCCATCATGATCGCCGGCCTGCGCCCAGGCGCCGAGCATCTCGACGCGACGCCGGTGACGGAGGACGAGTTCGATCAGGTGGTCGCCCGCTTCCAGCCACCAGCGAGAAACGATCCTGACTCACAATCCGGCGGCGTGAGCTAGCCTTTCAAGCGATTCGCGCGGCTGACCGAAAAGCTGGGCACTTCCGTGTGCGCGTTTGAAGAACAGCTGGGCGTCGTGCTCCCAGGTGATACCGATTCCGCCATGCAACTGGATGGTCTCGCCTGCGATGTGCGAGAACGCCTCCGAGCAGTAGATGCGTGCGCTGTCCGCCAGCTGCACTGCGTCGGGTGCCTTGTTGACGAGCGCATCGACTGCGGCGTACGAGATCGAATGTGCGGTCTCGGTCAGTGCGTACATATCGGCCATGCGGTGTTTGAGCGCTTGGAACGACCCGATGACGCGGCCGAACTGTTTGCGGGACTTGGTGTATTCGACGGTCAGGTCCAGTGCCGCGCGCGATGCGCCGACCTGCTCCGCGCTGAGCGCGACAAAGGCGATGGCGCGGAGGTTGTCCTCGATGCCGGATGGCGTCGGGATGGTGACGGCATCGACGTCGTCGAAGGTGATGGTCGTGAGGGATCGCGTGGGATCCATCGTCGGATTGGGGACCCGGGTCACGCCGTCGGCGTTCGCGTCCACCTGGTGCAGGGTGACGAGCCCACCCGACTTGGCCAAGACCAGCAGGACGTCGGCGGATTCACCGTCCAGTACGTAATGAGCGGTGCCGGAAAGGATTCCGCCGCCTGCGTGAACTCCGGTCTCGCGCCATCCCGCTGCATCTGCCCAGCACAACGCCGCGATCTTCTCGCCGGACGCGAGGGCTGGAAGCGTTGCGGTACAGGCCTCGTCGTCGCCGCTCAGCAGTAGGGCCGAGGTGGCCAGCACCGCAGAGCCGAGCATCGGCACCGGCGCGAGGTGCCTGCCGAGTTCTTCGAGGACGATGTGCGCTTCGGTCAGACTTGCGCCGACCCCGTCGAATTGTTCGGGAACGATCAGCGCCGCGACGCCGATCTGTTCGCACAGGGTGGACCAGAGGTCACGGTCGTAGCGTTCCGGAGCCATCGTCGCTGCCCGTACGGCGGCTGAATCAGCTTTTCGATTCAGCAGTGATGCAACGGAATCCCGGAGGGCGGCCTGTTCTTCGCTGTCGATGCCCGGTGAATACAGACTCATGCGGTGATCAACTCCAGTACGCGGGCGCGGTGCGCTGCGGGGGTGCCCCATGCGGTGAGCAGGGCGCGGGTTTTGGTGAGGTACAGCGAGAGGTCGTGTTCCTGCGTGTACCCGATCGCCCCGAGTACCTGCAGCCCCACCCGGGAGGCGAGGTAGGCGGCCTGCCCGGCAGCGACCTTTGCCGCGGAGACGTCACGTGAGGCCCACTGGGGCTCGGGTACCCGGCCGTCGAGGGCCAGCGCGGCGCCGTGGATCAGGGGGCGTGCCATCTCGACGGCGACGGCGACGTCGGCGAGGTGGTGTTTGACCGCTTGGAACGACCCGATCTCGCGGCCGAACTGCATGCGGGTCTTGGCGTATTCACCGCTCAGCGTCAGCATCGTCTGCGCGAGACCGATGAGCTGAGCAGCCGTAGCGAGTGCGCCGTGGTCGAAGGCGCGGGCCGGGTCGACGTCAGCGACCCGATCGCCGGCCTCCACGACTGACAACGTTCTGGACAGATCGACCGAGGGACGGGAGTCGGTGACGATCGCGGTGCTCAGGACCCGTTCTTGAACCAGATACGAGTGCGCGGCGAAATCGCTGTCCACCGCGTACGGAACGTGCGGCGGCAGTGCGAGGGTGACCACCTCGCCTTCGGCCATGGCACCCAGCTGTTCGGTGAGGTCGGCGTCGCGCAGCAGGATGGGCGCGGCAGCGATGGTCTCGGCGACCGGGCCTGGCACCGCGTGGCGGCCGAGTTGTTCGACGGCCACCACCATCTCGACCGCGCCGGCGCCGATCCCGCCGTCGTCCTCCGTGACGAGCAGGGCGTTGACGCCGGTCTCTGCCAGCTTGGCCCACACCTTGCGTCCGGGTTCGATGTCCCCGTCGTTCCAGGCCCTGATCACGGCGGGGAGATCGGACTTGGCCAGCATCGAGTCGATCGATGCCGCCAAGTCGTGGTGTTCTTCTTCGAGAAGAAATCTCATGTCAGCGGTCCCCTCGCGGCAGCCCGAGTAATCGTTCTGCGATCACATTGCGCTGGATTTCATTGGTACCGGCATAGATGGGTCCCGACAGCGAGAACAGATAGCCGTCCATCCAGGGTCCCGACGGGTGCGGCGTCGCGAGCTCGGCGTCGGTCCCGAGCAGGTCCAGTGCGGTCTCGTGGGTTGCGATGTCCCACTGCGACCAGAAGACCTTGTTGATCGACGATTCCATGCCGAGCTGGCCCCCTTCGGCGAGTCGGCTGACCGTTGCGTACGTGGACAGTTCGTAGGCGCGCGCCCCGATCCAGGCGTCCGCGACCTGCGCGCCTGCGCCTGCGCGGGTCGTCGGATCGGAATCGTTCCAGAGGGCGAGCAACCGGTCGGTGGTCGCCAGGAAACGGCCCGGCGAACGCAGCGACAGTCCGCGCTCGTTCGCCGCGGTGCTCATCGCGACCTTCCAGCCGTTGTCGACCGCACCGATGACACCGGAGTCACCGGGCGCCGCGGGATCGTCGGGGACGAAGACGTTCTCCAGGAACAGTTCTGCGAAACCGGGCTCACCGTCGAGCTGGTTGATGGGGCGGACGGTGACACCGTCGGCGCGCAGATCGAACATGAAGTAGGTGATGCCCCGGTGCCGAGTGGAGTCGGGGTCGGAACGGAAGAGTCCGAAGCCCCAGTCGGCAAAGCTGGACCGAGAACTCCAGGTCTTCTGGCCGTTGAGCAGCCATCCGCCGTCGGTCCGGGTCGCGGTTGACCGTAGGGATGCCAGGTCGCTACCGGCTTCGGGTTCGCTCCACGCCTGACCCCAGATGTCATCGGACCGGGCCATGCGCGGCATGATCCGGGCGAGCTGCTCCGGATGGGCGTGTTCGAAGAGGGTGGGAGCGAGCAGGAATATCCCGTTCTGGCTGACTCGGCCGGGCGCGCCGCTGCGGTAGTACTCCTCTTCGAAGATAAGCCAGTGCAGCAGAGGGACGTCGCGACCACCGAATTCCTCCGGCCAACTGACCACCGACATGCGGGCGTCGGCCATGGTGCGTTCCCATTGCCGGTGTTCCTCGAAGCCTTCGGGACTGTCCATCGAGCGCAACGCGGTGGTGGGCACATTGTCATCGAGCCAGCCGCGGATCTCCGCGCGGAACTCGTCGGCGGCCTCGTCGAACAACAGATCCATCTATGAGCCCTGCTTGTCTGCGCCGGCCTTCATGGATTTCGCGTCCATTCCGCCGAGTGGGTCGCCCTCGGGCGCTTCGGCATTCGCGCTGTGGGAGAAGTGGTGCCAGCCGAAGACCGAGTCCATGGCGTTCCGAAGACCCATCTGATCCTCGGAGATGTTGACGGCTTTCTTGGTCAGCGCCAGGCCCAGTTGCGGCATCTGCGCGATCCGGCCGGCGATCTCGTCGACTTTCGCCGCCAATTCGTCGCGCGGCACAACGTGATTCACCATGCCCCACTCGAGTGCCTTGTCGGCACCGAACCGCTCCCCGGTGTACAGGATCTCTTTGGCCCGTCGGGGACCGAGAACGAATGCGTGGGCGAAGTATTCGACGCCGGGTATGCCCATCTTCACCACGGGGTCGGAGAAGAAAGCGTCGTCGGAGGCGACGATGAAGTCGCAGATCCAGGCGAGCATCAGACCACCCGCGATGCATGCGCCGTGAACCTGGGCGATGACCGGCTTGGGCATTTCCCGCCACCGTCGGCACATGCCCATGTACACCTCGGTCTCGCGGGCCAGTCGCTGGTCACCGCCTGCCCGGTCGGTGTGGTCCCAGTAGAGCGACGCAGTGTTCGGATACTTGACGTGGAAATCGCGCTCGGGCGTCCCGATGTCGTGGCCTGCCGAGAAGTGCTTGCCGGCGGCGCGCAAGACGATCACCTTCACCGCGGAGTCGTCGACCGCACGCACGAACGCGGCGTCGAGCGAGTACGTCATCACCGAGTTCTGCGCATTGCGGAACTCGGGGCGGTTGAGGGTGATGTACGCGATGGCGTCGGCCGTTTCGTACGCCACGGGCGAGGTGTCGGGACCTAGCTCGGCGGCACTGAGGGGGCTCGGGATCGTCACACGGACCACCATACCTAGCAAGTGCTTGGTTGGTAAACCCAGCATATGGTCACGGCATGTTTTGCCCGCACCACACCCGGCGGTGTCAGCGCCCGAACGCTTCGGCGACCCGATCGGCCGCCGCGACCACCACCTTGCCCATCTGCTCGAGCTCGGTGGCGAGCATCTCGCGATTCGGACACGCGACGATGGATGCCACCACTACTCCGCTGGGGTCGATGATCGGCGCTCCGACGGTCACCACCGCGACGTGACCATGTGACTCTTCCGGGAGATAGTCGATCGTGGTGAGCTCGGTGAGCAAACCCGCGACCCTGGATCGCAAGGTGTCGGACACGGGTGAATCCTTCAGGGACGCAAGCGCGCCGATCATCTCCGCGTGGTCGGCGGTCAGCCTCTCCACCGCGTAGCCGCGATCGCAGATGACTTCGAGAACCTCGCGCAGACGATCGCGAGCGCCGTCCGGGGCGGAGCCGACCCAGTCTTCGATGTCTTCTTCGGGTGACCACGCGATGAACTCCCGGCACACCGGTGGGCGGAGGGGGATGTGCCGTCCGGGGCGGATCCAATCCATCGCCGGGATCCCGACCAGCTCGGTCACCGTGATCCGGGTGCCCTGACGTTCGGCGAGGAACACGGGCATGTCGAGGTCCGCTGCGAGCTCATGTACGAGGGGGGCGGCCAGTCGACGCAGGGGGTAGCCACGCTCGGCGTGCCGGGCCAGTGCCACGAAACCGGCACCGATCGTGAAGTGCCCGTCTTCGCGGGTGACCCAACCACTCCTGGTCAGCTGGGCCAGCACCGCGTGCGCGGTGGCTCGCGAGAAGCCGGTCCGACGCACGATCTCGGCCAGGGTGATGGCGGCGCCGGGGTCGTCGGCCAGCAGCTCGATCACCCGCACCACGCGCTGCGTGGGCGGCGAGGGTTGACCTTCCGACTCTGCGTCACTTACCGTGAGTGTCATATTTTCAAACCTTAGTGTCGAATATTCGACAGGTCAAGTTTCGGTTGACCGACGGAAGGATTGTTCACGGTGCTGAAAACGGGGTACGAACTCTCACACCTTGCCGCGCTCGAAGCGGAGTCGGTGTACATCTTCAGGGAGGTGGCGGCGACAGCTCGACGACCGGTACTGCTGTTCTCCGGCGGTAAGGACTCCGTCGTGATGTTCCACGTGGCGCGCAAGGCCTTCTGGCCCGCGCCCGTGCCCTTTCCGTTGATGCATGTGGACACCGGACACAATTTCGACGAGGTGATCGACTACCGCGACCGGGTGGTGGAGAAAACCGGTGTACGACTGATCGTTTCGAGTGTCCAAGACGACATCGACGCGGGTCGGGTGGTGGAGCAGACCGGGCCGGGAGCGAGCCGCAACCGCTTGCAGACCACCGCTCTGCTGCGCGGGATCCGCGAGAACAGCTTCGACGCGGTGTTCGGTGGCGCCCGCCGAGACGAAGAGAAGGCCAGGGCCAAGGAGCGGGTGTTCAGCTTCCGCGACGAGTTCGGTGCCTGGGATCCCCGTGCGCAACGGCCGGAGCTGTGGAACCTCTACAACGGCCGGCACCACAAGGGTGAGCACATCCGGGTGTTCCCACTGAGCAACTGGACCGAACTCGACATCTGGCAGTACATCGCCGCCGAGGAGATCGAACTACCCACCATCTACTACTCGCATCGGCGCGAAGTCGTTCCGCGGGACGGGATGCTGCTGGCGAAAACCCAATTCGTCGAACTGGCGGACGGCGAGACGGTGCACACCGAGCAGGTCAGGTTCCGGACCGTCGGCGACGCGACCTGCACCGGCTGCGTACTCAGCGACGCGGCCACCGTGCACGAGGTCATCGACGAGGTCGCCGCAACGCGCCTCACCGAACGCGGTGCCACCCGGGCAGACGACCGAATCTCCGAATCCGGCATGGAAGATCGCAAGAAAGAGGGTTACTTCTGATGACTGTTGAACAAGAGGTCCTCGCCGGCGACAAGCTCGGGCGCGATCGAAAAGCGCTGCTGCGACTGGCCACCGCCGGCAGCGTCGACGACGGCAAGTCGACCCTGATCGGCCGGTTGCTGTACGACTCCAAGAGCATATTCACCGATCAGATGGAATCGATCGAACGCACCAGCGCCGAACGCGGTGATGAATACGCCAACCTTGCGCTGCTCACCGACGGCTTGCGGGCGGAGCGGGAGCAGGGCATCACCATCGATGTGGCATATCGCTACTTCGCCACTCCCAGGCGGAAATTCATCATCGCCGACACACCCGGGCATGTGCAGTACACGCGTAACATGGTGACCGGTGCGTCCACCGCCGACGTGGCACTCATCCTGATCGATGCCCGCAAGGGCGTACTCGAGCAGACCCGGAGGCACGCCTTCCTGTCGTCGCTGCTCGGGATCGCGCATCTGGTGTTGTGTGTGAACAAGATGGACCTCGTCGATTGGTCGGAGGAGCGGTTCGCCGAAATCCGCGAGGAGTTCAGCGCTTTCGCCAGCAAGCTCAACGTCTCCGACCTCAGCTTCATCCCTGTCTCGGCGCTGCTCGGTGACAATGTGGTCGACCCGTCCACGAATATGCCCTGGTATCAGGGCACGTCGCTGCTCGGGCACCTCGAAGACGTGCACATCTCGTCCGACAAGAATTTCATCGACGCCCGCATGCCGGTGCAGTACGTGATCCGGCCGCAGGTCAGCGACGGGTCCGACCACCGCAGCTATGCGGGGACCATCGCGAGCGGAACCTTCAAGCCCGGCGACGAGGTCGTGGTCCTGCCGAGTGGTTTCACCACCACGGTCGCCGAGATCTGGGGTCCGGGCGGCGCCAAGGTCACCGAGGCGTTCACGTCCATGGCGGTGTCCATCTCGTTGACCGACGAGATCGACATCACCCGTGGCGAGATGCTGGCGCGGCCGAACAACCGGCCGTACGTCGGTCGCGACATCGACGCGATGGTCTGTTGGTTCTCCGAGGACACCGAGTTGACCCCTGGAAACCGCTACATCATCCAGAGCTCCACCCGCGAATCGAAGGCTGTCATCGGAGACCTCACCTACCGCCTGGACGTGAACTCCCTGCATCGGGAGGAGGGGCCACAGGAACTGCGGCTCAACGAGATCGGCCGGGTGACACTGCGTACCCAGCAACCGATGATGTTCGACTCCTATCGTCAACACCGTGACACCGGTAGCTTCATCCTCATGGACGAGGCCACCAACAAGACTGTTGGGGCCGGGATGATCAACGGGCCCGTGAGCAAGGATTCCCACGTGGTCTGGCACAGCTCATCCGTGACCAGGGAGCAGCGGGCTCATCAGGGTGCCACGATCTGGCTGACCGGGTTGTCGGGATCGGGCAAATCGTCGATCGCAGTGGAGTTGGAGCGGTCGATGGTCGCCGAGGGCAGGCCCGCCTACCTCATGGACGGTGACAACCTGCGTCATGGATTGAACTCCGATCTCGGCTTCGACGACGACGATCGGCGCGAGAACATCCGCCGGACTGCAGAGGTTGCTGCGCTGTTCGCCGATTCGGGGTCGGTGGCGATCGTGTCACTGATCAGTCCTTTTGCGGCAGAAAGGGAGCGGGCCAAAGAAATTCACGCCGAGCGGGGGATCCCGTTCTTCGAGATCTTCGTCGACACCCCACTGGAGGTGTGTGAAGAGCGTGATCCGAAGGGGTTGTACGCCAAGGCAAGGCGCGGTGAGGTCGCCCATTTCACGGGAATCAGTTCACCCTATGAACGGCCTGCCGGTGCTGATGTCGTCATCACGCCCGGTGACGGGGCGCCGGTGGATGTCGCCGAGTCGATTCGCCGTAATCTGGGCGTGTGACTGTGACATCTGACGATGCGGAGCTGGCCGGTGCCCTGGCCACTGCCGCGGGCGAACTCCTGCTGAAGCTTCGGGCCGACTCCTCTCTGACCGGTAAGGAGTTGGGCAACGCCGGTGATCTGCAGTCCAACGAGTTCCTGCTCGCGGAACTCGCGAGACTGCGCCCCGGAGATGCGGTGCTGTCCGAGGAGTCCGCCGACGACCTGGTTCGACTGGACGCCGACCGCGTCTGGATCATCGACCCCGTCGACGGGACCAAGGAGTACGGCATCTCGGATCACACCGACTGGGCCGTGCACGTCGCCTTGTGGGAACGCGAACGAGATGGGACGTCGGGCGGATTGACCGCAGGCGCGGTGGCGTTGCCGGCGTTGGCGGTCACCTACACAACCGACGGCGTTCCGATCGCGCCGGCGAACGGCCTGGCCTCTGTCCCGCGCGGCGACGCACCGAGGGTGGTGGTCAGCGGATCGCGTCCCCCGGCGTTCTCCGACGCAGTGGCCGCCGCCATCGGCGGCGAGGTCCTGGCGATGGGGTCGGCGGGAGCGAAGGCGATGGCGGTTGTCCGCGGCGAGGCGGACGCGTACGTCCACGCGGGCGGTCAGTACGAGTGGGATTCTGCCGCGCCCGTCGCCGTTGCGAAGTCGCAGGGCCTGTGGTGCAGCCGCACCGACGGGTTGGCGCTGGAATACAACCAGCGCGACGTCTACCTGCCTGACCTGGTCATCTGCAGGCCCGAACTCGCCGAAGCCATCTTGGAGATCACCCGCCGGGGTTGAGGTGTGGCTGTTTCGACTGCAGACCCGAGAGCACCGAGGTGAGAGCGGCCTGGATATCGGCGACCTCGATCCGCATCAGCGCATCGTCGTCGAGTGCAGTGAGGTCGACCGCGCCGCTGGTGAGGCGGTGCTCGCGCTCCTCTTCGGCGCTTTCGACGATGTTCCGGACGAAGCGCCCGTTGCCCGCAGAATCGATGGCGCGTCGTTGGTGTCCGCCGCGGTCGACGTGGACTTGGTGGTACAGCGGGCCACAGGCGAACTCGAGTTCGCTGAGCGCCTCGGGGGACAGCAGGGAATCGCGCTTGCGGGCGAGTAGTTCGGCGATACTCGCCAACTCCGGCGGGGTGTACGAATCGAATCGGATCCGCTTGGAGAAGCGCGATGACATGCCCTCGTTGGCTGCGAGCAGCCGGTCGATCTCCGCGTCGTAGCCGGCAATGATCACGACCAGCCGGTCGCGGTTGTCCTCCATGCGCGCCAGGAGGGTGTCGACGGCTTCGCGTCCGAAGGCGTCGCCGCCCGACAGCCCGCTCTGGATCAGGGTGTACGCCTCGTCGATGAACAACACCCCGTCCATCGCCCGGTCGATCACCGCGGACGTCTTGATGGCGGTGCTACCGAGATGTTCGCCCACCAGGTCCCGGCGCGAGACCTGCACGAGGTTGTCGGTCTTGATCAGGCCGAGACCGCAATAGATCTTCGCAACGATCCTGGCGATCGTCGTCTTACCGGTGCCCGGCGGACCGGTGAACGCCAGATGCAGACTGCGGGGACCTGTCGCCAAACCCTTTTCGGCGCGGATCTTCGCCAGCGTGGCAGCTGACTTCAGTTTAACGACTTGCGATTTGACCGATTCCAAGCCGATCTGCTCGTCGAGTTCGGCTTGCGCGGCCCCGAGCAGCACGCTGTCACCGGCTTCCTCTGTCGCGGCCACGCCCGTGACCGCAGTGGCGGCGTCCCACTTGTCGGTGCGTGATTCGATGGTGTCAGCTGTCGTGACCACCAGCCGAAAGCGTGGGTCGGCCAAGGCCTGCGTATTCGGCGCGAAAGACGGATCGCGGGAGTAGACAGCCTCGAACTGCTCGCGCGCCGCCTCCTCCGACCCCATCTCGCGCAGCGCCAGACCATGGGTGAACATCGCTGCTGTCGCTGCAGCCGGTATCGGGCCCGACCGCGCCGCCTCCAGCCTGCGGATGCCCTCGCCGAACAGCCCCATCTGTACGCAGGCCGAACCGGCCATCAGATCGGCACCGGCATTCATGAAATCGTCCGTCCAGCGCTCGGAGTCGCTGAGTGCGGTCAAGACGTCGGGCCATCGTTGGGTCTTGAAATGCAGGCTGGCCCTGAGGTAATCAACGATCGGTACCCGCCCGGAGATCGTTGCGGCGGCTTCGTCGAGTGCGTCTTCGGCGCCTTGGTGATCGGCGCCCGCGATCAGGGTCGCGGCATAGGCGGCGATGGCCTCGGTCCGGTCTGCGAGGGGGTAGTCGATGTACAGCCCGGTGGAGAACCGCCCCGAGAGCGTTCGCGGCGGCAGGCCCAGGCGTCGTTGCTCTGCCCCGAGGGTGGCCCGACTGCGGTAGAGCTGAAGAAGCACTGCCGGGGATGTGTCGCCGCAGACCAACCGGCCCAGCCATGCGTCGGCCAGCGCCGGATCCCATTCGGTGGCGCGGGTGAAGGCGAGGGTCGCCTTGTCGCGATCGGGAGGATACTGCTGACCGTCGACCGCGATGCCCGATGACAGGATCGCGAAGTCGAAGAGTTGACGTGCTTTACCTGTGCGTGAAGCCAGCGCTGATCGCCCGTCGTCCATGGATGCGCCCCCGCCGATCGTCCGCCCCGCCACGCCGCCCCCGACGCGCGAAGCAGATACTACCCCGGTCGAGCCGCAGGAGTGCCTGGCGACCGCGACGACGGCACCCGCGAGAACCGCCTAGACTGTTCTCGTGAGTGCAGACGTAGATACCGTTTCCGTCGCCGCCGATACCCCCGATCAGACGCAGCCCTTCCGGGAGCTGGGTCTGAAGGATGACGAGTATCAGCGGATCAAAGAGATCCTGGGCCGCCGCCCGACCGCAGCCGAGTTGGCGATGTACTCGGTGATGTGGTCCGAGCACTGCTCGTACAAATCGTCGAAGGTGCATCTGCGCTACTTCGGCGAGACCACCACCGACGAGATGCGGTCGTCGATGCTCGCCGGTATCGGTGAGAACGCGGGTGTCGTCGACATCGGCGACGGCTGGGCGGTCACCTTCAAGGTGGAGTCGCACAATCATCCGTCCTACGTCGAGCCCTACCAGGGTGCGGCCACCGGTGTCGGCGGCATCGTCCGCGACATCATGGCCATGGGCGCCCGTCCGATCGCGGTTATGGATCAGCTGCGCTTCGGTGCCGCTGACGCGCCGGACACCCGCCGAGTGGTCGACGGTGTGGTTCGCGGAGTCGGCGGATACGGCAACTCGCTGGGCCTGCCGAACATCGGCGGCGAAACCGTGTTCGACGAGTCGTACGCAGGTAACCCCTTGGTCAACGCCCTGTGTGCCGGCGTGATGCGGGTCGAGGATCTGCATCTGGCGTTCGCGTCCGGCGCCGGCAACCGGATCATCCTGTTCGGCGCCCGCACCGGGCTCGACGGCATCGGTGGGGTGTCGGTGCTCGCGTCGGAGACCTTCGACGACAGTGCCGGCGGCCGTCCGAAGAAGCTGCCTGCGGTGCAGGTTGGCGATCCGTTCACCGAGAAGGTCCTCATCGAGTGCTGCCTCGACCTCTACAAGGCCGGCATCGTCATCGGGATCCAGGATCTCGGTGGCGCCGGATTGTCCTGTGCCACCTCGGAACTCGCGGCTGCCGGCGACGGCGGCATGCGCATCGAGCTGGAGAAGGTCCCGATGCGCGCCACCGGGATGACCCCGGCAGAGGTGCTCTCGAGCGAGTCGCAGGAACGCATGTGTGCGGTGGTGGCACCCGAGAACGTCGAGGCGTTCATGGAGGTCTGCCGTAAGTGGGACGTGCTGGCCACCGACATCGGTGAGGTCACGTCCGGCGAGCATCTTGAGATCACCTGGCATGGCGAGACCGTCGTCGACGTTCCGCCGCGGACCGTGGCGCACGAAGGTCCGGTCTACGAGCGCCCCGTCGCACGTCCCGACTGGCATGACGGTCTGATCGCCTCCACCACGAAGGATCTCAAGCGGCCGGTCTCCGGTGACGAGCTGCGGGAGACGCTGTTCGAGATGATCTCGTCGCCCGCCCTGTGCAGTCGCCGTTTCATCACCGAGCAGTACGACCGTTACGTCCGTGGCAACACCGTGCTCGCCGAGCACGCCGACTCCGGGATGATCCGGATCGATGAGGCCTCCGGTCGCGGCATCGCCTTGGCCACCGACGCATCGGGTCGGTACACCTATCTCGACCCGTACCGCGGTGCCCAGCTGGCACTGGCCGAGGCGTACCGCAACGTGATCGTCAGCGGTGCGAGCCCGAAGGCCGTCACCAACTGCTTGAACTTCGGGTCGCCCGAGGATCCGGCCGTGATGTGGCAGTTCCAGCAGGCTGTTCGCGGATTGGCCGACGGCTGCGCGCAATTGGGCATCCCGGTCACCGGCGGCAATGTGAGCTTCTACAACCAGACCGGCGCGACGGCGATCCTGCCGACACCGGTGGTCGGTGTCCTGGGCGTCATCGACGATGTCCGGCGCCGCATCCCGACCGGTTTCGGCACGGAGATCGGCGAGACACTGATCCTCCTCGGTGACACCCACGATGAGTTCGACGGGTCGATCTGGTCGCAGGTCGCCCACGATCACCTCGGTGGCACACCGCCTGCGGTCGACCTCGAGCGTGAACGTCTGCTCGGCGAGATCCTCACCGCGGCCTCGCGTGACGGACTGGTCTCGGCCGCGCACGATCTCTCCGAAGGTGGGCTGGCGCAGACCGTCGTCGAGGCCGCGCTTGCCGGGGAGACCGGCTGCCGGATCGTCTTGCCCGAGGGCGCAGATCCGTTCGTCTGGCTGTTCTCCGAGTCGTCCGGCCGTGTGCTGGTCGCGGTTCCGCGGTCGGAAGAGGTGCGGTTCACCGGCATGCTCGACGCCCGGCAGATGCCGTGGACCAGGATCGGTGTCGTCGATCAGGGCAGCGACTCTGTCGAGGTCCAGGATGCCTTCACGGTGCCCCTGGCAGAGCTGCGTGAAGCCTTCGAAGGAACTCTTCCCAAACTCTTCGGCTAGTCCGATCTTGGTGGGTTCTGGCGACCGCGACCTGCGGTTTTAGTCGCCAGAACCCACCAAAATCGGGTTGTGGGGGACGTGCGGGTTGATAGTTCGAGGTCCTAAGTATTACCATTGCTAACTATGTCCGAGATCGACCTGACCGAGCTCGCCGACGCGATCCGCCCGACACTGGCGAGGGTGTATCTGACCATCCGCAGACGGTCGCCGTTCGGTGAGTACACCGCCGCCCAGGGGTCCACGTTGGCCACATTGGCCGACCACGGTCCGATGCGGATGGGGGAGTTGGCCCGCCGCGAAGCAGTGCGGATGCCGACCGTCACCGCGGCGGTCGATGTACTCGTCGGTCACGGACTACTGCGACGCGACCCCGATCCTGACGATCGCCGCGCCGTGCAGGTGAGTATCACCGAGGCCGGACGTCACGAACTCGAGCAGCTCCAAGCAGCGCGCAACGAGGTGCTGGCGCGAGCGATGTCGGGTTTGGGTGACGAGCACCTCCGGGCGCTGAAGGCGGCGCTGCCGGCTCTACGCGCACTTCGTACACAACTCGAGGACGTCGACGAGACAAGCGCCCTCACACTATCTCCCGAGGAGTGAAAATGACGGCAACGCAAGCTGATTCGCGGCCTTCCGCCGAGCATCCGGGATTCTTGGATGCCGTTCGGGGTCAGCCCGTCGCGGTGTGGGCCACGGCATTTGCCGCGGTCATCGCGTTCATGGGCATCGGCCTCGTCGATCCGATCTTGCCGGAGATCGCCAAGCAACTCGATGCCGGCGCCGACAAGGTGACGCTGCTGTTCGCGGTCTACATGGGTGTTCAGGTGCTTGCGATGCTGATCACGGGCTTCTGCTCGTACCGATTCGGGCCGAAGCGAACGCTGATCGCCGGACTGGTGTTCATCGTGGTCGCGGCCGGGGTTTCGGCTACCGCCAACGGAATCGGCGAGCTGATCGCATTGCGCGTGGCCTGGGGGCTGGGCAATGCGCTGTTCATGGCCACCGCACTGGCCTTCATCATCGGCTCGGCCCGCGGCGGCCAACATGGCGCGATCCTGCTGTACGAGGCGGCGCTGGGGCTGGGACTGGCTGTCGGACCACTGATCGGTGCCATCCTCGGTGAATGGACCTGGCGCGCACCTTTCGGTGGAACCGCAATCCTGATGGCCATCGGAGCGATCCTGTGTGCGACAAAACTGACCAAAGACGGGCCGTCGTCGGAACGACCCAAGGTAGGAATCACCGACCCGCTGCGCGCACTGAAAAACCGCAAGTTGCTGGTCACCGGGATCGGCTCGGCGTTCTACACCGCCGGCTTCTTCACGGTGATCGCCTGGGCGCCCATCGTCTTGGATATGCGACCCATCTATCTCGGCCTCGTCTTCGTCGGCTGGGGACTGTGTGTCGCACTCAGTGGTGTCACGTTGGCGCCCAAGGTCGTCGAGGCGCTCGGTGAAAAGCTGGGGGTCATCGCGGCGGTCGGCGTCTTCGCGGTCGTGATGATCGCTGCCGCCATCGGTACCGCCGGCGACAACAAAACACTCGTGATGGCCGCGATCATTTTCTCCGGCATCCCATCTGGTGTCTTGAACACGGCACTCACCGGCATGGCGATGGCAGCAGGCAGCGGGCCGCGGTCGGTCTCTAGCGCGGGCTACAACTTCCTGCGCTGGATGGGGGCAGCAGTCTCGGCTCTGCTCGTCGCGCACCTCGCCGAGTGGTTCGGTTCGAATGCCGCACCATATTGGTTTGCTGCCGGGTATTGTGCCGTCGCGGTGCTGGCCATCTCGATGGTCGGTGGTGCCCCGAAGCCGGCGCCGACTGCCGAGACCGAACGTCGCCTCGGAGAAGCAGCACTGGTGGGAGCCGAGGAGCTATAACCCGGGGTACCCCGGAAATGGGTCGTTCTGGCGAACGAAAGCCCAGGTGGGCTCCGCCAAAACGACCCATTTTCGGAGGTCGGGGAACTAGAGTGAAACGTGTTCTAGTTTCTAGCCTGGAGGTCTGAAGTGGCGTTGCGCGTAGTTGTCTGGTCCACCGGAACCATCGGAAAGCTGTCGATCGCGGGTGTGCTCGCCCGACCGGAGCTGGAGTTGGTCGGCGTGTGGGTGTCGAACCCCGACAAGGTCGGCAAAGACGTCGGCGAACTGGCCGGTCTCGGTCGCGAACTGGGCTTGAAGGCCAGCGGCAGCAAGGAAGAGCTGCTTGCTCTCCGGCCGGACTGCATCGTCCACGGCGCGATGACAGACGATCGGATCATGGAGGCCATCGAAGATCTGATCAGCTTCCTCGAGGCAGGGGTCAACGTGGTCGCGTCCGGCCCGGTGGCGCTGGTATATCCCGACGGCGTGTTCCCGGACGAGCTGAACGAACGCATCCGCAGCGCGGCACGAGCAGGCAATGCCAGTCTGCATGTCAACGGCATCGACCCTGGATTCGCGAACGACGTGCTGCCGCTGGCAATGACATCGCTGTCCAAGCGAATCGACGAACTGCGCGTCGCAGAGATCGCCGACTACTCGACCTACTACCAGCCGATGACGATGACCGAACTGTTCGGCTTCGGTAAGCCGATGGAGACAGAATCGATGCTGTGGATGCCGGGCGTCCTGTCGTTGGCCTGGGGTCCGGTCGTGCGACAGCTCGCAGCCGGTCTCGACCTCACCCTGGATGAGCCGCTCGTGGAGAAGATCGACCGTCGTCCGGCGGAGGAGGACTACGACATCGCGTCGTGCCACATCGCGAAGGGAACCATGGCTGCCGTTCGATTCGAGGTCATCGGCACCGTGAACGGCACTCCGCGAATCGTCCTCGAGCACGTCACCCGGACCAAGGCCGACGCCCAGCCCGAATGGCCGATCCCCAGTCACGGCGACGGCTGCTATCGCATCGAGATCACCGGCGACCCCGTGATGACCGTCGACTTCGTCCACCATGGCGAGAACGGTGACCACAACGACTCTGGGATGCTGGTCACGGCAATGCGTCTGGTGAACGCGGTGCAGGCCGTCGTCGAGGCCCAGCCGGGACTGCTGACGGTGCTCGATCTGCCGCAGATCACCGGGCGCGGGTTGGTGACGAAGGACTGACCGCGTCGGTCGAATTCGCCCCGCCCACCGGCAATCGTCGGTAGGTGGGGCAAATTCGGTTGAGTGACTGCGTCAGGCCAGGGCGTCCGCCGGCTGACGGACAGTCGTGGCGACCCCTCGTCGCTGCAACTGACCGGCGCCGACCAGGAACTCGACGTAGTCGCGCATCGTCTCGGTCGTCGGTCGGGGCGCGAATCCGAGGTCACGGCGTGCCTTCGTCCCGTCGACGACCGGTTGTGCCTCGAGCGCACCGAGCGCAGCCTTGGAGACCAGATCGGATTTGAAGAGTTTGCAGATTGGTTCTGCCACAGGCAATATCGCCTGAACCCAGCGCATCGGGAAGGCCACCACCGGACCCCGTCGGCCGGCCTCGCGTGCCACCATCTTGAATGCCTCGAACATCTCGGTCATCTCACCGGTCAGCAGGTAGTTCTCGCCGGTCTTGCCGTGCTCGGCGGCGAGGATGAGCCCCGCCGCGACATCGCGCACGTCGATCAGGTCGAAGCCTCCGGTGATCAGCGCGGGAACCCGCCCACGGGCTGAGTCGCGGAGCATGCCGTTGATGCGTGAATAGGGTGCATGGTCGACGGGGCCGTAGACCGCGGTCGGGTTGCAGATGACGGCGTCGAGGCCGCGTGCGATCACGCGCTGCAATTCCTGCTCGCCTGCCCACTTCGAGCGGTCGTAGACGGGCAGAGCCAGGCTGACCGAACGCCCGGACAACTCGTCGATGCTGCCCCCGCACTCGTATTGGTCAAAGGAATGGATGGAACTGCAGTGCACCATTCGGCGAACACCGGCCGCGAGCGCAGCCTCGGCGACGTTGCGGACACCTTCGGTGTTGATGCGCCAGGCATTCTCATCCGTGTGCCGCAAGGTGATGACCGCAACCAGGTGATACACCACGTCGACGCCATCGAACGCAGACTCCAGGGCTGCCGGATCAAGGATGTCGGCAGCAACCCAGGACACCGAGTCCGTGTTCGAGGCCGATGGTTTCTGGCGATCGATGGCTACCACGGTGTCACCGCGTGCGACCAGCTGGTCGACGAGATTACGGCCGACGAACCCGGCGGCTCCGGTCACGGCTACCTTCATCTGCGGTCACTTTCGTTCAGGGGCCTCGACAAGGCGCGGGCCGGGCTATATTAGAACATGTTCTAGTTTTGCGATCAGCACAAGTTCTACCTGCGATGAAGGCGGTACGCAACCATGCAGACGTTCAGCCGGGATGAGATGCTCTCCGTTGTCGAACGATCGCCGACGGCTGCTGGTGCCCACGATCGGGACGCATGGGTGGGATTGTTCACCGCGGATGGGATCGTGAACGACCCCGTGGGGTCGCGACCGCACGCCGGACGTGGCGAGATCGAACGGTTCTACGACACCTTCATCGGACCGCGAAACGTCACCTTCCACCGCAACGTAGACGTCGTGTGTGGTCACACGGTGGTCCGCGACGTCGAGCTGGAAGTCGAGATGTCGGCGAAGGTGACGATGCGGGTGC
Organism: Williamsia limnetica; assembly: GCF_003217475.1. Taxonomy (GTDB): domain Bacteria; phylum Actinomycetota; class Actinomycetes; order Mycobacteriales; family Mycobacteriaceae; genus Williamsia; species Williamsia limnetica. The sequence continues at coordinate 68,676 of NZ_QJSP01000011.1, read as the reverse complement.
CTGTGCACATCCGCTACGACCTGCGGGAGGTCGGCAAGCAGCTTCGTATCGAACGGCTGGCTGCCTACTGGGAGCTGCCGGGGATGATTGCGCAGTTCATGCAGAGCGGAATCGCGGCCGCGCCGGTGTCGCTGCACTTGTCTCGGGCACTGGTGAAGAATCAGGGCCTACTTGGCGCCCTGGGTTTCGCTGGGGGCTTTCGCCGCGTCGGGGCCGGGGCCAAGGCGACCGTGGCCAACTTTATGGATGCCGTGGCGACAGGTGATGCGGCGGGCGCGGGGCGATACCTCGATCGGGAGGCCGCAGTGACGATCTCGGGTGACGACGCCGGCGGGCAGGTCTGGGCAACAGCACTTCGCGGGCTGCGAGCGCACAAGTATCTGGCAGCGGGACACACGGTCGCGGTCGGGTTGGAGCACGATGACTGGAAGGGCTTCGGTCTCTTCGAGTTCGACAGCAGTCGCGGCCCGATCAAGTCGGTCGACGTACTCATCGACCCCGACGCGTAGGCGACGGCGGCCGGCGCGGTGGTTCATTACGACCAGGTGAACTCGCGCTGCCGCATCTCCCGCGGGAATCTATCGTCGAAACATGACTCTTCCGCTTCATGAACCCGGTGTCTTCGGTCCCGACGACCTCGAGGGGCTGATCTGGTTCTACGACATGCACGGCTATGCGACCTTGCGTGGGGTGCTGAATGCCGCTGACGTCGACCTTATTGAGGCGGAATGCGTTGCGGCGCAGCGTGGAGTGATAGCAGGGGAGTTGGACTCCCGTTATGGATCGACGGTGTTTCTGGACGAGGCCGCCAAGGCCGAGAAGTTCGCGAACTACGTCGAGTTCATCAGCGAGTTGTCGCCTGCCGTCGACGCCGCGATCACCCATGCCGTCGTGAGGGAACTCATGTCGCGAATCCTTGGCCCCGACTGCTGGCTGCGGGCTCATGAACAGAACGGAGTGGTCTACCAGGACGCCCGGCCCGGTAAAGAGTCCGGATACACCCGCATCGGCTGGCACTCCGACTGGCAGGCGAGTCCCAGCCTGAATGTCTGGCCTGGAACGGCGTTCACAGTGCACGTCGACGGCACAAGCCCTGCAAACGGTTTCTTACGAGTGGTACCCGGCAGTCATCTCTGGTCCACGCCGGCGCCTTATCGAAATGCCAACGGTGTCAAAGTCCCTGACACCGCACAGGCCTCGGGAGGGCGCACCTCGCGAAAGCCACCCTTCGAGATGCCGTTGGGATTCGAGAAGATCCGCGGCGAGGTCGCCGTGTACGCCGAGCGCGGCGACATCCTCTTCCATGACGCCTACCTCTGGCACTCGGCAGCGCGGGCTACCGACGACAACACCCTGCGTAGGCATGTCAGAGGCGGGTACTTCGGCGGTACCAAACCTGCTGCGGGAGTTGAAGAATTCATCAAGAACGCTGCTCGGTGACCGTTTGCGCAGGTCGGCTCGCATACCGGCCTGGTCGGGCAGGCGTGTCGTTGATCTGGGGTCTCACCTGCGATGTCGAAGGGGCTGCTGGGTCCTCGGTTGTCGCTGCGATCCGGTATGAACTGTCCATGACTACCTCGGAGCTTGACTACGATGCTCGCACCAACGTGTGCGCCGTGATTGCCCTTCTGACTGCTCTGCTCGGGTTCTTTCTGCCGGGTCTGGTGTTCGGAGTCATCGGCATGATTCAGTGCGGCCGCCGGGGTGAAGACGGCTGGGGTATGGCGTTCGCGGGCGCGTTGATCAGCGCGATTGTGTTCCTGATCCTTCTCCTCTGGCTGGGTGTCGTCATCGCGTCGACGTAGTTTCTTCGAGGTCCGCTTGGTCGACCCAGCGGGCGAATAGACTGAGCGCCGCGAGTTGTTCGAGCGCGGTTTGTTCGTCGAGTTCGATTTCGTCGTTGGGTAGGTGGCCGAGGGGGTTTCGGATCGCTCCGAAGCAGCCGCAGCCGAAGAATCGGACGCCGCGCAGCATTGAGTCGGGGGTCTCGTCTTGGACTATTTCAGAAAAGCGCAAGCGGGATTTGCCGGGCTCTGGCGGCTTGTCGCTGAAGACTTGTTTGACGAGTTTTAGGTCCGAGAGGTCGCGCCGATTGGCTTTGACCTGAATCTGTGAATTGACTTCTTTGGCGGCTGCCAGTACGGCTTCGTGGCGTTGGCCGAGTGACCATTGCGGCTACGCGGCCCTCCAGATGAGGTGGTGGAGGGATACGGCAGTGAGGCGGGGTGACATGTCGCCGCCGCCGAGACGTGCAGTCACAGTTTCATTCGATTTGAGGCGCGCAAGTAGTTTGTTCGCGGCGTCTCGTTCGGCCTGAAATTCAAAGATCCTGATGGGCTGATTTTCGGATCGCCATTGGGGGTAGAGGCGCGTGAAAATTGGCACCACGGTCTCGGTGAGTTCGATCGCCCTTGGTCGCACGCAGTTTGGCGTTCTGCGGGCGGTGAAGACATTTGGCCCTGACTTGTCTACGGGCCGAGTCTCGGTGATGTATTCGTTTAACCGCTCTTCTACCCAAGCGACGTCGACACCTCCAAGGTTCACAATTAAATCCTTGTCGTCTAAATCCTAGTCGTCCGCGAACAGTGACCGAACCATGCCACAGGGCCAGACCTGTCCGCACTCAGCGCACGGCTCTCCGCGTGTCTCAGAGGCTGGAACGTGCTCTGCCAAGACGCGCTCGTGCAGGTTGTACATCGGCCGATAGGGGTCGCTCGGTCCTCCCTTGAACTTACTGATTTCGAGCAGCCTCTCGTTGCGCTGGTGTGCTACCTCACGAACGAGAGCGTATGGACCGTCTGGGATTGCTGGAATGAACTCATTCATACTCTTCGGCGCGGACAACTCCCGTGGTCACCGACCGCGACCAAACCGGGCGTGGTGCCTCCGCGAACCAGCTGTGAGGCCGGCCGGGTCGCCTCTCGCTTGGACCTCAAACTGCTCGAGGATGGCGCCGAGGTGCTCCTCGGTGTATCGGATGTGGCGCCCGAACTTTTGGTGTGGGATCCGGTATTCGCGGCGAGCTTTGGCAATCCAGGTCACGGGACAGTAAGTCGTTCTGCCGCTTCGGCTTCGGTGTAGACGCGAGTTTCGGATTCCATGCCGAGCACGGTAGCGCGGCCGCAGTGCGTCCGCAGCACCGCGCAAACTTGGCCAACATGGAGAATGTCGAGAATGCGTTTGACCTGGGCATAATCTATGCGCCGAACGTCAGTCGATCTCGCAAACCGCCTGCGCCGAGTTCATCAAGAACGCTGCGCGTCAAGGGCGTTCGAAGCCCACGGCAAGTGTTCGAACATATGTTTGCCAGATGCGCGAAACCCTGGTACTGTCGGTTGTAGAGAAACTCTTTTGACGACGAATCCTTTCTGGTTGTTGTTGTCCGCGTGTGTTTCTGGGGCTGGGGGGCCTGCATGTCTGATGGTGTCGTCATCGATTCGCCGGTGGTGGGTGCGGTCTCGGAGCTGGATGCTGCGATCGCGCGTCTGTCGACGTTGGATCTGACTGCTCTGTCTGACGTGGAGTGTGTGCGTGTGGTGGAACGTCTGGAGGTCGCGTCGCGGCGGTTGTCGGCGGCGGGATTGCCGGTGTTGCGGGAAGTTGCTGTGCGGCGGGCATATTCGAAGGCCGGGTGTTCCTCGCCTGCGGCGGTGTTGACGTCGGTGGCACGGCTGCGTCCGGGGGCCGCGAAGGCGCGAGTAGAGGCGATGGATGCATTGACGCCGTCGGTGACCCCGAGTGGGGAGGTGATCGGGCCTCGGCTCCCGGAGACCGCTGCGTTACTGGCTCAAGGTGTGATCGATCTCGATCATGTCGGTGCGGTGGTGAAGGTGATGGGGAAGATTCCGCACAAGATCGACCCGGAGCAGCGGGCGAATACTGAGGTGGCGCTGGCTGATCTGTGCCGCAAATACAACCCTGCTGCGGTCGAGACGATCGGCGAGCGGATCGTCGACTACTTGGATCCCGACGGCAGGCTCGCTGATGATGTCGATCGGGCGAAGAAGCGCGGTGTCAGCGTGGGCGATCAAGCGGTGGACATGATGGCGAAGGTGGCGGGCCATCTGGATCCGACGACCACAGCACTGATGAAAGTGATGCTGGGGGTGTGGGCGGCACAGGGGATGAACAACCCCGACGACGAGCTGTCCCCGTCAGGGGCTGCGGACGACCCGGCACTGGACCCAGGGGTCCTGCAGGCCGCGGCCGACAACGACCTTCGTACTCAGTCGCAGCGCAATCATGATGCGCTCAAAGCAATGCTCATGTATCTGCTCGAGTCGGGGCAGTTGGGTAAGACTCATCGTGGGTTGCCGGTGCAGTTGATCATCACCATGACCAAAGACCAACTCGACGAGGCTCTGCGCAAGCAGCAAGCAGACTCCAGCCCCGAGCCAAAACCCGAGCCAGAGCCGCAGCCCGAGTCCGAGCCGCAGCCCGAGCCGAGGCCTGAGCCTGAGCGTGCGTATCCCGACCCGGGCACGCATTGGGAGGATCCGGAGTGGTTGCCGACGTTGGCTGGTGGCTCCGCACGTCGGTACGGCCACGATCTGGTCTATACCGCGACCGGGACGGTGTTGCCGATCAGCGATGCGATCAAGCTGGCTGCGCGTAGCGATAAGGCGTTGGCGGTGTTCGCCAACCACAGCAGCGAACTGCTGTACCTGGGCCGGGCGAAACGGTTGGCCAGCGAAGCGCAACGCATCGCGATGTTCGCCGCACACCGCGGTTGTTCGTTCGGTGGGTGCACGAACCCGGCGATGTGGGCCGAAGCCCACCACACCGTCGAGTGGGCGCTCGGTGGGCTGACCGATATTTCGCACCTGGCTCCGGCGTGCCCGCAGCACCACAAGCTGGTCGGGCCGGGGGAGCATCAGTGGCAGACCATCATGATCACCGACGGCCCCGACGCCGGCCGCTGTGCCTGGATACCCCCGGTATTCTTGGACCCCGACCGCACACCCCGGATCAACCGTGCCCACCACCCGGACGAGGCCTTGCTCGAAGCACGGCAGGCCATGCTCGCACGCCGCAAAGCCCAACTCGAACAACGCACACGAGAACTAAGCGGCCAAAATCCAGATCCACCAGCGGAGTCGTCGCCGGACGAGCCATCACCGGCAGCCCCTGAATCAGGCTGAATTACAGCATAAACAGTGACAGCTGCGGTTCACGCATCCCACGTGTGAACCGCGGCTCCGTCGTGCATTCGGTCGATGTATTCACGCAGCATCCCGGCCAGTGCCACGTCGCGGCTGTCGCCTGCTTTTTCACGGGCCACCAAGGACTCTCGCTGCCACACCGAACCGGTCTGGCGGGCCAGGGCTCGGCCTTCGATGACGGACAGGTAGCGATCGCGCGCGTCGGCGCCGACCCCGAAACTCTGCAGGCCTTCGTCGGCGAGTGGAAGCAATCGACGCAATACCAATTCGTCAGGCCGCACCCAGCCCATTGTCGGCCAATACAATTGGCTGTCCATGCCATCACGGGCGGCGGAGTGAAGGTTCTCCGACGCAGCATCGAACGACATTTGAGACCAGATCGGACGGTCGGAATCGACCAGCGCTCGCAGTACGCCGTAGTAGAACGCGGCGTTGGCCATGATGTCGAGAACGGTGGGTCCCGCCGGAAGGACCCGGTTTTCCACTCGCAGGTGTGCGTGTCCGTCGATCACGTCGTAGACAGGCCGATTCCAGCGGTACACGGTTCCGTTGTGCATGCGGAGTTCGGTCAGTTCTGGAGTCTCGCCGGCATCCAGTTGTGCGAGCGGATCGTCGTCGGATACCACCGGGAGCAATGACGGAAAGTACCGGGTGTTCTCCTCGAAAAGGTCGAAGATCGTCGTGATCCAGCGTTCTCCGAACCAGACTCGGGGACGGACACCCTGATTGATCAGCTCCTGGGGTCGCGTATCGGTGGCCTGCTCGAACACCGGAATCCGGCTTTCGTGCCAGAGCGCGGAGCCCGCCAGGAACGGAGAATTGCCGGCGAGCGCCACCTGGACACCCGAGATGGCCTGCGCAGCATTCCAGTGGTGGGCGAAATCTTCGGGGGCGACCCTCAGATGCAGCTGCAACGACGTGCAGGCGGCCTCGGGCAAGATGGAATCGATCGACGTCTTGAGCTTTTCGGCATCTCCACCGAGTGTCAGTGGCACACCGGTGATATCAAGCTCGATATCTTCACCGCGCGCGGCAAAGATCTGCTGGTTCAACAGGTCATACCGGGGATTTGCCGAGATCCACTGGTGAGCGAAGTGCTCCTGCCGCAGTGTCGGCAACATACCGATCATCACCAGGTGGTTGTCGGTTTCGGCGGCCTTGGCCTCGGCGCGATTCAACGAGTCGCGCAGCGCGTCCTCGAGAGAGACCGTGTCGCCGCCGGTGAACGGTTGCGGCGCGACGTTGATCTCGATGTTGAACTGCCCGAGCTCGGTCTGATAGTCCGGATCTGCGATGGCCTCGAGCACCGTCGCGTTCGACATCGCCGGGTTCATGGCGCGGTCAACAAGATTGAGTTCGACCTCCATGCCCAGCAGCGGCTCAGGAGGGTTGCCCTGATCGGTGAAGAGGCCGTCCGACAACATGCGCGCGACGGCTTCGGTGCAGCGCCCCACCTGCTCGCGGAACCGGCGCCGGTCTTCTCGGCTGAACTCGCGGGTGCTCACATCCGTGCCCATCAAACCATCGTGTCATGGACTGCGGTGAGTCAGCAGAACATCTACTCAGACCAGGGTCTCGGACAGGGTCCCTGCATCGAGCACCCACCGGCGGGTGGCACGGACGGTCGATAGCATGCGCCGATCGTGCGTGACCAGCAAAACAGTGCCGTCGAATGATTCGACGGCCTGCTCTAGCTGTTCGATGGCAGGCAGGTCCAGGTGGTTTGTCGGCTCGTCGAGGACCAGCAGATTGACGCCGCGGGCCTGCAGCAGCGCGAGCGCAGCCCGAGTGCGTTCACCCGGGGAGAGCGAGTCGGCCGAGCGGGTCACGTGATGTCCACGCAACCCGAACTTGGCCAGGAGGGTGCGCACGTCGGCGTCGGTCTGATCAGGGACCTGCGCCGCGAATGCATCGACGAGCCGGGCATCGCCGGTGAACAGTCCGCGGGCCTGGTCGACCTCGCCGATCATCACGCCCGACCCCAGTGACGCAGAGCCGGAGTCTGGTGCCTGTGTGCCGAGCAGCAGAGACAGCAGCGTTGACTTTCCCGACCCGTTGGCACCGGTGATGACGATGCGATCGCCGGCGTCGACCTGCGTGCTGATCGGACCCAGGGTGAAATCGCCGCGGCTGATCGCTGCGTCGTTGAGCGTGGCAACCACGGTCCCCGAACGGGGGGCTGCCGCGATCTCCATCCGCAGTCTCCATTCCTTGCGTGGTTCTGCAACCTCGTCGAGTCTTTCGATGCGGCGTTGGGTCTGCCGTGCTTTCGACGCCTGCTTCTCGGTCGACTCGAGGCGAAGGCCCTTGCCGACCTTGTCGTTGTCCTTGGACTTGCGGCGGGCGTTGCGTACCCCGTGTTCCATCCAATTACGTTGCATCTGTGCGCGTTCCGTCAGCGCCTCTTTGGTGCCCGCGTACTGCTCGTAGGCTTCGCGAGCGTGCCGGCGTGCGACCTCGCGTTCGACCAGGAAGGCTTCGTAGCCGCCTGAGTACACGGACACCTGCTGTTGGGCCAGATCGAGTTCGACGATGCCGGTGACGGTGCGGGCGAGGAACTCGCGGTCGTGACTGACCACGACCATGGGTGTGCGCGAAGCCGCCACGAACTCTTCGAGTTGCTGGAGGCCGTCGAGATCGAGGTCGTTCGTGGGCTCGTCCAGCAGCAAGATGTCGTAGCGGGAGAGCAGCAGGGCCGCCAGGCCGGCGCGTGCCACCTGCCCTCCGGACAACGCTTGCATCGGAAGGTCCAAGTCAACCGTGAGCCCCAGGTTGGCCGCGACCTGATCGGCGCGCTCGTCGAAATCGGCGCCACCGAGATGAAGCCATCGTTCGAGTGCGGGGGAGTAGAGGTCCTCACCACCGTCGCCCAGCGCTTCCGCCGCCGCGTCCATCGTGGACTGGGCCTGCGCGACCCCGGTGCGTCGGGACAGGAACCCACGAACAGTCTCGCCGGCGTTGGGGGCTGCCTCCTGAGCCAGATAACCGACCTCCGCATCCGGCGGGCTCAGTGTGATCGTGCCGTCCTGATCAGCCGTTCCGACCCCTGCGAGCAGCGTCAACAGGGTCGATTTGCCTGCACCGTTCGCGCCGACGAGCCCAAAGACATCCCCGTCCGAGACAGTGAGGTCGAGATCGGAGAAGAGTGTGCGTTCGCCATGTCCGGCGGAGAGGCCGGAGGCGTGCAGGGTGGCGCTGATGGCGGTGACGCTCCTTACGAAGTACAGGTTCTCCGAGAAGCGTAGTCGGGGTCATTCCACTACTCGTTTGCCGATGCCGGTGGTGCGGATGTTTTCGAGGTTGATGGGGTTGTAGTTCCGTGGGTCGAGGTCGACGATGTAGTGGAAGACCTGGATGCCGTTTTTGGTGCTGGCGTTCATGTCGAGGATGAGGCCGGTGGGTCCGATTCCCGTGCCAAGGCTCCACTTTTCCTTTTTGTCGCCGGCATCCATGGCGATGCTGGCCCAGGTATCGACGTTTTCGGGGAGTATTCCCCACCGTGGGTTAGCTTGTGCGAGTTCTTGTTGGGCTCCTTCGGGGGTGTCGAAGGAGCGCCAGAAAATGATTTCGGTGAACCTGCCTTGGTCGAGGTGGGTGAACCAGATGGTTTGGGCGCTGATGGTCACTTCGCCGGTGGGTCCGACGAGGGTGAGGTCGATGTCGGGGTCGCCGGGGTTGCCGATGATGACATCGCTCGTAAACTCGGGTGGTACGCCCGCTTCCTCGTTCGTGAGCGTGAGGTCGCGCAGATCGAAGCGTGCGCGGCGGTTGTCTTGGATCTGTTGCACGCCCTCATGGGTGAGGTAGGAATATTGATCCTGGCGGAGCAGGCCAGCGGTTGATGACGTTGTTGGTTTCGTTCGGTTGGGGACCGCGATTGCGACAAGCAGCGTGACGGAGAATGTCAGTACAACCGCACACGCCAATCTCACCCGGGGTTTATCGAATGCGGTTCCTGGCCCGGTCGCGATGTGTTGTCTCTTCGCTGCTGGACCCAGAGGCGGGGATGGCTGGTTCAATCGCTGAGGGCACCTCACGGCCAAGAATTCTTATGCTGGCGGGCAGAGGCGCTTCGGGCAGGTGGTTTCAATTGACTACTCGCCTACCGATCCCGGTTGAGCGGATATTTGCGATGTTTTCCTCGTTGTAGTTTCGGGGGTCCAGGTCAACAATGTAGTGAAAGACTTGGGTTCCTCTTTTGATGCTCGCATTCATTCCTACGATGAGTCCGGTGGCGCCGACTCCAGTCCCTAGGCTTCGCTTCACCTTGTCGTCCTGAGCCTTTTCTGAGACGCTCGACCACATTTCTATGTTCTCCTGCAGAATTCCCCATTGTGTGACTGACTCGTTGAGTTCCTGTTTCGCTATTTCGATTGTTTCGAAAGCGCGAAAGAAGATGATCTCCGTAAAGCTGTCCTCGTCCAAATGTGTAAACCAGATGGTTTGAGTCGATATGGTGACTTCGCCTTCGGGGCCGACGAGGGTCAACTGAATGTCAGGATCACCGGGGTTCCCGATGATTATTTCTTGTCTGGACTCGGGAGCCACCCCAGCTTCGGCATTTGTGAGGACACGGTCTCGTAGGTCGAAGCGTGCTCTACCACTGTCCTTTATTTGCTGCACTCCTTCGTCGGTGAGAAGTGAGAATTCTGGCTGTGTGTTGGGACTTGGAATAGATTCCACGAAGCTGCCTTCACTTCCACTCGTTGTTGAGACGCATGCCGCCGTAGACAGGGCAATTAGTGCCGATATCGTCAGTGCTTGCAACGACTTCACCACTGATGTTTCACCTTCCAGTCGCTAATCATGCGATCGATGACTTGTCCGGACCGGTTTGAAATACGCTGATCTTCGATACGGGAGTCGAAGTCTGATCCGATGATCTGCCTGGCCTCTTCCGGGTTACTGGCCAACAGTTCCTGGTAAGCGGGTAGCGTGTCCTCCGTGATCAGCTTCCAGCGGTCATGTCGGTCAGCGATGTTTCCGTCCGGAAATGGCGTTTCGACTGTCGTCTCACCGGGGGCATATCTTGAGTTGTCGACCGAAATCTCGGTTGGGAACACCTCGGGATAGGCCTGAGCTCCGGGTATAGATGGCGTACCCACCGTGGTCAATATCCAGGTCATGGCTTCGCCAGTCACTGGATGGCTGCGCATTTCGTTGTAGTCGTCGTCGATAATCTCAAGTTGCTCACGTTGCAGAAGTTGCTTGTTTCCCTCCGCAACGAGTTGAGGGCTGTGCTGTTCAGCTCCGCTCTCTATTTGATGCCAGGCCACCTGGGTCTTGTCGTCGATCAGAACGGCCCGCTGCATGCGATCGATCTCTGCGATTCCACCGTGCAGGTACGCCTCATGCATCGGGGCCTGATCTTCGAAGATCTCCTTCTGCATGCTCAGAAACTTCTGCTCGTAGTACGCGAGTTCCTCGTCGCTCATACCAGCGATGGCGCGGGTCATACCTTCGATCTGGTCGGGAAGCATGACGCCGGCGGGGCCTTTGATGGCCTTCGCGATATCGCGCATAGCTGCGAGGTCGTAGAAGCCTCCGGCGAAGGATGGCCCGATCATGTTAGCCATTCCGGCCCATTGCATTTCGGGATGGTCCAGGAACAGCTGTCCGTAGTACTCGTACACTTTGGTGATCGTCTCGCTGTTGAACTCGGTACCCTTGGATGGATCCCATTTTGAAGCGTCGATCCCGGCGTCCTCCAGCGACTCTCGAAGCCAGTAGCTCTGCAGGAATGTTCCGTAAAAGTCCTTCGGGACCGTTCCCGCATCAAAAGCCGCATCCAACAACGGCTTTGCTGCATCAGGATGGTTCTTCACCCACTCCTGGAACCGCGGGTCGTCGACGACAAGTTTGGCTTGTTCCGGCGTCAGGCCGACCAGCGAAGGTGGGACGTAGTCGCGGCCGGCAGCGACATCGCCCTTGGTTGCGGACAGTTCGTCGTTCGCGCTGTCGAGCGCGAAGGCGACTGCCTCGTCTTCGTCGGTCAGTTGTTGCACCGCATCGTCGATGGCTTCTTGGTGAGCGTTGCGTGCTGACTCTTGCGCGGCGACTTCGTCCTTTGTGAAGGGACCGGCAATTGAGTAGCGGCCCACCTTCCAGTTGTCACCGACCTCGAACTGACTCCAGATCGCGGAGTCGACCTTGGAAATCGCGTTGTCCCGGACGGACTGCAGCCGGGCAGAGCCGCTCCGCAGCGTCTCGATCACCGCGTCTGTGGCGTCGGCAACGCGAACGCCCAGGCGATGGTCTTTTTCGGCTTTGTTCCACGCCGCGTCTGCGGTCGTGCCCTGCGAGCTGTCGTGCAGTGTCTGCGCGACAGCGCGGGCCGCGTTCAGCTTGGCCTCGAAGTCGCTGTTCGCAGTCGCGAGATCGGTCGCCGCAACGCCGAGCTCCGACGGTCGCCACCCCCTGACGCCGCCGACTGTGTACCCCACCTCAGAGCCACAGCCCGGAGAACGCACGCGACGCCAGATCCTCGACGCCGTCAAAAGCCTCACGACTCTTGTCTGTGCTGTCCGCATAGCTGCTGAGCCGGATCGCGACCGCGGACAACGCGGTATCGACTGCTTCTCCACTGCGCGCTGCGACCACGGCGGTTTTCGACCCCGCCAGTGCACCCGCGACCTGGCTGGTCGCCGCAGTGGCGTCCAGCCCTTCGATCTCCGCCCCAAATGCGCGATACTTTGCCGCGCTCGTTGTCATGCTCGCAGCGTCTGCGCGAAAAACTGACATCGGATGGCCCCCCTCCCAATGACGATGACAATAGCGCTCGAATCCGACAGCGGGCACCGAAGCCCGAGCGGGTTGTGGATAACTGACACCATGGGGATGTGGCCACCCATAAAACAGTCGCGCCGGCCGCGATGCGCGCCGCCGTCGACGCCGTTGCGGAGTGGCTGCGCGACCCCGCCGCCGCCGAGCCGACGCGCTCGCAACTCGCGGACGCTGTCCGCACCACCGCGCGCACCCTCGCGCAGGTCGCGCCCGGCGGCTCGGTGGAGGTCCGCGTGCCGCCGTTCGTCGCGGTGCAATGCATCGAAGGTCTCCGCCACACCCGCGGGACCCCACCCAACGTCGTCGAGACCGACGCCAGGACGTGGTTGCTGCTGGCGACAGGCCGACTCGACCTCGCCGGCGCCCTCGACTCCGGACGCGCGTCTGCGTCGGGAAGCCGCGCCGGTGACATCGTGCACTGGTTGCCGCTCACGAGAGTCTGACCAGGGGGTGGACGCGGGGTGTCACGCAGACACGCCGCGATGATTCGCGTACGTCAGGACCCAGCCCGTAGACTCAGGCGTACGCCCTCCACCAGCCCCAGCCCAACCTCATGGGAGTGCCAGTGACCGAGCTGTCGACCAACAGCAAGAACCTGCTCGATGCCGACGAGCCAGAAAACGAACCCCGCGAAGAATGCGGGGTTTTTGGTGTCTGGGCCCCTGGTGAGGATGTTGCCAAGCTCACTTATTACGGTTTGTATGCCCTGCAGCACCGAGGCCAAGAGGCGGCAGGCATCGCCACCGCCGATGGCTCGCAAGTGCTGGTGTTCAAGGACCTCGGCCTGGTCTCGCAGGTGTTCGACGAGCAGACCCTCGGCGCCATGCAGGGCCACGTCGCCATCGGACACTGCCGCTACAGCACCACCGGTTCGACCACCTGGGAGAACTCCCAGCCGATCTTCCGCACCACTGCTGCAGGAACCGGCGTCGCTCTTGGTCACAACGGGAACCTCGTCAATACCGCTGACCTCGCAAGCAAGGCCCGCGACCTCGGATTGATGGATTCCCGCCGCGCCGGGGGAGCCACCAGCGACTCCGACGTTGTCGGTGCCCTCCTGGCTCACGGAGCCGCCGATTCCACCATCGAGCAGGCCGCGATGGAGCTGCTGCCCACGCTCAAGGGTGCGTTCTGCCTGACTTTCATGGACGAGCACACGCTTTATGCCGCGCGTGATCCGCACGGTGTGCGTCCGCTGTGCCTCGGTCGCCTGGACCGCGGCTGGGTGGTCGCCTCCGAAACCGCCGCCCTCGACATCGTCGGCGCCTCCTTCGTCCGCGACATCGAACCTGGTGAACTGCTTGCCATCGACGCCGACGGAGTGCGCAGTTCACGGTTCGCCACGCCTACCCCCAAGGGCTGCGTCTTCGAGTACGTGTACCTCGCGCGCCCCGACAGCGTCATCAACGGCCGGTCGGTGCACACCACGCGGGTCGAGATCGGACGCCGCTTGGCGCGCGAGTTCCCGGCAGATGGTGACCTGGTGATCCCTGTCCCGGAGTCGGGTACGCCCGCCGCGGTCGGATACGCCCAGGAGTCAGGCATCCCGTATGGCCAGGGTCTGATGAAGAACGCCTATGTCGGCCGTACCTTCATCCAGCCGTCGCAGACCATTCGCCAGCTCGGCATTCGACTCAAGTTGAACCCGCTGAAAGAGGTCATCAAGGGCAAACGCCTTGTGGTGGTAGACGATTCGATCGTCCGCGGCAACACTCAGCGTGCGTTGATCCGGATGCTCCGTGAAGCGGGCGCGGCAGAGGTGCACGTTCGTATCGCGTCAAGCCCGGTGCGTTGGCCGTGCTTCTACGGTATCGACTTCGCTTCTCCCGCAGAGCTGATCGCCAACGGCATGGACTCCGAGGAGCATCTTGTCGACGGTGTGCGCCACGCGATCGGCGCCGATTCACTCGGCTACATCTCCACCGAAGAGATGATCGCAGCAACCGAGCAGCCGGCCGAAAACTTGTGCGCTGCATGCTTCACGGGCGAGTACCCGATCGAGCTCCCCAAGGAGACGTCGATGGGCAAGGCAGTGCTGGAGACCATGCTCACGAAAGCGGCGACGGGTCAGAACGCTCTCGCGGACAACGACAACGTCAGTGTGGTCCGCCGGCCCTGAACCACCGCCCGGGTGTACGGTCGACGATCGGTTCTCGTGGCTGATTGCTACTTCAGAACAGCAGATTCGATCCCATGAACGAGCCATGGGGAACCCCTCGGGTAGCGTGAGACCGGATTATTCACCCGGCAGATTCGAACTGCCACCTTCGAGAACGGGAACCTCACGCCGATGACCGACAACGAGCCCAGCGGCGCCTCATATGCTGCGGCGGGAGTGGACATCGATGCCGGCGAACGGGCGGTCGAGCTCTTTGCCCCTCACGCCAAGCGCACTCTGCGACCGGAGGTCATGGGTGGGCTGGGCGGATTTGCCGGCCTCTTCAAACTCAAGGGCGACTATCGCGAGCCGGTGCTGGCGTCGTCCACAGACGGCGTCGGCACGAAGATCGCCGTCGCGCAGGCCATGGGCAAACACGACACCCTGGGCCGCGACCTGGTCGCCATGGTCGTCGACGACCTCGTCGTCTGCGGCGCCGAGCCGTTGTTCCTGCAGGACTACATCGCCGTGGGCAAGGTCGTCCCCGAAGTGGTCGCCGAACTCGTCAAGGGCATTGCTGACGGCTGCGTCGAGGCCGGGTGCACCCTGCTGGGCGGAGAGACCGCTGAACACCCCGGGCTGATGGCAGAAGGCGACTACGACCTGTCCGCGACGGGCGTCGGCATCGTCGAGGCCGATTCCGTGCTCTCACCCGACCGGGTTCGGCCGGGCGACGTCGTGATCGCGATGGGCAGCTCCGGCTTGCACTCCAACGGGTATTCGCTGGCGCGCAAGGTGCTGCTGGAGTGGGGCCACATGGATCTCGGCGGACACGTCGAGGAGTTCGAACGCACCCTGGGCGAGGAAATGCTCGAACCGACGCGGATCTACGCCAAGGACTGCCTCGCTCTGGCCGCCGAGACCGACGTACGCACGTTCTCTCACGTGACCGGAGGCGGACTCGCCGACAACCTGTCCCGTGTGCTCCCGAGCGGCCTGGTGGCCGAATTGGACCGCGGTACCTGGACGCCCGCACCCATCTTTCAGATGATCGCGCAACGCGGCCGTGTTGAGCGTGTCGAGATGGAACGCACCTTCAACATGGGTGTCGGCATGGTCGCCGTCGTGGCGCCGGAAGACACCGATCGTGCTCTGGCCGTGCTCACCGCGCGCCATCTGAACTGCTGGGTGCTCGGCTCGATCAAGAAGTCCCACGCGACCAAGACCGGCGAGCACACAAAGCATTCGAAGACCGGCGTCGCAGAGCTGATGGGCGAGCATCCCAGGTTCTGACCCCTCGGCATCACCGCATGAGCAAAACCCCGGGATGAAAGCATCCCGGGGTTTTTGCTTGTAACCGCCAGCTACCGGCTGGTCGGTCTAGGGCATGAAAATATAACCGCCTGAGGCGAGCTGTCAGGGGGTTGCGAAAGATTGGCGGAAAGCCGTCGCCAAGACTGCGCCTGGCGAGCGCTTGTCAGGCGCGCCGCCAGCTCTCTTCATCGGACCACCGATCGTCCGTGATCTCATCATTCGGATCCACGGAATCACCGCCTGACAACTCTCGCTGCAGACTGTCGAAGTCGGTATTCGGTGTGCTGTACTTCAGTTCACGAGCAACTTTAGTCTGCTTCGCCTTAGCCCGGCCGCGGCCCATAGGGGACCCCCTCGCGCAATGAAGGGGCGGCCAAACGTGTGGCGGCCCCATTCTGTGTTTACAAATATGGTCGTGAGAGACAGTCTAGCGCGCCCGCAGGCATGATGCGGACCGGCTCGGCTCGGGAGCGGCGAAATTACTTGGACTTCTTGCGTTGCCAGCGCCTGGCGTCCCTGACAACCTTCGGCGGCAGGTCTTCGCGGGCTAGGAGTTTTTCGAGCGATTCGGGTTCGGGGCCGGTGATCAGATGCCGGATCAGGACACCGTGATCGGGCCGCGAGACCACCGCGACGTCGTCACCGGCCTGTATCGCCCCGGAGGAGATGACGCGCAAGTAACAGCCGACGTCGGAGCGATCGTAGAAACGCTTGATCCAGCGGTCTTCCTGCGCCCAGTCCGCGAAGGTGCGGCAGGGAGTCCGCGCGACTGTCACCTCGAGCAGTGTCTCGCCGACCTTCCAGCGTTCGCCGATCGTCGCGTCGGTGGTCGGTATACCCGAGATGCGCAAGTTCTCGCCGAACCATCCGTAGCCGAGGTCGCGGCCGAGCTCGGTTGCCCACCGCTGAGCCTCGTCGTCGGAGTAGGCGTAAACGGCCTGATCTACCCCGCCATGATGTTTGACATCACAGCAGTGATCGATTGTGATGCCCTGCTCATCCACGGACACCGGGCCGTCGATCGGGCGCTTGTCGATGGCGCTTCGCCCGATGCCGCCCGCGAGGGGCAACTCCTCGTGGACAGCGCAGACGGCAAGAACCTTCCCCCGCGGCAGGCTCATTTGCCGCGCAGTTTTTCGATGGCAGCCCGCCCGGCTTGGACGCGATCGTCCGCGGGGACCGAGGCGGGATCGATGGCCGCGGTGGTGCCGCCGGTTTCCAGTGTCGTGTCCGCCGGGACGCCGCGCTTGATCAGTGCGAGGGCGATCGGCCCGTACTCGTAGTGCTCCACGACGGAGCCGATTCGGCCCACGGTCCGTCCGCCCGCGGTGACCGGGTCCCCGGTGACCGGACGCGAATCAGCGCTGCCGTCCAGATGGAGAAGAAGCATCTGCCGGGGTGGCTTCCCGAGGTTGTGCACCCGCGCGACGGTCTCCTGTCCCCGATAGCAGCCCTTGCTCAGGTGTACGGCGCCGAACTCCGACGGAGAGCCGATCCAGTTGACCTCGTGCGGAATGGTCCGCTCATCCGTGTCCGCACCGAGCCGAGGGCGAAGTGCTGCGACACGTAGGGCCTCGTAGGTCCAGGTGCCAGATGGTCGTACGCCGACTGCGGTCAGGCTGGACCACCAGGTCGTGAGCTGATCGACCGGCACGATCAGGTCGATCGTCTCCACGGCCGCGTGTTCACCGACCGCGGGCATCACGCGCCAGAATCCGCCATCGGGAAGCGCCCCGGCGTCGTACACCGTTGCCGAAGTCGGTATCTGGAGCAGCTGCGCAATCGCGCCGGTCCGGGTCTGCGGGCCGATGAGCGTGAGCACCGCCATGTCCGGCCGCGCCGCGACCTCGACCTGGGCCCAGAACACCATCTTCTGAAGGAAGCCGGCGAGCGCCTCGGTGCGGAACCCTTCCGTGTCGATCCAGGTGGTCCCGTCCAGGTCGGTCAAGAGGAAGTGGTCCTCGACCCGCCCGTTGCCGTCCAAACTCAGGTTCTCGGCGCTCCGACCGTCGGACAGGTCGGTGACCAGCTGGCTCGAAATGGTGTTCAGCCAGCTGAGACGTTCGGGGCCGGTCAACGTGATGACACCGCGGTGGGATCGATCGATCATCACCGCCGATGTCGCTGCGGCGCGTTGCTCGCCGAATGGGTCGCCGAAGTGCCATGCCACGGCTTCGTCTGGGGAGTTTTCCGGGCCGCCGACGGCACCGATGGCGCGCAATGAGTCCAACAATTCAGTCACGTTGTCAATGGTACGAGCGTCCTCGCTACTCTTGCCGCTATGGCTGAATCGATCTTGGTGACCATCGACGGTGCTGTCCTCGATCCAGACGTCCCGATCTTGCACGGCGACGACCTCGCGGCGGTACGCGGCGACGGTGTATTCGAGACCCTGTTGGTCCGGGACGGTCGCGCGCGACTCGTCGACCTGCACTTACAGCGGCTTGCTCGCAGTGCGAAAGCGCTGGACCTGCCGGCGCCCGATGAGGAGCGGTGGGCCTCGGCCATCGACACCGGCGCGCGGGTGTGGGCGGAGAAGAACGACGACGCAGAGGGGCTGCTGCGGGTGGTCTACTCGCGGGGTCGGGAGTCCGCGCCCGTCGACGGCGTCGTCGGCCGGAACCGCGGCGACACCGGACTCAGTCGGGACGTGGGCGGCGCCACCGAATACCTGACCGTCGGTCCGGTTCCCGCTCGCGCCGCTGTGGTCCGCGAGAACGGCGTCAAGGTCATCACTGCTGCGCGCGGCTACTCGATCGACCTCGCCGCCGCTGCGCCCTGGCAGCTCCTGGGTGCGAAAACCCTCAGCTACGCCACCAATATGGCAGCACTTCGCCATGCCCAGGATCAGGGCGCCGATGACGTCATCTACCTCAGTAGTGAGGGAATCGTGCTCGAGAGCCCGCGGTCCACGGTGATCGCAGTCGAGGGCAAGAATCTGATGACTCCGCCGGTGGAGAGCGGAATCCTCGGCGGCACAATGCAACAGGCGATCTTCTCGCAGGCGGAGAAAGAAGGCTGGCAGACCGAGATCGGGACGTTGCGCCCTGCCGACCTGGTGTGCGCCGATGCGGTGTGGTTGGTGTCGAGCATCACCCTGGCTGCCCGCATCACGGAGTTCAACGGCTATCGGATGTCGACCCCGGAGCGGCCGGAGGACTTCTCGGCCCTGGTCGATCGCGCCATCGACTGATCCTTCTCGGCGTCAGGGAGTTGTTCGCCACACCGCCACTACGTCTGTCCTGATGGCGGTGGGGCAGGGTGTCCGTCTCGTCGATGTGTGTTCAGCGGCACGGTCGAAAACCGCTGAAATCGCTTGTTCGACGTTCCTTCTGCGGCGTAGCCTGCAACTACTACGGTCCGTAGTAGCGGTACGTCGAATGAGGCAAAAATGGATGCACTGGACGTCTCCAGGTGGCAGTTCGGAATCACGACGGTCTATCACTTCATCTTGGTCCCGCTCACCATCGGGCTGGCGCCGATGGTTGCGATCATGCAGACCGTATGGGTGGTGACCGGCAATGAAGCGTGGCTGCGCGCCACCAAGTTCTTCGGCAAGCTGTTCCTGATCAACTTTGCGCTGGGGGTGGCGACAGGGATCGTCCAAGAGTTCCAGTTCGGGATGAACTGGAGCGAGTACAGCCGCTTCGTCGGCGACGTCTTCGGTGGTCCGCTGGCGCTCGAGGGTCTGGTGGCCTTCTTCCTGGAGTCGACTTTCCTGGGTCTGTGGATCTTCGGCTGGGACCGACTGCCCAAAAAAGTCCACCTGCTGACGATCTGGATGGTGGCCATCGGCGTCAACGCCTCGGCGTGGTTCATCGTCGCAGCGAACTCCTGGATGCAACACCCGGTCGGGGCACAGTGGAATGAGGAGAAGCAGCGTCCGGAGTTGAAGAGCCTCTGGGACGTCATGACCAACAGCACGACGCTGGCCGCATTCCCGCACACGATAGCCGGCGCGTTCCTGACCGCCAGCACCTTCGTTGCAGGTATCGGCTGCTGGTGGATGGTCCGAAACATGCGGCGTGCGAATAAACTTCGGGACGCCGTGCCGACGGGCTCGGCAGGTGGACCCGAGATCGCCGTCGCCGACGATCTCGCGCCCTCGATGCACGGCAAGACCGCAGATCAACTCGAGCGCGATGCCCGCACCCTGTACCGCCCGGTCACGCGACTGGCCCTCTGGATCATGATCATCAGCGGAATCGCATTGGCCATCAGTGGCGACCAGCAGGCCAAGCTCATGTTCAAACAGCAGCCCATGAAGATGGCTTCGGCAGAATCGTTGTGCACCACGGAAACCGGCGTCGGGTTCTCGGTTCTGGCCATCGGGACGCAGAACAACTGTGAAGCGGTGACGCACCTGATCGAGATCCCGAATCTGCTGTCGTTCCTGGCCGACAACGACTTCAATTCGACGCTGCAGGGCGTCGAGGAGCTGCAGGCCGAACACGTCGCGAACTTCGGACCCGGAAACTACAAACCCAATCTGTTCGTCACGTACTGGGCATTCCGCGCGATGATGGGCTGGGCGATCGGATCAGGGGCACTCGCCTTGCTGGCACTCTGGCTCATGCGGAGAGGCCGCATCCCGGACTCCAAGAAGTTCGGCACATTCGCGATCTGGATGATCCCGACACCGTTCTTGGCCAACAGTTCTGGCTGGATCTTCACCGAGATGGGCAGACAACCCTGGATGGTGGCGCCGAACCCGGAGTCGCTCGGCGCAGGAGGCGGCCTCGAGAACATCCAGCTGACGGTGCAGGAGGGAGTGAGCAGGCATTCCGGCTACCTCGTTCTCACGTCGCTGATCATCTTCACGCTGCTCTACGGTGCGCTCGGACTGATCTGGTTCACCCTGATCCGCAAGTACACCCGCGAAGGTCCGGCGGCTGCGGTCCCGGGCGCCGCGGACAGTGGGCTGAGCGGTGGTGACGGACCGGACGGTCCGCACACACCCGAGGACGGGACCACCCATGAGGAGAAATCCGATGAACCCAAACATCTCTCGTTCGCCTACTGAGATCGGCAGGAGTACTCAATGAGTTTGCCAGAGTTCTGGTTCGCGCTCGTCGGCTTCTTGTTCCTCGGATACTTCATCCTCGAGGGATTCGACTTCGGCGTCGGTATGCTGATGCCATTCCTCGGTCGTGCGAAGCACGGCGTATCCGGTGACACCCGTCGTCGGGCGATGCTCAACACCATCGGCCCGGTCTGGGATGGCAACGAGGTATGGCTGATCACCGGCGGTGGCGCACTCTTCGCGGCGTTCCCCGCCTGGTACGCAACGATGTTCAGTACCTTCTACATACCGCTGTTCCTCATCCTCGTCGGTTTGATCGTCCGCGTTGTGTCGATCGAGTGGCGCGGAAAGATCGACGATCCGCGTTGGCGCTGGTGGGCCGACTTCGGGATCGGCATGGGCTCGTGGCTGCCCGCGGTCCTGTGGGGTGTCGCGTTCGCGAACCTGGTGCGGGGCCTGCCGATCGACGGCGAAGAACAGTTCACCGGCAATTTCCTCGATCTGCTCTCGCCGTACGCCCTGCTCGGTGGTGTCGCCACGGCGATGCTGTTCGCAACCCACGGCGCAGTGTTCCTCGCACTCAAGACATCAGATGAGTTGCAACATGATTCGATGAAGGCGGCTTTGTGGATCGCGGTGCCGACGACCGTCGTCGCCGCGGTGTGGGGTCTGTGGACCCAGATCGAATACGGCAAGGGATGGACGTGGATCGCACTGGCCGTCGCTGCCGTGGCGATCATCTCGGCAACAGCCTTGGCGTTCGCACGCCGGGAGGGGTGGGCCTTCGTCGCGACAACGGTCGCCATCACGGGCGTGGTGGTCCTCATCCTGGGATCGATGTTCCCGAACGTGATCCCTTCGACCACCGATCCGGCGTTCGACATGACCATCGCGGGCAGTGCGTCGAGCCACTACACGTTGGTGGTGATCACCTGGGCCGCAGCGATCATGACCCCGATCGTGATGTGCTACCAGGCCTGGACGTACTGGGTATTCCGGCAACGTACATCGACCAGCCACATCCCGCCGTCGATCGGACTTCCCCTACGCGAACGCAAGGTGGCCGAGAAGTCGCGATGACGGTGAAACCTGCCGGCCGCCGCTCCGTTGCGGTTCCGGCGAAAGAGACACTGCAACGGTCTGGGCCGCCCATCGACCCGCGTCTGCTCCGGTATTCGCGCACGTCTCGGCGCTACCTCGCGCTCACCGTCGTCATGGCGGTCGTTCAGGTGGGCGCCGTGATCGTCACGGCCACGATGGTGGCCTCCATCCTGTCGGAATTGATCGTTTCCCCCGCGCTGCGGAGTCTGGATGCGCAAGCCTGGCATCTGGCCGTCTTGGCCGCAGCGATCGGAGTCCGGGTGGCGGCGGTCTACCTCCACGATCGATACGCTCATCGCGCCAGCTCCAGGGTGATCGCGGAATTGCGGAACGCCGCACTGATTGCGGTGTCGGACCCCGCTCGAACGTCCCCGAGGGAGCTCCTGCGAGGACGGGACCGGTTGGCGACGACCCTCACGCGGGGACTGGAAGCAGTCGGACCGTATCTGACCGGATACGTTCCGGCGCTGGTCCTCTCGGTGGTGGTGATCCCGGTCCTCGTGGTCGTGATGGCGTGGGCAGATCTGACGTCCGCAGTCATCGTGGTGATCACGTTGCCGCTCATTCCGGTCTTCATGATCCTCATCGGGCTGATGACGCGAGAGCGCACCACCGATCGGCTCGATGCGATGAGCCGATTGTCTTCGCAACTGCTCGATCTCATCGCAGGCATCCCGACTCTGCGAGCGCTCGGTCGCGAGCGTGATCCCGCAGCGCGGGTTCGAGAACTCGGTCAGGCACATCGAAAGAGCACGATGGCAGCCCTGCGCGTGGCCTTCCTGTCCGGTGCAGTCCTCGAGTTCCTCGCGACCCTCAGCGTTGCCCTCGTGGCGGTGAGCATCGGTCTTCGGCTGGTCTTCGGCGAGATGGGGCTGTACGGCGCGGTACTCGCGCTGATCCTGGCTCCCGAGGTCTATCTCCCCTTACGCTCGGCGGGAGCCCAATTCCACAACTCGGAGGCCGGGGTCGCCAGCGCCCGAGAGGTGTTCGCGATCATCGAAGACGAGAGGACCCGCACGGCACCCGCGACCCGTTCGGTGGCGGTCGCCGGTGCTTCCATCGCCGTCGTGGGGCTCGGGGTGCATGGCCGTGACGGCTGGGCCCCGCACGATCTGACCGCAACCATCGCCGCCGGTCGGATGACAGTACTGACAGGACCCAACGGGAGCGGGAAGTCAACGTTGCTCGCGGCGATACTCGGGCTCCAGACCCCTGACGAGGGGTCGATTCTCATCGGTTCGGTGCCCGTCGCCGAACTCGATCGGCAGGCGCTGTGGGAGCAGGTCGCGTGGCTTCCCCAGCACCCTGTCCTGGTGCCGGGCACCGTCGCCCAGAACTTCGAATTGCTCGGTCCGGTCGGTGACACCGAGCGTGAGAAAGCTTGTCGGGTCAGTGGCTTCGACAAGGTGCTCGAAGATCTGGGGGAAGGCTGGCACACCTTGCTGGGCAGCGGCGGCGTGGGGCTGTCGGCGGGGCAGCGGCAACGACTCGCCTTGGCGCGGGTCCTGTCGTCGCCGGCTCCTCTGCTGCTGCTCGACGAGCCGACCACCCATCTCGATCCCGCGTCAGAGACTGCAGTGGCCCGAGCGCTGCAGGCCCGAGCCCGCTCGGGCGACACGGTGGTGGTGGTCGCGCATCGACCGGCGATGATCTCCGTCGGAGATGACATCATCGACATCGCGGGGGCTCGTCATGAATGAGCGACTACGCCGTGACCCACTCTGGCGTGCACTGGATCTGCTCGGACTGCGCGGCAAGCCTGTCGCCAGGTCACTCGGTCTCGGAATCTTGGGAGCAGGTAGCGCGCTGGCTCTCGCCGCGCTGTCCGCCTGGCTCATCACCCGGGCGTGGCAGATGCCGCCTGTGCTGTATCTCTCGGTCGCGGTGACAGCGGTCAGGGCGTTGGGAATCTCCCGTGGCCTGTTCCGTTACCTCGAACGTTTGGCCACGCACGACCTCGCCCTGGACGCGATGTCGGCCGCCCGCCAGCGGCTCTACCTGGCATTGGCCGAAGGCCCTGCCGGCTACTCGGTGAGTCTCCGTCGAGGGGAACTGCTCGCTCGCACAGGTTCTGACGTCGATGAGATCGGCAATGCAGTGATCCGGGCTCTGATCCCGATCGGCGTATCGCTGGTCGTGTCGGGGGCAGCAGTCGCGGTCATGGCCATCGTGTCGTTGTGGGCTGCACTGGCGTTGGCGGTGTGTCTGGTGATCAGCGCAGTATTCGCCCCATGGCTGGCCGCTCGGGGTGCCGCGCGAGCCACCCACGACGGGGCAGCCGCGCAGGAGCGCAGCGCCGAAGCCGTGATGGCGTTGCTCGAGCACGCACCCGAACTCGCTGTCGCCCGGCGACGGCACGACGTGCTGGACGATGCGCGATTGGCGGAACTCGACGTCGAGCGGGCCACTGACCGCGGCGCGGCCCAGGGGGCCTGGGGAACAGCGGCGTTACCGCTGTCCGTGGGTATCTCGGTGATCGTGGCCGCGCTGGTGGGCATCGGACTGGCGAACGACGTGTCTCCGATGACCCTGGGTGTGTTGATCTTGCTGCCGCTGAGCGCCTTCGAGTCGACCGGTGTGATGACTGAAGCCGCACTGCAGTTGCAGCGCAGCAGGGGTGCGGCCCGGCGGATCATGGCCATGATCGATCGGTCGGACGATTATCGCGCGGTGGAGCGGCGGACCTCGCCGAATCTCGGCGCAGGCGAGATCAGGGTCCGTGGATTGCGCTGGGGATGGCCAGGGGGAGCCGTATTCGGCGGTGACAGCGGCCTCGATCTTGACGTCGCGCCCGGGACACGCATCGCCGTGGTCGGGCCCAGCGGGTGCGGCAAATCGACCCTGCTCCTGACGCTTGCGGGTCTGCTGGATCCGGTGTCGGGCAGCGTAGTACAGCCTGAGAGCGATGAACCGGTGGTGCGGTATTTCGCCGAGGACGGGCACATCTTCGTGACCAGCGTGCGGGAGAACCTCCTCGTAGCGCGGGGCGATGCCACCGAGGATGAACTGGCTCGCGCGACCGAGAGGGTCGGCTTGGGAGCGTGGATCCGCGGCCTGCCTGACGGCCTCGACACCCAGCTCGACGCGGGGGCCGAATCAATCAGTGGTGGCCAGCGCCGTCGGCTCTTGCTTGCCAGAGCGTTGATCAATCCTGCTCCGATAGTCCTGGTGGACGAACCCGCAGAGAACCTGGACCGCGACGACGCCGCGGTCATGCAGACCGAGCTACTGGACGTGGAGGGTGATCTTCTCGAACCGGAGCGCGCATTGGTGATGGTGACGCACCAACTACCCCGCGAGCATCGGGCTGACCTGGTCGTCGATCTGGCTGAATGTTCGCTCGGAGAAAAAGCTGTTGCCGACTCCGGAAACCGGGAGTAGCTTCGTCGGTACACGAGGAAGGAGGTGGTCTGAAATTGATTTCTAGGACACGTGAGGTGACCACCAGCTAACCGGCCGTTCTGTGGAATGTTCTGTGCCTCAGGCGGTATGGAGCTAATCCACGGTGGTCACCGGACCCCGCACCTCGACCTCGTCCAAGGTCGGATAACCCGCTCCCTGCGGGTGGTGCGGGGTCTGTTCTCGTTTTGATGCACCCTCCTTGGGCGAACTATTGTCGACGGACGCGTCCGACTCTCACGCCCGGCGGTCGGAGGCCTCGCGCGCTGCGACGATCTGGTGGCCGTTCGACTCGGACCACACCCGCAGGCCGTCGACCGGACCCATCAGCGACTCTCCGAGATCGGTCAGCTCGTACTCGACCCGGGGCGGGATCTCGGCATAGATCGTGCGGAGCACCAGTCCGTCGTGCTCGAGCCCACGCAGCGTCTGCGTCAGCACCTTGGGCGTCACCACGCCGATCTTTTCTCGCAATGCGGTGAATCGGACCGGCCCGGATCGCAGGGCGATGAGCACCAGCAATGTCCACCGTTCACCGAGTCGTTCCACGACCATGCGGCTTGGGCAGTTCGGCTTCAGTACGTCGGCCTGGACGCTTTCCATGAGGTAAGTATGGCACGTTGAAGTCACCGGTATCTGGCGGATACTGTCCTGATCACGGGCTAGATTTCACCTAAGGAGGGTTTCGACATGACGATTTTGCTGACCGGGGCAACCGGCTACATCGGGGGAGCGGTCCTCGAATTGTTGATCAGCCAGGGCACGCAGGTGACCGCGGTGGTGCGGTCCGAGACCGCGGCTGACAAGGTACGGGCGAAGGGAGCCGAAGCAGCAATCGTCGACCTGTCAGACGTGGCTGCGCTGGGTCGGCTACTCGCCGCCGTCGACGGCGCAATTCACACGGCCAGTCCCGGTGATACCACCAGCGCGGCGTTCGATACTGCAGTGATCGATGCTGTGCTCGCCGAGTTCGGCGGGACCGAGAAGCACTACGTGCACACCAGTGGGGTGTGGATCTGGGGTTCGCAGTCGCGGATTGTGGAGAACTCGCCTCTCGATCCGCCGGCCATCGTCGCCTGGCGCTTGGAACAGGAGCAGCGACTACTCGAATCCACGGTGGCGGCAACGATCGTGGCTCCCGGCATCGTGTACGGCGAGGGCGGTGGCATCGCGAACATCATCCTCGATGCCCCTGGCGCGGGAACGGACGCGGTCACGCTCATCGGTGACGGTGCGCAGTGCTGGGGAACGGTACACGTGCGTGATCTCGCGAAACTGTATGTGCTTGCACTGGAGTCGAATCCAGGTGGTCGATTGATCGGCGCGAGCGGGTCGGTGGCTGTTGCGGACCTCTACGGTGCCGCACATCCAGGTGCGAAGCTGATGGCCGAAGACCCTGAGGCCACTCGTTCACGTTTGGGTGCGCAGTTCGCTGATGCGCTCCTGCTCGATCAGGTGGTCAGTGAGCAGGTGCGTTCACGGGATCTCGGCTGGCGGCCGACGGAGGCGTCGTTGCAGGACGAGCTGGCGGCAGGCTATCGAACTGCGGGTCAGCCGGCGTAGCGACGCAGTTTGGCTGACGCGCGGGGCACCAGGTCGCCGTCGGCGTCGACACGTTCTTCGACGTAGGCGAGGTCCCCGTCTTCGACGAGGCCGTAGAGCCGCTTGGCTCCGCCGGCCTTGACGCCCGAGGCGGCTTTGATCACGACGTCGGTGGCGAGTTCCCACGACGTCTGGTTGAGGGGGGTGCCGTAGAAGATCTCGACCCAACCTTCGGCGTGCGTGAGAAGAAGTTCGATGGTGTCGTCTTCGCCGATCCGCCAGAAGCCGGATTCTCGGGCGTCCGGGCCGACGAAGTTCGCGTCCTCGTCGATGGTCCAGCTTCGGGCTTCCCAGTTCAGGTAGTTCTGCCCGTCATGGCTGATGACGAGCTGTTGCCCGAAGTGATAATCGCCGGTCTCGGGGTGGTTTCCCTCGCCTTCGCCGCGCCAGACACCCACCATGGGGAGCAACGCGAGCAGCCCCGGGTGCAGGTCGGGACCCTGCCGGAGGTTCGCGGTGTCGTCGGGTAACGGCAGGTCAGGCAGCGCCGGAACGTTCCGCGCACCCGTTTCCTGTGCCCGGATCTCCGCCTGGTTGACCGCCTCGTTGCCGGAACGGGTCACGATTCGTCAGTGACCAGCCGATAGAGGACGTACACGCCGAACCAGGCGATCAAGATACTCGCCAGAACCAAGAGAGCTTCGAAGAAGATGACCACTTAGGCATTCTAACTCGCGCCGCCTGCTCGGTGCGTGTGGGGATTACCTCACTTCAGACAGGCTGATCGGTTACGTCAGGGCGCCTGATCGAGGACGGACTGGGGGAGTCGACAGGGAGTGTCGCCGCTCAGTCCGGTTGCTTTGATGGATCCGAACCGGATGCTGAAGCCACCCGCCGTGATGAGGGTGTCGTGCACTGTCGATTCATCGTGCAGCGCCCCGGTCTTCACCGTTCCGAGCGTCGAGGCGTGATCGACGACGATCTGGAACGCTCGATCCCAATCGTCCGGTGCCACAGGTAGGTCCGCGAGGCGAGTCGCGGACTGCCCTCTGAACGCGTTGTCGGAGTAGCCGGGGCAGGTGGTCGTAGTGAAGTCGCGGTTCCAGCTGAACTGGAGATAGGGGAACGCTTCAGACAGCACGTTGCTGGTTTCGATGAGAAATGTATTGAGCTGTTGAGCGGCTTCTTCGAACGAGGGTTGAGCACGGAGGTGCCGGTCGTTGCGGGCGAGATCTTCAGCTGACAATTGCTCTCCTTCGGAGTCGTTGGAGCTCTCGTACACCTTGCCGAGTGCAAAGAGGCCGATCACAAGAATGGCTGCGATGACTGCGAGTACGGCGCAGATCATCAGTAATGGTCGGAGCCATCGTTTGGGTGTTTTCGATGGCCCGGTCACTTTGGTTCTTCGATCTCGAGGCCTGAGTCGGTGAGCACAGACGCCAAGTTGTAGCCGGCCATCCGGAGCCACTCGTTGTTGTCGGGGCCTTTGACCGATCGTGGATAGTCCGCGTGGCCGCTCCCGCCCTCACGGGCAATGCCGGTGCGGTCGACGCCTTCATCAGCCGACAACTGCATGAGGTCCCCGGTTCGGGTGGGGTCGCCGCCATAGGTTCCAAAGTCTGCAATGCGGTCACCCTCGTTCTCGATCACGAATGCATCCCCCTCGTCCAGACCCAACGTGCGGGCGTTGACAGTGGACACTGTTCCGGCATCACCCAGACCCGGCGAACCGTAGAACACTGCATCGTCCACGCCGGCACCATGCGATTCCTGGAGCGCGTGAGATGTGACAACTGAGCCGTACGAGTGACCCAACGCCGTGATGTGGGGATCAGACGTCTCAGACGCGGCGTCGACCCCCCTGTAGAAGTTCGCAAGATCGGTTGCGGCGTCGTCAGCCTTCGAGTCGGAAGCAACGTCGATTCCACCTCTGGCGGTGTCGAGGTTGCCGGGCCCGGTCGAATTGGGGGTGTCATATCCGATCCAGGCAATTGTGGCCACCGTTTGGTTTTCTTCTCCGACGAAGTCCAGCTGTCGTAGTGCCTCTTTCTGAAGGTTCGATGCCTCGGTGACCATTCCTTCTAAGCTGCCGTTAACATTTGTGCCGAAGCCCGGTGTGGTCACAGAGACATGGTCGGCGGTATCGGGATCGCCGACAGCCACAGCCGCATGGCCGCGCTCGCCGCTGGTCATGTCGAGGAGCATCAATTTCAAATCTCGAGGTCGGTCGGGCGTGCTCTGGTCATCGTCGGGTACGAGTCTCCCAAGCTCTGCCGCAACCGCATCCAGATCCTTCAGTTTTTCTTCCACATACCAGAGTGCTGCGTCCTCATTCGTGAACGCGCCGCCGAAGTGATTGTCGTCAATGTTGTCCTGCAAACGTTTACGTTCCGCTTCGAGTCGGGCCCTCTCGACTGGGATCATCGCTCGGTTGGCCTTGTCGCGAACTGCGGCCGGAATGCCGTCGACGTTGCCGACCCATCCAGGATGTTGGGAGAGGACGTAGTTTTGCTGCTCAGGCGACAGCGCATCCCAGTACTCTTTGGCCTCCAGCGGCGTCAGCTGTGGTGCCGGCGGATCTGTTGTGAGACTTCCCTGTTCGCGACCAGTCCTCTTGATGTCCTCGGTGGACGTGGCGTCACCGGCGGTTATCTCGCCCGATGCAGCCTTTCGCAGCACGGCAGTTGCGTCGGAATCGACGTCGGCGGCCTGCGTCATCAAGGCGCGCGCGGCTGTCTCGATCTGCAACTCCGCGCGCTTCAATCTTTCGATCTCGTCGGCTTCTTTGCCGTCTGTGCTGTAGGTGACCTGCCCGTCGTCGTGCAGCATCATCTGGTTCGACGCGGCATCGCTCTCGAGCTTCTTCAACTCGGCCTGCAAATGCTCTACTGCGACTTCTGTCTGTCGCGCGAGTTCCTGCACGGCGCTGACCGTCGCAATTTCGTCGGAGAGGTCATCGGCGGTGATGGTGAACTTTTGCCTCGCCGCGTGAACTGATTCGCCCTGCCAGCCCGGCAACTGTCCGATCGACTGCAGCTTTGATTTGACGTCCGTGAGCGCGTCCCCTCGACTCGACAGCGTCGTGTGCAACGTGGACAGTCCCGCGACGTCCCACGCACGAATATCCCCCAGGTCCAATTCGCCCCCTCGAACGACCAAGCCACGACACTCGGTGTGGCGAGCAATAGCCTAGGGTATTGCTCGGGGAGTCAAGCGAGGGGGAGCTGTGTCAGAAGATCTGCGCGTGTCAATCGAAGATGTCATAACCGCGGCGACGATGACAGTGCAGGCTGGGTTGCTGGCCGACGACGAGCTGTCCGCGGGCGAGACAAAAATCAATACTGGCGGTGCAGACTCGTTCCGCGGGACTGCAAACGGGGCGCTGGGGGAGTTCACCACCTACCTGAGCAAACGGCGACAATCCTTGGGCTTGGCGGTGGATGACATCGTGCAGGGCCTGCGGGGAGCCGCGATCGCATTGGACACCACGGATCGCAACGCGGCCGACCAGCTTCAGCAGGTCGCGAAACACGCTTCCGCACAAAGAAGCTCGGTTCTGGACCTCTAGCGCACAAGTATCACCAGATTCGGCCCCCTGCGTGGGCGTCGAGGGACATATGCCCTCGAGTGGTCCAGGC
Organism: Williamsia limnetica; assembly: GCF_003217475.1. GTDB lineage: Bacteria > Actinomycetota > Actinomycetes > Mycobacteriales > Mycobacteriaceae > Williamsia > Williamsia limnetica. The sequence continues at coordinate 38,616 of NZ_QJSP01000011.1, read as the reverse complement.
GGGGCCGAATGTGGTGGCCATAGCGTCTGTCACACAACAAAACCCGGCCCACCTCCGAAAGATGGACCGGGTTCTGCGGTGGGTTCTTACTTGCTGACGACCACGTCGTGCTCGTGGACCCCGGCACCATCTGGGTGCACGGTGACGTCGCCGTTGCCGGTCGACGACAACGCACGCAGCGTCCAGGTGCCCGGAGCGGCGAAGAAGCGGAAGTCGCCCGTACCGCTGGCGACAACCTCGGCGGTGAACTCGCCGGTCTTGTCGAGCAGCCGCACGAACGCGCCGGCCACCGGGTTGCCGTCGGTGTCGAGCACCTGACCGGTCAACACGGTCTCTTTCTCGGTATCAACACCGGCGGGCAGTTTCTGACCCTGTTTAGGCGCAGCACACATATTTTCTACTCTCCCAGTTCGATCGGGGCGCCGACGAGTGAGCCGTATTCGACCCAGCTGCCGTCGTAGTTCTTGACATTGGTCTTGCCGAGGATCTGGTCGAGGACGAACCAGGTGTGGCTCGAACGCTCGCCGATACGGCAGTATGCGATGGTTTCTTTGCTCTCGTCAAATCCCTTGTCGGCGTAGAGCTTCGTGAGATCTTCGTCCGACTTGAAGGTGCCGTCCTCGTTGGCGGTGGTGCTCCACGGGATATTGATGGCTCCGGGGATGTGGCCCTTCTGCTGGGCCTGCTCCTGCGGGAGGTGTGCCGGGGCGAGGATCTTGCCCGAGAACTCATCTGGGCTACGGACGTCGACGAGGTTCTTGCTGCCGATGGCGTTGATGACCTCGTCGCGGAACGCGCGGATGTCGTTGTTGGGTGCTTCGGCCTTGTAGGTCGCGGCAGGCAGGGTGACCTCGTCCTTCGACAGCGGGCGTCCGTCGAGTTCCCACTTCTTGCGGCCACCGTCGATCAGCTTGACGTCCTTGTGGCCGTACAGCTTGAAGTACCAGTACGCGTAGGCCGCGAACCAGTTGTTGTTGCCGCCGTAGAGCACGACGGTGTCGTCGTTCGACACGCCCTTGGCGGAGAGCAGCTCGGAGAACTGTTCCTGGTTCAGGAAGTCGCGCCGGACGCCGTCCTGGAGATCCTTGCGCCAGTCGAGGCGGATGGCGCCTTCGATGTGGCCACCCTCGTACGCCGATGTGTCCTCATCGACCTCGATGAAGACGGTCTTGTCTGCTTTCAGGTTCTGCTCAGCCCAGTCGGCGCTGACCAGGACATCGGAGCGAGCCATGGTTTTCCTTTCGTAGGGGGATGCGGCAGTGAGAGACCGCGATGAAAATACAGCTGTGGGACTTGCTCGGGCGCACAGTGATCACCTGGAACGAAAAAGATGCAGCCAGGGGCACGCCGGATGCGGCCGCAGAAGAACTGCGAAACCCGCCGTTACCGGCTCAGACAGCAACAGTTGGCGATACGACAGAAGTCGATCGCCCGGCGACGTGTGAGCATCAGCTCACGGCCCAGTTGCATGGCAGTCAGACTACCGCAGTGAAATCGGACTCCATCACGACCCTGGCAGGAAGTCCCGCGCGGTCACCACGAGTGGCCTCGGCTCGCCATCGAGGACCACATCACTGCCCTGACTGGCGGCGGAGACGGCACGCAGCGACCACGGCAGGGGCAGCACGGGCAGCGTCTGACTGAACTGCGCCAGCACGAAGGGGAGGTCGGCGTCGGCGACGTCGCTTTCCACGTGATCGGCCGAACCGGAATACAGAGACGTGGCGTCGATACGTAGCGCACCGTCGCGTACCGACAGATCGGCGGATACGCTCACCTTTTCGCGTTCTGGGGCATCGGTGTGACCGGTATTACCCGGCTTCGGCAAATTGACCGTGCCGGTCAGAACAAGGCCCCGATCAGACGACAGGATGCCATCGCCAGGACCGCCGCCGCCTGCCTTGTTCTCGGGCGCCGGCGTCGTCACGGTGAGATCCTCGATGCCGAGGAACCGGCCGAGGTTCACCGAATCGATCTTCAGGGAGCCGGTGACCTGGTCCACGCGCAGCTGGGTCGATTCGGTGATGACCCAGTCACCCCCGACCCGGTGGACGCCCGAGAGTCGTGAACGAAGGTCACCACGTCTGCCGTTGCCCAGGTCAGTGCCCCTTGCGGTGATGCCGATCTGCTCGTAGTCGTCGCCGGCCGCCTGTGCGATGAACGGGAATCCGGTGATCGTCACCTCGGGGTCGAAGTCCAGATCGGACGCTGCCTGCAGGGCGCGTGAATACCGGTATTCTGCGTAGGCCGCGACCGAGAAGTCGGTAACAGTCGCGACGCAGAGGACGATGAGCACCCCGGCGAGCAGTTTGCGCACCCGATCCCCTCTACACACGAACTTTGCTCGCTCGGCAACGGCGCCGGCGGACCCTGGACAGGCCCCCGAGAGGACTTGTTAACGGGTACTGACTGAAATGACGCTATTCTGTCATCTATCTCGCACACGCCCGTAAGGCAGCGTACATATACGAATAATCGAGATCGGAGTGGTTTGTGGATCTCTTGTTGTTGACAGCCGATCCCACCCCTGAAGCCGTACTGCCGTCGTTGTCGCTGCTGGCTCATACCGTCCGTGTGGCACCCACTGAGGTGTCGTCGCTGATGGAGGCCGGAAATGCGGATGTGGCCATCGTCGATGCGCGGTCGGACCTCGCCGCCGCGCGTGGGCTGTGCCGGCTCCTGGGGAGCACGGGTTCGTCGGTGCCTGTCGTTGCGGTACTCACAGAAGGTGGCCTGGTGGCCGTCAACTCGGAATGGGGCCTGGACGACTTCCTGCTACCCGCTACCGGTCCGGCCGAACTGGACGCGCGACTGCGGCTGCTCGTCGTTCGCAGCCGTGGCGTCACGGCAGAAGAAGCCAGTGGCAAGGTCACCCTCGGCGACCTCGTGATCGATGAGGGGACCTACACGGCGCGGCTGCGAGGCCGCCCGCTGGACCTGACCTACAAGGAGTTCGAACTCCTGAAGTACCTGGCGCAGAATGCGGGCCGGGTGTTCACCCGCGCTCAGCTGTTGCAAGAGGTGTGGGGCTACGACTTCTTCGGTGGCACCCGAACCGTGGATGTCCACGTTCGACGACTACGGGCCAAGCTCGGCAGTGAGTACGAGTCGCTCATCGGCACAGTTCGCAACGTCGGCTACAAGGCGGTCCGTCCGAACCGCGGTGGCCGCGGCGGCAGCTCCGAGCCTCCGGAAGACCCGACCGACGATCCCGATCTCGACGACGTGACAGGCCCCGACGGCATTGATTTTCCCGATCAACAGTTCAGTTCCAGCACCAATGGCAGTTGAGTCGACTCAGCGGGTCCGTGACATCGTCGCCGCGGCAACTCTCGCTGACAAGGTGGCGCCGCTCGGCGAGCAGGCGGTCGCGGCGATCGGGCGGGCCGGAATCTCCGAGTTCACGGTGTCCAGTGGCGACGACGTTGTCGGATACGCCAACGTGCAACCCTCCCGTGACGGTGAACCGGCGATGATCGAACTCGTCGTCGATCCCGCTCATCGCCGGCATGGCCATGGAAAGCGTTTGCTGTCAACGGTTCTCGGTCAGATGAGCGACGACCGGCGGGTATGGGCGCATGGTGACCTGCCCGCGGCAAGGGCACTGGCAGAAGGCATGGGTCTGGCTCCGCTCCGGGAGTTGCTGCAACTGCGGCGTCCGCTGACCGACCCGCTGCCTGATCTCGTGGTGCCTGACGATCTCGTCGTGCGCACCTATCTCGGCCGCGGCGATGACGCCGAGATCCTGCGGGTGAACAACGCCGCGTTCGAGTGGCATCCCGAGCAGGGCGGCTGGAGCGCCGAACAGATCGACGAACGCACTGGTGCCGACTGGTTCGATGCGGCGGGGTTGTTCCTTGCCTTCGACGCCGCAGCCCCCGAGCGTCTACTCGGGTTCCACTGGACGAAGGTGCATCCCGCCGAAGCAGACGCGGCGCCTCTGGGTGAGGTGTACATCGTCGGTGTCGACCCCGCGGCGCAGGGGCGGGGACTGGGCCGAATCCTGACCCTCGCCGGTTTACATCACCTACGTGATCTCGGTCTCGCTGAGGTCGAACTGTACGTCGAAGGCGACAACACAGCGGCGCTGAACACCTACAACAAGCTCGGATTCACCCGCTACGCCATCGATGTGGCGTACGGCTAGGTGTGAACGCCGCAGTTCACCGTGGGTGTGCGTACGCCCGGTGACCTGCAAGTGAACAGTGCATGACCAGGCAGATTTTCACCTGCGCAGAACCGGTGAATTCCGACACCCTGCAATTCATCTTCGGTTAACCATGTGTAGGTAATCCGTCCATGACCGGGCTCTAGCTTTCATCAGGTAGCGCGTAAGGCGCTCGGAAACTGACGTGGCATCCCGAAATCACGAGGTGTCATGAGCAAAGCCCATGGAGGAATCTTCGGTGAGAATCAAGTCAAGTGGCGCCATCGTGTGTGCGGCCGCAGTAACTGCCCTGGTGCTGGCGTCGTGCAGCAGTGAAGAGAGCGGCGGCACGGTGAGCGGTGAAGGATCGACCGCTCAGCAGAAGGCGATGGAGCACTTCCAGACGGTCGTCGCCGACAACGGCGGCATCGTGCTGAACTACACGGGCTCCGGCTCGGGCGACGGCATCAGCAAGTTCCTGAGCAGCGACGTCGACTTCGCCGGTTCTGACTCGCCGCTGAAGGACGAAGAGATCACCGAGGCCGCGACCCGCTGCGGCGGCAACGAGGCGTGGCACATCCCGCTGGTCGCCGGACCGGTCGCGATCGCCTACAACGTTGAGGGCGTCGAAGGACTCGTCCTGAACCCGACCGTCCTGGCCGGCATCTTCGACTCGAAGATCACCACCTGGAACGCACCGGAGATCGCGGCTCTCAACCCCGGCAAGACCCTGCCGTCCATCCCCATCGTGCCGGTCCACCGCAGCGACAGCTCCGGTACCACCGACAACTTCCAGCGCTTCCTGCAGGACACCGCTCCCCAGGCCTGGCCGTACGAGCACGACAAGGCATTCCTCGGACAGGGCGGCTCCGGCGCTGCCAAGTCGACCGGCGTCGGCGACACCGTCAGCAAGACCCCCGGCTCGGTCACCTACGTCGAGTGGGGCTTCGCGGAGGAGAACAACCTCGGCATCGCGCAGATCGACTTCGGCTCCGGTGCAACCGAGCTGAACGGCGAGACCTCCGCCAAGGCCTTGGATGCGGTCACGTTCACCGACCCCAACTCCAAGAACCTGATCGTCGACACCGACGCTCTGTTCGCGCTGAACGAGGCCGGCGCCTACCCGCTGCTGCTGACCCCGTACTCGATCGTCTGCTCCGCAGGCTACGAGGGCGAGGTCTCGCAGACCATCAAGGACTCGTTCACCACGATCCTGAACAACGGCCAGGAGGGGTTGTCGGAGCTGGGCTACACCCCGCTGCCCGACACCTACAAAGCTAAGCTGCAGTCGACCATCGACGCCTTGGCCTGATCGATCAACAGCGACGGGACCTGCCTGCGATGACGAGAAAAGACGGTAGTCGAGAATGACTGAGCTCGACGACACGACGAGGGCGAAAGGGAAGATGAGTTCCTCGACGACTCAAGAAGACACCGCCACCACAGGCGGCCCGACCCAACCGGGCGGTTCGCTCCGTAGTGACAACGGCTCAGCGGTTCGCCTCGGAGACCGGATCTTCCGGACCCTCTCGGTCGGCTCTGGCATTTTCATCTCGGCGATCATCGGCTTGATCGCGCTGTTCCTGATCATCCAGGCAGTCCCGTCGCTGCTCGACAACACGGCGAACTTCTTCACCTACTCGGGCCCATGGGTCACCGAGGGTGACATGAAGTTCGGCATCCCGGGGCTGCTCTACGCAACCCTGCTGGTGTCGTTCATCGCCTTGCTCCTGGCAATGCCGATCGCCCTCGGGATCGCGATCTTCCTCACGGAATACGCACCACGGCGACTGGTCGGTCCGATCTCTTACGTGATCGATCTGCTGGCCGCGGTGCCCTCGATCGTCTACGGACTCTGGGGCATCCTGGTTCTGGGTCCCGCCCTGGTGCCTCTCAACGAGTGGCTGGTCGGCAACCTCGGCTTCCTGCCGTTGTTCCAGGAGCCGAGCCAGGTCGCCAACATGTCGACCGGTGGAACCATGTTGACGGCCGGCATCGTGCTGGCGGTGATGATCCTGCCGATCATCACCTCGGTGACCCGAGAGGTGTTCGTCCAGACCCCCGTAGGCCATCGAGAGGCCGCGTTGGCCCTCGGTGCCACGAAGTTCGAGGTGGTCCGCGTATCGGTCATCCCGTTCGGGTTCTCCGGTTACATCAGCGGGTCGATGCTCGGCCTCGGCCGGGCACTCGGCGAGACGATGGCCCTGCTGCTGATCATCTCGACAGCAGGCCCGATCGACTTCAACCTGATGGAGAGCGGCGAGACCTTCGCCACCAAGATCGCCAACAACGCGGCCGAGTTCGATTCACCGGCCAAGACCGGTGCCTACATCTCCGCCGGACTGACCCTGTTCGTCCTGACGTTCATCGTCAACTCCGCCGCCCGCGCAGTCATCACCGGACGGAAGGCCAAGTGACATGACGACACTCGACGCAAGCACCGCACCGGTCAAACGCACCCCCTCGGGGTTCACCCCGGTCAAGCGGAGCCGAAAGGTCAGCGACAAGGGCGCAGCGGTCCTGGTCACGGCTGCCGTGGTCATCGCGATGATCCCTTTGTTCTGGCTGCTCTGGACCCTGGTGTCCCGCGGCATCGGCGCCATCACCGACCCCGACTGGTGGCAGAAGTCGGAGTTGCGCGGTGGCGCGCTCAACGCGATCATCGGCACCCTGCAGCAGACCGCGATCGCTGCGGTCATCGCGATCCCGATCGGCATCTTTGTCGCCATCTACCTGGTCGAATACGGCAACAACTCGAAACTGCAGAAGATCACGACCTTCATGGTCGACATTCTCTCGGGCGTTCCGTCGATCGTCGCCGCACTGTTCATCTACGCGGTATGGCGCACCACCTTCGATCTTCCGCGATCCGGTTTCGTGGTGTCGCTGGCCCTGGTGCTACTGATGGCGCCGATCGTGGTCCGGTCCACCGAGGAGATGCTGAAGATCGTCCCGCAGGATCTGCGGGAGGCGTCCTATGCACTCGGCGTGCCCAAGTGGAAGACGATCGTGATGATCGTGCTCCCGACAGCGCTCTCGGGCATCATCACCGGTGTCATGCTCGCGATTGCGCGGGTGATGGGTGAATCAGCACCGGTCCTCATCCTCGTCGGTTCGACGAAGGTGTTGAACACGAACCCGTTCGAGGGCAACCAACAGTCGCTGCCACTGATGATGGTGCAGCAGTACAACAACGGTCCCGGCGCCTTCGACACCGTGTGGGGCGCCGCGCTGACCCTCGTGATCCTGGTGGCGATCGTGTACTTCGGCGCCAAAGTCGTCTCGAAGGTCTTCTCGCCCAAGAAGTTCTGAGACCTTCCAAGACCCACAAGCACCCACGGCCGAAGCAAACGAAAGATTCATCTCATGGCAAAACGTCTCGACATCAAAGACCTGAACATCTACTACAGCGCCTTCCACGCCGTGAAGGACGTCAGCCTCGAAGTGCCGCCGCGCTGCATCACGGCGTTCATCGGCCCCTCCGGCTGTGGCAAGTCCACTGTGCTGCGCACCCTGAACCGGATGCACGAGGTCACCCCCGGTGCCCGTGTCGAAGGCAAGGTGCTGCTCGACGGTGAGGACATCTACAACAGGGGAACCGACCCGGTCTCGGTGCGTTCGACCATCGGTATGGTCTTCCAGCGCCCGAACCCGTTCCCGACGATGTCGATCAAGGACAACGTCGTCGCCGGCCTGCGTCTGCAGGGACTGCGGGACAAGAAGCAGCTCGATGAAACCGCCGAGCGCAGCCTGCGCGGCGCGAACCTCTGGGAAGAGGTCAAGGACCGGCTCGACAAGCCCGGCGGCGGCCTCTCCGGTGGTCAGCAGCAGCGCCTGTGCATCGCCCGCGCGATCGCGGTCTCGCCCGAGGTGCTGTTGATGGACGAGCCCTGCTCGGCACTCGACCCGATCTCGACGCTCGCGATCGAAGAACTGATCAACGAGCTCAAGAAAGACTTCACCATCGTCATCGTCACGCACAACATGCAGCAGGCGGCGCGGGTGAGCGACCAGACGGCATTCTTCAACCTCGCGGGTGTCGGCCAGCCGGGACAGCTGATCGAGGTCAGCGACACCGAGACGATGTTCTCCAACCCCGCGCAGAAGGCGACCGAAGACTACATCTCCGGCCGATTTGGTTAAAGAGAGATCTCGCACCATCACCAGGACCGCCAGGGGCTCAGACCCCCTTGGCGGTCTTGGGTGAATTTACTGCAATGATGATCGGGTGACGGCTAAACATCCGGTCAGTGTGCTGCCCGGCCGGGGTGTCGCACTCCGGCGAGGGCCGTCGCTGCTGCTGGTCGACGCCGACCCGATGCGAACCAGCGCCACGCTGACCGAACTCGCGCAGCTGTCCACCGAATCACTGGATGGTGTGGAAGGGTCGCGGCTGCGCGCACTGACGAAGTGGTTGCTCGCCAATGAGGACAGCAGCCCCGACTTCGCAGTCATCTCGACAGACCGGCACGGCGGGCTCGAGGTGTTCGCCTACGGCGCCGCGACGGTGCGGGTCTATGTCACCGAGTTCGCGACCCCCGAGGTCATCCGGGGCGCCGACGCAGGGTTCCTGGTTCAGCGCAGCTATCCCGCCACGATCTTTGCGCTGGCACTGACGATCGATGCCGCCGATCCGCTGGCAGGCGGGCCGATCGGGGCGACAGGTATCGCCCCGTCGGAGATCTTCAGTCTGGAGAAGGGGGCTGCGCCCGGGGCCGGAATGATCTTGTGGCCCTCGGCGTCTCCGTCGACGGACAGTGCTGTGTACACGATCCCCGAACCGAACCCGGTCGCGGCACCGGAACCGACCGCGGGCGATCCGATCCTCGTGGGCTCCGCAGCGGTCCCTGCAGATCCGACCCCACTGGTGCCGCCGATGTTCGCGGTCCGGCTCGACGACGTCCCGCCGCTGGTCGGGTCCGCGCGCACGCCACTGCCGATCGTCGGTGGTCCCCGCGCACCTGCGGCGTTCCGGCAGGGTATCGCCGAACCCACGCTGGTGCCGCCCCGCGATGTCGTCGGCCCGGCGGACGCCGCCTTGTCGTCGGCGCCGACCGATGTCGCGAACCGGCCTGTCAGCGCGGTCAATCCGAAGGTCGCGCTGCGTGATCAGCAGCTGCAGATCAACGGGTTGCTCTGTGCGAACGGACATATCAATGATCCCCGGCTGCCGGTGTGCACCCGGTGCGGCATCCGGATCGATCGCATGACCGGCGCGCTCGTGCAGGGACCGAGGCCGCCGTTGGGGCTGCTGGTGATCGACGACGGAACCACCTTCGTGGTGGCCGGTGACTTGCTGATCGGCCGCGATCCGGAGCCGATGGTGGCCAGCCGCGGTGGGATCGCGAGTGTGGGCATCGGTCCCTTGGATCCCATTCGGATCAACGACACGTCCGGGTCGATGTCGCGAGCCCATTGCGAACTGCGGCTGGTGGATTGGGAGGTCCGGGTCATCGACGCCGGCTCGGTGAACGGGACGTACGTCCGTCTGCCCAGGGCACCCGGGTGGATCACGCTGCGTCGCGGGCAGGAAGCCGTCCTGTACCCGGGTTCCCAACTCAGGGTGGGAAGCAGGTCTCTGCTGTTCGAGTCACCTCACGGGAGGATCAGCGATGTTCGTTGACGGCTCACCGAGCACTGATTCCCGCCGCCTCCCGCCGGCGATCGCGGACTACCGCATCGTCCGCGGTCTAGGCGCGGGCAGCCACGGTCTGTGCTACCTCGCGATTCCGCCGGACCGGCTCGGCCTCGGGGTCGAACATGTTGCGCTGAAGGTCTTCTCGAACCCGTGCGGAGAAGACGCCTTTCATCGCGGGGCGCGGGAGCTACGGACCTTCGCTGCAGTGGACTCGGTCTATCTGGTGAAACTGTACGAGGCGGCGTTGCACGACCTCTTCATGTATTCGATGGTGTATTTCGCAGGTGGCTCGATGGCGACCCCGGCGATGCCGTTGCCGCGGGATCACGCGCTCGCGGTGCTGGAGTGTGCGGCGCGGGGAGCGCACGACATGCACGAAGCCGGTCTGGTGCACGGAGACATCAAGCCCGCCAACGTGATGATCGCCGGGGCGAACTCGGGCGGCCCGGCCGGGGACAATCCGCCGGGAGCGCTCTCTGGGCTCGGGCTGGCCAGGGTGATCACGGCAGCGACGGCGGTCAGCGGCATCGGTTCGTCCGCCACCCTCGAGTTCGCCGATCCTGACACCCTGGTCGGTCAGACGCCTTCTCGGGCAACGGATCTGTGGGCGCTCGGTGCCACCATCCACCGCGCGCTGACCGGCGAGGGACTCTACGGAGAGCTGCCGGACATGCAGCCACTGGTGGCGATCCGCACGGTGCAGTCGACCAAACCGAAACTCAGCGAGTCGCTGTCGCCGGCCGAGCGGGACCTGATCTCCGAATGCCTTGCGCCACATAGCGATCGATTCCGTACCGCTGCCGAGCTCGCCGATCGGCTCGGCTCGCTGCGGACTGCGCAGCGCTGAGAACCGCAGCTGCACAACGCAAAAGCACACGCTCCGGTCACAAGCACATGCTGCGACATGTGCACCTGACCGGAGCGTGTGCTTCTGTAAAGCAGAGAGCTAGACCTCGATGAACTGTTCCGGGGTCTGGCCGGTCGCCTGGAACACGACTCGGCGGCCGATGAGCACGGCGTGGTCGGCGAAGCGCTCGTAGTAGCGACCCAGCAGGGTCACATCGACGGCCGCGGCGACGCCGTGACTCCAGTCGCGGTCCATCAGCACCGTGAACAGGTGACGATGCAGATCGTCCATCGCGTCGTCGTCGTCCTGCAGCTTCAGGGCGTCTTCGGGGTTCTGGGTGGTGAGCACCTCGCGGGCGTTGGACGCCATCGTGATCGCCAGGCGACCCATCTCGGCGAAGTAGCCGTTGACCTCTTCGGGCAGCGCCTTGGCGGGGTGTCGGCGGCGGGCGACCTTCGCGACGTGGAGTGCAAGCGCACCCATCCGGTCGATGTCGGCGACGATCTGGAATCCGCTCACGATCGACCGGAGATCCCCGGCCACCGGTGCCTGCAGCGCCAGGAGGGCGAATGCTCGTTCTTCGGCTTGGGTCGACAATGTCGTCAGGTGCTCATGGCTCCCGATGACCTCCTCGGCGACCGCCAGGTCCGCCTGGAGCAACGCCTGGGTGGATCGCTCCATCGCCACCCCGGCCAGTTCACACATCTGTCCCAGAACTCCGTTGAGTTCTGCCATCTGCTCAATGTAGGCACTACGCATGTATCAACCGTACTGCCAGAATCGGTGTAGTTGGTGGTCGGCCGGTGAACTGCGAATGAACGAGTGCACGACGTCTGTGGATCAGCTGCAGCTGGCGTCGCCGGCGTTTGTCACCGTGAGGTCGTTGGGCAGTTGGTCGCCGTCGGCTTCGCGGGCGACTTCATCGGCGCTGATCTGCGCGCCCTCGGCGGGTGCCTGGCCGAGTTCGCCGGTGAACGAACTGCCGACGATCACCTCGACGGCTGCTTCGAGGTTGGGATCCGACTGGATCGTCGCACCCGGGAACATCTGGGCGATCGTCGCGGCCGCGGCCTGCTGACCTGCGCCGTAACGGACCACGGTGTCGGTGCGGTTCTCCGACGCATCGGCGACGCCATTGACCTGGTAGCCCTGCGCGGCCAGGCCTTCTGAGATCCCGGTCGCCACGCCGGTGGTCCCGGTTCCGTTCAGAACTCGCAGCGAGACGGCGTACGGCGACACCGCGGAGACGCTGACCACAGACGGTTTCGGAGCTGCTGAGGTCGTCGGCGGTGTGGTCGTGGTCCCGCTCGAGGTGGTGGGCGGTGTTTCCTGTTTCTCACCGGGTAGCGGCTCATCGTTGATGATCGCGTCGAAGATGGCGCGGATGTCGTCGTCACGGGGGATCTCGTTGCCGGACCCGTCTTCGGCGGTTCCCGACGTCGGAGCGGTCAGGAAGGTGACCCGGCCGGCGTCGAGCCCCTGCATCGACTGCGCGAGTTGCAGCAGGTCGTCGGTGTTCACCTGGTCGACGAAGCTGTACTTGATGAAGGTGTCGATGATGCCGTTGAGAGTCGCCGGATTGGTGAGGACCTTGCTGGACAGTGATGCGCGCAGCAGCGACGACATGAAGAGTTGCTGACGCTTGATGCGCCCGTAGTCGCCGGTGCCCTCGGTTTCGATGTTGCGGGCGCGGACGTAGTCGAGCGCTTTACCGCCTCTGAGCGTCTGCTTACCCGACTTCGTCAGGATCGGGCCCAGTTCGTAGTCGTTGAGCGGAACAGTCGAGCACACCTCGACGCCGCCGATTTTGTCGACCACCTTCTCGAAGCCGTAGAAATCCATGGCTATGAAGTGGTTGATGTTCAAACCGCTGATGTCGGTGAGGGTTTCGACCATGCACTTCGGACCGCCGTCCCCGTACACGCTGTTGAGCTTCACGCCCTCGGCCGGTGGGAGCACATCAGGGGTGTACGCGCCGGCATCGTTGTTCCAGCCCACGCACTCGGGGCGGTTGACCTGCAGGTCGCGCGGGAACGAGACCGCGACCACGCGACTGCGGTCCGCCGGGATGTTCACCAGCAGCACGGTGTCCGAGCGGGCGGCGCCCCCGAACAGTTCGGCGCCGCCGGCGCCCATCTTGCCGTTTTCCCCGGATCGGGTGTCGGTGCCGACGATGAGGTAGGTCTCATCGCCCGTCTGCAACTGCTTGTCGCGGATCTTCTCGCTGTCGGAGTTGACTGCGTCGACGGTGTTCCAGTTGCCGTCCTTGATCTTCTGATATCCCCAGACGACCCCGGTGCCGAGCAAGGCCATCACACAGGCGACCGCGATGACGACGCGACCGCCGATGGTGGCGGTGCGGATCAGGTGTAGTCGGTCGCGCTGACTCCGGGGAGCAGCGTGGCGTCTGCCGCCGCCGGTTGTCGCGGGCGCAACGGTGCGGGGGACCCGGGTGGTGGGGTTGTCGTCGCCGCCAGGGTGATCAGCCGGAGTCTGTCCGAGGGATTCGTTCGACGCGCGACGTGCGGTGGCGGTGCCCGACAGGTCGGGGTTGTTGCCGGTGTCGACCGGAGGGAAGTACCGGGTCACCTCCACCTCGTCGGCGACATCATCGGGCGCAGCTGTGCCGCGAGGGGTGGCCGGGATGACCTCGGTGTTGGGTTCGTCGGCAGGTGGGCGGCCGGTGGCGCCGAGGATCGTCTCGGTGGGCGCATCGGCGGGGCGGAAACGTCGTGATCGGCGCGGCGGTTGGTGTGCGCTCGAGGGGGAGTCTGCTCCGGCAATGGGGGGCTGGCCGGCAGTGGGGGGCTGGCCGGCAGTGGGGGGCTGGGCGGCAGCATCCGGGCCACCGGCGGCGTTCATCCGGTTGAGCAGTTCCCGAACGGTCAGGCGGTTGTCGCCGGCGCCCAGACCGGTGGAGCGCAGACCAGTGGAGCGCGGACCAGTGGCGCGCGAATCGGTGGGTCGAACGACGGGCTCGCGCAGGACTTCGTCAGACGGTGCACCGAGCCGGCGGCGAATCTCGTTGCGGCGTTCTTCGGGCGTGCGCCCCCGCAGTTCGTCGTCGCTCACACATGTTCCTTCGGCCTCATGGGCGCCGGGCTGGATCTCAGGCCCGATGGACTGGAGACCAGCCGGGCACGGCGCGGTGTCGATGATACTGGGCCGAACGGGGGACGCGGGTGCGTGACCGGATACACGACGTTCACGATGAGTTCGTCTTCGACAACGTGAAACAGGCGTTTCTCGATGCAGGATTCATCGAGGGGGGCTCAGCCGCCGGAATGCATGACCTCAGCGCCGTCCGGAATCGAATCATCGTCGGGATCGTCGAGCCAGCCGTCGGGCAGAGCCACTGCAGAGGGTGAACCCTGTCGGCCGCGGGGACCATGACCGTCGGCCGGAAAAGGCACGTCAGCGGGCAGCTGGCCGACGAGGTCGGCCAGCTGAGGCACTGTCTCCACCAACGCCATCTCGCGACGCAGCTCTGAACCCACCGGAAAACCGCGCAGGTACCAGGCGACATGTTTGCGGATTTCGCGCATGCCCTTGAACTCGCCGTGATGATCGGCGAGGAGCTGTCCGTGGCGAATGATGATCTGTGCCACTTCACCGAGATTTGGTGCCGCTGGGGCGGGTGTGCCGTTCAATTCGGCGCTCAGTTCGGCGAAGAGCCAGGGCCTACCGAGGCATCCACGGCCTATCACCACACCGTCGCAACCGGTCTGCTGCATCATCCTGGTGGCATCGCCGGGCTCGAAGATGTCTCCGTTGCCCAGCACCGGCACATCGGTGACGTGCTCTTTGAGGCGCGCGATCTCATCCCACGCGGCGGTACCCGAATACCGCTGCGACGCGGTGCGGGCGTGCAGTGCGACAGCCTTGGCGCCCTGTTCGGCGGCTATCCGGCCCGCATCGAGGTGCGTGTGATGGTCGTCGTCGATCCCGATCCGGAACTTGACGGTCACCGGGATGTCGGTGCCCTCGGTCGCCCGGACGGCTGCGGCCACGATGTTCGCGAACAGGCGGCGCTTGTAGGGGATCGCCGACCCGCCGCCCTTGCGGGTCACCTTCGGTACGGGGCAACCGAAGTTCATGTCGATGTGATCGGCGAGGTTCTCGTCGACGATCATCTTCGCGGCGGCGTAGGTGTACTCCGGGTCGACGGTGTACAGCTGCATCGACCGCGGGTTTTCATCCGGACCGAATGTGGTCATGTGCATCGTGACCGGATGGCGCTCGGTCAGGGCTCGTGCGGTCACCATCTCGCACACATACAGGCCCGCGACCGTGCCGGTACGCGCCAGCTCGAGCTCCCGGCACAGCGTCCTGAAGGCAACATTGGTCACCCCGGCCATCGGAGCCAGGACCACCGGGCTCGAGAGCTCGATGGACCCGATGCGGAGGGACGTGGGAGACGCCAGAGTCGTGGGAGATGCCGGAGCGGAACCCTGCGATGGAGCCGGGGTGTTCGTCCGGGGGAGTACGGCGGTCAGAGCATTGGCCTTCGGTGTCAGGAGGCGGCGGAGATCTTTTCGCGCTTGGCGGCCTCACGGGCCAGCGCGCGATCGCGCATCTCTTCGAACTTGAGGGTGTCGGCGCGCAGCTTCTCGAGGAACGCGGCCAGGTCTTCACGGATTTTCTCGCCCTGGGCGCTGAAGTCCTCGCGCTCGAAGATCCGCCACTTGCGCAGGACGGGCTCGATGACCTCTTCGAGGTGCTGACGCAGGTCGTAGATGCCGTGCTTGGCCATGAGGACGCCGTTGCGACGGAAGTTGGGCATACCGGCGCCCGGCATCTGGAAGTTGGAGACGACCTCGTAGATGGCCCGCAGGGTCTGGTCGGGGGCCAGGTCGAGCCCGGCGCCGCAGATGTTGCGGTAGAAGACCATGTGCAGGTTCTCGTCAGCGGCGATGCGCTGGAGCATGCGGTCGGCGACCGGATCGTTGCAGGCCTTGCCGGTGTTGCGGTGCGAGACGCGGGTCGCGAGCTCCTGGAAGGTGACGTATGCGACCGAGCGCAGGATTCCGGCCGAGCCTTCGCCGTTGTCGAACTCGCTGGCGCGGTCGCCTGCGGCGGCGATCGAGGAGTAGCCGTTGGTCATGTGGATCATGCGGGCCTCTTCGAGGGCCACCGGATCGACTCCACGGGTCACCACGAGGTAGTCACGCATGACAATGCCGTGGCGGTTCTCCTCGGCCGTCCACCGGCCGACCCAGTGTCCCCACGCGTCGTCCATCGTGAAGTTCTCGGCGATCTCGCGGTGATATGAGGGGAGATTGTCCTCGGTCAGCAGGTTGGTGATCATGGCGGCCTTGGCCACCTCGTCCAGCTGCGACTGCTCGGGATCCCAGTCCTTGCCGCCCAGGGCGGCGAAGTTCTGGCCCTCGTCCCAGGGGACGTAATCGTGCGGGTGCCAGTTCCTGGTGGTGCGGAGGTGGCGGTTGACGTTTTCCTCGGCCGCCGGTGCAAGTTCCTTCAATAGCTCAAGTTGGGTCAACTCGCGTGCCATTAGATATTCCTCCAAGAAGGCTAGGCTGTAAGGCTCCAGGATACGGGGTCGTCGCGCCGCCACCCTAGTTGTAAACACTGCGCCGTGTCACTCATCGGCGCCACATCGATAATGGTCTTTACTCTCTTGTACGGCTTCGTCGCCGGTGAGGCTGGTGTTAGCCGGGGCGGGCACCATGTGGTGCAGCTAACGCGCAGGTGGTCGAGATACTCCGCATCCGATTAGAAGTACTTTCCCACCGTCTCGAGCCACTTGGTGGCGTCATCGGTGAGATTTCCCAGCTCTCGGGCCCTATTGCACCAGGCTTTTGCTGCCTGGGCAAACTCCATCGGGTTGTAGATGTCCTCTTCCTTGGCCCAGAGCCCGTCTCCTCCGTAGGTGAGGATGGTGATGTTGGTGGCTGTGAACACCGTGCCGTCGCCCGGGTCGCGCATGGGGTTGTCGATCTCACAGATGATGCGGCCGGTCTCCTCGTCGACGACGTGCCACAGCGACAGATATCCCACCATGTGATTGCCGGGGAACCGGCCCATCGTCTTCTTCACCCAGGTGCGGATCTCTTCGCGGCCTTTGAAGGTGCCCAGGGCGTGTTCGACATAGTCGGCGTCGGTGGTGAACTGATCGGCCCATGGATCCCAGTCCTGGGTGATCGCGACCTTGTCGTTGACCGCCGTGAACTTGGCGAACTCCGCTTCGAGTTCATTTTTGCTGAACTTTCCCATCAGTTGCCTCCCGTGACGGCTGACCCGGGCCGGACGGAGAAAGTCGCATCGATCCGTTGGATGTCGCAGGCAGGATTGAAGGCGAAGGTCTCATCGATGGTGGAGTCCGCGATGTTGACATCGCCGACACCGTATTCGAGGTCGTAGACAGCGCGGACGAGGTTGCCTGCGCCCGTCCACTGCTGATTATTGATCGCCGTGATGCCGCCGTACTGCAGGTGTGCTGCCAGCTCGGCCTTCATCACGTCCCCGGAGAAACCGGTCTGTACGCCGTTCTCGAATCGGACGACGTCGGTGGCGACGGGGACTTCGTAGGCGAACGACGGGTCGGCGAGGGCCGCGACGTAGGTCTCGGCGCCGGCGAGCTGCTGCGCCGGAGTGCAGGTGGCGGCTGGCGCTGCTGCAGCCGTCGATGGGATGAGGCACAGCGCGGGGGTGAGGCACAGTGCGGCTCCGGCCAGCAGAGCGCAGGCGAAGAGCCTGGAACCAGACAATTTCATGAGTTGAGCGTATGTGCTTAATCGGATCGGCGCGAAGGATTCGCCCCGATCGACGCGAGGACTCGCCTCGTTAGATCAGACGGAGTATTCGCTGATCGATGGCTGGTGTGGTCGCTGCGGCGCTGGATAGTATCTGCCTAACCTGCCGACAGCAGGTCAGGTGAAAGGCAAAGACGATGGGCGTGGCGATCGGTTCCCACATCGGTGGCTATCAGATCTTGGAGCTGATCGGCCGTGGCGGGATGGGTGAGGTCTACAAGGCTCAGCATCCGCGACTGCCGCGTGCCGACGCGATCAAGCTGCTCAACAGCACGTACGGCACAGACCCTGACACCAGAGCGCGTTTCGAGCGCGAGGCGGACCTCGTCGCGCCGCTCAGTCATCCCAACCTCGTCAACGTTCTCGATCGCGGAACACATGAGGGCCAGTTGTGGATCGCGATGGAGTTCGTCGCCGGTACCGATGCAGCGCAACTTCTCTCGGGTGGGCCGCTGCATCCGCGCCTCGCCGTACGGATCGTCTCGCAGATCGCCGACGGTCTCGACTACGCCCACCGTAAAGGGCTGCTGCATCGCGACGTCAAACCCGGCAACATCCTGATCACCCCCGGCGCCGATCCGATGAACCCGGATGCGGTCAAGCTCACCGATTTCGGTATCGCCCGCATGGCGCAGGAAACCGACAGCAGCCTCACCTCGGTGGGTATGACGGTCGGCACGTTGCGCTACAGCGCGCCCGAGCAGATCGGTGGCGAGGAGATCGACCACCGCGCCGACGTCTACGCGCTGGGTTGCAGTTTGTACGAACTACTCACCGCCACGGCTCCTTTCGACGCTCCCACCAGTCAGGGGCTGATGGCGGCGCACATGTTCAATCCGCCGCCGAATCCTGCTGCCGCCAACCCCGCGGTACCGTCTGCGATGGCGGCTGTCATCGCCAAGGCCATGGCGAAGAAGCCTGCCGACCGGTTCAATTCGGGTCGAGAGCTCGCGGACGCAGCGCAGGAGGCGCTCAAAGGCGGTGGTGCGCCGAACAGCACACGCGCGCAGCAGGCCTTCGTTCCGCCGCCGCTGCTGGTCAAACCCGTGTCGCCGCAACACAGTTCGCCGCGCACACCGGTCGGTGCCGTGACCTACCCGCCGAGCGCTCCTCCAGTGCCGGGTAGAGGTCAATCCACCCCATACCAGTCGAATCCGTATCAGCCCGGCGCTGCGAATCAGGGGTACGGGACATCACGTCCCGCCGTCCCGGTCGGTGTGCGGTCGTCCCCGTCGAGCCCGCAGCTGCGCAGCGGTCAACGCCCGCCTTACGGCGGTCCGGGGAACCCGCCGCCCTCTGGCCCCGGGGGAGCGATGTACGCCGCACCTGGTGCGGGTGGATCAGCGCCGCGGGTTCCGTGGTTCAAACGCGCCGCGGTCATGGCCGCCCCGATCGTCGTGGTGGCGATCGTGATCGGGGTGGTCGCCGGCTTGTTGTTGTCCGGTGGTGCAGGAAGCGCTCTTGCGACCCCGGCTCAGCCGACCGCCATCGTCGCGGACACTTCAGTCGACATCACCTGGCCGGAGGTCGATGATGCCTCGGAATACGTTCTTCGGCAAGGTGAGTCGATCATCTACGTCGGTGACGAACCGAAGTATTCGCAACCCATGCCGTTGCCCGGAACCTACTCCTATTCGGTCTCTGCCCGCTCCGCGGAGCGGGACGAATCGCCCTACAGCGAGACCAGCGGCGAGGTCACTGTGGCACAGCGCTGGCACGGCCTCGAACAGATCGCCGCCACCTTCGGCGAGATCGTGGGTCCGAGTCCGTTGTCCAACGACAACTACGGACGAGAAGCCTGCTTCGGCGGGACCGGCACCGTCGACATCGAGATCCCGAAGTCCGGCAGCATCCTGTGCCGCGACTCCAGCGGAGACTTCACGATCCGGATCAGGCAGTACCCATCCAAACAGGTGAGAGACGACTACCTCGCCTCCCTGGGTCTCAAGACGTCGTCGGAGACCACAGACCAGGGCGCGTCGGGAGTGCTCTACCAATCGCCGAGCCCCACCAGCGACTGGGCGGGCACCGCCATCCTCGCCTTCGACGACAGCGACCGGGAGGTCTTCGACGTGTCCGTCGCGATGGAGAACGGCAAAGACGCCGACGCACTGGCGCAGTTGAACAGGCTGCCGCTGTGAAGCGCTGGGCGTGGCCCCTGCTGATCGTCGGTGCCATCGTGGCGCTGGTGGTGTCGCTCGCGGTCACCTATTTTGTTCGGGGAGCAGGTGATTCGGTCGGTGCGCCGACCGAACTCGGTGTCAGCGAGGACGCCGGCGCCGTGAAGGTGACGTGGGAAGCGGATTCGGAGGCGTCGGGATACCTGTTGAGTCGAGGCGACGAGGTCGTGTACTCCGGCCCGGACACCGAGTTCCGCGACATCTCGGCCGTTGCGCCGACGGGGGGCGCTACCGTCGCGTACTCCGTGCGTGCCGTCGACTCCACCGGACGGGTGTCGCCGCCCAGCGGCACCGAGTCGATCGAGGTAGGACCTGGTTGGGGGCTGTTCGCGGAGGCGGCTGCCACCCTGCCCGAGTTGTTGCCGTCCTCGCCCGCCGGGGAGGGCTGGAACGGGATGCGGTGTGAAACACGGATGGACGCCGTGCCGCCTGAGGAGGCGGCAGACGTGAACGGGTCGGGGGAGCAGTTCCTCAAGGCGGGCTTCCGTTGCATCGTCGAGGTGGGCGGCGACGAATACGATCTGTGGACGGACTTCTACGTGAGTCCTGAGGCCCTGAACAGCAGGATGGACGAGATCCGTACGTGGGACGGCGTGAGCGCGACGACCTGGCAGCACGGCCGCGCCATCAATGGCGGAGGTGGTGAGGACACTCGGTGGATGGGCATGTCGGTGGACTCGATCCCCAACCTCTACATCGAGTTGTCGGCGGTCGACAAGGGCACAACCGTGGACGAATTGGCCCAGGTCGCGGACAGTCTGCCCGTGAACTGATACGCGGTTCGGCGAAAACGCTCCCCTGCGAAGCCGCAGCCGATATCGTCGCCCCGGAAGGACCGGCAACGAAGCCGTAGGGGGCATCGAGTGGGTACATGGGTGGGGACTGCACGAACGACGATCAGGGCGGCGGTGACGCTTGCGGTGGTGACGGCCGCGGTGACCGCCGTGACCGTGACTCCGGCGATGGCCACAGCGCCACCGGGTTACAACGACCTGACCGATGTCTGGCCGACCGCGGTGGGGGAGGCGAATTGCCGCGCCGGTGACCGGGTCGAGACCGGTATCCAGGGGGAGGTGCCGCTCGAAGACCGCACGTCGGGTCGCAGCACCAAGGGTTACAACTGCAACATCGATCTCATCGGCCGGTATCAGGGTCAAGGCGCGGGCATCGTCAGCGCGACATACAAGAACTGCTCATACACGGGGTCGAGCTTCCCGACCAATTTCCTCGGCCCCAACCCAGGCGTACAGGTACTCGACGTGTCGG
This sequence comes from Williamsia limnetica, assembly GCF_003217475.1. Classification (GTDB taxonomy): domain Bacteria; phylum Actinomycetota; class Actinomycetes; order Mycobacteriales; family Mycobacteriaceae; genus Williamsia; species Williamsia limnetica. The sequence continues at coordinate 17,765 of NZ_QJSP01000011.1, read as the reverse complement.
ATCCCGGCGCGCCGGAGCTGTCGGCAGTCCTGACCGAGCCGGCCATGGTGGGCGGCACCTGGGAGTCGTTGAAGGTCAACCACAAACGCGGATTGCTGGTCGGCACCGGCGTCGGGCTCCTCGAAGGCGCCGGTTACATCTCGGTCTACGACATCTCCCAGGACTGTGCACATCCGCGCCTGCTGAACCGCGGTGCCGGATCGCAACTGACGATGCCGATCCCCATCACCACCCATGAGGGCGACTTCTCTCCGGACGGCAACACGTACTGGGTGACCGGGATCGCGCCCGGCTATGTCAGCGCGGTCGACCTCACCGATCCACGCAATCCGATGGTCGTGTGGTCAGGTATCACCGGCATCGAGGCGCACGGGGTCGGCTTCTCACCCGACGGCAACACGCTGTATCTCTCGAACCTGCTCGGACTGACGGTCATCGACGTCACCGCGGTCCAGAACCGAAGGCCGCGGACCATCGTGCCGCAGTTGATGCCGCACGTCGGTGAGAAGTTGTGGGCCGACGGGCAGATCACCCAGCATTCCATTCATGCCACGTACGGCGGCAGGCCTTACGTGTTCTCCGTCGATGAAGGCGGTTCGGGCGGAGTGAAGCTGTTCGACGCGTCCGACTCCTCGAATCTGCGGCAGCGCAACGCGATCAAGCTGGCCATCAATCTGCCCGAGAACGCGAATCGGTGGGCTCGCAGTACCACCGCGAACGGAGTGTTCGGCTACGACGCCCACTACTGCTCGATCGATCGACCGGACGACCCCACGGCGATGGCCTGCGGCTGGATCCAGTCGGGCATCCGGGTCTTCGACATTCGTGATCCGGACGACTTCGAGGAGATCGCCTACTACAACCCGCCGGCCCAGACGGGAAAGAACCTGCAACTGTCGAATTCGCTGCACGCACTGCTCGGATCGGTTGCGGCACCCCCGATCATCGGGACGCTCGCGGTCGCTCGAGCTGTGCTGCAAGGAGATTCGCCGATCGATGGGATCATCAACGACCAGAGTCGGCTGGTCGGCGGTGACCTCTCGGCGGACTGGTGTCTGTCACCGCCGGAGTTCCATGGTGAACAACTGTGGGTGACCTGTATGGACAACGGGTTCATGACGTTGCAACTCGACCCGGCGGCCTACCCGCTGACATGAACACCGCTTTACGCCAATGGCTCTGGCCGGTCGTCGTCGCGATCGTCGCACTTGTCATCGGTCTGTGCGCCGGACTTGCCGTCGACACCGACCGAAGTGACGCAGTCGCGGCGCCGGTGGCCACCGCAGTCGATGTCGGCTTCGCGCAGGACATGTCCGCACATCATCAGCAGGCCATGATGATGTGCGACCTGGTGCCGGGCGATGCTGCGCCGGACGTGCGTGGACTCGTCGCGCAGATCCGGGGTGCGCAGTGGCGCGAGATCGGGCAGATGATGGGGTGGCTGCAGATGCTCGGCGCGCCGCTACAGGGCGCGCAGCCGATGAGCTGGATGGGCGATGCCGGTCACCGGCACAGCGGCGAGACCGGACAGATGCCGGGGATGGCAGGCGGTGAGGAGCTCACTGCACTGCATGCCGCAACAGGCCTCGGCAGCGAGATCCTGTTCCTTCAATTGATGATCCGCCACCATCAGGGCGGGATCGACATGGCCGGGCACGCGAGCCGTACAGCTGCGAACCCGGAGATCAGACGCGCCGCGGTCGCCATGGTGAAGAGTCAATCCGACGAGATCGCCGTGATGACGGTGATGCTGAACCAGCGCGGCGGCCAGGCCCTGCCCTACCCGGTCTGACCACCGACCGTGCTCTGAACGCCACCGACCGTGCTCTGAACGCCGCCGACCGTGCCGAACCGGCCATCGACCGTGCCGTCATCGGCTCGCTCATTGGGTGAAGCGGTCACTCGGGTTTCGGTGCGGTCTCCGCCTCGTGGGCCTCGACGTCGCCCGCGCGCTTGTCCAGCGGATCCACACCATCGACTCCTTCGAGCACGGTGAACTCCTGCTCGGCTTTCGCGACGAAGCCCTTGGCTTCTTCTTTGATCTTGTGCACCCAGTCCGACATGTCTCAACGCTCCCTGCTGCTCCAGCCAGGCACCTGTGCGGCACCTGCTGTGAGCTTACTGGGGAGGGTTGCCCGGGGCCTCGTCATTGCCGGATGAGCGGCTGCTCCTGATCCCAGACACCCATGAGTTCGGCGATGATGTCGACCGCCATTCCGAGCCCACCGAGGTGGCTTTCACCCGCCATGGTGAACAGCTTGGCGTCGGGCAGCAGCTGCACCATGTGTTCGCCATGCGTGTGCGGGATGATGTGATCGCGGTCGCCATGCCACCAACGGACCGGACCGGTGATGTCACCGACCGAGAAGCCCCAATCCCTGGCGAAGACAACAACGTCGGCGAACGGTGCTTCCATCTGTTTGCGTCCGCCGTTGAGCAGGTCGTCGAGAAACATGGCCTTGAACTCGGGACGTTGCAGCAGTTCCCGATCCGCCGCGGGGGAGAGTCGGCCGTAGATGGTGATCGCCGGTTCGGCGATCGGCCGCGCCACCCGGACAATCGAACTCAGGACCCGTCCGATCGGTGCCCCGAAGACCGGGAGCATCGGCGCAAGGAACTTGCCCAGCACCATCGCTCCGCCGCCCACCTCGTCGGGACCCACGGTCGGCGCGACTCCACCGAGGATGCCGGTGACCACCACCCGCTCGGGCATCGCATGCGCGACCCCCAACGCGTACGGACCGCCTCCGGACAACCCGATCACCGCGAAACGGTCGATGCCCAGGGTGTCTGCGACGGTCGAAAGATCATGCGCGAATGACAGTACGTTCGGGTAGCTGTACGACGTGGACGAACCCACCCCCGGACGATCGAGTCCGATGATCCGGATGTCGTTTCGTTCGGCGTAGGCGCGGGCTTCGAGAGGTATCTGGCGGCGGGCGCCGGGAGTGCCGTGAAGCCAGAAGACGGCGCGGCCGGTCGCGGATCCGAATTCGGCGAACCCGATGCGCCTGCCTTCGCCCACGGCGACGCTGCCTTCGAGCTTGGGACGGTCGATGTCGATCACCTACCAAGAATGGCACTGATATCAGGCCGCAGTGGTCGGATTCGTGTCCGCTCTCAGCGGATCATTCACCGGTCGCTGTCAGGACGAGCTTGCCGTGGTCGAGGCCGGGTCGCTGGTGGGTCGACCGCAGCAGCAGGATCGCGCAGAACGCAGCCGAGATCGCTGAGATCACGCCTCCGATGATCAGCGGCGCCCGCGGATCGGTGACCTCCGCCAGCCACCCCAGGAGGGGGCTGCCGATGGGCGTGCCGCCGAGGAAACAGATCATGTAGATGCCCATCACCCGGCCACGCATGTCGGATTCGACGGACAGCTGCATGATGTTCATCGCCGCTGTACTGAACATGATGTTCGCCATCCCCACCGGGATCAGCATCGCGGCCACCAGCCAGAACGTAGGCATGAACCCGACGACGACCTCGAGAATGCCGAACAGGAACGCTCCCACCAGGAACTGCCGCACGCGTGCCGGTCTGGTGCGTCGCGCGGCGATCAGCGCGCCGCCGAGGGTGCCGACTGCAAGCATCGTCGACAGCAGTCCGTAGCCACCAGCCGAACCCTCGAAGGTGTTGGCGGTGAGCAACGCCAGGGAGAGCGGGAAGTTCAGGCCGAACGTCGCCACCATGAACACTGTCGCGAGGACCACCACGAGATGGCGGTGTCGCCGGACGTACCGGATACCGCTGCGGATCGAACGATCGCGGACGGATCTGGCACTGCGCATGAGTTCGCTGCTGCGCATCGCCAGCAGCGCGATGATGACGGCGATCGAACTGCCCGCGTTGATGAGGAACACCGGGCCGGTGTCGATGAGGGTGATCAGGAGTCCGGCCAGCGCCGGGCCGACGATGCGGGCGAGGTTGAACGTGAGCGAGTTCAAGGCCACCGCGTTGGGCAGCTGTTCGACCCCGACCATCTCGATGGTAAACGACTGGCGGACAGGGGCATCGACCGCCGAGATGCATCCGAGGGCGAAGGACAGCGCATAGACCAGTGGCAAATTTGCTGCACCGCTGACGTCGATGACGCCGAGGATCAGCGCGCACAACGCCATCGCGACCTGGGTGCCGATCAGCAACTTTCGCTTGTCGAATCGGTCGGCCAGGGCGCCGGCCGGAAGTGACAGGATCGCGGTCGGTCCGAACTGCAGGGCCATGACGATCCCGACCGCGACGCCGCTGCCGCCGGACAATTGCAGGACCAGCCAGTCCTGGGCGATCCGCTGCATCCAGGTGCCGGTCAGCGACACCACCTGGCCGCCGGCCCAGAGCCGATAGTTCCTCACCCCGAGGGACGAGAACATCAACGGCAGCTGCATTTGCCCCAGTTTAGTTGCTCTGACTCAACTAAAAGAACATCGGCCCAGCCCCGGGATCGTCCCCGTGAGCACGTTCGGAGGGCATATTTCCCTTTGTGACCACTGAAACGGACGATCTCAGGGCGATCTCCGAGGACTAACCGATGAGGCTTTCGATCGGCTCCTTCGCGAAGTACAGGACGAACAGCGCGGCGACCACCCAGAGCAAGGGGTGGATTGTGCGAATCCTCCCGCGCGCCGTGGCCAGGACGACCCAGGTGATGAATCCGACGCCGATGCCATTGGCGATCGAGTAGGTGAATGGCATGACGACGATCGTCAGGAAGCAGGGCAGCGCGTAGTCGAAGCGGGTGAGGTCGATGTCGCGGACCTGCGAGATCATCATTGCGCCGACGACGACCAGTGCCGGAGCAGCGGCTTCGAGCGGCACCACCGAGTACAGCGGGGTGAAGAACATCGCGACGAGGAACAGCACACCGGTGACCACGTTCGCGAGCCCGGTGCGGGCGCCCTCCGCAATGCCGGATGCGGATTCGACGAAGACAGTGTTCGATGAGGCAGATCCGACGCCGCCTGCGATGGCCCCGGTGCCCTCGACGACCAGCGCTTTGCCGATGTTCGGCAGGTTGCCGTCCTTGTCGGCCAGTTCGGCCTCTTTGCCGAGACCGGTCATGGTCCCCATGGCGTCGAAGAAGTTGGACAGCACCAAGGCGAAGACCAGCACCGATGCGGACAGGACGCCGATGCGGGTGAATGCACCGAACAGGTCGACGTCGCCGACGAGACCCAGATCTGGCAGATCCCCCACGGACGACGGGATGTCCGGAATGTTCAGGCTCCAGCCCTTGGCGTCGTCGACGGACGGTCCGAGGTCGGCGAACGCCTGCACGATCATGGCGACGACGGTGGTCACGACGATGCCGATGAGCAGGCCGCCGCGGACCTTGCGGACCACGAGGATGCCCATCAGCAGCACGCCGAAGACGAAGATCAGCGTCGGCCAGGTGGCGATGGAGTTGTTGATACCCAGGCTCACCGGAACCGTGGTACCGGCCGGGTCGGGGATGCGTTTGACGAAACCTGCGTCGACGAACCCGATGAACGCGATGAATGCGCCGATGCCGGCCGCGATGGCGGCCTTGAGTTCGCCGGGTATCGCGCGGAACACCGCTGTCCGGAAACCGGTGACCGCGAGCAACACGATGATGATGCCGTCGATGACCACCAATCCCATCGCTTCAGGCCAGGTGACCTGCGGCGCGATCGAGACGGCAAGCAAACTGTTGATGCCGAGACCTGCGGCGATGGCGAACGGGTAGTTGGCGACCAACCCGAAGACAATCGACATGATGCCCGCGACCAGCGCGGTGACCGCAGCGACCTGCGCCAGCGGCAGCACGTCCCCGAGAACGTCGGCGTTCTTGGAATTGCCGGGCACTCCGCCGATGATGATCGGGTTGAGGACCACGATGTAGGCCATCGTGAAGAACGTCACGAGACCGCCGCGTACCTCGCGGGCGAGTGTCGAATTGCGTTGGGTGATCTTGAAGTATCGGTCGATCGCGGACTGCGGTCCCGACTGTTCGGTGGCCTTGTCGCTGCTCGTCGTCATCTCTGCCGCGCGTCCCTCCCGATTCGGCCGACGGTGGCCGAGACCGACTCGTTCGAGATCGTACAAAGTCGCGGCGGTGGAACACAATCACCGCCCTCGGCGCTGCGCGTGCGTCAGCTCTCGGCGTCGCGGCCTTGCCTGCTGTTGCGATAGGCGACTTCGCGGATCGACGACAACCAACTCGGTCCCGGGCGGACATTACGGGTGGTGTTCACGGTCGGATCGAACCCGATGTCCGGATGCTCGGAGTCGGACGCGGCGGCCGTGAGTTCTACCCGTGCCAGCGGCAGAAACGGAGTATGACCTTGCGTCTGCTCGATCTCGAACACCAGGCCACCGTTGTCGATGCCGTGGGCGATCTCGCTCAGTGAAGGGTTGTAGCCATCGGGTCGAGTGGCGAGCGTCGCGCGCAGCCACCAGCTGCTGCCGTCGTGGTCGAGGGGTTGCAGGGTGCTCAGTACAGCGGAGCCCAGCGACCGTGCGGGAAACGGGATGGTCTTACGCCACCCGCTTCCTCCGAGCGCACTGGCCAGCAGTAGGTCCCAGGGTGTCGAGTCGCCTGCGTGTGGCTCCATCCGGATGGCGAGCCCGACCACGTCGGGTAGCCCACCCGGTATTCCGACGCCCTTCGACAATCGCGCGAGAACGGGGCCGGTTTCGACGGGCAGGCCGACGCCGTCGGACGCGGTACGAATGATGGTTCCGGTGGCCAGGACGCCGTTGGGGTGGAAGAGGCGGGCGCCGCGGAGTGCGGCGCCGGCCTTGATCGGGAGTCCGGCAAGGTCGGCTGCCTTCATGGTGCTCCTTGGTCAGATATGCCTGGTCTTGGTCAGATACGCCTGGTCGACGGTGAATTGCAGGTCGGATACCCTCAGCTGCGCCTGGTGAAACGGACATGCCGCTGTGATGGCTGTGGTTTACGTCATCTGCTTGCAGGGCATTAGGTGTTCGGACCCGTCGCCAAGAAGCTGCGCCGGTGCCGTGCAGCAGCTCAATAGCGAGGAGCGAAGAAGATGGCCGCAGCCCAGTCAGTGCCGACAGTTCTAGAAAGCCAGACGTCCGACCCGGTCGACGACGTACTCGATGTGTATCAGTCGATTCGGGTACCAGCGGGAGTGTATGCACCACAGGAAGATTCGTTGCTGCTACTCACCGCATTGGCTGAGCGTGATCTGGTGACCGGTCGCCGCGTACTGGATCTGTGTACCGGTAGCGGCGTATTGGCCGTCGGCGCCGCGGTTCTCGGCGCTGCCCGTGTCAGCGCGTATGACATCTCACCAAGGGCGGTACTCGCCACCCGCGCCAACGCAACGGCCGCAGGCGTGATCGTCGAGGCGCACAAAGGGTCTCTCGATGAGGCGGTCGAGGCCGGTCCGTATGACGTGGTGGTGTCCAATCCTCCGTACGTACCCGCTGACACCCTGTCGGACAGTACTGTCGGACTGACCCGCACCTGGCACGGTGGCCGGGACGGCCGTTCGCTGCTCGACCCGCTCTGCGTCATGGCGCCCGACCTGTTGGCACCCGGCGGGACCATGCTTCTCGTGCAATCGGAGTTCTCCGACGTCGACCGTTCGTTGATCGGTTTGCGGGCCGGTGGGCTTCGCGCGGAAGTGGTTGCCCGTGAAAAGATCCCGTTTGGCCCCGTACTGATGGAGAACGCTCGATGGCTGGAGATACTCGGTCGGTTGGAGCCGGGGCGTCGGGAAGAGGAACTGGTCGTGATCAGGGCAGACAAGGATCTTGGCGTCCGTAGGTGACAGTACAAACTCGGATGACAGTACAAGATCGGATGACAGTAGAAGATCACATGACAGCAGCAGATAATCGTCCGACCGAGCGCCGCTCTGCCACCCACATCCGTGTGGTGGCGGGCGGTCCGATCATGGTCGAGGGGCCGGTGAGCATCGAAATGCCTGACGGCAGCACCGTGGAATCCGACCGCTTCATGGTTGCGTTGTGCGCGTGCAAGCGCAGCAAGAACTATCCGCTCTGCGACACCAGCCACCGCCGTAAGAAAGCCCTCCCGCAACGGGATTGAGTGGCGCACGCAAGTCGTTGATCAGGGCGCGCCCCGGGCCGCTCAGTCGACGGGGATGAGCAGGGAGCTGCGGCCTTCTCGCCACGCTGCCATCAGCAGATCCGCGAGCTTGTCTTCGAGAAATTCGAACGCCCGGATACCGAATACCACGTCCGATTCCAGTTCGGGTTCCCGTGCCAAGAGGTCGCCGACCACCTCGTGCCGCATCAGTTGCTCGTGTACGGCGTCGGCTTCGACGTGCTCCCGGTAGAACCGCACACAGGCCTCCGGGGCACCCATCCGCTCGAGAGCCTCCACCAATCGTCGCGAGCCGGGCGACGATGTGATCTCGGTTGCTGCGAAGTGCCCGATCGTCGCGCCTCGCAGGGAGCGGTGCAAACCGATCAACGACATCAGATTGACCAACGCCAGCGATTCGCCGGGCACGTGGTCGATGTAGGCGAGGTATCCGGAATCGAGACCAGCCGCGGTCATCAGGTCGGCGAAGAGCTGCTGATGCAGGTTTTCGCCCTTACCGCCGCCGAACTCGTCGAACTCGACCGCCACGAACGAGGCCTTCGCCTGTCCGGTCAGCCGTGGGATGGCGAACGCATGCGGATCGGCCTCTTTGAGGTGGTAGATCGACCGGTGGACGAAGGTTTCACGCATCTGTTCCCAGGTGCCTTCGTCGCGGAGGTGGAACGACGGTCCGTCGCCCTCGCCCGGTTCGATCGAGAGTGCTTCGATCTCGGCGACAGCATCGTCTCCGGCGTCGATATCAGTGCGCAGCGCGGAGAGGAAGATCTGTTCGAGCTGCGCCCGGAACCGAAGGATGTCGAGGTTCCACTCCCATTCGTCGTCGACGTCGGAGAAACCTCGATAGTGCAGTTCGTAACAGATGTAGAGCGCCAGTTGCAGGTCTTTGCCATATGCCTGGGTGTCCCAAGCGCTCTGACTGACGTTGGGAAGCTCCCACGAGGTCGTGGGTGTCCCTGCCAGCGCGTCGGTCACTGCCGTCGACAACGGTCCGCACGGCGAAGGCAGCGCGCGGGTGATGGGGCTCAGAGATGACGTCACTCGGCTTGGCTACCCGGTCGGAGGTCGCTGGAAACGTTCAGCGCCATGCGAACACCGGCTGTTCGAGCTCGTTCACGCGAGTGGCGCGGCCGCCGAGGACCACTTCGGCGAACTGGTACATCACCGCGCCGGTCGGCGCGTGTATCAGCGATCCGACCAGCGGCATCTGGATGACCGGCCGTTCGGACTCCGGGATGTCGATGAAACGTGGTGTGACCTGCAGGTCGGCCATCGGGATGAAGAACAGTTGCGCGACCTCGCCCGGATTGGGGTTGGTCTCGCGGTCGGGCCCGGCCCAGCAGACTATCGGGGTGATGACGTATCCCGACCTGGTGACGTAGTCGTCGAGGCGGCCGAGGACGTCCGCCGGGTCCACCTCGACGCCGAGTTCCTCGTGCAGTTCGCGCAGCGCGGCAGTCGCGTAGTCCTCGCCGGGTTCGATGCGTCCGCCGGGCAACGCGAACTGGCCGGGATGCTCACGCATCTTCGACGGACGTTTGGTGAGCCAGATGCCGTATTCGCCGTTGCGGCTCGTCACCGCGATCACCACGGCGGCGCCGCGAGCCCCGTCGAGCGGCGCGGTGGTGTGGTCGAACGCGTCGAGACGTCGGACAATCGAGGCGCGCAGGTCCTCGGGGCTGTCCTGGTCTGCGCCGGGTGTGGTGATGCCGTTCATGCACTTCACAATGCCGTACCGGACGGTCATCTGTTCAGGTGGCGTCTGTGAGAGCCCTCAGTCGTCCTTGTGGCTGACGATGTTGACGACGTTTCCGTCCGGGGCTCGGACCAGAAATCGGCGTACTCCCCATTCCTCGGTGGTCAGCGGGTGGACGATTTCGAACCCGCGGCGCAGCGCGTCTTCGTAGGCCTCCTCCACGCCGTCGCCGACGTGTACGGAGATCACCGAGTCGGGCGGCGAGGTGGCGTCCCGCGTCACCAGTTGGACGGCGGCGCGGCCGTCTGGCGACTGAAAGTTCGCGACCCAGCCCAAGTTGAACGCTTCGACGCCGAGGCCCAGGAAGTCCGTGTAGAACTCGCGCGCTTCGGGCAGGTCGGGAACGGAGAGATTGGCGACGATGCCGGTTGGTTTCATGGCGACTCCTTGGGACGATTGCGGGGCGACGTTCTGATTCTCGACCCTGTCGGAACTGATATCTGTAGTCCCACCGAACGTGGCTTGTGCGGACACATCGGCCGATAGCCTCGTTGCCATGAAACCGTCGTCGTGGTCGCCCAGCCGTTTGAGCATCGTTCGAGGCAAACGCATCGTGGTCACCGGGTCCACGAACGGCATCGGGTTCGCGACCGCCAGAGCGCTGGCCACTGCGGGTGCGCACGTCGTCCTGGCGGTACGCAACACCAAGCTCGGCGCAGCACGCGCCGCCGAGATCGGCGGCACCACCGAGGTCGCTCAGGTGGATCTCGCGGACTTGTCGTCGGTGCGACGGTTCGTCGACACTCTCGACGGTGAGGTGGACATCCTGATAAACAACGCGGGGATGGTCCCGCAACGCCGCACCTCGACGGTCGACGGCTTCGAGACCGCGATCGGTACCAACTTCCTGGGTCCGTTCGCGCTGACGAACCTGTTGTTGCCGCGGGTGCGTGAACGGGTGGTCCTGGTCGGGTCGAACGCGCACCGGCACGCGACGATCGACCCCGACGACATCCATCTGCGGCAGGTGAAGTGGCGGCTTTCGGGGGCGTACGCGCAATCCAAGCTCGCGGTGATGCTGTGGGGGCTCGAGCTCGATCGGCGTCTGCGAGTCGGCGGGTCCCCGGTCACCGCCATGCTCTCCGACCCCGGGTGGGCGGCGTCGAACATTTCGAACAAGCCGAAGCTGGGCGTGGTCCACAAGGTGGTGCAGGCCGCGGCCAACACGTTCGCCAACGACATCGACGCCGGCGCAGCCCCCACACTCTACTGTCTGACCGAGCCGATTCCGCCGGGATCATTCGTCAGCGTCGACGGGCTGCGCGCATTACGTGGGGTGCCCGTGCTCTACGGCCGGTCGGCGCTCGCGTGTGACTACGAGCTCGCCGCTCGGCTGTGGGCCGCAGCCGAGAAGGAAACGGGCACGTCATACCCGTTGTGATCGAATCCGCGTACGTTGGCACCCATGGCAGATGCAACCGTGACAACAGTCGATTCCGGACCCAAGAAGGTCTCGCGCCAGGTTGTGGTGAACGCTCCCGTCGGCGAGGTCTTTGCGCTGGTGGCCAATCCGCACTGGCATCCCGAGCTCGATGGATCAGGCACCGTCCGTGACACTCCCGTGAAGGGACCGGACCGCCTCAGTCCCGGCGCAAAGTTCAGCGTCGGAATGAAGCAGTTCGGCGTTCCCTACAAGATCACCTCGACGGTGACCGCGTTCGAAGACAACAGGGTCGTCGAATGGCAGCACCCGCTGGGCCACAAGTGGCGCTGGGAGTTGCGCGAGACCTCACCGACGACCACGACGGTGACCGAGACATTCGACTACTCGACGGCCAAGATCCCGGCCATGATCACGACGTTCGGTTACGACAAGAAGAACGGTGAAGGCATCAGCGGCACTTTGAAGGCGTTGGCTGCACGCTTCGCCTGACTACTCGCGAATGTGCTCCACTTCTACGCATCCGCTCCACTTCTGGTGCACTGGAAGTGGAGCGGTGTGCTGTAGGTGGAGCGGATGTGTCAGCCGTGTACGCACCAGCGGTCAGGCGAGCCGCGGCTCAGCCCTCAGCGTCTGGACTGTCGATCTCTTCGTATCGCTTGCGAAGGCGGTCGCGAATGTCGTCGGCCGAGTATGCATTTCGCTGCCGTTGGTCTCGCGCGACCAGCACGCCGCTCGCCGCGACCCCGACAACCCCGGCCAGTCCGATCCACTTCCACGCATTGCCCACACCGGTGAGACTAGCGCTGATGCACCACGCTGCGTAAGTCGTGAGAAGCCGTTTAGTCTTTGACTGTGCATCCCCACAGACCCCCGCCTATTTCCCTCGACCAGGCGCTGGACCAGGCAAGGACCGGAGACATCTGGCTGTTTCGTGGTCGTTCCGGGCCGGATCGAGCGATTCAGACGCTCACCAACAGTCCGGTCAACCATGTCGCCATGACCGTGGCCATCGACGACTTGCCGCCGCTGATGTGGCACGCCGAACTCGGCAACAAGCTCACGGACATGTGGACGGGCACCAATCACCGCGGAGTCCAGCTGAACGACGCGAGGGAGGCGGCTCTGCAGTGGATGGAGAAGTACGGTCAGCGCTGCTGGCTTCGTCAACTCACCCCGTATGCGCAGCGTGAGCAGGAAGATCTGCTGCTGAAGGTCATCGCGAAGATGGACGGCACCGCGTTTCCGACCACTGCGCGACTGGCCGGACGCTGGTTCCGGGGTCGCGTTCCGACCGCCAATGACGTCACCAGAGGAATTCCACTTCTCGACAAAAAGGTTCGCAAGACTGTCGAAAAAAGAAATCAGCACAAGCAAAATGCGGGTTTGGAAACTGCCTATTGCGCTGAGGTGGTCGCGATGACCTATGAGCACATGGGGTTGCTCGCGACAGAGAAGCACGCGAATTGGTTTGACCCCGGGAAGTTCTGGAGCGGCGATACGCTTCCGCTCGCTCCGGGCTATGACCTCGGTACCGAGATCGCTGTCGAACTTCGATAGGTGATCTCTAACCTCCTGCTGGGCAGGAGGTTAGAGATCGGGCATTGCTATCTGAGTATCATTTAACCGGGACGGTGCGCAGAATTGTGCGTCCACGAGTGCCGTCCGAGTGCTCGAATCAAGGCCGCTCCGCGATATACGCGACCCGATAGATTATGACACAGAAGATCAGAAATTGCTCGGCAGAATCGTGATCACTACGAGTCTGCGGAAGGTATGTTTCTAGTTTTCGCGGCTGTTCGCCCACTCCAACACTCGGTCGACGGGCCAGGTCGTCACGATGCGATCGGCCTCGATGCCGAGTCGGGTGGCGCGCTCGCAACCGAGTTCTTTGAAGTCGAGTTGCCCCGGTGCATGTGCATCGGAATCGATCGCGAAGAGGCAGCCGAGGTCGCGCGCGAGCTCGATGAGCTCATCGGGTGGGTCGACCCGTTCGGGGCGCGAGTTGATCTCGACAGCGGTACCGGATTCGGCGCAGGCCTCGAAGACCGCCCGGGCGTCGAACTTCGACTGCGCGCGCTGGCCGCGACCGCCGGTGACCAGTCGGCCGGTGCAATGCCCCAGCACATTCACGCGTGGATCACGCGCCGCTGCGACCATGCGCCTGGTCATCGGTGCCGCATCCATCTTCAGCTTGGAATGGACTGAGGCTGTGACGATCTCGAGCTGGTCGAGCATCTCGTCGGTCTGGTCGAGCGACCCGTCGTCGAGAATGTCGACCTCGATGCCGCGCAGCAGACGGAATTGGTCGCCGAGCGCTCGGTTGAGTTTGTCGACGACCCCCAGCTGTTCGGTAAGTCGCTCGGCCGAGAGGCCGTTGGCGACGGTCAGTCTGGGGGAGTGGTCGGTCAGTGCCATCCAGTCCTGACCGAGGTCGATGGCGGTGCGGACCATCTCGATGATGGGTGAGCCGCCGTCGCTCCAGTCCGAGTGGGTGTGCAGGTCGCCGATGGTCGCGGTGTACAGCTCCGCGCCGCCCTCGGCGAGTGCGCCGATCTCCTTGTCCTGCAGTGACTGCAGATACTCGGGTAGCTCGCCGTGGACGGCCTGGGTGATGACTGCCGCGGTCGACTTCCCGATCCCGTTCAGCTCGGTCAGCCGGCCACCATCGACGCGGGCTATCAAGTCGTCGTCGGAGAGTTTGTCGACGACTTTGAGTGCTTTGCGGAAGGCATCCACCCGGTAGGTGCCTGCACGGGACCGTTCGAGCAGCAGCGCGATGCGACGTAGCGACTCTGCGGCGGTGACGGGTGCGGTGAGCGGTGATACGGACTTCACGTCACCAGCTTGCCACTTCCTGGACTGGCCTTGGCTGGGCTGGACGTGGTGGGGCTGGATGTGGCAGGGCTGGATGTGGCAGGCACTGAGTCTGCTGGAGTGGCGGGAGCGCCGTCTGTGTCGTCGCCGTCTGAGTGCATTCCGTCCACCCGCGGAATCCACTCGAGCCAGGTCGGGAACCACCAGTTGGCCTTGCCCAGGATCTCCATCGTCGACGGGACCAAGAGCAAACGCACGATGCTGGCGTCGATGAGGACTGCGACCGCCAGCCCGACGCCGAGGATTTTCAAGCTGCGGTCGGGCAGGAATGCCAGGGACAGGAAAACGCAGATCATGATTAGGGCCGCGCACGTGATCACCCGGGCTGTGCTGGCGAGTCCCTCGGCGACCGACGTGGTGGCGTTGCCGGTCTTCTCGTACCGCTCTTTGATCCGCGACACCAGGAACACCTCGTAGTCCATGGCCAGCCCGATCGCCGTCACAAAGAGCATCATCGGTACCCAGCTGTCGATCGGACCGGCCCGCCCGACGCCGAATATCGATGCGCCCCAGCCCCACTGGAAGATCGCGACGATGACGCCGTAAGCGGCACCCAGGGAGAGGACGTTGACGATCACGGCCTTCACCGGGACCACGATGGACCGGAAGGCCAGAATCAACAGCAAGAACGCCGCTGCGAGCACAGCTGCGATCGACCACGGGAGCAAGTCCAGGGTGACCTCGGCGTAGTCGATGGAGCCGGCAGTGATGCCCGTGATCTGCACGGACATGTCGGCGTCGGGTCCGAGCGCAGCAGGAATCGTCTCTGAGCGCAGTCGGTTGACGAGGTCGGTCGTCGCCTCGTCCTGCGGGCCGCTGGCCGGGATGACGGTCATGACCGCAATCTCGGATCCGTCGGTGACGCCGACCGGGACGACGGGTGTGACCCCGTTCTCGATGACATCGGGATCGGCGGCGATCCGTTCGCTGAGCGCGTCCAGCGTGGTTGCGGGGTCGCTGCCCTCGGGGTACTTGGCGACGACGATCAGTGGGCCGTTCGCACCGATCCCGAAACCTTCGGTGACGTAGTCGTACGCGACGCGCGTGGTCGCTTCGGTCGACCGGTTGCCTGCATCGGAAAAGCCCAGGCGCATCTGGAATGCCGGGATGGACAGAATTACGAGGACGAGTACAGCGACGATGACCCCGACCCAAGGACGGGCCTGAATCTTCTCGCTCCACTTCTGCGCCCAGACCCCTTCGAGCGCGCGATCGGGGTCTTTGCCGCGGCGCTTGCGGAGCCAGTGCAGTGACAACCGGTTGACGCCGGTGCCGATGACCGAGAGCAGGGCGGGTAGCAGTGTCATCGAGGCAACGAGCGTCCCGAGGATGCCGATGATTGCGGCGAAAGTGAGCGCCGGACCCAGTTCGCCGCCCGAGATGAGGATGCCGCACATCGCGATGATCACGGTGCATCCGGCGAACAGGACTGCACGACCGGCCCGCTGCATCGCGACGGTGACCGCGCGCTCGACGTCGAGGCCGTCATGAAGTCCCGATCGAAACCGGGTGACGATCAGCAGCGCGTAGTCGATCCCGACGCCGATCCCGAGGATCAGCGTCACCGAGATCGCGAAGTTGGGGATGTTCATGAAGTTCTGGACGATGAACAGGATGGATGCACCGACGCCCACCCCGAACAGCGCTGAGAGGATCGGGAGACCTGCAGCCACGACCGATCCGAAAGCGACGAGCAGGATGATGAGCGCCAGCAGTACGCCGACGCCCTCGGCGGCGCCGCTCGGCGGTTGTTCGTCGAACCGGGGATCGCTGAACTCAACTCCCACACCGGGTATCTCGGTCTTGTCCGCGATCGACTTGATGTTGTCCACGCGGTCTTGAACCTCGGAGTCGGTGCCGGTTCCCAGGTCCAGGGTGGTTACCGAGATCCGACCGTCTTGTGAGATCTGGGCGCCGGGCGCATAGGGGTCGCCGACGGTGACGTCTGGCGAGGAGTCCCTGATCTCGTCGACCAGGGTGTTCACCGACTCGGTGACCTCAGGATTGCGCACACCACCGGGGACTCCCGGTATCGCCGCGACGACGAGCTGACCGGCCGTCGCTTCGTCGCCCTGACCGGCGTTTTCCAGTAGCTCGCCCGCTTTGCCCGATTCGGTCCGCAGGTCGTTGGTGAAGGTCGTCGTGGTGGGGCCCGCCCACATGGTCGCGGCGGCGATTGCCGCGATGAGGACCACCACCCACGTCCCGATAACCAACCAGCGCCTCTTGATGATGAATGCGATGTAGCGGTCCATGTCGTGCTCCCCGGGGCTGTATTCGGTTGGACGTTTCTCATCATTGCCCTGATCGGAGGGCAGCGATATCAGGATTGACCCTGATATCTGCCTGAACTCATCGGTGGGTCAACGGTAGACCCGCGTATAGCGGATGTCTTCCTTCTCTGGTGTTCTTGTCCGCCTATCGGACGACAAGAGATGTCGCCCAGTGGGGCCGCTGGTCAGCGGGCAATTGCCGACCGATCTCAGGCGCAGAGTCATCTCACCACCGCCGCACCAGGTGGCAGGTCCACCTCAAGGCGACCAGACAGTACTCCGCCACGGCGGCGTTGTCGTCTACCACGGATTTCCCGGTGACGGTGCTGCCACCCAGCTCATCCGGGCGGCAGCACCATGCGGTTTCACACTATGGAGTTTTCAAAGTAGCGTGCGCGGTCCCGATGTCGGTCGGGTGCGGCAGGAATCGAAGCAATCAGAGCTATGGGGTCGAGGATCGAGGCGTCGGGATCAGGCTGCGAGTGTCATCGTCCGGCGGTTGTACGCGGGCAGGGGTCTTCGCTGCGGGTCGACGTCAGCCGGCGGGATCAACCACGGATGCCCGTCGCTACCCATCTCGATCTCCTATATCAATTGTTCGCTTCGGGCTGGGCCTCAATGCGCGCTCTTCGCTCGTCACGTGGTCGCTGCGCTCCCGCGTTCCTCACTGCATCCCGCGCGGCCCATCCCTGCGCTCACGGACTCGCCGCGGATGATGATGGCCTTGCGTACCAATCCGCTGAACAGCCGCTTCGGCGGACTCATGGCGATTGGCACTTGCTGGCCGTCCAGGGTTATGAAGCTGATGGTCGAGTCGCAGGCGAGCATGGCAGCGGTCGCCTCGGTGATCGGACCCATCCACTCGAGCGACGCCCGGTTCGGATGATCCGCGGGAACCGACACGTTCACCTCGGTCCGCGGCGCGGAGATCAACCCGTCACCACCACCTCCGCCGCAATCAAGCAGCTGGTGGAACGCATCTGCGCGGATCTGTGTCTTACTTCGAGGGTCGGCCGAACCATCAGGCTGCGGCCGTGGCTTGCTCCAATAACCCAGCGCCGAGTGCAACTTCTCCGCGATCTGCGCGTCTACGTCGAATCGACCGACCAGTCGCCCTTCTTCCACCTTGAAGTCAAAGCTGTTGAGAGAAGGATCTTCTGCGGGCGGCGGACCGCCGGTGTCGGCTGCGATCTGGTTGCCGAGTCCGCGAGCGATCTTCTCGACCTCAGTCGGCGGTGCGCCGGAGATGACGTGGGACAGGAGTGTGCTCTCGAAATCGGTTCGTTCCTGTGCTGATACCCCGACCTCAGAGCGATCATCGATGTGAGTGATTCCTTTGACGATCGCGTCGACGTGTTCAGTCGACAGGAATCCGTCTCGAAAATATCCGGTTGTGCGATCCAGGCTAGACAGGCCGGCGCCCAC